>CAVRZQ010000010.1:0-77285 GCA_963725575.1 uncultured Acidobacteriota bacterium
CCTGAAGTCGAAACGCGGTTTCAAGCGACCCTCCGCTCGTCGCAATCCTGCCCAGTTGAGGCCCTTTAGCTCGGCGCGGTAGCCTGGGCCAATGACAGCGACTACGGGCTCGCCTCCTTGGTTTGAACTTCGGACATCGGCAAGGGCATGGCCACGGCCTCGCGAGCGGATAGCTGACGAAGGAGCTATGCCGTCAGAAGTACGCCGTTTGAACTTTTCCTTGCGGCCTCGTTCTCAAGTTATTTTCTTTCCGGCTCAACACAGTTTCGGGAGGTGCTTATGACAGACACGAAAGATGTGAATGTCGAAGTGCGAGGCGAGGACATCATTATTACGGCCCCCGGCACCGACCATTTGGTGATTTATTCTAAGCGCGAGGGCAGCGTTGAACTGAGGGCTACGAAACTGTTTGGACCTTTGGATTTTCGCTTGCGAGCTTGGACCTTGGCAAACCATAAGGCCCAGGAACTGGGGTGGTCTCAGCGAGATTTTAGGTCCTAGCACAGCTAAGCTAAACCTCGTCTTTTTCATCTTTCTGGGTGTTTGCGAAGTGCCTGAAACCAAGGAGGGCGCAGAAACAGGTCTTCGGCGACACATGAGAAGCATAGACGCGCGCGACAAGCGGCAACTGCTTAAGCGCATTGCGCTCGCGTATGAGGCATGGCGGCGCAATCCACGGTCCGAGGCGACGGAGGTGGCTCTCGCCGATCTTTTCCCCCTCGCCTCATCAATAGACCGAGAACGCATGTTTGAAGCGGAGAGCCGCGTTAATTTTGGAACGCACTTCCCACTCACGAGTAAAGTAACGTTTGACGGAGGTCATTGGCATCTTCTGCCTGCGCTGTTTTAGGCGCCGTTAGCCTCGGTCCGATCCAAATAGTGGAAGGAAAGCCCAGTCGGCAGCGTGAGCACCGCCGCCGGTAAGCAAACCCCGGACCCTGTTCACGAGCGCGAGTCGCGGTACCTAGTTTGGAACCCGCCCTGA
Organism: uncultured Acidobacteriota bacterium; assembly: GCA_963725575.1. Lineage (GTDB taxonomy): Bacteria > Acidobacteriota > Terriglobia > Terriglobales > Acidobacteriaceae > Gp1-AA133. Next base: position 986 of record CAVRZQ010000010.1, read on the forward strand.
TTAACTGGCATTGGAGGCTGGGCACAGCAAATCGATAATCATTACCAGATCATCGCTAGGCTCGAAGGCGAGCGGGGGGTACCCTTTAGCGCGATTGATGACACGGAGCCTAAACTCTTACAGTTAGTGCTGGTGGCGGCGTCCGCCACTGGTTCCGCCCCCCGTGGGACCGGAGAAGTCCCGTGCTGCGCGGAGCCGCCGTCGTCGAAGCGGTCCCGATCAATTGCGAACTGAGTTTCTCTATCAAGAGCAATGATGAGCCACTTCGAAGCTAGGTCGGCGAAGATATCGTGTTCTCTAGTGGTCGATGCACTCGTTGAGAGATCCGCGCACACACGAGCAATTTCCCGGATTTTTTTTGGATCTATCCTCGTCGCTCACCACCTTGTCAGGCGTGAGCTTGACGCTCGCGACCGGTGCCTGTCCATGCCCCGACGGTGGTATGCAATCGTGCACTTCATTTGGGAAAAATGGCTAGTAGCCCTTTGGGGGTAGTAGCCCATCAGGGCTTGCGTCCAATTGCGGGCCGTATTGAGGCGTCGGTTTACACTAACGCTCTTAATCTCCCGATCGGGAACCCTGCTATGCTGTTATTTGTGGTGGAGATTTTTTGCCCCCCAGTTCCCTGCGGGATGCCGTGCCAGCTGGCTAGAAGATGTTTCAAGATCTCAGCCCTACGGGGGCTGTACCTCCCGTTACTTTCTTTAACTCCGCACCCGAAAGGGTGAAACCCAGTGGCAGATAAACCTAAACGCAAGAGGATTACGCAGCTCCCGCTGATTGCGGACTGTCGCATTTTAAAGAGCCGCAATGCTGGCCTCGTTGCGCACGGCGTGTTCCCCACGCTAATAGCGCAGTTAGAATCATCGGGTGGTGAGATCTATCAGGTGCCGCTATCAGTTCGAGCTACGAGGGGGTTGTTACTGGCGCTCGCCGAATGGGAGCCGCTATGTGAGGTAATGAAGGGGTCTGAATATCCGGAGCGTCCTAAGAGCCAATAGTTCCGTGCGTTTCGCTGGAGCCCCTTAATGTTCCCGTTGAAAGCGGGGAACGACATGGTCGAAAAGCTCGCAGATGAGAAGCTCGTAAAGATGTTTAAGCAGTGGCTCGCCGCGTTTGAGGCCATGCAAGCGGCGACATGCGAGGAAGAAGCCGTCGCCCAGCGCGAAGTACTCGCGGACGTCGAGGCGCACATTGCGGCGACGCCAGCCGAAGGGCTGCGCGGCCTCGTGGTGAAGCTCGGGCTCCATCAATTTCTCCATGACAGTGCAGATGCTGCAAGCATCCAAGCCGACTCGGCCTATCGTGACTTAGTTCGTCTGACTGACCACGACCCGGCGAGGGAGATCTCCAGGCGGTTCAAGGCGGACGATAGCTAATTTCTATACAGCAACTTCTGCAGAAGCAGGTTTGAGGGTTCCTCTGGATGGGTCAACCCCATGCAGGCTACGGACTCACTAGCGCCACGCACAGCGCGATGGAATTAGGCTGCCTATTGGTCTGACGTTACGAGGCCGATCTCTGCGCTGCTTCTCTAAGGCTCCCCGCTAGAAGTTTTGCGGGGGACGATGACCGCTAGCTGTGCAGCCTGGCAGCTTGTCTGAGAACCACCATAACGAGCTTGCCCTCAGCCTCATCGTCAGGCGCGTCAATCTCCTCGAACTCATCGAGCATTAGATCAATGTCACCCTGGGTGGCACCTTCCAAACGCATTTTCGCTATTTGCAAGTTTGAAATCTGCCAACATCGGTTGGATTATTTCTGGCAGACGATACGATCCATATGGTGCGCGCTCCACTTGGCAGACGTCAATATGAACGATCACCGTCCCGAGCCATGCGGTAAGGCGCAAATGGCGTGCCTCTGAGGAGGCACCCCACGCGTTTATGCCAACTCGCCTTCTCCTTCGGGTATTGAAGTCGGTTCTTCAATATCTGGTTTCGGTCAGGAGGAGTCGTTCAGTGCCGGGCGAATTGGTCCACTTGGTTATCATCGATATCGTCATCACTGGGGTGCAGGTTGAGCATTCCCTCACGGCGCCGGGGTGGATTTGAGGTTGCAACCCTACTCCGGACGATCATTCGTCGGGGGCGGGCGGGGACGGCGGCCTGAGCCCAAACCGCTTGTTCTTGACGATGTTGTAGTGCTCAAGCGGTCGTAGTGAGGCACTGATAAACCTAGACTTTGTGCGTCGAGCCGGCCAATCGAGCCGTAGATGGAATATTCGGCGACGACGCGGTCGCGCTTGGCCGTTACCAGCTGGATTTGCGAGCCGAGATATTCGAGCTCGGCGTTAAGCACATCGAGCGTGGTGCGGCTGGCCATCCTCGCGGACGCCTTCGAGCGCTATCCGGTTGGCTCCAAGTGCGTCCTGGGCCGATTTGATCTGCGATGCTGTGGACTGCAGCAGGCCCCATAGAACCACGTGGTCGTGGTCCATTTGGATGAAGAAGTGTGAGAAGGACTCAGCGACGGCTTGCGATACTCAGGCGTCGGACAAGAAGCTGTCGGGCGCGGCTAAAACCAGCTTCACCGAGAAGTGCGTGAAGGATGCGACCGGCACCTAAGATCGGTGCCTTTATACAATCCACCCGAGACTCGCGCGCCTTCTCGTTTAGCCCGCCCGGGCGTCGCTGATGCTATCGGTTACCTGTCGATACCGGTTTCGGTGTACGGTACGGGGGTCCTACCTGCCGAGGAGGCTCGAAGATGCGTGACGCGATCAGACTTGGGATTGTTTCGTTGGTGCTGATCCTTGCCGCAACACTTTCCCTACCCGCGTTGGCTACGAACCTTTCCCAGGCAGTTAGACTTTGTGCGGCGCGCGGTGGTGAGTGTGTGTCTTACACAAAAAAGGGCAACACCATTTTTTGTGTAGACAATGGTGACCAGGGTGAGGAGTGCGTCACTTGCCCGCCGAAGGGAAAATGCTCACGAGGTGTATCAAGGACCATTCAGCCCGGCGCTCCCGGAGCTCCTAGAGCCAGAGCCGTTCTCTTAAACCGTCGCTAAATCCCACGGAGGCGCCCCGACGCCGCGCTCAGGGAAGGTAAGGCGAGGTTTTGGCGGCCCCAAAGAAAAAGCCCCGGCGTCTACGGGGCTTGTCCTTACGCTGGTTACTAGAGCGCTCCCCACGCGCAAATGTTTGGGGATTTGGCAGGACGTGGGGTCGCGCGCAGATGTAACGCGGGCCGTGTCATCCGGGTTCCCCCGGAACGCGCGGCCCGAAGCCGACTACTGAATTAGGTATGTGCTAACTGGATGCGGTTTCCGAACGGAGGCGGCGATGCCTACGATCTACATTTCCGACAGCGGCGACGACAAGAACGATGGTCTCTCGCTTAAAACCCCGATCTATTCATTGAAGCAGGCCCAGAAACTTCAGGCCGGCAAAAACGATTACAGTTGGCACTTCGGGCTTCGCGAATGGAAGCGCACCAAAAAGGCACTTGCCGACAAAGAAAAGTGAAAAAGGGCGCCGGCCGAAGCCCGACGCCCCCCTTGCATCAGTGCCGCGAGTTAGTCCGGATTCGGACCCTCCTTTGAGTTTTCCAGAACCTTGCCTGTTTGCGCATCCACGCCGACCTCGTAGAGGACCGTGCCGCTTTTGACCACGAAGGAGTAGCGAAAACCGCTGCCTCCTTTTTCTTTCTCAAGTTCCTCTGAGGTTATGGCCCCGGGACGTGCCTTCAAGGCAATCGAACGGGCCTGCTCTGGTTTGACCTTCGCCGTCCCTGCGATAGCAAGCTCCTGACCAGCGAAAGAGCTCGATGGGCAGCATAGAGCCAATCCGATTATCGCTAACCGCAAATACAGAAGTGATCCCGTCGTCATGAACGTCTCCATCGACAAACCAATTTTTTATTTTAGCGTCCCATTGCGTCCAAAGTATTGGCAAGAACGGCCCCGGCCCGGAGCGCTTGCGGCAGTCTGCACCGGGGCTAGAGAGGCAAACCCAGTTCCCGCAAAGGGCGCTACTGGAGCGGTCCAGTTATGCCACTCCATGGCGAGGACTATCCCCTGGAATATGACGAGGACGGATACCCTACGCTGCCAGCGTGCTTGGACAGAAGGGTCACTTGAACTTAGCGGCGACGTATAACCCCAAGAAACCCGCCGAGGGCCTGTGGTGCGCAGCGGCCGGTCGCGCAGTCCCGACCGCCACGACTTGACACCGAAATTCGCGTTGGAGGTTCCGATGTCCGACAATGCCTAACACGACTACAATTTTTGCGGGACGTCGCTCCCGCGCTACTACCAAAGGAGGATGACGCAGCCGAAAGATGCCAGCCAGCCCACGGTGCGCGTCGGTCTAAGTTACGGGGAAGTACCTTCCTCGCACGTGATGCCGGTGATGGTACTTATCTCGCATTGACGCTGTGCCAAACACAGCTTGAATTTCGTGCAACAGGACGTCGTGCACGAAGCCTGAGCCTGTATAGTGGCCGCCGTTGCGGCAAACGATGTGGTGCACGCATCGGAACAGGAGCGAAATGAACTGCTGCAAATAGTCTGGGCGTTAGCATCACAAGCGCGGGCCGCAAGGGGCGTTTGTTTGCAGGATGAAATCGAACATCGGTTGACGCAATTCTTTTGCTGGGCGGTACCGGCAATGGTTTGGCAGCGTTCTGCGCAAGCCGCTCGGATGGCGGTGCAATCCACCGCTCTGGCGGGAGCCGTAGCGAGCAGCATCAGGCAAGCCGCCATGAGAACTATGTACGTGGTAGCCTTCATTCCCGCCCCCTATAGCCTTTGTGCGATTTGGTCAGCCCTCCCCCTAATCCGTGTCCGCACTGTGTCCGTCCTTTGCAAAGCCCGTCGCGTCCTCACTATGACACGGCGCTTCCTCAGGACCAACATAGAACGTCCAAGGCTGCCCTTCGTCTTATTGAATACAGGCCGCCATTGGGAGCGGCACGCTGGCCAAGAGCGTCTTGAGCAGGCATGTTAGGACGTTCCACCATCCCCCGTCGTCGGAGAGCTTGCCGCGAACCAAGCCTGAAGTCGGTAAGGGCGGTCACGTAGCACCCGCTTGGCGGGACCGCAGGCGTCTCGGCGTAAGCCAACGACGCGATCATTAGCGTCGCCGTGGCCAATATGAGTAACCGGCCGGTATGTTTTTCCGGATAGTTTTCTCGTGACTTTCTCATTCTAGCCACCAATTTCGCGAGCGTGATGACGATGATGATGGACTGCATTCGATCTAGCACATTCGCGGCCGTTCTTATCCTCGGCGCAAGTGTCCAGACCGCCTCAGCCGAGCCGATCATCAACGGCCACACCATCGAGGGCGTGCGCAACGCCCGCTACTGCGAGATCATCCCCGTGGTCCGCGACGGGTTCCATCTCAAAGCCACCGTGTACAACACGCTCGGCCACAACGATTGCCCGGCGAAGATTTGGGACGACATCGGCGAGGACGCCATGAAGCAGCGCTTCGGCGCGCTCATGGTGCTGATGAACGGCCCGCGCTATTTCATCATGGACGAGATCACCGCGTCCGGCGCTAGCACCTCGGGCAAGACCATCGACGTCGACGGCATGCAGCTCACCGAGCGGACCTCGATCGATCTCGGCCTGTTCGATCTTCTGCACCGGCCTTATCGCGAGACCACCATCGACCGCGACACGGCCTATCGCTTCAAGGCCGGGAGCCCGGTGTTCCTGCTCGAAGGACAAATTGTTGGGGGGCGTAAGACCCCAATTCCCAGCCGCCAAATTGCCTCAAATTTTCAATGATTTGAGCAAAGTTCGATCAAGATTGAATGTTTTGGTTTTGCCTGAGGGAAAGTATCGGAACAAACCCATGTTTTGGGTCGTGGCGCACTGTTCGGAGTACGCGCCCAGTGCACGTTTGTCCCTGAGGCTGAAGGCCCTTGGGACCCGCTCGCTAGGTGAAACTGGCGACGGATGCCTGGTCACGATCACTCCAGAACACCCGACGTCGCCTGTTATTCCCGAGGTGTGCAAAAGGCACCGAGGGGTCACGTGCAGCAACGACGCTTGCTCGCGGTCGCCCCTTTGGCGTTCGCGCGTCATTTTTGGAGGGGAAAGCCGGTGCGGAAGACCAATAAATCCGCACTACCCACCGGCTCTGACTATTAGCCAAAAAAGCCGTAGGAGGGCACCATGGGAACTTACGGAACGAAGCCTACATCAGCGCCCACCGGCGCGATCATTCTTCAACCCGGCGACAACGTCTCGGCTATCGTGAACGCGGCCCCAACCGGGGCCACTTTCTATTTCGAGCCCGGCGTCTATCACGGCGTTTCTCTTGCTCCAAAGAGCGGCCAGACGTTTCTCGGGGCCGAAGGTGCGATCCTCAACGGTTCGGACACCCTCACCAACTTCACGCATCAAGGTAACGCTTGGGTGATTGGTGGGCAGATGCAGCAAGGCCAGCGCGTAGCCACCGATGAAGGAGTGTCGGGCGCAATGCGCGCGGGTTATCCCGAGACGGTGTTTTTTGACAACACCCCATTAAAGCCGGTCGATGCGCTTTCAAAGCTCACCTCCGGCACTTTCTACTTCGACTATACAAACCATCAAATTTACCTCGCCGATGACCCAACCGGACATGTGGTCGAGGCGGGCAAACTGGCAGACGCGTTCCATGGCAGTGCGCAAAACGTCACCATACAAAATCTAGTCATCGAGAAGTACGATTCACCCGCACAGTCTGGCGCGATAATGGGAGGCCAGAACTGGACTGTTAAGGATAGCGAGGTTCGCCTGAACTACGGTGTCGGTATCAAGCTTCAGGACAACAGCAAGATCGTCGGCAATTCCGTACACGACAACGGACAGATGGGCTTGGGCGGCTCAGGCGCCAATATACTCGTCGATAGCAACGAGATCGCCCATAACGGTTATTGGTCAGGCATCGACGTGCTTTGGGAGGGTGGCGGGTTCAAGTTCACCAGAACCGACGGGCTGGTCGTGACCAACAACTTTTCTCACGACAACAACGGCTACGGCATGTGGACCGACATCAACAACATCCACACACTCTACGCAAACAACCTCATCGAACACAATACCGCCGCCGGCATAAGCCACGAGATCAGCTACGACGCGACCATTCGCGACAATGTGCTCATCGATAACGGCGCGCAGGATCCGCGCAGTTGGTGGTGGGGGAATGAAATCCAGATTCAAAATTCCTCGAACGTCGATATCTACGGCAACAAGATCGACATGACGGGAGGCAGCAACGGCATCGTCCTCATCCAGCAGAATCGAGGCACTGGTACCTATGGCCCGTGGCTAACGACGGGCAATACCGTTCACGACAACATCATCGTCGACCATGGTGGCGCTGGTCGCGATGGCTTCATCGGCGGGGTCACGGACTATCAGCAATCCACGATGCTCAACAACAACACCTGGAGCAACAACCAGTATTACATGGCTGATAGCTCCGGCAAATTTTCGTGGGGCAGCGACTACAACTTTGCCGGGTTCGAAAGCCATTCCAGCGGAAGCGGGAGTTCGATTTCACAAAACTATCCCGACGAGTCTAGCTGGCTAGCCGGTATGCCGGGCAGCGGCGATGCAGGCGGGACGACAACCGGCACTGGCGATACTGGTGGCGCCACCGGTACAGGCACGGGCGCTGCGGATGGCAACGGCACCGGCACGAGCACCGGGGACACGGGTACAGGGTCAGGCACTGGCACGAGCACGGGCGGCACAGGCACGGGCGCCGGCGATGGCAACGGCACCGGCACGAACCGGGGACACGGGTACGGGGTCGGGCACCGGCACGAGCACAGGCGCCGGTGATGGCAACGGCACCGGCACGAGCACCGGGGACACGGGTACAGGGTCAGGCACTGGCACGAGCGCGGGCGGCACAGGCACGGGCGCCGGCGATGGCAACGGCACCGGCACGAACACCGGGAACACGGGTACGGGGTCGGGCACCGGCACGAGCACAGGCGCCGGTGATGGCAACGGCACAGGCACGAGCACCGGGGACACGGGTACAGGGTCAGGCACTGGCACGAGCGCGGGGGGTACAGGCACGGGTGCCGGTGATGGCAACGGCACCGGCACGAGCACCGGGGACACGGGTACAGGGTCAGGTACTGGGCGGCACAGGCACGGGCGCCGGTGACAGCAACGGCACCGGCACGAGCACCGGGGACACTGGCGGTGGAACCGGCGACACCGGGACCGGGACCGGCACCAGCGGAGGCGCCGTCCCACCACCTGAGAATCTTGTTCTCAGAGGCGGTCGTGGAAGCGACCACCTAACCGGTGGTGACGGTAACGACCACCTCTATGGTGCAAGAGGAAATGACGTTCTCAACGGCAACGCCGGCAATGATGTCCTCAGCGGAGGCGATGGTCGGGATATCCTGATGGGAGGCCAAGGCAACGATACCATCAACGGCGATTCAGGCAAAGACTACTTGCTCCTTGATGGGTCCAAGCAGGACTACACCTTCGCGGTCACCAAGCAAGGCACCACCCTCACCAACTCTGCGGGTGAAGTGGATATCGTGAAAAACGTTGAAGTCTTTCACTTCAGCGACGGGACAAACTACCTGGTTGGAAAACATGGATTGGTCCAAACCAGCGACCAAAGCATCAACGCGTTCCTTGCTAGTTCCGGGGTCGATCAGTCGCTCATTGGTCCGGTCTCCACGGCGGCAGCACAGCAAGCCACAGCGCAACCTGTTTCTAGCAGCTCAGGCACCGCCGCCGCCAACCCAGCTGTGCAGCAGCAGCCTTCCAGTCCCGCAAGCGCAGGCACGAGCGTGGACAGTGCGGGCACGACCTCGCATAGTCATGGGTCGTTCGGCGGGATTACCAGCGATCAGCTCTCCACCATCTTCGGTCAGGGGTTGAATCAACCCGGCCACCCGCAAGGGGTCGACAAGGTTCTCACCGACACGGCTTTGTGGAACGCGATCGATTCCGCATCCAACGGTCCGACGCATGCAGATAGCGTGATGGCGGATCTGAAGCAGCAGCTTCATGATGCGTTCGACCAAAATGGGGGATCGAACCTCACGGTGGATGATCTCGCCGCGCTGCTTCATTTGACGCATCACGAATAACGTCTCCTGTCATTTCGGGGTCCCGCTAACGCGGGCTCCCGAAATCTCGAACCACGTCCAACAGTGAGTTTGACAGCGCAGTCATGTCGGACACCGACAATCAACTCTCAAGCGTTCTTTATCGGTGCCGCGAAGGTTTGATCGCAGTCGGTTTGCTCAGCATGGCAGTGAATTTGCTGGTGCTGACGGTCTCCGTGTACATGCTGCAGGTCTATGACCGAGTGCTGCCCGGCCGCAGCGTCGAGACGCTCATTTATTTGACGCTGATTTCAGCCGGCGCGCTCGCCGCGATGGCTCTGGATCTCAAGCTCAACAATCCTCCCTCGTTCAGCAAGCCCAAATCGGTTTTGGTCATGAGCCTGCCCGCCGTGGAGGCGGCCCAATTCCCTCCCCTGCGAGCGGTTGACCCCAAGCAGGTGTTCTGCCTGCAGACTCCTTCGCTGGTGCTGGCCGCAGAAGGCGCTCCCCTGGTTTTCTCCACCGCGCTCGCCCACGATTTTGCCCTGCACATTGACGGGGGGCCGGACACAAATCTCGACTTGCCCGCGCGCGCGGATCCGTTGCACGGGGGCTTCGCCATTGACACCGGCGCGCTGCGGACCGCGCACCTCGAGAACGACCTGCGTGGCACTCTTCGCGGATACTGGGGCTTCGACCCAATCAACGGGCCCGTCTTCCAGTTGCGCAGCGCCCAGCCATCGAAATGGGTGATCGCCTCGGCCGACGAAAGCAGTCTGATCGTCGGTCGCGAGGATACGCTGCACCTGCACTCGAACGAAGCCGCCTGCGTGGGCGATGTAACCGTGAAAAACCAGCACGGCAAGCTTCTAAAGACCACGTGGAAAGCAGAAAAGCCCGACGAACTGAAAGTTCAAGTGCCGCTGAAAGACGAAGCCCCGGGAACGATGACGATGCTGGTGCAGCAACATGGACTATCCAAGCCCGACGAGGTGCAGCTGCACACCTACTCTGAGGTCGGCCGCCTTGATCGTTTCACCATCAATGTCGGTGATCAAAACGGAGTGTTGAAAGGCACGCGCCTCGACGAGGTTGTGGGACTCGAGCTCAATGGCGTTCACTTCCTTCCCGCAGGCTTGTCGCGGGTCCAGGAACAAGACCAACTGAGGCTCTCGGCTCCCGACCCCGTGGCCACGTCCGCCCTGCATCCCGGAGAAAAGCTGGAGGCCAAGGTCGCGCTCAAGGACGGGCGGATTGTGGCACTGCAAACCGCGGTGGAACCTTCGCGCCCCAAAGTCAGTTTGATCAGCAAGAACGTTCAACTGAGTGCGTCCGCAAACTCGGCGACGATTCGCCTCGCCAATCCGGACGACTTCCCCCAGGATGGCCGACTCTCGTTTTTCATAAAGAGCGAAATTCCTTCGCCGTTCCCGCGCGCCGAAAAGATTGAAGTGGCAAATCAGGATGAATCCGCGCACGTGGATCTCACCCTGGCGGATGGCGGCCTGACCTTGCAGGATTCGCAAACCGTATTGGCCGTCCTCGACCCTTTGAAGAGCCTGGGAGCTTCGGTTTTTGGACCGCTGCGCTTCCGACCGGTCGATGCCAACGGAATCGCCGGCGACTGGCAGCCCTTGGCCAGCGTGGTGCGCGTGCCCGCGTTGAAGGAAGTCACTTGCCCGGATAGCCCGGACAAACAATGCACGCTGAGTGGCACGAACTTGTTTCTGATTGAGTCGATCGCTGCCGACTCCGAATTCAAACACAGCGCGCCCGTTCCCCTCGGATTTTCCCAGACCAGTCTTGCCGTGCCCCGTCCGAACGGAACGCTGTTGTATATCAAGTTGCGGGACGATCCGGCCGCGGTCAATCCCGTGGCACTGCCGGTGCTCCCTGAACGCAACTAGATAGAACGCCCCTTAACAGCCCGAGCCGCCGCCCGCCATGCACGTCCACCTCAGCGCCCCTATTGCAACGGCTCTGAAGATGGGGAAGGTTGTGGGGTCGCGGGCTCCGGCGCGGTTGAGACTGCCGGCTCACTCTCATCAGTGTTTGGCTGATTGTGACAATGGAGATCGCCCCCGGCAACCCCTGACTCCGCGAACACCCCGCTATTTCGAAACTGGTTGTTGAAATAACCAGCACACTCGCCGACCGGGTCACGAGTGAAACAACGACCTTCGATTTAGTTTTGGGCCGACTTAGTTTTGGCTATAAGCGCCCGGGTACGCGAAGGCGTCCAAAGATTTACACGCACCGGGACACGACACTAGTTTGCCAACCGGAAACCTACAGCTATGGTGGTCTCTACGGTCGCCGGTTGGCCATTTACAAGATAAGGGTCATAGCGCCACCACCGCACCGCATCGATGGCCGCGCGCGATAGTGCCTCGGGTCCGCTGACCACCTTCAGTTGTGTCACGGCGCCCTCCCCACTCACGATGGCATCCAGCACTACCGTGCCTTGTACTCCGGCGCGTCGAGCGACTTCCGGGTACTCCGGCGCGACCTCGTGTCGGATGCGCCGCTGCATGGCATCGGCCGGCACCGTCACCTGTGGCTTGGCTACGACGGCTTCCTTTGCCGGGACCTGCGCCTCCAACTCCGTCCATCCTTGCTGCCATCGCCACCACCCCAGCGCGGCCACCACGATGATGGGAACAGCGAACGCAACCACGCGCCGCACGCGAGGCCTGCGTTTTGAGTCTCCAGGGTCTTCGATGTCCGAAAGTGGTGTGGCTGCGGCCACCGCTTCTCCCGACGTGGCGCGTGCCGGAACATTATGCGGCCTCTTGCCCACCAATAAAATTTCGGCTTCGTGTCGCGTCCAATAACGAATGACCGATTGCTGTTCATCCGGCAAACGGAGAAACTCGAGCCCAAAGCACTGCGCACGCTGATAGCGCACAATGGCCGTGGCCCGCACCGGCGTGTTCATGTGCGGAAGCAGAAACTCGACGCGAACGGACTCGCCCAGCAGGAGCTGCGACGCGACCACAACACCAATCCCGCCTTCCCCTATCTCGAGGGTACGTCCAGAAATATTGTCCGGGATGCCCGAGCGCAACACGGTGAGACCCAAAGGCACGGTTAGCTTGTAGCGAGGGACCCTCCGCTTGGTGGTTCCTGGCGAGAGCGCCGGAGTGGTTCCGGTACTCATCGTGCAGATTCCCTTTGCCGGCAAACACAACCCGTCGCTTGCGGGGTGGAAGCGGACTGCCACTTCGAAATGAAACTGCTCGTGCTCATGGCTAGCGCAACAGGCGCATCAGCCAGCGTATCGTCGCACATAGGGTGGCGCAAAGTTACGCCCGTAATGATGGGTAAGACCTCATATCAACGGCGAAGTCACTCCTTTGCAAAGTGATCGATCAGCCGGTTTTTGAGGCGCTGGATTTCGGTTTGATCCAGCCAGATCGATCCTTTTACCACGCCGCGAATCTTCCTCGTGTTCTTGATGTCGCCCAGGGGACTGGCATCCAGCAGAACCAATTCTGCGATCTCTCCTTCGGCCACGGTGCCGGCGTTCCGGTTCAGGAAAAGCGCCGGATTGCGAGTCGCCGCGAGCAGAGCCTGGTATGGGGACAGACCGGCCCGGACGAGCACTTCCAGTTCGTCGTGCATCGAAGCGCCGGGTATCTGGATTGGGTTGGTGGCGTCGGTTCCAGCCATCAGCGGCACATTGCCCTCGTTGAGTTTGCCCGCCAACTGAAACAGGAAGGGCACGGTGATCTGGTTTTGGACGACCCACGACTTCGGCTTATTGGCATAGGGGTCGTCGGTTTTGCACTCTCGCAGGTAGGAAGCGGGAACCATCTTCATCTCCGGACGGCGCAATACCGACCCTAGATCGGTGGCTTGATCCAATATGTTGGTCATGGCCGACAGGGTCGAGATGATCCATACCTGGTTGTCCCGAATCTCCTGAATGAGGGCCGGAATCCGCGCGGGGTCAGGCTTTGCGTCGAAAGGAGCCGTCGACCGATCGACAAAATAGCGGTACAACTCTTCGTAGTGGGCAATCGCGTCCTGGCGGGCGCGGAGCACGTTCTCAACCCCGACCGCGCGGGGAACATGACCGACAACCCGGAGGTGGTTCTGCTTTGCGGCTTCGAGAATTCCGTAATAGGCTTCGGACGTAAGGCTGCTGTAAGGCTTGACGAAGTCGTAGCCCGCTTCGGCTTGTTGCCGCACGATCCTCTGGGCGCTCTCGCGATCTTTGACGAATACGTGATCGGGGCGTTTGGGATCCCCATCGAGAATGCCACCCGCAACGTACAGGGTAGGGCCGAGCAGCTCTCCGGCCGCGATCCGTCGTCGCCATTCAAGATCGCGGGCCGAGCCGTTGAGGTCGAGGGCGGTAGTGACCCCATGGATCAGGTAGAGTTGCAACTGTTGTTCGTCGCCGAAATCGGTGTGAATGTGCATGTCGGCAAGTCCCGGAATCAGAAACCTGCCCCTGGCTGGAATCTCGAGCGTATTCCGGCCAACTTTCAGCCGTCCCGCCGAGATCGTTTTGATAACTCCGCCTTCAATCAGGACATCACGGTCGGGGAGCACCTCCCCACCGGACATGGAAATCACATTGGCATGGCGGAACACCAGCGCGGTGAAGCGCTGCTGAGCGTACATCAGTGCTGGACAGGCGGACAAAACGAACGTCAGGAGATAGCGAAGGAGAATTCGCATGCGGTAGTCCTTTGGGCGGCCAGGGCCAAGTTTATGCAGCCCTTACGGATACGGAGGTCTCGATTGCAGAGTTCCAATGGCCTGCTGAAAGTTGCGGGAATGGCAACCATACCGCCCCTGCGCAAATTAGGCCCTTCCCCGTCTTCCGCGTGAAATTCGCCTGGCCCTCGTAATAAATCCGCCCGGTTTCAGGATGTGCTAAAACTCACCGAACCGTTGACCCCTCGTAACCTTCGACGCGGGTATTTTGTGGGCTAGACTCGCAACACCTGTGGAGACGATTATGCAGGCCCTCGTCCAACAACAACCTGCCCCCCTGCCGCGCAAGCCAGACTGTCTCGTCTGGTATGCGGGCGATGCCTGCGATGAAATGATCCAGCAATACCATCAGGCAACGAACGAGCGCCAGCAGCGGGAAGGGCAAATCGCAGTGGCCGCACCCCTCCAGAAGCAGATTGTCGATCAGCAGAAACAGATTCTGGAACAGCAAAATCAAATTAAAACGCTGCAATTGCAGACTGAGTTGCAGAGCGTGGAAGCTTTGCACCGCGAGGCGCGTAACGATGCTCTGCTGAACGGAATTGGAGCGGGTGTAGGTGCGGCGTTGGCCTTCCTGGTGGCAGTGGCCAGCTTTCGCCGCCTCGCCCGGGCCTCCACCGCCCCGCAGCGTGAACAGGAACGGGCTGCGTCTGCCTGAATCTTAATGGTTCACCAGTTCGAATTTGGGTCGGCCCGCAGATCCACCACCCATCGCCGCCAGAGCGGTTCAGTTTATCGAAAGTTCTCCACCAACATGATGTCGCTATTTAATGCATCCAGTTGTGTGTAGAGGATGTTCCCCGTACTCGAAGAGACAGCCAACCCTGGTGCTTCCCTGGCGGGACGGGTCTCCAGATCGAACACCCGCGTACTCCGATGGGTAGTGAGGTTGAAGAAAGCGATCCCAGGTTTTGCTGTCATGTCGAGGTAATAAATGCCGTTCGAAACCACCGCCCAATAGCCCCAGTAACCTGCTTCCAGAGAGCTTATGACCTCGACCTCGTCGCCGCCGTTAGTAGGAATGCGCCACAATCCGGGAACGGTCAGACCTTTTGCGTAATACACGAATCGACCGTCAGGAGATTCGAATGCCGCAAATCCACCGTGATTCGTCACTTGCACAGCCGATCCACCCGTCGAAGGCATTTTCCATACTTCCCCACGGCCGGTGCGATTTGACGCGAAATATACCCAACGCCCGTCTCGCGACCAACTGGGAACGACTTCGCTCCATGGTTCACTAGTGAGCCTGCGAGGCGTGCCACCCTGAGAATCTACGACAAAAATGTCTACATTGTTGTTAACGCGAGAATCGAAAGCAATCAGCTGTCCGTCGGGCGACCAACGCGGAGTTCCAGTCACAGAGTTGAAGTGGGTTAGCTGAAGGAGACCACTCCCATCGCTCCGGCACATCCAGACTTCATAAGCACCGCTGCGGGTCGACTCGAAGGCAATCCTACTTCCATCAGGCGAGAATTGAGGACCACTTTCCATCTTCGTGGAAGCGATGAACCGATCGGGAGGACTGGCCGAAAGCACTGTATTAAGCTTCCGCCTCCAGATATTGAGATTCGCCATCTGGCGGACATACACCAACCGGTTCCCTCGAATCGAAGGTTCCGTTCCCTCTTGGCCGAACTGCAGTCGTTCTGGCTCACCTCCGCGAAGGGATATTTTCCAAAGCCAACCAGAATTTATGGGCCAACCGGCATTTGCGAACACAATATCGCGACCGTCTGGGGTCCACGCCAGACCCCAGTGGTCTGTAGCATCAGACAAAAGACGTTGTTCCGATCCCCCCGAAACCGGCACCGTGTAGATTGCGAGTCCTTGCGACTCCGCCCTGAGGAATGCCAGTGTTTGACCATCGGGCGAGAATTCAGGGTTGAAATCACCCGGCGAACGTTGAGGCGCAGTGGTGAGTCTGCGGACATCCGACGAATCGAGAGCTAGTAGAAAAATAGAGGCAGGCTCGTTACGAGAGGCACGATCAGAAAACGCGAGTAACTTCCCATCGGGGGACCACGAGAGAAGGCCTACGGCCCTTATGATTTGGTAGAAGTCTTGTCCCTCCCAAAGAGTGTTGCGCACTCTGCGCTCAACTCCACCCAATGCGGGCATGATGTAAATGCCTGCTTCACCTTTTAGAATGCGACAGAACGCGATGTAGCGGCCATCGGGGGACCATACCGGATTGAAGTCGATTGACGATTGCTTCGTCAGTCGCAGCGCTTCCTCAGTCCCAACGATCTTCACATATAAGCTGAAGTCAGGCCCGCTCCCACCATTCCAAGCGAAGGCTATATGCTGGCCGTCGGGCGAAAGACTTGGAGTATATTTTTCGCCAACATTGGTGACGATGGGGGTTACGACCGGCAGAGCCTCTTTGGATCTGCGCGAATGACTGTAGTACAGAAAAGAAAGCGCTAGCGCACCCACTGTTAATCCGCCTAGAAGAGCGTTCCTGGTGGTGAATACCCGTGGCAGCGCTCTGGGCCGCGATGAGTTGCCAGCCTGCTCGGCCTCCACGAGTCCGTTTCCACTTAGAAAAGAGGGATCATCGACCGGTGCGATGAAGCGATACCCTCGTCGAGCAACTGTTTCAACGAAGATGGGCCTTTCCGCCGATTCGCCCAGCGCGTCGCGCAGCCTCTTGATGGCGGCATTAAGGCTGTGATCGAAGTCGACGAAGGTGTCCGCCGGCCAGAGCTTGCTGCGCAATTCCTCTCGAGTGACCAGTTCTCCCGGTCGTTCGAGCAGCGCCCGCAAAACCTGCAAGGGCTGTTCCTGGAGCTTTATCTTCTGTCCTCGCTGGCGCAGTTCCCCGGTGTGGAAATTGACCTCGAATGTACCGAAACGAATAATTCGGGATGAGGAATTGGCGTACACAGGACCCTGCACGTGGCCGGAGTTTAACACCTTTCGGTTGCAGTTCGGAGTCTCGCCCTATTCTGAACGTGGCTTCCGGCGCCCGACCCGTCCCAGAATGCGGCGAACTTTCTTGGGCGACATGGAGAGTCGAGTGGCCACCCGCGAGACCTTGCGGCCTTCCCGTTCCCACACCTTGGGAATGATCAATTCCGCGAATTGCTCGGTGATTTGCTGAAAGGTCTTGTCGCCGACCGACCCTTGCGACCAGGCGCGCAGCACCGGGTCCACGCGGCCGCCGCGCAGAACCTTCGCCTTCAGAGCCTCCAGTTCCTCCCATGCGCCGTCCGCGTGGGTACCTTTCGACAGGGTGACGGCCTGATCGTAGGAACGGCGCGCCGAGTCGGGATCGTCAAAAAATCGGTTGCAGTAGGTCAGGCCTTGCCAAATGTAGGCATCGGCCAGCAGGCGCCGGTTCTGCGTCTGTTGTGCCAACTCGATGGCCTCCCGCGCACAATCCTGGGCGAGCCGCGCGTGGCTGCCCGGTTCGGCGCTCTCGCCGATCTCTTCTTCGACACGGACATTTTCAATCATGCAGTCCAGCAGTCGCGCCCGGGCCATGAGGATGTGGTCTCCTTTTTCCTCGCCCAGGCGCAAGGCTGTCTTCGCCTCCGACTCCGCGTGCTCCAGATCACCATTGTCCAGGTGCAGATAGCCGTAGTTCAGGTGCACGGTCCCCAAGCCATGGTGATTCCGGTACTCCGTATAGATGGCGGCTGCTTCGCCCAGTTCCGCCAACGCCTCCTGGCGAAGTTGCTCGAAACGGCTCCGGTGCTGAGGCTTGCCGCCGTTCTCACTGGCGCGGCCGCGCGTCGCCGCTTTTCGGCGGCGGGCTGCATCCGCATCGATCTTGCGCCGTAGCTGGAGCGCAATGAGGCGCTTGGCGGATGCAAGATTACTGAGCGTAGCGGGCGACATTTCGATGTCGCGGATCCCGTTTCCGGTACTGCGCGATGGCAGCGGTAAAGTGCTCGATGGCGTGCTGGTAGCGTCCCTGCCGACGAGCAATCCTTCCATAGGAAGAATGAATGTTTCCCAGGGTCAGGTGGTCGTCCGTCTTGCTGAGCGCCGTCTCGGCCTCCTGCAGGATCTGCAGGGCCTGTTTCGCGTTTCCCTTCTGAAAGAACAGCCAGCTCTCCAGCACCCGCATGACGGCGGCCATCGGCTCGTGACTCAGTTCCGTGGCCAGTTCCCTGCCTTTGACCGCATAGGCGAGCGCCTGATCGTACTCGCCTTTCATGCGCAGGCACCGCGCCTTCCAGAAGTTGGCGATCGACAAAAGCTCCTTGTCGTCGGTCTGCTCCTCGAGGCCCAGGACAAAATCCAGGTGGTGGATGGCCTCTTCCTTAGCCTCCTCGGACATCGCGATCATCCCCTCCGCCAGCCGCAGATACAGGTAGTCCTGCAAGGGCAGATGGGAGCGGACAGAGCGCGTAAAGCGTGCGACGATTTCTTTCACCAGGGCGGGACGCTGAAAGCCGATATCAACCCATTGCGCCAGGTAGCCGGCGAAGCGCGCGGCATTTTTTTGTTCCGGATCGAACGAGATGAACAGGTGGCGGTGTTCGCCGAGACGCGCCATCCCGCGACCGACGCGCCGGCATACCAGATCCTGCTTGAGCTGCGCTAGAAAATCGTCGCTGATCTCACGAGTTTCCTGGCTCATTTTTCGGTGCGGACGGTTGGCCGCGCCTCAGTCGATGTAATCATAAGCGACCAGCGTCAGGAATTCCGCGAAATCCTGATCGGTCATCATGCGATTGAAAATGGCGCTCGCCTCCTCCATGCGTGCGCCCTTCAGCCGCTTCTTCTGTTCGCCAGTGAACTCTCGCACCATGGCCTGGGTAACCGGACGACCGTCGCTCAGCTTGGCACCATGTCTGACCCACTGCCAAACCTGGGCGCGGCAGATTTCGGCGGTGGCCGCGTCTTCCATCAGGTTGTAGATCGGAACGCATCCACTTCCCCGCAGCCACGACTCCAGATATTGCAGCCCCACATCGATGTTCCATCGCAGGCCTGCCTCGGTGATCTCGCCCTCGGGCACGGCCAGCAGATCCTCCGCCGTGACGTGCACGTCTTCGAGCGGCCGCTGAATCTGGTTCGGCTCCTTCATGTGGGCATCGAAAATTTCTTTCGCGATCGGCACCAGGCCGGGGTGCGCCACCCAGGTCCCGTCGTGGCCGGCACGCACCTCGCGCAGTTTGTCCTGGCGCACCTTTTCGAGCGCCTTCTCGTTCGCTTCCGGGTCGTTCTTGATCGGAATCTGCGCGGCCATCCCGCCCATCGCGTGAATGCCGCGCCGGTGACAGGTGTCGGATCAGCAGCTCCACGTAGGACTTGAGGAAATGCCGCTCCATGGTCACGATGCGCGCGATCGGGCAGAACGAAATCCGGCCGGTTGCGGAACTTCTTGATGAAGCTGAAGATGTAATCCCAGCGTCCGCAATTCAGCCCGGCGGAGTGCTCCCGCAATTCGTAGAGGATTTCGTCCATCTCGAACGCAGCCAGAATCGTCTCGATCAGGACCGTCGCGCGGATGGTTCCCCGTGGGAATGCCGAGCCCGTCCTGCGCGAAGCAAAAAACGTCGTTCCAGAGCCGCGCCTCCAGGTGACTCTCCATCTTGGGCAGATAGAAGTACGGGCCGGTGCCTTTGCGCGATCAGTGCCTGTGCGTTGTGAAAAAAGTACAGACCGAAATCGAACAGAGACGCCGAAATCGGCTTCCCGTCCACCTGAAAATGTCTTTCGTCCAGATGCCAGCCCCGCGGCCGGACCAGCAGGGTCGCCACGCGCGGATTCAGTTCGTAGCGCTTGCCCTCAGGGCTGACGTAGCTGATGGTGCGCCTCACGGCATCCCGTAAGATTGGCCTGTCCTTCCAGATTGTTTTGCCAGGTGGGGGAATTGGAGTCTTCGAAGTCCGCCATGAAGACGCTGGCTCCGGAGTTCAGCGCGTTAATGATCATCTTGCGCTCGACCGGGCCGGTGATCTCCACGCGGCGGTCCGGCAGATCCGCCGGAATGGACGCAACCTTCCAGTGCCCTTCTCGGATCGCAGCCGTCTCCGGAAGGAAATCGGGCAATTGGCCGGCGTCTATTTCTTTTTGGCGGACATGCCGGCGTGCCAGCAGCTCCTGGCGGCGCTTTTCAAAATTCCTCGCCAGATCGGTAAGAAAGGTAACGGCTTCGGGGCTCAAAATCTGAGACTCGACTTCAGCGAGGGGCAGGGTAGCGCTGGTCATGCAACCTATGATAAGCGCCCGCGAGGCCTGCTGCCAGAACGGTTTTTGGCTACTAGGACGAAACGGACCACTTGCCCGATGCGGACCAGCAAGCTTGTTCCCACACCGCGGATGGCGTGTACTGACATCAGAAACTGAACCGGGAGGACTTTGCAACATGAGCACTTTAACCGCATCCGAAATCGACAAACAATGGCAGTCCGACGCACGCTGGAACGGCATTCTGCGCCCTTACAGCGGCGAGGATGTGGCAAAGCTGCAGGGCTCGATCCAGGTCGAACACACCCTGGCGCGACTGGGGGCCGAGCGCCTCTGGTGGCTGCTCCATCACGAATCCCATGTGCCTGCCCTCGGCGCTCTTACCGGCAACCAGGCGGTCCAGCAAGTCAAGGCCGGACTGAAGGCAATTTACCTCAGCGGCTGGCAGGTTGCCGCCGACGCCAATGACGCCGGCCAGATGTATCCCGACCAGAGTTTGTACCCGGCGGACAGCGTACCGAATGTTGTGCGCAAAATTAACAATGCCCTGACGCGGGCCGACCAGATCCACCACATGGATGGCAATGACTGCGACCTACTGGTTCGCTCCCATCGTGGCTGATGCGGAAGCGGGTTTTGGCGGCACCCTCAACGCCTTCGAATTGATGAAGGCGATGATCGACGCCGGCGCAGCCTGCGTACACTTCGAAGACCAGCTTTCCTCCGCGAAAAAGTGCGGGCACCTGGGCGGCAAGGTCCTGATTCCCACTTCCGAAGCGATTCAGAAACTGGTAGCGGCTCGCTTAGCTGCGGACGTGCTCGGCGTGCCCACGCTGATCATGGCGCGCACCGATGCCGACAGCGCTCACCTTATCACCAGCGACATCGACCCGCGCGATCGCGAATTCATCACCGGAGAACGCACCCCGGAAGGTTTCTTCCGCATCCGCGGCGGCCTGGATTCCGCGATTGCCCGCGGACTCGCTTATGCACCGTATGCCGACCTGATCTGGTGCGAAACGTCCGAACCGAACTGGAGGAAGCGCGCCGCTTCGCCGACGCCATCCACGCCAAGTTCCCCGGCAAGCTGCTGGCGTACAACTGCTCGCCTTCCTTCAACTGGAAGAAGAAGCTGGACGACGCCACCATCGCCACGTTTCAGACCGAACTGGCTCGCATGGGATACAAGTTCCAGTTCGTCACCCTGGCCGGATTCCATGCCCTGAACCTCAGCATGTTCGAGTTAGCGCGAGGCTACAAAGATGCCGGCATGACCGCCTACTCGCGGCTGCAGGAAAAAGAGTTCGCGCGCGAAGCACAGTACGGCTACCAGGCCGTGAAGCACCAGCGCTTTGTAGGTACGGGATACTTCGACGCGCTCACGCAGGTAATCGCCGGAGGCCTGGCCTCAACCACGGCGCTCGAGGGATCGACCGAGCAGGCGCAGTTTGCCGAGATCAAGACGCAGAGACGCCCCAAACATGGCCCGGACGCCGCCTGCATGCCGATTTTAGGCGAGTGCCCCTCCCTGGTTTCGGAGGTCATGCCCGCGGAAGAATCCCTTCTTCCTTCAGGAGACTGACCCCAACTGATCCCAGCGACGGACGAACCCCTTCCGCCCGTCGCTGGGAATTTTTCACTTCACAAACGTCAGCCCGTGGGGCACGAAATGGGAGAACGCGTAGGCATACAGCATCACGATGATGCCTACGATGGCTCCCAACGCAACCGAGTGCCACACCACAAACCGGAAAATCGTGCCTTCATTGCCGACTTGTTCGGTAGCGGCCGTTGCGATGGTGATCGATTGCGCATCCACCATCTTTCCCATCACTCCCCCGGCGCTGTTGGCCGCGCACATCAGAACCGGATCGATCCCGAGTTGCTGAGAAGTGATGCGCTGCAAGCTTCCAAATAGCGCGTTGGAGGAGGTATCGCTGCCGGTCAGGGCGACGCCCAGCCAACCCAGGAACGTCCCAAAGAATGGATACGCCCACCCGGTGCGCGTGAAGGCCAGCCCCAGCACCGCATCCAAACCCGAATAGCGGGTCACGAAACCCAGTCCCAGCATGAATGAAATCGCGATGACCGCCAATCGCATGCGCACCAGCGTGTGCCAGAATATCTTCCCCAATCGCACCGGACTCACTCCGAGCAGCAGTCCGGAAAGAATTGCGGCAAGAAAGCAGCCGGTCCCCGTAGCCGAAAGCCAGTTGAAGTCATACCGCGCCGCCTCCGGGGTTGGTTTCGCGACCACTGGAGCCGACCGATAAACTGCGTTGTGCAGATAGGGCACATTCCAGCCGGGCGGCCCCGGCCGCACTTTGCCGTCGGGAAGCATGACCTTGAATGCGGGCGTGGTCGACTGGTTGAGAGCCAGCTTGATTTTTGGCAGCCCCCAGAGAAGAACGAATAGCGACAGGACCGCGAACGGCATCCAGGCCTTCAAAACTTGCCGTGGCCGGGTACGAGCGTACCTTCGCCAAGCCGTCGAAATCACTCGGGGTCCATTCCCCGCCAAACTGGTCGGTGATCTGGGCGTCCGGTGGAGGCAGGGGCGCTTCCGTCTGATCGTAGTCGAAGCGCCAGATCTTCTTCGGTTTCCAAAGATGGAGAAATCCCACAGTCGCAACGATCGACACCACGCCGCCCATGATGTCCACCAGGTTGCTGTCGACGAAATTCGACCAGAAGAACTGCGTGAGACCAAAGGAAACGCCCACCACCAGGATCGCGGGCAGCACTTCAAAGGTCTCGCTCCAGCCCACCATCGTCCGCACCAGCCAGAACGGCACGATGACGGCCGTGAAGGGAAGGATCCGGCCGATCATCGCGTTCAGGTCCGATTCCGGCAGGCCCGACACAGCGGCCAGCGTATGCACGGGGGTGCCGATCGCTCCCCACGCAACCGGAGCAGTATTCGCAATCAGATTCAGCGCGGCCGCGTGGAACGGCCGGAATCCAAGCCCGATCATGAAAGCTCCGGCAATGGCCACAGGCGCGCCAAAGCCGGCCGCTCCCTCGATGAAGGCGCCGAAGCAGAACGCCACCAGCAGCACCTGCAGGCGCCGGTCGGGCGTGATGCTCGCGATCGACTCCTTCATGATCTCGAATTGCCCTGTCTCTACCGAAATGTCATAGAGATAAACGGCTGCCAGCACGATCCAGGCAATCTTCAAAAGGCCAAATGCAACGCCGTACCCGAAACTCACTGCCGCCAGCGTCACGGGCATCTTGAAGAAGACCACTGCCACGCCCATTGCAGTCAGCGCTCCGGCAATCGCACACAAGTGGGGCTTCACCTTCAGGCCGGCAAGCAGCCCAAACAGAACCAGGATCGGCAGGGCCGCAACCAGCGTGGAAAGCCACCAATGATTAAACGGGTCATACACCTGACTCCAGTTCATGCCTTTCCCCTTCGCCCATGCAGGGACCTTTGCTCCGGCTTGGTCCCAACGGGCCGACCTTGAAAAGCTGCGTCAAGCACCGCCCACTTGTCGAGCAGACCAATGAAGTTGACGGACGCCGCACAGAGAGATGGCGCCCGAAGGCGGGCCTGCCATCGCTCTTCCTTACCTATGAACAGGGTTGTTGCGATCGAGGTGTGACTAGGGGCCCTCCCCAAGATCGGGAGAGAATACCACTCGAAATGCAGATGGCAAGCACAAACAACAGACGAAATAGCCGTCCCTTCCCCTTGCCTGCCGGGATTGGTCAGCCCTCTTTAGTTCGGAGACGATGTGGCAATTCCCGCCAAACTTAGGCCCAATCCGATTGCCATCCAGTACTAGAATGACCGCAAACGCTTTGGGACCGTGTGGTTTTAGAGCAATCCTCGTTCGAGCTTCCCGATTCCATGGCGATGGTTCGGCTTCCAACACGCTCCACGCCCCCCTTGCATCCCGCGCAAGCTTCTTAGGAAGGAATTGCAGAGCGCGGAATGTGGTGTCCGGTCCCGCGCCCAACTCCATCACGCCCGGAACCCCCTGCTGATCTTGTCGGGGGAGTAGCGCCCCACCTACCTCGGACGCCCGTCTAGAACTGTCTTACCGAATCCTTACCAACCACTGCCGGCTTTGGGAAAAACCCAAGATCCCCGAAAGACATCTTTCTCAAGAAAATCTGCAGAATCCGAAAAATCCAGTATTTGAGTCATGTAGTAGTTGAACTCGTTCCCGGAAGGGACGTCGAGAGCCAGAGCCCGCTGGAAGAAACCAAAGCAGTGCGGCGGAGGAGGTTCGAGGCAAAAGTCGGTCAGCCCGGCAGGGTCAACCAAAAGGATTCAGGCAGGGCAATGGTAGCCGCGATGGTCAGCCCCGAGCCCCAGTTCAATGTGCCTGAAGACATACCAGCCACAGAGATGGTCTGGGTTTGACCCTCGGACATTGTGTCCGAGGTACGAGTCGAAACTTCGGACACGATGTCCGAAGTCGCACGGGGTTGACCGCCCGTGCCTGATGAGATGGTTTATCCGTCCACGGACAGGTCTCAGGATGACTTATGTCAATTCCAACTGCAGTAGCTCAGGCTCCATCCGCTGCCCCGGCTGTAATGTCCACCATCAATGTGGACCAGCTAGAGGGATCAACAATAACCGCCATGGATAAGAAGAATAATCGCTGGTTCGAGGTTGGGCACGACAGCACAAACACCAACTCATCCCAGTCGAAGCACGAGCTTGGCAAAGAAGCCGAGCCCACCCCGGAAGCAAAGGCGCTCATCACGACCTTGCTTGCGGTAGGTGAGGAATGGCAGTCGAAGCGCAAAACCGCCACGGACTACTTCGACGGACACAAGGTCGAAGTGCTGAAACTGCGCACTGAATTTGGTGTGCGGCAGGGTACCAAGGGCAAACTGCTGTATGTACCCCAGCCGGGAGGCACGCAGCGTGCGATGTATTGGTCGGAGTTCGTGACACTCGCCTTCGGGGTGAGCGAACGCCACATTAACCGCCTGCTCGGCATCCCGGCTGATCCCAAGGAGAGCCCCGACCCCACGAAGTCCAAGAACTACAAGCTCGGCTTCGTCGACGGACAGGAAGCGGCGCTGCGTGGACAGGTGCAGGCTCCGGCAGAGGCACAGCCCGCCTCCAAGCTGGACAAGGAAGATCCCTATGCATACTTCGAGCAGTTGAAGTGCGAGAAGCAAACTTTCGCAGATGAACTCGCAGCCATGGTGATTGATATATATGACTCCACGGATGCAGAGGAGATTGCGAAGGCTTTCGATAAGGAAATGAAGCGGCAGCTTGCGGAAATCCGCAAGGCGTCGATTAAGCGCACCAAAGAGTAAGGTCGAAACGGGTGTTGTGGAGGAATGCCCGTCGCACCGTAATGCGGTGCCTGATGATGACCAGCGCAGCAAGTCATGAATAATGTTTGGGAGGTGCTCCTAACTCGGAGCGAGGTCCCTCCACCTCGCTCCGAGTTTCTTGATTACGGCGCCCCTTATACAGGTGGTGTGCTCGGCAAACAGGTCACCCCACCTTACTTCAATTACGAGGCTTTTCCAATGAAGGTAAAGAAAACCGTTACACCCCTGAAATTGCAAGCAAATCAGGAAAACTCAAAAAAATCCACCGGTCCGAACACCCCAACCGGCAAGGCGAACGTCCGCCGTAATGCCCTAAAGCATGGACTCACTGCTCGTCGCTTGATGTTTGCTTCTGACGGTCAGCCCATCGACAACGGAGTAGCTGAACTGGTCGAAGCTCTTCGTGCTCACTACGGCTCCGACGACATCGTATCCGAGCTCCTCATCGACAACATCGCCGTTGATCACTGGCGTCAGAAACAAGGTCTGGAGGCGGAAATCAAGTATGTCTGCCGAAAAGAAGAATGGTCTTTTTATCCGCAGGGTTCGTTGCCGACGTTACAGCGCTATAACACCGCTAACCGCCGTGCCATGCTGAAAAACCTCGAACTACTGGAAAACCGGCACGCTGACCGAGAGACTGAAGCAGACCTCGAAACGGCGGATGGTCAGGACGCCGATGCCCGTAGCGATAACAAGACGGGGCTTGCGAACCAAGTGCCGACTGAGACACTGCTGGACAATGCAGAAAGAGCACTGCTACAGCAACCGTTGCCGAAACCACCGGAGTCGGGGGCGGCGATGCTGACTCCGGAAAAATCGGTCAGCAACTCTCCAGACATCACGCTTGGTGAATCGGAACTATCGCACGAAACTCAGCAGAGTGAAAACCCAGCCCAGGGAGATACGGCTGCCTGATTTTGTCATGCCCGCAATGAACCCAAGTGTTGTCTGCGATGCTCGCCACTCCGCCGGGACGAGGCGCATTGTCTGGAACGCCCCACCCCCTAATTTTTAGAGGGCTCTTACGAAACAAAGCCAATAAGTAACTTGTTTTCAGCAAGCAGACATAATTTTGACGACCTTGCCCTCGGCCGCCGCGATTGTCTCCGGATGCTGCTTCAGGGATTTTGCCGGCTCCCACTCAAAGTAACCCTTGGGGTTGTTCTCGTCCGCAGATCGCAACCCATCGGTCAACGCCGGGATGCCGCCGGCAACAATCATTTGCATCATCAGGGAAGTGCCCGATCGCGGCAGGCCCGACACGACGGTGATCACTCGAACGTCAACCTCAACCTTGGCATGTAAGTTCCAGAGAGCACTCGGGCCGGCAAGCCGCGGCATTTCGATTTACGCCGCCGCGCCCATCTCTTTTGCCCCTTCCACTTCGATCAGCTTTCCGGAGCGTACATCATAAATGAAACCGTGGATGGGAATAGCCCTCGGCACCAGCGGATGGGTGCGGATGCGTTCCACATCGTCCAGAACCGCCTGCGCCTGATCTTTAATCGTCAGCCACTCGATGTACTCGCCGGCGCGGGATCCGGGGCCTCGTCCGACGTCTCGAAATCCCTTGCTGGTCAGCTCCGCCGTCGCGAGGCTCGAAGCCAGCAATTCCCGCATCACGTCGTTGGAAAAAAATTCCATGCCGCAATCGGTATGGTGAATGACAAAAAATTCCTTCGTGCCCAGCAGTTTGTAGCTGATGACCAGCGAACGGATGGCATCGTCACTGGCGCGACCACCCGCATTCCGGATGATATGGGCATCCCCCTCGGCAAGGCCGGCATATTTCGCCGGGTCAAGCCGCGCATCCATGCACGTCAGGATCGCGAAGCCGCGAGCGGGTGGAAGCGCCAGTTCTCCTTTCTTCCCGAAATTCGCGCTGTATTTCTGGTTGGCCTCGAGTACTTCCGAAAGAATCCGGCTCATACGACCTCCCTTGCAATTCGTGAATGAGTATTCGATGCTCACCCCTGATTTCCGGACTCGATTTCCATGACCCCGGCTTCCAGAGCATCATTGACACCCACTGGTTGTTGCGATAGCGTGTGCCCCGACTTCTTTTGTCAGTCCCAGTGCCAGTCGACGCACATGTCTTGCGTGCGCCTTGGGACGTTACCACCGTGATCTAGGTCACTGAAAGCGTCCGCGATAGTCTTGGGCCTCGGTTCAACCCTATGAAAATGACAAAATCGAGTTTCCGAACCTTGATCGGCAGCTGTCTGGCCCTGTCCGCCTTGGCCCTCGCACCCATAGCGCAGTCGCAAAGCAACGTGTCGCCCCAAGCCCAGCGGCCAGTTGCCATTTCTTCGATGGAGGCGCGTTCCAGCTTTGCCACCACCATCGAAAACCAGCTGCGGCAGCGTGGCATGGATGCGCGTGTCCAGTTGGACGGCGATGGCCGCGACGTCTTGCGCATCGACTGGCAGGGAGCCCGCAGAAGCGACATCTACCAATTCGTCAACTCCAGCGCGACACAGGCGGCCCGGCAGATGGGATTCAGCAGCGTCGTCTTCACGGACGGTAATCTGCGATGGGATTACAACCTGGCCAGAGAATCGATGGTCTGGAGCCCGGCGCAGCTTTAGTCGCTCGACGCCTTCGCGCAAATCAAACGGCGGGGCTGCGGCGGCAAGACCGCTCTGCGGCCGCCGAATTTTGCCACTTCCTCAACAAATTGAAGCTCGCATCGAACGCGGGATACCGTCCGCAGCTGCCTTAGGCAATCCGCTTTTCTGAAGAAGCAACTTTACCTTCGTCCGCTGAGGGACCGTAGATGGCGGGCACCTTCTCTCCGTTGAGTCGCAAATAAACGGTAAGCTGTCCGCGATGGTGCGCCATATGGTTGAACACGCCGTCGCGAATCGCCTCATAGCGCGTCTGCTCGCTCATCACCCTTCCCGCGGCAAGCATGCGCCACTTGGTAGTGAGCAAACGGTCATCACTGGTCAGCCGCAGGACCTCGCGGGCCTTCTCTAGGCTGGCTTCGAACTGTTCCAGCAGATCGCGTCGCGTCTTCCACCCTCGCGGCTTATACTTCGGGCCCTCTACAGGATTGATGTCCAGCTCGTCCTGGTTCACGATCAGATCAACCCATCCCGGAATGGTGGCGACGATCGTAGCCAGGTAACCAAGTGCCATCGACTTTTCGTGCGGCTTCCAATCGTTCTTCCCCTCCGGTACGCGCTCCAGCGTCTTGCGGATCCCGACCGCTTCACGATCAAGCTCAGCAAGCAACAGTTCGGTGATTTTCATAACGCATCCTCCATATAACGAATTTTGGATGCGATGCGTCGGAGGGTGGTTGTGCTCTGCAGGCTGCGGTTCAGAATGGCCGACTGGCTCGAACGGTGAAGACCTCAGCCTCGGGCGGACTACTTCAGCCACGCAAAAGCCGCCCGTTTGCGGAACTCTCCACCCGGAGCGCTTAGCGAGACTTCGATGGGCTCGAATAATATGGCTCGCCGTCTTTGTTGGGATGATCCTGGGGAGCGTCGGAAGAGTGCAAGACGATCCTGCTGATCTCGTTGTCCCCGGAAACCACTTCGACTTCCGTCCCCTGCGATGCCAGTTCCGCCTCCGGCGTTTGTTCGTACCAGACCGCGAGTTTGTAGCGTCCCGGAGGCACATGACTGATCTGATAGTTTCCCTCCGCATCGCTCAGTGCGAAGTACCGCGTCCGCAGCACGACCACGACGGCGCTCATCTGGGGATGAATATTGCAGAAAATGTAGGAGACGCCCGGCTGACTGAACCGTACTTTCCGCGCCGCGCCGCTCTCGTACAAACCCAGGTCGAAAGTCTTTCCCTGATGTATGGAAAACACGTTGTGAAAGAACAGATCCTGGTTCGGAAACTCGATCTGCGTTCCCTGAGTGACGACAACCACGTGCGGGATGAACCTTTTGTTCTTCTGCAGCAAGCGGGCAGTGGGTCCCGGGGTGACCGGTGCAGCCGTCTGCAGCGGTGTCAACCAGATCACCGCGTCGGCACTGTCGGAATCACTTCCGGACTGATGCAGGACGCGCACGGTGCCGTGCACGGTGGAATCCTGGGCAGCGAGCGTGCTGCTTGCCAGCAGGGTCAGCACCAGGCAGCGCGCGGAAAGTATCCGCGCCCATCCAGCGATCGAGACTCTACCGTCGAGGGCGTGCTTTTCCCCTCGGGTTTTGCAGTGGGATCATGCCTGCGTGATTGTCGGAAACCCAAGGTACCCAGCGCAATGTTACTCGTGTGCGGGCAGGTTACCAAAGTGTTTAGCGCTGCACAAAAGACGACCGTTAAGCTTCTCGCTACGAATGTTTTCGCACCCCTTTGAACATCTGCGGACGAAGTTGCTTCTGTCGATGCTGGCAGTGGTGTTTCTGTTGACCGCCGCCGTCCTCGCCCTCGTCCAGGTGCGCATGCGCGCCCACGTTTCCGAAGATCTGGCTTCCACGCTCCGCACCGAATCAGCGGTATATAGCAAGGTGGAAGAAGCCCGCCGCCACCAGTCTGAGCAGAGTGCCGCCCTCATCGCCAACCTTCCGAGCCTGAAGGCGCTCATGTCCACCCACGATCCTTTGACGATCCAGGATGGCTCGGAATATTTTTTGCAGACCAGTGGCGCCGATGTTCTGATTCTGGAAGATTCAGCCGGCACGCTCATGGGGCTGCATTCCAGATCCCGGCAGGTGGCGGCCTCGAGCGAAAGGCTACTGCTGTTTCACTCCGCCGGAAAACATGATTGGTGGTTCATAAACGGCCACTTGTATGACTTGAGTTTTGCCCAGGTCACCGCCGGAGCTGGTTCCGAATTGCGTTCTCTGGGCCGAGTTGCCCTGGGCCGGGAGGTCACTCCTCAATCGATCGCTGGAACCGACGCTCTGCAGGACGGTCCTGTTATTTTTGCGAGGGACGGGCGGGTTCTGTTAAGTTCGCTCAGTCCTACGCTGTGGAGCGATTTCCAGACCTGGCTGTCAACGTCCTCCCGGGCTCCTGGCTCGGTCCACGAAATCGATATTGGGGGAGAGCGATATCTCGGCAGTTTCATCGAGCTGTCGGGCGACCATCCCATACGCCTGTACTGTCTGCGCTCCTATGATCAGGCAACCACCTTTTTACGCCTGTTGAACCACATGCTGCTGATCCTGGGCGCGATCGCCGTGCTGACGGGAGCTCTCGTAGGTTTCGTCCTGTCCCGCCAGATCACCCGGCCCCTGGAAGATCTCGTGCAGGCCAGCCGCCAGATGGAAATGGGCGACTTCGAATTTCCCATCGTGGTGCAAGGCAGGGACGAAGTAGCCGAATTGACCCGCGCTTTTGAACAAATGCGGAAAAGCCTCCGTCTCTCCCGCGAAGGCATGTTGCGTTCCGCGCGCTTGGAGGCGGTGGGCCGACTGGCCGGCGGAATTGCGCACGACTTCAACAATCTGGTGATGATCATCAAGGGATACAGCGACCTGTTGCTCGAAACCGCCTCGCCTGAAAATCGCCCGCATATTGAGGAGATCAAGCGAGCCGGGGATCGCGCCAGCGGGCTGACCCGCCAACTGCTGGCTTTCAGCCGCAAGCAGGTCCTCGAACCTCAAGTGCTGGATCTGAACCACACCGTCCGCGGCATGCTGAAGATGCTTCGCCTGCTCCTGGGAGAAGACATCGAGCTGCTCACCAGCCTTTCCGAGGAGATTGGCCGCGTGAAGGCCGATCCCGGTCAACTCGAGCAGGTCATCATGAACCTCGCCGTCAACGCGCGCGACGCCCTGCCCGGTCGCGGCAAGGTGATCATCGAAACTCATTGCTGCGATCTTGATGAAGCGTACGCCCGAAGCCACAATGAGGTCGTTCCCGGCCCTTACGTTCTGCTGGCCGTAACCGACACCGGATGCGGCATGAACAGCGAAACGCTCAGCCAGATCTTCGAACCGTTCTTTACGACCAAGGAATCTGGAAGAGGCACAGGCCTTGGTCTGGCCACCGTTTACGGAATCGTGAAGCAGAGTCGCGGACATATTACCGTGTACAGCGAGGTGGGCGTCGGCACCACCTTCAAGATTTACCTTCCGGCCGTCGACAAGCCGGCCTCGTCACATCAAAGCCAGCCCGCAACCGCGCTGCCTGTCGGAAACGGCACTGTTCTTCTGGTCGAGGACGAGGCTGCTTTGCGTACGCTTGCGGCAGAAGCTCTGAAGAGACTCGGCTATCACGTCGTAACGGCTGGAAATGGCCTGGAAGCGCTGGTGATCGCCGAGCAATACGCGGGGCAGATCAATGTCGTCGTCACCGACATCGTGATGCCTCGCATGGGCGGTCCGGAGATGGTCGAGAAGCTGCGTCGCAAGCGCACCGGCTTCTCCGTGATTTTCATGTCCGGTTACACCGAGGCGGCTGTGCTCGAAAACGCCAACATCGGCAAGGATGCGATCCTTCTCAACAAACCCTTCTCTACCGAAACCCTGGTGCGCAAAATGCGCGAGGTACAGGACTCCGCCGCACCGGTGGATCAGGCTGCGCCCGCTCCTTCCGTCGAACTCTGACCCTTGTAATCACCCTCGGCTGAGACGGACCCAGCCGGACATGCCTCAGCCGCAAGGAGTTTGGCCTTGCTCTTGCCGGTGGTTCGATGTTATCTGTTCTCAGCCTCCTCACACGCAAGTTAAGCAAGCTGCCTTCGAGACACAGCATTGGCCGACCCGGGAACAGCCGACCCACCGAAAAGCGCACCGCTGCTGGGCTCCGGCCTCTCTGTCGCCGAGGCCGAGGATCCCAACCGCCCTAAAAGGGCAATGGGCTTCCGCGACCTGTTCCTGTTTTATGTGGTGACGGGCATTAGTCTCCGCTGGATCGCCACCGCGGCCGCCGCCGGCCCCAGTTCGATCGTCATTTGGATCGGCGCCTGGCTTGCTTTCTACACCCCGCTCGCGCTATCCGTGATCGAACTCTCCTCCCGCTATCCCAACGAGGGCGGAATTTACGTGTGGAGCAAGCGCGCCTTTGGCGATTTCGCCGGCTTCATCACAGCCTGGACCTACTGGACTTGCAACCTTCCTTACTTTCCCGCCGTACTCTATTTCGCCGCCAGTAACGCGCTCTATATCCGCCACGACTCCTGGGGGCACCTCGCCAATAGCACGTCGTTTTACATCTGGTTTTCGCTGATCGCGCTCGCGGTCGCCACTCTGCTGAATATTTTGGGCCTCGATGTTGGGACGTGGTTACACAACCTCGGCGCGCTTGCCATGTGGATTCCGGTCAGCATCATTATCGTGATGGGCGGCGTGGCCTGGCATCGCTATGGATCGGCAACCCAGTTCACGGTTCACTCCATGATCCCTCTCACCCACATTAAGGACATCATTTTCTGGTCGGCACTGATCTTTGCCTTCGCCGGCTGCGAAACCGCCTCGCTGATGGGAGACGAAATCAAGAACGCCCGCCGCGCGATCCCCTGGGCCCTCTTTCTGGGCGGAATTACGGTCACGCTTGGTTACATCCTGGGCACGGTTGGGGTGCTGCTCGCACTGCCTTCCTCGGAGGTGGGCAATCTCCAGGGACTCATGCAGGCGATTTCCAGCACCGCCCACCGCGTGGGCTTCGACAGCGTTATTCCGTTTGCCGCGTTTCTGATCGCTTTGAGCAACGTCGGGGCTGCCGGCGCCTATCTCGCCGCGGTTGCGCGATTGCCTTTTGTCGCCGGCATCGACCGCTTCCTGCCGCCCGCGTTTGGGGCCCTGCACCCACGTTGGAAAACGCCCTGGGTTGGACTGCTTACCCAGTTTGTTTTCGGTGCGTTGTTTATCTTCCTCGGCCAGGCTGGCACCGGCATCAAGGGTGCTTATGACGTGCTCGTGAGCATGGGCGTGATCACTTACTTCATTCCGTTCCTGTACCTGTTCGCCGCGATGTTTAAACTGCAATCCGAGCCCGCCGGACCGGACGTCATTCGCGTGCCGGGAGGAAAGCCGGTCGCCAGGCTGATCGCGATTGTCGGGTTCCTCACGACCACGTTGACGATCGCTATCTCTCTTCTGCCTCCGCCCGACGAACCCAACAAGCCGCTCGCCGTGCTGAAGATCGTCGGCTTATCCGGATTGCTGGTGTTGATCGGGGTGGCGATTTTCTATGGCCCGAGAATTCGCAGCGCGCTTGCTCAGTTCAAGGGAGCATCTTGAATCGCGTTGCGAGCGCTCAGTTCGTTCGCGGGAGCGCGCTTGCTGCCTTCGACCCTGGCTTGAGCCCAAGATTCCGAATCAGCCGGAGCAGTGAATTCGGATGGATTCCAAGAATTCTCGCCGCGTCCACGTAATACCCGTTTGCCTGCTCCAAGGCTTGCAAAACCAGCACCTTCTTGTTCTCTTTCACCGCGCAATGAAATTTCGCTCCCGGATCCGACGCCGGGCATGCCGCCTCCAGCAAGGTCTCGGGCAAATCCTCTGCTAAAATTTCCGCGGCCGTCCCCAGAACTACTGCTCGCTCGATGGCGTTCTCCAGTTCGCGCACGTTGCCCGGCCAGTCGTACTGCATCAGCACAGCCTGCGCCTCGCGAGACAAGTTCCTCGGCGCAACTTTGCACTTCTTGCTGATTTTTGCGAGGAAGCTCTCTGCCAGCGCCGGAATGTCCTCGCGCCGCTCCCGTAACGGAGGCGTCGTAGATGCGTCACCACGTTCAGCCGGTAGTAGAGGTCGTCGCGGAAGCGGCCTGCCTGAACGGCATCCTGCAGGTCTCGGTTGGTGGCGGCGATGATCCGCACGTCGACCTTGATCGACCGCGTCCCGCCTACCGGTTCGAATTCCCGCTCCTGCAAAACCCGCAGCAGCTTCGCCTGCATCTCCGGAGCCAGCTCGCTGACTTCATCGAGAAACAGCGTGCCGCCTTC
Organism: uncultured Acidobacteriota bacterium; assembly: GCA_963725575.1. Lineage (GTDB taxonomy): Bacteria > Acidobacteriota > Terriglobia > Terriglobales > Acidobacteriaceae > Gp1-AA133. Next base: position 35,061 of record CAVRZQ010000010.1, read on the forward strand.
CGCACTCTCGATTTTCCCCTTCTTCTGTCCGACCGCCCCGGTGAATGCACCTTTCTCGTGACCGAACAGTTCACTTTCGAGCAGAGACTCGGTCAGGGCGGCGCAATTGATCGCCACGAACGGATGTTCCGCGCGCGGACTGTTGATGTGAATGGCGCGTGCCACCAGTTCCTTCCCTGTTCCGCTTTCTCCCTGAATCAGCACCGTGGATGCCGTCGGGGCCACGCGCTGCACCAGTTCGAGCACCTCCCGGATCCGGGCGCTCGAACCCACCATGCTGTGTTCAAGATTTATCTCTAAACGAAGGGTGCGGTTCTCCTCCCTCAACCCTTCCCAGTGGCGGACATTCTCGAGCGCCAGGCTGACCAGATTGGCGACCGCGGTCAGCACCTCCAGATGATTCTGATCAAAGGACGCGGCCGGATTTTGACCCTCCATGTACATCGCGCCCGTGATCTTTCCCCTCTCGAGCAGTGGCACACACAGCACAGGACCCGCCCGCAACGAAGCGGATGTTTGAGCGCACCCGGGAGTCTCGCCAGCCTCCGCGCCCCGCACCAGCAATCCCACCTTCTCGCGCAATACGCGTTGCACCACTGCTCGCGGCACGCTCACCGCAATCCCCGGCCCGAGCATCCGGTCCCAGGCAACCGCCGACTCCAGACTTTCCTTGCCATCGCGGAAATGCAGAATGGCCGCACGATCTGCCGGCACCACATCAAAAACCAGGCCGAGCAGTTGCCAGTCCAGCGACTCGCGGTCTCGAATGCTTCCAATTCCGTTGGCGATCTTCAGCAGCGTGTTCAGATCGCGAGCCAGACGGTCCGTCTCCGGCAGGGCGGCCAGAACCCGCTCCGGCCGTGTATAGAACGCATCGGTCGGACGCAAGCTTGCAGCCGCGACTTCCACTTCCGCTGCTCCTGCCAGCTCCACCGGACCTCCCTTGGAAGAAACCGTCTCTTCCCGCGTCACGAAAATCAGAACCGAGTCGCCGACCGAAACTCGATCCCGGTCGGTTAAGCCATGTTCCGCGACGCGCACTCCATTGACGAATGTGCCGTTGACGCTGGCCACATCGCGAATCGTGAAACGAGCGCCGTTCGCATGGATCGTGCAATGCCGGCCCGACAGAGCGGAATCTGCGGCCGACAAATCATTCTCTGGGTCGCGACCGATCGAGAACTCTGTTCCCGACAACGAAACCATCTTGTTCTTGAGCGGTCCGGCAACGCCGACCAGTCTCGCACGTATTTCGGGGAGGGACTTCATGATGCCTGCGTCGTGCTGCTGGATGACACCTGGATCGAACCTGCACGCCCATTCTCCAAGGCCGTCGTGCTGTTTCCAGCCAAACGGCGAATCCCACTAACTGCTGGGTTAGTGAATTTGGAGAAGCGATCGTTGCAAAGTTTAGTCCCAATAATCCTTTGCCGCACGGCTTCACTGCTGAATCAGCAACTTGCGTACGCCCTGATTCGATCGGCGGGTTGGTACGGAGCTTTGGCAGACAGCTTGCTTGAGTGAAAGGTAGATACGGTGATCAACACCGTAGTGGGGTGTAGAGACGGCAACACACGGACGCAAGCGCCCGGGTGTTGAAGAAGGGTCGATCGTGCTTGGCTTCCACCGTTCTCAACACGAAGGAGATGATATGAAAAAGCAAGCTCTTACTCTCGTCGGCGTGCTGAGCCTGCTGTTGGTGGCCGGATCGGCACTCGCACAGACGCGCGGCCAAATTCGCGCTGATGTGCCTTTCAACTTCACTGTCAACCACACGAATATGCCCGCCGGACCCTACATTATTTCGACCATTGGGAATGGCAACGGCGTTCTGCTAGTCCAAAGCCAGGACACCAAGGCGGCCACGTTCGTCACTCCAAACGCGGTGGAGGCTTTGAAGGCTTCCAATCGGACCAAGCTGGTCTTCCACTGCTACGGAGGGGACCACTGCTTCCTGTATCAGCTTTGGGTAAGTGGCGCGGCCCGCGGACAGCAACTGCCCAGGAGCGCCGTCGAGCGCGAAGTTGCCGCTAACATCATCAACTCGCGCAATGTAGACGTAATTGCCTCGAACCGCAAATGAAAGCGACTGGGGCGCTACAGGCAAGGCTCGGGAAAACGGGCACACCCTCACTTTCGGATGTGCCCGTTTCACATGAATTGAAAGATCACGCCGCGAAAAGTTTCTAAACAGGCACGGCCGTCTTCCGCGCCGGATTAAAGAAGGGCAGCTTCACCACCGTGGCCGTCGTCTTCAAGCGCCGCGATTCGATCGTCAACTCCATCTGGAGCTTGCTTCCCGGATTCGAATAGGCAGTCTCCACGCTCGCCATCGCGATCAACTTTTTCAGCAGTGGGGAGAACGTGGTGGTCGTCGCCTTGCCCACATGCTTGTCGCCGACATAGATGGGGACGGCGACTCGCGAGGCTTGCGTCGGCGCCGCCGGAGTCAGGCCGAATTTGTCGTGCAGTTCCTCTACCTCGACCCAATCCACTTCCAGACCGACCAGTTGCCGCGGCACGCCATTCTTCTGATCCTGCCCGAGCGCCCGTTTCCCGACGAAGTTTTCCTTGTCGAGGTGCACCATCTTTCCAAACCCCAGCTCGTAAGGCGAGTATTTTTGCGACGGGATCAGGGCTTTCTTCGAGCTTGTGTAGTCCACCTCGATCAGCAACAATCCCGCTTCGACACGCGCGACATCCAGGGCGAGCATGCCCGCTGCGTGGATATCGAATTGCTTCCCTTTGGCCATGAGCGCGTCCCAGACCCTGACCGCATCGTGCCAGGGTGCCCAGATCTCGTACCCCAGGTCGCCGGTGTATCCGGTGCGCGAAATGTCGACTGGAACGCCGTTGATCTTCCCCCGGGTCACGCGAAAATACTTCAGGTTCGCGATGTCGGCCTCGGCGGCCACCTTGAGAAGCTGCCCCGAGGTCGGCCCCTGCAGCGCCAGCGCCGCCACCTTCTCCGAGATGTCTTCGATCTGCACGTCCATGTTCAAGCCGTTCTGCTTGAACCAGCGCACGCTCGGATCCGCCGCCGTCCAGCGGTAGACGTTCTCTTCCAGCCGCGAGATCGTGCCGTCGTCGATGACCTTGCCGTCTTCATCGCACCAGCAGCAGTAAATCACCTGCCCGACCTTCACCTTGTTGATGTCGCGCGTGATCACCCGATTGACCAGCTTGGTCGCGTCCTTGCCGGTGATCAGGTACTTGTAGAGCGGCGAGATATCGATCATCGCGCAAGCATTGCGGATGGCGTTGTACTCGTGCTCGTGATGCACTTCGTACACGCTCACCGTGTAGTATCCCGACCACTCGCGGTAGTTCAGGCTGTGACAGAGAGGAAAAGTGCGCTCGTGAAATGCGGTTCCGATGGGCAAAAGAATGGCCTCAAGATGAACTGAATGGCTCGCGCCCGATTATAAGCAGGCGCGCTCGCTTCACGCAAAGATGTCCCATATGGTCGCTTGTGACCGCGAGCCAGATTCGGGGCATGCCCCTCACAGGGAAGGTCGCGCGGCATGCAATCCTGCAAGACAAAGCCGCTCTTGTCGGATAGAATGGCTGCCTTACTCGGCTTATGCGCAGCGTCCTCATAGCGTGGTCCGTCCTCCTCAGTGGGCTCTGATCCCTGCGCCCTGCACTGCATCGGCCCGTGGTTCCATTCGTCTCCCGATTCGAAAGCTAGCAGCTAAAGGCTAAGAGCTAATGCCTAATTATGATGTCATCGTGATCGGCGGAGGCCACAACGGCCTCGTCAACGCCGCCTACTTAGCGAAGGCCGGCAAGAAGGTCCTCGTGCTCGAGCGCCGCCACGTCCTCGGCGGCGCCGCCGTCACCGAGGAGGTTTATCCCGGCTTCAAGTTTTCCGTATGCTCCTACGTGGTGTCGCTGTTGCGGCCGGAGATCATCCGCGATCTCGATTTGCCGCGGCACGGCCTCGAGATCCTGCCGCTCGACGGCACCTTCACGCCCATGCCGAGTGGCGATTACCTCTGGCGGGTAAACGATCACGGCAAGACTCATCGCGAGATTGCGCGCCACTCCAAGTCCGACGCCGAGGCTTACGACGAATTCGGCAAGGCCATGCAGGCCATGTGCCGTTTCGTCAAACCCATCCTCGGCATGGTTCCGCCCGATCCCGCCACGCTCAACCCGCGCGAACTGATGAAACTGCTCTTCATCGGACGCCGCTTCCAGGACCTTCCCAGCGGCGACAAATACAACCAGGTTCAGCTCATGACCATGAGCGCGGTCGACTTCCTCGACCAGTGGTTCGAGACCGACGTGCTCAAGGCCACCATGTCCGCGTCCGGCATCATTGGGACTTTTCTCGGCGTGCGCTCTCCGGGAACCGCCTACGTCTTGCTTCATCACTACATGGGCGAAATCGACGGAGCTTTCCGCGCCTGGGGATTCGCACGTGGCGGAACCGGCGCGATCTCAAACGCAATTGCCGACGCGGCCCGCGAAGCCGGAGTCGAGATCCGCACTGAGGCTCCCGACCGCGAGGATCCTGGTGAAAGACGGAAAAGCCAAGGGCGTGGTTCTCGCCAACGGTGACGAAATCCAGGCCAACATCGTCTCTTCCAGCGTCGACCCCAAGCACACCTTCATCGACTTCATCGAATCGGGCAACATCGCCGAAGACTTCCTCGACGAAGTGCGCCGTTATAAGTACCGCGGCTCTTCCGGCAAAGTGAATCTCGCACTCGACGGCCTGCCGAATTTCAAGTGCATGCCCGGCGAAGGCGCGCATCTGCGCGGGGCCATGTCGTTCTCGCCCAGTGTCGAATACATGGAGCGCGCCTATGACGATGCGAAATATGGACACTTCTCGCGCCGCCCCTACATCGACACGGTGATTCCGTCGCTTACCGACCCGTCGGTCGCACCGCCCGGCAAACATGTCATGTCGTGCTTCGTGCAATACGCGCCCTACAAGCTCGCGCCCGGACTGCATTGGGATACCGAGAAAGAGAAGTTCGGCGACACCGTCATCGACACCATTGCCGAGTATGCGCCCAACATCCGCGATCTCATCCTCCACCGCCAGGTGGTCACGCCGCTCGATCTCGAGCGCGAGTTCGGCCTGACCGAAGGCAATATTTTCCAGGGCGAGCTTTCGCTGGAGCAGCTCTTCTTCCTGCGCCCAGTCGCGGGCTGGGCGCAGTTCCGCACGCCCATTAAGAACCTCTACATGTGCGGCTCGGCCACGCATCCCGGGGGCGGCATCATGGGTGCCCCGGGCCGCCTGTCGGCGCTTGAGATTCTCAAGGACGTCAAGGGGGCTGCCTAGACCATGGCCGAGAAACGCGACGTCGTCATCATCGGGGGCGGGCACAACGGCCTGGTCACCGCGTTCTATCTAGCGAAGGCCGGGTTCAAGCCGCTCGTGCTGGAACGCCGCGCACAAACTGGCGGCGCCGCCGTCACCGAGGAGTTCCATCCCGGCTTCCGATGCTCCACGCTCGCGCACACTGCGGGACCGATCCGTCCCGACATTGTGCGCGATATGCAACTCGACAGACATGGCCTGAAACTGATCAATCCCGAGGCCAGCGTCGTCTCCCTGACGCCCGACGGCCGCGCACTCATCCTCTACACCGATACTCAAAAGGCAGCGGCGGAAATCGCGAAGTTCTCCCAAAAGGACGCCGCGAAATACCCCGCGTTACAGGAATCCCTCCGCAAGATGGGCAGTGTCATCGCGGATGCCCTGAAGCTCACACCGCCGAACATTGACGATCCCAGCAAGACCGACCTGTGGGGCATGCTCCAGACCGGCCGCGCTTTGCGCAAGCTCGGCAAAAAGGATCTCTACCGCCTGCTGCGTTGGGGACCGATGGCGGTCGCGGATCTGGTCGCCGAATACTTCGAGACTGATCTAATGCGTGGGACGGTCGCCGCCCGCGGCATCTTCGGAACGTTCCTCGGGCCATGGTCGGCGGGCAGCGCGCTGGTCCTTCTGATTCGCGGTGCGGGCGATGCGCATCCGGCAGGCTCGGCGAACTTCGCCGCCGGAGGAATGGGCGCGATCACGCAGGCGATGACCGTCGGCTGCCAAGGCCGCGGGCGCCGAAATTCGCACCGACGCGGAAGTCGCTGAGATCCGCGTCAAAGATGGCGTCGCGGTTTCGTCGTTCTGAAATCCGGCGAAGAGATCCCGGCCAGGGCCGTCATTTCGAACGCCGACCCCAAACGCACGCTGCTGAAACTAGTCGATCCCACCCACCTTTCGCCGGGTTTTGCGGAGAAACTCCAGCACTATCGAATGATGGGCACGGTCGCGAAGGTTAATCTAGCCCTCGACGGCCTGCCGAACTTCACCGCGCTCAAGAACGGCAACGTGGCCGCTCTCTCAGGGCGCATTCAGGTCAGCCATGGCATCGACTATTTGGAGCGCGCCTTCGACGAGTCGAAATACGGCGACTTCTCGAAGCAGCCTTATCTCGAAGTGACCATTCCTTCACTCACCGATCCCTCTCTCGCTCCCAAGGGCAAGCACGTGATGTCCATCTACATGCAATACGCGCCTTACAAGCTGAAGGGCGACTGGAAGACGCAGCGTGGAGCTCTCGGCGACACGGTCGTGCAGACGCTCGCGCAGTACGCGCCGAACTTGCCGGGACTGGTGCTCGAGGGCCAGATCATCACGCCTAAGGATCTGGAAAATACTTATGGTCTCACTGCGGGCCAGATCTTTCATGGCGAGTTGGCGCTCGACCAGTTCTTCACCATGCGTCCCCTGCTCGACGGGCACGCTATCGCACGCCGATTTCGAACTTGTACCTGTGCGGCAGCGGAACACATCCCGGCGCAGGCTTGACGGGCGGCTCCGGCGCAAACGCCGCGCGCGAGATCCTGAGGGACCTGAAAAAGTAGACGAAGCAACCACATTCAGGGGAGCGACTTTCGTGGAGCAGGTGCATCGTCCCGAACAATGGGCGTCCGCAATTGGAGCGAAGGGCGTCCTCGCCCGTCGGCGCGCCAAAGGCGCGCTGTATCGGAAGCGCTGTGCCCTTTCATGTTCTGCGGCGTAACCCGTGGGAGAAGACAGGAACAAGTTGTCCCCGACGCGTTGGCGTGAAAGCCGCCGGATTTAACTGATGGGCGAGACGCGCCCGTCCCAGCCGCCGCAGGCGGCGAGATTCATTAAGCCAGCGCGACAGGGCTGGGTAAAGTCGCAATAAACAACAAGCCAGCAGGGGCGAAAGCAACCATGCGAACCAGCGCAGTCTTGTTGATCAGCTGTCCCGACCAGAAGGGCTTGGTCGCCGCCGTCTCGGACTTCATCTTCCGCCATGGCGGCAACATTCTGCACACCGACGAGCACACGGATGCGGAGTCAGCCTGGTTTCTGATGCGGGTGGAATTCGACCCTGTAGGTTTCGATTTGCCGCTGGGCGATCTCGCGCGACATTTTCAGCCGATTGCCCGGAAGTTCGGCATGGAGTGGCGTCTCGCCCAACCCGGCGAGCGCAAGAAGATGGCGATCATGGTCTCCAAGTATGACCATTGTCTGGTGGACTTGCTCTACCGGCACAAGATCGGCGAACTCAACGCCGACATTCCACTGATCATCTCGAATCACGCCGACAACCAGTCCATTGCTGACTTCTACGAGATTCCCTTTGTCATCGTTCCGGTCACCCGGGAAAACAAGCGCGATGCTGAGCAGAAACAGATCGCACTTCTCCGTGAGCACCAGGTCGACTTCACCGTGCTCGCGCGCTACATGCAGGTGCTGTCGAACGAATTCGTGGCCACGTTTCCACACCGCGTCATCAACATTCACCACTCATTCTTGCCCGCATTCGTGGGCGCGAAACCCTATCACCAGGCATTTCAGCGGGGCGTCAAGCTGATCGGAGCCACGAGCCACTACGTTACCGAAGTACTCGACGACGGCCCGATCATTGAGCAGGACGTGGCCCGCATTTCACACCGCGATTCGGTGGAAGATCTCATCCAGAAGGGGCGCGATCTTGAGAAGGTGGTGCTCTCCCGCGCTGTCCGCTGGCACATCGACGACCGCGTTCTGCTGTACGGAAACCGCAAGACTGTGGTGTTCGACTAGGCGAATCCTGCCGACCTGAGCTCTCTCTCTCTTCGCCGTTCGTACCGTGAGTCCAGACTGCCGCGGCGTCGACTTTTTCTATCTAACTCCAATCAATTCAATAGTTTGACTATAACTTCTTTATTATCAGAGATTCGACTGTTGGCTGCAAATTACTGATTTCACAAGACCAAGAGGAAGGGGGGTGACCCCAAGATAACCTTCTGGTAAACCTCGGTTCCAATTGAGAAATTACTGCCACCGCGAACGGCGGATAAAGCAAATCTACGACAGCGGCCCTGTGCGGAACCCTTCTCCCGAATGCGACGCCTTTCCTGGCAGGATCTCCGCCTCCTGCGAACGTCATCTCGATGCGGAGCAAAGGTTTCGTCGTGGAAGTGCATGGCACGGAAGTAAGGTTTCGATTTTTCCAACCTCGATTACCCTAACGTTACCGATCTCGGCGAGCGAAATAACTCTTTTCCGTAAGGGGAGCAAGTTTGGTCGAGGATCCGAAATGGGAGTTGTCGATCCTGGCGAACGTGAGTGGCTTCTACCAGAAGCTGCTGCGCGACTATCTCCAGGGCGAACTGCCGGTCCATCCTGGCCTCGAAGATGAGGCGATTCATCAGGCCAACTCCAACCTGCGGGAAATCCTCGGCAAGATGCACCGCTGGCTGCAGTTACTGGATATGGCCATTACGCCCGCGATGGTGCGCCAGGCGTTAAGCACAGATACCGATCCCGAGATTGCGGAGGCGCTGCTGCGTTACTACACTCGCAAGCGCGACTTCACCGAAGCCGACCGCGACAAGACCGACCTGGTTGCAACGTTTCTGTACCGGCATCCCCGGGTTCCGGGACAGTGGGAACGGCGCGGGTACGGCCTCGATGGAACTCTTCCGTTATCGCCATTTGAAATCGCGCTGATTGAGATTCTGGCCGACTCTGACGCCCCCATGTTGCCGGAGGAGCACGTGCAACTGCTGCGCGAGTTTGAGCCTCTGCGCGAGCAAATCCAGGGCTTTCAAAACTTCAATGCCCTGATCGACTCGGGCATCCTCTCGCGCGTACGCGAACTCAAGCAGTCGTTTGGGCGGTCGTTTTACCATCCCGGAGTGTTGGCCACCATCGCTCCTCACAATGTGGTTTTCGGAGGGCGCTTCGACGAGCTGTTCGGGGCTGCAATCGTAGAGATCAAGAGCTTTGCCAAGGCGGTGGAAGAGTTGGGCGGGAGTATTCTCAGCAACATCGATGGCGTCGACGTCACCGTGGAGCACGTGCAGGCCCTGGAAGAAGGGGAACTGCTCAAGATCGACTATGTCGAGGCGCTGGATAAATTCCGGCGAGTCTCGAAGCTGAAGAAGGAAATCGACAAGCGGCCGCGCATCCGTCGCGCAGCCACATCGGCGGCAACTGCCGGGCGCTCGGTTGGAGGAGGTGCCGCCGCCAAGCCGGCCCGGACACGCCCCGCGCCTGCCCCCGTGAAGCACGTGGCTTTGCCCGTCACCGCACCGCAACTGTCGATGGAAGAGGCGAAACTGCGCCGGGTTGAGGAGTCGATCCGGATTTTCGTGCGTGTGGCCGATCCCAAGTTCCGCCAGGTGGTGCCAATGCGGTTCTTCAATTTGAATCTGACGACCGCCGAGGTAGAAGCCTATTGCGCTGATTACCTCGAAGAGAAAAGCCTGCGCGCGGAGGTGGGCCGCACGCTGCTGCGCAGTGTAGCCGTGATCGGACGCATTCAGACCGAGATCGAGGAACTGAAGCGATGCCAGCCCGCCACGTCGTTGTGGAAACTGCGCGCGGACGCGCTCGTGGTCCTGCTCGAGGTCGCGCGGTCGGCCTATGACACCGGTGGCCGCGTGTTCACCAACGCCCAGCAAGCCGGCGAAGCGGCCGTGGCGGAGGCAGTGCAAACGTCCATGCGGAAGCTGCGGGAACGGGCGGAGTTCGTGGTAAAGACGCTGGCTGGAGCGTAACGTCGCGTTCTTCCGCGATGCCCGTTGTTCTTCTGCCGGACAGGCATAACAGATGGGCGGCTATTTATCGCCGGTCCTTTCCGCTTCCTTGTCCTCGTAATGGACTTTCCTTCCGCTGCGAATTTCCAGCGTCTTCAACACAGTTTTAATGGAATCTTTGCCCACCTCAAAAATCGCGGCTTGCGCTTTGCCACTATCATCCGTGTATTCCACTGTGAGATAGTGCCGCCGCTTTTTGGCCAGCAAGATCGGCAAGACACCGTACAAGCCAAGAGCGGCAAAAGCCCAGTGCCGGCCTACATGCTGCCCGTAGTCCAGTGCAGTAATTTTTTCGTAGGGTGCTTCCCACGCGTCGAATTTGACGACTTTCTCATTTGAGACATCGAGAAAGCTCTGCGTGCCCTGCTTCAGGCTGGCCGTGCCGCCGACATAAACCGCCTTGTCCGCATCGACCCCGGCCATCGCAAACTCACGACACACAAAACAAGAATCAATAAGCCTGAAATGGTGAACTTCAATCAGAACTCCTTAGCAGGATCTCTTTTTTCAGCTCTGAATCGGTCGAATTGTACAGCGACTGCCGCATCTCGGCGTCGGCGTCCGATTGCGCGAGGCGAGGACCAGAATCTATCTGGTGTCGTGCTCGTTAAGGAATCTCCGTGCGAATTCAGCGTTCGGGTATTTCGGATCGATTTCAAGGGCCTTGGCGTAAGTGGCTCGGGCTTGGGAGACGTCGCCAGACTTGAAGAGCGCCTCGGCCAGGCTATCCAAAGTGTTCGCGGAGGTGGGAAAGTCTTCCGTGTTCATGCGTAACATCGCAATCGCTTCCGGGTATTTGTTCTCGTTCAGGAAGCTATAGCCTAGACGATTGATTCCGGCCTCGGACACGAGCTTCGACTTTGGATCTGCTTGCCGCATCTGCAAGACAAACTGATGGAATTTTGCCATTCCCTGGGTGCGAGCCAGGTCGGTGATGGCCGCTACTCCCAATGCGCCCAGCGGATCCTGATCGGCGAGATACTGTTCCGCTCTCGCCGGGTTAGCGGCGAGACCCTGCTCGACCTGATTGAGTTCGCGCGCATAGGCCGTCGGAATCTCGCCTACGCGTTTCTGTAGTTCTTCCCTGCTCAGCCAACGACCGCGCACCATGACACCTGTGATCGCGCGAGTGTTTGAGATGTCGGTGAGCGGATTGTGCTCGAGGAGGACAAGATCGGCGCGCTTCCCGACTTCGATCGTGCCGAATTCGTCAAGTTTCCGGAAATAACGCGCCGGGTTGACCGTGGCGGTATGGAGAACCTGAAAAGGCGTCAGGCCGTCGTTGACCAGTTCCTGCAACTCATCGTGAATGCCGAAACCCGCCATGGGCCCGACGTCCGGCGCATCCGTACCTGCCATCAGCGGGACGCCCTCGTCGAACAGGGCCTTTACCAGTTTTCGCTGGAAGGCCAGAGAAGTTCGAAGGCGAGGGTATTGCTCAGGCGTAAAACCGCTTTTGTAATGGTTGAGAGCGGGCTGAAACTGCTCGAGCGCCCAGGGCGGCAGGTGGCGCAGGTCGGGATTCCTGAGAAACGTTTCGAGGTCAGTCGCTTGTTGAACGATGGTCGCGTAGGTGAAGAGAGTGGGGATCACGTAGATGCCGGCTTCCGCGGTCTCTTTAGCGACGACGGGGATCTTCGCTTCGTCGAAGACAATGTGATCGTTGTTGTCATCGTGCTGCGGGTTGAAGTAGGTGTACAGAAATTCTTCGAGATGGGCGATGGACTGGCCCGAGCGGATGGTGAGTTCGAAGTCCGGGGCACGGGCGATATGGCCCATGAGCAGGAGATTGCGGCGCTTCGCCTCGGCGATCAGCGCCGGGTACTCCCCTTTAGACACGGGATTGTAGATCTTGACCGCGTCGTAGCCCGCGTCGGCTTGCTCGTCAACCAGGCGAACGGCTTCGTCGGCGGTGTGAGCGCGTCCAAACAACGGTCCAGCGGTGAAGATGGTCGGACCCAAGAGCGCGCCGCTCGCGACTTGCTTCCGCCACAGCAGGTGAGCGGGGCGACCATCGAGATTAAAGACTGCAGTGACACCGCTGGCAAGATAAAGGGGAAATTCGGTCGCTGAATACAGGTGAACGTGAGCATCAGTGAGGCCGGGGATCAGATACTTTCCCTTGGCGTCGATTCGGCGCGCATCAGCGGGAAGCTTGACACTTTGCGATGGGCCGATCTCGGTAATCCTGCCGTCTTTGACAATAACTGTCTGGTCGTCAAGCATGCGCTCGCGGTCCATCGGTATGACGTGTACGTGGACTAAGGCGGTAGACTGCGATGCGACGTCCGGCTCGGGGCTCGCGGCTATAACCGCGGAGGACAGCAAGAGAGTGATAGCGAATAACAAGGCTGATTGTTTGGGAAGTCGACTAGGCATCGTCTCTTAGACGGGCACCACCGCAAAACGGGTTATTCAGAACGGGAAAAGAAAAAGGCCAGGCTTTCGCCCAGCCCGACGGGCGATGTCGCCCGTCGCTCCATCGATCTGTCTTAGTTGATGTCGAACTGCTCCTCGTGCAGGCTGGCGTCCGACTTGATGATGATGGTGCGCTTGGTGAGCTCTTCCATCTCGGTCAGCCAGCGACCATTTTGGGCCTTCAGGGCTTTTCCGACCTCCGGGTTGACGCGCAACAGGATGTCCTGACGCTCGATGTGCTTCGCCATCTTGCGCATCTCGACGTAGATCTCGTTGCAGATGGTGGTGACAGACTTCACGAAGCCGGTGGCCTCGCAATGCGGACAGGGCGCGCCGATGGTGCGCTCGAGCGATTGCTTCACGCGCTTGCGCGTGATCGCGACCAGTCCAAAATCGTTGAACTGCAGGACCTTCGAAGGAGCGCGGTCGTTGCGCAGTTCTTCTTCGAGAGCTTGCATGACTTTCTGGCGGTTGCGGCGCTCGTCCATGTCGATGAAGTCGATCACGATGATGCCGCCCAGATCGCGCAGGCGGATCTGGCGAACGATCTCTTTGATGGCGTCGACGTTGGTCTTGACGATGGTGTCTTCGAGGCGCGCGCGTCTTGCCGACGTACTTGCCGGTATTGATGTCGATAGCGACCAGGGCTTCGGTCTGGTTGATGACGATGTAGCCGCCACTCTTCAGCCAGACTTTGGACTTGAGTGCCTTGTCGATTTCTTCCTTGAGGCCGAACTGCTCGAACAGCGGCGTTTCCTTGGTGTAGAGCTTTACGCGGCGCACCAGCGCAGGCTGGAAGCGGTTGGCGAAGCGCAGGATGCGCTCGTACTCCGTCTCGGTGTCGACCCAGATGGCGGAGAAGTCGGAGGTCACCTGATCGCGCAGCACGCGCTCGACGACGTTGAGGTCATGGTAGATGAGCGCCGGGGCTTTGCCTTCCTCGGAACGAGTTTTGATCTCGTGCCAGAGGTTTTTCAGAAAGCGGATATCCGCGCGGAGATCTTCTTCCGAGGCTCCCGAAGCGGCGGTGCGGACGATGAAGCCACCCTGGCCGTTTTCGCGCTCGCTGATGATAATGCGCTTCAGGCGCTGGCGCTCTTCCTCGGACGAAATTTTCCGCGAAACGCCAGTGTGATTCACGGTGGGCATGTAGACCAGGAAGCGGCCCGGAAGCGCGATGTGACTGGTGATGCGCGGCGCCTTTCTTGCCGATGGGTTCTTTCGCGATCTGGATGAGAACTTCCTGGCCTTCTTTCAGCAGATCGCTGATCAAGGGAACGGAAGTATTCTCCCGACGCGGAGCGCCACCGCCAGCACCCCCGGAGCGAAAGCGTCGTCCACCGCGACGGCCGCGGCGACGATCGAAGGCAGGGCGCTGGGCGCGCTGGGTGTAGCCGGCGGTGCCGGCGGGTGCGCGCACTTCAACGCGCGCATCGACGGTGCCATTGCCGCGGGCCTCGGCGTCGAGCAGGGCTTCGGCTTCCGCCTGGGCGTCTTCGATTTCGGCATCGACACCCTCCTCCTCCCCCTCTTCCTCCGTTTCGGCCTCTCCGGTAAGAGCTTCGCCGGACGCCGCGGTTGCTGGCTCATCGCCCGCGGGGGATTGCTCCGCGGCTTCCGCAGAGGAATGGGCCTGAGGCTCACCGGTAGCAGCGATTTCAAGGGTGCGCGGAGACTGATAGTCCCCGGCCGCGCTGGTTTCCTCTTCCATTTCCTCAAAGACTGCGTCTTCTTCCAGTTCTTCCACGTAGTGGGTAAGGTCGGTTTCTTCCTCGTCGATGACCTGCTCCTCGATCGTTCCCGCAGGCTCGGCGTACGCGGCTGAGGACGCGGCTGGAGCCGAAGACTCCAAGGCGGCAGACGAGGTGAAGGCTTGCGGTTCCGGTTCGCCCGGTGCGCTTTGCGAGTGCTGCTCCACAACCTCTTCCTCAGCATGAACCGGCTTCCGGGAAAACGCAGCGGCAAGGTTCATGCGGTCCTGGATGGCGTGCTCCCGTTCCCACTCCTGGTGGGAGGCTTCATCGTGACGCGGTTCCAGATCCCCATGCTGTTCGTGCAGCGGTTCGGTCAAGCCGGTGGCGAACAAAGGTTCGTCGTCGGGGAAGCCGTTTGTAACGCCAGACAGGAGTGTCCACAATCGCGGGCGAAGAACCCTGTTGCTCACCCGCGCTGGCTGGAGCGAAGGGCTGCGCTGCCCGGCCCTTGTACTTCGAGATCGACTCGCCAGGAAGGATGATCGGCTGATATCCGGGAGGCGGGCCGTAGTCGGAGGTGCGAGGGCGAGAGCGGCTGGGAATGGGCGCAGGAGCGGCTGGTTGCGATTCGACCACGTCCGGGCGGGTGAAGCGCTGCTCAGACGAAGGACGGTCATTCCGGTCGCCGCGCTCCGGGCGGTCATCATTCTCAAAGCGGCCACGTCCCCGACGGCGACGGCGGCCACGAAAGCCTCCACGCTCGCGCGGTTGCCCATCGCCATTACCGGGCTCGGCAGCCGGAACTGGCCCGGAGGTGGCAAGCGGACTTTCCGCCTGCCCCTCGGTAAAGGGCTCGGACTCGATTACGTAGGAAGCGCCTTCGGTCGCTGCAGGAGCCTCGAAGCGTGCCGGTTGGGGCCGGGGTTCCTGTTGCGGCCGGCTTTCCTGCTGGGGACGGCTTTCCTGCTGGGGACGGCTTTCCTGCAAGGGCGGACGGTTGGTGGGGACGACGTCGGTGAGATCGTCGTCCTGTTCCTCGAGGTCCATGAAATCGGAAACGTAGAGGAAGGCGTCGCGTTCCAGGCCGATGTCAACGAAGGCCGACTGCATGCCGGGAAGCACGCGGGTAACACGTCCCTTGTAGATGGAGCCGGCTAAGGTGTATTCGTTCTCGCGTTCGAGGTAAATTTCAGCGAGCAGGTCATCCTCGACCAGGCCCACTTTGGTTTCGTGGGGCGTCGAGGTTACAAACAATTCTTTCGTCATTCATACTCCGGGTTCTGCGGCCGTTTGGGGCCGACAGGATCACCGGGGCAAAGACAGCGAGAGGAGGGGAGGGTTGAGCGTCGCGATGGGTACTGATCCACGTACCAGTGGACCTGCCTCCTGGAAAGCACTCCAGAAGCGAATCCTTTGCGGAAGCTTGGGAATCTTTTGCACTTATCGCAATGTGCGCTGGCTCCAAGGTGGTGGCCGCTCTCTCCTCAGTGGGGAGGGGGCCGTTTCCCGCCCGGCAGCGCCGGCTGCAATCCTACCCCGGCCTCCAACTCTCTTTCTGGCCGGTGAGTGCCCTCTTAACGCGAGAGCGATCGTAATCTTAATGTTTTTGTCCGCGCCCTTGAGGCGCGGGTAACGCCCGCTTGCCGGGCCTCGTCCTGCATCAGTTCACAAAACGGCGCATGCGGACATTCATCACCATGCCCAGCGCCAGAAACATAAACAGGACAGAAGACCCTCCGTAACTCATTAATGGCAAGGGTATTCCGGTAACCGGCATAAAACCGACAACCATGCCGACGTTGACCAGGATATGGAAGCTAAGCACAGCCACCACACCCATGACCACGAACGTTCCAGCGCGGTCGGGCGCTGTTTGAGCGTTCTGGGTCAAACGCATCAGCACAATGAAGTATAGCAGGAGCACCCCCAAAGCTCCTACGAATCCATGTTCCTCGGCGAAGGCCGCGAAAATGAAATCTGTTTGCGGCACAGGGAGATAGGAAAGATGGGTTTGGGTCCCGGTTCCGCCCCAGATCCCTCCAGACCCCACCGCAATTTTGGATTGAATGACCTGGTAGCCGGAGCCCTGCTTATCGGCCTCCGGTTCCATGAAGCTGATGAGACGGTCTTTCTGATAGGGCTTCAGCTTGTGCCAGGCCAGGGGCATGATCAGCCCGGCCAGGAGCAAGACGATTAGAGCCTGCTTAAGACGGACCCCTCCCAGGAAAAGACCCATAAGAGCGATCGGCATGTAGGTGAGGGCGGTACCCAGATCGGGCTGGACGAGCACCATGAGCATGGGCACGCCCACGATCGCACCCGCCTTGATGAAGTCGGACCAGGAAAGCTCGCGGTGATGCAGGTCGGCGAAATACTTGGCGACCGCCAGGATCAGGATCAGCTTGACCCATTCGGAAGGCTGGAAGTGCTGGCCGCCGGGCAACTTGATCCAGCGCTTCGCGCCCAGATATACCTTGCCAAAAATCATGACCGACATCAACGAGGCAACGGCGGCGATGTACATCCAGTGAATCTTGTCAAGCAGGGCCTGGTAGTTCAACAGGCTGATCAGAAACATGCCGAGGATGCCACCGGCGACCCAGTAGAGTTGCTTGATGTGCGCGCCGGCGAACTTGGTGTGCATGGTGGCGCTATGGATCTCCATCACGCCCAAGCCGCAGATCATGAGCACGAAGATCAGCAGCAGCCAGTCGAAGTCGCGGTATGAGACGTAGCGGGACATGGTTTAGTCGTCGGTCGTCAGTCGTCAGTCCTCAGCGGTTGGTCGTTAGTCGTTGGCAAGCCCTGTTTTTTCTTCGCCATCAGTTATTCCAATCCTGGGGCTGCGGCCGCCAAGGGCAGCTTTCTCTTCGAGGCTGCGACGAAGAAATGGCCTGCCTGGATTCCGTTGCTATTGTCGCCATCCTCGTCGGGAGCGGTCCAGAGCGCGCCAATGTCGACCCTGCTGGCATCTTTAGCCATCTTGGTGGGCTGGCGGTTTTGCTTGTCCACGTAGGCTTTGATCACCTGGGTTGCCAACCGGGCCGCCAGTTTGCCGTGCTCGCCACCTTCGAACAGGACGCAGACGATAATCCCGGGATCTCGCCGGGGCGCGAATCCCACAAACCAGCCGTTCTGGGCGAAAGCTTCGTTGTTTTCGTGCTTGGCCCGCAACGCCAGCGACACAATCTGGGCCGATCCGGTCTTGCCGGCAATGTCAATACCAGGAATATGTGCGGACGGCGCCGTGCCCTCGGGCAGTAGGACCCTCGCCATAGCATCGGTGATGAGCGTGTATCCGTTGGTGTCGATGGGAATCGTTTTCACTTCCGTGTAGCGCTGCACGTCCATGACGCCGGGCGGCAACTCCGTGGGATTGACGACGTGCGGGACCACCATCCGCCCATCCATTGAGACGGCGGCGATGGCGCGCATCAACTGCACCGGCGTGGTCGCCACCGCGCCCTGCCCGATCCCCACTGAAATGGTCTCGCCGGCAAACCACTTTTGCTTGAAGTTCCGGATCTTCCATTCTTCCGACGGCATCACGCCGCTGACTTCGTTGGGCAGGTCGATGCCAGTCTTCTGTCCGAGGCCCAGTGTGGTAGCCCATTTCGAGATGCGATCGATCCCCAGTTTTTCGGCCAGCGTGTAGAAGAAAACATCGCAGGATTGGTAGATGGCCTTGGGCAGATCGACGGATCCGTGTCCCCCTTTTACCCAACAACCAAAACGCCGTCCGTAAAACGTCGCGCCTCCGTTGCAATGGACGTTGAGAGTCTGCGCGACGCCTTCTTCCCACCCCGCAACCGACATCAGGATCTTGAAGGTCGAGCCCGGCGCCAGTTGCGCCTGGATGGCCTTGTTGAGAAGCGGCTTGTCGGGGTCGTTGACCAGGCGGCTCCATTCATCGCGGGAGACGCGGACGGCAAAATCGTTAGGATCAAACGTGGGACGGCTTACCATGGCGAGGATCTCGCCATTGCGCGGGTTCATCGCAACGACGGCGCCATTTTTTCCTGCGAGCGCTTCCTCGGCGGCAATCTGCAGGTCCACGTCAATGGTGAGCTTGAGTTGCTTGCCGGGCACAGCGGGAGTTTCGTCGAGGCGGCCGACTTCTTTGCCGCGACTGTCGACCAGCGCCCGCCGGGAACCGTTCTGGCCCATCAGGATCTGGTTGTACTGCTTCTCCACTCCAGAAACGCCCACCACGTCGCCCGGGTTGTAGAACTCGAACTGGGGCTGGTTGAGCATGGTTTCGGTCACTTCACCGACATAGCCCACCAGGTGCGCCATGAAACCATTCCGCGGATAGAGGCGGCGGTGCGCCATGATGGTGTCGAGTTCCGGCAGTTCGTTCTTGTGGGATTCGATGAAGGCGAGTTCGTCGGGCGTGATGTCGTCTTTCAGGAAGATGGGCTGGTACTGTGGCATCGACATGAACTTGCGGATGCGCTCGCGCACCTCGCGGGCGTCCAGGTGCAGGCCCTGCGCAATCCGGTCGGCATCAACATTGAGATCACGGCTGGAATCGCGCAGCAGGAGCGCCGAAAAGGAAGGGTAATTGTCGACAATGGTGCGGCCTTCCCGATCGAGAATCTTGCCCCGCGGCGCCAGGATGGGAACGTTGCGGATACGGTTCTTCTCGGCGAGCTGGGCGTAGAAATCGCTCTGCATGACCTGTAGACGCCACAGCCCGTAGGCGAGGATCATGAAGATGACGAGGATGACGTACTGCACCGCCGTCAGGCGAATCGACGATACTTTTTCGTCGCGACCAAACATGAAAATCAGCTCTTGGCTGTTAGCTATTAGCTCGTCCAGCGTTCAGAGCGCCGCCGTCGTCTTGTGCCAACCCAGCCATCAATACTATTGTCTACCCACTTCGCAGCCCCGCGCCAACGACCAGGGACCACCGACCAACGACTGCCTTTACGTTCTTTGCTTGAACCGGTCCAGGGCAAAGAACAGGAATACTCCGACGATGGCGTTTACGAACGCCGACCATAACTCGTGCGGCCAGCTCCATTGCACGCTCAGGTTCACCAGGCCTCGAGCCACCATGAAATAAACGATCTTGTTGGCCACACAAAACACCAAGGTGACCAGCAGGCGCGCGCCTGCGTTTTCCACGTCCAGCTTCACGCCCAGCGACGAAGCGCCGTAGCCTACTACGGTCTTAGCGATGCCGTTAATACCGATCGGTAGAGAGGTGAGGGCGTCCTGAAAAACGCCGATGGCGCCGCCAGTCAGCAGTCCGGAAACGGGATTGCGTCGCGAAATTGCGAAAAAGATCGTTACCAGCAGCGGCAGATCCAACATCGCGAAAAACGGAAATTGGTGAGGCAACCATGCCTGCAGAAACAGGGCCGTCGCCGGTACCCCGATCGTGATCAGCCAGTTAAACCGGTAGACTTCGACCTGCTCCCCAGAGGTGTAGGTGATGGGCACGTTATTGCGGTCCGTTCTGAGGCTGGGCCGGCTGCGAACCGTCGGCCGGAGGAGCGACGGTCTTGGGCTTGGGCGCGGTCTGGCTGGGATCGGCAACTTTCACGGGCGGCGGCGCGGGACCTCTCTCAGTCGCAGGCTTGAGCGCGCTGGGCATGCTTCCGGCAGGCCGCGCCGGCAACGGCTTCGGAGGCGCGGACCTGGCTGGCGGAGCGGCCGCCTGGGGCCTGGGAGACGCCCTGTCGTCCGACTTTGGCGGATTCCCTGCGGTCGCATTCGGGGACGCAGCCGTTCCCGTAGGCTTACTGGCGGGAGGGGCGGAAGGACTTGCGCCCTCGTTCGGCTTGGTCGCGTCGGTGATTGCGGGCTTGTCCGGGACAGACGGCAGGCGCTGGGCCAGGATATCCACGGCGCGAAGCGGACCGGATTCGAGCTGGGTCGGTTCCTGCTCGACCAGCTTGGTCACCACCAGCACTTCCTCGAGTTTGCTCAAGTTCGCGGCCGGCTTGATGCGAATGTTCAGAAACAAGTCAGGTCCGTTGCCGACTCGGGTCACGGTTCCAACCGGCAAGCCTTTCGGGAAGATGCGATCGCCTCCGCTGGTGCGCACCACCTCACCCGGCTGAACCGACTCGTCACTCATGATGCGCTCCAGGACCACCTCGCCGGCCGGCGTTCCACGCACGATCCCCTGCAAGCGAGATTTCTCGAGGATCCCGCCGACACCACTGCTTTGATCGTCGATCAGAAGCACCTGCGCAGTCGAGCGAAACACTTTCAAGACCTTGCCCACAATGCCATCGACGGTGAGGACGGCCATATCGGGCTTGAGGCCGTCATGCTCTCCTTTGTCGATGTAAACGATGCGGGACTGCTCACTGCCGCCTGAGCCGATGACCTGTGCGGCCATGGTCTGCGAGATGTATTGCTCCTTAAAGGACAGCAGAGCCTGCAGGCGGCGCGCCTGAGCGGCGTCCTCATTGAGGCGCACCTGCTCCAGGCGCAAGCGCTCAATCTCCTGCTTGAGCCCGCGATTCTCCGCACGCACTCCGCGCAAGTAGAAGTAGTTGTGCCAGACGTTGCCGGTGGAGGTGTGAATCCAGCCCAAGACTTTTTCGAAGGGAGTTACGGAGCTGACAGCCCAGATGCGGATCAGGCGGGAAGATTCGGTGTCGGTGGTGCGCTTCACCTGCACAGCGAGTCCCAGGACCTGAGCGAACAGGACACCTACCAGGACGATCAGGTTCTTGTAACGGCCGAGGACGGATTCCATGGACTACAGTTCCCACTTGTCAGTCGCCAGTCTTCAGTCTCCAGTCGTCAGCGAAACCCCCGCTGCGAAAAGTGATCCCAGCCTCGAGAGCGGTCGATGGGAAGCGATACTGCGATGGCGACTCGGCTCGCAGCTCGCGGCTCGTAACTCTACTCGATCGAAATCTTCCGCAGCAGCTTGAAATCGCTGAGCATCTTACCGGTGCCCAGCACGACGCTGCACAGCGGATCGTCGGCAATCGAGACCGGCAAGCCGGTTTCTTCGCGAATGCGCTTATCGAGATTCTTCAGCAAAGCGCCCCCGCCGGTCAGGACGATGCCGCGGTCGCTGATGTCGGCGGACAACTCCGGGGGCGTGCGTTCCAAGGCAACGCGCACCGCGTTCATGATGGTGGAAACGCACTCGCTCAAGGCTTCGCGGATTTCGCTGTCGTCCACCGTGATGGTCTTGGGCACGCCTTCAATCAGGTTACGTCCCTTGATTTCCATGGTCAGGGGCTTGTCCAACGGATACGCGCTGCCGATTTCGATCTTGATCTGCTCGGCCGTGCGTTCGCCGATCAGCAGGTTATATTTCCGTTTCAGGTAGTTCATGATGGCCTCATCCATCTGGTTGCCGGCCATGCGCACGGAACGCGAGTAGACGATGCCGCTGAGCGAGATGACTGCGATGTCGGTCGTGCCGCCGCCGATGTCGACCACCATGTTGCCGCTGGGCTCGGTAATGGGAAGGCCGGCGCCGATGGCGGCCACCATCGCCTGCTCCACCAGGTACACTTCGCTCGCCTTGGCGCGATAGGCGGAATCCATGACGGCGCGCTTTTCCACCTGGGTGATCTCAGAGGGCACGCCGATCACGATGCGCGGATGCACCAGCATCTTGCGGTTGTGCGCCTTCTGGATGAAATAGTTCAGCATCTTCTCGGTGACCTTGAAGTCGGCAATGACGCCGTCTTTCATGGGCTTGATGGCGACGATGTTGCCGGGCGTGCGGCCCAGCATTTCCTTCGCTTCTTTGCCGACCGCTTCGACTTCCGCGGTGTTCTTGTTGATGGCAACGATGGAAGGCTCGTTCACGACAATGCCTTTGCCGCGCGCGTACACCAGGGTGTTCGCGGTCCCGAGATCGATGGCCAAGTCGCTGGAGAAAATACTGAACAGCGACCGAAGATTGTGAAAGCGCCCTGCGCTGGAGTGGAATCCGTTGGATGACATACGGTTAACTTCTCTCTCGCTCGAGTCGGACGACCGCCTGTCCGGTAAAACCTGCGTTCTTCACTTGTCCCGTCAGGGGGTTCACCCTTGATTCTATGGGATATTCCCGTTCCCTGCCGTACACGAAAGGTCTTGAACCCCGGTAAAGCGATCCGGGAGCACCTCACTGAATCACGACTTTCTGCTGCTGGGTGTTTACCCCGCCCTGCGCGTTCTGCGCGGTGACCGTGATCAGGCTCTCCCCGGTGGGCAGCGGAGGCGTGAAGTAGTGGAACGTGCCATCCGTGGTCACGATCGGGACTTCATGCCCATTGACCATCACCCGCGCGCCCCGTTCGGTCTTGCCGGTGACTTCAATCACGTGCCCGTGCTGGATAAACGGGATCGATTTCCAGGTCGATCGCAACCACATCCTTGCCCTTGGGAATGATCGTGAAGCGATTTTTCTCGCTCTCCACGGATTCCTTGCCGCCGCGTCGTAGCGACTGCACCATCCAGTAGTAGGCGCCCAGCGCCCAGGCCGGTCACAGTGACGTCGGCGGTGCTGACCGACTTGTCCACGATGGTGGAGGAGAAATAGGGGTTGCGGGAGATGCGCAAGCGGTAGCCGACAGCGTTGGCCATGGGCGTCCAGGAGAACTCGACATCCTTGGTTTTCGCGCCTCCGGTGGTAAACAGGGGCATCATATTTGCCGGAGAAATGGAGGTGGGCGGTCCGATTTCCTTGACCTTGGCGATCTTTTGCGACGCGGCTTTGAACGTGGCGCGCTCCCAGTCGGACAGGCGAACGGTTTCGCCGTTGCGAGCTACCTCGCCCGTGCCCTTCTTCACCAGGATCTCGTGCTGGTCACTCTTAGGGTCGTTGTGAACCATGGCGGCGCTTTCGGGAGCCAGCGAAGCAGTGGCCCCGGCCACGATGACTTGCGACTTCGAACCTTGGGTGTAGGTAGCCGTGGACAGATCGACGGTTCCGGTGCTGACGGCGACGGCGACGCTGGTCTGCTGCTGGTCGTTGGCGGAGTTTTCCTCGATCACGATCAGGGAGTCCTGCTTGACGGTGTAGTTGGTGCCGTCGTTGAACACGACCTTGGCCATGCCTTCGGAACCGGTTTGCACCACGTCGCCTTTTTCGAGCGGGATGTTGTAGTCCGCCGTTAATCCAGGTGTTGCTGCTGGATTTTTTGATCTTGACGGTGCCATCGAGTGCGGTGAAGCGGGCCTGCTTCTCCGTACCAGCCGAGGACTTATCGGGCGGTGGAGCCATGCCGGCAATGCGCTCGAGCACGTTGGTGGTTAAATTCCCGGCCGCTTTGACGGTGCTGTCGGTGAACTGCGGGAAGGCGAAATGCATCGCCGCCCCGAAGACCAGGGCCACTACCAGCAACGCCAGCAACACGCTGCGGTAGGTAACCGTCGTCCAGGCAATGTAGACACCGGGCTTGCGTTTTGACGACACGGAGGCCACTAAAAACCAGCCAAACCTAGAGAATATGGGGTAATTCCAACACTACCACAAGCCTTGGCGGGCTGAAACGGGGTATCAAGCTGGGTTCAGGTCCGATGGAACATGTCCCCTCGTGCGGAAACGCACGGCTTTCCGGAAAGTCTTCCCCACAAAGATCGCTAAGAACAGCTGCGGAGAACGCGGAGAAAGTGTTTGCGCGAGGCCTTGCCCCGAGGCATCGCAGCGTACTCGACGAAGCATTCTGACGATCCTGGCTCTGGTCACGGAAGGGCGACGGGGTCGCCGGTTTTGTGCTCGCGAATCTGAAAGGCGAGGAAGTCGTGGATCGCGTGGACCGCTTCGGAGGAACCGCTAGAAAGCACGACTTGTCCGCCGGCGTCCGTTTCCTGGAACCGGTATTGAATGTCTTTTGCCACGCGCTTCATGACGGGAACACCGGGCGGGACCTGGTCGTGGACAAACATTGGAATATCGAAATCCCCTTCCGAGAACGCGTGAGCAATATGGGACAGGTGCATGCGGACCTGGTCGCGAGTAGCGGCATCTTTTGGGTCGGTGGCGGAAACCGCGATGATGCCGCCGTCGGACTTCAGAAGGAAATGATGGGTGGTCTTCGATTGGGAGAAACCCATTCCTTTTTCACCCCGATCCATCATGGCTGCGTGGCCAGTGTGGGAGGTGTCTGCGCCGGCGGCTTTGTGGTGGCACTGCTCATTCGGCGGCGGAGGCGGGGTCTGCCGGGCGCCGGCGGCCGCGGCCGTGAAGAACAGGGTTCCACTGAGCGCCAGTGCGGAAAGCATTCGCAATGTCATCGTCGGGTCTCCTTGGTGACGGCGGCATCGAAGTGGGGAGGCAGGTGGCGGGTTTTCCCGGTGGAGGAGGTGGCGAGCGCCTCGAGTAGACCGGCTTTCTTGTCAGCGGGAGTCTGTTCCAGGATTTGGTCCCACGTTCTCAAAACCTCGCGGAGCTGGTCGCGCAGTTCGATGAGCTGCTGGATGTGCTGATCGACGCCCTGGAGTTTAGAGGCGGCGAAGTCGCGCACCTTGTTGCAGGGACTGCCGCCGGCGTCGCGGATTTTCAGGATGCTCGCAAGTTCGTCGAGGGTGAAGCCGATCGAGAGCGCAGCGCGAATCAAACGGACCCTGTCGACGGACTCCGGGGGATAGCAGCGGTAGCCGTTTGAAGAACGTAACGGAGGGCGAAGCAGGCCCTTGCGCTCGTAGAGTCGCAGGGTGTCTGGACTGACGCCCAGCTGCCGGGCCAGCGCGCCGGAACGAAGCGGCGGGGAGGGTTGCGATTTCACGGGTTCAGTTTAGACCCCGGAAGATGATCCAGAGTCAAGTCTATGGAGGGCAAAACGCGCGTGCCCTCACTTGCCCGCCCTGAGTTCGGGCTGTAGCATAGATTGTTTGGTCTATTGATCAGGAGGCATTATGGCGACCGAGACCGTGGGCAGCCCGGCCATCATGGCTAGCGGAAACACTAAGGTTTTTAAGAATTTCATAGACGGGGAGTGGGTCGAGTCCTCGAGCGGAGAAACTTTCGAAGACCGCAATCCCGCCGATACCCGGGAAGTGGTCGCGATTTTCCAGAAGTCCGGGAAAGACGACGTGAATGCGGCCGTGGAGGCCGCCAAGCGGGCGTTCGAGCGCTGGCGGCTGGTACCGGCGCCCCGGCGCGCGGAGATCGTGTTTCGAGCGGCGGAGATGCTGGCGGAACGGAAGGAAGAGTACTCGCGCGACATGACGCGCGAGATGGGGAAGGTCATCAAAGAGACGCGCGGCGATACGCAGGAAGCCATCGACACGGCCTATTACATGGCGGGCGAAGGCCGGCGGTTGTTTGGGCCGACCACGCCCTCCGAGTTGCCGAACAAGTTTGCCATGGCGATCCGGCAGCCGGTGGGTGTTTGCGGGATGATCACACCCTGGAATTTCCCGATGGCGATCCCGTCATGGAAACTGTTGCCCGCGATTGTCTGCGGGAACACTTGCGTCATCAAGCCCGCGCAAGACACTCCGCTTTCGACCTTCAACCTGGTGCGGACCCTGGTCGACGCCGGGGTGCCGAAGGGAGTTATCAATGTGGTTAGCGGCTTCGGGTCGAGCGTGGGCGCGCCGTTGACGGAACATCCGGACGTGCGGGCCATTTCGCTCACGGGTTCGACGGCGGTCGGGCGGACCGTGGGTACGACGGCGGCGAAGAGCTTCAAGCATTGTTCGCTGGAGCTGGGCGGGAAAAATCCGATGATCGTGCTCGATGACGCCAACCTCGATCTGGCGATCGAAGGCGGGCTGTGGGGCGGCTTCGGCACCACCGGGCAGCGCTGCACGGCCACCAGCCGCATCATCGTGCAGAAAGGTGTCTACCGGGAATTCGTGGATCGCTACGTGGCGCGCGCCAGGGGGCTGAAGGTCGGTAACGGGCTGGATGAGTCGATCGACATGGGGCCGGCGGTGAACGAGGCGCAACTGAAGACGGACCTGAGCTATGTGGACATCGGCAAGGATGAGGGCGCGAAGCTGGCTTGTGGCGGAAACCGGCTGGATAGGGGCGCTCATCAGTACGGGTACTTCATGGAACCGACGGTGTTTACGGACGTCGATCCCAAGATGCGCATCGCGCAGGAAGAGATCTTCGGTCCGGTGGTTTCGATCATCCCATGCGATGGATTGGAAAACGCCATCGAGATCGCCAACGGCATCGAGTATGGCTTGTCGTCTTCGCTCTACACCAGGGATGTCAACAAGGCATTCGTCGCCATGCGCGATTTGTATGCTGGAATCACCTACATCAACGCGCCGACGATTGGCGCCGAGGTGCATCTGCCCTTCGGCGGAACCAAGGCCACGGGCAACGGCCACCGCGAGGGGGGGATCGGGGCCATCGACTTCTACACGGAGTGGAAGTCGGTGTACATCGATTACTCGGACAAGCTGCAGAAGGCGCAGATCGATCGGGTGGACTAAACACCAGTCGACAGTCTCTAGTCCTCAGTCGTTAGCCGGGACGTCGTGCCGGGCTGCGGATAGATTTGCGGCGGATCAGTCTCCAGTCGTCAGCCTCCGGTCGTCAGCTTAGGCGCCTGGCCTCTGGGAGACGTCAAAGTCTGACGCTCTTAGGCCCTTGGCCCCTGTCTCTGTGCGAGTTCTACGCGCCTCTGCGGTGATGCTTTTTAGCCGACTTCCGCGAAGGACCAAACGGGAACCTTTGAGTCTTGCCTTGTGATCTTTGCGGTAGTGCTTTGCGGGCTTTGCGGTTAAGCTTTTTGTCACCTTCGACACAGCGTGCTAAGTGCATAGATCCGTAATTCGTCGAGGTCGGAGTCGAGATGCCAGCCACCCAAGTTCGCGAAGTTGCCGCCGCCCAACGTTTGGAAAATGTCCGCTACGCCATTCGTGACCTGGCTTGCGTTGCGGATGAAGTCGCTAAAAAGGGCCACAAGATTTTGCCCTTGAATATCGGCGATCCACTCAACTTCGACTTTCAGACTCCCGCTCACCTGATTGAAGCCGTCTACAAAGCGATGAAGGACGGGAAGAATGGCTATGCCCCATCTCCCGGAATCAAGGAAGCTCTGGACGCCATTCGCGCCGAGGCTGAGCGCAAGGGCATCTCCAGCGTACAAGATGTTTTCGTGACTTCGGGTGTGAGCGAGACCGTAGACATCTGCCTGAGCGCGCTGTTGAACCCGGGCGATAACCTGTTGACTCCCAGTCCCGACTACCCCCTTTACTCTGCGGTGTTGGCCAAGCTTGGGATCGAACTGAACACGTACTCGCTGAACGAAGACGATGGGTGGCAACCGGATCTGATCGATGTTCACAAAAAAATTGGGCCGCGCACGCGCGGAATCGTGCTCATCAATCCGAATAATCCCACCGGTGCGGTGTGCTCGCGCCGGATGCTGGAAGCGATTGTGGAACTGGCGCGGCGGAACAACCTGGTCATCTTTGCCGACGAGATTTACGACAAGCTGATTCTGGACGACGATGCACACATTTCGCTGGCCTCGGTTGCGCCGGACGTGCCCATCGTGACGTTTGGCGGGCTCTCCAAGAACTACCTTGCGCCAGGTTGGCGGATCGGGTGGGGCATCGTGAGCGGCGACGCAGCCGCGGTCAAACCCTACGTCGAGGGCATCGGCCGCCTGCTGCGGGCGCGCTTATGCGCGAATCATCCCGAGCAGTACGCCATCAAGGCCGCGCTGGAAGGACCCCAGGACCACTTGACGGAGGTTGCGCGCAAGCTGCGTTCACGCCGCGATCTCACCATGAAGTGGTGCGGTTCGACGCGGCGCGTCAGTTGCGTTTCGCCCAAGGGAGCGTTCTACGCCTATCCGCGGCTGGATATCCCGGAAGAGGACGGCGTTTTCGTGAAGGAGTTACTGGTCCAGAAACACGTGCTGGTGGTGCACGGGTCGGGCTTCGGGCAGAAGCCGGGAACCAAGCACTTCCGGATCGTGTTTCTTCCGGACGAGCAGACGCTCACCACCGCTTACGCTGCCATCGCGGACTTCATGAAGGCGCGCTACAAGTAGCGTGCCTTCACCAAAGTAACTGGACACCGGTTCACCTCAGGGAGCGTACTTAGGCAGGCAGGTGCCTATGCGTTCGCTTGTGCTGGGTCTGGCACCACTGGTCACGAACGACGGCGCACTTTCCAGAGACCAGATCGACCAGGCCAAAGCGGAAGTGCGGAAGTTAGAGGAATCCGCCAGCCGCCAGCTAGCAGCTCATGGGTGCACCGGCTGGGATGGGGAGTTCAACGAAACGCCCGCACCCCCGCCGGTAAAGATCCAGCGTTTTGCCGGTGATTCTGAACCGGACGCTTGCGCTCAGCGTCCCGGCACATTTCCAAAGGTCGCCAGTCTCCTTTTTTGCAGGTCCGTTACATCCATTTCGTCGGCTTCGAGGTTCGCCTCCTCTTCCGCCCACTCCCGGGCTTCCCGTCCTGCCAGTTTCTGGAGCAGGCCCGCGGCGCAGGCGGTGCAACAAAAACCCTTGATGTAGTGGCGCTTGCCGTCGTCCTGCTCGAGGCAATACTCATAGTTGAAGGCCGGCGGCTGAGCTATGCAGAGATTGCAGGCCTCCGGGGCGTTGATGTAAAGGGGATCGAAGGTTGCGAAGAAGAGGCTATCGTTCATGACCCACCTCGCAATAATTGGATTGTCTGTTCATCCCATATTTCGGCAAATGGCGCAGTGACCGGGGTCACGGTTGGTTGTCTGACCTCGCGCCTTATTCCTTTCCCAGCAATCAGTTCCGGAACGATCAGCTTTTCTTGGTCTTTAGCGCTGAATCTGTTTAAATCCAGGCAGTGAGTTGCCTCGGACGGCGCGCGTGATCGACATCCACAGCCACATCCTGCCTGAGGTCGACGATGGCCCCAAGTCCTGGGCAGTTTCGGTCGAAATGTGCCGCCTGGCAGCGGCGGACGGCATCACGCACATGGTGGCCACTCCGCACTCCAATGATCGCTACCACTACGACCACGACTATCTGATGGGAAGCGTAAGACGGCTGCAGGAACTGGCGGGCGAGTCGCCGACGCTGAGCCTGGGCTGCGACTTCCATCTCTCGTATGACAACCTGCAAAACGTGCTTGCCAATCCGCATCGCTACACGATCGGCGGAGCCAGCTACCTGCTGGTGGAGTTGAGCGACTACAGCATCCCGACGCAGATAGCGGACTGCTTTTTGAAGCTGGGAGATCGCGGGATCACGGTGGTGATCACGCACCCGGAACGCAACGCGATTCTCCGCCAGACCCCGCTGCGGGTGATCGAGTTTGTGGAATTGGGGTGCGCGATTCAGATCACCGCGAATGCGTTGACGGGGTTCTGGGGGCAACGCGTGGGCCGGATCGCGAGCTGGCTGCTGGAACACGAAGCCGTCCATGTCATCGCTAGCGATGCCCACGACGCCCGGCACCGCACTCCCATCCTCTCGGCGGCGCGCGATGTGGCGGCCGGGATCTGCGGGGCCGAGATCGCGAATGCGCTGGTTGAAGAAAACCCCCGCGCCATTCTCAGCGGACTGCCGTTGCCTTACTCGCCGAAGCCTGCACTCAAGGGGTAGGGGGAAAGGTCAATGAGTGCTGACGCCTGGTTTTCGTAAACTATCCCTCTTGAGAGTGTGGAGCATGGCTTAGCCCCCTCTGCGCGAACTGCGGCATAACTTATACATATTTATTCGCAAGGGTGGCTACTTCTGACCCTCTTTGGAGTGATCGGCGCAAACATGGGATGTGAACTCTTCGTCGCGCTGCGACTCGAAGTTGCGCATCATTTCTTCGAAAGACGTGCCGGTCAGACCTCCAGAAGGTTTGAACCGCCAGCCACATTCGGAGCAACCAAAACCCCGAAAGCGCTGTTGCTCAATCCATACCAGCATCCGGCTCATGGTGAGCAAATCTATAGGCCACCAATTTGGATGGTCTGTCGGGCATCCTACATACATGAAAAGGTCCGTTCGTGGGAACGTCTGATTTCGGTGGCCTGTTTTGAAGGGAAGCGGAATCGCTTTGACTGTTGGTCAGGTTTCGTGCGTCGGCGTTGCTTGCGCGTCGCAGCGGTGAGGCCAATGTAAGATACCCTACAGAAGCGTCGCGTTTGGACCCTGTATACTCGGCCCGAATAGTGCGAATAAGCAGAGTTCCTGTTTCGCACACCACCACGGCTGAGTTCATCCCCGCGTCCTGGAGGTTCTTCGGTTCTCGCTCGTGGCGCGCAAAGACCTCCAAATCGTGCAGTCCGGCGAGCGGACGAATGCCGCAGGAAAGCCAGTCAGCAACAAAATACTTCTATCAATCTCCGATAGCGAGTACAACTCACTTCGCCCTCACCTCGAATACATCCGCTTGCCAAACCATCTAGTCCTTCACGAGACAGGTGCAAGGCTGGACTTTGCCTATTTCCTGAATCGAGGTTTGATTTCTCTTGTAGTCGTAATGAAAGACGGAAGAACCGTCGAAGCTGGCGTAGTTGGCAATGAGGGCTTTACAGGAACACCGGCGGCGGTTGGCCTGAGCAGGGGCCCGTTGCGGGCGGTGGTACAAATCACGGGGGACGGATTCCGGGTAAAAGTCGGGGCTTTGCAAGATACCCTGGAATCCACTCCACACCTGCAATTGATGTTGAACCGCTATGCCTCGATCCGGGGTATGCAGGTTGCCCAAACATCCGCGTGTAACCGGCTGCACGATATTAAGCAGCGCCTTGCGCGGTGGTTGCTAATGACTCAGGACAGGGTGGATTCAGGGGCGCTGCCCATCACCCATGATTTTCTCGCAACGATGCTGGGGACGGATAGGCCTAGCGTGAGCTTGGCCGCTGGTGCTATGCAGAAGAAGGGGCTCATCGAGTACACCCGTGGCGCAGTGAAGATCGTGAACCGCAAGAAACTTGAAGCTTCCGCCTGCGAGTGCTACACGGTTATCCGACAGTACGATGGCGAGCTGGGCTTGAAATAAGTCCGCAAGATAAGGCTCTGCCTGTGCTTAATTGGCGACTCGGAAAGGTGGTTCGTGAAATATCGTCATTTACACGCATTGACCGGGGTTATGCATGTTCCAGCGAACAGCCCGCCCGGGGCCATCTCGGCTCCAACAGCACGTTGCCCTGCTTGCTGATGTGGCCCAGCCAGCGCCGATCTCCGCTGGACTCTTCCGCCAGGCACCAGCCCCACGTAGCTGGCAATCTGCTTCGCGCAGGCAAAACGTTCTGGCGTTCCAATCACTAACTCGAACGCCAGTGCGGTCAGCGGGCCCACTCCGGGATGCGTGCTCAGTTGCCGCGTCACGGGCCGTCGTTCCACGATCTGTTCCAGCTTTCCGTTCAGTTCATGGATCTTCGGCGTGACCCGGTCGAGTAGGTCGAGCAGGTCTTGCCGGCGTCGGCTAGCCCAAGGCGCCAGCGACAACCCTTCCAGTTCCGCCCGACCCGCCGGACGCCACAACGCTTTCTTGCGCCGGAGCCCCTTCGTTGAGTGCCACCACGTGCAACTGATTCATGACCCGCGTGCGCATCTGCACCAGCCGGTGGCGATGCCACAGCAGTTGCCGCAGATCGCGATTCTCTGCATCCGGTACCCAGATTTTCGGGAACTACATGCGTCCGGCGACCGCTGCGCGCGTGTAGAGATAGCGGAAGGCGAGCTTAACGCCGGGCGGAAAAGGTCACTGAGGCAACTGGAGATTGAAGGGGAATGCAGGAGGGTGCCCAGAAAAAGGAATTGCGTAGATGACGGCATTTGCGACACCCCCGGCCAAGAACGATATACGCAAGAGCGAAACAAAACAGCGCACCAAAACCAAGGCCATGCAACAATCCGTATTTCCAAGGCGTGTACGTCTGGTCGTCATAGAGGAACCGTTCGTAGAAATAAGTCAACAATGCCATGAAGCCCACGGCGTAGAGCACGCAAAGACCCAAGAGAATAAGCGCAAACGCACACGCGTGACTGTAGAGGCTGAGCCGGGAACTCGGCACAAAAATCAAAGATGCAGAGGCAAGGGTCAGCATGACCTCCGCTACGTTCATGTAGCGCTCGTGGCGATGCTCAAAGGGCACGGGTTTGCCAAGAGAGTCGGGCGGAGTGAATGTCGCGGGAAGACCGTGCCATACTTTGATGGCATCCATTCTGACACGCCACCAAACAAGGGCGAAAACTCCCAAGCCATTGCGCGAGTATAAGCAGATGACACCTTGGGGGCCTTTTAGCTATGCCTCCTCAGCGAGTCAACCCGCTGTTTGTTTGGACGCCTTAACGGCTGGGCTAAAGCCGTTCCATTCAAAAAGCGGTCTGTCGGCAGAGTTTTCTGCGAGTTGTTCAGCCGTAGTCTTCCAAGCCTCTCCTGACTCACACACTCGACACAGGGAGGAACAGTACGTGTAATTTCGAAGTGTCGACTGGCTTACTGCTGCGGTTGATTGGAAGTGGTGGATGGGCCGTTGGGGCCGCGAGATGGCGCAGGAGCCGTAGTTGTACGGGGCGCATCGGGAGTGGTGGTCATGGCGCTCTCCGGGTTCAACAGGTGGTCGTGGCTTGGACCCAGCCCGAGCTTGATCAGGGCGCGGGAATCAGGCACGGTCTTGTTCTGCCAGCCGTTGGCGGCCTGGAAACGGCGGAGCGCATCTTCCGTGGAGGCATCCCACCTCCCGGTAGGCTCGCCGGTCATGTAGTGCTGGCGGATGAGGGCTTCCTGAATCTGATGGGTGCGCTCGGAATCAATTTTCTGCTGGCCTCGAACCCTCTTCGACCGCTTTCCCTTGTGCGAGGAGGTTCGGTTCGAAGCGCTCCGCGCTCGCGCTGACTTTGACTTGGTGGTCGGGTGGGTAGAAGGCGCGGTTGTTGTTTTAGCCTTGCTGGCCACCGCCTTGTGCGTCGCAGCGGACTTGCCAGAGGCTGCGGTCGTCTGGGCGAATGCGAGGGAACCGGCGAGGACAGTAACTCCTGTCAGCCTTAACGCGCTATTCAGCCATGACCCAGAACGTTTCATTGGCAACTCTCGCCCTCGACAACGAAGCGCTTCCCCCGCCCTGCGGACAAGCACAGGGGATCTTCCGGCGCAGCGCTTTCAAAGAAATAAGCCCAGCGGCCGGCACTGAAATCATCCCTGAAACGGGAAGCCAGTGCCAGTGACCGTTGGGCGATCGTCAGGTTACGGAAGTGTACCCGCCAGGAAGATGGTGCCGTCCTGCGGCCCGCGCCCCGCGGACGCACCAGGAACACGACATCCTGCCCGCTCTTCAACGACGACTCGATGCTTGGTGAAGTCTTCCGGCTGAATTCACGGGCTGCTTGTTGACTTCGAGGATCACGTCGCCGCGATTCAGACCGATATCGTCGGCGAACGATCCCTGCTTCACGTCCTGCACGACCACGCCCTTGCCGGCGGGAATGTTCAGACGGTCGGCAAGATCGGGAGTGATGCGCCCGAACCGTGATGCCCAACTTGCTGGCCTTGGGCTGCTGCTCGTCGTTGTTTGCTCGTCTTCTTCGCCGAGACGGGAAGCAAACAGCTTGGAGCGATCGGCGATGGTGACCGTCGTTTCCTGCTTCTTGCCATTGCGAACAAAGCCGAGTTTCGCTTTCGATCCGGGCTTGCGGCCGGCAATGTCGGCAACCAGCTCGTCGCCGCTTTTCACGTCCTTGCCATCGACCGAGGTGATGGTGTCGCCGATCTTCAGGCCCGCCGTGTCGGCCGGGCTGCCGGCGACGACGTTCGACACCGTGACCCCGGACTGCCGCCGTAGATACGAGCGATCGCGGGATTCGGTTGCGCTGCGAATTCAATGCCGATCGAGCCGCGCGCGACCGGTGTTCCGGTCCGATCAACTGGTTATAGACCTGCGCCACGGTGTTCGACGGCATGGCGAAACCGACGCCCGCGTAGGAACTGGTCTCGGTCAGGATGGCGGTGTTGATGCCGATGACTTCGCCGGCCATATTCACCAGCGGACCGCCGGAATTGCCCGGGTTGATGGCGGCATCGGTCTGAATGAAGGACTGGAACTGGCGGTTGGGCACGATGTTGCGGCCCTTGGCGGAGACGATGCCGGCGGTGACCGTTTCCTGCAGTCCGAAGGGACTGCCGATGGCGAGCACCCAGTCGCCCACCTGCATGCCGTCGGAATTGCCGAGTTTGGCGGCCGGCAGGGGATGATCCGACCTCGATCTTGATGACCGCCAGGTCGGTTTCCTGATCCATGCCGATCACCTTGGCTTCGTGACCGGGACGCCGGCAGGTTTCATCCTGCAACTTCACGCGAATGCGGTCCGCCTTTTCGACGACGTGGCGGTTGGTGACGATGTAGCCCTTGGCATCGACGATCACGCCGGAACCGAGCGAGCGCTGGCGAATGCCCCCGCCATCCGGGCCACCCTGGCCGCCGAAGAAGTTGTCGAAGAAGTCCTGGAAGGGGCTGTCATCCCGCCACCCTTGTCGTCCTGATCCGGCCCGGGCGCGCGCCGCGACGCGCCGCTGCGGCGGTGCGGGATTCTTGATGGTGGACTCGGTGTTGATGTTGACCACGCTCGGCTCGAGCTGCTTGGAAATCTGGGAAAAGGCGTTCGAGAGCTGCTGCGGGGCGGGAACGGTCAGCGGCGTCGCGTCGGACGACTTCTGCCCCTCCTTGCCTTTGACGCCGTAGGAAACGACGGTGCCAATCAGGATTCCGACGGTCAGCGTGGCCAGAATCGTAAGGGTGTATGCCCAGCGGTTGGCTTTCAGGCGCACCCAAAAAGCGCTTTCGCGCGAATCCATTTCTTTCCTCCTGAAAACTACGTGACCTGCTGCATTATACCTTTCGGCAGAATCGGGCGGGTACTGAGGCAGGTGGCCGAGCCTTAGCGCAGATTAGACGCCGGTGACGTGAGACAAAGCGTTTTACCCACCGGCTGATTTTTCCCGGCGGCTGGTCGGCGGCTGAGCGCTGCTTCCGCCTACAGCGTTCGGTCAGCAGCGGCCAGGAACAGGCCTGTATAGGCGGCAATGACCAGCACAACCAGCATGCGCGCCGACACTGAGAGCATGTAGAATGTTGAAGGGCTGCTGGACCGCGCCGATGCGCCAGCTTCCACAGTCCGAAACTGCCCGCCAGCGCCAGAGCCGGCAGCAACAGCAGGGATCGCCCGCGCCGTGCGCACTGGCGAACGACAGGCAGATCAGGAACATGACGCGGGCAGGAAACGCAAGGGCCGGAACAATGGCGAGCGGGGCGCCGACAATAGAAGCGCTCGTTCCCGCTCGGCGTCCAGGTCATGGGGATTGCAGAAGTCAGACGTTAGCAAGCCAGAGGACTGAGCGATGTTCCGAAGGGTTTGAGTTCACATGAATCAACTGCTTACTTTGGCTTGCTTCGTACACCGTCTTGCCGCCGACCACGGTGCGCAGCACCTTCGTCTCGAGGATCTTGGGCGGGGGAGCGGCGGTGATGTCGCGGTCGAGCACGACGAAGTCGGCCAGCATGCCCGGTTCCAGCTTGCCTTTCTGTTTTTCGGCGAACTCGGCAAAGGCCGCGCCGGTCGTGTAGGCGGCGATCGCCTGCTCGATGGTCAGATTTCTGCTCGGGATAAGTATTCTCTTTCCGTCTTCGCTCTTGCGCGTAATCGCCGCATACAGCCCGCGGAACGGCGTGACCGGCTCGACCGGATAATCGGTGCCGAAAGCCAGCACGACGCCGCGCCGCAGGAACTCAGCCCAGGCGTAGGAATGGGCAGCGCGCTTCGGCCCCAGGCGCGACTCGGCCCAGTTCATGTCGGTGAGCAGGTGGCTCGGCTGCATGGAGGCGATGACCTTCAGTTCCTTGAAACGCAAAATCTGCTGCGGCGTGGTGACCTGCGCGTGCTCGATGCGAAGACGGTAATCGTCGCCGCCGTCGGCGGCCTTCGACCTTGTCGTCTTTCGCGGCCTTCTCGGCTTCGGCGAAGGCATCGAGCGCCATCTGCACGCCCTTGTCGCCGATGGCGTGAAAGCCGATCTGATATCCGGCGAGCACGCGCTCTTTCGTCATCGCGTTCAGCTTGACTGGCTCGTATTGCGGAAGGCCGGTGTTCTTGGGATCGTCGCTGTAGGGCTCAAGCAGCGCGGCGGTCTTCGAGCCGAGCGAGCCATCCATGAAGCCCTTGAGCATGCCGGTGTGCAGCATCTTGTCGGACGCGGGATGCGAATTGCGCTTTGCTGTTCAGTTCTCGACGGGATCGTCGAAGGGCAGCCACTCGGAGATCCGGGCGGTCAGCTTTCCTTCTGTCTCGAGTTCTTCGTAGATCTGAAAGTCTTCCCAGACTGGAATTGTCCTGCGCGGAGGTGATGCCGTGGCTGGCCAGATCGGCGAGCGCCGATTCGATCGCCTGCCGGCGCTTCTCGTGGGTCGGCTTAGGAATCACGCCGACGCACGGCATCGCGCGCTGTCTCGCGCAGAATGCCGTGGGCGTGCCGCCTCGATCGCGATCGATCTTTCCGCCCTCCGGATCACGGCTGGCGACGGTGACGCTGGCCAGTTGCAGCGCGCGCGTGTTGGCGACGCCGATGTGGCCGTCGACGCGGTCGCAGGTAGACCGGATGGTCGTCGCTCACTTCGTCGAGATCCCAGCGCGTGGGCAGCGACCTTGACCGGCCACAGCGTCTCGTCCCAGCCTTCGCCGACGATCCATTCCCCGGGCGCCGCATCTCGACGCTTCGGCGCGCAGGCGCTCGCGGAATTCGTCGAGCGTTTTCACGCCCGACCAGATTGACGTTCATCTTCTCGCAGCCCGCCGCGGCCAGATGCATGTGGGCATCGTTGAAGCCGGGCATGACGAAGTGGCCGCCGAGATCGACGATCTTGGTCTCCGGCCCCTTCAGTCTTCAGGACTGTCGTCGCGCGCGCCGACGGCGAGAATGCGGTCGCCGCGCACCGCGATCGCCTCGGCGCGTTTGCCCGACGCTCAAGGCGGACGCGTCCACGACCCCGGTGTAGACATTGCCGTGGGTGAAAGATCACGTCCGCTTTGGGCTTGGCGGGCTGATCCTGGGCCAACATGCTGCGCGGTGACAAATCGATCGTAGAGCCACGGTATCAGTGCTGCATGTCGACATCATTCTCCAATTCCGGACAGTGCCAGCATTGTAAGCAGAATGCGCCTCAGTCCGAGGTCCCGTCCGTTGCAGTCGAACCATTCTTGCAACGTGTGCGCGCCGCCCCCGGAGCCGCCGCCGCCGATGGCAATGGCCTCGCGGCCCAGCGAAAGCGGAATGTTGGCGTCGGTGGAGGCGCGCTGCACCTGCGCGGTGTTGCCGAGTTGCGCATCGACGGCGCGAATCACTTTCAGAATGCGCGCATCCGGGCCAGTTCGCCGGCCGGACGGTTGCCGATCTCGACCACTTCGCACTGCACGACGTGGGCGTTGCGTTCGGCGGCGCCGGCGCGTGGCGAGTCGATTCTCCGACTTCGACGGCCTGATCGAGCGCGACGCGCAGCGCGCGCTCCAGGCGGTCGATTTCGGCCATCGAGGTGGAGCGCAGATCGACGCGCATGCTGGCCGACTCCGGAATCGAGTTGACGGACGTGCCGCCGCGAATCACGCCGACATTGAATGTCGTCTTCGGCGAGGCCGGCACCGGCGTCTCGCTGAAGCGCTCAATGGCGCGGGCGAGGACAATGATCGGATTGGGCGTGCCGAAGTCGCTCCAGGAGTGCCCGCCCGGACCGCGCACAATCACTTCGAAGCGGCGGCTGCCGAGCGCCTCGGCCACGACCGTGTCCGATCCGGCGCCATCGACGCATCACGCTGTAGGCGATGGCGTCTCGCCAGCGCGGCGTTTGCGAAAACGTGGCGCATGCCGCGCAGATCGCCTTCGCCTTCCTCGCCCACATTGCCGATGAACACGAAAGGCGTCGCGTGGCGGACGCGTACCGAACGCAGCACGCCGGCGATGGCCAGCATCGCGGTAATCCCGGCGCCGTTGTCGGAGACTCCCGGACCATACAGCGGCTGCCCTGCTGCCGGATGTTCAGCGGAGTCGCCGCGGGAAACACGGTGTCGATGTGCGCGCTGAGCGCAACGTAGCGGTTTCCGTAGCCGGGACGCACGCCGAAGACGTTGCCCACCTCATCCACTTGCACATCGTCCAGTCCGAGTTCGCGAAAACGCTCGGCGAGCCAGGCCGCGCGCGCGGCTTCTCCAAACGGAGGCGCAGCAATGCGCGCCACTTCCTCTTGCCATTCGGCAAATTGCGACTCCTGCGCGCGAAACCAGTCGAAGGCGGAGCGAACTTCCGGGGCAACCGCGAGTCGCGCGACTTCCTGCTGCACCGTCGGAGATGTCCGACACTTCGGCGTGGGAACTGGTCGGCATGAACTGGTTTCGTCATCTTACAACGGGCAATGGGATGGTTGGGTTGCTTTTGGAGGGTACCGCGATTACGGTCGGAGCACGACATTTGTCACGTCGGACCTGCGACTGGAACGAGGGCGGGCCCTCCTCGCGACCGCCGGCAAGATGCTGGCGCTACTTTCGGTATGCGGAAGGCTAGTTTTGGGGATGCGCAGGCGACTTTACACACTCCAGGATCTCGTGTCGCTCAGGGTGTGGTCGCTCGACTTGGCGCGCTTGTAGATGCGTTCGACAACTTCATCGGTCGCCGGAAATCCGCGACGCTCAAGCCAGAAGAGCACGTTTGATTTTCCGCTCATCGGGCCGATGTCGATGATCTGCTCTAGTCCGAAATAGTGCGAGGGCACTCCGGAGTAGACGGTGTTCGCGAGTTCGATATCTTTTTTCTTGTAGGCCTTGATGACGGCGGCGGCGTGAACTCCGGTGGCGGTGCGGAAGGCGTCTTCTCCAACGACGGGATAATTGGCCGGAATGGGAACGCCGGTCGCAAGGGAAACCGTCTCGCAATAGTCCTTGAGCTTGGTGAGGTCCTGCTGGTCCCAGGGCGCGATGCCCATGAGTTTGAGGTTGACGAGCATCTGATCCATTTGCGTGTTGCCGACGCGCTCTCCGATGCCGAGCGCGGTGGCGTGGACGACGTCGGCGCCCGCTACCAGGGCGGCCATGGAGTTGGCGATGGCGAGGCCGCGATCGCAGTGGCCGTGCCAGTCGACGCGAATCTTTTCGCCGGAGGGCTTCACCACTTCTTCGAGAACAAACTGGACGAGCGCGACGGTGCCCATGGGAGTGGCGTGTCCGGCGGTGTCGCAGAGCACGAGGGCGCGCGCGCCAAAGGATGGCGGCCGAGTTGAGCTGCTTCACGGTTTCCGGATCGCAGCGCGTGGTGTCTTCGGTGACGTACATAACGTCGAGGCCGAGGGATACGGCGTATTTGACGGCTTTTTCGGTGGTTTGCAGCAGGAAGTCGTCGTTCCATCCTTCGGTGTAGCGGCGGATGGGGCTGGTTCCGAGAAAGGCGGCGACTTCGATGGCAGGCCGGTCTTCTGAAGATTTCGGCGATGGGGCGGATGTCGTTTTCGTGGTGCGGGCGGCGCAATTAGGCCGTATCTTCATTTTGTGGCGACGATTTCGCGCGCCAAGGCGGTGACGTGTTCGACCGCGCGCGGGCCGGCGCCGGGCAGACCGAGGTCGAGGGTGTTGATGCCGAGGGCTTCCATCAGGTGCAGGATTTCGATCTTCTGTTCGATCGAAGGATCGCGCACCGAAGGAGATTGCAGGCCGTCGCGCAAGGGTCTCGTCGGTCAGGCGGACGGGGCCTGGCGGATGCAGCGACTTCGGGTAGATGAGTTCCAGTCGTAGATGAGTTCGGAAATGTTCATGTGTAGGGCAGCTCTTGATGTCGAGTTTCAGTCGTCAGGCTAGGTCTTCGGTCGTCAGTGTCGGCTCCCAATCTTCGGAGCCGATCAAAGGCCCCGTCTGGTCGACACCGGGTCATGCTCTCGACTAGCGACCGACGACTGGCACCTGTCCTTACGTCTTCTTCTCTTCCTTGGGCGGAATGGTCAGGCCGAAGATGGACAGCTGCCCCTCACCGGCGACGTTGATACCACGCGCATCGTCGGGATTCGGCAGGTAGAGGGTCTGGCAGAATTCGCAGCGATAGACTTCGGCATTCGGTCCCCAGGCTTTCTCGACGCAGCCGCATTCCTGCTCCACGGCGTCCGTCATGTAGAACCACCGTTTCAGGTGCCCGCCGCAGAACTTTCCCTTGTCGTTTTTCTCGTTGCAGGCGCGCTGGCCGGGCTTCTTAATCTTGACTTTGTGGTTGGGAAGCTGCGGAAGAGCGTGCGGGATTGTAGTTTCACCAGCTGCCAAGAGAGGTCCCCTCTTTCACGCGGAGTGCCGGGCCATCGGAAATCGGTCTCGGCGGGTTCATTTTACTTGAATGGGAATGCGGGGACCAACCAATTGCGGAGGCCGGCATGCCGTGCCAGGAACCTGCGAGAACATTGATGCGCTTCTCGCAACGGCAGCTGCCGAGGTTCGCGGCTAGCTTGGGGCTGGGGAGAAGCTCGCTTCGCTTCGATCGAATCTCCCGCCCTGGACGGACTGGCTCAGCCACTAGTTACGCGGCAGGATTTTGAAGGGGCGTGGCGTTTGCCAGAGCTCGTATAGGTAGCCATCAGGACCGCGAAAATAAGCCCAGGCCTCTGCTTCGTTGCCATCGACGTCCGTCACGTACTCCACACCCCGCGACTCCAACTCCTTCCTGGCTGCGCACACATCCTCCACCTGGAAGGCAAGAACCGGGCAAGCGTGCAGCGGATAGTAATGACTCTTCGGACCGAAGATTCCGAACAGCTGCCCCAGAAGGTAACCCAAATTGGACCATCCCCTCACCTCGTGAATCGCGGACAAGCCAAGGAGATCGGCAAAGAAGGGCGCGGCTGATTTCAGGTCGACAGTTCGCACGCCTGCCCATGTGTACCCAAGCACACGCATCACAATCTCTCCTCCCCTTCCTGCGGTCAGGGTCGCCTCCTGAGTGTCCATCCATGTCCTGGCAGGTTAGCCGGTAAACTAAATCGCGGCATCATAGCTATGTTTGGTGACACATCGTCGTAATCTGCTAGAGCTTGGGCCAAGCCACAACTCCTGCGGATTTCAGCGCGCCGCGCACGCGTTCGACGACACGCCGAGAAAACTGCAGGTCGATAAATCCTTCCATTTGCCGCGTAAACCGCTCGCCGTAGCCGTACCACCACACCTTCTTCATACGCGGCAGCCGGTCAGAGTCGAGATACTTCACGCGCACCATCTCTTCGAGGCCGAAGCGTCCGTGGGCGCGACCGATGCCGCTGCCCTTGACGCCTCCGTGCGGGGCTTCGCTGATGCCGAAGCAGGAGATCACGTCGTTCACCATCACGGTGCCGGCGTTGATTTGCCGGGCGATCGCTTCGCCGCGCCGGGTATCGCGCGTCCAGACGCTGGCAGCCAGGCCGAATTCGGAGTCGTTTGCCAGCTGAACCGATTCCGCATCCGAGGTAAAGGGCGTAATGGAGAGCACGGGGCCAAAGGTTTCTTCCCGCATGATGGCCATGTCATGGGTCACGTCGGCGAGCACAGTGGGCGCATAGAAGTTCGGCCCCAGCTCTGGAAGCCGCGAGCCTCCGGCAAGCACGCGCGCTCCTCGGGCCTTGGCCTCTTCCACCTGGGCTTCGACGATCCGCAACTGGCGTTCGTGGATCATCGGTCCCACATCGGTCTCGGCTTCCAGGCCGTTGCCGACATGAAGCTGGCGCGTCTTCACTACGCAGGCGTCGAGAAACGGAGCGTACCGGGACCGGTGAACATAGCAGCGCTCGACCGATAGACAGGCCTGACCCGCATTGACGAACGCACCCCATACCGCTGCGCTCGATGCGACGTCAATGTCGGCGTCCTCGAGCACCAGCATCGGATCTTTGCCTCCCAGTTCGAGCACCACCGGCAACAGGCGTGTGGCCGCAGTTTGGGCAATCCGTTTGCCCGTGGGAACACTGCCCGTGAAGATGAGCTTGTCGATCTCAGAGTTGAGAAGCGCGCCTCCGGTCGCACCGTCGCCGACCAG
This sequence comes from uncultured Acidobacteriota bacterium, assembly GCA_963725575.1. GTDB lineage: Bacteria > Acidobacteriota > Terriglobia > Terriglobales > Acidobacteriaceae > Gp1-AA133. The sequence goes on from CAVRZQ010000010.1 coordinate 77,145, forward strand.
CGCTCGGAAGATTTCCTTTGGAACGCCGGCCGCGTGCAACAAAGATTCGAGCTTTAAGGCGATCAAGGAAGTGAACTCCGAGGGCTTCAGGACGACCGCATTGCCGGTTACCAGAGCCGCGAGAGTATCGACAGCGGGAAT
>CAVRZQ010000011.1:0-127080 GCA_963725575.1 uncultured Acidobacteriota bacterium
CTCGCGCGCAATCAGTTTGGGCGTGGTGCCGCTGGCAATCAGCGAGTGGAAGCCGCTGATGGCGCCGCAGGCGATGGTGACAAACGCAAACGGAAACAGATTCCCGGCGAAGACCGGGCCGCTGCCGTCGATGAAGCGCGTGAGCGCGGGCATGTGCAGAGTGGGCCGCAGCGCGATGATGCCCAGCGCGAGCAGTGCGATCGTGCCCAGTTTGACAAAGGTGCTCAGATAATCGCGCGGCGCAAGCAGGAGCCACACCGGCAGCGCGGAGGCGGCGAACCCGTAAACGATGATCAGGATGGCGAGGGTGGGCGCGGTCAGGGTGAAGTAGCGGCCGATGGCGGGCGTGTGCGAGGCCCATTGGCCTCCCCAGATGGCCAGCAGCACCAGGAGAAATCCGATGACCGAGGTCTCCAGCACTTTGCCCGGGCGAAGGCGTCGCAAGTAGACGCCCATCAGCAATGCGATCGGGATCGTCATCGCGATGGTGAACGTACCCCAGGGGCTGGCCTTGAGGGCGTTCACCACGATCAGCGCACACACTCCGAGCAGGATGACGATGATGCTGATGACCGCCACGTAGGCAACGAGTCCGCCCAAGCGTCCGACCTCAGCCTTGGCCATTTCGGTGAGCGAGTTGCCATCCCGCCGCACTGAAAACAAGAGGATGACGAAGTCTTGCACGCATCCTCCGAACACTGCTCCGGCGAGAATCCAGAGGGTGCCGGGAAGATATCCGAACTGGGCAGCCAGCACGGGGCCTACGAGGGGGCCCGGTCCCGCGATGGCGGCGAAGTGATGTCCGAACACCACCCACTTGTTAGTGCGAACGAAATCGCGGCCATTCTCCAGGCGCTCGGCGGGAGTGGCCCGGAGTGCATCAAGCGCCAGCACGCGGGCGGCGATGAATTTGCTGTAGAAGCGGTAGCCCAGCGCATAACTGCAGAACGCGGCCACGACCAGCCACATGGCATTAATCTCTTCGCCCCGATGGACAGCGATGGTAGCTACCGCAAGAACGCCGACGACGGTCACGGCCAGCCACACAAATGCGCGCGCAGGTTTGGACATGGAAATCGAGACTCCGATGTTGGGCAGTGCCGGACGCTCGGACCGGCTTGGGGTCGCAGTATTGTGGCGAATCTAGGACAGGCTTGCAAACTCAGGCAGTCGTCACGAGCGAACCCGTGCGTCCTGGCGAGGGCGTGTGCCCGCAGGCTGGCGGCGAGGCGTTCTTCCGAGTGCCGCAAGTCCTGAACCGCAGAGGCCGCTGAGAACTGGTGGTGAGGAGTGCCGTCCGGGATTGAGGAATGCCTTGAGGCGACCGGGCGTCCGGTACGCTGCCGCCGGCAAGGTGCGGTGAGCCATCCGTACAATAACGATTTTCTTGGTGAGACGACCGCCGCCAGATTTAATGATAATCTTGACAGTTCAGGACCAGGCTTAAGTTCTCCGCCGTCTTTCCCCGTGCGCTGGGGAAATGGGCGGAGCACTTTGCCGCGAACGGATCCTCAGGACACGATCCACAATCAATCAGGAGCAAGCGATGAAGATCGGCATATTAACGGGGGGCGGGGATTGCCCGGGACTGAACGCGGTTATCCGCGCCGTGGTGCGCAAGGGGACATTTCATTACCAGGACAATTTTGTGGGCTTCATGGAAGGCTGGCGTGGCCTGCTGGAAGACAAGACGATGGCGCTCGACCTGGAGACGGTGGGCGGGATTCTTCCCCGCGGTGGCACGATCCTGCGGACGTCCCGCACCAATCCTGCCAAGCGCGACGACGGGATACAACAGTGCGCCGCGACGTTGAAGAAGCGCGGTTGCGATGCGCTGATCGCCATCGGAGGCGACGACACGCTTTCGGTCGCCCAGAAGCTTTTCCAGAGTGGGGTGCAGGTGGTGGGCGTTCCCAAGACGATCGATAATGACCTTGCGGGAACCGACTTCACGTTTGGCTTTGATACGGCCGTCAATGTCGCAACCGGCGCGATCGACCGCGTGCACACCACGGCGGAGGCGCATAACCGCGTGATCGTGGTCGAGGTGATGGGCCGGGATTCCGGATGGATTGCCGTCTACAGCGGCGTGGCCGGTGGGGCGGACGTGATCCTGATTCCGGAAGTTCCTTTTGACATTGAAAAAGTTGCCGAGTTGATCCGGCAGCGGCACGCACGCGGGCGCTACTTCAGCATCGTGGTCGCGGCCGAGGGCGCGAAGTTCGCCACGGATGTGAGATCGGCGGATGGGTCGCTGGTGTTGCGCGCGTCGGGAAAGGACGAATTCGGGCACGAGCGGCTGGGCGGAATTGGCACCCTGCTGGCCCAGGAAATCGAAAAGCGCACCGGGTTCGAAACGCGCTCGGTGGTGCTTGGCCACATTCAGCGCGGAGGGTCTCCGAGCTCCTTCGACCGGGTACTGGCTACGCGCTACGGCCTGGGGGCGATCGACATGGTGCATCGCGGGGAATGGGGAAAGATGGCTGCCCTGCGCGGAAACAAGATTGTTTCCGTCCCGCTGGCCGAGGCCATCGCCAGCAATCGAAAAGTGGATCCCGAGCTGATCGAAGTCGCCAACGGAATTCTCGATAAGCTCGGCAAGAGCGAGCCCGCGATGAAATAGCCGGGAGGCTCGGCCGCGCTGCCTCAACCTGCGGTCCGGGCCTTCTTCGATACCCGCGTTGACCTTCACAACAGCTTCGTTTGCATAGACTTCCCGTCCTTCAGCGCCTTCCGGCCGCGCTGACCCTCACGTGTCCGCGTGACTCCAATCACATGCCGGCGGGCGCCTTCGCGCCATAATGTGAGGCAGTAGCCAGGCCCAAAGTTTCGGACCTACGGCAAGGAGGACGAACATGAAAACCTGGCGCATTATTCTGGTAATTCTGGCGGTAGTGGTCGCCACCGCGCCCGTTCTCGGCGCGCAGAAACCTGCGGACGGGCCAGTCCCCAAGTACGACAAGGGGGCCGAGGCTGTTTTCAAAGGAACGGTCGAGGAAGTGAAAGATCGGGCGTGTCCGGTGAGCGGCGGGATGGGCTCGCACCTGATGCTGAAGCTCGCTGACGGAAGCTCCATCGAAGTTCACCTGGCGCTGACCAAGTTCGTGACCCAATACGAGCTGGTATTTAAAAAAGGTGACGTTCTGGAGGTTACCGGCGTCAAGGTCAAGTTTGAAGGCGTGGATACGATCTTCGCGCGCAAAATTATGCGCGGATCGGATGAGTTTCTGTTCCGCGACAATGACGGCAAGCCGCTGTGGTAAGCGCTCCGCATTGAGCAACTGATTTCGCGCGGCACAGTGTAAGCTCCTGCCGTGTGCAGGATTGGGCGGGTAAATCCGCTGGGCTGAAGATTCAAACCGGAATCATTTACGCCCCGGCGGTCCCGCCGTTCATTTTTTCGACTCTTTCCTAAAGAACCCGCCCGCATCGCGACACCAGCTATCATGTCCCGAGTGATGGATGGCCGCACGAGCGCGCAATGGACTTCATGGCTGACGGCCCGCCGCCTGCGCATCCATGGCCTGATTTTAGGGACGTGCCTGTGGATGAGCTGCGCGTGGATCTTCGCCGGCACGGGACTCATCGGTCGGAACGGCGTGGTGAAAGGCGCCGATTTTCTGCACTACTACACCTTGGGATCGCTGGCGCGCGAACACCGAGGCGCGGACCTGTATGACATGGCGGCGCAATCGGCACTGTCCCAACAGCGCGTGCCTCAGGCTGGACGCCTTTTCTTTGTTCCCCTCTACGGGCCGCAGGTCTCGCTTTTCTTCGCACCCTTGTCCGCGCTTCCCTACGCGTGGGCGCTGCTCCTCTGGGAACTCCTGAACGGAACGATTTACGGTTTGTGCTGCTACGCCGTGTGGAGAACCTGCCCGAACCTGCGCTCCGAGGGTCTCACGGTGTTGCTGCTGGCATTGTCGTATCCGGCTTTGTTTCATCTCATCGCGTGGGGACAGACCTCGGCCATTGCCCTGGCGTGCCTCACGGTTGCCTACTTCGAATTGCGCGCGCAGCGATTTTTTTCCGCCGGGCTGGCGATCGGATGCCTGGCCTTCAAACCGCAACTTGGCCTGGCCGCGGCTTTTGTGTTTCTTCTGAGCCGGGAATGGAAGGTGGTCGTGGGCGCAGTGGGGGCTGCTCTCGCGCAGCTATCGGTGGGATGGTTCTACTACGGAACGCCGGTGATGCGGGACTACCTGCAACACCTCATACGGGTTCGCGAGGTTTTCTCCCAGCTCGAGCCTCGACCTTATCAAATGCACTCGTTGCGGCCGTTCTGGGCGATGGCGGTACCATGGCCGGGCGTGGCGTTTGGACTCTATGTCGTGACGGCGAGCGCTGTGCTGGTAGTCACTTGGCTTTGCTGGAAAAGCTACGCCCCACTGGGCCTGAGGTTTTCGGGCTTGCTCCTTGCCACCGTGCTAGTATCCCCGCATCTCACGGTTTATGACCTGGTGATGCTGGCGCCTGCGTTCCTGTTGCTGGCGGACTGGGCCGTTGCCAGCGGCACAAACTACAAGGAGCGGGTTGGGCTGCTGCTCTATTTCTGCTACGCGCTTCCGCTGGCCGGTCCTTTGTCGATCTGGACACATCTGCAGCTGACCGTACCCGCGATGGCGGCGCTGTTATGGACGCTTTTTCGAGCTGTAGAAGGCGAGGCGCGTGCAGGCTCGTTGCGGTCGGCCGACGCGATCTAGTTGCCAAAGAAGAACTGTAGCGCGGCTGGAAAGCGAGCCGCCCAGGCGGCCTCGCCGTGCGTTCCGCCTTGGGCGACTTCGACACGCAACCGGCGATCATGCAGCCCGCCACGCCGGAGAATGCGTTCGAGTTCCCGCACGTTCTCGACCGTCTGGCGATCTTTGTCGTCGCGGCCCAGTTCCCGCGTGCCCACGCCCAGGAAGATTTTTTCCGGCCAGCGACGGAACCCTCGACACGCTCGAAGAATCTGGCGGTTGGCCACCCACAGTGAAGGACTTTCGAGTAACAACCGACCGAAGACTCCGGGCGCCGCGAGCGCTACGTAAAGAGCAATCAGACCGCCCAGGGAGGAACCTCCCAGCGAGGTATTTTCCGCGCCTTTGGCGACCCGGTAGTGCTGATTCATGAACGGCATGACTTCCTGAATCAGAAAGTCGGGATATCTCGTTCCCTGGGGCCGCAGCACCACCGGATTCAGCGAGCGATAAGGCAAGTACTCCTTGAGGCGTTCCAGGCGGGCGTTGTCGATGCCCACGAAAATTGCGGGGGGAATCGCGCCGGCGCGGATCAAGCGGTCGGCGGTCTCGTCCACTTGCCACTCGATGCCGGTGAAGGAAGTCGCCTGGTCAAAGAGGTTTTGACCGTCGTTGAGATAAAACACCGGATAACGGCGGCCCGAATTTTCCGGGAGGTCATAGCCGGGCGGGAGCCACACTCGCAGCAGACGCTGGTTATGAAAGATGCGGCTGGGAAATTCGTGGAACCGCAAGTCGCCTACGACGGAGGAATTTCCACGAGCGACAGGTTCAGCTGGCAGATTCAGTTGGGAAGGTTCTTCCATGAATGAGTCGGAGTTTGCGCGGCCCGCTAAGCCTCGTCCGCGCGGCGCATGCGGTGCGCGAGCAGAAACGAAGAAAGCACGGCGATGGTGAAGATCACGGCCAAGGAACTGAGGCAGAGAATGCACCAGGCATAAAGAATGAACTTCTCAACGTAGGTGAGATAGAGAGCGAAGCTCAGGCCGCCCAGCGAGGCCATTAGCAGAATGGCCGGCGTCTCTGCTTTTTCACGATAGAAGGTCGCAAAGGCCAGCAGTGCGGCATAACCCAGAATGCCGATCAGCGCGACGGGCACTCCGGCGACGGTGGAGTACTCGCTGCGGTTCACGAGGTCGCAGTTGAAGGACTCCCCGAAATCACAATAGGAGGTTTTCGACTTGCGATAGTGATGATCGAGGGAGACCGAGGACACGGCGATTCCGAGCAGCGCCAAAATCGCAATGGCCAAGCAGAGACGCCGGGCGGTTGCACTCATGGCAAGGGACATCCCGTGCGCAGGCTCAAATCCGGGAGCAGGATGGCTCCCTCGACCCGTTCCCCCATGGGCGGAAACTGCCAGGTGGGGAAATGCTTGATGCCGGCGTCGGTGCAGACTTGCTGCACCTTGGAAGTAGTGCCGGGCACGCCACACTCGATGTAAGTCACATACTTGAAGGCAGCGTCGAACATCGCTTTTTGCTCGGAGCAATGCGGACACCAGTAGGCTCCGTACATTTTCACGTCGCGCTGGGTGAGACATTGCGCGAACTTGTCGTACTGGTGCGCGCGCCGATGATAGCCGACATAATAGGTGGCCCCCAGAGCCGCGACGATCACCGCGCCGATGATGACCTTCCGCAGGAATGCGGGATCCGATGGCGGCGGCGGATCCACCTGTTCTTGCTTCCGCTTTTTGCGTTGCTGAGACATAGAAGTTTTTATACCACGACGCGCAGAGCCGACGGCAGCACGTCGAGCACTTCGAGGTGCAAAGTGAGAGCCTCCCCATCGACCATGACATCGACCGGACCATCGAGTTCGAAATCGATCCGGCGAGCAGGACGCCGTTCGGCCAGCGGATGGTTTACGTGGGTGCCATCGTACAGGGTGGAAAGATTGCGAATGAGGCCGACGCGCCCGATCGGGCCCCAGCGCACGTATTCGATCAGGCCGTCGTCGACTTCGGCGTTGGGCCCGATCATCATGGTGCCGCCTGTGAACTTGCTGTTGTTGAAGGTGAGAAACAGACAGCGGCGGGTGTCGGCTTTCGGTTCACCGTCCACGCGCAGGGGAAACGGCCTGCGCTGAAGCTGGGCCAGGCGCAAGAAGATCGACAGGAAGTAGCCGGGCTCTCCCCATCCGGCAAAACTTCGCGAACGGGTGGCGTTGACGTCGGCGGCAAAGCCAACGCTAAGCAGGTTGATGTAGTGGAGAGTGCCTTCCCGGTGCCGCATGCGAAGCACGTCGCACGGGCGAGTCCGCTGGGCGAGGAGGGCTTCGAGGGCGCCTTCCACGCCGCGTTGTGTGAAATCCCGCAGGAAGGAATTGCCCGTCCCCAGCGGAAGGAATCCGAGGATAGGGGCCTCCCCCGTCTCGGCTCCGGGAAACAGGCCGTTGACGATCTCGTACGAGGTGCCGTCGCCGCCCACCGCAAGGAATCGCCGGTAGCCGCGGCGGTAATAGTCGCGGGCAAGCCGCGTGGCATCGCCCGGGCGCGCAGTGTCCACGACTTCGAGCTTGAACCCGGCAGCGCGCAGGCGGTCGAGCGCGGGCCCGACCAATTTGCGGCAGCGTCCGCCGCCGGCTGCTGGATTTACGACCACCAGGAAAGTGTGGTTCACAGCTGAACGATGGCCGCACGATCCGCGATTTTGCCGATCTCCTCGGCCAAGACCGTGCGCTTGATCTTCAACGATGCGGTACGCGGAAAGTCCTTCGCCCAGAGCAGGTATCCGTTCACACGCTTGAAGTCCGGAAGGCGCCGGTTGCGGCTATTCAACTCTTCGAGCAGCGCGGCATCGAACTGCTGGTTCTGCTCCAGACGAAGCACCATGAACAGCATCTCGCTTCCCAGTTGCTTGAGGGGCCAGACGTAGTTGGCGGCAAACACGCAGTACTCCTTGACCGGCAAGCCGTCGAAGACGGTCTCGATGTCCTCGGGGTAGATATTCTTGCCGCCCTCGGTCACGATCATATTCTTCTTGCGGCCGAACAGTTGCAGGTGACCGGTGAAGTCGAAGCGGCCCAGGTCCCCGGTGAGCAGCCAACCATCCACGATGGTTTCGGCGGTGAGTTCCGGATCGTCGAGGTAATGCGACATGACGGTCTTGCTGTGCACGGCGACTTCGCCGATCCCTTCCGAGTCGGGACTGAGGACGCGCAACTCGACGCCCGGCAGCGGCCGGCCCACGGTGTCAGCGCGGAAGGGTTTGAAATCGTTCAGGGTGAGGGCGGTGCCGGCCTCGGTGAGTCCATAGCCGTTGGCGACCGGGATGCCCAGATCGTAAAAGAATTGCAGCGTCGAGGGCTCCATGAAGGCTCCGCCGGTAAACAGCGCGAGCAGTTGCCCCCCGAAAGCCTTGTGCACCTGGCCGAGCAGGCGGCGGCTGAGCTTCACGTTGGGATGGCCGCGGGTCAGGAGCTTGTTCAGCGCGATCATGCGGTCGAGCACGAAGCGCTTGGCGGGCGGCAGTTCGTCGAACTTCGCCTTGAGGCCGCGCTCGAGATTCTTGAGCACCATCGGCACCAGGCTCATGTAACTGATCCGGTAGCGGACGAACGCGTCGCGGACGTACTCGGGACGCAGGGTGCGCAGGTGCACCACGCAGGCACCGCACACGAACGGTCCGATGAAACCCACCATGAAATCAATGGCGTGGTTGGTGGGCAGGATGCTCAAGTAGCGCACGCCGGGCCAGAAGGGGTACCAGGCGGTGAGTGCGGTGCACTGTTCCAGGTAGTTCTCGTGGGTAAGCACGCATCCCTTGGGCCGGCCGGCCGTTCCGGAGGAATACACGATGCAGGCCACGTCTTCGCGCTGCCGGTCGATGAAGATGGGCTCACCCTTGCGGTGGAAGTCCTCCCAGCGATAGGCGCCGCCCAGATCGGCGCGCAACGGAGATTCGGTCACCAGAACCGTCTTCACGCCATGGTTCTTGAACTCGGGAGACTGCATGATGGCCCGCCACAGGTAGTACTCCACGATGAGAAATTTGGCTTTGCTGTGCGCGAGCAACTGGAGGTGCTCGGCGGCGGTCAGCTTGAAGTCCAGCGGAACCAGCACGCCGCCACAGTAAAAGACGGCGTAGGCGGACACCAGCCACTTGGACTGGTTGCTCATGATGATGGCGGCGCGATCGCCTTCGCGGAAATCGGCATCCTGCAAGGCGCGCGTGAGCGGACGCGCCAGTTCCTTGAAGTCGGAGTAGGTAAGGCGCGTCTTCTCCTTGTCGCGATCGGCCTCAATCAGGCAGGTCTCGTTGGGCCAGTGCTCGAGCGCATCGCGCAAAGCGGCCCCGAGCGACGGATATTGGCGCAGATCCAGCATGAACAGGTTATTTCATCACAGAGACGGGAAGAGCCGCTGAAAACCGCTGTTGATCAACTCATTACCTTCCTACAAGCGAGCTTGAATACGGCTCGCCAGGGTGCGGAAGTCGCTGACGCCTTGCAGTTCGTAATCCGGCATCTCGACGTGGAAATGGTTCTCGAGCCGGGTCAGCAGATCGAGCGCCTGCAGGCTGTCAATGTCCAGCGTCTTGAAAAAGTCCTCGTCGGGCTTCAACTTGTCGCGGGACACTTTGAAGTGCTGGGCGGCGAGCGTCAAAATTTCGTCCAGGGTTTGCTGTTCGGTCGTCATAACGTTCTCTTTCGATGACAATTTCAGGTTGCCCGATTCAGGGCAGGTACGGCTGCAGATCGGTGCTTTCGACAAATTTGCGGAGGCCCGCTTCCACAGCTGGCTCCGCGAATAACTGGCAGAACAGGTCGATTTCCTGCTTCAACTCGTGGTGCGGAATGGGCTTTATGAACTTCTTGGCAGCAATGGCGGTCCTGCGATCGAACTTGCCAAGCTGCGCCGCGGTCGCACGCGCCGCGCGCAAGGCCTCGCCTTCAGCGACAAGTTGGCTGACAAGTCCTACGGCATGGGCCCGGGTCGCGTTGAAGCTTCGCCCGGTCAGGAGCAGATCGCGTACTACGCCATTTCCCAAGTCGCGCTTCAGGCGTGGAATCCCTCCAAAGCCGGGAATCAAGCCGAGCCGAAGTTCCGGGAAGCAGAAGCGCGCCATCTTGTCGGCGATGATGAGATCGCAAACCAGCGCCAACTCGAAACCTCCGCCGAACGTGACGCCGTGCACCGCCGCGATGGAGGTCAGCGGGGCGGCGTCAATCGTATTCAAGACTCGATGAATGCGCTCCAGAAAAGCGCGCACACCAGCGACCGCTTGAGCCTTTTCCATCTCCTGCGAACGCTGGTAAAGCTCCCGCAGGTCCGCGCCCGCACAAAACCCGGCCTTCATCGTGCTGTGGACGATGAGCGCGTGGGCCTGGCGAGCCATGCCGTCGAGTGCGTCGGCGAACTTCTCAAGGTCTTCGAGGGACTGGGAACCAATCTCATTGCAAGGCTCGCGGTGAAGCACCAGGTCAATGACGCCCGCCGAGAGTTCCCACGAAAGTGCCTTGCCGTGAAAATGATTCATGGAGGTATGCGCTGTCACTTCTACACTGCTACCTTTACCCGATACATTTCGTCGATCTCGTTCCGCAGTTCCCGGGCAATCAGGTCCCGCTTGAGTTTCCCATTCGCTGTCAGCAAGCCGTTCTCAATCGTGAAGGGCTCCGGACGTATATGAAAGGCGCGCACCTGCTTATAGTGCGGGAACTGCGGGTTCACGATGTCGATGGCGGCCTGCGCCTTCTCCGCGCTGACGTCGCCAGCGATGATCGCGGAAAGATAACCCTTGCCGTTTCCGACCAGTACCACCTGGGTTGCGCCCGGCAATTGCTGCAGGATCTTCTCCTCCATGGGCTCGGGCGCAATGTTATGACCTGAGCCAAGGATGATGAGATTCTTGATGCGGCCTACGATGCGCCAGTTCCCGCTGGCGTCCACTTCACCCTGGTCACCGGTGTGGAACCAACCGTCGCGCAACGCCTTCGCGGTTTCTTCCGATCGATTCCAGTAACCCGGGAAGATGTTCGGCCCGCGCACCACGATTTCCTCGTTTTCTGCGAGCTTCATCTCGACGCCGGGAATGGCGGGGCCGACCCGGCCTGGCTCGTAGTGGTTGGGGTCGTCGAGCGTGCAGATGGCGGTGGTTTCAGTCAATCCGTAGCTTTGCAGGACCGGAATCCCCAGCATCATGAAGAAGAGCTGGGTTTCAATCGAAAGTGGTGCAGACCCGCAGATCAGCGCTCGCAGATTCCGCCCGATCATCTTCTTGCGGATGGTGGGGAAGATGGCGGTATTGGCGAGCGACAGCCAGGCGCGGTCGAGTAGCCCTGACTTCCCCTCTTGCCGGCGCACCGAAGCCGCCTTGGCACGGCTGTAGATCGCCTGCACGAAACCGCCCGCCTGCCACAGCTGTTCATCCACCGCGCGGCGCATGCGCTCGAGCAGGGCCGGAACGTTGAGGAAGTAGTCCGGCGCCACAGTGCGCATGTCTTGCGCGATGGTGCTCAAGTCGGTGTTGAGGGTAAGCCGACTTCCCCGCAACAGCGAGGTCAGCAGGAGCATCCAGGAGCCGGCGAAAACGAACGGCAGGTAGTGAAAGACACGATCCTGCGATTGGCTGCCGTCCATGAGCAAATCGAGGCGCCCGTTCACGCACTTGAGCATGTGCGCGATGTTCCCCGCGTTCAGGACCACGCCCTTGGCCTCGCCCGAAGTGCCCGAGGTGTAGATGATCGTCACGGGATCGGCATCGGACAGGGACGGCCTTGGATTCGCCGGGGGTGGAGTCGCGAAAATATCTTCGAAGAGATATTGTGGCGGCGCATCGGGCCATTCCTGCAGGAGGCCGTCGCGCAAGACCGCATCCCCGCTGCAGATCAAAGCCGGGGAGCAGTCCTTCATCATGGCTGCGAGTTCGGCAGGCGCCTGGCGTGCGTACAGCGGGACCACGATGAGGCCTTCCGCGATGGCGGCCAGGTCCATGGCCACCCAGGGCACGCCGTTATTCGCATAAAGTGCGCAGCGGTCGCCCTGGCTCAGATCTTGCGCGGCTAAAAATGCACGCGCGCGACCAACCTGGTCCAGCAGTTCCCTTCCGGTGATCGAGGTGATGCGGCCATCGCGGATTTCCTGGAGCACGACCGCGCCGGCGCGTTTTTCCAGGCTCGCGAAAATGTTGTCAACAAAACTCATTCTGGATTCGTCACTCCGGCGGTTCGGGGTTTCAGCTCGCCACAGCCGGCTTGCGAGTCTCCGCGGAATCGAACTGTTCCACCAGGTCCCGCAAGCCCTGATGCATAGGCGGCAGGTAATCCTCCCAGCTCCATTCTCCGGTGCGGGTCGGGAAATCGGGATACCGGCGCTGCACTTCTTCTTCGAAGTGCACGCCCATTCTTGCCATGAGCTTCAGGTTTTTCACCACGGTCTTTCCAATGCCTGCGGCCACCGACTCGCCATCGGTGTAGAGTCGCTCCAGCGCCGCCAGCAAGCGCTCTTCGAGGTCGGTGTCATCCACGTTCATCAACAGGTCCTGATGCCCGCGCTCCCGCATCAGGTTGCGGATGCGCTCGTCCATGGTGATGCCGGCGGACGGGACCAGGCCGGGCATGGAGGTCACAATGCCGTGATAGCGCGAAGAGGCCATCAGGTGGCAGGCGCGCAGGATGCTTACCACCTGGTACATGTTGTAGTCGTCGGAGCTGAGCACGGGCACGCCACCCATTTTTTCCGAGATCTTGCGGGCGGGCCGCGCGTCCAGCCGCTCGGTGGCCACTAAAACTACGAACACATTCCGCCTTTCGCGGAAGGCTGTTACGGCGTTGGCAATCCTGGTGAGGTACTGCTCGTACGCCCGATCGGCCTCCGGGCCCGAATTGTGGAAGTACACGGAGCGGTAGTGACTGTCTTTGTAGGCTCCGACAACCTTGCGCGCCGCGAGCTTTCCGACCGACGCTTTCACCGGCCACTCAAAGGGATTGATCGGACACACCACCAGCACGCGGGCCTTCCCGTCCCAGCCCACCTCGCGCAGGACACTCCGGCCGTAGTCGGAGGGCAGCGGCTCGAAGGTCCACGCCGTGTCGGTTCCGAGCTCGGTCGGGACGCCCAATTCCCGCAGGAGGGTGCGTGATTCGTCATTGCGCGTAATGATCAGGGATTCTTTGCAGTAGCGCGCGCACATTTTGGCGACCAGCGGATCCATGTGTCCGGCCTCCGCGCCATAACCGACCGAAAGCTTGTTCTGCGCGGCGGCGATGCCTAGCGAACCGATCATCATGGTAGTCAGCGCGTTGGCGAACTTGCTCTTGAACATCGACCCTTCGCACGCGACCACGCCGTGATGTTTGGGCACCTCGCTCGACAAGAACGGAGGAAATATCTGCGGCAAGCAGGACCTGCCTGGTGTCCCGGAAATAGCCCGCGGAGCGTTCGAAGCTTTGCGTCATGACGCTGAACTCGACGCGCTCGGCGCCCAGGATGTGGCGCAACTGGCGCAGCATCTCCTCGACGCGCACATCCGATCCCATGTTGCGGGTGCCGTTATAGCCGGCAAACAGCAGGTTGAGTTTCTCGCCCGGCTGCCAGATGCTCGCCGCCGCCCATCATCCAGGCAATTCGTTTGGATTCGATGATGCTGCTGACCCAAGCCTCCAGGACGAAGTCCATCATGCGGCGGACCCTCCGGCGGTGACGGCGGGCCAAGGTTTGTAATGATAGGTGAAATCATTTTCGCGGCTGAATTTCAGCAGACCATAACTGTACTTCGAAAATGGCACCGGCTTGCGACCCAACTCGGCGGTCACACGGGTGTTATCGAAGACCGTGTTCCAGACCAGGTAAGGCATAAACACTTTCATCAGGGATGCACCGTAGGCCATTGATCCTTTGCGATTTGCCAATCCATTCACTACGCCAGCAAAGGGCTTTTCAAGGAAGGGCAGAAAAATGGGGGCACGCTGCTGTTGAGAGGCGGAAAGCGCGCTGGTCAACTCCCGAAAGGTCTGCGATTCTCTGCCGGAGGAAAGATGATAGGTGTCGTATTGGGGCTCGGCTTTTGATGCAAGGTGGCGATGGCATCGGCGACAAAGTCGACGTTCACAATGTCAATCTTGTCAGTGGCGCGAAACGGCAGCGCCTTCAGGCCGGCGAGAAAGACGAAAGCCTTCACCATGTCGAACTGCGTGGTCTGTGGGTAGCGGCTGTCTCCCAAGACGATGCTGGGGCGGAAAATGGTGATTTGCACGTCGGGCAAGAGCTCGCGGACCATGTGCTCGCAGAACTTCTTGGTGCGGGCGTAGGGATCGTAGTCGGAGCGCTCCCAATCGATGGAGCGGTCTTCGGTGACGACCTCGTTGCTGCGCTTCCCGGCAACGGCTACGGTGCTGACGTTGCTGAAGCGCCGCAGGCCGTGATAGTAGTGCGATCTCCGGGCCAGTTGGACGACCTCGAGCGTGCCACGCAGGTTGACATTCAAACAGCTTTTTTCGGACTTGCGATTGAGCGACGCCGCGCAGTGAATGACCGAATCGGTGGTATGAATCAGCCGGTCATAGTCATCGCGGTTCAATCCGAACTGGGGCATGGTAATGTCGCCGGCGAAAATTCGGATCCGGGTCTGCAGGTGCTCGTAGAAGCGCGGGAAATCCATGTGAAGCTGCAGTGCGCGCCACAAGCGCACGGCCCCATCCTGCGCGTCCTTGCCGCGCACCAGAAGGTTCAAGGCGGCGCCATGCGTCTCCAGCAGGTTGGCCGCTACATGCGCGCCAATGTATCCCGTCGATCCGGTCAGGAATATCGCCACGTTGCCCCGTTCGTACCCGTTTTCACCGTGTCTCCGTTCGCTGGTTCTTCGTCCTGTAACTGGAAGGCCCGCGGCGGGCGAACTTCGAGCGGCCTTCCTTCGATCAGCGGATAGGTCCAGCGGCGCAGCGCCGGAATGTGAATGTCAATCCAGTACTCCCACCAGTCGAGCGAGCGCGTGTCGTAGCCGAACTGCGTTCGCTCATCCGGCACCAGCGCGTAGGATAGCTTTTGGATATTGTCGGCCACGAAGTCATGTTCGTTGTGCAGGATGAAGGGCTCGAACAGCTGCACCAGCTTGCCAACCTTTTCGAGATTCCGTTCGGCGCGCGCGAGGGGCGTCTTCTTCAGCGGCAGGGGAGCCATGATGCGCTGGATCGATTTGACGATCGCCATCTGGGCCGGAGCCGACATCCGGTTATAGCGCGTTTTGGAGACCGGGATGGCATCCATGCGGAGGCGCAGCCAGGATTCCAGGCCTTCCTGCGCGCGGTAGTGCTTGCGATGCGCCAGCGAGGTCAACTCGATCGACCGCCCCATGTCGCACGGATTCGTAACCGAGGTCGCCAGTTGGTAGACGGCGTCGTGACGGCGTTCGAGCACGGCGGCGGAAATCAGCGTGATGCCCTGGCACACGGAATCGACCGGAATGATATCGAGCCGCTTGCGCTCGTTGGAGGGCAGCTGGCGAAAGCTGGTGCCCAGCAGGTAGGAAAGCGAAGCGGAAGTATTGATCCCCTCATTCCAGCCGGTGAAGGGCTTGGCGACGGAAGTCTCCACAATCGCGGGCCGAACAATGGCCACGGGCAGGCCGGCGCCGCGCTTCGCAATGAGCGACTCGGCGAGGCTCTTGGTCAGGGTGTAGGTGTTGGGCCAGCCGAGTTCCAAGGCTCGCTTCGATCCGGCTTCGGTAAGGTAGTCGCGCAGCCAGCGGATACGGCCCTTCCGGACCTGAATTTCGAGGGCGGAGCCCTGCAGATCCTTGGCTGCGTGCTCTTTGTCTTGGGCCTGGCGCTGCAACTCGGTCGTGATCTCGCTGCTCTCGGCCTGAACCTCCGCTTGCGTGATGCATTCGTGGAGGGCGCGCCACTCCCGATCGGCATCGAAATCGGCGACTCCCGCGGGGGTGTAGTTGGGGCGGAGCTTTTCGCTGACTCGCCCATCGCGGGCTCCCGCTACGTAGCAGGTCGACAGATGTACAAGGCCGCAGTGTTCCGACTGGCGGACAAACTCCAGGACGTTCAGGGCCGCGTCCACGTTGGTGGCCAGCGCGTCGCGCAAATCAGGATTGAAATCGGTGAGGCCGGAACTGTTGATGATGAGATCGAGATGTTGGCGCAGGCGGGCGGTGACGTCGGGTGTTAGCCCCAGGTCCGCTTGGGTCAAGTCGCCTTCCACGACTTCGATCTTGTCGCGCAGGAAACGGGGCAGGCTGGCGCCGTAGCGCTCAAACAGAGGATCGAATACCGGCGACTCTTCGACCATCCGCTCAAAGCGCTTGCCGGCCGGGTTCGACTTCTGGCGCCGGATCAGCAAGTAGATGCGCCCGATCTGCTGCAGATCCAGCAGCGTGTTCGCGAGCCAGACTTTACCGATGAAGCCTGTGACGCCGACGAGCATGACGTGCTTGCCCGCCATGGCCTTGCGTACGGAAAGAGGTTGGGCCTGGCGGTGATTGTCGAAGTAGACGACCGGGCGCTCCGCGCACTGGGCAGGCCGTTTCGCCGGAATGATGGCAGAGTGGAGCGTATCCACTCCCGGCAGATCCAACTCGCGCACCAGGCGATCGGGCTCGCGCTGACCGTCGGGGCCTGCTCCAGTGATACGCGCAAACAATCCCCGGGGACGAACGACGGGTGACAATAACCGGCCGGTCGCCACGCGGTCGCGAAAGTCGAGGCGGTTGGCGATGAGCCAGTGCACGCCCAGATGCCGTGCCAGGGGACGCATCACGTGTTCAAGACCCTGGCTGACCAGGACGATCTCCGCGCCTTCGGCCTGCAACTGCTTAAGACGAGCCACCCCATCCGGCTTGAGGTAGGGCTTCATCTTGTATTGGAAGTACTCGTCGCCGAGCAGGTCCAGGCGATCGCGGCTGACGCCGCGCAGGACGCTGTAAACCACGCGGGTCGCGAACACCCGGTGGGCTGCATACAGGAAAGGACGCAGGGCCGCCATCAGAAATACCAAGCCCCGGCGGGCCATGCGGGCCGCGAAAGTCTGGGCATTCCAGGTGAAAAAGGCGACGGGCTGCACGGTGGTCAGGTCGAGCAGACTGCCCTCGACGCGCCAGTACACGCGGCCGGACGAGCCGGTCTGGACGGAATTGTGTGTTGATGAATCCAAATTCGTAATAAGTCCCGAAATCAGGTTTCCCGAAGGAGCGCCGGGCAACGCCAAAGATAACTATTGTAAACAATTACGCTTAAAGGACGAAGCTCCGATTGCGGGGGGCTGTGGGAGGCCCCGGACGAACCAACGGTAAAACGGGGAACATCGGAAGATTGCCTTGCGGTCGCCTGCGCCGAGGGAAGGCGACCCTGCACATGAGTGATCCCATGGGGGAGGTCGCGCGGCGGCGTGGATACAGAGCCCCGCGCTGGGCGAGACCAGAGGGGGCAGGACCTACGGGGCTGGTTATACAAAAACCGCCGGTGCCTGAGCCTTTCCCTCTCTCCATGGAGGAGCCTCGCGCACCGGCGGTCTTGATTTGTCCGAATTCGTTCTGCGTATCCGGATTCTCCCACCAAACTAAGCAGCCGCTTTTTTCTGCTGCTTATATTTAGCCCAGCGAGCCCGCTGTGCGGCCGCGATCCTGCGGCGCGCTGCCACTGACAACACCCGCTTAGGCCGACTGCCGACGCTCCGGCCGTTCTGACTCATTCCGCGCAGTGCGGAGATCGCCGCTTCCACCTGACTCAACTTACTCTGCAAGGTTCTTTGTTCTGAGATTAAGGACTTCACAACTTTGTCTAAGTTAGGCATGTGTCCCCCTGGCGAAGGATTCTAGCAAACAGAACCTCGTCACCTACGAATATCACCGAGAAAATTTTCTGGAGCGTGACCCGGGGGCAGAACGGGTTACCCACGGGGTTTTCTTGCTTAAGGAGACAGCATCGGAAGCTTACCGGCCAGATAGGAGGCTGGTATCTGGGTACGGATCGGCTCCTGAGTTCGGATTGGTACGGTGGGAAACATTTCCTTGCGCAAAGTATTCATCCACGACCTTGGTCGTAGTGGAGAGATAGGCGTCATCCAGAGCTGCAGCCGAGCGGCCCTTGTCTTATGAGAAATCCGATTTCGATTGCGCTCCGTACTCAAACTGCAGATCGGAAATTTCATCCCGAAAGGAACTAAGTACCATGCACAAGAAGTTCGCAATTGCCTATGTGCTCGCCGCACTGGCGATCACTTCCGCAGCGGCTGGCATGAACAATCCCGTGGTGGGCGGTCAAGAGATGTATCCGACCAAGAACATCATCGAGAACGCGGTGAATTCCGCGGATCACACCACGCTGGTGGCGGCCGTGAAAGTGATGCCGAACTAACTGATACCATCGGCGAGAGCTTGTTGGTTGCGAATCTTAGAACCGCTAAGGCCGGATCCGGGTCGGGTCCGGCTTTCGCATCTCCGCGCATTAGATCGACGGTGCTTGAGGGGAGCCTGCCTGCGCCTTCACCGCAGCTGGGGAAGTCTCGCGTCCATCGTTTGGGCGAGCCGTGACTATACAATCGCCCGTGGCTGCCAAGGCGGCTCGCTGCAGAACCGCCAGAGCAGCAGGCAAAAGAGACCGCCTGCCAGGCGGGTGCTTCGACAGCCGAACTTGCCCGGAAGGGCCATTCCGCCTTGACCTGGAAATTGAGTAGAAATAGAGTCCAAAGGTCAGCGGTATGCGAGCATATGCCTAACCAAGGCCAAACGGACGGTAGCTATGGCGCGGTGGTATCGGCTTTTTGTGATGTTCATGATGTTGGCAGGAATCGGGATCGCCCCTGCGGCATTGGCGCAGGAACCGGCCGACCCCACGGCACCCGCGGCTGCAGCGCAGGCCGCGGAGGCTCCGGCAGCCATCCAACCGGCGCCGGATGCAGACCTGGCGGCTGAGGTGCAACAGCTGCGCGCGGACGTGGATCAGTTGAAAGGCCAACTGGCGCAGCTGAACTCCGTCATCGAGCAACTACAGGCCAGCCAGTCCGCTCCCGCTCCCGCACCCACGAAAGTCGTTCCTGCAGCTCGAGGCAAGCGGACTCCTCCGGCGGCTGCCAAGAAAGCGCCGGCTCCTGCTGCGCCGCCGGTTGCCCCGGAAACCGACGCCCCCACGACCGTGCTTGTCTTCCAGGACGGACATCGCATGGAAGCGCGCAACTATGCCATCGTGGGCCAGACGCTGTGGATTTACACCGAGGACGATAATCCGAAGAAAATGCCGCTGTCGGAGCTGGACGTGGCCGCAACCAAGAACGCGAACTCGGATCGGGGCGTCGTGTTTCAGGTACCCCCGGCAAAGTAGAAAGTCCGGCGCGGCTCGCCTTCAGGGATGACCGCGACGCCGGTGCCATTTTCCTATATCACGCCAATACCACGATTCTCGCAAGGCACTCGCGCCGCTCACGACTTCACTTCCCGGATGGCTCGGCGCACGCGCGCCACCTGCTGCTCCATGGTCGTGTCATCCAACTGCGCGGAGGCCTTGGCGATCAGATTGGCAGCAATCATCTGCGCTTCGGTCAGCGTGAGTTTCTGCTGTCGCGCGCTGAAACTATTCGACTGGTAGCTGCGGACGGCTTCCACCAGCAGGCCCGCGGCATAACTCACCGCTTCAGCACTCACACCTTCCTGGATCTCCTCGAGGCTCATGCTGCCATAGGGCACGGCGGCCACGTCATTTTCTCGATTTTGTTTCATGGCACCTCGCTTCGCTTGGTCCTAAGGATGCTGCAGTCGTGCGAGAATTATCTGATTTTTTCTTCGCCACAATGGCAATGCTGACGACCTGTCGGCATGCAAGTATCAGATGAGAACTCGTAGCTAATAAGTCTTGGACATTATCTTGCTCGCTGTGACCACGGTCACAGACGGTTTTGAGGTTGCGCCGCCAAGATGGGAGCGACTCGGCCTCACCACGTGTAATGCGGTTTCTTATACCGCTTACCCACTCACTCGGGGCCGAGCATCTTGTTCAGTCCCGGGCGCCATCCGTGTTCCGTGCCCTCGGATGCGACGTGAATCCTCGGAGTACAGATATGGCCAGTGATCCTATCAAAATCCTGATTGTGGATGACGACGAAGAAGTTCTGATTGCACTGGAGCGTTTGCTGGAAAGCGAAGGTTACAGCACTGCCACCGCGTGGGGCGAGCGGGAGGCGCTGGCCTTGTCAGAGAAACTGCGCTTCGACTTGCTGCTGTTGGACGAGCACGTGGGGGACCCCGACTTCGATGCGTTGCTGGCGCGCCTGAAACGATGCCAGCCGCAAGCCTTTCATCTTCTGATGCACACGCGGAAAGAACCGCGGCCGAACTCGACTGCGGCCGGGGTGTGCAAATGGGAGCACACCGAAATGAAGGCCAGAATCCGCCGCTGCCTGGTAGCCTGAGTCTCCGTTAGCGGGAGGGGCCACTCGCTAAGGCCTGCCGATTTCGCCTTCGCATCGGCCGTCACCCAGCACCTTCAGCAGGTCCGTGGCGAGCGCAGCAGGGTCGAGCCGATCCATCGCTGCGAATCCATCATCCTAGTCGGACGGCAAGCATCGAAATCGACCCTCCGTCGATTCCTTCTACGGGGAAGGTCAACGGTTCGTTCGTGGATCGCGAGCCGACGACATAGAGCAGCGGCAGATAGTGATCCGGGGTCGGGACGGAGAGGGTTGCATCCCTGCCGAGCGACTCGTAGTGGATGAGCGGCTGGTGATCGCCGGAGAGGAGCAAAGCGCGAGCCTCCTGCTCAAAGCGAACGGCCCACTCAAAAGGATCGACCGCATGCCGTCCCCAGGCATAGGTGTGCAGGTTGTGAACCAGGTTGCCGCTGCCGACGATGAGGATTCCTTCTTCGCGCAGCGGGGCCAGGCGCTGGCCGATGTCATAGTGGAACGATGCGGGCTTGGTTTCGTCGATGCTCAACTGCACAATGGGAATATCGGCTTTAGGGTAGACGTGACATAAGACTGACCAGGTGCCGTGGTCAAATCCCCATCGTTCTTCAAGCTCTACCGGCAGCGGCGCCAACAACTGTTGGACACGCCTCGCCAAATCGGGGTCGCCCGGGGCCGGATATTTCACTTCGTAGAGTTCACGGGGGAATCCGCCAAAATCGTGAAGGGTGCGGGGAGCGGTGTTGACGGTAACGGCAGCTCCGGGAACGTACCAGTGTGCCGAGACGCACAGGATTGCCTTCGGTCGCGGCAAGGCAGATCCAGTCGCTGCCCAACGCTCCGTGTAAGCATTCCGCAAAAGAGCATTCATCGGGTTCCCGTGTCCGAAGAATAGCGCGGGCATAACAGCCATGGAGGGAGCTCCTTCCAGCTTTATTATTCTATGGCTGCGACGGCGGGGACGCCTTGGCCGCATTGTCCTGGGCTGTGACGGACACCTTATAGGTGTGAGGCGTGGTTACCTCGAGGGGGGAGCCGTGCTCGAGGTACGGCTTCAAGACGGTGGGATTTTGCCAATCCAGATCCCAGCCGTTTTGAATTGCCAGCAGAGTGTAGCGGCCGGGCACAACCTGGTAGAGGCTAAAAGTGCCATCGCTGTCGCTCTGGTCCCGGCGGAAGAGATCTGCATCTGGTTCGGGATGGTCAGGAACGAGCAGGACCATGGTTTCAGCGACGGGCTTGTCTCGCCGAAGCACGGTGCCATCCACTCGCGCCAGTCCCTTGGTCATGGCGACCTTTATCAGCACGGACCCGGTGCGAGGAAGCTGCAGGGTACGACCCGCGACGGTGGCGCCGGTTGCGGTCATGTCATGCACGGCGAGGTCGGGAACACCGAACACCGAAATCTCGAAAGTCGTCGGTTCGGCCAGGGTTTGCTCGATTTTAAATGTGCCCTTGGGGGACACCGGCGCCCCGAAGGTCTCGCCTGTCTTGCGGTTGAAGAAACGAATGTAGGTGGTGGAGGCATCGGCGGCACCTGCTGGAAATTGCACAACGCCCTCGACCGTCACGGGTGCGACGGCGCCTTCGGCAGTGTCGATTTCGGTGTCGGCCGAAACGTCCAGTTCCCTGTCCACCGTGGTCCACTCTTTGCCGGTAAAGGTGCGCAGGTCAAGCAGGAGATGGCCGGGCGCGATGCCGGTGAGGTTTAGAACTCCCAGGCTGGTCTGCTGGCTGCGCACTGGCATGGGAACCGGGGTGGTGTCGAGGCTATCAAAGATTCGTTGCTGTACGACGGCGGCGGTCGGGCGCGATGGATCGGAACTCGCGTTACGGATCTTGAGATGCAAGGCGGGAACGGCCCGGAGCGTCACATCGGCGAGGGCTCGCTCCCCGGGCTGGAGAACGATGGAGGCCGCGTTGCCCGCCTCGGTGACATCGGGGTAATACGTGAGGGGATAGGCAACATCGAGCGAAGAAGGGGCCGAGAATTCAGGTGGGCTGGAGCTGTCACCGTTTGGACTGGGGGGAGACGGATCCTCCACACTCGGCGGGGGCTGCTTTGCGATGACCTGCGAGTCTTGCGCGTACCAGGGTTGAGCCGAGACGGCGAGCAGATAGGTCCCCGGACGCAGGTGGCCGAAGTGGTAGCGGCCTTGTTCGTCGAGATTCGATTGCCCTCGCCAGTGCGGCGCATGCCCCCCACTCTCGCCGCCACGAGTGAACAGGTATACTTCGCCACCGCGCACCGGTTCGTTTTCTTCGTCCACCACGGAGCCCGAAATCGATGCATCGGGGACGAGCCGGAATATCACATTCTCGGACTTGAGTTCAGGGCCCACCGCAATCGCGGTGGAGTATGGCCCGTGTTGCTGGTAGGCCTGCGGAGCGAAGCCTCGCCCCTGCGCGGTGAGGCTGTACTTGCCACGGGGAAGATTCTCGAACGCGAACCGGCCGTCGGGGCCGGTGATGGCTTGAACGCTGGCGTCGTGCTGTTCGGTGGGCGAAATGGAAACCTCGATTCGGGCCAGGGGTTGACCCGTCGTCGCCTGCAAGACAGTGCCGTTGATGCGTCCGTTCCCTGTCGCAGTCGCCGCCGGCACCTTCGTGCCCTGGGCGCATGCCAGAACGCTGAAACCCAGCACCAGACAGAACGAGACGGCGCGGCGAAAGTCCATCGTATTCATTTCTCCCGGCTGATCCGTTCGACGTTGATGCTGGAAATTTCGTTGGGCTGAAGCGTGACTGCGACTGCCTTGGAGAGATACGGGCTAAGCGCGTCCGGATTTCTGAACTCCAGGCCTTCGATGGAGTCAAGGGCAAGAACCTTGTAGTCGCCGGGAGCGAGGCCGGTGAATAGAAATTCGGCGCCATTCTGTGTGACCGCGATTTGCGCGTGGGCCAGAGACGCCTGATCCGAGAACAAGAGGACCGTTCCTCCCGCGGGCTGCCTGTCCACGCGAATCATTCCGCGCAAACCAGCGCCATCATCGCGCAGGATCACCTCGAGCGGATCCGGCCGGCGGCCGGAGCTGATGACCAGATCTTCGCGCAGCAAGTCGGTGGCGCCACTCGTCACTGCGCGCACGTACCACGGCGGAATGGGAGCGATTTCCACCGAGTAGCGTCCGGGAGACAGGTTGTGGACCGAAAGAGCGCCACTCTGCTGGTTCCTGTCAGCCTGAAATTCCTCGGCCTGAATTCGTTTCTCGGTGGAGATCAAGCGCACCGAGGAAAGGCCGGGTGAGATCACCGATAGGCGGTCCAGGGAATTCTGCGCTTCGGCCGCGCCGGTCGGACGCAGGGCTACATTGACGGGAAGCGTGATGGACGGACTCAGAACGAGCGACACGCCTTCCACATCGGCGTTCACAACGAGCGGGAGATCGGAAACCATCGCCTGCCCGCTGGAATCGGAGGCGCGAAGCTGCAGGACGTAAGCGCCCCCTGGAACCTGCGCCTCGAACTTTCCCGTCGGCATTTGAAGGTTGACCCCCTGGACCTCGCCCGACCGGCTAACAAACTGCAAGCCAGCGGCCATACCAGTCGCGAGCCCGACGACCAGGCCAGAAACCCTGAAGATCGGCTCGGCCTTGAGCGCAAAATCAGCTTGTACCTGCTGACCACCCGCAACTACGAGCGGAGTCGCCGCATCCATGTCAGGCACACCCGGGTAGAACATGGTTCCGAATCCTTCTGCGGGGACCGAGCGCATTCGACCGAAGGACAACCTTGCGCCGGACAGATCTGGTCCGGTGACGAGCAGGTACTGGCCGGGAATCAAGTTGGCGATGCGAAATTGCCCGTCTTCGTCGGTCGTAGCCTGGCCTCGCAGTTCCCAGCGCTTGCGGCCATCCACGATATGCTCTTGGAAAATGCGCATCGGCGAATCCTCGATTGGTTCTCCTTTGACCGTGGCCACGTGCCCGAAGACCGTGCTCTCGGGAAGAAGTTTCAAGACGAGCGAGGACGTGTCAGCGCCGAGGTGCACAATTTCAGGCCGAAAGACCTCGGGATGGAGTTCGAGGTCGTTGAAGAAACCCGGCTTGCGAGCAGTGAGCACGATTTCGGATTCCGGCAAAGCCGGGAATTCGAATCGCCCTTCCGGGTCCGTGAGCACAGACAACTGGTTTCCGCCGATCGAAGGACCTGCTTGCACCAGCGCCCGCCGCAACGGTTCCCCGGTCACCGAATTCACAACCACTCCGCTCAAGGTGTAAGCGCTGGGCAAAGCCGAGGGAAGGCCCGGGATATTGGATGCGTCCTGAGCGGCCGCGGGGGCGGCGAGCGCGAGCAACAGCGGCACGAGCCGGAGTGTGATCCGGCGAAGCGGGGCAATCTTGAGATCTTCAGAACGCAGACGCATTGCGGGTTCTACCTGCAAGACACTGACACCAAGCAGCATCTGGTGGGGTTAATTTTATGCGATTGCCAAGTTCATGGCTCGGCTCTCCACGGGCCGCCAGGAAACTCGTCAGACAACCGTGGGATGCAGGACGGGATTCCGGGGGTGCCCGGTGGGACGCGAGGTTAGTCGCGGTGGGGCGAGTCGTCGAGCTTTCGCGCCATCAGTGCGGACTGTTATGTCCAATTACGGGGCGCTGCGGGTGAAGAACTTGTGCTTGTCGACTCCGGCGGGCACGGCCACATCGAAGAAGCCAACCATCATTTCGTTGTAGGTCTGATTTCCCCAGGTGACCGGGCTGTCGGGATCGGGATTGTGGGAGTTGTTTGCGGAGTTGTCGTACCAGGCAACCGCCTGAAGTTCGGTGCCCGCCTTGATGAGCCGCGGTTGGGCGAGGCGATAACTGAGTTGCCAGTAGAAGTCGTAGTTCACGCGCAGCAAGGTTTCGGTGCTTCGGCCGGGACGGACGAGATTGTATTCGAAGCGCTTTCCGCGCAGATGCATGTGCGGAAAAAAGCTGAGCAGGGTGGCGTCGTTGGGGAAGGTGCCATGAACTTCTACCCGGTAATTGTCGGTGTTGGGCGGAATGGGAATCGGGTCATGGTCGTTGGCGAGTTGCAGAGTGAGTACGCGCTGCCGGGGCGGGTGCTTCGAGAAGACGAGGCCGACGCAAGTCTGATCCTCGCCCGCCTGTCCGTTGGTGGTGTAGTGCATCTGGAAGACCAGGTCGGAGTGGGCGGGGATGAACTTGGCCATGCCCTCGGGCCAGCGATCGGGAGAACTGCCCGGAGCATAGACCAGCAGCAAGTCGCTGTCAGTTTCATGGGCCTGGTGGCGAAGTTCGGGATCGTTCAGGCCGGAAGCGGTGAAGGGCGTATTGAGGGGCGCTCCGCGCAGCCACTTGGAATCGGGCGGCCGGATGTAGACCACGGCGTGATGAACATACTGGCGGCTGGAGGGACGGATCTCAGACATCTGGATCCACTTGTCCCTGGTCAAGTCGGTGGGAACGATCTCGTAGGTGTATTCGACGTCACCGTCGGCGGGAATCGCGACCGGCTTGGGCATTTGGAGGATGCGATCGGGTGCAGCAATGTTCCAGCCTTCCGTCCACGCGCGAGGCGGCGGAGCGTCGTGGGGGCTTCCTTCGGGCGCTTTCGCTTCGCTCCATGCCGAGAGGGTGGCAAGCTGCTTTTCCGTGAGTGATGGATCATCCGCAAAATGGCCGCAACAAGGGTCAGCGAACCAGGGCGGCATGCGCCTGGAACCGACGTCTTGCGCGATCATCCGGGCCCAGGACCTGGTTTGCGCATAGCTGACCAGCGGCATGGGGGCGATCTCGCCCGGACGGTGGCACTGCTGGCAGTGCTGTTGAAGGATGGGGAGAACGTCGTGATAGAAGGTGGGCGGAGCGGGAGCCTGGCTGCCTGCGCTGAACACCGTGGCGCAGGTCATCAAGGAGGCGGATACCGCGAGGGTGACTCTCCGCATGCGTTAGTGGGCGACCGCCCAGGCAAGCCCGTCGGCCCCCGGGCCGGCGTCGATCAATCCTTCGACCAGCAGCATCGCTTTATGGACGTCGCCTTCGGCGGCTTGGATTGGGAAAGCAGAAGTCATCGCTAGCATGAGCACCAGCGGGAAGAGGGAATGAAATCGCACGTGGCTCCTAGGGATTTCTGCGCGAGCCAAGAGTGTACCGCAAAGGGGGAACGGACGGCATCGGCTACGCTCCCGTCCCAAATGCAGGGGTCGGTCGCTTCGCTCAGGATGACATTGATTAAGCTGGCAATTTGCCCGGCATTCCCTGATTGAGCTAAGGATCCCACGCTAGCGGACGACAGGGTTTGAAATAGCTTCGTGTTCGGGTGGATCGACGGATGCCCCAGGCTCGGCGCTGTTGGCCTGGGCGGCGATCAAGAGCAGCGTGGCATCGTCGTGCAGATTGGAATTGCAGAACTGGTTGACCTCGGAGAGCAGGTGGGCTTTCAGCTCGATAGGGGAAAGGTCAGCACCGGCGCGGGCCGCCTGAAGCAGTCGGGCTTCGCCGAATTCCTCGTTGTCACCGCGCATGGCTTCCGTAATGCCGTCGGTAAAAAGGAAAATGCGGTCGCCGAGACCGAGGCGCGCGACGCCGTCCTCGTAGCTCCACTCGGGGAAAACACCGAGGACCGCGCCGCCTTCACTGAGCCGGGCAGACGATCCGTTGGAGCGCACCAGCAGGGGGGGCAAGTGGCCGGCGTTGGTGTAGCGGATCGTGCGTTCTTCGGTATCGAGGATGCCGTAGAAGAGCGTGACGAACTTGTCGGCGGCGAGATTGCTGCACAGAACTTCGTTCACGCGGCGGCACAGCCAGGAGGGCGCCGCGTTTTTGGACGCATACGCGCGCACCGTGGCCTGCACATTGGCCATCAGAAGGGCGGCGGAGACCCCTTTGCCGACCACATCCGCAATGCAAATCCCGAGCCGGGTGTCGCTGAGGCGGATCACGTCGTAGTAGTCGCCGCCCACCACGCGCGCCGGCTCCCAGGCCGCGACGACTTCGAAGCCCGGGATCTGGGCAATCTCCCTGGGGAGAAGCGCCTGCTGGATTTCGCGGGCGCGTTCGAGATCCTGTTCCTGAAGTTCCCGGCCCGCCACTTCCCTTTCGACGGCGTGCTGGAGTTCGCGATTGCGCCGCTCCATGCTTTCGTTCGATCGCCGGAAAAAGTTGTAGGCCACTCCAAAGACGAATGCCATCAGGACCGGCATCTTCCATCCGCTTGTCACGTAACGCCAGAAAGGCGGCGTCATGTACGCCGGGCCTAACAGGAGGAAGCCGATCGCGGTAGTCAGCAGAAAGCAGAGCGGAATCAAGCACAGTTCGGCGGCCGTGAAAATCAGCCAGTCGTAGGTGGATTTGAGACCGCAGAGACGCAGGCGTAGCAGGTCAATGGCGATGGTATTCAGATTCCCGAGAGCGAAAGCAAACAGTAGCACGACCAGCGCGTCGGGGCGCTGGCCGACCGCCCAGAGAATCGCATACACCGTGACGGCGATCGCGGCATAAAACAGCTGGTAGAGCCACCAGCGGCTGAGGGATGGGAACGAGACGGGCAGAGAGCCTCCTTCCACCGTTCGTTGCGATGCTATGAAATCTGGACACAATTGGCAGTGATCGGGATCACAACTTTTCTCTAGATCCCGGGTGAAGAGCTTTCCACCGCAGGGACGCGGAGAAAGGCTTTATCACATAAGGGCGCAAGGAAGGCGGGGTGGCGAATCGTGGCCTCTTCTCGTGTTCAAACAGAGGCTTCGCTCTCGCAGGTGTTGCGTCGGATGGTCCTCGCGGAAGGGAGAACGTCCAACTGGCCTATACTCTGCCGAAGGAGACCTTCCCATGAGATTCGCCTGCTTCTGGTTGGCTGCGGTATGTGCGATGTCTTTGCTGGCCGGCGCTCAAGAGAATGCCGACGCCGCGGTTCAAGGAAAGGTCATCGCGCTGGAAAAACTCTGGAATCAGGCCTACAAGAGCGGAGACACCAAGGCTCTCGACGCCATTCTCGATGACTCCATCGTCCTGATCAATGACGATGGCAGCGTGCAGAGCAAGAAAGAATTTCTGGACAGCGTAAAGGCGGTCAATGCTCAAGAACAGCAGGTCGCACCGGAATTCCTGAAGGTCCACGTGCACGGAGAAGTTGCGGTCGCAACCGGCGTCTTGCGCGTGAAGGGAGTCGAGGGAGGAAAGTCCTACACGCGCCGCGAGCGCTTCGTCGATACCTGGCTTCACAAGGGCGGGAACTGGGTGTGCATCGCTACCAACGCGACGCCGATCCACTAGATCGGGTCACCGATCACCCGATTTCTTCTGCACCCGCAGGTCCTGACCCGTCATTTCTTTCGGTTCCGGCAGATTGAGCATGCCCAGGATGGTCGGAGAGATGTCGCGCAGCGAGCCATTCGGTTTCAGCGTAATCTGTTTCGCATTCTCGCTGACCAGGATAAACGGGACGGGATTGGTGGTGTGCGCCGTGTGGGGACCGCCAGTGGCGGGGTCGATCATCTGCTCGGCATTGCCGTGGTCGGCGGTAATGAGCATCGCGCCGCCGCGGGCTTTCACCGCTTTCTCAATTTCTCCCAGACAGGCATCGACGGTTTCGACCGCCTTGATGGTCGGTTCGATTTTGCCGGAGTGGCCGACCATGTCGGCATTGGCGAAGTTCACGATCAGCACGTCAAAAGTGCCGTCTTCGACCGCCTTGACCACGGCCTGCGCGATGCCGGCGGCCGACATCTCCGGTTTCAGGTCGTAGGTCGCGACCTTCTGCGACGGAACCAGAACACGGTCTTCGCCCGGGAAGGGTTGCTCGACGCCGCCGTTGAAAAAATAGGTGACGTGTGCGTACTTCTCGGTTTCGGCGACCCGCAGGTTTCGGAGATTGGTCTGGCCCATCACGTTGGCGAGGATGTTGGCCATCGATTCCGGCGGGATGACGACCGGAAGCGTGAAATTCTTGTCGTATCGCGTCATGCAGACGTAATGAAGGTTCTTGGGAACGCGAGCGCGCGGGATGGTCTTGTCGAGATCTTCGGCCCCGGGCAGGTCGCGACCCTCTTGCGCGCTCAGGCCACTGTTGCGGGCGAGAGCGCGGGTGATCTGGCGGACGCGGTCGGCGCGGAAGTTGAAGCAGATGCAGGAATCCTCGTCGCGAATCGTGGCCAGAGGTTCGCCCTTGTTGTCGACGCACACGAAGGGGATCACGAACTCGTCGGTGACGTCCTTGTTGTAGGCATCTTTCATGCCCTGCACCGGATCCACGTATTTACCGCCTTCGCCCTCGCCGAAGACCATCGCGTTGTAAGCCTTGGCGATGCGCTCCCAGCGGCGGTCGCGGTCCATGGCGTAGTAGCGGCCGTTAACGCTGGCGATCTTGCCGGAGTTGTACTCGCGCATTTTCTGCTGAAGCTGTTCGAGGTAGCCGGCGCCGTTGGTGGGAAGCGTGTCGCGTCCGTCCATGAAAGCGTGCACGAAAACGCGGTCGACGCCCTGCTGCTTCGCCATCTTGAGCAGTGCGTAGAGATGGGCCTGCTGGGAGTGCACGCCGCCGTCGGAAAGCAAACCGAAGAGGTGGAGGCGGCGGCCACCGGCGCGGGCGTGTTTCATCGCGGCGACGAGCGTGGGGTCGGAGAAGAAGTCGCCGTTCTGGATCATCAGGTCGATGCGGGTGATGTCCATGTGTACGATGCGGCCAGCGCCAATATTGAGGTGGCCGACTTCGCTATTGCCCATTTGGCCTTCGGGCAGTCCGACGAACGGTCCGCTGGTATGAATGAGCGTGTTGGGATATTCGCGCAGCAGGCGATCATAGGTGGGCTTACGGGCGAGGGCGACGGCGTTGGCTTCGGTCCTGGGGCTGTAGCCCCATCCGTCGAGGATGATGAGGACGAGAGGTTTGGGACGCATTCCGCGATTCGCTCCTAGCCTTTTGTTACTAGCTTTCAGCTGTCGGCTTTCGGCTTTCGGCTTTCAGAAAAATCCTTTTCACCACAGAGGCACAGAGAATTACGAAATTCAGTTCTTGTCAGTGGACGCATTCGGGGGCGCGTTTTTCTTTTCCTGTTTCTCCTTGGCCATGTGGGCGGCGCGCTCCATCACATCGTCCATCATGGCCTGGATGCGCGGGTAGGCCGCCTGCATGGACTCGGCGGTCATGGCGGGCATTTCGCGCAAGAGTTTCTGCCCGGTCGGGGATGAGTAAAAGGCACTCATCGCAGCTACGTCGCTGTTGCTGAGATGCTTCTGGTAGACGGGGACCATGTCGTCGAGCATGCCGTCGACGGGGAGGTTCTTCATGATGTCGGTTGTGAACTGATCCAGCCGGGCCAGGTCTTCGGCACTGATTCGCGGGGTCTGCCTTTTCAGGTTGTCGTGCATGATGGCACGTTGCTGGCGGGCGATCGACTCCATCACCTGGCCTACTTGTTCGCGGACGTGCATGAGATTGAAGAGGCCAACGATATCGTCCCGGGTGGCAGGGGTGTCAGCGGACGACTGCCCTGAAAGTCGCACGGCCGTAGCTAGTAGGAGAATTAAAGAAACGCATACCAGTCCAGGAGTGGATGGGCCAAAAATCCGTCGAAAATTCGTCATCGTCTCTCGCTCACCCTTCGAGAAAGCCACACCAGTGGTACCCCATCAGTCTCTGGTAATCTTTCGCCAGCCTCTCCGCATAGAAGAATTGGTACGCCATCAGCAAAATGACAAGGGTCAGGCCAGAGGCGCCCAGTAGGAGGACATCCAACTTCCCGTTGCGCTGTCTGCGAAAGACCAGACGCCATAAGGCCAAGAGCGCGGTGGCACAAACGGCGCCCGATGTCAGGCCAACCAGCACCCAGAACAAGAATGGCCCTCCACCCGTTCCACCCAAATTCAACCCCCATCACTTTTGGGGCATCAACCCCCATAGTTCAACGCTTCTAGTCCCAGAAAGCGCGCGCTATTCCCCAGTTCTTCTTCGATCCGCAGCAGCTGGTTGTATTTCGCGATGCGGTCGGTGCGGGAGGCGGAACCGGTCTTGATCTGGCCGGCGCCCGTGGCGACCGCGAGGTCGGCGATGAACGTGTCTTCGGTTTCGCCGGAACGGTGCGAGATGACCGAGGTGTAGCCGTTGCGGCGGGCGAGGTCGATGGCGTCAAGCGTCTCGCTGACCGTGCCGATCTGGTTGAGCTTGATCAGGATCGAGTTGGCGATGTGCTTCTCAATTCCTTCGCGCAGGATCTTGATGTTGGTCACGAAGATGTCATCGCCGACCAGCTGGATTTTCCCGCCCAGCTCTTTCGTCAGGTTCTGCCAGCCCTCCCAATCGTCCTCAGACAGCCCGTCTTCCAACGAGACGATGGGATAGTCCTTCGCCCACTTGGCCCAGAAACGCACCATGTCGTCGGAACTCTTGGCGGATTTGTCGGACTTCTTGAAGACGTATTTGCCATCCTGATAGAACTCGCTGGCGGCCGGGTCGAGCGCGATGGCGATGTCCTCGCCGGGCTTGTAGCCGGCTTGCTGAATGGCCTCGAGCACAACTTCGATGGCTTCCACGTTCGACTTGAGCGAGGGAGCAAAGCCGCCTTCGTCACCGACCGCTGTGTTGTAGCCGCGCTTCTTGAGAACGCCTTTGAGCGTGTGAAATACCTCCACGCCCCAGCGCAGCGCTTCCGAAAAGCTTTTCGCACCCACCGGCATGACCATGAATTCCTGGAAGTCGACGTTGTTGTCGGCGTGCGCGCCGCCGTTGAGGATGTTCATCATCGGCATGGGCAGAACGTTGGCGCCCGCGCCGCCCAGGTAACGGTAGAGCGGAAGTCCAAACGAGTTGGCCGCCGCGCGGGCCACGGCCATCGATACCGCCAGGATCGCATTGGCACCCAGACGGCCCTTGTTCTCGGTGCCGTCCAGTTCGATCATCCGGGCATCGACGGCGCGCTGCTCGGCGGCGTCCAGATCGGCGAGCGCATCGGCAATTTCACGGTTGACGTTCTCGACGGCTTTTGAGACTCCCTTGCCGAGATAGCGGTCTTTATTGTCCCGTCGCGCAGTTCCACGGCTTCGTGCTCGCCGGTGGAGGCGCCGCTGGGCACGATAGCGCGCCCGCTGGCCCGGTCCGCAAGAAGGACTTCGGCTTCAACGGTGGGATTTCCGCGCGAGTCCAACACTTCGCGTGCGTGAATCTCAGAGATATGAGTCATGGGTCTTACCACTTCCTTTGAAGCGATTGAATTTTGGGCAGTGCGCCCGGAAAAGCGAGTTGGGCAAGGAATCGAACACAAGTTTTCGCCCGGTGAGAAAGCCGACACCGGTGTACAGCCTGCTCATTGCGCTTCCTCGAAAAGGGCGATTATAACGGATGGAACGGTCCGGGATTGTGACGGCTGAACCAGGCACGCGCCGAATGATGGAACTGCCTGCCTGGGAAATCTGCTGGTCACCGTGTCTCCTCTGGTTCGCGCGGCGTTTCCTTCGTTGTCCCTGCGTTTCTGTTGATTTACAGTCGATTGCAGATGCTGGATCATACCGAAACCCTGAAGGTTGGGTCGCGGGCTCCGGAATTTGCGCTCGAAGCTGCCAATCGCGAGGGAGTGCTGACGCTCTCCGGGTTTCTGCGGCGGGGCGTGCTGATCGCCGAATTTCTGCGGGGGACGTGGTGACCGAATTGCGTTCAGCGCATGGCTCGGGTCGAGTCGATCAAGGACGAGATTGCGCAGGCGGGCGCGGAGTTGGCTTTCATTGCCGCTGAAAAGCGGGAGGGAGTCTTCAAACCGGCCAGATTTTTGGAAAAGAACCCGGTATCGTTTCCATTTCTTTTGGATGAGGACCGAGTGGTTACCAAGAGTTATGGGTTGTATCACTTGATTGGGATGGACGCGCTGAACATCGCGCACCCGGCCACGCTGGTTATCGATCGCGAACGCAACGTCCGTCACATCTATCGCGGCGACAACCAGCACGATCGCGCACCCCTGGCCGAGGTCATGGCCGCCATCAAGAAGATTGCAAGCTGAACCGGGCCGGAACCGGCAAGAGATCTTCAGGAAATTTCAGGAGGAGTCATGAAGAAGTGCTTGGGAAGCCTGGGCGTATTGCTACTGGCGGTATCCGCGTGGGCACAGAACGGAATGTCGGTGCCTGAGGGAACTCCGCTCAAAGTGAAACTGCAAACTACCATCTCCACTTTCAGCAGCAAGGTCGGAGACCCGTTTCAGGGGAAGATCACCGAACCTGTAGTCATCGGCGGCAAGACGATGATCCCGGCGGGCGCCATGATAGAAGGCCGGGTCACCAAGCTGAGCGAACCCCGGCGGATCAAGGGCAAGCCTACGATTGGAATTCTTCCGGAGCACATCGTTCTGCCCGACGGCCAGCGCTTTATGCTGAATGCCGTGCTGGTCGACACCGACATCCGCGGGACCGATGTTAACGAAGAAGGACAGTTCAAGGGATCGGGCCACGATCGCCGGGATCAGATCGAAGTCGCAGGCGGGACCGGCGCCGGAATGCTGGTGGGCGGGTTGATTGGCGGCGGACCGGGGCTTCTGATTGGCGGAGCGGTTGGAGCGGGCGCAACCACCACACACTGGCTGGTAGAAAGACGCTCCGCAGTATTGCCTTCGGGAACAGAATTGATGCTGGAATTGAGCCGCCCAATGACGATGTCGGCTACGCCGGCTGGGGCGGGACAGTAAGAAAGCAGGTCTCAGGTCTCAGGAGCAAAATCTAGGAACTTTTTACCCGGAGTTTCGGCTCCGGTCTTTTTTTGGTGTGGACCCACCACGCTCAATTGTGTCTGATCCTCAATACGGACGACCGGCGACCGGCTTTCAGTACATCGACATCAACTCGCCTTCTTCCAGCAGGTGAAGTTCGATCCAGCCTTCCAGCGGCAGGGCATCGACTGGGAGCCGGTTCTGCCACAGGCTTAGACGGAGGCGGAGGCGGGTGACGGCCAGCGAGCGGCTCGGCCTTGGGGTCGCTGGAAACGGGCGCGGCCGACAACCAGGCCAGCGGCACGCGGAATTCGAAATTGCGCGCCAAAGCAACCCGGATCTCTCCGTCGCCGCGCTGATCCGATGATTGCAACGCCACCTCCTCGCCGGTCTCGCGCACTTTCCACTCAGCAAGCTTTCGATCTCGAACGACCGCGTCCAGGCGTAGACCCCTCCGAGGCCGGGTGTCCTTCTCCGCCCACGATTCCAGGTTCACGACGATTTCGAACTGCATCTCGGGAATCATGCCTTTGAAGTCGAGCCGCCCGTAGACATTCGTCTCATCGATGCCGGCGTGAACGGAGTCCAGCAGAAACTGCTTCCCGTGCATGGCGCCTGCCCGGTGATCGGCGGTGTACATGGCGGAGCCCATCCACTCGAAGTAGCGGACCATATCGCCAGTGATGCGGGGATGAATGTAGGTGGTTTGTGGCGTAAACGAAGGCCGGGCAACGATGCCGCTGATGGGCTGCGCCAGGTAGTCCGGAGGCGTCGAGCCGAGGGCCTGGTAAACGTTGGAGAGGTGCTTGCGATAAAGCTCGTCGAAGTCGCGATCATTTGCCGAGTGGTGCTCCGGTCCATACCACCAGTTCCAATCGCTGCCTTCGGCAATCAGCAGTTCCTCGTATGCGAGCTTGCGCTGGGCCTCGGTGGCCAGTGGCGCGTTCTGCTGGTAGAAGGTCCGGGCCTGGTGAAGGTAATCCCAGGACCGGTTATCCTCGGTCGCTCCAATCCACACGTTGAAGTTGGCTGAGATCCACGAACCCGCGAAGATCGATCCGAGGTGCCCAAAGTTGCGGTGCCGGTCGATGGCCTCGGAGATGGTCACGGCTTCGATCCCGGGCATGTTCTGCAAGCGCTCGTAAAATCGCCGCAGGAATTCGCGTCCTGACTGGGGTAATACTCCCAGGCATTCTCGCCATCGAGGATGATGGATACGACAGCATCCTGACCCTTGTTCAGAACAGGTTGCGCGGCTTTCTGGATGTTCTGAATGAGATGCTGGGCGGCCTCCTCCGCGGGCATGCCCGAATACACAAAGCCGATCAGGTCCGAGATGGTGTGGTCGCGAAAAACCAGGTGCATAGAGGTTGCGCCATTCTCGTAGCGATGGATGGTGTAGAGCTTCTCGGCTGAGTGGGCGGGCAGGCGGCCCTCGCCGTCGCGCGCGAAGAACAGGCCCGTACTCCGGCCCAGGATGCCTTCGTCGGTCGCCATCCAGCGCACGCCCAAATCGTGCGCAATGGCGATCGCCTCCTCCGAGACGCTGCCTTCCGAAGGCCACATGCCTTTGGGGCGAATGCCGAAAACCTTCTCGTGCAGGTCGAGACCTCGCAGGATCTGGTCGCGGGCGTCTTCGGGATGATGGAAACGGTTCTGCGGCAGAGGCAGACCGGGAGACGCGGTGGCGCCGACGTTGGTATCGCACAACAGCGGCAGGATGGGGTGGTAGAAGGGGGACGTTGAAATCTCGATGGAGCCCTTCTGTGCGGCGGCGGCATGCGCGGGCAGAACCTGG
This sequence comes from uncultured Acidobacteriota bacterium, assembly GCA_963725575.1. Lineage (GTDB taxonomy): Bacteria > Acidobacteriota > Terriglobia > Terriglobales > Acidobacteriaceae > Gp1-AA133. The sequence goes on from CAVRZQ010000011.1 coordinate 35,526, forward strand.
CCGACAACTTCTCTTTCCCGCTTGATCACAAAACGCTGGTCCTCGAGAGAGAAATTGCGCTCCTTGCGGACCAGTTCAGCAAGGTCGCGGTCCTCCAGAAAGAATTCGTCGAACCATGCGAGCTGGGAAAGGACCTGGAGATCGGTAAAGTCCTGCGGCTGAAAGAACTTTTCGGCCCGCTCCGGCGAATCTCCGGCGTTGCGAAAGCGTTCCCATAGTTGGCGGTAGCGCGGATAGCGTCCAATCAAGTTCACGGCATTGGCCTGAAAGAGATACTGCAGCGCGAAGCGGCGCTCTTCCAAGCTGAGATCACGAGCCGGACGGGCCGCGACCTGCAGAAACGGATCCTCAGCCGTGCCCGCGACATAGTCCTGAATCTGGGTGATCAACGACGGGACCAGATTGAAGTTCTGGTGAACTGCCGGAAATTCGTCGAGCAACTTGACCATCCCGTAGTAGTCCTTCAAGGCATGGAGCCGCACCCAAGGCAGACGATATTCGCCAGTCACGAGGTTCTTGTAAAACGGCTGGTGCTGGTGCCAAAGAAGGACTACGCGCAAAACCGGCATGGCATAGAGCTCTCCTTACCTATCGGCAGGTCGTGGGGAATCCTGAAGTCTAGCATGGAGGCAGGCGGCAAACGAACGGCAGGTTGATACACTAGGGGCTTATCCAATTGGGCAGGCCAGCCCCCGAGAGCCTATGAGCCAACGCATCGAAACTGCTGCCAGCACTGTCCGCTATGACATCTCGCTGCTTTCCGAACAGGATCTCTATCTGTTCAATGAGGGCAGCAACTATCGGATCCACGAGAAGATGGGCGCGCACACCATTGACGCCAAGGGCGAGGTGGGCACTTGTTTTAGCGTGTGGGCGCCGAATGCACGCGAGGTATCCGTCATTGGTAACTTCAACCACTGGCATCCCAAGATGCACCGCCTGCGATCGCGCGGGAGCTCCGGCATCTGGGAGGGCTTCGTTTCCGGCGTGGGCAAGGGAGCCCTTTACAAGTTTCATATCGAATCGAATCATCACGGGCATCAGGTCGATAAGGCGGATCCGTTTGGGTTGTTTCATGAAAAGCCTCCCCGAACCGCGTCGGTGGTGTGGGATATCGACTACAGCTGGAACGACCGGGAATGGATGGAGACGCGGGGCGCGCACAATGCCTTGAAGGCGCCGATCTCGGTTTATGAGTGCCATCTGGGCTCGTGGATGCGGGTTTCCGAGGAACACCACCGGCCGTTGACCTATCGCGAGACCGCGCCCAAGCTGGCGGAGTATCTCAATCACATGGCCTTCACCCATGTCGAGTTCCTCCCCGTCATGGAGCATCCCTTCTATGGCTCCTGGGGATACCAGACGACCGGCTATTTCGCGCCCACTTCGCGCTTCGGGACCCCGCAGGATTTCATGTACCTGGTGGACTACCTGCACCAGCACGGGATCGCCGTAATTCTGGACTGGGTTCCGTCGCACTTTCCATCCGATGCGCATGGGCTCGCTTACTTCGACGGCACGCACTTGTTCGAGCATGCCGATTCGCGCCAGGGTTTTCATCCCGACTGGAAGACCTACATCTTCAATTATGGACGCGCGGAGGTGCGCAGTTTCCTGATGTCGAGTGCCATGTTCTGGCTCGACAAGTATCATGCCGACGGATTACGGGTGGACGCAGTCGCTTCCATGCTGTACCTGGACTATTCGCGCAAGGAAGGCCAGTGGATCCCGAACAAGTACGGCGGCCGCGAGAACCTGGAGGCGATTGATTTCCTGCGGCGCTTCAACGAGGAAGCCTACAAGGAACATCCCGACATTCAGACCATCGCGGAGGAGTCCACGGCGTGGCCCATGGTGTCGCGGCCCGTGTATGTCGGCGGCCTCGGCTTCGGCATGAAATGGGACATGGGGTGGATGCACGACACGCTGAAGTATTTTCACGAAGACCCCATTCACCGCCAGTATCACCACAACATGCTGACGTTCCGCATGCTCTATGGGTTCACGGAAAATTTCGTGCTCCCGCTCTCGCATGACGAAGTGGTGCATGGCAAGGGATCCCTGCTCAACAAGATGCCGGGAGATGAGTGGCAGAAATTCGCCAACCTCCGGCTGTTGTTTGCCTACATGTACGCGCAGCCGGGGAAAAAGCTGCTGTTCATGGGCGCCGAGTTTGGACAGGGCAACGAGTGGTCGCATGACCGGGCGCTCGACTGGTGGCTGCTGCAGTATCCGGTGCACCACGGATTGCAGAAGTGGGTGCGAGATTTGAATCACCTGCTTCGCAATGAACCCGCATTGCACGAGATCGACAATGATCCCGCCGGCTTTGAGTGGGTGGACTGCAACGATGCGCCCATGAGCGTGGTCTCGCTGCTGCGCAAGGGCAAAGCGCCCAAGGACGTGATGCTGGTGGCGTGCAACTTCACGCCCGTGCCGCGGGAGAAATATCGCGTGGGCATTCCCTTCGGCGGGTGGTGGAAAGAAGTGTTAAACAGCGACGGGAAAGAATATGCCGGAAGCGGAATGGGCAACGGCGGAGGGGTGATGGCGGAAGCCGAGAAGCAGCATGGCCGTCCGTTCTCGCTGGAACTGACGCTGCCTCCGCTGGCGGCGGTGTTCTTCAAGCCGGAGTAAGGGGCTGACCATCGCGGGCCGGAAGTTGGACGTCCCGACCCTGCAACGTGCATGGGCAGCCCGTTGTTTGTTGGTTAGATCTCTGGCTCAGACGCCGCGCGGCCGTGCGCTATTTCCGGCACGACTCGCTGACCATCTGCACATCAGTAATCGTCATATGGCCATGCTCGGGGGTGTTCTTCTTCATGTGAGCATCGCCGGCAGCGTCCTTCGCGTCTTCCTTGAGATTATGCGCTGTCGCATTTTTGACAACCCCTGTGGCTGACACGGTGTGTCCTACGTGATCGGCTAACGACACCACGTCGCTGCGGACCTCCCAGGTGCTGCCGTCATGGGCCGTCAAAAGGTACTCTTTGGAGCTGGCCGATTCATCCCCCTTGGACAGGCAACCTGTAATCGTACGGGTGTCGGATTTCGATTTCGTGTCACTGCTTGCCCCTTGCGCAAAGGTCCAGCTGGAACCGAAGAGGACGAGCATCAGACTCAACAGTAGAAAACTCATTTTCGATCGCATATCTCCTCCGTTTAGGAGCATCAACAGGCATTGCTCCCGGAGTTCGATGACCCGCAATCGACGGTGGGTTGTGCAGGGCGCTCTCGTCCTCGCGTAAAGAATTACGATGCCTTCTACGGAATTCACCGTACTCATTTGCCTTTACTGGACGGCGGTCGGTCTCTGGCGATAGCGTAATAATCGTCGTCGCCACTTCCGCGACTCCTCTCGGCATGCGCCTTCGGGCAATGAGTGCTCCACTAACCCATCTCCCTTCCTCCCAGTTGACGCCACTAGAGGGGCAGCCTGAAACAAGGTGCTGCCTGACCAACTTGGCACCATCTGCGGAGGGGAATGCCGTACTTGCGGAGGGCTCAACGTTGCGCGGGAACGTTACCAGCCAGTCATGGTTAAGGCAGGGGATTCGGGCTACTTCCAGAGCCGCGGCAGCGCGTATACGGCGAGGGCAATGCTTGCCAGCACCGAGCCCAAAGGCGCGAAGCGGCGCGGCGTCAACTTCTTCGTACAATTGTTGTATTTCGCCAGCGCGGTTTCGATCTGATCTACCAATTTGGGGGTGGAGATTCCCTTCGCTACGGCAGCGTCGACGGCGGCAGGGGGCGCCTGTTGCACGGCCTTCGACCCTGAAACGAGAAGCACTGGCAGTTCGGGGCGCATGCGCTTGAGGCGAACGGCCAGTTCCGCGCCGCTCATTTCCGGCATTTCCAGGTCGGTCAGCACGGCGTCAACCTTGCGGGAGAGAAATAATTGTAGCGCCTGTCGTCCGTTTGCCGCGACGGTGACCTCGTAGCCATAGCTGCCCAGGAGGCTCTTGTAGAACTGGCGGAATGCCGAATCGTCGTCCACGCACAGCAATCGTCGGCGCATCATAGAGGTGGCAACCCTCGGGTTGGACGTTTTCGAGCGAGTGAAAGGCAGGGAACGCCCCTCGCGCGTGTGCATGTGTAGTTCCAAAGTGCCGCATCAGGTGCGACAGGCACTTATACGCATCTGTGCAAAAGCTGGCGGGTATTTCCGACCATAACCGGGCAGAAAGTCGGCATCTCGGCATCGACTCGGGAAAATATCCTCCGACAGCTTCTGACTCGAGACTTCTCAACGACTCCGCAACGGCACGAGCCGACTCCGGGTCATGGTTTCCACTGTCCGATGTAGGTGAGTAATGGATCCAAGTCAGCCTTCTTCAGGATCTGCGCCACGGCGGCATGGTCGATATGAGGTGCAATAGGTTTGGGATCCTCCGCAACCACCCAGGCGGTTGCGGCCACAATGGCGGCGCCCGCCTTGAAATCGACCGGGTCCACCTTGTCGTAGGTGTCGCTTGATTTGTGATGGACTTCGCCGTAGTGGCTCATGTCTACCCAAAGGTCGAGCGCGGGGATGCCCTGCAGCATGAAGGGACCGTGATCGGTGTCGTAGGTGGTTTCGAGCGAGAGCGCGCCCCCGCCAATATCTTTCAGTATCGAATCGCTGACCGGCTGCATGGCCTCCTTGACGTCCTTGCGACTCTCCACTTTCCAGCCTTTGGGATGTCCCGCGCCGTTGTCGGTGTTCAGCACGGCCACGCACTTCGACATTTCGCCGAGGTGGGCCTGCGTGTAGGCGTACGAACCCAGAATGCCCTCCTCTTCCCCGCCCCACAGGGCGAAACGGATACTCCGGCGCGGCGCTTTACCCAAACTCGCCATCGCCCGGGCCACGTCGAGCACCATCACCGATCCGGTGCCGTTGTCCTGCGCGCCGGTGCCGTAGTCCCAGGAGTCCAGGTGGGCGCCGATAATAATCCACTCATCGGGCAATTCACGTCCGGGGATTTCCGCGATGACGTTGTTGACCTGTTCCGGTCCCGAAGTTGTGTTCTGCAGTTCAAACTGAATGGTGACCGGTCCGGAATCAAGCGAGCGGCGGATGAACTGAAAATCTTCCATGCCAACCTGGGCGCCGGGCAGTCCCAACAGAGTGGCACCCCAATTAGGATCGGTAGCGTTCAAGACATTACTACGGTCCCTGTCCGGGAATACGATTGCGACCGCGCCGGCATTCTTAAAGAGCGGGTACGAGTTCTCCACCGCCGCCAGAACCTTCACCCAGCCGTCCGCGAAGATCTTGCCAACGTCGAGGAATACGATCTTGCCCTTCAGTTTGTCGGCCAGGGCTTTGATATGGTCGGGGGAAACATCGTCCACAATGATGACGTCGCCCTTGATTCCGCCGGGAGGCGTGGACGGGGACCAGCCGAGCGACTCCAGGTGGAGAGTCCGCGAAACTGGCGCCAGTAACTGCCCCTGGGCTGTGCCTCGGACCCAGCCATTCGGAATAATGAAGGGCTCGAGCTTTACGTTTTGGATGCCGTAGCTGCGAAACTTGGCTGCGGCCCATTCGGCAGCATGATTGTAGGCGGGAGATCCGGTAAGGCGGCCGCCGAAGCCGTCCGACAACTCGCGCAGCGTGTGCATGGCTGGACCGGTGTATACGGAAGCCGCGAGCCGGTCGGCGGTCTCCCGAACCTCTCCCGCGGGCTGCGCTGCCAATAGGCCGACGAACATAAAGATCAACAACACAATCAAGACGCGACGAAGATTCATCACACCATCCAGAAGAATTTTGTAAGCGGGTAATTTTGTAATTGGTAAATGAACCATCCCAAGGTATCTGCTGCGTGGTTAAAATAGCAAATCCTGCAATCACCCAAGTTTCCAATTTCCCAATTTCCAGATCGTTCAATCCCCCATGCTAGACTCGCAGGCAGGCGTTTCACTCGGCACCCATGCGGATTCTCACCCGCTACATTTTGCGCGAAGTGGGTTCCCACGCGGCGATCGGCGTGGCGATTTTCACGTTCGTGCTGTTCACGAAAGATCTCGGGCGCATTCTCGAACTGGTGGTTCGCAATAGCGCGCCGGCGAGGAGCGTGCTCGAGGTGGTGGGTCTCAGCTTGCCGCTGGCGTTCACGATCACGATCCCGGCGGGCGTGCTGGTGGGCATCTTGATTGGCTTGAGCCGGCTGGCCGCCGACAGCGAAATCACGGCGATGCGGGCCAGCGGGGTGGGCGTCTGGAATTTCCTGAGAATCCTTGCGATCTTCGTGCTCGCCGCCTGGCTGATCGCGCTGGTCAATAGCGTCTACCTCGCTCCCCACTCGCAGGCGGCTTTAGGGCGACTCCAGGATCGGCTCAAGAGCGCGCAGGCCTCCTTCGAAGTGCAGCCCAGGGTCTTCTACGAGGGCTTCCCCAAGGCGGTTCTCTATGTTCAGGACGTGCACAGCGGACAACGCGCGGCCGTTTGGAAGGGCGTCTTCCTGGCCGACATCAGCGCACCCGGCTCTCCGCGCATCTGGCAAGCGGAACAAGGTGTCCTGGTCAGCGAAGGACCGACCCGCCTGCACCTGCACCTTATCAACGGCTCCACTCACGAAACTGATCCGAAGGCCCCGGACCACTACCAGATTTCCAGCTTTCAGCAAACCGACATCCCCATCGAAGTTCCGGCCGCCGAGAACAAACAGGATGTCGAACCGGTTCCCATGGGAGAGATGGATACGCAGGCCCTGCTGGAGCAGGCGCGCAGGTCGCCGCCCGCTGCCGCACGCTGGTATCTGATCGAATTTCACCGCCGCCTGGCATTACCCACCGCTTGCCTGGTGCTCGCCCTGGTTGGCATTCCTCTGGGGCTCTCCTCGAAGAAGGGAGGCAAGTCTTCCGGTTTCGTGCTGGCCATCGGCCTGGTCTTTCTTTACTACTCGGCGTCACTAATCGGGCTTTCGTTGGCACGCCAGGGAAGGGTGTCGCCCGGCGCGGGGGTCTGGTTCGCGGATATGGTGTTTCTGCTGGGAGGCTCGTTCCTGCTATGGCGAGCAGAGCGGCGGCCGCTGGAAATCGCCCAGTGGCTCTCGGTGCGAAACCCATTTCGCTCGGCCGCACCCGGAGGTGCGACCGGGCTTGCCAGCGGGGCGGGGGCCGCCTTCGAGCGCGCATCCTCGCGGCGCCGCCTCACCGGTATTGATTTTCCGACCATCCTCGATGATTACGTTCTGCGTGACTTCTTCACCTACCTCGGCATGATCATGGCAACGTTCCTGACGCTCATGCTGGTATTCACCTTGTTCGAACTGCTCACCGACATCATGCGGAATCACATCTCCGCGTGGGTGGTGGGCGACTACCTGCTCAATGTGTGCCCATACTTCATCTACAACCTGGCGCAATACGGCGTGCTGCTGGCGGTGCTGGTCACATTTGGACTGATGGAGCGCGCCAACGAAGTGACCGCCATCAAGGCCACGGGAATCAGCATCTATCGCATCGTGTTTCCAGTGCTGGTCATTTGCGTCATACTTGCCGGAAGTCTCTTCTTCTTTGATCAGTTTTATCTGCCGCACGCCAACAAGCGCCAGGACGCGCTCCGCAACCAGATCAAGGGCAAGCCGGCGCAGACCTACCTGCGCCCGGATCGAAAGTGGATCTTCGGGCAGCATTCCGACATTTACTACTACCAGTTTTTCGATGCCGACCGCGATCAGTTTGCCAACATCTCGGTGTTTCAGTTCGATCCCCACACCTTTGCCATTACCCAGCGGGTGTACGCGGACCGGGCACACTGGTCCGAGGTCACGCAGCGCTGGATCTACGAACAGGGTTGGGTGCGGAACTTGAGCGGGGATTCGATCGAAAACTACCGCCAGTTTGACGTCACCGCGTTCCCCCAGTTCAGCGAGCCTCCTACTTACTTCAAGAAGGAGGTGAAGCAGTCCTCCGAGATGAGCTTCGAAGAGCTGCGCCGCTACATTCACGACTTGCAGCAGAGTGGTTTCGACGTGGTGAGGTTAAGGGTGCAGTTGCAGAGAAAGCTGGCCGTGCCCTTTGTCACCCTGGTGATGGCGGTTCTGGCCATCCCTTTTTCTCTGTCCGCGGGGAAACGGGGTGCGGTGACCGGAGTGGCCGTGGCGGTGGGGATAGCGGCACTCTACGAAGTAGTGTCCCGACTATTCGAGTCGATGGGGAACCTCAGCCAGCTACCGCCGGCGCTGGCCGCCTGGTCTCCGGACCTGATCTTCGCTTTGCTGGGTGCTTACCTGATTCTCAAGGTGTCCACCTGAACGCGACCCAGCGGTCAACGCGCGGCGATGCCGTAGGGCGCGACCGGGCCGGTCAACTGCGGTAACGGCCCCAGCGTGCCGGTGGCCCCGTTCAGCAGGAAGGTGGAAACGGAGTTGGCGGCAAAGTTCGAGGTAAGAACCCAAAAATTTCCGCTGGTGCTTCCGTCCGAGCGGATGGTCAACGCCACGGGATTCGCGCCCGTTGAAACCGTACCGTTGACCGCTACGGTGCTCAGGGCGCCCGTCACGTGATTGATGGTGTACGACGTGATCTGGCTGCCTCCATTGGCGAGCGCTAAAAGGTATTTTGCGGTCGGGTCCGTCAGCATGGCGATGGGGCCAACCCCGGTCCCGATGGTCGTAATGCTGGCCGAGATCGGCATCAGGCTGCCATCGGTGTTGATCACAAATTCGTAAATATTGTCGGAACCGGCATTCGCCACGTAGAGGAAATTTCCGGCGGGGGGAGACAGCACGGCGCGGGGCGTATTTCCCACCATGAAGAATTGCCCGGGAACGGATGACAACGCCCCGGTGCTGTCAAACGCGAAGCCGACCACGGTGGCATTGGTCGAGTCCGTCACATAGACGAAATTGCCCTGATTGCTAACCGCAATGGCGGTGGGTGCAGGCGTGTTTGATCCGGCGGGGCCCGCGGGAACGGGAATCGCAGTGCTGGACGGTGTGCCCAATTTGCCGGAAGAAATCGCAAACACTGTCACTACGCCGGGAGCCGGAGTGCCGTCGGCAGGCGCGCCTGGGCAAGACGCTCCGCTGCCCACGTTATAGAACGCCTGGTTCGCCACGAACAGAAACTGCCCCATCGGATCCACGGCCAGCGCCACCGGACTGAGCGTGATGCAGTCTTGTACAACCGAGGTCAACCCAAGGCTGGCCAGAGAACCATCTTTGTTGACCGAAAAAGCGGCGATGTCGCCGCTTTTCGCGCTGTTATCGGTGCCTGAGGCTAGCGGATTGCCGAAGTCGGCCACATACGCAAAGGTGTTCGTGGGATCGAAGATCATGGGTCCGGGTTGGGTTCCGGTGGCAGCGCTCTTGCCCGACTGCGTCAGGGCTCCGTTAGAGGAGTGGAGCGTGCCTTTGCTCAGATCGAGCGAGTAGGCGGTCACCGTTCCCGGATCCGAGCCCTGGCTGGCCAGATAGACAAATGTCGACTTGCTGGAACCGCCGCAGTTCACCAATACCATCAGCCATCCCGCTATCAGCACACACCGAAGCCAGCCAGACCTCATCAAGATTCCGTCTCCTGTTGATTTCTCTGGTCGCGAGGACCCGCACGGGCATCGCGTGATCCAGTTTTGAGGGTTTGATTACCCTCATTTGTGTATCAGGAATTTCCCGGAAGAGCAAACTGCCACAAAGACTTATTGGACTCCGGAGAGGCCCGCGGAGTTGCCCGAGGCGGTTGCAGAGTATTGCGATAACGGGTGCGCGAGTCACTGGCCGGGAGGGCTGGAGATGGAGGATCGAATCGTGCTAAGGAGATCCGGTTTGGAAATCAGGCGGTCTCGACGGAGGCCTTCTCGCCGGATCCGGCCTCGATCTTTGAGGAATTCGTGGGCTCGAGAGGCAGTCGAATTTCTACGATCAGGCCGCCTTCGGGACGGTTGGCCGCGCGAACCGTACCCCCATGCAGCCGGACGGCGCGCTCCGTGATCGCCAGACCCAGGCCCACTCCGCCCGTCTGCCGCTCGCGCGCGTCGTCCAGACGGTAAAAGGGGCGAAACAACTTATCAAGAGATTCCTGCGGCACGCCCGGCCCGCGGTCCAGGACGCGAACCACCGCCTCGTCCTTGCCATTGGCAGTTTCCCGGGCGAGGCGAATTTCGACGTCGGTGCCTTCGGCAGTGTGGCGGGTCGCGTTGCGAACAACATTTTCAATCGCGCTGTGCAACAACGATGAGTTCCCGAACACGGTCATCTCACCCTGGATCACACAATGGACATGGCAGGGACGGCTTTGCGCTTCGAAATCCGCATCGAGAGCGACGTCTTGCACCAGCTCGTCCATCGGAATGGGCGTGCGGCGCATGGCGTCCTCGCCACCTTCCAGCCGAGCAAGCGTGAGCAAGCGACCAATCAGTTCATTCAGCCGGTCCGCTTCCAGTTCGATGCGCTCCAGCGCGCTGTCCGCTCCCGGCCCACTGCGCTGCCAGGCAAGCCCCAGGGCAACGTTCAGCCGGGCCAGCGGAGAACGCAGTTCGTGCGAAATGTCGTTGAGCAAGCGGGACTGCGCGTTCACCAGGCCCTGCAGGCGCCCCGCCATGGCGTTGAAGTCGCGGACCAACTGCGCAATCTCATCGCGGCGGTGTCCTTTAGGAGCGTCGGCACGGGCGTTCAGATCGCCCGCGGCCAGTTGCTGGGTAGCCGCGCGCAAGCGGCGCACATCCGACGTGAGGTAACCCGCCAGGAAGTAGCAGACAATGCCAGACACCAGAACCGCCAAAAAGAGAATGACGAGGCCAGTGCCGGGTGGCTTCTGGCGCAGCAATGGGAGCCAGGGTCGGGGCGGAACTTCGGCCACCATGATGTAGCGGCGGCCGTCCTGATTTGAGATTTCATGAGTCACAAAGCGGCGCGGAGAAAAACGCGCCGCCCACCCGATCGCCTGTGGACCGAGGCCGCGGCTGAGCCGGTGGGCCCACTGCGGCGCGGAACGGCCAGCCAGTTCCCTGCCCTGATCATCGAAGAGAAACGCCTGGAAGCGAAGTGTCGTGTTGAGCTGCTCGATCCTGCTGTTGAGCCCGGCAGGCCCGCCTGCTTCGTAAGCCTGCACCAGTTGCTCCGCGGTGTTGGTCTTGATGTAGTCCCAGAAAGGCGATTCGGTCTGGGGACGGAACACCACGGTGGCCAGCACCACCAGCGCCACGATCAGCGCCTGGGCCAGCCAGAACGACAGGAAGATTCTTAGAAACAGGCTTTTCATCGGGAACCGCTTTTGACCTTCTCGCGCGGCCTCGCGAAAATATACCCCACTCCGCGCACGGTCTTGATGTGTTCCGCGTCGCCGTTCATGTCTCCCAGTTTCTTGCGCACCTTGCTGACGTGCATATCGATGCTGCGGTCAAACGGGAAAACTTCCGGCTGAGCACCGCGCTCACCAGTTCCTCGCGTGTGACGACCCGGCCCGCCTCGCGCAGAAGCACTTCGAGCAAATTAAATTCGACCGAGGTCAGATCGACCGGCTGGCCACCATGCTTGACGGTGCGGGTGGCAGGATCGAGTTCGATGTCGCCGATGCGCAGAATCTCCGGCGGACGCGGCGCACCGACGCCTTTCGGATCGGCGCTGGAGCGGCGCAGCACGGCCCGGATGCGGGCCACGAGTTCGCGCGGGTTGAAGGGCTTGGGCAGGTAGTCATCGGCGCCGATTTCGAGGCCCACGATGCGATCCACGTCCTCTCCGCGCGCAGTCAGCAACAGCACCGGAATGCGCGAAGTGGCGCGGATCCGGCGCAGCACGTCGAACCCGCTCATGCCGGGCAGCATCACGTCCAGCACCACCAGCAGGTAGTTTCCGTTGAGCGCTCGCTGCAGGCCGGTTTCCCCGTCATGGACCGACTCGACGCGAAAGCCCTCGGGCGCGAGATACTCGCTGACCAGGCTGCACAGCTCAAAATCGTCGTCGATGATCAGAACACGGTCCATGGGCCACCTAATACTTTATAACCCTTGTTTTACAACAGCGTCTCGGCCATCTGGGTAAAGAATTGTCAATTCCTACAGGCGGCATGGGCTGGTGGCGCGGGTTGGTATCGTTCAGCAAAACCAATGGATTGCGCGAAAACGGCACCAGCCCGTTCTCGGACCTTTGGGCATGTTTCCCACCGTCTCACCCCAGCATTGGCGCATGCGGCAAGGAATGGCGGACGGACGAATTCGGTACGGGTGTAGTTGAATTCGGCGCAGTGATGCTATCGGACAGGCCTGTGGTGTTAACGCTGTCGTCTAGGGGTGGGATTTCTCCTCCTGGCAACGCACTACACGACGGCGCCGCGTCACACGGTTTGATACTTCTAGCCGTAGAGTCCGGTGAGCGCCATCGCCGATTCGTCGTAACTGAGACCCGGGATGTCGCCGTTGACATCGACCTTGGGCGGAACGTGGCCGGTGTTGACGTAGGCGTATTGTGCGAGAGCCCACCGTATCCCGTTGACAAAACTTTACTCTGCTTGACCGACTCTTTACCGCATTCTGGGCGGCGGCCGTGTTTCCATAGTTGCAAGAGATTTCAGGCACCCGGCCGAGAACCCGGGTTGTGGAGGCAACTGTATGGCAAGTCGATTCAGAATTCCGGTCGTGGTTCTGGCGGTCGCAATATGCGCTGCGGTGGCATTTTCGCAGACCGTCGTCAAGACAGCCCAGGGACCGGGCCACCGTGGCGGCGGTTTTGGCGGTCACATGCTCGGCTTCAACGCCGACTATCTCGACCTGACCGATGCACAGCAAGCGCAGATGAAGGACATCCTGGCGAAGGAAAAGCCCACGTTTCGGCCGCTGATGCAGCAGTTGGCGCAGGGACACCAGCAGATGCGGCAATTTGAACAGGCGGGGGCTTTTGATGAAGCCAAGGTCCGCGCCATTGCTACCCAGCAATCCCAGGCCATGACCGAAATGATGGTGCAGAAAGCGCGCATCAAATCGGAGTTGATGGCCGTGCTGACGCCCGAGCAGAAGGACAAGATGGCAAAGCACGAAGCCCGGCGCGAGGCCCGTTTCCAAAAGCATATGCGAAAAGGACAGGCCGCACCGAGCGACGTCGCACCCAACGAAGCCACACCGAACCAATAGCGGTTGCGTGCGAAAGGGGCGGGCAGCCGCCTTCCCCTTTCGCGGCAACTTCCGGCTGCGCGGCGGCTTTGTCATGACGTGCGGAGCCCGGTCCCCGCGGCGCGGACTTGAATTGACCAAATCACGAACCGGTTCGATTTCGAAAGGCAGGGAACGCTGTGGCAACCGTAGCCACCGACCGAGCGCTGATTGAGGCCGTCGCGGCAGAAATGTCCGATGGAATTGAATATGCAGTGACCTTCTGGATGGCGCAAATTGAAGCGGCCCTGCTCGACCCGCGCCTGACTACCCTGGGCCGCATGCATGCCGTCCAGGAAATCGTGAACCGCTACAACAACCCACCAGAATCAGGGGCTCGCCGCGATGGATACTCTGCGCAATAGCGTTCGCATGGTTGGCGCCCTCCTCGTAAACAGTGAGATGGTTTATTCGTTTCTGATGGGCGTAGGATGGTTCTTCCTGTTGGGATGGGCGGTCGCCCTGGTCGTGGCTTGCGTCGCGGTCTTTCGAAGGGACGGGCGAGTAGAGTTTCAAGGAGTTCCGGACAAGGTTCGAGGCAAGCTGGCGGTGAAGCAACTTCGTCTGGGCTGACTAAGGTCAGGCCTTGTCAGTGCTTGGGATCAAACGTAAATTCCACCTGGGTCTTGGTTTCCGTATCAGCGGGGACATATTTCCACTTACGAACGGCCGCGCTGGACGCCTCCACCAGCACCGGGTTTCCGCCCAGGGGAGTCACGGAATCCACATTCCCTTTCGGCGAAATGACGATCTCCAGCCGGACCACCCCGCCAATATGAGCCTCACGGAGCGTAAGCGGGTATCCGGGATTCTCCCGGTACACCAGCTTTCTGGAAACCTTGTTCTCAGCCCGCAGGGGCGAGGCCAGAATCAGGACGATCGACAGGCAAAGAGACGCAAGTCTCCATGCGCAAACACTACGCTCTGCCAATCGCGCTCGAATTGGTCGGTTCTGCAAAATGGTACCCCACGTACCAACAGCTTCCCCTGGTTCGGCCTGCCAAAGACGTTATGTCAGGGTTCGGGTGACCGCAAGATTACCAACGTACTCCCGAATTCCCCGTGCGGCCGGGCTGGCCAATGGGCATGGGCATCTGGCCCGGCGTGGCTGCCCTGAGTTCCGCGCCCCTTTGCTGACAATCAGCTGCACCCCGCGCTGGTAGAATCGCATCTAGACTAGCGATGCTGCCGAAAAACCTGCGCCCGCTCTATCCCTACCTGAAGAAGTACCGCCGCGGTTTCATGGTGGGTACAATCTGCGTGCTGTTGTTGAACGGAATTGCCGTCCAGTTTCCGCAAGTCATCCTGAGGGCCTTGGACTACCTGAAGAATGGCGGGCGCTCCGCGGGGCAGTTAAGTTTCTACGCGCTGTTGCTGGTTGGGATCGCAGTGGGCAAAGGCATCTTCCAGTTCTTGACGCGCTGGATCGTGATTGGCATCTCGCGCGACATCGAGTTCGATCTCCGCAACGATATGTTCCCCCACCTGGAGCGACTCTCATTTCCCTACTACCAGCGCACCCGGACCGGCGACATCATGGCGCGGGCCACCAACGATCTGAACGCGGTGCGCATGCTGCTTGGACCGGCGATCATGTACTCGGCCAATACGCTCGTGTTCACGGCCGGGGCTCTGTTCTTCATGGTGAAGATCAGTCCCAAGCTGACGCTTGTACGCCTTCCTGCCCCTGCCGATCGCGAGCATCGTCATGCAGTATTTCGGGCCGCAGATTCACGAGCGCTTCGAGCGCATCCAGGCGATGTTCTCCGACATTTCCGCTCGCGCCCAGGAGAACTTTTCCGGCGCGCGGGTTATTCGGGCCTACGTGCAGGAAGCGGCCGAGGTCGCGGCATTCGAGGCGGCCAACCGCGAGTACATCGCCGCAGCCTTCCCCTGGTGCGCCTGATGGGCATGCTTTGGCCGACGCTGGAACTAAGCTTGGGAATGGCGGTCGTGATCGTGCTCTGGCTCGGGCGGACGCGAGGTCTTGGTGCATCGCATCAACGTGGGGGAGTTCGTCGCGTTCATTACGTACATGTTCCAGCTGACGTGGCCGGTCATTGCGCTCGGATGGGTGATCAACATCTTCCAGCGCGGCACGGCATCGCTGAAGCGGATCAATGAAATCCTGCTGGAGAAACCGAAATCACGGACGATCCCGCGCTGGCGACTGCTGCGCCACCCCTGCAGGAACTGCGCGGCGAAATCGAGTTCCGCGGATTGAGCTTTGCTTATCAACGGCATCCCGGTGCTGCATGACGTCAACCTGCACATTCCCGCGGGCACCAGTCTCGCCATCGTCGGCCCCACCGGCTCCGGCAAGACCACGCTGGTGAGACCTGATTCCGCGTATCTACGACGCGGAACCGGGCACGGTGCTGATCGATGGGCGACCCATCCGCGAGATCCCGCTTGAGTTATTGCGCCGCAACGTTGGATTCGTTCCCCAGGAAACGTTCCTGTTCAGCGACACCATCCGCGAGAACATCGCGTTCGGAATCGAAGACGCCAGCGATGCCGCCGTTCGCGACGCCGCCGAAGCCGCCAACATCGCCGCGGATATCGAAGGTTTCCCCGAAAGTACTCCACCATGGTCGGCGAACGCGGCATCACGCTCTCCGGCGGACAGAAACAGCGCACCGCCATTGCACGCGCCATCATTCGCAACCCGCGCATCCTGGTTCTGGACGACGCACTCTCGAGCGTCGACACGCACACCGAGGACAAGATCCTCAATCACCTGCGCGAGATCATGCGCGGTCGGACCACCATCTTCATCTCGCACCGCGTTTCCACCGTGCGCAATGCCGACCGCATCGCCGTGCTGCATGGCGGGCGCATCGTCGAACTCGGCACGCACGACGAACTCATCGCGCGCGACGGCTACTACACCGACCTCTACAACAAGCAATTGCTGGAAGAAGAACTGGCCGAGGTCTGAGAGGTACTAGCTCTAGCTGCTGGCCTTTAGCTGTTAGCTTTGCGCCCTCCACTGAAAGGCTGATGGCGAAGGGCTAATAACATAAGAGACGATTCCGCGATCGAAGCCCACTCGGTCGAATTGCTCCTTAGTGGTATGGCTCCTTATGAAGCGGATCCCGACGCTCGAACTGCTCGACACCGACGCTGGGACGCCCGCCGAGGTGGCCGCTTCCCTGGCCGACTTACGCAGGATCAACCGCTGGTTTGGGGGCACGGGGACAACCGTGCGCCTGGTGCAGCAAGTCGCGCAGGCTTGCGGAGCGCCGGGCATCCCCGCCCGGCGCACCGGCGAGATGCCCGTTCCTCCATCATTTCCGCTATCGCTGCTGGAGGTCGCCTCGGGCTCGGGTTATGTGCCGCGCGCAGCCCGAGATCGGCTCGCGAAAGACGGCATCCACCTTGACGTCACTCTTCTCGACCGCCACGCCTCGCACGTCGGCAACGGCGGAAGATCCGTGGTGGGCGATGCCCTCACTCTCCCCTTCCGCGATTCCAGCTTTGACGTGGTCAGCAGCGTGTTGTTTGCTCACCACCTGTTCCCGGACGAACTGGTGCGGTTCGTCGAAGAGAGCCTGCGCGTGTGCCGGAAAGCCGTCTTGATCAACGATCTCATCCGTCATCCCATCCACCTGGCGCTGGTATATTCCGGATTCCCGCTCTACCGCAGCCGGCTGACCCGCAATGACGCGCCCGCTTCGGTCCGCCAGGCCTACACGCGGGAGGAGATGCGGGACATCCTTAGCCGGACAAACGCAGCGCGGGTCGAGATCGATTCCTACTACCTGTACCGGATGGGCGTGATCGCATGGAAGCAGTAGCTGATCGCACGCATCCGACTCCGGGCAAGCCGTCTGCCTTCGACCTGACTGTGATCGGCGGGGGCCCGGCGGGAACTTCGGCCGCAATCACCGCCGCGCGGGCCGGGGCCCAGGTGCTGTTGCTCGAACGCGGCCGCCTTCCCCGGCAACGCGTCTGCGGCGAATTTGTTTCCGCCGAATCGCTGGCATTGCTCGCCGGCTTGCTCGACCGCACGGCGCCCGGCCTGCTGCAACAGGCGCTGCGCATTCCTGAGGCCCGCCTGTTCTTCGACGGACATAGCGTTCCCACTCAGGTTGAACCCGCCGCGGCGAGCGTGGCGCGCTTCGATCTTGATTTCGCGTTGTGGCGCGCAGCCGAGGAGGTCGGCGTCAGGGCGCAGTTGGAGACTAGTGTCGAAAGCATAAGCGGCCGTGGCCCCTTCACTCTGCGCACGCGGGACGAACAGTTCCACTCGCAGGCAGTGATCAACGCCACTGGCCGTTGGTCGAACCTGCGTGCTGAATCACCGCGTTCAGGTCTCGATCGTGAAGACAAATGGCTGGGAATAAAAGGACACTTCTCTGAAATTTCTCCGCACCTCTCGGTCGACCTCTACTTCTTCGAAGGCGGCTATTGCGGTGTGCAGCCGGTGGAATTGGCGGGGACCCAGGCAAGCGAGGGACGCATCAACGCCTGCGCCATGGTCCGCTCCGACGTCGCACGCTCCCTTCCGGAAGTCTTCGCACAGCATCCTCAGCTAAAGGAGCGCGCCCAGACATGGCGTTCGCTCATGGAACCGGTCACCACGTCGCCACTCATCTTCGGCGAGCCCGAATCGGTCGAGCACAACGTCCTGCTGGCTGGGGATGCGGCGGGGTTCGTGGATCCGTTCGTCGGAGATGGGATCTCGCTGGCACTGCGCAGTGGGGTGCTCGCGGCCGAGTGCCTCGGGCCTTTCTTCAAGGCTCAAGCTTCTCTTGCGGAAGCGGTGTTGCGATACCGCAAGGCGTACCAGGAGCGCCTGTTGCCTGTCTTTCGGAACTCGTCCCGAATCCGGCGACTGCTCGGGCTGCCTCGCCCGATCCGCAGATCGGTTGGGCATCTGCTGGAGGCAGCTCCCGCAGTCTCGCGCTTTCTCATCAGCCTCACCCGGTGAAGGGGAGGGTATAGATAGCCCTGGCCGGGAGGGGCTGGACACCCATGGTTGGTGTAATTGATTCCCTGTGTCGGTGTCGGCCAGGGCGTCGGGCAGCCGGCCTTTTCCCGCGTCGTTATTTGGTTCAGGATATAATTTGCCTATGTGGGAGGCTCATTCTGAGCCGCAGACTGGGGCTGTCAGCCGTTTTGTGAAGGGACCGATGGTCTTTCGCTTCGAATCGTTTGAGCTGGATATCGCCGAACGCCGCCTGTTGCGTTCGGGCGAATTGGTTCCGCTGCGTGCCAAGGTCTTCGACACGCTCTGTATTCTCGTCGAAAACCATGGCCGCCTCATCCGCAAAGATGAGTTGATGCAACGGCTCTGGCCGGACAGCGTGGTTGAAGAAAACAATCTCGACCACAACATTTCGAAGCTTCGCGGCGCTCTTCAAGCCGGCACGAACGGCCAGAAATTCATCGAGACTGTGCCGCGCCAGGGATATCGCTTTATCGCCGAGGTGCAGCAAGTATCCACCAGCCGTATATTGCACACCGTGGAGGCTTCTCCCGAGGCTCATTCGACCAGCGAACAGGAAATTCAATTCTTCACCACCAGCGACGGTGTACGCGTGGCGTACACGATCGGTGGCAGCGGGCCTCCGCTGGTGCGCACGGTGGACTGGCTGAATCACCTGGACTTTGAATGGAAGAGTCCGTTTCGCCGGCATTGGTTCTCGGAGATCATGCGTCACAACACATTTCTTCGCTACGATCAGCGCGGCAGCGGCCTCTCGGACTGGAATATCGATGACTTTTCTTTCGAGCGCTCACTCGCCGACTTCGAAGAGCTCATTTCAGCCGTTGGCTGGGACAAGTTTGCGCTGGTGGGGAGTTGCCAGGGCGGCGCCATAGGTACCGCTTATGCGGCTCGTCATCCGGAGCGGGTGACGAAGCTTATCCTTGTTGGGGCGTTCGCACAGGGATGGCCTCCCCCTGAAAGTATGATACCGAGCAGTTCAATGCGATGCTGACGCTCATTCGACTCGGCTGGGGCCGCGACAATCCGGCCTTCCGTCAACTGTGGACGACACTGTTCCGACCAGACGCCGGACCTGCCGAGACGGAATGGATGAACGAATTCCAGCGCATTACGTCTTCTCCCGGAGAACGCAGCCCGAATGATGGCAGAGTTCCCGAAAGTCGACATCACGGACCTGCTGCCCAAAGTCTGCTTGCCCTACGCTCGTGATTCACTCGCGTGACGAAGCGGTGGTACCTGCCCGGGAAGGACGTTTGATAGCCTCGCGAATACGGGGCGCCCGATTCGTGGAATTACCGAGCCGCAATCACGAGGTTGTCCCCGGCGAACCAGCATGGCAACACTTCGTGGAGGAGTTCTCCAAATTCCTGGGCTGGGCTGACCAGAAGAAGGAAGGCAAACCACGCCAGGCAGCGAGCCACGAGGGCGGCCGTTCGGCCGCCCCGGTCTAGGCCCCTACGCGACCCTGCTGACGTCATACTGCGGTGCCGGGGCTTTGTACCCGGCCGTTGACGGCACCAGCATCGGCACGCTCTCGCGGTAACGAGCGTAATTCTCGCCGTGCGCCGCCAGCAGGTCGTTCTCTTCCCACCGGATCGCCGTCAACATGTACGCCGTCGTCAGGACGGCGAACAACAGGTGCGCGCCCGTCATGGTCGGCGTGAACCAGAACGCCATCAGCCATCCGATATAAAGAGGGTGCCGCACATACTTGTAGAATAGCGGGGTGCCGAACCTCAGCTGCGTGTAGGGCTGGCCGCAGAGATAGAGCCAGACCTGCCGCAAACCAAACAGGTCGAAGTGATTGATCAGGAGCGTGCTCACCAGCACCAGCCCGAAACCCAGCCCAAAGAGCGAGTACATCAGCAAACGGCCCGTCGGACTCTCAATGTCCCACACCGTTCCACCGAGTGGCTGCCAGAGGGCGAACAGCGCAATCAAGGCCAGGCTGGAGAACAGCACGTAGGTACTGCGCTCTGCTGGCTCGGGGACGACGCGCGTCCACACCCGCTTGAACCATGGCCGTGCCATGACGCTGTGCTGTACGGCGAAGATTCCGAGCAGCAGCACATCGATTCCAAGGGCATATAGAAACGGCATGGTTACCTGCGAGTCCAGTGATTTAGGGACCACCAGGTTTCCAACAAACCCGATGGCGTAAAGAAAGGTGGCGAAGAACACTCCATAACAGGCGACTCCGTACACGAAAACAACGATTCTCTTCAGCATTTCTTTTCTCCTCTGCAACGAGTTTCGTGACCCTTGCGGTGTGGAGCGAGATTACGGTTGGGTGGACCTGAGAGTCCTTGAACGGAACTTGAATTTTCCTGAAAGAATGCTGGATGGGGATCGCCCGAAAAAAAGGCACGGCGCGAGGCCGTGCTCGTGGAGTCCGGCATGAACTCAGGCCACTCGCTGCACCGCCATCAGGCTGAGATCGTCGCTGATCGTCGGCGAGGCTGTCCGCACTCGCGCAAGCAGTGACTGCACAATCGAAACCGCCGAATCACCCGCCGTAAATTTCAAGTGATGGGCGACCCTGTCGGGGCGCAGCTCGAAGCTGGCATTCTGATGGACCTCGATGATTCCATCCGACACCACCAACACCGTGTCATGCAATCCGAGTTCAATCGTGGCGGAGGAGTAGTTTGCCTCCTGCACCGCGCCCAGAATCGGGCCACCCGACTCAAGCATCGTGACCGTGTGCCCGCCGGCAAGCAGAAAAGCCGGCGGGCATCCTCCACAGGAATAGGTCACGCTTGCCGCAGCGCGGGTCCAAACGTGCGAGAAACAGGCTCGTGAGCGGCACGCCGACGCGGGAACGGTGCATCTCGCGATTCAGCGACTGCATGATGCCAGGAAGTGTCTGGCCGGTTTCGCAACAACGACGTATTAAATCGAGCACGTGCGTCAACCACATGGCCGCCGGCAGTCCCTTTCCCATCAGGTCGCCAACCGCCAGGAACCACGCACCATTCTGCTCGAAGGTCGCGACGAAGTCGCCCGATACGTGCCGTGCGGGCACCATCGCGCGGGCGATGTCGAAATTGCCAATCCGTTGTGATGCCGGAGCACACAATGCCTCGTGCACCTCCTTCGCGCCGAGCAATAAATCCCCCGTGACGGTATGACCCAGGCGGGGTTCCTGCCGCACGGCGTGACCACGCTCGCATTTGCGACGAATCGGTTGTTTTAAGGGACGCATGATGTACCTCGCAATCAGCTACCATTCCAGCGCGAGGTACTATGAGCCGTCCTTGATGACCGGTGAAATTCGTCTGAAATTTTCCTGAGTACGGGGGACGGTCGCGGCGGACGGGCTACTCGGGAGCCGACTGTCGGCAACAGGGCTCCTGCAACAGCGTGCTACCGCACCACCAGCACTTCGCGGATGTTGTCGCGGCTGAGGAAGAACTTGATGGAAGCAAAGTCGCGGAACAGGTTCTCGATGTGGCGGTTGTTGAACACCCGCTGCAGGCGGAAGCCGGGCGCGACCGCGCGGTGAATGGCGCCCGTCGGTCCGCGGCGCACCTCGCGCTGGGGCACGATGGGCTGCATGTCGAGCACATCCGGGCCCATGACGTGATAGCGGTAGCAAGGAGCGTCCGGCCCGGCGTCGCGCGTGTGAAAGAAGGCCAGAAGCATGCCGCCCGGCTTCAGCACCGACCACAATCTTCCCACCACCGGCTTGACCAGGCTTTCGTCCATGTAGTCGGGCAAATTCCAGCACAGGACCACGTCGAACTGCGCGGCCGGATACACCAGGTTGTCTTCCAGAAACAGGCGGCTGTCGAGAACGATGTTGCCCTGTTCATCTTTCGTGACCAGCGCTGGATCGGTCGACGCCGTGAGCAGGTCCTCGCTGTACATCTTGTGCGAACGCTCGGTGAAATAGCGGATGTTCGCCGGCGAGGTGGCGCCGAGGTCGAGGATGCACAGATTTTCTTGCGACGACCAGTAGCGCGCCAGCTCGCCCAAACCGCTGGAGCGGCGAGAGAGTTTCTGATTGCTTTGTGCCGGGGACGAAGCCTTGTCTGGTCCGGACGATGAGCCGCGAAACAGTTTCATGAAGCTGTGTGCTAACGCAACATCCTGATTATGCCTTAAAGACGCCGGTATGCTTGGTGACCGTGGTCACGAGACCAGTCTTCAATCCTCAGCCGCCTGTCGTCAGCACTTCGATGCCAGTCACCAGCACCTCGGCGTTGCCTGGCTGGCGACTGAAGACGGAGGACTGAATCCTACTTTCCCCCGTCCTTACCGACGTCCACTTTGCCCTTAAGATAGGCGCCCTCTTCAATGGCAATCCGCTGCGTGGCGATATCGCCCATCACGATCGCGGACTTTCGCAGTTCCACCCGATCCGATGCATGCAGGTTACCCTCCAGCTTGCCCTGCACGATCACGCCCTTGGCGTCCACATTGGCTTTCACCTGCCCGTTTGGACCGACCGTCAGGTTGTTGCCCTTCAACAGAATGTTGCCTTCCACCTGGCCATCGAGATACAGGTCCTCGCTGCCGGAAAGCTCACCTTTAATGACAACCGACTTCCCAATGTGTGCGAACTCCCCAGTTTTGGGTACTTCCATGAGTGCTCTCCTTGGGCGAATTGCCGGTGGTTCGCGGAACTTGAGGTCGCTGATTTCGTCCAACGACGCTGTTCCTACCGTGATGTGGCTCTTCTCTGGCTTGCAGAGCACCCAGAAAAGAAACTCGGCGGGAAAGATGATACTAACCTATTTTTCGGCGATTTTCGCATCGGCGGCGCAGCCGGGCCGCAACCCTTCGCGCTCTCCCTGCGCAAGCTTGTCCTCTGGTAACCGTTACTGACAAGTGCCTGACCTTCGCCGCATCCGGCAAGCCCGGTACAACGATTGCTTTCCGGCCCTGCTCTAACGTTAAACTACGTGGAGAGAGGGCTTCCGGCATGGTGCGATCCAGAGCGGCAGGCTGGGGATGGGGCGCAGCGGCTATGGTCTGGCTGAGCCTGTGCGCGCCCGCGGCGGAGATTCCTCCCATGCCGGCCGCCGAGCTGGTTCGCCTGACCGTGCAGAACGAGGTCAAGGCGTCCCAGAATCCATCGACTCCTCACATGTTCGTTTCCCTCAAGGAAACCCCTCGCGGTTCCCAGACCAAGCTCTACTGCGAGACAAAGGACGCGATGGCAGGCATGGCGATCGCGTATGACCGCAAGCCGCTTACCGCCCAGCAGCGCCTGGCCGAGGAAGCGCGACTGGATCAGCTCGCGAACAGTCCAGTGGAATTAGCGAAGAAGCGCCAGCGGGAAAAGGAAGACGCGGACCGCGTGGGCCGCATCGTGCGGCCATGCCGGACGCATTCCTTTTCGACTACGACGGCACCGAACCCGGCAAGCCCGGAGTCGGTAAAGAGGGCGACGATTTGGTTCGGCTGAAGTTTCGCCCGAATCCCAAATACGATCCGCCCTCGCACGTGGAGCAGGTTTTGCAGGGAATGCAGGGCCAACTACTGATCGATGCGCACCAGCACCGCATCGCGCGCATCGACGGAACCCTGTTCAAGGATGTCGGCTTTGGCTGGGGCATCCTGGGCCATCTCGACAAAGGCGGCCACTTCCTGGTCGAACAAGCGGATGTGGGCGATGGCACCTGGGACATGGCGCGCATGAGTCTCAGCTTTACCGGGAAGATCTTGCTGTTCAAGCGTATTGATATCAGGTCGACCGAGGTCTATAGCGACTTCCGCCCGGTTCCCGCTGGCCTGACCTTCGCCCAGGGCGTGGACTTGTTGAAGAAGCAGGAAGCGACCTTGGCCGAAAATCACCGCAGCGCGGCCGAGCGCAAGTAGCTTGAGGCTGGTTTCGGAAGGTCTTCTTACCGGGACTTCAGCCGCTGACGGCGCGCAGACTTCTTCTGCGGGAAGTTATCGTCTTTCATTGACTTGCCAGTTTCACCGACGTAAGCTCTGTCGCCAATGATCGGCCAGACCATTTCTCATTACCGCATCGTCGAGAAGCTCGGCGGTGGCCGCATGGGTGTGGTCTACAAGGCCGAGGACCTCAGCCTGCATCGCTTCGTCGCTCTGAAGTTCTTGCCCGACGAGGTCGCCAAGGACTCCCAGGCCGCCGGGTGGGCGACACCGATTTCTGGACGCGCGGCCCGATGAGCGTCCAGAAATCTCTCCCCCCGCGGTGTCGAATCTGTCCGTCCTCGTCAGAAGTGACAGTTCCCCGGGTCTGCCACGTCAACCCGGCGTGCGGCAGCTGCCGGAATGAGCTGGACGGCGACGGTTTGTGCTACGTCCGTGGTGCTTTCGTTCCGGATAATGTGCACGTGGCCCCCGCCAGGATCGACGAACCCCATCCCCTGCGTGTACACATGGGGCGTGCAGGCTGGGTCGTCGCCTTCGTAGGCCGTCACTGTGCCCGCCGTCACCATGATCAGGCTATGGCCGGGATGCGTATGCCAGCCGGTGCTGCCTCCCGGCTGCCAGACATTGCTCTGCACGTAGACGTCTGACAACCCCTTCGTCTTCTGCCACGACAGCCAGACATTGCTGTCATGCTCTTCGTGCCGGGCGCGCGGCAGAACCAGGTGGTTAAAGACGTCGATTTCGCCGAACCGGCCCTGGGCCAGGGTCGTGCCCGCAAATCCTACAGCCGGTGTCGCCAGGACTTTGCTCGCATGATAGAGAGCCGTAACCAAGATCGCGGCACTCAGGAATACCAACCACGTGAATCTTCGCTGCATGTCGACCTCCACATTTCGTTGGCGCCACCAGATGGAGACGCGTGGGACACGATCCGATGCTTCGGTCAGTACGGTCAAACGGCAAGGCGCAGAATCGCCGCCGTCACTCTGCTTTGCCGTCGAATGCCGTGTTTTGCCGTCGCCGCGCCCCAGACGTACAATTCGGCTTCCGGGGGCGCAACAACCGCGGACCAATCAGGAGAACCCGATGAGCGAACCATTCCCCGGCGCACCGCCATCCGCGAGACCGCCCGAAGACCGGCTGGATTCGTGGAAGGAAATCGCGGCGTACCTCAACCGCGACGTGACCACGGTCCAGCGCTGGGAGAAGCGGGAGGGAATGCCCGTTCACCGGCACCTGCATGACAGGATGGGCTCGGTCTACGCATCGCGGGCGGAACTGGACGGGTGGGCGCGCAGTCGGAATCTTCCAGCTGCCCAGGAGGACGGGAACAAGGTCACTCCGCCCAATCCGCCCGCCTTGCCGCGGCGCTCCACGGTATTTTCCTCCCTTACCAGGTGGACATTCCTCTTGCTCCTGGCAGCGGCAGCCGCGCTGGCGATTGGCGCAGCTCTTTGGCTTCAGACGAAGGACTATTTCTGGCGAAACCCCATCGCCGACGCGCGCTTTCAGACCGTCACGGACTCCGATGGAGTGGCGCAGGCCGCTGCGGTGTCGCGCGACGGCCAGTTCGTGGCGTTTCTGTCGGACCGGGACGGACCGATGGACGTCTGGGTTACACAGATCGGTTCGGGACAGTTCCACAACTTGACCCGCGGCAGCGCGCCGGAACTCGTCAATCCATCGGTGCGCACCCTGGGGTTCTCGCCCGATGGTTCCTTCGTCACGTTCTGGGTTCGCAAGCAAAATGGCTCGAGCGGCGGCGACATCAGCATCTGGGCGGTGCCCACGCTGGGCGGACAGCCGAGGCCCTACCTCGAAGGCGTGGCCGAGTTCGACTGGTCGCACGATGGGTCCCGACTCGCGTACCACACTCCCGGACCTGGAGACCCGCTGTTCCTGTCCGACGGCAACCGGCGATCGGAGGGTCGCCCAATCTTTACTGCGCCAGCCGGGCTCCACAGTCACTTTCCGTTGTGGGCGCCGGACTCGGCCTTCATCTACTTCGTGCAGGGTTCCCTCCCAGACAAATTGGACATCTGGCGCATCCGTCCAGCCGGGGGAACTCCTGAACGGATCACATCGCACGTGGCGCGCGTGACTCATCCGGTCCTGTTGGATCGGCGCACCCTGATCTACCTCGCCAGCGATCCCGACGGCTCGGGGCCGTGGCTTTACAGCATGGACGTCGAGCGCCGCATTCCGCACCGGCTGAGCTCTGGGCTTGACCGCTACACGTCGCTGGCCGCCAGCGCGGACGGTCGCCGTCTGGTTGTCACGCGTCGCAAGTCCGAAGCGGACACTCTGGCGCTTGCGGATCGATGATTCACCCACGAAAGTATCGGCGGCTCAAATCTCGCTGACGACCAGCACAGGGTTCTCCCCACGACTCGGTCCAAATTACCTTCTGTATGTTTCTGCGACGGGCGCGAGCGAGAGCATCTGGAAGCTCGCTGACGGAACCGCCACGGAGTTGTGGAGTGCTCAAGGAGCGCGAGTCTTCGGCGGCCCGGCCATCTCCCCTGATGGACGGGACATCGCATTCTCGGTCCGACAACTTGGGCGGACGCTGTTGTACGCGATGCAGGCCGACGGCACGAACGCTCGGGTTGTGACCGATTCGCTCGACCTGCAAGGCGCTCCCGCATGGGCGCCGGACGGCCAATCGATCACGTCGGCGGCCAACGATCACGGGGTCCCACACCTCTTCCGTGTGCCGATCGACGGTCGCTCCCCCGCTGATTTTGTCCGGGAGTACTCGATCGATCCCGCGTGGGCGCCCGACGGACGCTTTGTTGTTTACTCGGGGCCCGACATCGGCACCACGTTTTCGGTGAAAGCCGTCACGGCCGAGGCCGCCGAGCATCCCCTGCCGGCCCTGACCCTGACCCGGGGAGCCCGGCACCTGACCTTCCTGCCTGGAGGACGGGCGCTCGTGTTCCTGCGAGGAGACATCCAACATAAGAATCTCTGGCTCATCGACCTGGCGACCGGCGCCGAGCGGCAGTTGACCAACCTCTCTCCTGACTTCGACATTCGCGACTTCGACGTCTCCCCAGACGGCCGTGAAGTTGTCCTCGAACGAGTGCAGGAGCACTCGGATGTGGTGCTGCTGGATCTCTCCCGACGATAGATTCCCGCCGCCCCGTCATTCTTATGATTGTCAGATGTCTGATATTCCCGACCTCGACAAAACTTCGGTCAGCCTACTTCTGCCAGCCAAGAACGTCGGGTTCCGATGGTAGTATTTGCAGCTGGGCTTCGCCCAGATGTCGCCAACGCGACCGAAGGTGAAGGTGGCAAGCGCATCGATTCCGCGAGACAGAGTGTCGGCCCGTATCGCCGTTGTTGAGCAGCACATTCGACTGGAGAACGAGCATGACCTGGAAGGCGTTCTCCGCACCTTCGGCGATACCGCCCGCTACGATGATGAGCCCTGGGGCGAACACTATGAGGGCCGGAACGGAGTCCGCCTGTTTTACGAGCAGCTCATGAAGGCGCTGCCTGACCTGGAAATCGAGGTACAGCACCGCCATGTCACAGACGAGGCCATTCTCGTTGAAGTCATGATTCGTGGTACGCACCTGGGCAGTTGGCGCGGCCTTCCGCCGACGGGACGACAGGTCGAGTTCCCGCTTTGCGGTATCTACACGTTCGACGCCGATGACCGTCTGGCCGGAGAAAAAATCTACTACGACCGGGGAACGGTGTTGAGGCAACTCGGCGTTTTTCACGAACCGCAAAGCGTATTGGGACAAATCTCCATTTTGGCGACTCATCCCACGACGATGGCACGCGCTTTCGCGAGGAAGCTCCTGCGCAGGTGACATGTAGACCAGGCGATTGCGCTCACGACGGGATCAATAAGTGTCTGGTACTCTTTCAGCAATGTCACTCAAAAGAACGCACTCGCTTGTATTGTTTTTAGGAGCGGCTCTGTCCTCCCTCCCGGCCCAGGACCAGGGCCGAAGAATTGAACTGGAGGAGAGCCTGCAGTCCCGGTATCGCCTCACGACTCTGGGTGGCGGCTTCATGGGTGTACATGGCGGCGATAATGCCATTCGGCGCGCGGGCGGCATCGTGATCCTGGTGCGGGACGGTCTCTATGGCTCGTATGACCGGGGCAGGCTGGCTTCGAATGCCATTCAGAACGGGAAGACTGATGTTTTTTCCGGGGATAAGGACGTCGCGCTGGGACGCGGGGAGAAATTCTATGTTACGGCCATTCACGTCGGCTCCGACGCGGTAACCATCGGCCTGCTCAGCGCACGGATGATTCCCGGCAGCACCAAGACTTCACAAGTCTGGTGCACCGCGAATTTCTTTTTCACCAAAGACACACTGGCGCAAGGTGATATCGGAAAAGTCTACTCGGTGATCGATCAGTGGCTCGTTCCGGAAGGGGCCATTCCGACGCTCCCTCCATCCGTTTCTCCTACCGCTTCTATGCCGGCTGCTGCCGCACCTCCTGCCAACCCGGTGGACCTCAAGCCCGGCATGACCCGCGATGAAATTGTGAGCGCCCTCGGCACACCGCTACAGGAAGCGGGGTTTGGCGACCACCGTTGGCTGACTTATCCGGGCATCACAATCACGCTGGAGCAGGGCAAGCTGACGTCGGTGGAGCGTAATGCGCAGGCGCTGGTTCCCGTAAGAATTTCTTCCGTCCCGGGTGGCGCAGATGTTTTTTTGGACGGCAGCTTCGTCAGCTCAACGCCCGCCGTTCTCAGATTGCAAGCCGGGACCTATAAGGTCGCCGTGAAAATGTCAGGCTACGCGGACTGGGAACGGGAAATAAAGATCCTGCCGGGCGCAGAAGTGAATTTGAATGCGAGGCTCAGCAGGTAGCCGGTCTGCATGTGATAACCAAGCTGGGCGTCTTCTTTCGTGATTGGACGGCCACAAGCGACAGTCGAAATCCCTATACTCAACCTGGCATCCTGGCGACGGATCGAATCGAGCGATGGTTTTTTCTGCCGAAGGGAAGCTACCCACGCCGGTAAGGGGATCCAATGAAAAAGACTTTGTGGCTGCCTGTCCTGGCATTGCTCAGTTGCTTCTGCTATGCCCAGCGCGACACCGTAATCGTGCGTCCGGTGCCCATCCACGACATTCTGCAAAATCCCGGCATGGGAATCACCACCTTCCAGAGATTCAATGGACAAGCACCCAATCCCCCGCTGAAATGGTCCGAAGTTGGACCGGTTTCTAAACTTCCGCAGGCCGCAACTACACCCGATTTTCCCGACACCACGATTGCCTATCTCCGCTGGTATTGGAATGCGCTCGAACCGGAGCCCGGGAAATTCCGCTGGGAAATTATCGACCTCGCTCTCGAAGAGGCGCGCGCCCACGGGCAAACGCTGGCCATCCGGCTCATGCCTTATTCCAACAAAGATCCACTCCCCGCCTGGTATCAAACCTCCGGCGCGCGCCGGGCCAATCAGCCCAGCGATAAAGACGGCGCCATCTGGCAGCCTGATTTTTCTGATCCCCTTTATCTCAAGTATTGGGGCGAGTTGGTGGCCGAAGCCGGAAAGCGCTACGACGGAAATCCTTATCTCGACAGTGTGGACATATCCTCCGTCGGCTACTGGGGTGAGGGCTGGAGTCCGTACATGCCCGCCTTTCCCTACCAGCGGGCATTGATCGACATTTGGTTCGACGCCTTTCCCACAACCACACTGCTGATGAACTTTGACGAACCCCAGGCCCTTACTTATGGAACGAGCCGAGGCGCCGGCTGGCGGCTGGATTGTCTCGGCGACCTGCGCGTGAAATCCGACAATCCCTACTTTGAACCGGAGATGTTGGATGTCTACCCCCAGCAGGTGGTGCGGTCCGGCATCCAGGATGTCTGGCAAAAACGGCCGGTGTCGTTAGAAGTGTGCGGCACCGTTTCCGAATGGAAGAGAGACCACTTTGACCTGAACTACATTCTGGACCAGGCGCTGCGTTGGCACGTTACGTCGGTAAATTTGAAATCGTCCCCGATTCCCGCCGACTGGAAGGCTGAATTCGAAACCTTCGAGAAGAAGATTGGATACCGCTTCTTACTGCGGCGGTTGGAGTATCCCAAAACCGTCGCGGCGGGCTCCATGATGCCTGTCCACATGTGGTGGCTGAACGCCGGCGTGGCTCCTGCTTATGCCAATTATCCGCTGGCCGTGCAGTTGCGCTCGGCGAACAACGGCGCTGTGATCAATGTTCCGGTGGACGTAAGAAAGTGGCTGCCGGGCGATGCGGTCTTCGATGGAAGTCTTTACGTCCCCGACACTCTGCCGGAAGGTGCCTACGAGTTCCGGGTTGCCATGCTCGATCCCAGGACCAGCAAACCTGCCGTGCGTTTTGCGATTGCGGGTCGAGATCCCGACGGCTGGTACAGTGAAGGCCAGATTCGCGTGACTGCACAGCAGCGTCCACAATAGCGACCGCTCTGTCTTCCGCCTTTGTCAGGCGTCGTAACCAGGGCGTATGCGGTGAACTACGTCGCGCAGATTAACAATAGCGTCTCGGGATATCCCCAGATTAGGGAATACCGTTCCGCAATCACCGAGATGGAGAAGACCTCGGTGGTGGACACGGGAACGGCCACCTTTGCACTGATCTTTCATCCGACGCATATAGGGAGTTTCGAATTTCGCTGTGAAGGCATCACGCAGTTGCAGGGGGCAGCCGCTTGGCAACTCCACTTCCAGGAAATCCTGGATCCCAATCAGTCCTTTCACGCCATACGCGTCGGAGCCGACCTCTACTTACCTCGGCTCAAAGGACGGGCATGGATCGCAAGCGACAGTTCCGAGGTATTGCGGATCGAAACCGACCTGGCATCCCCGATTCCGCAGATTGGTCTCAACCTGGAGCATCTGGTCATCAACTACGCTCACATCGAATTCAAAAGCCGTTCGGTACGTCTCTGGGTACCCGAAAGCGCCGCCCTTTATATTGCCTACCGCGGCCACCGTTACGAGCGGATACACAGGTTTGATCACTTTCACCTTTTCTCGGTGGATTCTGATCAGGCGATTAAAGAGCCGGCCACCCCTCCGAGGACGCCTTTGCAGTTGTTGCCCATCGGATCGAAACTGATGGCAGATGCAACCCGCGAGCGACGTGGCGAATGGCGCACCGACATCGACTTCAAGCTCTTGCCGACTTCCACGCCTCCGTAACTGATGTAGTCAGGGCGTTTTGCACTCACTGACCGTTCGGAGTGGTAAGGCGATTCTTTGACAGGGAGAAACCGAAGTCTCTCTGAAGGGGGGCCGGATCTTCAAATTGGGGAGCGACGATCAGACGGTGCCTCCAGGCAACCTCTGGTCGCCGAAAGCGGCGACATTCATTATCCCAGCGCGTTAGTGCTGGGAGAGAGACGAAACGAAACAGTCCGGGAGGGGCGGAAGCAACCTCATCCCGCTCGCATCACTTCCTTCTTCACGGTCAGCTTCTCGATCAGATCCTCGCGCACACGGTATCCCGTGCCGGGCTCGTCGCGCACCGCGATGAACCCATTGCGCGACACCTCGACCTCGGGTTCGATGATGTCTTCCTTCCAGTATCTTTTCGAGGCCGACACGTCGCCCGGCAAGCTGAAATTCTCGAGCGTCGATAAGGCGATGTTATGCGCCCGGCCGACTCCGGACTCGAGCATCCCGCCACACCACACCGGAATGCGGTTCGCCTGGCAGACGTCGTGCACCTTCTTCGCCTCGCTGAAACCGCCCACCCGGCCCACTTTAATGTTGATGATCCGGCAGGCGCCGGTCTCCACCGCGAAGGCCGCGTCGCGCGCGTGCTCGATGGACTCGTCCAGGCAGATCGCGGTGCGCAGTTCCTTCTGCAGCCGCGCGTGGTAATAGATGTCGTCGTTCCAGAGCGGCTGCTCGATCATCAGCAGGTTGAACTGGTCGAATTTCCGCAGGTGCTCGGATTCGTCCAGCGTGTAGGCAGAATTGGCATCCACGCTGAGCGTGATGTCGGACCAGCGCGCCCGGACTTTCTCGAGAACGTTCACGTCCCAGCCGGGTTTGACCTTGAGCTTGATGCGACGGTAGCCGGCGGCGAGCTCGGTGGCGACCTTTTCGAGCAGCTGCTCGTGCGAATCCTGGATGCCGATGGAAACGCCGCACGGAATCTCCCGGCGCGACCCGCCCAGTAGCTTCCACAGCGGCTGCTTCTTCGCTAGGGCTTCGGCATCCCAAAGGGCGTTTTCCATTGCCGCCTTCGCCATGCGATGGCCGCGCACTTTGGACAGCGAGGCCGCCGCTTCCCTGCCCTGCGACAGGGTCTTTCCGACGAGCGCCGGCGCCAGGTATTTCGTGATCGTCGGCCAGGCGCTCTCGATCCATTCGCTGCTGTAGAACGGATCTTCTCCGGCCACGCATTCGGCCCATCCCCGGATGCCTTCGCAGTCGATCGTGACCAGCAAGATGCGGCGGCTGTAGATGCGCCCGAAGCTCGTCTCGAAAAAGTGGACGAGCGGCATTTGCACTTCTCGTAGCGTGATCGCTTCGATTTTCATAGAAGCATCAGTACCGATCAGTGACCGGCGTACGACCAGGTCTCATCCCAGCGGGCGAGCAGAAATTTTCCGTTGCCCGCGTCGTCGCTTTTCGTAGCCCGTCACCGCCAGGCCGTCGGCAAAAGCCTTGAGGAACTGATCCCGATTGTGGTCCTGCACGTCCTGGGCGCGTGCCCGCGTGTCAGCGGAGGCTTTCCATTCGTAAATGGGAGCGGGCACCGAGATTCTTGTGACCACCTCCAGCCGCGGGACCGAGCCATCTTGCAGCAGCTTTTCTACGCGCTTCGATTTGAGCCACCACTCCGCAATCAGCCGGTCGGTGGGCAGGCCGCCCTGGAGCGGCGAAGTGGTAATGCCATACTGATTAATGGTGTACCGGCGCACGATCGCGCCCAGCTTCTCGATGTTCAGATAGGCATTCTTGATTTCGAGCGGATCGAAGGTCCACTCGATGAGCTCAAACCCGCGTGAGAGCGCTTCCTCGCGTTGAAACAGCTTGATCCGGCGCCCCAGTCCGCCGTTGCGATAATCCTTGCGGACCGCCAGCATGTGCGAGTGAAGATAAGGATGCCCGCCTCGCACCGCGGGCACCGACAGGGCAAACCCCACCATCTGATTGCCGGCGAAGGCGCCGAGCACTTGCCCACCCACCTTCTCCGCCACCACAAACAGGCGCAGCGGGACCAGTTCCGCGTCGCTGAAGTTCCACACTTCCTTCTGCAAGGCTACCGCGGTGCGGAGCTCATCCAGTTCGTGGCACGTGCGAATCTTGATCGAATCGGTTTTCACGTTCGGGATTTTTCCAGTTCTTTCGCCTGCTGCCATAGCGTTTCAAGTTCTTTCGTGGTCGCCTGTTCCGGCCCGCGGCCTGATTCCCGCAGCCGCTGCTCCATCCACTGGAACCGGCGCTTGAACTTGCGATTGGTTTTCCTGAGTGCGGATTCAGGGTCGAGCGACAGGTAACGCGCAAGGTTGACCAGCACAAAAAAAAGATCGCCCACTTCTTCTTCCAGCCGGGCGCGCAAGTCCTCCGGCACCTGGGGCCTGCCCGAGCCGGCGACGCCTCGGCTCTGGGGCCGCGGCCCGGGCGCGGGAAAATGCGCCAGCTGTTCGCGCAATTCGTCCGTCTCCTCGCGCAGCTTGTCGAACAGACCCTCCACATTCGGCCAGTCAAAGCCTACGTGCGCCGCGCGCGAGCTCAGCTTGTGAGCTTCCAGCAGCGCGGGCATGGCAGAGGATACAGCCCCCAGCACGGACGGCGAAGGATCGGGTTCAATCCCAGCCTTCCCACCGCCCGCCGCCAGGCGCTTTTTCTTTTCCTCGGCCTTGATCGCCTCCCAGTTGCGCACGACCTCGGAAGCCGTCTCGGCCTGCACATCGCCGAACACGTGGGGATGGCGGTTCACCAGTTTTTCGGAAAGCTTGTCGAGCACCTCGTCGATTGTGAAGGTCCCCTGTTCCCTGCGACATCTCGGAATAAAAGAGCACCTGCAGAAGCAGGTCGCCCAGTTCGCCGCTTAGCTCATCCCAGTCGCGATTGTCGATGGCCTCAAGAACTTCGTAAGTTTCTTCGAGGGTGTAGGGCTTGATGGAGTCGAAGGTCTGCTCGCGGTCCCAGGGGCAACCTCCCGGGGCGCGCAGCCGGGCCATGATCGCGACCGCGCGCTCGAAGCGCTCTCCTGTGCTCGGGGGCATCGGCAAACAATCTAAATGAGTGGTTGGTCGGGGAGCAATGCAGCATTTGCAACCCCCACGGCGTACGGGTTGCCTCGGCTTGTTACGGCGCGTAGTGATAGGTCCCAAAGTGGGACGGGAATCCGCGGCCGCCTATGTGACCGCTGGCCTAGACTTATTGCGAGTTCGTTATCTAAGAGATATAGGTCGGTTCAATCTCCATATCAACATGTTCCACGTGGAACATTACGTCGATTTGTCACCAATGCCGCAATACCAAGGTTACCTTCCCGGCGCATGGCCCGGAGGTCACACTCTATCTGGGGGAGTACGCCTGGCCAAGTCCGGGTCGGCGCCCCTGCCAGACCATGCAGCTACCCAGCACCAATCGCGCCCCGTTGGCGGGCCAGCACTTTCAAGTCGCCGTGATCGGCGGCGGCATCGTGGGGGTCGCGATCGCGCGCGCGTGTGCGCGCGGCGGCCGGCGCACCCTGCTGGTCGAGCAGCATGACTTCGCGGGCGGGACCACCAGCCGTTCGAGCCGCATCCTGAGCGGCCTGCGTGCCCTGGAGGGCGGCGACCTCTCTTTTGCCCGCGAGTCGATGCGCGAACGCGAGCGCCTGCTGCGGGAACGCTCGCACCTCGCGCACCCGGCGCACTTTCTGCTGGCGCTGAACAACCACAGCCCACGCAGCGCGCTGTCGGTGCGGACAGCGCTGTGGGTGTACCGGCGCATGGGGGAAAACAAGGTGGATGCCGCCGGCTTTGAGATGGAGCGCAAGAAACTGGAGCGCGCGCTCGACGCCGGGCAACGCTGGTCCATCTTCGACTACGAAGATGCTCAGTGTGAGTTTCCGGAGCGACTGGTGGCGGAGTGGCTGGTCGAAGCGATGGCAGCGGGCGCCGTGGCGCGGAATCACACGCAAGTGATGGCGGTCGACGTTGCGCACGGCCGGGCGCGCGGACTGCTGCTGCGCGACTGGACGCGCAACAGCGAAGAAAAGATTGAAGCGACCTGGGTGATCAATGCCACAGGGCCCTGGGCGGACCGCACCTGCCAGCGATCGGGAGTGAAGATGCGCCGCCCGATGGTGAGCGGAGTGCGTGGCTCGCACATTGTCGTCTCGCATTTTCCGGGCGCGCCCGGCACGGCCGTCTACAGCGAAGGCGTGCAGGGCCGGCCGCTGTACATCATTCCCTGGAACGAGCAGATCCTGGTCGGGTCGACCCATGTGCCGGACACCTCCGACCCGGCGAAGGTTCATCCCACAGTGGAGGAAATCGAATCCCTGTTGCGCTCGCTGGGAGCGCTGTTTCCGAAGGCTCGAATTTCGCCGAACGAAATCCGGCACGCGTTTGCGGGCATCCGGTCGTTACCTTTCGATCCGAAGGGCGAGTTTGATCATGCAAGGCAGCACTCGCTGCACGACCACGAACACGAGAACGTCGCGCGCCTGATTTCCGTGATCGGCGGGAGCCTGGCTTCGGCGGCCAGCGTGGCGCGGGATTGCGCGCGCCTGATCGGCATCCGGCCGACGGAACCGAGAGCGGTGGCGCTGGCGGACGGCGGCGCTCTCGACCCGCTGCTCGATCAGTACGTGGTCGAAATCGCCAACGCGGGGGGCATCAGCGAAGAAACGGCGCGCGCGATCGTGGAGTGGCATGGCAGGCGGTCGATGGAGATCGCGCGCATGGCGCAGGGCAGTGTCGAGGTGCGAACGCCCCTCTGTCCGCATTCGGAGCACATCGTGGCCGAAGCCGTGGATGCTTACCGGAATGAATGCGCGGTCACGCTGGGCGACGTTTTGCTGCGACGCGTTCCGGTGGCGCTGGGGGCGTGCTGGTCGGAGACTTGCAGCCGCGAGGCAGCACTGCGGATCGGCGCTGTGCTGGGATGGAACGAGGAGACCACCGCGGGCCATCTCGAATCGCTGGAGATGGAGCGCGCCGCTTTCCTGAGGAAGCCGGCGACCGGCATGCGGCTGGCTACGGCTGCTGACTGATCAGCTTCTACGATCGCAGCGCTCCCAGCGCTTCGGTGTCGTCAGAAATAATGCCGTCCACGCCGACTTCCCTGAAATGAATCATCTCCTCTTTCCGGTTCACGGTCCAGGGGAAGACCTTCTTGCCAGCCGCGTGGAGAGTCTGTAACAAATCGACAGTCATCAATGTGTAGCGCGGAATCACGAACTGCACCGGGAGGGTTGGCCAGACGGCGAGCTGCGATGGAGTCTCGCAAATAAGGCCCAGGGGCAGATTGGAATCGAGTGTGTGCAGCGCCAGAAGCACCTCGGGCAGGAAGGACGAGACGAGGTAGCCGCGCTGGGGCGGGTGCGCACGCAGGGCCGCAACCACGGTTTGTTCCAGACCGGGCACCTTGATCTCGCTGTCGAGAAATGCTTGCGCCTGGTAGCGGGCCAGGACTTGTTCGAGTGATGGGAGATCGGGGAGATCGGCGGCGCCGGTATGGGCTATTTCGATGGCATGGATTCTGGGATCGTGGCAGATGACGGCGCGCCCGTCGGCGGTCAGGCGCACGTCGAATTCGAAGCCATCGCAGCCGTGCGCTATCGCCAGGTCAAAGGAGGCCATGGTGTTTTCGGGGATGGATCGGGTGGCGCGGGCACCGCGATGGCCGAGCAACAGGGGGCGGGACATTGGCGGCATTGTAATGGAGCGACGCGCAGGGTGCCGGCGAGATGCGCGCACGACAGCCGGCACGATCCTTCGACTTCGCGCGGGGCAGGCTGCCGGCGCTACGGGCTCGACGGCGGGACGCCGGGCGCTCCACTGAGTCCGCTTCAAGGCAGGCTTTCGACTGCCTTCCGCTGGCGCTCACCTCGCTCAGGATGACAAGGCCCGATTGTCAGTCGAGGTCGAAATCGCGGATGGGTTTTCCGGTGTCGGGAGTTTCTTTGGCTTTGCGGACGGCTTCCTGAAACTTCTTTTCGAGCAGATCGGCGGCGTTCTTCTGCGCCTCCATGGACTGGCGGAAGATGGAGTCGCGGCGGCTGTCCTGTTCCTTCATGGCACGGGCCGCTTCTTCCATGTCGTTGAACATTTTTGGCTTCACCGCGGCGGTGTGGGCAATGACGGATTTGGCACCGGGATCGACCTTCAGCACCGCATTACAGCAGGGGCAGGTGACTTCGAAGGCCGGGGAGTTCTTCGCCATCTCAAGCGAAATCATACTCCAAAAGATCGGTCAGCGTGAGAGGCGAATGGGCAGAATCTTGAAGAGGTAAAGCATTTCCCAGCCCAGCAGGAATACCGCGACGACGACCGTTCCGATGGCGAGCATTTCGCCAAAGGTTATGCGGTTGCGATCGGGCTCGAAGCGCTTGGCCACCAGGCTGAGGATGTTGAGGGTGGCGAAGCCGAATACGAGGGCCCAAAGGAGATTGTAGGCATCGCCTTTTTTGGAGGACTCAAAAAGGGCGGCGGCGCCCAGAACCACCACGGAGGGCAATGGAATTCCGCCGCCGAAAAGCGCGGCAACCGCTCGGGACTGGGTGAAGTGGTTGACCATGGTCAGGAGGTGCAAGCGGGTTCGCCTTTGCGGAAGACCGGAAGATTCTGTCCTCGGCCAGAGTTCAGGACTAGGATCTTACCTTTTTTTGGGAGCGGGGTCACGGGGTACGGGGCCTTCGGCTTCGCTCAGGGCAAGGCAGCCCGTCGCTCATCGACAGAGCGTAAGCGGGACCGGCGATCCTCCTCTAAAATCCTTGCATGGCGGGAAAGACACGTTTTGTCTTCTTTGATGTGGGGAGCACGCTCTTGTTTGCCAACCGGGCGCGGATGCTGGCTCCGCTGTTGGAGCGCGGGATCGTGCCTTCGGAAGAGGAACTGCGGTCGCTCGAAAGCACCGTCAAGAATCAGTTCGACGCCATTCTCGAGCACGACGGTAGAGCCGACCACGGGTTCTGGGATATGTTTTACAGCCGGCTGTTCGAGAATCTGACCCTCGAGGACGAAGGGTTGCGACAGCGGCTAATCACGAACACACGCACTTCTTCCAATTGGGATCAGATGCGACCGGGGACGCGCGCGGCCTTGGAGCAAATTGGATCGAGATACCAGGTCGCGGTCATATCCAATGCAGACGGCAGGATTGCCGAGTTGCTGGGACGGTGCGGGATCGCCGATTGCTTCCGGACGATTACGGATTCCGGGATTGTCGGGCATGAGAAGCCGCATCCGGTCATCTTTGAAACGGCCCTGACGAGTGTGGGAGCCCGTCCGGAGGAGAGCTTGTATGTGGGGGACGTGTACTCGGTGGACTATTGCGGGGCCACGCGGGCGGGAATGGAAGCGGTGCTGTTTGATGTGTGCGGGGCGTATCGCAAGAAGGGAGTGGCGCGCGTGGAGTCGCTGGAGGAGTTGGTGGAATTGCTTGTGTAAGGGCCAGGGAACGTCGGGTCGTCCCCACGGGACTTGTCCTTATCTTGTGCCGAAGACCCAGCGCTGAAACGCTGGGCTAATTTCGTGGGTGCCTACGGCACGGGTGAGAGGTGGGCATAGCATGGGGCAGACACGATAAGGGGCGACGCGCGGGACCATCCAAAGCGAAACGCACGATGGGATGAATCCGAAGACTGCATTGTTTTTTCTGTCTTTCATTCCGCAGTTCGTGAATCGCGAGGGCGGACATGTGTTCTGGCAATTTCTGGCGCTGGGAGCGGTTTCGGTGACGCTGAATACTTCCGCGGATCTGGTGGTCACCCTGTTCGCGGGGCCGCTCGGGAATCGAATCCGGTCGTCGGCCCGGTTCCGGCGCAGACAACGGACCGCGACGGGCGCCATCATGATTGGGCTGGGGACTTATCTGGCGGTTAGCAAGGCGGAGTAGGGGCGCGGGCGGGAGCCACGCCACACCATCGGATTCGCGA
Organism: uncultured Acidobacteriota bacterium; assembly: GCA_963725575.1. Taxonomy (GTDB): domain Bacteria; phylum Acidobacteriota; class Terriglobia; order Terriglobales; family Acidobacteriaceae; genus Gp1-AA133. The sequence goes on from CAVRZQ010000011.1 coordinate 74,492, forward strand.
TCAATTCAAGGTGACGACCTGGTGGTCGTGGCAGTCGGTGTGGAGGCAGGCGTAGAGATCGCGCAGCAGCTCGGTGCCGTGGCGCGCCAGGTAGTAAACACCGGCGATTTCGCGTTCCTGCAAAGCTTTGTTTGGGTAGAGCGAGGCGCTCAATTGCTGGGCGTGGCGGCTGGCTAGCTCGCTCTGGCGAAGCTCGGCGCGGGCCGCCCGGCCACGCAGGGTTTCGAGCTGATGCTGCATTTTGGATCTGGCGTTGTCGCCCGCTTCGACCAGGGTCTTGTCCAGCTTCCCCAAAGCTTCTTGAACCTGGGCCATGGATTGTTCGCACGGCGGTGCCGGCTCGATCAAAGGCCTTCTGAAGTTCCGGGGGCAGGATCTTGGCGGCAATCTTTTCGCGCAGTGCTTCTTCTCCCCCGAAGAGATCAGGCAGGGACAGGGCGTAGCGCTCAAGTAATCCTTGAAGTTTCGGTTCAACCAGGGTGGCAGAAAGGCGTGGGAGGATAGGCGTGACGTGGCCCAGGAGTTCCTGGTAGACGACCGCGGCCTGGCCGAAATAGGCGACCTCGGCGGCGCCACCGGTGTAGCAAAGCGTGGGCAGAAGATGGTCTTGCACGACCGGGCGCAGCAGAACATTGGGGCTGAAGTCGTGGTGCGCGCCGGCGATCCGTCGGAGCAGTTCGGCTTGCGAAATCTTCTCGTCGTGAATCAGGAATTCAGTCGAGTTCCCATTGAGACGTCGGTGAATGGGAAGGCGCGCTCCATCCTTCAAAGTAAAAAGCAGGGTCGAGGAGGGCGTGACCTTGACCTGCTGGTGATAGCCCGCAGCCTCAAGGGCCTTGCCGCGGTTAAGCAGGGCCTCGTCGATTTCGGCGGCGCGCTCGATGGCAGCGGCGTAGATGGGCGCGGCAATGGCGTGCAGTTCGGGATCGGAGGGATCGAGGAGGATCACGCCCCAGTCGGCGAACAGGCGGGCGAAGAGGCGCGCGAAGGCGCTGCCGAGCGTTTCTCCGGGGCGATAAGACTCGCGCAGAATTTCTACCACCGGGGAATCCCCCATGAGTTCGGCCGCAGATTGCACGATGGTTTGAATCTCGTCGGTGAAGCGAACTGTGCCCACGGGGGCATTCTCGACGCCGTGACTCGAGGAGGCAAGAGCTTGCAGGGTGCCGCTTGGCCCGGGGAGCGTAGTGTGGTTGACTTCAGCCAGGTCATGGTCGGTGGTAGCGAGCCAAAAGATGGGGACTGAGTCTTCGCCGGCGGAGGTGGCTTCTTCGGCGAGCTTCACCGCGGTGAGCGCTTTGTATAGGGAGAAGAGCGGACCGCCGAAGAGTCCGACTTGCTGGCCGGTGACCGCGGCGGAGGCGCCGGCGCGCAGGCGCGCGATGTTGGCGATGGTCTTTGCGGAGGTCTCCCAGGCGCGATTCTGGCGCTCGAGGATATCGCTGACCCGGGCGCGGCGCTCCGCATCATAACGCCGGCCAGGTGTTTCCTGGGCGAGCCAGTCGGAGAAATCCGGGGAGCGCGGGTAGAACTGCTGAACCTTGGGAAAATCGGAAAGGAAGTCGGCGAAAAGGCGCGTGGTGTGCGGGATTTGCGCGTAAGGCAGACATTGGGCCTTCACCGGCAACACCTCAGACAGCGCTTGACACTCGGGTTCATGACTGGCGATTGGCCCCATATCTGTAAGGATGGCACCGTAAATGAGATGTTGGACGTGCGGGGAGGATGCAAGTTAGTTGGAATGTGGGGTGCGTTGTTCGTTCGGCTTACGACCCGCCTGAAGGCGGACCCTTTCACGGCAACTCTCGCACCTGGAGCAAGCCGATGCGGCGCAGCAGTTCCCGAAAGCGCGGGTCCGAGCGCAGAGGGTCCAACTGGGGTTCAACGTTGAGATAGCCCAGCCAAAGAGACCGTTGTTCAAAAGCCCTCTGCAACCACGCAAAGGCTTCGTCATTTTCCTGCAAGCCCACGTAAACCATAGCGATGTCGTAAGGTGAAACATATTTCTGGCTGGATAACGCATCCAACTGGTCGAGCACAGCAAGCGCTTCCACGCTCCTGCCGGCGACGGCGTAGCCGTGTCCCAACTTGGCGAGCGCGAATGGACTGTCACTGCAAAGACGCATTCCGGTCTTTAACTCTGAGAGGGCTTCTGCAAACCGGCTTTTTTGCTGGTACACCTGGGCGAGCCAGAGGTGGGCGAAAGCGAAATTCGGGTCCATTTCGAGCGCAGCTCGATATTGCTCGAACGACTGATCGTAGTCCCGAGAGAAGTAGAACATGCGCGCCAGATCAGTTCGGATAACGACGGAAAGAGGATCCATGGCCAGTGCCCTGGTCTTTTCCCGGAGTGCTTCTGCCTGCCGTCCCAGCATGCTGAGAAGAGTACTGCACCAGTGATAAGCCTGCACACAGCCAGGGTTGAGTTCGATAGCCCGCTGGAATTCCTGTTCAGCCCCGGACCAGTCCCACTCGAAATCGCGCTTGACCACGCCCAGGGTAGCGTGAGGTTCAGCCAGCGAATCGTCCAGCTCGAGTGCCTTCAGGGCGGCTGCTTTTCCTTTTGGGTAAGCCTCCAAGGGCGAAAGCGAGTTGTAGTAGCCGAGTATGTTGTAGGAATCGGCCAAGCCGGCATAACCCTGAGCGTAGGTGGGATCGTGGTCGATAGCCTGGTGAAAGTAAGCCAGTGCCTTTTTCACACTGTCTTCGGTCCTCTTATTCCAGTAGTAGCGGGCTTTCAGGTAGCAGTCGTGGGCTTCCGGGTTGACCTGTCGGGAGCTGCCCAGCCGTGCGCGCTCTTCGGGCGTGAGAATGATCCTGACCTGGTCTGCGACCTGGCGCGCGATTTCGCTCTGCAGTGACAAGATGTCCCGGAAATCCCGCTCGTAACTTTCCGCCCACAAGTGCTGGTCGCTGGTGGCGTGGATCAGTTGGGCGGTGATGCGGACGCGCTCGCCGGAACGCAAGACCGAACCTTCAATCACAGCATCGACGTTTAAGTCGCGTGCGATTTGCGGCAGGGATTTGCGCGCCCCCTTAAACTGCATCGCCGAAGTACGCGAGATAACCCGCAACGCCTTGATTTTGGCCAAGGAGGTGATCAAAGCCTCCGTCATGCTGTCGGCGAAGTAATCGTGATCGGGCGCGCCCGAGAGATCTTCCAGGGGGAGCACGGCTACGGCCTGAATAGCGCGCGGATCGACCCTTCCGCTGTGGCGGAGTGGGGAGTGGGATGTCTCCGGATCAACTTCGGCCACGCGCTCGATAAACCTGTATCCCCGTCGCGGCAGGGTTTCGATATAACGCGGAGTCTCTGCCGAATCGCCGAGAGCCTCGCGAATACGGGCAACAGCATTGTGAAGGCTATGGTCGAAATCGACAAAGGTGTCGGCCGCCCAGATTTCCGCGCGAAGTTCTTCGCGGGTGACGAGATCGCCGGCCCGCATCAGCAACGCCGCGAGCACCTGTAGAGGCTGGCCTTGCAGGCGGAGTTTGACGCCCCGTTTACGCAATTCGCCGGCATGGAGATCCAGTTCAAAGATGTCGAAGCGCAGCACGCGCGCGGCCGGGGCAGACATGTCGATTACCCGAAACTCGGCAAAGCCTATCACAGCCTATGGTCCCGGACACCTGACGGCAGTGCAGGATAGCAGGTGGTCGGTCAGCATTGAATTTGGGTGGCCGGGGAGGGCCGGCGGCTGCATTTGGCGGGCTTTTGGGAGGTTCCGCAGGGCATCCTGGAGCATCTAATCAGGTGTTTGACTTCCCTTGGGTTGCGACCTAGAGTGGAAGCAGATCTTTACAGGGCCATCCCACCAGTGGGGGCGTCACGGCTTCGACGGAGATGCTTGCGGCCAAGAGGCATGCCGGGGTGCACACACCCGTAATCGTGGGCAAAATGATAATTGCCAATCAACAGATGGCATACGCAGCCTAATTAGTTAGGTTGCCGCTCTCCGCAGCTTCGCCCTTGGGCTGCGAGCGAGCGTCACACAGAGGGCTGGTCTTCCCCGCTACGTCTGGGTAGGGAGGACTAAGATCTCAGGCTAGCGACTGCCGTTTCTTGTCCGTTCTGAGCGGGGGTCGCGAACGTCCTGGGGTAATGCCCAGGGCATGAACTGGACTACGCATGTAGTCTCTTGACCAGTAACATTTTCGGACGCGGGTTCGACTCCCGCCGCCTCCACCATTTCCTTTCCCTACCATCTTTCTTTCCGTACCGTCCAGAACCAGGCACGGGCGGCTCATCGACCCTCGCCGCCAACAGAATAGGAACATGGGCGGAATGCTGCGACACCGGGCGGGGCTAACATTCGGAACCCGATCCCGGATCCTTGCGATTCGGAATCCAGACGCTGAGTTCCCCGCCACACGAACGGGACGGCAAACAGCAAGCCGAGAGCGGCGTAGCCTCGAGAGCGTAAACGAAGGTTTTTGCGAGAATCTCAAACCTCGCCGCCGTACACCGGGATCGTTGTTCCGTTGACGTCCTTGCCGGCATCGCCCGCCAGCCATGTGATCAGGTTCGCCACTGCTGCCGGACGAACCCACTTCGAAACGTCAGCGCCGGGCATCGCTTTGCGGTTTGCGGGCGTATCCATCGTTCCGGGCAAAATCACGTTGGCCCTGAGTCCGGCATCCTTGTTTTCCAGAGCCGCTGTTCGGATCAGAGAAACCATGGCGGCTTTCGAAGCGCTATAAGCGCCCACGCCGGCGCCCGGTTCCAGCGCTGCACGGCTACCGATCGCAATGATGCGACCGTCGCCGGTCTGGCGAAGAGCGGGGATGGCGGCGCGCAGGATGTGAAAGACGGAGTTCAAATTGAGGTCAAACATTCGCTGAAACGTGGCATCGTCGGTCTCAGGAATGGACTGTCCCCCGGCAAAACCGCCGACCGTGTGTGCCAGAATATCGAGCTTACCGAAACGGGCGACTACCTGCTGCACCAGGACGTTGGCGCCCTGGCGGGTTGAGATCTCAGCGGGCAGGGCGGTGAAGCTGGGGCTGCTGAAATCCGATTGCTGTATTTTGCGCGATGTGCCGATGACGGTTGCACCGGCGTCGAGAAACGCTTGCGTCACGTAGGTTCCGAGGCCGCCATTCGCCCCGGTTACGAGTACAACTTTGGCTTTCATGGACTGCTCCAGAGGAAGTTCGAGTGGTGGCCCCAGACGATGGCTGCAGCCGAACGCCTGAATGACCGTGTGATTCGAGACGAGGGGAAAGGTGACCAAGCGGGCACGGTTCCCTGCAATCCCTTATGCCCGAAGGTCGAGGGCGACAGCGGGTGGCATCGCTTCGCTGTGCATCGTCGAGCCGCGTGTGCCTGCGAACAGTTGCTTTTTCTCGCACACGAACAGTGTCTTGAGCAGGATGCGCAGGGAAAGTACCAAGGTGAACATGAAGATCTGGCGCCATGTGCGAAGCCCGATGGTGCGGAAACCTCCCCAGCCCTTAATCTTCTACATGAATATTCTTCACTAATCCTTTACGGCAAAAGGAAAAATAGTTTCCTACGCCGGCAGTGCGGCGGGACTACGGAACCTTTTTGTTGCGAAAATTCCAAGCGCTACGAACAGAGTCAGGACAATGGTTTGGGCAACCAGAAATGGCGGCTCGGTTTGCGTGGGGGCCATGGCTTTGAGAGCGGGAATCTTCAGAAACGACTGCACGACCGCGACAAAGCAATTCAGGTAGAGCGCCATCAAGGCAGTGATTACGTAGACGGCGCGCCACTTGCCGGCGAGGCGAAAGACGTAGAGGGCCGGGATGGCGATGGCCAGCACGATCAGGGAAATGATGCCGACCTTGTGAGAGGGCAAGAGGTGCTCAATTGGGAAGAGGAAGCCGGTCACGCTCGTCAGCACCGTGCTGGCCAGGAAGATAGGGGTCCAGCCGTCCAGACATTTGCCGCTGAGCATTCCGAAGACAACGATGAACCCGGAACCAATACCGACCAGGCTGATCAGCACGTGCAGCAGGGTGAAGGTGGAGGTTGACATGCCCAGAATCATGATGAACCTCCTTGTAATGGATCGGGAGATGTTACGTCGTAGCGGGACGCTTGTCCAACCAAGGCACCGCGACCCGGGGCTGACGTGCGGAGATCAAATTAATACATGATCGTCCTGGTCAGATGATGCGGCCACGAGGTGGTGTGATAGGGGATCCAGAAGCGGGCATCAATCTGCGGGATGATGATTTTGTTTTCGGGGGCGCGTTTCCGGTTGATCTCCTGACATAGAAGGGCGGTCGCGTAGATGCAGTGAGCGCGGATTTCCACTTCCCAGGCACTGTCGCGCGGAATCATGGTGTAGGTGTTGATGGCGCGTTCAAGTTTCTCGGAATAGCTGGTGATCCCCATGAGGCGCAGGCCCACCGGCACGATGTAGTCGGCAAAGGCGGTCATTTTGTCGAGGTCTTCGAGCTGGAACTGGCCGCTCTTGCGCAGCGTGGAGTACACAAACCAGATGCCGAGTTGGGGCAGCTTGTAGAACTTAATAGTATGGCCGTCGTACTGGCTGACATCGTCGAAGCGCGGGAATTCTTTTACGAGGCGATCGATGATGCCTTTGCCGTTGTCGTAGAGGCGGGGCGGGCAGGAGCGCACGAAGTTGTGGAAGCGCCCGGCGTAGTTCGCGGCCAGGACGGCGCCGACCTGGCGCCAGACTTCCGTTTTTTCGTCCAGCATGGGGATTTCGATGTTGCCGGCGAAAATCTTCTCGAGTTGCGGGCGGGTGGCCTGGGCCAGGAACTTGCCGTCGAGAATCGGAATACCGTCGTCCAGGGCACGCTTCATGCAGGCAAAGAGCGCGTCGGAATCGGACCAGTGCCGGCCGGCATAATCGACCTGGAACTTCGTGTGCGTCCTGAAATCCGTGAAAGCGGTGTCGACGCAGTCGGCGGTCATCACGAAATCGATGGTTTCATCGGCGCTTCCCTGCCCGACGCCGAAGGGCAGTTGGTAGTCGGGCATGGGAAGCTCTTCGTAGGCCATCCAGCCGGCGACTTCGCGGACACGATCAACGTTTGTGTGAACATCGCGCGAGTGCTCAATGACGGGAGGAAGGCTGTCGAGGACCGGGCTACCGGTAAGTTTGCGCAGGGACACGGAGGTCGCGGGTTTGCCGGGCTGGGAGTTGGCTGCGCTTGTGAGCACGGGCAGGGCGGCGAAAGCTGAGGCGCCTTTTAGTAAATCGCGGCGGGTCGGGATCGTGGGTTTCAGGTCGGATGTCATTTTCGTTGGGCGGACCTCAGCGGTTCAAGCTGCAGCCCTAATTGTCGAGGGCACTATCCATTGGCCTTCGCGACCAGCAGAATGGCCAAAGCGTAAAAGACAAACATGAGGGCGAGGTAGAGTTTGCTACGGCTGCCGCCGCCGGCAAACTCCTTCCATGCCAGCACTCCCCACAGCGCGGCGACCATGGGTGCGGACTGGCCGATTGCGTAGGAGATGGCGACACCGGTAAAGCTGGCGGCAACCATATTAAAGACGGTACCGGTACCCCAGATGAAGCCGCCGACCAGGCCGAGCAGGTGTCCGGAGGCGGGACCGCGGAAGAACCCGCTGAAGCTGACGGGCTCTCCCACCAGCGGGTGTTTCATGAAGTACAGGTTCCAGATGAAACAGGAGAGCAGAGCGCCCAGCGTGAGGAAGACTACGGCGCTATAGGGGCCCAGTGTATTGCCAGTGGTCATGGCGCGGGTAAGGAATGGCGCCCACAGTCCCATGAGGGTTCCGGAGACGACGCAGACGATGACGCTCTTGCGGGAGACAGACTTCCCGGCCCTTCCGAGGCTGCCATAGGCCTTGCCGTCGAGGATGACTGCGATGAGCGCGCAAACCACACCCAGCCCGAGCAGGGCGGCGTTTCCTTTGGGTTGGAGCGCGTAGCTGAGAACGGTGCCGACCACAAGGGCGATGCCGATGGAAATGGGAAATGCGACGGCCAGGCCGGCCATGTCGATGGCGGCTACCAGGAGCAGGTTGGCGAGATTGAAAATGGCTCCGCCGATGAGCGCGTAGATGACGTTTGAGGTGTCGGCTGCGTGGATGTTGTTCATGAGACTGGACGCGTCGTGGCCGGCGCTGCCCATGGTATGACCGAGGATCAGCGAGATGAGGAAGATGCCGATGGCGTAGTCCCAATAGAAAAGCTCGAAGCGGTAGTTTTTGACACCCTTATAGGTGTTGGCCCACGAACCCCAGCAGATGGCGCTCGTGATCATCATCAACAGCGCAATGGTGAAGCTTTGGGGTGTAAACATCCGTTTCTCCTTGGGCGGCTTAGTACGCGACCAGTTGCAAGAACGTGGCGTCCTATGTCCCCGCGAGTTGATGAATGTCCAGCGAAGCTACTTTCCGCGAATTCTGGACACAAAGAGCTGCAGGAAACGATCCGCGTCTACATCCACACAGACTTTTGCATTGGGCTCAACTTTGTCGACGCCCTCGATCACGTAGCGATCTCCGTGAAGAACATTGCGTTCGACGCGTCCGCGGCGATTGCCCACGGTTTCGCCGCGCGTGAACTCGCCCCGAGTCTCGACATCGACATGCATGGCTTGCACTTTCACGAGGGTCGGGTCGATCGCGACCGCGACTGCGGAAGGATCATACATGGGGGACCCGGGAGCGCCGAACTGCGCGGAGAGACCGACCAGGTACTTCTGCACCGCAAAAATGAAATCATTGATGGGGCCGTGCGTCCGGCCGAGATCGTCGAGATACTTTCGGGTGAAGAGAGCCTTGTCTCCTACCTCGAGGCCGACCATGGTGAGGGGCCATCCGGCCTGGAACACGATTTGCGCAGCTTCCGGATCGTTATAGATATTGGCTTCGGCGGAGGCATTCACGTTGCCACCGCTGATCGAGCCGCCCATCAGGATGACTTCGTTCACCAGCGGCACGATCGACGGGTCCTTCTCGATGGCGAGGGCGATATTGGTGAGCGGTCCGACCGGAACCAGGGTGATTTCGTGCGGGGAGGCGTGCACCAGTTGAATAATCAGATCGGGGCCAAACCGTGAGTCGACCTTGCATTTGCTGGCGGGCAACTCGACGTTGGCCAGACCATTCTTGCCGTGCCAGAACTCCGCGGTGATCAGTTTCTGAAATAGGGGATGGTGTGCTCCTGCTGCGACCGGAATGTCGCAGCGGTTCGCGAGCGAAACCATGCGCAAGGCATTTTCGAGGCCCATTTCCGCCGTGACGTTGCCGGGCACGACGGTGATGGCACGAACGTCGAGTTCGGGCGAGTTCAGGGCCAGCATCAGCGCCAGCGCGTCGTCGGAACCTGGGTCGGTGTCGAAGATGATTTTCCTGGCGGCCGAGGCCGGCAGCGCCAGCATCGACAGCAAGATCAAAACGGCTGAGACAAGCGTGAAGCGAAGAGAGCGTGAGGCTCCAAGCAAGCGAGTGATTTTCATTAGGCCGGAATGGTTGACGCCGTAGCCTAGCGTCGGGATTTCTGAGTGTCAAGGGAAACAGTCGAGTGTCAGAAGGAGTTGTGCGGCAATCTGAGGCTTCGACGACGACCGGGAAGGGTTCCCGTTTCCGAGACCCTGCGCTTCCCTTTTGCGCTTTCTGCCGTACAATTGCGCTTCGATATGGGTGCGGAACGGGTCCGTTCCTGTGCCTCCGACGAGGCCGGGAATCGCGAGTCCGGCGAAGAACATCCAATGACGGTGGAACACAATAGACGTTACGGCGTCGCCAACGCTGCGGGTGAAGGGCTGCATGCTACGTCAATGCCTCCGCTGGCCACGCTGGGCGGAAAGCCGCTTCTCTCGAACCGGGGCACGCCTCTCAATCTCGACTGGGTCAAACAGGTCCGCGTGAATACCAGTGCGGTCGAGCGCAGAGCGCAGAGTCACGTGCTGCGACGCACCGTGAAAAAAGAATGGCAAGTGGCGTGGTTGCTGCGCGCCATCACCTGCATGGATCTGACCACGCTGTCGGGCGACGACACCGACGAGCGCGTGCGGCGGTTGTGCGCCAAAGCTCGGCAGCCGCTGCAGCAGGAACTGGTCAAACATTTCGAGATCGAGGATCTGAAAATACAGGTGGCGGCCGTCTGCGTTTATCACCGCTTCGTGGAGACTGCGCGCAGAGCCCTGGAAGGCAGCGGCGTGCGGGTGGCAGCAGTGTCGACCGGATTCCCTGCCGGCCTTTCCCCGCTGTCGGAACGGATCGAAGAAATCCGGCGTTCGGTGGAAGCGGGCGCGCAGGACATTGACGTGGTCATCACTCGCGCGCATGTATTCGGCGGACGCTGGCAGGAGCTTTACGACGAGATCGCCTCGTTCAAACAAGCTTGCGGTCCGGCACACATGAAAGTGATTCTCGGAACCGGCGACTTGCTCACGCTGCGCAATGTGGGCGCGTGCGAGCCTGGTCGCCATGATGGCGGGAGCGGACTTCATCAAGACGTCTACCGGCAAGGAACCGACGAATGCGACCTTGCCGGTTGGCTTCGTCATGACGCGCGCCATCCGCGAATACGCTCAGGAGACCGGGATGGCGGTTGGCTTTAAGCCGGCCGGCGGCATCCGCACGGCCAAGCAATCCACGGAATGGCTGGCCTTGATGAAAGAAGAACTCGGCTTGGCATGGATGAGGTCAGAGCTCTTCCGATTTGGCGCGAGCGGGCTGTTGAACGACATTGAGCGGCAACTGGAATTTCACGCGACCGGGCGCTACTCGGCGGACTACCGCCATCCCATCGCTTAGCAGGTAAAAGAGGATCCGGGCAGACTCGCATGAGCATTGCTGAAAAGTTTGTCACCATGGAGTACGGCCCTGCGCCGGAAGAGTCGAAAGAGGCGCTCACATGGCTCGACCGGCGCTCCCGGCGGTTCGGACATTTCATCAACGGAAACTGGATTGAACCGTCCGCTGGGGGATACTTCGACACGGCCGATCCTTCCACCGGGGACAAGCTGGCGAGCGTGGCGCAGGGATCGCCCGCCGACGTGGACGCGGCGGTGAAGGCTGCTCGGGCCGCGTTTCCCAGTTGGCAGGCGCTGAGCCCACATGCGCGCGCTCGTTATCTTTATGCGCTGGCGCGACAGGTACAGAAGCACTCTCGTCTGCTCGCGGTACTGGAGACGATGGACAACGGAAAGCCGATCCGCGAGAGCCGCGATATCGACATTCCGCTGGTGGCGAGACATTTTTACTACCATGCGGGATGGGCGCAACTTCTGAAGCAGGAGTTTCCGGAGTTCACCGCTTGCGGCGTGGTGGGGCAGATTATTCCGTGGAACTTTCCCTTGCTAATGCTGGCGTGGAAGATCGCGCCGGCTCTGGCGACGGGGAACACGGTCGTGCTGAAGCCTGCCGAGTTCACTCCGCTGACCGCCCTGGCGTTTGCAGGAATCTGTGAGGAGATCGGGCTTCCAGCCGGGGTCGTCAACATTGTCACGGGCGATGGTTCGACGGGCGAGGCCTTGGTGAAGCATCCCGACGTCGACAAGATAGCGTTCACGGGTTCGACCGAAGTGGGGCGCGCGATTCGCAGCGCGACGGCGCAGAGTCACAAGCGGCTCTCGCTCGAGTTGGGCGGCAAATCTCCGTTCATCGTTTTCGACGATGCCGATCTGGATGGGGCGGTCGAAGGCCTGGTGGACGGCATCTGGTTCAACCAGGGCCAGGTGTGTTGTGCGGGTTCGCGCCTGCTGATGCAGGAGAGCATTGCCGAGCCGCTAATTGCGAAAATCCGCGATCGCATGAGCACGCTGCGCGCGGGGCCGCCGCTGGATAAGGCCATTGACATCGGCGCGATTGTCGACCGGGTTCAACTGAGTCGCATTCAGCGCCTGGTGGATCAGGGCATTGCTGAGGGCGCAACCTGCTGGCAGCCGCCAATCGCGATGCCCTCCCGGGGACTCTATTTTCCTCCCACGCTGCTGAGCAACGTTCATCCGACCTCGATCGTGGCGCAGCAGGAAATTTTTGGCCCGGTGCTGGCAGCGATGACGTTTCGGACTCCGGCCGAGGCGGTTGAGCTGGCCAATAACACGGTGTATGGGTTGGCGTCCTGCGTGTGGAGCGAGAACATTAACGTGGCGCTCGCAGGTAGCGTCGCAGATCAAAGCAGGCGTGGTTTGGGTGAATTGTACGAACCTGTTCGACGCGGCGTGCGGCTTTGGCGGTTATCGCGAAAGTGGATTCGGCCGGGAAGGCGGCCGGGAAGGGTTGCTGGAATATCTGGAACCCGCGTGGTTCAAGAGCGCGCCGGCTCTACCGGCGGCGAAGCCATCTCCCGCCGAAGGGGCGGAGCCCGAAAGCGATGCTGCAATCCCCGCCATCGATCGCACGGTGAAGCTCTACATCGGCGGCAAGCAGGCGCGGCCTGATTCCGGCTACTCCATGCGATTGCGGGGCCGGGACGGACAGTCGCTGGGCGAAGTTCCGCTGGGCAATCGCAAAGACATCCGCAATGCGGTCGAAGCGGCCCGCAAGGCTTCCGGCTGGTCCAAGAGCACGGCGCACAACCGTGCGCAGGTTCTTTACTACATGGCGGAGAACCTCTCGCAGCGGCGGGACGAGATCAGGGGCCGACTGGCACGGGCTGTTGGAGACACGCAAGCGACGGCTGAGGTCGACGCCGGGATCGAGCGCATCTTCTCGTATGCGGCGTGGGCGGACAAATTCGATGGCGCGGTGCACAATCCGCCGTTTCGCAACATTGCGATTGCCATGAACGAACCGGTCGGGACAGTGGGCATCATCTGTCCCCGGGAGACTCCGCTGCTTGGATTTCTGTCGATGGTGCATGCCCGTTCTTGCGATGGGCAATACGGCGATTGTCATTCCTTCTGAGATTTATCCGCTCATTACCGGAGACTTATATCAACTTTTCGACACGAGCGATTTGACGGCCGGCGCTGTGAATATCGTTACGGGCTACCAGTCGCAGCTGCTCAAAGTTCTGGCGGAGCACGATGACGTCGACGCGCTCTGGTGCTTCGGGGATGAGGCGAGTGCAGTGGCGGCGAAATCGTTCTCGATCGGAAACCTGAAGCAGGTGTTCACCAACGAAGGCCGCGCGATCAACTGGTTCGACGCGAAACAAGGCGAAGGCCGATGGTTTTTGCAGCATGCCGTCCAGGTCAAGAACATCTGGGTGCCCTACGGGGAATAGCGGAACAGCATGGGTCCCACGCACGCTCCGCGCGTCAAAATCTGTTGCATCAGCACGGTTGAGGAAGCCGCACTGGCAATTGCATGCGGCGCATCGGCGCTCGGCCTGGTATCGGCGATGCCGAGCGGTCCAGGGGTGATTGGTGAAGATCGTATTGCCGAGATTGCCGCCACGATACCTCCGCCGATCGGCTCTTTTTTGCTGACCAGTAAACAAGAGGTCGAGGCAATCGTCGCGCAACAGCGCCGCTGTGGGACGAACTGCATTCAGCTGTGCGACCGTCTCGCCTCGGGTTCGCCGGAGGATCTGAAATCGGCGTTGCCGGGCATTTCGATCGTGCAGGTCATCCATGTCACAGGGCCGGAGTCGTTTGATGAAGCAGTTGCGATTGCTTCTTCGGTGGACGCGATTCTGCTCGATTCCGGCAACCCGGCTCTCGCCGTCAAGGAACTGGGAGGAACTGGGCGCAGTCACGACTGGAGCCTCAGCCTGCGGATCCGCGAGCAGGTTAACATCCCCATTTTTCTTGCCGGAGGCCTGAACGCGAGCAACGTCGGGCAGGCGATGAAGGCAGTGGCTCCCTTCGGGTTGGATCTCTGTTCCGGCGTGCGCACCAACGGGAAGCTGGACCGCGAGAAGCTGACGCGCTTCTTCGAAGCAGTCAGCTTTGCCGCAAAACAACCTGTCTCGAGAGTTTCAAGCGGCACGGGCCGTTGACAATCCTGCAGACCGCTGACTAGACTCGCCCGTCTTCACTTTCACCCTCGGACTTTCAGTTCCAGCAAGTCGATCGAGTTTTGTGAACCCTATGGCGAAGCGTCCGCGGATTGCAGTAGTGGGGAGTGCGAATATCGACCTGACCACCTTCACCGGCCGCTTCCCAAAGCCCGGGGAGACGATTTTTGGCGATTCGTTTGACCTGGGCTTTGGCGGGAAGGGAGCCAACCAGGCGACGGCCGCGCGCTTGTGCGGCGCGGAAGTGTTTATGGTCGCGCGGGTGGGAGATGATCTGTTCGGTCCGGCCACGATTGAAAACTTCAAAAAGCTCGGTATCGACGCCACGCACGTGAAGCAGATCGCAGGCGTGTCGAGCGGGGTGGCGCCGATTTTTGTGGAACCGAATGGGCAAAATCGCATTTTTGTGGTGAAAGGGGCAAATGACCGGCTCAAACCCGCCGATGTCGACGCCGCCGCGGACCTGCTCAAGACGGTCGATTGCATGGTCCTGCAATTTGAAATTCCGCTGGAGACCGTCTATTACAGCGTCCGCTTCGCGCATGCGAACGGGATTCGGTGCATCGTCAACCCTGCCCCAGCTCAGGCGGTCGATCTGAAAGCGCTGGAGGGACTCGACTATTTTGTTCCCAACGAGAGCGAGGCGGAAACGATTACCGGGATGCCGGTGCGCAACGTCGACGACGCGAAGAAATGTGCCGAGAAGCTGCTGGCGGGTGGAGTCAAGCGGGTGATCCTTACGCTTGGGGCCAATGGTTCGCTGCTGGCGGGCCGCGATGGCATGGAGCATATCCCTGCGTTCACGGTCAAGAGCGTGGACAGTACGGGAGCCGGGGACGCTTTCATCGGCAGCTTTGCCGTGTTTCTGGGCGAAGGATTGCCGGAGCGCGAGGCGGTACGGCGGGCGAACCTTTATGCCGGGCTGTCGACCATGGGGGTCGGCACGCAGAAGTCTTTCTATGACCGCGCTCGCTACGATGCGGAGTGGAGGGCGCGCGGCGCGTCCTAGGTTGCGTGCAGTTTTCAAGTTGCGCTCGCCCGCACGGGAGCATCGCGCTCATGACCGTTCTTCGGGCTTCTATCCGGAAACAAAATCGTTTTAGTTTGCAGATCAAATTGAGATGGGAAATGAAAACCGCGTTGGCTCGCCCTCGCTCAAGTGAAAATTGTGATAGCGGTGCTTGCGGAATTTGCGAGTCCGGCACAAAACGCTTGACTTCACAGGGCTAAATCCAGTTATATGAGCGCACTCCGATCTGGGACCTCCAACGTTTCGTGGGGAAGGAAGCGTCCTGGTCGTTATTCGGTGTGAGGTCTCTAGGGGGATGTTCATGCTGAACAGAAAAGCGCTGCTGCTTGTCTTTTGTTGCTCACTCCTGCTGACAATTTCTCCGCTCTTGTACGGTCAGGCGACCGGTAGTTTCTCTGGGACTATCTCCGATAAAACCGGGTCGGTCATTCCGGGAGCCGCCGTGCGGGTAACGTCCCAGGGCACGTCTGCTGAACGCCAATCGAAAGCGGACGAGAACGGGAACTACCTGATCCCTTTGTTGCCGGTTGGGAATTACACGCTGCGGGTTGAATCGCAGGGATTTCAGGCGGTGGAGCAGAAGGATGTCCGGCTGCAAGTCGATGAACATCGAGAACTGAATTTCACGCTGGCGCCGGCGTCGGTGACGTCGACGGTGGAGGTGAGCGCGACGGAGGTGGCGGTCGAGACCACGAGTCCGGCCCTTGGTCAGGTGATCACGTCCGAGCAGGTCGCGGACCTGCCACTCAACGGAAGAGATTTCGTGCAGTTAGCCACGTTGACGCCGGGCGTTACGCAGGAGACCAACCCCAACAGTTTCTTCAATGGCGGTACCAGCAGCGAAGTCTCGACTCGAGGATCGTATTCGCTGTCGGTGGGTGGATCGCGGCCGAGCAGCACGGACTGGTTGCTGGACGGCAATGACAATAATGAATTAACGGGTGGCGGAATCTCGATTCTACCTTCCATTGACGCCATCCAGGAGTTCAAGGTTTTGACCTACACCTATTCGGCGGAATGGGGACGCGCGCGGGTCCGACGGTTTTAGTGACGACGAAATCGGGTTCGAACCGCCTCCATGGTTCGCTGTTCGAGTTCTTTCGAAACACGTCCCTCGATGCGCGGGGTGCGCGTTCGGCAACTCGAGAAAAATTCAATCTGAACCAGTTTGGCTTCGCGCTCGGCGGAGCGTTGGAGAAAGATAAGACCTTTTTCTTCATCGATTACCAGGGGAAGAGGCAGCGGAAAGGCGTGCCGTTCAACGGATTTGTGCCGACGGCGGCAATGCGGACGGGGGATTTCTCGGCGGATTTGTATGGGCAGCCGGTGACGAGTCAGATTCTTTTCAATCCGTACACCACCTCGGTCACGGGTGCTGGGGCCTCGCGGGACCCTTTCAAGTGCAACGGGACCACGCCCGTGACGCCGAATTCAGACGGATCGCAGACCGGCGGGACACCGTGCAACATAATTCCCAGCCAGTTGATTGACCCAGTCGCAGCCGCGATGATTGGTCTATACCCGGGAACCGTACCGAGCGCAGAAGGCTCAGGCTTTAACTTCACCAATGTACCGGTGAGAAAGCTCGACGAAGGGGAATTCGATGTTCGCATCGATCACAACTTCTCGAGCAAAGACTCAATGTACGGGCGGTTCAGCTACGACCAGGCGGTTGTGTCTATCCCGGGGGTTCGCCCGGATTTGCGGCTCCCAGCGCATTCGCGAGCACCCAGAACATCACCAATCACGGACGAAACCTGGCGCTTTCGGAAACGCACGTGTTCTCGGACCGCACGATCAACCAGATTAATGCCGGGTTCAACTGGATTTTTAATCACATCCTGTCATTCGGAGACCGGTCGTGCGAATCGGCGAGGCTGGGCGTTCCGGGTGCGAACCTTGATAGCAGCTGTCCCTCCTGGGCGTGGTTCCTCCGGGCTGTCGCAATCGACGAAGGACTGTATTAGTTGCGGGCTCAACATCGCTCAGATTGGAGGCCCCTATTGGGCGCTGGGTGACCGCGGCTTTGCGCCTTTCCAGGGCGGTTCAAACGTGTTCTCCATCTCGGATTCGTTTGACATGATCCGCGGCAACCACAACATCCGGATCGGTGGCGGAATTCGTGCGAACCAGTTGAACGTGCTGACTAACGGTTTCCAGGATGGCTTCTGGGTGTTTACGAATGGGTGGAGCAGCGCCGTGGGAGTGAATTCCGGGGTCGCGAGCGCTTTTTCTGGGGGTGGTGACAACGCCGCTGATTTCCTTCTGGGAATGACTGACCTTGCTCTTCATGATCAGACGTTTTTCGGTGCGACCACTGGGCGGCGCTGGAAGCTCTTCCGCCCATTTATTCAAGACGATTGGCGGATCACGAAGAACTTGACCCTCAACATCGGGCTGGCATGGGCCCTGGTTACCCCGGTTGTAGAAGCGGAAAATCGACAGTCGAATTTCAATTTCGACACCGGCACATACCTGGTCCCGGGACAGAATTCGGATGGACGAGTTGGAATACAGTTTGATAAAACCGCGTTCGAACCACGTATTGGTTTAGCGTGGCAGCCGGGTGGCAGCCAGAAAACGTCGATTCGTGCCGGGTATGCGATCTTCCACGACTCCTCGTGGAACATGGGCGGACAAGGGCTCTGGCAGAATCCACCGTTCTACGATGAGACGGCGGGCGGTTCCTTCTTTTTCCGGACCTGTGTCCCGCGGGAACACCGGCGGTACCGACCCCGGCATGTACGAGTGCGGCGAATGGGGCTCTTGCGCTGCCGGTGGGCCGAACATGATTATCTCGAATGGTTTTCAGTTTGCTACGTCTCCGCCGGCGGCGGACAGTTTGTCTGGAAACGTAAACTCGCAGAATTTTGACTTCAAACAGGGGCGGGTACAGCAGTTCAACCTGAACGTGGAGCGCGAACTGCCCGGCAATGTGGTGTTCAGGGTCGGATACGCGGGCTCGCGCGGATCGCACATTCTGAGCAGTTTCTTGAATGAGAATGTGAGCCAACCCGCGGCCTGCGGCTCGGCGGGGTACACCTTGGGCTGCGGAGCGGCTTTTGCGAAGCAGAAGTATCCATTCGTAACGGTGTACGCCATCCGAGACAATGGAGCGACCCGTTACGATTCCTTGCAAGCGAAGGCTGAAACCAAGAGCGCGCGGCACGGTTTGTATGCGTTGTTGGGCTACACCTACTCGCGCGCCCTGGATAGCGGATTAGCGGACGGCTTGGGCAGCAACATCGGCTCAACCTATTGGCCGCTGCCCGGATCCAATAAACTTGATTGGGCTCTGTCTCAGATTCACCTTACTCACCAGTTTACGGCCAGCGTGTTGTATGACTTGCCGTTCGGGCGGGGCAAGCAGTTCGGCAGCGACTGGAATGGGGCGGTCAACCAGGTCTTTGGAGGATGGTCGGTAAACGTCATTGAAAGAGTCTCTTCGGGCTTCCCGCTGTTTTTGGTTGCGAGCACGAACAACTCTCAGGTGCAGTTCTCACAAAATGGAACCAACATCACCCGTCCGATCCAGATTGCCGATCCGCATAAACCGGGCGCGGTTCAAGGGAACACAGCCAATCCGGGCTGCGCGACCACCGTTTCCCAGGGAGGACTCGCGCCGGACAAGCTCGGGCCGTCTACGGTTTGGTTCAATGCCTGCGCCTATGACAACGCGCCTTTCGGTCAGCTCAGCCCCTTGTCGCGTGCGCCGCTTTATGGGCCGGGTTTTGTGAACACTGATTTTTCGCTGATCAAGCGCTTCATGTTGCACGAGGGCACGTCGCTCGATTTCCGGGCAGAGTTCTTCAACCTGTTCAACCATCCCCAGTATTTCCTGGGAGGCTCGTCCGGAAACGGTTTGCAGGACGTGAATTCAATCGCAACCTTTGGGGTTGCAAACAGCACGGTGAACAATCCACGTCTGGTTCAGTTCGCCCTGAAACTACAGTTCTAAGGCGAGCGAGCCGGGCAATTCATCTTTGGGCAGGCTGGGTGTACCCGAGATCAATCGGGAACGCTGAAGCCTGCCCTTGGTTGTCTTTGGGTTCCCACCGCTAAGACAAGCGAACTCACTCGCTTTACCAGCACGTCTGGTGTGTCCGCCGAATCGTTGCCGGTACCGGCGGCCTCGCGATTTCCGACGCGCACATCACGCGGCTGCGAGGTAGACGTAGCGAAGGATAAAGAGTACGGTGAGAATCCACAGGACCACGCTCACCTCGCGGTAGCGTCCGCTCCCGACTTTCACGATCGTGTAGGCAATCACTCCCAGGCTCAGACCGGTCGCGATGCTGAAGGTGAGCGGCATGGCGAGCATGGTCAGGAACGCCGGGAAGGCCTCGGTGAAGTCGGCCCACGCGACCTGCGCGATCGATTGCGTCATGAGTGCGCCGACGAGGATCAGCGCTGGGGCAGTGGCAAAGGCAGGAATCGCACCGGCCACCGGAGAGAAGAAGACGGCCATCAGGAACAGCGCCGCTACGAAAACGTTACTGAGCCCGGTGCGGGCTCCTGCGGCGACCCCGGCCGCGCTCTCGATGTAACTGGTCACGGTGGAGGTGCCCGTCAGGGCTCCGAACATCGTGCCCACACCGTCGGCCAGCAGCGCGCGGCCTACTCTCGGGATGCGGCCGTCCTTGACGAAGCCGCCCTGCTCGCACACGCCGACCAGCGTTCCGACATTGTCGAACAAGTCGACGAACAGGAACGCAAAGATGATCTCGAGCAGTCCCAAGTGCAGGGCGGCCCGCAGGTCCAGTTGCAGGAAGGTGCTGGCCGGGTGCGGGATGGACACCCATGCGGCCGGCCAGTGCGCGATGCGGCGCAGGATACCGAAAAGGGTCGTGCCCGCAATGCCCAGCAGGATCGCTCCATTTACTTTGCGCGCCATCAGGACCAGGGTCAGCACGATCCCGAAGCAGGCGGCCTGCACCTCGGCTTGCGATACATTGCCGATTCCCACGAAGGTGACGGGGTTGGCGATCACCAGCTTTGCGTTGCGCAGGCCAACAAAGGCGATAAACATGCCAATCCCTGCGGCGGTCGAGTGTTTCAGGCAGTTCGGAATGCCATTGACGATCTGCTCGCGCACACGGGTGACGGTGAGCAGGACAAACAGGACGCCTGAGAAGAAGACCACTCCCAGCGCGGTGCGCCAGGGAATCCCCATGCCCAGGCATACCGAGTAGGTGAAGTACGCATTCAGGGACATGCCAGGGGCCATGGCAATGGGATAATTCGCGTATAGACCCATGACGAGAGAGGCCACCGCGGCGGAAATGCAGGTGGCAAAGACCACGCCTTCGGCGGGCATTCCGGCTTGCGCCAGGATTTGGGGATTGACCACGACGATGTAGGCCATGGTCATGAAGGTGGTCAGGCCCCCGAACAGTTCCTGGCGGACCGTAGTTTGGTTTTCAGTGAGTTTGAAATAGCGATCGAGCAAATTGTCGTTCAGGGAAGGCCCCCGCTGAGCAGCTATAGGCTTATACCGACAGCAGACTCGCTCGGTCGCAGACGGCTTGTTCCTACTGCGATCGCGCCGGTGACTTCGAGTCGCGGAGAGTATAAACAAAGCGTGGGATCTCGCGCGCTTCGCGCTCCACTTGCTCGGCTGATTTCTTGGAAATCTGATCGTATAGCTTGATTTCTTCCGCAGCTTTTGATTGATCTCCCGTTCGCCGGTAGGCATGTGCCAGGCGATAATGGGCCTCTGCCAGTTGCGGATCGGCTGCAATCGCCTTCTGATAGGCGGGTATCGCTTTGGGAAGCTCCGCCTGCTCTTCGTAGAGAACACCCAATTGCAGAAAAGCGGGCGCAAGCTTGGGATCCAGCCGGACCGCGTTCTCGAGCAACGATTCAACCTGCAGCCGGGAGTCTCGATTCTCCGAACTCTGCCGGCGCCTCCAGAGGCCGAGGGCATAGTAGTAATTGGCCGGCGCGCTATCAGGCTGGAGGCGAGCGAAACGCTCCAGCCTGGCAAGAACCGCCTGCGACTCGGAGGTGTCCACAATCTGCATTTTGCCCAACACTAAATAGGGATTCGGGTCTGCAGGATTCAGATCCGAGGCCTGACAGAGGTACTTCGCCGCCAGCTCGGGAGATCCGCTGGCATACCAGGCCACGCCCCGGCCGACCAGCATCCGCGCAGATTGCGGGAACAAGCGATTGCCCTGGGTGAAGACCTCCAGCGCGGGCTCGAGTGCGCGATGGGTCAGGAGTTCGGTTCCCCAATCGAAGAGATTCGGCTCGCTGGGGTCAAGTTCCGCGGCGCGCTGATATTCGTGCACGGCCTGCAGAGGATTTTTCCGCTTCTCCTCGAGGTCTCCCAGTAAGTGATGCAGGGCGGCTTGGTCTTGGTTAGCAAGCAGATAGAGGGCAGTGGCGCTCGCCTGATCATAGTTGCCGAGGTCCATATAGGCTTGTGCCAATGCGTAGGCGCTTTCGTAGTCGTCGGGACGACTCTGGTGGGCCCGCTCCAGATATGGAAGAGCTTCGCGCGTCCGACCGCCGCGAGCCAACAGGATTCCCAATTGCTGATTCACTTCAAAGCTTCCCGGGTCGCGAGCCGCCGCTTCGCGTAAGGATCGTTCTTTGGCGACATTAGGAGCTGGGCGCGCGACAGACGGGTCCTTGTCGAGGGTAACAACGTCCTTGGCTAGGGATTGGGTGGTTCGCGAAACTGTGTCGGAGCCGTGTCCTCCGTGATTCGTGGCGTCGGTGACACCCGCCACGGTGAACTGAGGCTCATCGAAGAACTCGGGAGTTCCGGCAGAAGTGCTTTGGCCTTGCTGAACCACCGGCGCCACCAGCGTGAGATCAATCTCCCGGACTTGTCTTTCTCCCAGGTCGAGCGGTCCGACGCTTACCTCACCGGCTCCTGTCTTCTCGGCCCGCAGCGTATAGGCGCCTTCGCGCAGTCCTGCCGAGCGATAGGCGCCCTTCGAATCGGTCAGTACGGTCACGACTTGCAGCGCGCCCTGCCGTTGCAGGTGAACAGAAGCCGCGGGAACCGGGAGACCGCGGGAATCCCGCACGAATCCGTGGACGGTAGCCGAGTTGGGAGGCGCGGGAGATTGAGCGAGGGCCACGAGAGGAGCGAGCAACAGGACTTCCGCGAACACCACGCGGCGGAGGGAATGATGCCGTGCCTTCAAACGGAAATGGCCCATGGCTCCAGTCGGAGAGAGCAAAAGCAGACGCGGACATTCTAGTGCGCGCTCGCGCCATCCGCAAACCGCGGTCGGAGTTTCAAACGGCGGGCGAAAATCTTGGCAGCGCCTGCAATCAAGCTTTACAATGCGATGCCTTCCGGCGGCAAGTTGGACGATCGGGGTTGTCTTCCAGCCAAGCGCGCAAGGCAAGATCAAACAGATCGAGGAACCTCCACATGAAGGCACGAAACATTGTTGCTGTGCTGGCGGCTGCCCTGGTCTTGACGGCTACGGCCGCCTTGCAGGCCCAGAAGATCAAGGTCATCGTGGATCAGGACGCGCGCGGACCAGCCACTACCGATATGCAGTCGATCCTGATTTTCCTGCAATCGGACAAATTTGATGTTCTGGGCATCACCACGGTCAGCGGCGACCAGTGGGTCAAGGAGGAAACAAGGCGCACGCTCCGCCTGCTCGAGATCGCCGGCCGCACCGACGTTCCGGTCATTGCGGGTGCCGAGTTCCCTCTTCTCAACTCCAAAGAAGAAACGGAGCGCTGGGAGGCGTTATACGGCAAGTTCCGTTACAAAGGCTGCTGGAGCGATTTCTCGAAGCGCCCGGAGGGCACTCCACCAGCCTTCCGCGCTGGGTATCACGAGCCGGGCGTTGTCCCGCGCACTGGTTGAGGGCGAACCGCACATCAAGGCGCTCGACGAAACTGCAGCGGACTTCATGATCCGCACCGTGCGGAAGTATCCGGGCGAGGTTGTCATCTGGGCCGGCGGTCCGCTGACCAACATCGCGCTGGCATTGCGGCTTGATCCCGAGGTGGCGACACTCGCGAAATCGCTTGTCCTGATGGGGAGCGGCATGTACGCCGACAACGGCGGGATCAACAGCATCGACGGCCGCCGCGAATTTAACTGGTGGTTCGATCCGGAAGCGGTACGCATCGTGATGCGCGCACCCTGGAAGAGCATCACCATCACGCCCATCGATATTTCGGTAAAGACAACGGTGAACCCCGCAGTGAAAGCGGCCATTGCGAAATCGGAGACTCCGATCGCTCGCTACCTCACGGAATATTCCGTGGAGAGTTTCATGTGGGACGAACTTTCTGCGGCGGCCATGGTCGACCCTTCGATCATTACAAGGCAAAAGGAGCTTTACGTCGATATCGACGTAAGCCACGGCCCCAGTTACGGGCAGACACTTTTCTGGGATACGGGAACGGAGTTGCCACCGTACGAAAGGAAGGCGACAGTTCAATTCGATGTCGACACGAAGAAGCTTTACGATCTTTACATCAAACTGATGACTCAACCGCCGCGAAACCTGAAGTAAGACAGGGGGCACGGGATGGATTGGCAGCGAAGGTTTGGCATTACTCGGCGGCAGTTCATGACATCCTCTGCAGCTACCCTGGTGGCGGGTGGTCTGACAGGTGCTGCGCTAGGCTCCCGGCAATCGTCTAAAGGGGTTGGGGAGCGTCCAGCGGGTTCCGGCCCGTTCCGGGTCATCATCGATACCGACCCGGGAGTGGATGACGCATTCGCTCTGCTTCTGGCTATGCGCTCACCGGAACTGAAGATTGAAGGCATCACGGCGGTCGCTGGCAACGTACCGCTCGAACTGACCCTTCCGAACGCATTGCGCATGGTGGAGGTCGCCGGCCGAACGGATATTCCAGTGGCCGCAGGCGCCAAGGGGCCCCTGGTGCGCCGACTGGTGACGGCGGCGTACGCGCACGGCGAGAACGGACTGGGAGGGGCAGTGTTTCCGGAGCCGAAACGCAGACCAGCGAGCGAACCCGCCGCGGAATTCATTCGTGCGACCGTGCGCAAGCATCCCGGCGAGCTGACGCTGATAACCATCGGCCCACTCACTAACGTAGCGACGGCACTGAACATGGACTCGGAACTGGCTGGGATGATTCGGGGCATCGTCATGATGGGAGGTTCGCTCTCCGGAGGCAACATCACGCCGGCGGCGGAGTTCAATGTTTACGTTGATCCGGAAGCGGCCCGCGTTGTATTTCAATCGGGAATCCCAGTGACCATGGTCGGTCTCGACGTGACGCGGAAAACTTCTCTTACGGACGAGCATGTGCGCGTGCTTGAGTCCGCGCAAAACCCCGTCAGCCAGGCGGCGGCGAAGATTGCCCGGCACGCGATCGACCACAACCGCGAACAGGGGTTCCTGGCCGGACCGAACATGCACGACTCCCTGGCGGTGGCGGCCTTTCTTGATCCGTCGCTGCTGAAATGGAAGGAATACTACGTCGATGTTGAAACCACGGGCGAACTGACGGCTGGGGAGACCTTGGGCTACAGTCCAACGGCCGGGGATCTGCGGCGGCGGCCGGATGCGGAGAAGCAAGCGGCTGTGAATATAGCGATTCGCGGGTCCGCGCCCACGCTTGCGACCACGAAGACTTCTCCGGTATTGCGCGACAAGTTCGCTCCCAACACGAATGTCGCCGTGGACGTCGATTCTGCCAGATTCTTCGAGTTGCTGATTGGCCGCCTGTCGGGGCAGTAGCCACAGTTGGCGGGAACCATGCGCGCAGCGGCGGCACGAACAACACACGTCTGCAATAAACTTCGATTTTGAATCTCGGGGGAGGTCAAGGAATGAAGTTCGGGCGGGTGCAGTCGCTGATCGTAACAGTCTTGTGGGTGACGAGCCTGATGTGCTGGGCCCAGGAAAGCAGCAGGCGCAAGATCATCATCGATCAGGACGCCGCTGGGCCAGCCGGAACCGACCAGCAGTCGATCCTGTTGCTGATCCAGTCTCCGCAAACCGAGGTGCTGGGCATCACGGTCGTAACAGGCGATTCGTGGCTCAAATCGGAGGTTGCGCACACATTGCGTACGCTCGAAATCATCGGGCGCACCGATATTCCAGTCGTGGCGGGAGCTGAGTACCCCCTGGTTCGCCGAAAACAGGAAACCGAGCTCTGGGAGCAGCGTTATGGCTCCATTACGTGGCTGGGAGCCTGGACTCCACGCTTTTATCATCCGCCTGACCAGCTGGGCGACCTGCCTGAAGGGAAGCCCACCACGAAGCCGGCCGACGAAGACGCGGCCCACTTCTTAGTGCGAACGGTGCACAAGTTTCCGGGGCAGATAACGATTTACGAAGGCGGGCCGATGACCAACCTCGCGCTCGCCATTTCGATCGATCCTGAGTTTCCCAAGCTGGCGAAAGAACTGATCTTCATGGGGGCAAGCCTGAATCCCCAGACCGCTGATCCCGAGTTCGCCAATGCACCGCGACATGAGTTCAACCTGTGGTTCGATCCGGAGGCAGCTCACATTGTGCTGCGAGCGCCATGGAAGCGAATAGTCTGCACTCCGGTCGACATCTCGGTGAAGACGAAAATGACGATGGAGTTGATCAACCGGATCAAGAAAGGAACCACGAACGTGGCGCAGTACATTGGAAGATATGGACGCCTGTTTGGCGAATACAACTACCTTTGGGACGAATTGACGGCGGCTGCATGGCTCGATCCGACACTGATTACGAAAAAAGAAATGCGTTTCATGGATGTGGACTTGGATCGTGGGGCAGGGTACGGCAACACGCTGACATGGACGGATCGAGACAAGCCGATGGTCGAGGTCCAGCCCGTCGAGATCCAGGTCGACCTTGACACCGAGAAACTCTACAAGATGATGGTGGATCTTCTGACCGCGCCCACGCCCCGTGCAAGCACGACCGCCAGGCCCTAGGGACACTCTGAATAAGCGCTCATGCTAAGTCGACTAACAACAGTGTTCAGGAAACCGCGCTGCCGGTTCGGGTCTCGGATGCGGAGCTGGTCAGCACCGCCGTTGCAACCGCGCGTACGGGGCGAAGCCGGACGAGCCTACGCTACGGCGAGCAGTTTTCTGCGGCTCACAAACAGATTCACCAGCGCACAGGTAACGAACAGCCGGTGCGCGTTCTTCTTCAGCCCGCGATAGCGTACTTTCACGAATCCGAACTTCAGCTTCATTACTTGAAACACGTGCTCCACCCTCGCCCGCACCTTCGACTTCGTCCGGTTCTTCGCCCACGCCACTTCATCCACGATCTGGCCCTTGTAGCGACAGCGCCGCTGGGTGAAATCCCGCGCTCGTGGGCGCACACTCGCGGATCACCTCGGTTTGCCCCTGATACGCTCCGTCGCCCCACACCCGCGTTTCTTCGCCATGCAGCAGATCCGGCAACATCGCCACATCGGAAACATTGGCTGCCGTCGCCACCGCCGTGTGGATGATCTTGGTCTTGCTGTCCACGCCCACGTGCGCCTTCATCCCGAAGTACCAGTTCTTCCCCTTCTTCGCCTGGTGCATCTCTGGGTCCCGGCTCTGCTCGCGGTTTTTGGTCGAGGAAGGTGCGTGAATCAGGGTCGCGTCCACAATCGTGCCCGTCGTGATCCGCACCCCCTTCGCTTGCAAATGCAGGTTCACCGTCCCCAGAATCTCTTCCCCCAGATGGTTCTCTTCCAGCAGGTGCCGGAACTTGCACACCGTGGTCTCATCCGGCACCGGCTCGGCTCCCAAATCAATTCCCACGAACTGCCGCAGGGTCGCCGAGTCGTACAAAGCCTCTTCCACCGCCGGGTCCGCCAGGTTGAACCACTGCTGCACAAAATAAATCCGCAGCATCTTTTCCAGTTCTTTCGGCCGTCGCCCGTTGCCCGGCTTGGGATAGTGCGGCTCGATCAGCGCACACAGTTTCCCCCACGGCACCACCTGCTCCATCTCTTCCAAGAACATTGCCCGCCGAGTCTTCTTCGTGTACCGCTCGAATCCCGTCATCATCGCCAGTGTCCTCTGCTTGCAGAACGAGTTCATGCTGGCACGACTTTATCTATACTCCCTGTGGAAAGGGAGGAGGGAGGTTCCCGGGGACATGCGGCAAGAGTCGATCGGAGTACAGACGAAGCGAGTACGACAGGACTGCAAAATGCATAGGTCCTTCGCTTCGCGCAGGATGACAGGCTTGGCGCTATGGTTGGTGTCGATTAGTGACCTAATTCGGCAAGCGCTTTTTGCGCTTGCACGTTGTCCGGATGCTGTTTGAGGAGTTCTCGGAGCACGTCGCCGGCCTTGTCGGGTTCGCCTTCAAGAACATGGACTCTGGCGAGATTCAGATAAGACTGATCGAATGCAGGAGCCAGGCGAATGCATTCTTCGAAACTGTTGACCGCCTGGTCCCGCCGCCCGGTACGCAGATAGAGCACTCCCAAATTGTTCAGAGCTTCCGGATAAACGGGACGGAACTGCAATGCCTTTTGCAGATACTCGTACGCTTGGTCGGTGTCATTGGCTTGCGCATACACCATGCCCAGGCTGTAGTTGGCTTCCGGATCCTGCGGATGGGCAGCGAGAGCCCGCTGCAATACGTTGCGGGCTTCGTCCCATCGCTTTTGCTGGCGATAGGCATTTGCCAGGTTATCGAGGGCGATCAAGTGATCGGGACTGAGGCGGAGAGCTTCTTGAAAATAGCCGACGGCTTCTTCGGTCCGGCCGTCCTGGGTGGCGATCAGGCCGAGATTGTTCCAGGCATTGGGCAGCGTCTCAGGGTAGCTGGCTTTCAGTTTCGTCGCCTGTTCGAAGCTATCGCGCGCTTCGGTTCGCTTGTGCTGCTTCAGGTAGACGCTTCCCAGGCCGTAGACGGCTTCGGCGCTGGATGAATCGTCGCGCAGTGCCAATCGGAATGACGCCTCCGCCTGGTCAAAGTATTCCCTCTGAAAGAAAACCGACCCGTAGGACAGATAGTTGCGTTGGAACTCTGGAGTATCGATCACGCCGACAAACGGGAGTCCGTTTGTCAGGCGCTCGGCCGCGGTCTGCGGGATATGCTGAGCATCGCGTTCCACTTGCTCGGGGTTCATGGGTCCCTGATAGAGTTTGACGATTTCGCCTCGCGCGTTGATGAGGAACGATGTCGGGAGGCTGAGATCACGGTGGCGGTCAAACAGGTAGCGATAGAGAATGCTGTAGATGCCGGCCACGTCATCCGTGGCTCCGACCACAGGGAACGCAAGCTGTCGTTGCTGGACAAGCCCGCGCAAGCCGGCACTGTCCGGCGAATGGTCGACGTTGACGGTGAGCAGTTGCAGGCCCTGCCCGGCCCACCGCTGGTGATGACGTTCGAACAGATCCAGATCTTTCTGACAGGCCGCCGAGCGCGCGGTCCAGAAATTGAGCAGTACCGGCCTGCCCCGAAGAGCCGTGAGCGTCCACGCTTTCCCGGAGGAGTCAGGCAAAGAAAAATCCGGAGCGGTTACGGGGGCGAGCAGCCAGGTTTCGACGAGGTCCGGAAGCATCTCGACTGGCTGAGGTGCGCGAACCTGAGCCTCGGGTGCGGCTGACGCTTTCGTGAATGCTTCCAGGCGCGACGGCACTGCACCCTCTTCCACCCAGATGCGGTAATTCAAGGGCAGATCGTGGAGTTCCTGCACCAGTCCGCTGGGCCATCGGATCGAAGCCCGCACCGGACCCTGGGCGTCGCCCAGTCCAAAGAACACTTCTTTACCGTGCTGCGACAGAAACCCGGATCCTGCTTGCAGCATCCGGGTCTGATGGCCTGATTCGGTCGTTACCGTCACCGCAGCACCGATGGCGTCACGGTTGCTCTTGCTGCCGCGAAGGCGGAAGGCGATCGACGGCGGTAGATCCGGGATGACATTTTTCAATAGGCGCAACTGCGGGGCGTTACGGTTCTTCAGGAGAACCTCGAGGCGCCCATCATGATCGAAATCTGCCAGTGCGAATGACCGGCCGTCCTCGACAAAGTCCATGCCCACAGCGGCTGAAACGTCGGAGAACGTTCCATCGTGGTTGTTCGTGTAAAAGACGTTGCGCTCATAGCCGCTCCAAGTGCCGTCGGCGCGGATGAGTTCGTTCAGCGCGTTCCATCCCTGCTCGTAGTCCGTGGAAGGCTTGGCCTGGGCGGGAGAGTTCGCCACCACTTGCCGCCAGAAGAAACTGTTCAGATCTGGGCGCGAGGGCCCGGATATCATGCCGTTGGCGATGTAGAGATCGGGAAAGCCGTCGTGATCGAAATCCCAGGCGTCGCTCGACCAGGACCAGCGGCCCATCCCGCCCCCGGCAGTACCGCTCACATTTTGAAACGCCGGGTTATGGCTCCTCTCGGCGGCTTCATTTCGAAACAGGGAGTTTCCCATGCCGTGTTTACGATAGAAAGCCCGGATATTCTCGGGGGCGCCGCTTTGAAAAACCTGCTGGGTCGCGATGCGTATGCCGGCCGCGGTCCACATGTTCGCAACATAGAGGTCCTCAGCGCCGTCATTGTCGTAATCAAACCAGCAGACGCTCATGCCTGCGCCGACATCTTCGATGCCAGCCTGGGCAGCGATGTCTATGAAGGTACCGTTGCGGTTGTTGCGGTAAAGATTCTTCCGGCCGAAGTCGTTCACCACATAGAGATCGGGCCAGCCGTCGCGGTTGTAGTCGCTCCAGCCGCAGCAAAAACTGTAACGCGTGTTGTTCTGATCGAGGCCAGCCTGAGCGGTAACGTCGCGGAACGTTCCGTCCCGATTATTTTTCATCAGGAAGTTGGGTGGACCGTTGTCCGCGTCGAAGTAAGGCAAGGGGTATTCGTATTGATCGGCACCCTGGTAATAGAGGTAAAGACAGAAATAAATATCCAGATAGCCATCGCGATCATAGTCGGCGACGGCCGCGCCCGTGAACGTGCCTTGGGGAGGTTTGGCGAAGTGAAAGGCGTCCGGCTGCTTGCGAAACTTGCCAGCGCCTTCATTGCGATAGAGCACCGGGCCGTCGGTGCGGACGACGACGAGGTCTTGGCGTCCGTCGTTGTCGAAATCGGCAAACAGCGCGCAGGCTGTGTTTTCAAGGATTGCGAGTCCAGAACCTTCAGTTATGTCTTCGAAGGTTCCGTCGCCGCGATTACGATACAACCGGTTGGGCAAGCCCGCGGGCTGACAAACATAGACGTCGTCGAAGCCGTCGCCGTCGATGTCTCCAACGGCAACCCCGTTATGGCCGTAGATGTCGATGCCGCAAGCCTGGTCTAGCACTGTGCGCCAGTAGTCGGAGCCGTGCAGCATTTGCGCGGAGAAGGAAGCACTGGCGCCAAACGCCTGGGCTGCGACATCCACGAAGACGGGCGCCGGTGAGTGGCTTTGGGTCTCGCCGAGTGCGCGCCAGGAGCGCAGTCGGAACTCCGCTGCGGCTTCACCCCCCGAAACCGCTTCCCACTCGAGGTCCCACTCTCCGACACGTTGCTCGCGGTGGAAATTGCGTCCTGAGCCGACAAGTTCGTAGCGCACACGGCTCTGCAAATTGACAGGATGGGAGGAGGGAGTTGCCTCGATGGCTGTGATCTGGAACTCCGCGACGAAGATCTCCGCAAAAACGTTCAGGGTCGCTCTCAACTCGTCCAGAAATGTATCCGGTCCGAGGGTAGCCTTGTCCGCGAACTGATTTTGGCGGACCTCCAGTGCGGCATGGGAGCGAACCAGCCGCGACGCGAGGGCTTTCAGGGATGCGCCGGTGAAGTCCTTGGCGAGCGCGTTCTCAAGCGCTCGAGTGTCTTGCGGCGACTTTCGCAGCGACGCGCTCCACTCCGCCAAGATTGCCGCGATCTGGTCCGCATATTTTTCCGTTACGAACTGGTCGAGTCCCGGCTGGGTCTTGAGGAGCAACGCTTCCAGCGGCAACTTGGCGCGATAGTGAGGATGCAGGTGGAACTCGGGGTCGGCCGAGAAGGGACTTGGAGGAGCGGAGTAGCCGGGAGAAAAGGGAAAGCTGAGGAGACTGGCAGGAGCAAACGCGGCGGAAACACCCTGGCAGCACCTGATCAGGAAATCGCGGCGACCCTGATCCACGGAGGGGAGATCCACCGGACGATCCGTCTTCCGTGGCCGACTCAGAGCCATGCCCCCTTGAAGGTTCCTGCGAAGAACCGAAATTAACAGTCGCATTTCGGGTCGTCAAGGTTGACCGGCTCCAGGCACACATCCGCGCGTGGGCCAGCTTCTCCAGTCGAAAGCGGCAGCTATAATGATTCCCTCATCACAGGCTGCCATGGGGACTGAGCGGTTTCAATCGAGAATCATGATGGTGTTTGCCGGGATTGCATTTCTGCTCCTCAGTTCGCACATTTCCAGGTCCCAGGAAGCAAATCACGCCAAACCATCGGGCGCCCAGTCTGCTGACACTCACCTGGGCAAGGGCTACGACGCCCTGAAGCAGGATCGGTACGATGAGGCCATTGCGGAGTTCCAGGCCGCCCTCGCTTCCGACCCCACCCTCGTTCTCAGGGCCCGATTTCCATTGGCGGTTGCGCTCTTCGAGTCCCACAGAGCGGCCGAAGCGCGCCGGCAATTCGACATCGTGCGGCGAGAGGTGGGGGATCATCCCAACGTGTTGTACTACCTGGGAAGGATGGACCTGGATAATCTTGACTTCCCCGGCGCGATTCGCAACCTGAACAAAGCGGTGGCCAAGCCGCCATTCCCCGACACCGCGTACTACCTGGGATATGCCTACTTCAAGCAGGGTGACTTGTCCAACGCGGAGAAATGGCTGAAGGAAGCCGCCCGGCTGGCTCCCCGGGACTCTCGCATTCCTTACCAGCTGGGCTTCGTATACCGCAAGCAGGGGCGGGAGGAAGAAGCAAAGAAGTCCATGGCATTGTCGCAGCAGTTGCGCCAGAGGGATACCAACGAGAGCAGGATCAAGACGGAATGCGGCGAGAAGTTGGATCAGGGCCCTCGCGACACCGCGCGGGCGATTTGTGACCAGTTGTACGATGCGGACAATGCCGAAAAGCTTACCGCACTGGGAACAATCTACGGCCAGCACGGAGATCTGGAAGCTGCGCTGAAGCCTCTGAAGAGGGCCGCCGAGTTGGCGCCCCAAGCGCCCCAGATGCAATACAACCTGGCTCTGACCTATTTCCAGCTCAACCAGTTTGAGAATGCGCGGAAGCCCCTCGCTGAGGCAATCAAGCGTTGGCCGGATTTGTTTCAACTGAATTCACTGTACGGGGCGGTTTTAATGAAGATGGGCGAACTGACGCCAGCGTATGAAGCGCTGCGGCACGCGCATGAGCTCAATCCGCAGGATCCGGGGACGGTGGAACTGCTCTATGCGACCACCCTCGACCTTGCCCAGCGAAGTCAGGGCACGCGCCAGTATTTCGACTCGCTTCGTTACCTGAAGGAAGCCGTCAAGTTGAACGCACAGGACCCCGAACCCCATCGCCGGATGGCGGCCATCTACACGCTTACTGGACGTCCCGCGGAGGCGAAGGCCGAGCAGGAGATGGCCGACCAGTTGGGCGGGAATACCGGACCACACTAGGGCCCTCTGGGTGGGAGGACACCCGAGTCGCTCGGGTTGGCCTCCAGAAGCTTTCAATAACAAAAGTGTGGTTCCAAGAAACAGTTCTGCAACTCTGCATCCCGGTTTACAATCAGGCCCACGATTTTTGACCTCTTCAAAATTTTTGATCGTTTGACTCTATGGGAAAATGGAAAGTTTCTGATCGACAGCGGAAACAATTGCTGCGCAGCGCACGAGCGGCGATGAAGAACGCGTACGCGCCCTACTCAAAGTTCCGCGTGGGAGCTGCCCTGCTGACAGCTTCCGGGAAAATATTCTCCGGTTGTAACGTGGAAAACGCCTCCTACGGGATGACAAACTGTGCGGAGCGCACCGCAATTTTCTCGGCGGTGGCAAATGCGGGTCCCAAACTCGAAGTGAGAGCCATCGCGGTCGTCAACGATCATGGGGTTCCCTGCTCTCCTTGCGGAGCTTGCCGGCAGGTGATCTATGAATTCGGACCGGACGCCATCGTGTACTTTCAGGGTGCGAAAGGCGACCAGCAGGCGCACATCACGGAACTTCTGCCGGAAGGATTCCGGCTTAAATGAGCTCGTCACGAGAGGGCAATCCCACATCCATCCGAGCGATCGACGTCATCCGGAAGAAGCGGGATGGGGGCGAGCTGACAGTGCCCGAGATCGAGGCGCTGGTGGGGGGCTACACCGCCGGCAAAATCCCGGACTACCAGGCCGCGGCATGGCTGATGGCGACCTTACTTAAGGGCATGACGCGGGGTGAGGCGGCGGCGCTCACCAATACGATGTTGCACTCGGGGGAGGTGCTGGACTTTTCCGACCTGCCCACGCGCAAAGTCGATAAGCATTCGACCGGCGGGGTGGGCGACAAAACTTCGCTGGTGCTGGCGCCGCTGGCCGCTGCCGGCGGCCTCACCGTGCCGATGATCAGCGGGCGCGGGCTGGGCCATACGGGTGGAACGCTGGACAAGCTGGAGGCGATCCCGGGCTTCAACGTGAATCTGCCGGTCGCCCAGTTCCGCAAAGTACTGGAAACCTGTGGGTGCTCGATGATCGGCCAGACCGCCGAGATCGCACCTGCCGACCGCAAGCTCTATGCGTTGCGCGACGTCACCGGCACGGTGGAGAGCCCATTTCTGATTTGCGCTTCCATCATGAGCAAGAAGCTGGCGGAGGGGATTGACGCACTGGTGCTGGATGTAAAGACCGGCTCCGGGGCATTCATGAAGAACGAGAAAGATGCGGCTTACCTTGCGGAGTTGATGGTGGAGACGGGGGAGCGCATGGGCAAGAAGATGGCCGCCCTCATTACCGACATGGATCAACCCCTGGGCCGATACGTTGGCAACGCCCTGGAGGTGGTCGAGGTGCTGGACGTGCTGCGGGGTGAGGGCCCGCCCGACCTGCGCGACCTTTGCATGGAGTTGGCAGCCTGGATGTTCTTCCTCGGGGAACGCGTTGCCACAATCGAAGCGGGGAAGGAGTTATCCGAGAAACTCATTCGTTCGGGACAAGCGCTCGAAAGATTTCGCAAAATGGTCGGCTTGCAAGGTGGAGATGAGCGCGTGATCGACGATCCCAAGCGACTGCCTCAGGCGAAACACACAGCCGATGTGACCAGTTCGCGGGGTGGATACATTTCCGCAATCCAGTGCGAGCGTGCCGGAACCGCCTGCGTGATCCTGGGTGGGGGACGGGAACGCAAGGAAGATTCCGTCGATCCGGCGGTCGGATTCGTGCTGCATAAGAAAGTTGGCGATCCGGTATCCGCGGGCGAGGCGCTCTGCACCGTTCACTACAACTCGGAAGCACTGGCCGCCCGTGCAAAAGCATTGCTATCGGAAAGTTTCGAAATCGGAAGCGCGCCTCCGACCCATAAGCGGCCACTGGTTCACCGCATCATCACCAAGTCCGGGGAGAAAAATTAAATGGGACGATTTACCGGGATTCTCGGTCTTCTTACCATGCTGGGCCTGGCGTATGCGTTCTCCACCAACCGGCGCGCAATCCGTATGAAGACGGTGGCTTGGGGGCTGGGCCTGCAAATTGCCTTTGCTCTATTCGTGTTGAAGTTGGACATAGGGCGCCGGATTTTTCAGGCTGCGGGAGATGCGGTGAACCGGCTGCTGAGCTATTCGTTTGAAGGCTCGAAGTTCGTATTTGGAGAACTGGGGAAGCAAGGTTCGTCACTGGGATTCTATTTCGCATTTCAGGTGCTACCCACGATCATTTTTATCGCTGCATTTTTCGCGGTTCTTTATCACTTTGGCGTGATGCAGTTCATCATCAAGCAGGTAGCGAAGGTCATGACTCGCGTCATGGGCGCAAGCGGAGCGGAGTCGCTGAACGTAGCCGCCAGCATTTTCATGGGACAGACCGAGGCACCATTGACCATTCGGCCTTTCCTTCCGGATCTGACGCATTCGGAACTGATGACCGTGATGACCAGCGGCATGGCGCACGTTTCCGGCGGAATCATGGCGGCTTACATCGCGTTTGGCATCGATCCCAAGCATCTGTTGAGCGCGGTCATCATGACAGCGCCCGGCACGCTTCTAATGGCCAAGATGCTGGTGCCGGAGACGGAGCAGCCAAAGACCGCCGGGCGGGTGGTGATGAGTGAAGATGAGGTGGCCGCCGAGAAGAGTGAGAACCTGCTGGGTGCGATCGCGCGCGGCACCACGGACGGGTTGCATCTCTCGCTCAACATAGCGGCCATGCTGATCTCATTTCTGGCCCTGATTGCGCTCATGAACGGGCTGCTGGGGGGCGTTCACAACGGGCTGGCGCACTTTGGTATCGGCTGGTTCCCGTCCAGCATGGAGCGAATTTTCGGGACGCTGTTCGCGCCCATCGCGTGGCTGATCGGCATCCCCTGGCATGACTGCCCGATCATCGGCAATTTGCTGGGCACACGCATGGTCCTGAACGAGCTGGTGGCGTTTTCGATGCTTGGTCCGCAGAGGGGCATGCTCGATCCGCGCTCGTTCACGATTGCCACATTTGCCTTGTGCGGCTTCGCGAATTTGAGTTCGATCGGGATCCAGATCGGCGGCATCGGGGCCTTGGCTCCCAACCGCAGGGGGGATCTGGCGCGCCTGGGGCTACGTGCCATGCTGGCAGGCACCATGGCCAACCTGATGTCGGCATCGATCGCCGGGATGCTGTATTAATCCTTCCCGTGCATGCGGCGCGTCGGCGGGTGGGGACGCCCGTCGCTCCACCAGCCTGGTTCTGTACAAGCAAGGTCGTCTCGTATAAGAATTGACCACAAGCCCGTCATCCGCCGACCATTCGGCCGATCGCTCGAGGGGATCCACACTTGTATTTCCGGCCCAGGACGCTGCTTGAAGCGGTCGACACGCTGGCCGTTCATGGAGGGCAGATTCTGTCCGGGGGGACGGATTTCTTCCCGGCATTGGGTGAGCGCCCGGTGTCGACCCCGGTCGTGGACATTTCCGCGATCGGCGAACTGCGCGACATTTCGATGGAGCGCGATCATATCCACATTGGCGGACTTACGACCTGGACTGATGTGCTTCGAGCCCCTCTTCCGCGCTGTTTCGACGCCCTCAAGGCTGCTGCCCGCGAAGTAGGGTCGGTCCAGATCCAGAACCGGGGCACGGTTGCGGGAAACCTCTGCAATGCTTCACCGGCTGCAGACGGAGTTCCGCCACTGCTCGCGCTGGACGCGGAAGTGGAACTGGCGTCGCGAGCCGGGACCCGGCGGCTGCGGTTGGGAGAGTTCATCGTTGGCAATCGCAAAACGGCGCGTCGCCCCGATGAGATGCTGGCCCGAGTCATCGTGCCGCGCGGACTTGACGATGCCCGCTCGGCATTCCTGAAGCTGGGTTCGCGACGCTACCTGGTGATTTCCATCGTGATGGTAGCTGCGGTGGTACAGGTGAATGGCGCAGGCAGAGTGGCGCAGGCACGGATCGCGGTGGGATCGTGCTCGGCGGTCGCAAAGCGCCTGTTGGCACTGGAAAAAGATCTCGTAGGGGCAAGAACCGCGTCCGGACTCGGCGAGTTCGTGGGGCCGGAACACATCGCGCCCCTGTCGCCGATTAACGACGTGCGGGCAACGGCGGCCTATCGCCGCGACGCGGCGGTAACTCTTGTGAAGCGTGCGCTCCAGGCGTGCGTGGAGGGCCACTGAGTTGTTAGCCACCACGCCCATTCCGCGCGACTTGCAAGCGGCGTTGAGGTTGACGGTCAACGGAAAGCAGGTAACGGTATCGACGTTGCCCGCGCAGCGGCTGTCGAGAGTGTTGCGTGATGATCTCGGCCTCACCGGAACAAAAGTGGGATGTGACGCGGGCGACTGTGGCGCCTGCACTGTGCTGCTCGACGGCGAACCGGTTTGCGCCTGCCTGGTGTCGGCAGCTCAAGCGGAAGGTCACGAGATCACGACGGTCGAGGGATTGGCGGGCCGGCCGCCATGGTTCGATCGGCTTCAGAAGGCGTTCCTGCATCACGGGGCGGCACAGTGCGGCGCTTGTACGCCGGGCATGCTAGTCGCGGCGACCGCGTTGCTGGAAAAAAATGCGAAGCCCGCCGAGAACGAGGTCATGGACGCACTGGGCGGCGTCCTGTGCCGCTGCACCGGGTATCGAAAGATCATCACAGCGGTACTCGAGGCCGGAGCAGTGCGTGAGATGGAAATAGCTCCGAATGCAGGCCATGCTGTCGGAACGCGCCTGGTGCGATTGGATGGACAGCAGAAGGTGGACGGCACGGAGGTGTACGGGGCTGATGAGATTCCTGCGGGCGCACTCACAGTCCGGGCCATCCGCTGCCCGTATCATCGGTCCCGATTTCGGTTTGGGAGAGCTCAAAGAGTTCGTGGCAACCCACCCGGGGATTCATGCCGTGTTCACGGCCAAGGACGTGCCGGGAGAAGACTGTTACGGCGTGATTCCCCGGTTCGCCGACCAGCCGGTGTTTGCGCAGGTCGAGGCGCGTTTTCGGGGAGAAGCGATCGCGATCGTCGTGGGAGAAGAGGACGCCGTTGAAGGCTTTGAGCTGGCGAGTTTCCCGGTCACGTGGGAGGAACTGCAGCCACTGATGAGCGTCGACGCCGCGCTTGCGCCGGGCGCGGAGCTGATCCACTCCAATCGTGCGAATAATGTCCTCACGGGAGGACGGGTGGCAAGGGGCGATGTCGATCGCGCACTGGCTGAAGCCGATATCGTGGTTGAGGACGAATACGAGACGGGCTTTGTCGAGCACGCCTACATTGAGCCGGAGGCCGGGTTCGCGCGACGCGTCGGCGACGGCATCGAAGTCCAGGCCTGCACGCAATCGCCCTACATGGATCGCTCGGATATCGCCAAGATCCTGGGGATTGTACCCGAGGCCGTGCGGATCATCCCGACTGCTGTGGGCGGGGGTTTTGGCTCAAAACTCGATCTCTCGGTCCAGCCGTTTGTGGCGCTCGCGGCCTGGCATCTGAACAGGCCGGTGCGGATGGTCTATTCGAGGTTCGAATCGATCCTTTCGACTACCAAGCGGCATCCGGCACACATGCGATTGCGGGCAGGGGCGTCGAGGGATGGAAGGCTGGTGGCGCTGGATTTTTCCGCCGAGTTCAATACGGGCGCTTACTCCTCGTGGGGGCCCACCGTGGCGGCACGTGTGCCTGTACACGCTTCCGGCCCGTACCAGGTTCCGCATTACAGAGCGGTCACACGGGCGGTGCATACCCATCTGGTTCCGGCCGGAGCGTTCCGGGGCTTTGGCGTGCCGCAAACTGCGATCGCGCAGGAACAGGTCTACGACGAGCTCGCGGACAGAATCGGAATCGATCGCCTCGAATTTCGTATTCTCAATGCGCTTGACGACAACTCGCCGACGGTTACGGGCCAGGTGCTGGGCGAGGGAGTTGGGATCCGCGCGTGCCTCGAAGCTTTGCGGCCGAAATGGGCCGCTGCGCGCGCTGAGGCGGCCGCATTCAACGCAGGGGCTTCCGGCCCAGCCAGGCGTGGAGTGGGGCTTGCGGGAATGTGGTATGGCTGCGGCAATACTTCCCTTCCCAACCCATCGACCATACGCGTTGGATTGAAAGCGGACGGCCGGATCGCTCTGCACCAGGGAGCGATCGACATCGGGCAGGGATCGAATACCATCGTCACGCAGATTTGCGCCGATGCAACGAATGTTCCGATCGATCGCTTTGATCTGGTATCTGGGGACACGGCGATCACGCCGGATTGCGGAAAGACGTCGGCGTCCCGGCAGACGTTTGTGACTGGTAAGGCGGCGGCCATGGCCGGGGCGAAGCTACAGGCAGCCATCCTCCGGCTGGCGAATGCGCAGGAGAACGCGGTCATCCTGTTGGGAGATGGCAGCGTCACGGTAAGGGACGGGGGGCGCGAGCAGACCATTGCGCTGGACAAGCTGCCGCTCGATCAGCACGGCTACGTTCTGACCGTGGAGGCTACGTTCGATCCGCCCACAAGCCCTCTCGACGAGAATGGACAGGGCGTGCCGTATGCGGTGTTCGGCTTCGGAGCACACATGGCGGAGGTGGCCGTCGATACAGAACTGGGCACGGTACAGGTGCTCAAGATTACTGCGGCCCACGATGTGGGGCGGGCTATCAATCCAACGCTTATTGAGGGACAGATCGAAGGCGGCGCGGCGCAGGGCCTGGGTCACGCGCTGATGGAGGAATTCTTTCCGGGCCAGGGCGAGAATCTTCACGACTACCTGATTCCTTCCGCGGGAGACATGCCTCCGGTGGAGTCCATCCTGATCGAAGATCCCTCGCCGGTTGGGCCGTTTGGCGCGAAAGGGATTGGCGAACAGGCGGTGATCCCGACGGCTCCGGCGATTTTGAACGCCATTCACGATGCGATTGGCGTAAGGACCCGGCGAGTGCCCGCCACTCCCGACCGCATTCGAGCGGCGATTCTGGAAGCGCGGAACAGCGGGGGCAACCGTGCCTGACGACGATGCAATCCGCTGCGACGCTTGCCCGGTCCTGTGCTATATCAAACCCGGGCGGCTGGGCGCTTGCGACCGCTACGGCAACCGCGACGGACAACTGGTACGGGTCGATCCGCACGTAGTGCTCGATCGGGCGTTGGCACGCGGCGGCTCGGTGGTTCCCTTTCTTGACCGCGAGCACGAGTGGGACGGCAACATCGTGGGCGGGCCGGGCACCTTCGTCACCGCCATTGGCGCGGGGACTACCTATCCCGACTACAAGCCCGCGCCTTTCATCATTTCGTCCGAAGTCGAAGGCGTGGACATGGTCACCGTGGTCACGGAAGGGATCTTCAGCT
Organism: uncultured Acidobacteriota bacterium; assembly: GCA_963725575.1. Taxonomy (GTDB): domain Bacteria; phylum Acidobacteriota; class Terriglobia; order Terriglobales; family Acidobacteriaceae; genus Gp1-AA133. The sequence continues at coordinate 114,202 of CAVRZQ010000011.1, forward strand.
ACTGCGGCGTGAAGGTGAAGATCGATACGGACCGGCACCTGGGGCCGGAACGGAATGTTGTGCGAGCACAAGGCGAGGCCGTGGGACACGTCACCACCAGCGAGTACGGGTCGCAGATGCTGTCTCTTGGTGGAGTGCGCCATCTGACTGGCGGGAGCCGGCGCGAGGGCATCGTCACTTGCGAGGCGCTGCTGGAACTGTGTAATGGCAAGGCTGTGGAATTGACAGTCGACGAGGGCGCTTCGGTGGTGGTGCAGGCCGGGAAGCCTCCCGTCATTGACGAGGTGCTGGAAGAGCGAATGCGGGTGGGTTGCGGCTCCGCGACCATTGGTATGTTCGCCAAACAGTGGTTTGGAAAAGTGGATGAGGTTGTGGTCGTGGATGATCACATCACGGGCGTTCTGTCGGAACATCAGGCCGGGAAACTGCTGGGCGTGCGGGCAACGGGGATCAAGATTAAGGGACGCCGGTCCACTCCCGGGCGGTATTTTCAGGTCGCGGAACCGGGGACCGCATGGGGCGGCACCAACATTGAAGATCCACTGGCGATTCTGCAACCCTTCAAGGCTAAAGTCGCGTGGCCGGGACTTCGGCTTCTGATGGTCAGCACCACGGGAGAGCACCACGCGTATTTTGAACTCGACGAGAACCTTCGGCCACTGAGCAAGCAATTGCCCGGAACGCTGAGCGAGTCGGTGGCGCGCATCAAGGAGAATTGCGAGCCCGCGCTGTGCACGGTCCTTTTTATGGGCGGCGCTGGGGGATCGCTGCGAGCGGGCGTGACCGAGAATCCCGTGCGGCTGACGCATTCGGTACGCGATCGGCTGACCCGGGTCACCTGCGGCGGGGCACCCGTCTATATCTGGCCGGGGGGTGGGATCACGTTCATGGTGGACGTGAGCCGCATGCCAGAAAGTGCATTCGGGTACGTTCCGACTCCGGCGCTGGTTGCGCCGATCGAGTTTACGTTGAAGTTGGGAGACTATGCGGATTTGGGAGGCTACATGGATCACGTCCGGCCGCTGCAGACGATCATGCCGGAGGAGGGTCGGCGGCACGTGTCCGCGCGTCCCGAGAATCCATGGCCGCTGTTCCCGGCCAAGCCGCCGGGGTCTCGGTCATGAGAGAACGGGCACAAATTCAACTCCTGCCTGATGGGCACCGGCTCTACCTGCACGACGGGCCGATCGATCTGATCGTCGAGGGCTTCGGTGCATCGCATGAAATTCAGGCCGCGTACCGGGCGGCAGCGCAGAGATTTGTCACGGTGCTGGATGAGCTGTGCGGGGAGCTTGCAATTCTGCGCCAACCATTGAGGACGGAGGGGGCAGGACCCAGCGGCGCAGTTGCCCGACGGATGGCGACTGCAGTCGCGCCTTATGCGGCGCGAACCTTTATCACGCCCATGGCGGCGGTTGCTGGAGCGGTCGCGGAGGAGATTCTGGCGGCCATGACGGCGGCGGCGGCGCTGGAGCGAGCGTATGTGAACGACGGTGGCGATATCGCTTTGCATCTTGAGACCGGACAGCATTTCGTCGTGGGCATGATCGACCGGCCGGATCGGCCTTCGCTGTTCGGGTCGGCCGTGCTGCACGCGAGTCAACCGGCGCGGGGTATCGCGACCAGCGGCTGGCGAGGGCGGAGCTTTTCGCTTGGCATTGCGGATGCGGTCACGGTGCTGGCGGACCGGGCTTCTGCGGCGGACGCAGCCGCGACCATCATTGCGAACGCAGTCGATTTGCCGGCACATCCGAATGTGCTCCGGGTACAGGCCCGCGAGTTGGCTTCCGACAATGATCTCGGCGAGCGGCTGGTCACGCAGGGAGTGGGCAAGCTGAGCGCAGAGGAAATTAACATTGCTCTCGCTGCCGGCGAAGCGGTTGCCCGGGCTCTTTTGTCGGAAGGCCTTATTGGTGCGGCTGCATTGCATCTGCGGGGCGAGACACGCACGGTCACCAGCGCGCTGCAAGTGCACATGCTGGGAAGTCAGGTTCAGAATCGGAGTCTGGTACATGCCTGAGGTCGCGGTTCGGAAAAAAGTGACTGGGATGGAAGAAGTCTTCCACGAAGGGGGGCCAGTGGCAGCTGTTCCCCTGCGGCGCGCGGTGTCACTGGCGGTGATTCGCAATCCGTACGCGGGAACCTACGTTGCCGACATCGCTGGATTCATGGACGATTTGAAGCCGCTGGGACTTGCAATGGCGAACTCGCTGGTGGCGGTGCTCGGCGGGGATGCGAGCGTCGTACAAGGCTATGGGAAGGGTGCAATCGTGGGCAGTGCGGGTGAACTCGAACACGGGGCGCTGTGGCACGTGCCGGGAGGCTATGCAATGCGCGAGGTTTTGGGAGGCGCCAAGGCGATCGTCGCGTCGACGAAGAAAGTGGGCGGCCCGGGAACGCGGCTGGACGTGCCCATCACCCACATCAATGCTTCCTACGTGCGGAGTCACTTCGATGCGATCGAGGTAGGCCTGGCGGACGCTCCCCGCGCCGACGAGATTGTGTTGGCGCTGGTGATGACGACCGGTGCACGCATTCACGCGCGCGTCGGAGGGCTCAAGGCTTCGGAAGTCAAGGGAGAGGATGGGCTGCGATGAAAGCCAGCATCCGCAAGATTGCCGTCTTTCTGGAGGAGACCCGGACCGAGATGGGCCAAAAGGTAGACCCGCCCACCCGGCGCGCGGCCGCTGTGGCTGTCATCGAAAACCCGTGTGCCGGCAAGTATGTCGCGGATCTGTCGGAACTGATGACGATCGGAGAGGAACTCGGCGAGTTGCTGACGCAACGGGCGGTGGCGGCCCTGGGCATTCCGGCCAACACTGCGGAGAGTTATGGCAAGGCGGCGGCGGTGGGCGAGAATGGAGAACTCGAGCATGCCGCTGCGATCCTGCATCCGAAGCTGGGCACCCCGGTGCGCAAGGTCCTGGGTAAGGGTGCAGCCCTGATCCCATCATCGAAGAAGCGAGGTGGGCTTGGGGTGGCGCTCGACATCCCGCTGGGACACAAGGATGCGGCCTTCGTGCGCAGTCATTTTGATGGCATGGAGGTGCGCATCAACGATGCGCCCCGGGCGAACGAGATCATGGTGGCGGTCGCGGTCACTGACAGCGGCCGGCCTTTGCCGCGAGTGGGCGGGCTCACCAAGGATCAGATCAAGGGAGAAGACGGTTTGCGGTGACGGTGCTGAATTGCATAGACCCTCCGCTTCGCTTCAGGATGACAAGCGTGCACTGGAGACGGATTTCCCACCGTCCAGCAAGCGGCGTCGGAACCTAGGTTTTCACGACCTCAGGCACCGTAGTTGCGGGTGGGGTGTTACGGCTGCGCTGTGCACTGACGACGCCGTCGATGATCACCATGCCAATGCCGGGCAGGTCGCCCGACTGAATGCTCTTGAGCAGAGTTGCACCGGCAGAATGCTGCGCCTTGTCTATCAGCACAAATGTCGCGTCGCGACCCGGGGCCACCAGTCCGCAATTCAGGTTGCGGATTTTTGCCGTGTTTCCGGTGGCGAAACAGATTGCTACTTCCGCAGGAACACCGCCTAAAGAGCACAGCAATGACAGAAGACGGACAATGCCCAACGGCTGAACTCCCGAGCCCGCGGGCGAATCCGTGCCCAGAATCACGCGCTGAAGCTGCTTGAGTTCCGAGGCCGTGCGCAAGGTCAGCAAGCCCGCGCGCTCATTGCCGTTGTGCACGATTTCGAGCGCGCGCGAGGACTTCTCGCACAAAGTCAGGATTTGATCGTCAGGTAGGGCGGTATGCCCGCCGTTGATGTGGCCGATCACGTCTGCGTCAGCCGCCAGCACGATGTCTTTGTCGATCAAGCTGGATCCGGGGATGGACGGCCCCCCTGTGTGAATGGTGCTCTGAATACCGTATTTGCGGGCCCAGGCCACCATCTGGCGCGCGGTCGATCCGTCTTTCACGCTACCCAGGCCGACCTCGCCAAGCATGGTCACTCCAGCGGCGGCGAGGTCCTTGAAATCCTCTTCCACCATGCCATGCTCGATCACCGGAGCGCCGGCGTGGATCCTGACGCCGCCCGGGCGGAAGGCAGTGAAGGCTCGCTGCGCGAAGATCGCCATGGCCTTCAGGCCGACGACGTCTTTGGGACGGCCGGGAGTGTGCACCTCGCCGGCCGAAATCATAGTGGTGACGCCGCCGTGCAGGTAACTGTCGATCCAGCCGAGCTGGTTCTGCCGCGGGGTCCAATCCCCAGCGACCGGATGAACGTGGCTGTCGATGAGTCCAGGGGCCAGGGTGGTGCCTTTGGCATCGATCACTAGCGCCGCACCGTCCGTGTCGACGTCCTTCTGTTTGCCGACCGCGGCAATTTTGCCATCGACGGCCAGGACGGTGTCGGCGTCGAGGATCGGCTTCTCGAGGTCGCCGCTCAGCAGCAGACCGATATTCCGGATTACGAGCCGCGTTTGCGATTTTTCCTTGGCTGACCCTTCCTGAGCCATTCGGCTTCACTCCTGTCATCGAAGACTTAGACCACCACAGCATGACCTGTGGACATGTTCTGCATTCATGCAACGAGGCGGCCAGTATACAAATGAATGGGCCAGACGCAACCTCGGCCGCTAAGGGCGACGGGGCGGCGAAGCGACTTGTCATCCGGCCGCCAGCCTGTATAAGCTGGCTCGCACGATTTCACGGCGCGGGACCGGAGCGGCATGCTATCTCGGGATCTCATTTTGTGGGAAGTCGACACGCAGGCGGATTTCATGCTGCCGGGCGGCAAGCTGTACGTCCCCGGTGCAGAAAAACTCCTTCCCAAGATCGAGAAGCTCACGGACGCCGCGCGCAGGGGGCGTTCCTTTCTGGTCTCGCATGGCTGTTATCACTCGCAGGACGACCCGGAGTTTGCGCTGTTTCCACCGCACTGCGTGAAAGGCACTCCGGGCAGCGAATTTGTGAAGCAAGCCATGACGGATAGGGTCGTGCGGGTGCCAAACGACGACGCCGGACTGCCTCAGGATTTTTGGGAGTACAAACAGATACTCCTGGAAAAGCAGACTCTGGACATCTTCGAGAGTCGTCACGCAGAGCCGCTGCTCGAGCGGCTTCCCCGCGCGGCCGAGTTCCTGGTCTTCGGAGTGGTGACCGAGTACTGCGTTCGGCTCGCGGCCAAGGGGTTACTGGAACGGGGACGGGCCGTCTCGATCGTCGAAGATGCAATCGAGACCCTCAATCCCGAAGAGGGGCGCCGGACAATCGCTGAGCTTCAGGGGCTGGGTGCGAAGCTCATTACGACGGAACAGGCTAGCATTCGCCTCCGCGACAACGCTGAACTCTCCCGGTGATGCACGGTTCAGCCTGAAGCGTGCGACTGCAAACATCCTTGCGGAGCATGGCTTGATGCACGTATGATGCAGCGGCTTATGGCCACCAAGAGTACCTCTCCGAAAACCGCGTTGCGTCAAAAGGCGCAGCTGATGTCTGCTTCCGAGATCGAGCGCACCCTCGTTCGCCTGGCCCACGAAATCGTCGAGAAACATGGGGGCTTCGAAGGACTAGGGCTGGTGGGAATCCGGCGAAGGGGCGTGCCTCTCGCCGAACGGCTAGGCAAGATCATTCAGCGCATGGAGAGTACCCCGATTCCGATCGGAACTCTGGACATCACCTTCTACCGGGACGATCTGTCCACGCTCGGCCCCAAGCCGGTGGTGCAAAAATCGGAGGTAGGCTTCGACATTAAGGGCAAGAGCATCATCCTGGTGGATGACGTGCTGTTCACCGGGCGCACGATCCGTGCGGCACTGGACGCACTGTTTTCCCATGGACGGCCGCAGCGGGTGCAACTCTGCGTTCTGATTGACCGCGGACACCGCGAACTCCCTATTGAAGCGGCGTTTATCGGGCGAGTCATACAGACCAGCATGAATGAAGTGATTGAGGTCAAGTTAACCGAGGTGGACAACGCCGAAAAGGTCCTGTTGATGGAGAGATAGCCCGGATCGCCGGGGCAATAGTGATTAGACAGCTCGACTCCTACCCTCTCGTCTTCCACAAAATTCCAGCCGCGTCAGGAAATCTTTGCAAACGTCGGAGCGACCACAGTAAGCTCGTCGGCATGAACCTCAACCCCCTTTTGCGCGGTACTTGCGCCGCGATCCTGATCATTGTTTCGAGTACAGCACTCTGGCCCCAGGAGGGGCCTAACCCCGCGGAGACCCTGGCACGCAATCTGCGTTCGTCAGTCCATGACGCCCGCCCTTCAAATCAAGGCGTGTCGACAAAACAGAAGGTGAATCTGATCGTCAACGGCGGCCTCGTGCTGACCATGGACGGTACCCGAGCTGTCTATGACGATGGCGCGGTAGCCATTAAAGGTGACGCGATCGTGGCGGTCGGTCCACGCAGCGAGATCGAAACCAAATACGCTGGCTCGGAGACCATCGACGCCCGGGGCAAGCTTGTGATGCCAGGTTTTATCAATGGGCATACCCACGTGCCGATGACGCTTTTTCGTGGACTGCATGACGACGTCACGCTCGATGACTGGCTGCGAAAATACATCTTCCCCGCCGAAGCCACGAACGTCACCGAGGAATTTGTGCGCTGGGGCACGCGGCTGGCGGCGGCCGAACAGATTCGTTCCGGAGTAACGACGTTCGGCGACATGTACTATTTCGAAGACGCGGTTGCCGAAGAAGCCAAGGCCGCCGGGATGCGCGGCGTGCTGGGCGAGACGTTTATCGACTTTCCCGCTCCGGATAACAAGAATGAAGCGTCCATGCTGAGCTATACCGAGAAGTTTCTCAAGAAATGGCAGGGGGATCCCCTGATTCACGCAGCGGTCGCCCCCCATTCCATCTACACCTGCTCCCGAAAAACGCTCGCGGACGCTTCCGCGTTGGCGCGGAAATACCATGCCCCGATTCTCGATTCACGTCGCGGAAATGAAGAAGGAGTGGGAAGATTCGGAGAAGCAAAACGGGATGTCGCCGGTGCAGTACCTGGAGAAGATCGGCATCCTGGGGCCGGACGTGGTTGCGGCACATTGCATCTTTGTCGATGCTCCGGACCGGAAGACGCTTGCAGAGCGGCAGGTGGGCTGCGTGCACAACCCGTCGAGCAACATGATGCTGGCGAGCGGCGTTTCCCCGGTACCGGAAATGCGGGCGGCGGGAGTCGGGGTGGGGCTGGGCACCGACGGCCCAGCGGGCAGCAACAATGATCTGGATCTGATGGAGGAGATGGACCTTGCCGCGAAGCTGGCGAAAATCACCAAGATGGACCCTCTGGCTTTGAACGCAAAGGCGGTAGTTGAGATGGCCACCATCGACGGCGCCAGAGCGCTTCATATGGACAAGGAAATCGGCTCGCTCGAGGCCGGCAAGAAGGCAGACCTCATCCTCATTACGCTCGACCATCCTAACGCCGTGCCGATGTATGACACTTATGCTCAACTGGCTTACGCACTGAAGGCCAGCGACGTGGAGACGGTCATCATCGGAGGACGTGTTGTGATGCGTGATCGAAAACTGCTGACCGTTGATGAAGCAGCCGCCATCGCAAAGGCGCGGGAGTACAAGAAGAGCATTGCGACGTCGCTGGGAATGAACTAGCTCGGGTGGTGGAACGATACTGCTGGCCTGCTTGCCTGGTGAGCGGGATGGTGCAAAACGGGGGACGGTAGTCCTATCCGTCGCTCGACCGGACTTTCCATAGAATCTGCCGCAGCATCCCGAGCAGAAGTTCGGCGTCGCGCTCCTCCATGTGCAAGCGTCGGACGAAACGCCGGATCTTGACCTCGGTGGGGAGGGATACCGTCGAGCTGAGATAGCCGGTGGCACGCAAAGATTCGAGCAAAGTCGCCGTGATGCGTTCGAGGTCCTCAGCCGCAGCGAGGGGCTCGTGCTCCGCGGGATCTGGGGCCTTCCCGCTGCGCACAATTTCGTACAGGCAGACGGCTACGGCCTGGCCGAGGTTCATCGAGGGATGCTTTTCACGAGTGGGAATGTGCATCAGCCAATGGCAGTGGCTGAGGTCCTTGTTCGAAAGACCTACCTTTTCAGAACCGAACAGCAGGGCGATTGGCTTCGATCCCAGACTCTTGCGAATGCGGCGGGCGCCGTATTCCAGCCGATAGAGCGGGTGGTGCCGTTCGCGGCTCCGGAGAGTTGTGGTGCCGACGACCAGCGAGCAGTCGGCGACCGCGTCCGCTACGCTTTCATACTCCTCTGCATGCTTGAGCAACGCCGAGGCACCGACGGCAGAGCGGGCTTCGCGGAACGCCAGCGCATAGGGATTTACGACTCTCAGCCGGAGAAATCCGAAGTTGCTCATGGCGCGAGCAGCAGCCCCAAGGTTGAGTGGGTTGCGTGTGCTTACCAGGACAACACGCAAGTTGTCGGATTCGTAGGGCATAAGCAAGACGAAACATTTTACGACGGGCATCGACCTGCCGTTTCCGGATGGAAAATTGCACGGCCAGCTGACAGCTTGGCGGAGATCTCTTTCGCCCTGTTGCGTATGGTGTGCTAACTTAACCAAGCTCGGAGCGACATCGGTGAGTCTCTAATGTGTTCGGCGCTTCGACCGGGGGAATTCCGATCGAAATCAGCAAGACATCGTCTTCAGGAAGCCGTGAGATGATCGCTGTGAGCGGCGACCAGTCGACGCCGGCAGAGAACCTGCCGGCCAGCACGGTACGACGAGGATGGCTGGAGCGCGTCGATTTCGGCTTATTGATGATCGTGCCCCTGCCCTGGGTCATCCTTCGCTTCGACAGCAGCTGGTTGTTCGGCTACGCCATGAGCCCATTCGGGTTCATCGACCCGTGGGTCTACTTCGGCTTTTTCCTCGACCTGACGCAGCACATCCGGACCTTCAAGGGAGCTTACTTTACGACGCGTCTGACGTGGACAGTGCCGGGCGCAATTGTCTATCACTTCTTTCCACCACTGGTCGCCACCTACGTGCTTCATCTGGCTCTCTTCTACGCGGCGACGGTCTCTCTCTACTTGATTCTCAAGATCACCGTGAGCCAGCGGGCCGCGGTGCTGGCCACGCTGCTGATGGCGTTCCATTCATATTTTTTGTGGAGCATTGGGTGGCCTTACATGGACGGCGCCGGCAGTGCTTACCTGCTCATGATGATGGCCGCGCTGACGTTCGCGTCGAGGTCGGCTCGTCCCAAGGGCTGGCTGGCCACAGCGGGCGCACTTGCGGCGATGACGGTCTATTGTCAGCTGTTCCTGATTGTGTTTTCGCCCGTGGTGCTGGGCTACTTCCACTTTGGGCGTCGCGAATGGGGGAGAAACCGGCCGGCCCCTTCATGGAAGGCTTTCGCCTGGGGCTTCGCTGCGGTCACGGCGATCTTCGGCATCTTCAACATGGTGGTTAATGGACGTTTTCTATTCTTTATCAATTCGCTGGGAACCGCGGCCAAGCTGGTCGTCCATCACAACCCCTACAACGACTCCACCTATGGGTGGTTGTCGGGAGCAACCTGGTTGGTCTTGCCCACGGTTGCGTTTCTGGGAGCGGTTCTGTTGCTGATGCGGAAAGAAAGCATTCGGTTAATTCCCAATGTTGAATTTCTTCTTTTCTGGCAGCGGTTTTATATTCTGAGCGTCGTGACGATGGTGTTCTGGCAGTTGGTTGGCCAACCGGTGCTGCAGCTTTCAACGTATACCAGCTATTTGATTCCCGCGGTATTCCTGGCTCTCGGTTCACAGATCGCGATCGTCGCGCACCGGTTGAACCGAGCCCAGTTTCTCCTGCTTTGCGGCTGCGTTATTTTTGTTTTCCTGCTGCCTTTCACAATACCTCTGGGATCGGGGGTCATGACGGGGTTGCAGCGTCATCCGCTACTTTTGCCGTTTGGATTGGGCGCCGCGGCGGTGGCGATCTTCAGCAGGCAGGTCCGGTATGCCAGCGTGCTCGCAGTGCTCCTCTTATGCTTGAGCCTGGCTGCATTGAATGCGACTACCGGCCCGCGAGTTTGGGGTCATCGGGGCGAGGTGGACGACCCCGCCTTCCAGAAGTCGGCACTGCTCACAATTGTCGACAGCGTGCGAACGGTGCAAGAGCTCGATCCGAAGGGGAACTTGTATTTCTGGTACGACGGCGCGGGCAGGCTGGGACGCCTATACCGATCGGTGGCCTCCACATACTTGTGGGCCTACCGGCTGCAGAGCGAAAGCTTTCCTTTGCTCGGGCCGAAATTGCCGCCAGCGCAACGGCGCATTCTTATTCTTGCGGAAGATGGCGAGGCTGCTCTGCGTTTGGCGAAGGATGCGCTCAACCGGGAGGGACTCAGCGCCGAGTTTCTAGCAAAACGGACCATTCATGAGGCGACCGTTTACCTGGGACATGATAGAAATCCAAGTTGCTGCGAAAACCGCCGCACCCTCAGGGGGACCCGGTTAGTCGGGACGCAGTGTTGGCTGGGGCCGGCACGGACAGGAAACGATGGACTGGCAAGCTCTGCTTCTGACTTTGAAGCTGGACCTGGTGGTATGTGGGCTGTTGCTTCTGATGGGCGTGCCCTTGGCGTTCTGGTTGGCATTCTGCGGCTGGCGTTGGAAGTTCCTGTTGGAAGCGATTGTGGCCCTGCCACTGGTTTTGCCGCCAACCGTGCTGGGATTTTACATGCTGCTAGCGATGGGACCGAGAAGTCCCGTCGGGAGGGCATATGGCTGGGCATGGGGACACGGACTGCCCTTTACTTTTGAAGGATTGGTGCTGGCATCGGTGATCTACAGCCTGCCGTTCATGGTGCAGCCGGTCTCAGCGGCCTTTGTGTCAGTAGATCCCAAGCTGCTTGCCGCTTCCGCCGTGCTGGGAGCATCGCGGCTGCGAACGTTCCTGCGGGTCGTCCTGCCACTTTCGTGGGCTGGGTTGCTCACCGGCCTGGTGCTGACGTTCGCGCACACGCTCGGGGAATTCGGCGTCGTGCTGATGGTGGGTGGAAATATTCCGGGAGCGACGCGGACGGTTTCGATCTCGATTTACGACAATGTTCAGGCGCTCGATTACGCGGCGGCGGGGAACACCTCGCTGGTGTTGCTGGTAACGTCGTTTGTAATTCTTTCCGTGGTTTATGCAGTCAATCGGACGGGATCGCTTCTCTGGCCAGGCAAGGGCTGACCGTCACCTGGCCACGGACTCCCGGCTATCTGCTAGTCTGTTTCGTCGCTGTAAGGGCTTTCCAGTCATTTTTAGTCAGCGGAGAAGCACACGATGAAATGTCGCATTCTCGGTCGGACCGGCTTCGAAGTCAGTGACATCGCACATGGGCTGTGGGGCATGAGCGGTTGGAGTGAATCCGATGACCGGGAATCGCGGAAGGCAATCCAGCTCGCGATTGACCTGGGCTGCAACTTTTTCGATACGGCCTGGGCCTACGGGAATGGCAAGAGCGATGGGCTGCTGGGCGAGGCGTTGGCGAAGAACGCCGGAAAGCGGATTTATGCGGCGTCCAAGATTCCCCCGAAGAATCAGCAGTGGCCGGCTTCGCCCAAGTACAAGTATGCGGACGTCTTCCCTGCGGACCACGTTTTCCAGTATGCAAAATTAATCGCCGAGAAGCTGCGCGTCGAGACTATCGATTTGCTGCAGTTTCATGTTTGGGACGATAGCTGGACCGACGAACCGGAGTTCCGCGAGACGGTGGAGAGGCTGAAGGGCGAGGGCTGGATCCGATCGTTCGGGCTCAGCCTGAACCGCTGGGAACCGGAGAACGGGCTGAAAGCGCTGCGTACGGGGCTGGTGGACGTTGTGCAGGTAATCTACAACATCTTCGATCAGGCACCGGAGGACAAGCTTTTTCCGGTCTGCCGGGAACTGAACATCGCGGTGATTGCGCGCGTTCCGCTCGACGAGGGCAGCCTGGGCGGGAAAATGACGCTGCAGTCGCGTTTTCCGGAGACGGACTGGCGATCGAGGTATTTCGGCCCGGAGAATCTGTCCGAGACCATACCTCGCGTCGAAAAGCTGAAGGAGCTTGTGCCTCGCGGCATGACCTTGCCGGACATGGCGTTACGTTTCATTCTTGCCGATCCGACCGTAAGCACCACGATTGTAGGCATGAGGAAACTCGAACACGTGCGGCAGAATCTTGCGCTCAGTGACGCTCTCCCGCTGAACGAGACTCTGCTGGCCAGGTTGAAGGAGCACCGCTGGGATCGCAAACCGAAACGCTGGTCGGATTAGGGCATCGTGCTCCGCTGCCTTGTAAAGCTTGCGAAAACGCGATCTAACGGACAAATACGAAGGCTGGGTCTTCGACCTTGATGCTCGATTTGCGGCGGGTGCCGGACGCGACGTTGTAGGCAACAAGAAGATGGTTCTCGACGATAAGAATCTCCTTTTCGTTGATCCATCCGATCAGGTAGGCGTGGGGCAGGAAGGCGGAACGCTTGCTAGGATCGAGGGCGCTCAGCACTTCGACCGCCGGCAGATCGGTCAGAGCCTTGCGGATCCTCAGCGACTCGGCCGGATTGGCCTGCCCCTGCTCGGAGAGCTGAATGGGCGCGCTCGACTTCGCGCTCGCCTCGATCGTCAGGGCAACATGGGCGAGTTCGGGAGAGAGCTTGGTGTTTTCAGTAAAGAAGCTGACGTCATAGTCCGGGTTCTTGTACTTCGAGCGCTCATCGAATAACACCAGCATCTTGCCGTAGCTCAGAAGCAGGGTTTGATCGTTGCTCTGGTTCTCCCAGCCACAACAGCCTGTGTCCAGAATGGCGCTTATGAGGACGGAACCGTGCTCGGTCATGTCGAGCACCCTCTGCATCGGTTGATTCAGGTCAGTAGCGGACCACGTACCCTCCGACTTCTCATAGAGAGTGCTGCTCAGGTACTTCGTTTCAGTCGGGCCCTGGATCAAGCGCGTAACGATAAAGGAGTCGTCGATGC
>CAVRZQ010000012.1:0-272034 GCA_963725575.1 uncultured Acidobacteriota bacterium
CTTGAGCCGCCGCTACAACCGAAATGAATGACGAAAGCATCGGGCCGAAAAAATTTTTAGCGGGCGGCATCATTTTCGGTTTCGGGTTTCACTGCAAGTGGATTGTTGCTATTGATCGATCACGGAAAGTTTTCTTCCGGACAAATGTTTTTCGCTAGTGCAAAATGATTGGGGCACGGGAATGAAGCCAATGCGTTCGCCAACATGCACCAAACTGAACGGCAGCGTGAGGCAACGGGCCGCCGCCGTCTCCGATATTTTCCGCGTGATCTTGGTCGTGGCGGCATTCGTCACGCTAAGTGCCTGCGAAACAAAATAAGTTTCGTGCCGCCGCCGCCGCCGAAGGTTGACGTCGGTCTGCCGGTCCAGCGCACCATCACGCGTTTCCTCGAAGCCACCGGCAATACCGCGCCGATCAAGACCGTCGATCTCGGCACGGGTGCAGGGCTTCCTGCAATCGATCGACTATCAGGACGGCGCCGTCGTCAAGGAGGGCGCGCCGCTGTTCACGATCGAGCCCGAGACCTACAAGCTGAAACTCGAGCAGGCCCAGGCCGCCGAGGCTGGCGTGCAGGCGTCTTTGAAGCAGGCTGAAGCCGACTACAAGCGTCAGGCGGATCTGGTTGCAAAACAGGCGGTCTCGCAGGCGACGCTCGATACGTCGACCTCCAACCGCGACAACGCCCAGGCCAACCTGCAGCAGGCCCAGTACGAACACCAGGATCGCCGAGGTCAATTACGGCTACACCAAGGCGGCGGCGCCGTTCGACGGCATCGTCAGCGCGCATCTGATCTCGGTCGGCGAGCTCGTTGGCGCTTCGTCGCCGACCCAGCTCGCCACCATCGTCCAGTTCGATCCGATCTATGTGAACTTCAACGTCAACGAACAGGATGTCTTGAGGATTTCGGGCGGAAGCCAAGCGGCGCGGAATGACGACGAATGACCTCAAGCAGCTGCCGATCGAGGTCGGCCTGCAGACCGAAAGCGGCTATCCGCACGAGGGCAAGCTCGATTATGCGTCACCGACGATCAACCAGTCGACGGGTACGCTCGCGGTGCGCGGCATTCTGCCGAATGCCGATCGGATATTGTTGCCCGGTTATTTTGTCCGGGTCCGCGTTCCCTTCGAACAGCAGCAGAATGCGTTGCTGGTTCCCGATGTCGCATTGGGCGCCGATCAGGGCGGACGCTATCTGCTGGTGGTGAACAACGAGAACGTCGTCGAGCAGCGCAAAGTCCAGGCCGGGCAGGTCGAGGGCGAGCTGCGAGTTATCGAGAGCGGCCTGAAGCCTGACGACCGAGTTGTCGATCGGCGGGCTGTTGCGCGCGATCCCCGGTCAGAAGGTCGACCCGCAACTGCAGAAGATCGAAGCGCCGCCGGCACCGACCAAATAGGACCGGTCATGATCTCAAAATTCTTCATCGAGCGGCCGGTGCTTCCAATGTCATGGCGCATGGTGATGGTGCTCATCGGCGCCGTCGCCTGTTCAGCCTGCCGGTCGCACAATGTCCCGACGTCGTTCCGCCGACGGTGCAGGTGACCACCCGCTATCCCGGCGCCGAGCGCGCAAGACCGCGTCGACACCGTGGCGCTGCCGATGAGCAGCAGGTCAACGGCGTGCAGGACATGATCTACATGCAGTCGCCAGCGCGGGCGGACGGCACCTATTCGCTGACCGTCACTTTCACCATCGGCACCGATCCCAACCTCGCGCAAGTGCTGGTGCAGAACCGAGTCTCGATCGCGTGTCGTCGCTGCCGCAAGCGGTGCAGAACCAGGCGGGTCACCGCGCAGAAGAAGTCGACTCGAGTGCTCAGTTCGTGGCGCTGTTATCGCCGACGCCGGCCGTACGACAGCTGTACCTCTCCAATTACGCCATCATCAACATCAGAGACGAGCTGCGCGGCTCCCGGGCGTCGGCGACGTCACGGTGTTCGGCGCCGGCCACCATCTCGATGCGGATCTCGCTCGATCCAACCAGCTTCCGGCGCGCGGGCTGACGCCGCAGCGACGTCCTTTCCACGATCCAGCAGCAGAGCGAGAGGTCACGGCCGGCGAGGTCGGCGCCCCGCCAACGCCGCCGGGCAGGCGTTCCAGTACACGCTCAACGTCAAAACGGCCGGTTCGACGACGCAGCCAATTGCGGACATTATCGTCAAGGTCCGATTGGCGAGGAACGGCGACCGGTCACCCGGCTGCGCGACGTCGGCACGGTCGAACTCGGAGCCCAGACCTACAGCCGATCGTCTCGCTCGACAAGAAACCGGCGACCGGACATCGGCGTGTTCTCGGTTGCCCGGCGAACGCGCTCGAGGGTTGAGCGGAGGTGTCAACAACAAGATGGCGACGCTGCGGGTGCTTTTCCGCAAGGCCTCAAATTCGCGGTTCCGTTCGACACCACCAAGTTCGTCGACGAGTCGATTCGCGAGGTCTACGAAACGCTGATCGAGGCCGGCGTGCTGGTGCTGATGGTGATCCTCGTGTTTCCTGCAGGACTGGCGAGCGATGCTGGTGCCGGCGACGACGGTGCCCGTCACGATCATCGGCGCCTTCGCCGCGATGGCGGCGCTCGGCTTCAGCGTCAACATGCTCGACGCTGTTCGGCCTCGTGCTGGCGATCGGCATCGTCGTCGACGACGCCATCGTCGATCGTCGAAGACGCGGCCGCAATATCGAGACGGGCATGTCGCCCCATGACGCGACGATCTCAGGCGATGAACGAGGTGCTCGGGCCGATCATCGGCATCACGCTCGTGCTGATGCGCGTGTTTCTGCCCGCGGCGTTCTTGCCGGGCATCACGGGGCAGCTGTATCGCGCAATTCGCCCTCACCATCGCCGCCACGGCGCTGATCAGCGCCATCAACGCCGCTGACGCTCAAGCCCACGCAATGCGCCGTTGTGGCTGCGGCCCACGGTGCCGCAGGAGCAGAGCAACTTGTTCTATCGCGGCTTCAACAACGTCTATCGACCGCGTGCGAGCGGCCTATGCCGGCTCATCGGCCGCAGGTCGTCGCGCAGCGATCATGGTGATGATCGGCCCTGTCCTGATCGGCATCGGCGGCTGGGCTGTCGCGGCTGCCGACCGGCTTCCTGCCGATCGAGGACCAGGGCTACGCGATCGTCGCCGTGCAGCTTCCCGACGCGGCCTCGCTCGAACGCACCGAGCAGGTGATCGACCAGGTCAACGAGATCTCCAGGCAAGACGCCGGGCGTCGAGCACGTGATTCCCATCGGCGGCATGTCGGTGCTCGACAGCTCCCAGGCCTGCCAACGCCGGCGTCGTCTATCGTGCTCTTCAAGGATTCGGGATGAGCGCGCGGCAGCGCCGGGCGAGGATCTGCGGTCGGAATGATCTGCAGCTGCAGCGACGGACTGCTCGTGATTCCGGAAGCGCGGCGCATTCGTGCTGTCCCGCCGCCGCCGATCATGGGCCTCGGCAACGCCGGCGGCTTCGAGATGCAGGTCGAGGACCGCGGCGGCGACTCGGACTCTCGGCGAGCTGCAGAGCGCATCACCGGCGCCATGATCGCCAGATGCGCAGCACGCCAGCCGGGGCTGCAGCGACCTTCACACGTCGTTCCGCTCGGGCGTGCCGCAGCTCGATCGTCGACGTCGACCGCGTCAAGGCCAAGAGCCTCAGGCGTCACGCCGACCAGGTCTTCGGACCACGCTGCAGGCCTCGCTGGGCTCGGCCTACGTCAACGACTTCAACAAGTTCGGCCGTACCTTCCAGGTCGTATGCTGCAGGCCGACTCGCAGTTCCGCTGCCAGCCCGAGGACATTGACGACCTGATGGTCCGCAACCGCACGGGCGAGATGATGCCGCTCGGCGACGCTGGCGACAGTGAAGCCGACGGTCGGGCCCCGCTGATCATCCTCGTACAACCTCTATCCGTCCGCGACCGTCATCGGCAGCGCGCCGCCCCGGCTTCAGCTCCGGCCAAGCGCTCGAACGCTGATGGAGCAGATGGCCGACAGACCTTGCCGCCGCGACATCGGCTACGAATGGACGGCGATGTCGTACCAGGAAAAGCGCGTCGGCGATGCCAGCATCTACTGATCGTGTTCGCGCTCGCCGTGCTGCTGGTCTACCTGGTGCTCGCCGGACAGTACGAGAGCTGGATCGCTGCCGCTCGCGGTGATCCTGGTCGTGCCGCTGTGCGCTGCTCGGCCCGATCGCCGCGCGTGTCGATCGGCTGGCATGGACAACAACCTCTACACCCAGATCGGCATCATGCTGCTCATCGCGCTGGCGAGCAAGAACGCGATCCTGATCGTCGAGGTCGCCCGCGAGCGCCGGGCGCGACGGCAAGTCGCATCATGGAAGCGGCGCGTCGAGGCGGCGCGAGCTGCGGTTCCGGCCGATCCTGATGACGTCGTTCGCCTTCATCCTCGGCGTGTTCCCGCTGGTCGCCGCCAGCGGCGCCGGCGCCAGCGCGCGCACGCTCGCTCGGCATCGCCGTGTTCGGCGGCATGATCGCCTCGACCTGCCTGGCCGTGCTGTTCGTGCCGTCGTTCTTTGTCGTGGTGCAACGGTTCGAGAATTGGCTCGCGGAGCGCAGGGGCAAGACACCCAGTGCACAAGCGACCTCGCAGGCTGGATCCTAGGGAAAGATTCGACCGCAGTTGGTCAGCGATGGCCACCTCGGGTCCTTCCCATTCGTCCAGCCTGTTTGCGTTCGCATAATCGAGCACTGTTCTAGCCTCATCTTGCCGGCCACTCTCGGCCAGCAACCGGGCAAGGGCTGTCGCGGCCCGCAAATGAAAAACCGCTGCGCCTTGTTCGCTGGCGATGCGTACCGCCGTTACGAAATAACGCTCGGCCTCCGGCGAATTGCCGGCCGACTGCCGCAGCAGCAGCTCCGCTCGAAGTCGCCACAACTCGGAGGCGAAAGCCCCGGTTTCGGGCGTCCTCGACCCATCGAGAAGCCGCTTCAGCAAGGCGAACGCTTCCCGGTTGCGGTCCGCGGCGGCGAGCGTCTCGGCCATCACAAGGCCGGGATACACCCCGAAGAATCCATAACCGAATGCCGCCTCGAAGGTTGGCTCCATTTGCTTCAATGCGGGCGCAATGTCGCCCTGCAATGCTCGTGCCGCTCCCACCATGAATGATCCGACAGAGTTGATGACGGGAAATTCGTACCGGGCCGAGACCTTTATGAGTTGTTCGGCAAACTCGCGGCAGCCCTCCGAGTCTTGGGCAATATGCATCGAAGTGCACGCAACACTGTGATAAAATGCCAGCGTAAGGGGGCGTTGCAGGGCGTCCACCAGTATAAGACCGGCATCCAAAGCGGGCCGTACGCTTCTGGCGCGACCTGCCACACCGAGGGCCGTCGCTCGTACGCAATGGGCACAGGCTCCTGGATCATGGCCGGCAAAGACGTATGAAAGCTTGTGATGGCGATCGCGATCGTAGCGGTCGAGGCCTTCCTCGGTGAACTGCAGCACCTTCGCGGTTTTGGTCAGTGAAGAAGGCAAAACCCCAACGATGATGCAGGGCTTCAAATTTCAGGTCCTCATCACCAATCTCCTGGCTGATCGTGAGCAATTCCTCGCCCCGCACCTTGGCCTTGTCGAGCCGCTGGTTTCGGGCTGCATTCAGGTACAACCCCCAGGTCGCTTGAAACAATTGCGGTCCCGCATTTGCCTCCTTGGCGAGCGTCCATGCCTTCTCCAACGCTGATTTAGCCTCGTTGCTTTGCGGACCCTTGTGAATAACGAGTGTCGTACTAAGCCTCAGTTGCGCATCGGCTTTCAGACGCGCGCGCCGTTCTGGATCGGCAACACGCTCTGCTTCCGCGAGTGCGGAACTGAGACTGGCGACGGAATTGGCAAATGCCAGATGCTGACTTCGACCTGTCGGCAGCGAGCATCCAGAAACGAAACGACTTCTCTGCTTCTCCGGCGCGACCATAGTGATGCGCGATGACCGTCGGTTCGCTCTCGCCTGTTACACCGGATAGATATTC
This sequence comes from uncultured Acidobacteriota bacterium, assembly GCA_963725575.1. Classification (GTDB taxonomy): domain Bacteria; phylum Acidobacteriota; class Terriglobia; order Terriglobales; family Acidobacteriaceae; genus Gp1-AA133. The sequence goes on from CAVRZQ010000012.1 coordinate 5,976, forward strand.
CAGGTGATTGGCAATTTCCCTGTGCAGCGATTGACGACGGCTTCGCGAAAGACTTGTAAAGCTGCCTCTTGTACAAGCGAATGGTTGAAACTGTAGCTCGACGACTGATCGTCGCTTTCCGTCTCGAAAATCAAGCCGGATTTACACAAGCGGTCCAAACCGGCTCTAAGGTCCCCGCCGCTCACAGCGGAAATTGCCTCCAGGACGTCATAGGAGAACTGGCGACCAATGACGGAGGCGATTTGGGCGATGTCTTTGGCGCGCTCCAGCCGGTCAAGGCGCGCCATCAGCGAAGTCCTGCAATGTAAGGGGTACGGCGCTGGGATCCAGCGAGCGTAAATCCAGTACGGCCTTTGTTAGTTCTTGCGCGAACAGCGGCACGCCGTCGCTGCGCGTCACGATCTGATGGACCAGTGAATTGTCGATTTGCGCCCGACTGGCGACCTGCCGGATCAGCTTGACGCAGTGTTCGTAGCTTATTTGCTTGCAGCTGATCAGCGTGCTCTCGGCATGTTCGGACCAGTTCGTCCTGAGTTCCGGGCGATGGGTAATCAGGACGAGGGCCCGTTCTCGTCCGATGCGCTTCAGCAGGCGTTCGATCAGCGTCTGTGTTGTCTGGTCGCTCCAGTGCGCATCCTCCAGCAAAAGCAACACTGGACCATCATGGGCCGCCTTTCGCCAACTGACATGGGTTGATACCTGGTTGCGCCTCCGGTTCTTTGAGGGCAAGAATGAGGGCGGCGCAGAAAGTCGGGCCGCCCTCAGGCGATTAGGATCGCCAACACCCAGATGAGTTTGACTCTAACCCTCTCCTTTTCTCTGTCTGTACGGTAGCGCACAAAACATTAACAAAAGTATGCGTCCCGGTTGCAAGGTTCATCCCCGGTTCGTGTACCTTGTTGTTCGCCGGCGCACAACCTGAAAACCAGAGGAAGCCAAAACCATGCCCACACTAATTTCCCAACCCACCCGCATCGAGGCGGCAGGCAACAAGCCCAAGCTCATTGACGAATACGTCGGACGAGTGAACTCGCAAACCTCAGGGGTGAGCGTCGCGCACATGCGCAGTCCACAGGGATGGGTCGAGCCCGGTCAGACCCCCGAATTTGACGAGTTTACGATCGTACTGAAGGGAACGCTGCGGGTCGCACACCGGCGCGGGACGCTCGAGGTGAAGGCCGGTCAGGCCGTCATCGCGCACGCTGGAGAGTGGGTCCAGTATTCAACCCCAGAGGCGCCCGGCGCCGAGTACATCGCCGTATGCTTGCCGGCATTCTCGATGGAGGCGGTTCACCGGGACCAGGGTTAGTCCTGGCTCGCAGCTCGTGTCGCTCAGCGCATCCCATCGAGAATCGAGCCCACGATTCCGCCGACGACACCACCTTGAGCGGCCTCTCTCGAGGGCGCGGGCATGTATTCCATGAGCTTGTGGGCGAGTTTTGAGATGGGCAGGGTCTGGAGCCACACTTTTCCCGGCCCCGTGAGCGCGGCCAGAAAAATTCCGTCGCCGCCGAAGATCATATTTTTGATGCCCGGGATCGTCGTGATCTGAAACGAAACGCTCGACTGGAACGCGCCCACATGGCCCGGATGCACGCGCAGCACTTCGCCGGGCTGAAGGTCTTTCACGATCAGTTCGCCCGAGAGTTCAATCCAAGCCGTGCCTTGACCGGTCACGTGCTGCAGAAGGAAACCGTCGCCGCCGAAAATTCCGGCGCCGAGAGATTGCTGGAATCCGACGCTGATCTGCACCTGCGGGGTCGCGCACAGAAAGCCGTGCCGGTGAATCATGTAATCGTGCCCGCGGCCGATCTCGACGGGCAGGATGTGGCCCGGCACCTTGGTCGCAAACGCGATCTCACCGCGAGCACCGATGGCGCGATATTCCGTCATGAACAGCGTTCCCCCGCCCGCTACTCTCTTGAGAACCCCGAACACGCCGCCTCCGCCGCCCATTTGCGTGTGGGTCGTCAACTGGATCGGAGCTGCTCATCCACGAGAGTTCGCCCGCTTCCGAGATGATCGATTCGTTTGGTTCGAGCATGAACTCGAGAACCGGCATGGTGGTGCCAACGATCTGGCTTTGCATAACGGACTCCTTTAAGATACGGGCTTCGAGCTAAGATCTGTTTCTTTCATTCCCACTCAATCGTCCCCGGCGGCTTGCTGGTGATGTCGAAGACCACGCGGTTCACGCCTTTCACTTCGTTGATGATGCGGCTGGAGATGGTTTTCAGCACGTCGTAGGGCAGCTTCACCCAGTCGGCGGTCATGCCGTCTTCGGATTCGACGGCGCGGATGGCGCAGGTATAGGCGTAGGTGCGCTCGTCGCCCATCACGCCGACCGACTCACGGGCAGCAGCACCGCGAAGGTCTGCCAGATCTTTGTAATACAGGCCGGCTTGCCTTCATTTCGTCGACCACGATCTCATCGCAGTCTTTCAAAATGCGCGAGGCGCTCTTCGGTGACTTCGCCCAGGATGCGCACGGCGAGGCCGGGACCGGGGAAAGGCTGGCGCTGCAGACAATTTCTTTGGGCATACCCAGTTCGAGGCCGATGCGGCGGACTTCGTCCTTGAAAAGTTCTTTCAGCGGCTCGACCAGCTTGAAGTTTCATTTTTTCAGGCAGCCCGCCGACGTTGTGGTGGCTCTTGATCACCTGCGACGGGCCGCGCACGGAACGGATTCGATCACGTCGGGATAGAGCGTGCCTTGCACCAGCCACTCGACCTTGCCCTCTTCTTTCTCGATGCGCTGGGCTTCCTGCTCGAAGACCCCGATGAATTCGTTGCCGATGATCTTGCGCTTGGCTTCGGGATCCGTGACGCCGGCCAGGCGGCTCAGGAATCGTTTACTGGCATCGACTGCGACTAGGTGCAAGCCAAGCTTGTCGTGCAGGTTCTGCTGAACCTTCTCAAACTCGTTTTTGCGCAAAACGCCATTGTCGACAAAAACGCAGGTGAGCCGGGTCTTGCCGGAGTCCTCGCGCATGGCGCGATCGACCAGCACGGCCGCGACCGAGGAGTCGACGCCGCCGGAAAGCGCACAAATGGCGCGGCCGGCGCCCACTTGCCGCCGCACTTGGTCCACGGTCGCATCGATGAAGTGCTGGGCAGTCCAGGTGGGTTGGGCGCCGCAGAGATTCAGGGCAAAGTTGCGCAGGATATTTTTTCCCAGTGGAGTATGGTGCACCTCGGGGTGGAACTGCACCGCCCACATGCGCCGATCCGCGTTTTCGATGGCGGCCACCGCATTCGGAGACTTCGCGGTCAGGTGGAAGCCGGCAGGCAGTTGCTCGGCTTCGTCGCCGTGGGACATCCAGACCGACAGATTTTTTGGCAGGCCGTCGAACAGACGCGAACCGCAGGCTTCGATGGCTACTTCGGCGTGACCGTACTCGCGTTTATCCGCAGGGCGAACCTTCCCGCCGAGAGCGAACACCATGTATTGCAAGCCATAACAGATGCCCAGCACGGGCAGCCCCAACTCAAATACGCCTGGGTCGGCGACGGGGGCGTCCTTGTCATAAACCGACGAGGGGCCACCGGACAGAATGATGCCCACGGGCGAGTAGCCGCGAATCTCCTCGAGCGTGGCGTTGCAGGGAAGAACGGCAGAGAAGACGTTCAGCTCGCGGATGCGGCGCGCAATGAGCTGCGAATATTGCGCCCCGAAGTCGAGGACTACGATCGATTGAGTTTCCACGGATGAGTTTCTCAGAAGACGCGAATAGTGTAAAGCGGGGTTAGCTGACAGGTCTCAGCTGTCCGGTCTCAGGCCTCAGGTGACTCGGTTTTATCGCCGGGGGTTGCATCGGACTGCTTGTTTGCCGGGGCGTCAGTCACGATGCTCTTGTCCTCATGGGCTGGGCTGGAAAGTAGCCAGGGCGATTGCGGGGCCGCTGCATCGGCAAGGCCGGAAATGTCGCTCAGGATGGTTTCATTCTGGTCAACCATGGCCGAGTCAGGCTCAATTTCGCGGGCTGATGTAGGCAGCTCTGCAAGCGGCGCAGCGGGAGACGGGATGGCTGCCGCTAGTGGAGTGGGCGGCGCCTCGAGAATGGCCACGTACCCGGCGAGGCGGCCGATGTACAAAGTGTCGACCAGCGCGAAGTAGCCGAGTGTCAGCAGCAGGACGGCGGTCATCACGAGTCCGAGCGGGACCGCCGGAACCAGTGCGAAGGGGAAGGCGACAACCGAGGTGGTCACCACAAAGAGCACGAGATGAGCGAGACCAAACCACGTACCCACCGCCATCAGCGCGCCGAACCGATCGCGACACAGATCCACGGTAGCCGCCAAGGCTCCGAAGGTGTCCGTGCCTTGACGTATGACAAAGATGGCGGCAACGGACAAAAACCAACTGACCGAAGACCAGATCAGCCAGAGCAGCAACATCAGGGTGTTCGCCAGGAAGAAGACCATCGCGGGATGCGGATCGGTTTTCGAGGACGCAAGGCCCGCAATAATTACGGCGCCGATGATCGCTGCGCCGGCGGCCAATGCCAGTGCCGCGCGCAGGAGATGCAATCCGGTGAGCGAGCGCACGCGCCACCCGAAGGCAGCATTGTCCGGGCCGATGTCGGAGATTGCCGCTGGTGCAACGGCACCAATCCTGTCGCTTCGGAAGTTCCGCGCCCGCGCCCGAATGTGGTCGAGTAGGGGAACGAGTGTGGCTCCGCGGCCTAGAGAGGCGAGCACGATCCACAGAACCGCCAGAGCGGAGAACACCAGGATACTGGCCAGGACGGCCCGCAGGGCGCTGCCGTGCAGGATGTGCGCAAAGGCCTGCGAGATCAGCAACGGGTGGCGAGTGCGCAGGAGCAGCAAGTCGGCCCGGCCGACGGGCAGGGTATCGAGATACGCGATGAAGCTGAGCCCCAGCAGGACGCACGCCGCTGCGCCAAAGCTCCAGCGCCAGACGATCTCCGCCAGCGACAATGCTGGCCTGCGGAACATCGTGCGGAAGCCTTCGATCGTGGGTGACCATGAGGCCATCGCTTGTAGCATACCGCAGGCGACCAGTCGATGCGGAGCCATCACGATCCGCTTCACGCCTCAACGCAAATTTACAATGTATTCATCCTCCGCACGCCCGCTCGACGAGTGCATCGCGCCCCGACATTTTCGGCAACCTGAGTCGGGGGTAACACATCCAATGCTGCAAACGCAGCTCTGAAAACTCAAACCCCGAATCAGTCATTGGTGGGAGTGGTGTGTCAACTCCTGCCCTCAAACCAGAAACTATCGAGGAGAGATCAATGAAGTTTGTGAACTACGCTGCTGTACTCGGGTTGGTGACCCTCAGCATGTCGCTGGGTGTTTTGGCTAAGGACAAGAACGAAGGCAAATTCACGTTGAGAGATTCCGTCCAACTCGGTTCGACCCAGCTGAAGCCCGGGGACTATAAGGCGACCTGGGAGGGTGCGGGACCGGACGTGCAGGTGAAGATTCTGCAAGGCAAGAACGTGGTTGCCACGTCATCGGCGAAGCTGGTGGACAGGTCCTCAAATCAGGACTCCGTATCCGTGGGTAGCGCCAGCAATTCGAGGGAGTTGCAGGAGATTGACTTTGGCAATCTCCGGAAGGCCCTCGTATTTGGCGCGGAGGTGACCGCTCGAAACTGAGCGACGCTCCTTCCGGTGCAGAAAAGGCGGGCTGCGTGCCCGCCTTTTTCTATTGCCTGCAGTCGGTACCTGAGCACGACCGTTGAGATGCTTGCGTCCAGCTGGATCTCGCCTGCTCCCCGGCTCATCGAACCACAAGGTTGAGAAGCTTGCCCGGGACAAAGATTACATTCACGATTTGCTTTCCAGTGATAGCCCCCTTCACCTTTGCGTCGGCGAGGGCCCGCTCCTGGACCAGGGCTTGATCGGCCTCGGCCGGCACCAGTACGCGGCCGCGCAATTTGCCGTTCACCTGCACAGGTATTTCGATCTCCTCTTCTTTCGCCAACCCTGGGTCGTATTTTGGCCAGGGCGCCCGCAGCAAGGTTTGACGCTCCCCGAGCATCTCCCAGAGTTCATGGGCGAGATAGGGCGCAAAAGGCGCGAGCAACAAGACAAGGTCGCGCTGCACTCCGGCGAGCAAGGGGACCGGAATTGTTCCCGAAGGCGTACGCGCGTTTACGTCCTCGGTCCCATAAAGTTCATTCACCAATTCCATGATTGCGGCGATGCAGGTGTTGAAGTGCCAGCGGCCCTTGAAGTCGTCGGTCACCCGCTTGATGGTCTGGTGCAGCTTTCGTTGAACCTGGCGCGCTTCCGGAGACAGATCTTTCGGGACCGCCTGCCGCCATTCGGCGGAGTCGGGCCGGGCATTGCGCATCACGAAGCGGTATACGCGGCCGAGGAAGCGCTGAATGCCTTCGATCCCGGAGTCCTGCCAGTCCAGGTCGCGGTCGGGCGGGGCGGCAAACAGGCTGTAGAGCCGGGCGGCGTCGGCGCCGTAACGGGCGACCATCTCGTCGGGCGAAACGACGTTGCCGAGGCTCTTCGACATCTTGGCGCCATCCTTGATCACCATGCCCTGCGTGAATAAGCGCTCCACCGGTTCGTCATTCTTCACCAGGCCCATATCGCGCATGACCTTGGTCCAGAAGCGCGAGTAGATCAGGTGCAGGATGGCGTGTTCGACGCCGCCGATGTACTGATCGATGCCGCGGTCCCCGAACCAGTAGCCCGCCGTCGCGGGATCGAAGGGAGCGTGGTCGTTATGAGCGTCGGTATACCGGTAGAAATACCAGGACGAGTCGACGAAGGTGTCCATCGTGTCAGTCTCACGCCGGGCTGGGCCGCCGCACTTGGGACAGGTCGTGACGACGAACTCGGGTACACGCGAGAGCGGAGAGCCTCCGGTGAGGGTGATATCCACATTGTCGGGGAGAATGATGGGAAGGTCTTTCTCCGGCACGGGCACGATGCCGTCCCTTTCGCAGTACAGCATGGGAATGGGCGTACCCCAGTAGCGCTGCCGGGAGATACCCCAGTCCTTCAGGCGGAAGGTGACGGTGGCTTTGCCAAAGCCATTCTTCTCGGCGTGTTCGGCCATCGTCTTTAAAGCTTCAGAACTCCTGAGCCCGCTGAACGGCCCGGAGTTCACCACCAGGCCGTCGTCCGCGACGAAGGGCAGGGGCGGGTCCATCACGGTTTCGTCGGCATCGCCGCCCGCGGGCAGAACCACCACGCGAACCGGCAATTTGTATTTCGTAGCGAATTCATGGTCCCGATCGTCGTGCGCGGGCACGCTCATGATGGCGCCCGTGCCGTAGTCCATGAGGATGTAGTTCGCGACCCAGATCGGCAACGGCTCGTGGTTGAACGGGTTCTTCGCGTAGCGGCCGGTGAAGACGCCATGCTTTTCGATCTCTCCGATGTCGCCGACTTCCTTGGCTTTGCGTTGTTCCGCGATGAGTTGCTCGGCCTTGGCACGCAGGTCGGGGTTCTTCGCGGTCATGTCGGCGACGATCGGGTGCTGGGGCGCCAACTGCACGGAGGTGGCACCGTAGATGGTGTCAATGCGGGTGGTAAAGACGGTGATCTTCGAGCCCGCCGGGCCCACGCTGCCGCCAAGGTCGAAGTCGACCAGCGCGCCTTCGCTGCGCCCGATCCAGTTGCGCTGCATGGTGCGCACCTTCTCGGGCCAGCCGTGCAGCTTGTCGAGATCGCGAAGCAGTTCATCGGCGTATTGGGTGATGCGCAGGAACCACTGTTCGAGTTCCCGTTGCTCGACGAGCGTGTCTTCGTGACGCCAGCAGTTGCCGCCTACCACCTGTTCATTGGCCAGCACGGTGGCGCACTTGGGGCACCAGTTCACCTTGCTTTTCTTGCGGTAGGCCAGTCCGCGCTCGAACATCTTCAAGAAGAACCACTGGTTCCAGCGGTAGTAGTCCGGCAGGCAGGTGGTGACCTCGCGGGACCAGTCGTAGGCGAAGCCAAGGCGCTTCATCTGCGCCTTCATATTGTCGATGTTGCCGAGGGTCCACTTGCGGGGTGGTGTGTTGTTTTGGATGGCCGCATTTTCCGCCGGCAAACCAAAAGAATCCCAGCCCATCGGATGCAGCACGTTATATCCGTTCATCCACATGTAGCGCGCGAGGGCGTCGCCGATGGCATAGTTGCGGACATGTCCCATGTGCAGGACACCCGAGGGATAGGGAAGCATTTCGAGCACGTAGTACTTGGGCTTGGTGGAGCGGGACTCGGCGGCGTAGAGCGCGGCGTCCTGCTGCCAGCGTTCGAACCACTTGCTCTCGACCCGCTGGGCGTCGTAGCGCTCGTCGCGGGCGGCGGTGTTGTCTTCTTGCGGCATACAAGGGGTGGTTCGGGTAACAGGTAAACGTACATTTTACAACGTGCGCGGAAAAAGTCGGATGGGGGCGGGGGCGGGCCTGAAGAATGCAGGTAAGACTCTTGCGCAAACACTGCGCATCTTCCGGCGTCAGCAAGTAAGTGAGTGCGATCAATGATGCGGAACCAACACCTCTTCTGCCCTATTGCCTCAACGTCAGCGTACTCATGACGGCTTGTTGCTTTGCGATCAGGGCGTCCACGCCTTTTCGCGCAACCGCAAGCATCTGACTGAATTGCTGCTCGTCGAAGACGCGGTGCTCGGCGGTGGCCTGCACTTCTACCATCTTGCGGCCCGCCGTCATGACGAAGTTCATGTCGACGTCGGCGCGGGAGTCTTCCTCGTAGCTCAGATCGAGCAGCACTTCGCCGTCGACCACGCCGACGCTGATGGCGGCCACGAAGTCGCGCAGGGGCACGGCGGTCAGTGTTCCGGCGTCCACCAGCTTTTCGAGCGCTAACCCCAACGCAACGAAGGCACCGGTGATCGAGGCGGTACGGGTGCCGCCGTCGGCCTGGATGACGTCGCAATCGACCCACACTGTGCGTTCGCCGAGCTTCGCGAGGTCGGTCACGGCCCGCAGGGAGCGCCCGATCAGGCGCTGAATCTCGTGGGTGCGCCCGCTAGCGCGCCCTCTGCTGACCTCTCTGGGCGTTCGCGTCAGGGTAGCGCGGGGCAGCATGCCGTATTCGCTCGACACCCAGCCTTTGCCGCTGTTGCGCAGGAACGTGGGCACGGTTTCTTCGACCGAGGCGGTGCAAATCACACGAGTGTTCCCGATTTCGATAAGTGCAGAGCCTTCCGCGGTATGGATGAAATCGGGAAGGATGCTGACGGGACGGAGTTGATCGTGCGCGCGGTTGTCGGAGCGATAGACCATGGCAGGATTTTCCATGGTTGATTGACAAATGTCGATTGAAAAAACGCGGGGCGATTTTTCAAGGGGACGGACCTCTCGCGGCCCCCTGGTATTCTATTCACTATTAGCTAAGTCGTTGAAACTGCATAAGAGGGCCGTTCCAGGCCCGGAATGCAGTTGCGGACAGCTCGCAGGATGCCCGTTATTTGCCCCTGGATGCGTTTAGGGCGCACTTTGCAGGCTGGATCGACCGAGGGGGGGCCGCCGGAGCCCCAGCGGTGCGTCTGCGGGCTTCTGATCGCATTTTGTTATCCAATAGCTAATATAAATCCAGAAGGCTCAGGACCGGGCCCCATCGGCAAGACCCGAACCCTACTGTCCCCCCTGCAGCAGCGCCACCGCCTGTGCGACCGCGCCCGTGTCGTAAAAATCGGAGAGGTCGGCATGGCCCGCCAAGGTCTCGCGCTCCTTGCCGTCGACCAGGATCTTGACGCGGAGAATCCCGGGAATGTTGGCCGCGAGCGTCTGGATGACAGAAGTGACGGTGAGTTCTTCTTCGAGCACTCCCGAGCGGTGGCCGCTGGCGAAGGCCGAATTCAGATCGACGATTGCGAGCCCCGGGGTCACCAGGTAAACCGCCCGGACCTCTGCGCCCGGGGCGATGGGATGGGGCGAATTCTTCGAAAGGTAGATGCCCAGCAATGCGCGCAAAAGTTCCTCTGCCCGTTGTTGTCGGGCCGAGGGTAACGGGATGTCCGCTCCCTGCGCGCGCAGGATTCCGGGATCGTCGTACGCCACGTACAACGTGACCCTCTCCGTGGGACCGGAGACCGGGGGCGCGACCGGTTGAGTATCGGCCACTGCCGCGGGCACTTGAGAAGCGCGGCCCCGCATGCGCCCTGCGTAAAAGCCCATGGCCAGCACCGCCAGCAGGAGAACGCCTATTGCAATCAGCAGGTGGCGTGGAATCATTGCTGAGCCCCTAGTTTGTCACGCACCGCAGCGATACCGGTGGCGACCGCGCTCACAACATTCTGCTGGTACGCGGGCAGATTGAGGTCCATGACATCGGTGCCAGGCGGGGCCACCTCGACCGCGATAGCAGCGGCGATCACATTATTGAGAGGGCGCATGGGAGCCGCCAGCGTTCGCACCTGAATCTGTCTTTTCGCGAGTTCGGAAGCAACGCCCTGGACCGCGATCTGGCTGACCGGCAGGAAGCGGGTCTGAGCCGTATCCCACGCCAGGAAAGGCCCATTGTTCTCTCCCCCTGCGGGTAAGAGCGCGCTGTAGAGGCGAACCCCTTTGCCGTCAGAAGCGGCGTGCAAGCCAATGTAGATCACGGGATGGGCCGTGTTGGTGAAGATGGCGCGCTGGTCGAGCGTAAGATTGGCATCCGAGTCTCGTAATGCCAGGGTTGCGATCCCGCGCGACTCGAGTTCCTGGCGGAGCCGGCGAGCCAGGGCAAGCGTCACATCCTTCTCTGCCAAATTGTCGCTCAGGGCCGCGCCCCGGTCGTCGCCGCCGTGGCTGGCATCGACGACCGCATAAAAGTGGCGAGCAACGGCGGGCGCGCCCGCCGACGGGGTCGTTTCGGAAGAAACGGCCGGGGCGGCGCCCGGCAGAGCTGCCGGGGGCGCTTGACTGGCCATCTGCTGAGACAAGGGCGCGATCGTAATCGTACGCCCGTCATTGCTGAAACTCGCCATCAACGGAACCGTGCCATTCACCGTGATCTCGGCGACTCCGTTGCTTTCCGAGTATGCGGCGGACGGGATCGCGGTGTCGTTGAAAGTCAAGGTAGGCGTGCCTGGGGCCACGACCGGCTCCCGCTGGAAAGACATGCGCAACTTGCCGGGTTCGGTGGCAATCGTCGGATTCACCGGCGACGTGAAGTTCATTACCAGGCGGGGCGGAGCGGTGTGGCTCAATTGAGCCGTGAAATGGGTGGCGACGTTGCCGACAAAAAGCCGTCGTGATGCGGGGTTGAAGGTCACGGAGCTGCCGAGGATGCGCGGCAACAGCGAACTGAGGGAAGCCACCGGAACGAGGCCTCGGCCATTCTCGAGGAGGAAGTTTCCGGACAGGTCCACATCCCGGCCGCGAATCCGGGCGCGATTCTTCCCCGCTGTAAAGTCGGCGTCCGTGTCATTGAAGCGAAGCTTCCAGTGCAGCCCGTCCGTACGGGAACTGACGTTGCCCAGGGGTTCGATGGCTTCCAGCAGGCCAACGTACTCGCGGGAATCCCGATCCACCACCGGGAGTGAGTAGTTGGTGACGGTCGCGTAGATGGCGATCTTCTTTTCGTCGGCCGAGCCTGCAGGCAGGATGGCGGCGCCGAGCAGCAGACCCACCAGGCTCACCCTTTGGAGCGCCTGTCCGAAGCATAGCCGGCAGTTGGTTTGACGAGCGGAGGCCAATGCTGACAACCTCATCCGGTATGAAATCTGGCACCAGAGTAACAGAGGGTAGCCGCAATGAAGGGCCTGACGAGCCCGCTTCTGCGCCGGGGAATATTGCACCAGCAGGCGAGTTTGCTGGGGGAGCTAGAGCAGGATAGACTCTGGAATTCGAGGTGGGGTCATGCTGGTTGTCATGCAGGCGCATGCCACGGAAGAGCAGGTGCGCGCCGTTTGTCAGAAGATTGAAGTGATGGGCTATCGCGCCCATGCCATGCCCGGAGCGACGCGCACGGCGATCGGCATCACCGGAAACCAGGGCGAAGTCGAACAAGGCACGCTGGGCGAAATGCCGGGAGTGCAGGAAGTCATCCGGGTCAGCAAGCCTTACAAACTGGTGAGCCGGGACGTCAAAGAAGAAAATACGGTGATCACCTTTCCGGGGACGAATGCCACGCTGGGCGGCAGAAATCTGGCCGTCATCGCCGGGCCCTGCGCGATTGAAAATCGTGAGCAGGCATTTGCGGTAGCGGAGCGGGTAGGTCGCGCGGGCGCGCAGTTTTTCCGCGGAGGCGCGTACAAGCCGCGTACTTCTCCGTACACGTTTCAGGGACTCGGCGAAGCGGGCCTGCAGATCATGGCCGAGATCCGCGACCGGTTCGGCATGAAGATCATCACCGAAGCCATCGACAACGAGTCGCTGGAATTGGTGGAAGAGTATGCCGACGTGATCCAGATCGGCGCCCGCAACATGCAGAACTTCTCACTGCTCAAGCGCGCCGGGCGGGCTAAGAAGCCCATCATGGTGAAGCGTGGCATGTCGGCCACATTGGAAGAATTTCTGATGGCGGCGGAGTACGTGATGAGCGAAGGCAATTACAACGTAGTGCTGTGCGAACGCGGCGTGCGGACGTTCGCGGACCACACGCGTAACACACTCGACCTCAGCATCGTCCCCGCGGTGCAGCGCCTGAGCCATCTGCCCATCGTGGTCGATCCGAGTCACGGAACGGGCAAGCGGAACAAAGTCACGCCGCTGTCGCGCGCTGCCGTTGCGGTCGGGGCCGATGGACTGATTGTCGAAGTGCACAACCAGCCGGACAAAGCTTTGTCAGACGGGATGCAATCCCTATACCCCGAGCAATTCGACGAACTGATGGTGCAGGTACGGCAGATCGCGGCAGTTGTGGGGCGCGAGGTGGTGGCGATTGGAGCAGGGGCTGCAGAGCCCGTGCGAGCGAGGTAGATCCCCATGGAGCGCGCTTCGTTAACAATCGCTTCGGTCCTGCTGTTCTTTTTCACATCACTGTTTGCCCAGAATTCTCACTCAGAGTCTGATCCAGGGACTGTGGCAAAGCCTTCGACATCCCCGTCGGAAGCCGGGCATAGGACATATGTGAGTGGCTTTGAGATCCTCAACGGGGAGAAGGATGGAAAGGACCTGGGTTACTATCCGAGCCAAATCCTGGGCAAGGTGCGAGGCAAGTGGTATCCAAAAATACCGGAGCTACAGAGATTGATCGGGAAGAAACAGGGGACCACGGTGATCGAGTTCGAGATAAACCAGGATGGTTCACCGGGGAGGATGACGACGGTTGAGTCCGCTGGGGACCCGTCCCTGGATGCCGCCGCATGGCAGGCGATGTCTTCGGCCGCACCCTTTCCTCGCCTGCCCGACGCTTATCAGGAGAAGGCGCTGACCATACGGATGCACTTCGGCTACGACCAACCCGCCAGCCCGCAGGCACCGTTCTGCGATGGTCCAAACTGGGGTGCGCATCCCACGGGCGACAGCGTTCTCCATCAGGTGGGCCACGGCGTCACCGCGCCGAAAGCGATCTACTCTCCCAACCCGGAATATTCAGAACAGGCACGCAAAGCGAAATATATAAGTGCCGCATGGATCGCTGGAACGGTGGATTCACAGGGCGCTTTTACGGATCTATGCCTGGCACAAGCAGCCGGGTCGGGGCTGGACGAAAAAGCGATGGAAGCGGTCAGGACGTGGAAGTTCGAGCCGGCAACCCTGCAGGGACAGCCGGTCGCGGTGCGGATTGTGGTGGAAGTAGACTTTCGCCTTTATTGATCGACCATGCCGCGTAGCTTAATCTTTTCCCTCCGGGGCCAATCAGTCCTTTGAGAAAGATCCTCTTCATCGTAGTGCTGTTGCCCGTGGTCGCAGGCCTGGGGTGGTGGTATTTCTCCGAAAGTCCACTCCCGGACTACGGCCCTGCCTACCGCGAATACGCCTACGTCACCAATGGCAAGAGCAACACGGTGACGGTGATTGACCTGCGCACCTTCCAGCCGATCAAAACCGTCGCCGTGGGAAGTGAGCCCACCGGAGTCGCCGCGAACAGCAAGAAGAACGAAATTTACGTGGTCAACACCGGTTCGAACAATGTCAGCGTGATCGACGCGGAGAAAAACCAGGTAGCGGCGACCATCGGCGTGCACGGGCGGCCATACTTCATCGACGTTTCCCAGGATGGCATGCGTGGTTATGTGGCCAACTCCGGCTCGGCAAACGTCTCGGTCATTGATTTGGAAAAGCGAGTCGTCATCGGAACCATTCGGGTGGGCTCGGCGCCCGGGCTGGCTCGAGTTTCGCCGGCAGGCACGACGGTAGTGGTGAGCAATCGCGGCGACAATACGGTGTCGTTGCTCGATGCGCAGAGGCTGGCCGTGCGGGCGACCCTCCCGGTCTGCCAGCAGCCGGAAGCGATTGCGATCCTGCCCGATTCCAGCAAGGCATTCGTGGCCTGTACGGGATCGGCGCAAGTAGCCTCTATTGATCTGCGCAGCGATAAGGTTCTGGCGCTGCTCGATGTCGGCAAGACGCCGGTCCACCTGGCGCTCAAACCGGATGGGGGCGAGCTGATGGTCACGAATTTTGATTCAGACAGCATTTCTACCATCGAAACCACGACCGACGAAGTTGCGGGCAGTTCCTTGATCGGAACCAAACCCTCGTACGCGCTGGTATCCGCCGATAATTCGCGGCTCTACGTGAGCAACTTCGGATCGAACAGCGTAGCGGTCTATGATGTTGATGTGGGGAAGATTGTTGCCACGCTGCCGGTTGGCAGCCAACCGGACGGGCTGGCTCTTTCCCAGAACCAGAGCTATTTGCTGGTGCTGAACACGCAGTCGGGCGACGTTACCGTCATTCAGAAACGAAAGCCGCGAAAACTGGAGCCCAGCGAGTATTCGTTGTTGACCATGATCCCGGTGGGCGCACAGCCAAATAGCGTGGTGGTGAAGTCGTTTCTGATGACGGGACCGGCGCGGAAATAAGTCTTGGGCACTGACGTCCCCGGGGTGGCGCCTGCAGGTCTTCTGCCTTTCATGCCCGGCGATCCAGCGATTGAATCTGCTGGACACCAGGTTGATATCCGTTTAATCTGAAGCTTCAGAACACAACGCCCGTGCGCAGCTTGCGCGCGGGCGATTTTTTTTGCCAGAAGGAGGTTGGGCCATGGCCGACGATACCTACGAAAGCGAGGGCACGATCGAGGAGGTGGCGGGGAAATTTGAGCGTTGCGAGTATGCTGCGGAGCAGTTTACGCATGCCCGTCATCTGACGGTGGCGTGCTGGTATTTGTGCACGAGCCCGGCGGATCAGGCGCTGGTGCGCATGCGCGCGGGGCTGACGCGCTTCATCGCTCACCATGGCAAACAGGGCTATCACGAAACCCTTACGCGATTCTGGATGGAGTTACTGGGATCCTATCTCCGAGAATTTGCAGCCGGCACCCCGATCACGACCAAGGTGAATCGTGCGCTGAAATGCTATGGCAGCAAGGAGGTTGTTTTCTCGTACTACACGCGGGAACGGGTGATATCGGAGACCGCCAAACGGGAATGGGTAGAGCCCGATCTGCGCGCAATCGAGGGGTCCAGTGCGGGCTTGCCCAGCGAGGAATTTCGCCGCATGGTGGAGCAATGGCTAGCTTCTTAACTAGCCGGCGCTTCCAGGCGGATCTACGCTTTGCTGGTGACGCAGAGTTTGTCGAACGCGCTCGCCAAGTCAGCGGCAATCGCCGGAGCCTCGCGCGTTTCAATCTGGCTGCGCTGCATCATGTAAACCAGTTGGCCGTCGCGCAGGATCGCGATCGACGGGGAGGAGGGCGGATACCCGGTGAAATAGGAGCGGGCGCGCTCGGTGGCCTCTTTATCCTGGCCGGCGAACACGCTGAAAATATGGTCCGGCCTGTTGGAATGCTGCAGGGCCAGGCGAACTGCGGGCCGCATGCGGCCGGCGGCGCACCCGCAGACAGAATTTACGATGATCATCGTGGTGCCGGGCGCGTGGACAGCGCGGTCGACCTCGGCAGCGGTGGGCAGTTCCTGCACACCGGCCTTGGTCAGCTCTTCGCGCATCGGGATCAGCATGATCTCGGGATACATTCGTGCTCCCTAATGATTTTACGTGGGTAGGAATAACGATGCTAACACGGGTTTAGATGTCCCGGCCCTTGCGACCGATTCAGCGGAAACGAGGCGGCACAAGAATCCGCAAAGCAGGAGTGCGACGACAACCCGTACGTGCGCCCCAAGGAAGGCAGTTTTGACGTCGTATTATAGTGGGACGGATTCCAATGCTGATCCAGGAAAACGTGACTCTTGCACCGCTCACGACCATGGGTGTGGGTGGTCCGGCCCGCTTTTTTGTCGAAGCATCCAGCGTGCCTGAGGTCCGCGAAGCAATCGACCACGCCAGGTCCCGCAAGCTTCCGCTGTTTATTCTGGGGGGCGGCAGCAACCTGATTGTGTCCGACGCGGGCTGGCCCGGGCTGGTGTTGAAGGTCTCCCTTCTCGGAATCAACCATCGTCACGGACATGGTACGGCGTACTTCGATGCGGGCGCCGGCGAAGATTGGGATGGGTTCGTCGCCATGGCGGTTCGGCACAATTGCGCCGGCGTCGAATGCCTCAGCGGTATTCCGGGGAGTGTGGGCGGAACTCCTGTCCAGAACGTGGGTGCCTACGGGCAGGAGGTCGGGGAGACGATTGACTCCCTGGTGGCGCTCGACCTCAGGACCGGCAAGGAAGAAGAGTTCGAGAAGGCCGACTGCGGCTTCTCCTATCGGACGAGCGTCTTCAACACCCGCGAGCGGGGACGCTTCGTCATCCTGCGCGTCACCTATGCGTTAGTCCACGACGGAGAGCCGCGTCTGGCATACGCAGATCTGAAGAAACATTTCGCAGGCCTCTCGCGGGAGCCGACGCTGGCCGAGGTGCGCGAAGCGGTCCGTCAGATTCGGGCCAGCAAGGCAATGCTGATTACGCCGGGAGATGAGGATTCGCGCTGTGCCGGGTCATTCTTCAAGAACCCAGTGCTCTCCGTGGAAGCGTTCGACGCGCTCCAGCAGCGAGCGGCCAGGGAGAACCTCGAGATCCCCAGCTATCCGGCGCTCGCAGCCCAAAGAAAAATCTCCGCGGCGTGGCTGGTGGAGCAATCGGGATTTCCGAAAGGCTACGGCAACGGGCGGGTGGGAATCTCGCGCAAGCATGCGCTCGCCATCGTGAATCGCGGGGGAGCGACCGCCGCGGAGATCGTGGCCTTCCAGAACGAGATCCAGCAGCGGGTCGAGGAGCAGTGGGACATCCGACTGGAGCCCGAACCGGTGTTTGTTGGATTTTAAAGAGCGGTCGTCGGTCGTTAGCGGTTGGTCATTGGCAAGAACGTGGACGCGATGTTGACCACAATTTGGGCGCCTCGGAGGAACAGGAACGCGGCGGGGTCGCCCCGGACCCGGCTGTGAGGTGAATTCACAGGCGCTCCGGAGATAGCTCAGGGTCCGGCTCAGACGGCCCCGCCATCTTCAGGTATCGGCAAGCTGCGCGGCTTCCTTGAATATCTCCGTGAACATGGTTCGAGTCAGTTTGCCGGTCTGGGTGTTCTGGTTCGACGGGTGGTAGGAAGCCAGCAGGACTTTGCCATCCGGCAGTGCGTACTTGGAACCGTGGGCAAACGCGAAAGACGCCTTGTTTTTCAGCAGGCCGCGCCGTTTCAGGTAGTTCAGATACGCGTCGAAGCCAATCCTGCCGAGTGCAACCACTACTTTCAGTCTCTTCAGCCCGGCAATTTCCTGATCCAGATACGGAGCGCAGTTCGTTAGCTCTTCCGGCAGCGGTTTGTTGTCGGGCGGTGCGCAACGGGCGGCGGCGGTGATGTACAGGTCGCGTAGCCGCAGGCCATCGTTTCGATCGGTAGCGGTAGATTGGTTGGCGAAGCCGGTCTCATGGAGAATCGGATACATGAAGTTGCCGGAAGCGTCCCCGGTGAAGGGCCGCCCCGTGCGGTTCGAGCCGTGGGCGCCCGGGGCGAGGCCCAAGACGAGAACGCGCGCATCGCGGTCGCCGAAGCCGGGAACCGGCTTTCCCCAGTATTCCCAGTCGCGGTAGGCGCGGCGTTTCTCGCGGGCAACCTGTTCACGGTAGGCCACCAGGCGAGGACACTTCTTGCAGGCGATGATGTCGCGATTCAGTTGGACAAGCCAGTCAGCATTCATGCGATCCAGCGCACCAGGGAGCAGTCGGGGGCTCATTCTATTCGATGCCGCGCGCGAGCAAACAGCCTACAGAATGCTAGACTCGAATAGTCGTGTCCTCCTCATTGACGCGCCGGCAGTTTGTGCGGCGATCCGGTCTCGGACTGGCCACATTGGCGGCCGCCGGTCTCACCTTCGAAGGCTTTGTGCGCGAACCGCAGCACCCGGTTGCAGAGAGGATCGACGTTCGCCTGGCGCGGTTGCCGGAGGCGTTTCAGGGCTTTCGCATCGCCCAGATCACGGACATCCACTTTGGCCCCCATATGGGCCAGGCAGGAGTAGAACGGGCGATGGTCCTGGCACAGCAGTTTCATCCGGATCTGGTCGCGCTCACGGGGGATTTCGTCTCGCACCCGTTCGGTCAGAGCAACGGGCCGGCGGGCGCAAAAAATGCGGAACCCTGCGCGGATGTTTTTGCGCGCTGGAAGGGAGTTCCCATGATCGCGGTTCTGGGCAACCATGATCACTGGAACAATCCGGACATGGTGTCGGGAGCGCTGGCGGAACGTGGGATCCGAGTTCTGCGGAACCAGGCAGAGGCGATCGAGCGGGGCGGGGAGAGAATGTGGATCGCCGGAATCGATGATGCGCTCGCAGGACAAGCCGACCTTCCGCGCTCACTGGCGGGAATCCCGCCTGCGGACGCGACGGTTTTGCTGGCGCACGAACCGGACTTTGCCGACTACGCGGCAAGATTTCCGGTCGATCTCCAATTGTCGGGACACTCGCACGGCGGACAGGTGCGGTTTCCGGGCATTGGACCGATCGTGCTGCCCGCCATGGCCCAGAAGTATCACACGGGCCTGAATCGGGTCAGCCAGTTGCAGGTATACACCAGCCGCGGAGTGGGCGTCATCAATCCGCCTGTGCGCCTGAACTGTCCGCCCGAAGTGACTCTGATTACCTTGCGGAAGGACACGGGAGGGTGACCCCTGCTTAGGTGCGCTTATAAGGCAGCACCTCTCTGCCGGCCAGTAGGCACTTCGATGTTGGATCTGGAGATTTGAACTCCGGAAACCGCCCTTTGGTGTTTGACGGTGCTCTCTCCCAGTCTTTACACTGAGAGATTGGAGTGCTGGGCTACTAAGCCCGCTGCCTGGCTGGTGGAAATCTCTGGCGGGCGTGTCTTGAAAGGTACAACGTGAGCCCCACAGAAACTAAAGAAAGCACCAAGCGGGAGATTGCGGTCGAGATTCCCGCGGACGAAGTCAAACGCGAGACTGAGGCGCTGATTCAGAAATACCAGAAACTGGCCCGTTTGCCGGGATTCCGCAAGGGGCACGTGCCGGCTTCGATTATCCGCCAGCGCTTCGCCGAAGACATCAAGACCGAAGTGGTAGAGGCGCTGGTACCCCGCTACTTCCGGCAGGAAGCCGACAAGCAGGGGCTGATCCCGGTGTCGCAACCGCGCGTCACCGACCTGCACATTCACGAAGGCGAACCGCTGCGTTTCAAGGCCAGCTTCGAGATCCTTCCCGAAATCACGGTAGAAGGCTACAAGGAATTGCGCGCCGACAAACCAGTGATCGAGATCACCGACGAGGAAGTCGAGCAGGCGTTGAATCACTTACGAGAGCAGCATGCGACTTTCGACGCGATCGAGGGTCGTCCGCTGGCGGACGGTGATTTCGCCCAGGTGGCGCTTGACGGCAAGCCGAAAGAGGGTGAAGGCCAGCCTGTCCACATGGATGATGTGCTGGTGGAGATCGGCGGAAAAAGCACCATGCCGGAGTTCACCGAGCACCTGCGTGGGGCCTCGGCGGGAGAGGAAAAGGCCTTCGAAGTGAAGTATCCCGAAGACTCCTCCGATCAACGTCTTGCCGGAAAGACATTCGACTATACGGTTAGGGTTCTTTCGCTCAAGCATAAGAATCTGCCCGAGCTGAACGATGCATTCGCGAAGGAACTGGGCGATTTCGCCGACATGGCAGAAGTGAAGAAGCGCGTCCGCGAGAACATGGAAGCCGAGAAGAAGCATACGGCCGAACATGAAGCCAAGGACAAGCTGGTGGCGGACCTGGTGAAGCGCAATGATTTCGAGGTTCCCGAGGCGATGGTGGACCGGCAGATCGATGTTCGGCTGGAACGCGGGCTGCGTGCCCTGGCGTCGCAGGGGATGCGGGCGGAAGACATGAAAAAGATGGACCTGAACCGCTTGCGGGCCGGGCAGCGCGATCAGGCTTTGCAGGAGGTGAAGGCTTCCCTGCTGCTGGACCGGATTGCGGATCTCGAGAAAGTCGAGGTCAGCGATGAGGAGATCGACCACGAGATCGAGGCGCTCGCAGCCCAGACGAAACAGACTTCGGAAGCGGTGCGGGCACGTTTGACACGCGATGGGGCGCTCGATAGGATTAGAAACAGAATCCGCAACGAGAAGACCCTCAACTTTTTGTATCATCAGTCCGCATAGCGGACTTTTTTCGATCCTCCCTCGCAAACCAAGCCGGTTCTTGGGGATGGAGTGTGGCAGGTGAACTTGAACGATCCAAAGATGATGCTGGTGCCGATGGTGATCGAGCAGACCGGGCGCGGAGAGCGCGCTTACGACATTTACTCGCGCCTGCTCCGCGACAACATCATTTTCATCGGGACGCCGATTGACGACAACATCGCGAACCTGGTGATCGCGCAGATGTTGTTTTTGGCGCAGGAAGATCCGGAGAAAGATATCCAGCTTTACATCAACTCGCCGGGCGGATCGATCACGGCCGGCATGGCCATCTACGACACCATGCAGTACGTGAAGAACGACGTGACGACGATCTGCATCGGGCAGGCAGCGTCCATGGCAGCCTTGCTGCTGGCCGCCGGAGAGGCCAAAAAGCGGCTGGCCCTGCCGAACTCGCGGATCCTGATCCATCAGCCGTCGATGGGCGGGCTGTCCGGACAGGCTACCGATATTGACATTCACGCCCGTGAAATCCTGCGGATGCGCGAGATCACGAACCAGTTACTGTTCGAAACATAGCGGACAGAAGCTGGAAAAGGTAGAAAAGGATGTAGAGCGCGACTTCATCATGAACGCGCAGCAGGCCAAGGAATACGGAATCATCGACGATATCATCTATAAGACGAAGTAGAGGTATGATCGGCGTTGGCCGATCAGCGGTTCTACTGGAGGTCTCGGCGAGAAACGGCTTGCTTGCCGACCGGGCGAAAGGGGCCACGGGGCGGGCAAAACCGGGTGATAAAGGAGTAGAGCCGAGTGAAAAACCGGTCGGGCACAGACGAAATTCTACGCTGCTCGTTCTGCCACAAGTCGCAGGACGCGGTGGCGAAGCTGATTTCGTCGCCCAGTGATTATCCCAGGGCGTACATCTGCGACGAGTGCGTGGCGGTCTGCAATTCCATCCTGGAAGATGACCGCACCATCACTCCGGAGTCCTCCACTCCGAACCAGCTCCCCAAACCGCAAGAAGTAAAGACGTTCCTCGACGAGTACGTGATCGGGCAGGAGCAAACCAAGAAGAAGCTGGCGGTCGCGGTCTACAACCACTACAAGCGGATTTTCATGAATCGCCAGAAAAGCGGCGATGGGGTCGAGCTGACCAAGTCGAACATCATGCTGATCGGCCCCACAGGCACCGGCAAGACGCTGCTGGCGCAGACGTTGGCGCGCATGCTGGATGTGCCTTTCGCAATCGTGGACGCGACCACGCTGACCGAGGCGGGGTACGTGGGCGAGGACGTCGAGAACATCATCCTGAAGCTGCTGCAGGCGGCGGAAGGCGACGTGGGGCGGGCGCAGACCGGCATCATCTATATCGATGAAGTGGACAAGATCGGGCGCAAGGACGAGAATCCCTCGATCACCCGGGACGTTTCCGGCGAAGGTGTCCAGCAGGCGCTGCTGAAGATTCTGGAAGGGACCGTCGCCAATGTTCCGCCCCAGGGCGGGCGCAAGCATCCTCACCAGGAATTCACGCCCGTGGATACGACCAACATTCTTTTCATTTGCGGGGGAGCGTTCGTAGGCCTGGACAAGATCATTTCGCGGCGGGTGGGCAAAAAGTCCCTGGGATTCAAGACTGGAGAAGAAGCTCAGGAGGCCGAGACCGCCGATTCCAGCAAGAGCAAGTACCAGTTGCTGAGTGATGTGCAACCAGAGGACCTGATCAAGTTCGGGCTGATTCCGGAGTTTGTGGGTCGCCTGCCCGTAGTAGGGCTGCTCGAGGATCTGGACGAATATGCATTGATTGAGATCCTCACCCGGCCGAAGAATGCGATCATCAAGCAGTACCAGCGTTTGTTTGAGTTCGAAAATGTCCGGCTCAAATTCAGCGAGGACGCTACCCGGGCCATTGCACGGCAGGCCATGGCACGCAAGGTGGGAGCGCGCGGCCTGCGCATGATTCTGGAAGAATTGATGCTCGATCTTATGTACCATCTGCCCAGTCAAAAGAAGGTCAAGGAATTCGAAGTGACGCGGGAGATGGTGGAAAAGCGGGACGTTTCCCTGGCAATGATGGACAAGGCGGGCTAGTGCGAACGCCGTTCAGTGGGCGGACGCCCCTGAGCAGCCGCTAAAAACGGCGGCGCTACGAGAAACAGGACCGATCAGTTAAAATCTTTGGAGACCGAGTGACCCAGTCGAAGGAAAAATTCGAGACCAAGAAGCTCCCGATGATGCCCATTCGGGATGTCGTCATTTTCCCTTACATGATGACCCCGTTTGTGGTGGGCCGGGAGTCCAGCGTGCACGCCCTCGAAGAGGCGCTGGCGGCTGACAAGAAGATCTTTCTGGCGACCCAGCACGATGCCTCCATCGACGAACCGAAGGCCAACGAGATCTACCAGGTCGGCACGATCGTCAACATCGTGCAGAGCCTGAAGTTGCCCGACGGCAACATCAAGGTGCTGGTCGAAGGCATCGAGCGCGGCAAGATCCTGCAAGTAACCGACACGGACGGGTACATGCAAGCCTCGGTGCGGGTCGCGCGCTATGCGACGGAAACCAACCCGCAAATCGAAGCCGGCATGCAGCGGGTCACGGGCCTGTTCGAGCAGTACGTCAAGCTGTGCCAGTCGCTGAACTACGAGACCATGATCGCGGCGGTCCGCATGGAGGATCCGGCGAAGCTGACCGACACCATTTCCGCGAACCTGCAGCTTTCCATCGAAGAGAAACAGGAACTGCTGGAGATCTTCGACCCGGCCGAGCGGCTGACGCGGATCGCGGACGTGCTCGACATCGAAATCGAAAAGCTGAACATGGACCGCACCATCCAGTCGCGCGTGAAGCGCCAGATGGAGCGGGCTCAGAAAGAGTACTACCTCAACGAGAAGATCAAGGCCATCCAGAAGGAACTGGGGCGCGGCGAGAAGAGTGAATTCGACGAACTGAAGAAGAAGATCGAGTCCGCGGGCATGCCCAAAGAAGTAAAAGACAAGGCCATCCAGGAACTGAAGAAACTGGAGGCCATGCCGCCGATGTCGGCCGAGTCAACCGTCTCGCGCAATTATCTCGACTGGCTGCTGGCGGTGCCGTGGAAAAAGCGCTCGAAGGAAATCCGCAACATCGGCCGGGCTGAAAAGGTGCTGAACGAAGATCACTACGGCCTCGAAAAGATCAAGGAGCGCATCCTCGAGTTTCTGGCGGTGCGGCAGTTGGTGAAGAATCCCAAGGGATCAATTCTTTGCTTTGTCGGGCCTCCGGGCGTGGGCAAGACTTCGCTGGGGATGTCGATCGCGAAGGCCACCGGCCGCAAGTTCGTGCGCATGTCGCTGGGCGGGGTACGCGATGAGGCCGAAATCCGCGGCCACCGGCGCACCTACATCGGGGCACTGCCCGGGCAGATCATCCAGATGATGAAGAAGGCGGGCACCAAGAACCCGGTCTTCATGCTGGACGAAGTCGACAAGATGTCGATGGATTTCCGCGGCGACCCGTCTGCCGCCCTGCTCGAGGTGCTCGATCCGGAACAGAATTTCATGTTCGTGGATCATTACCTCGACGTCGAATACGACCTGTCGCAGGTATTCTTCGTGGCCACCGCAAACGTGATGCACACCATCCCCCCTGCCTTGCAGGACCGCATGGAAGTGTTGCGTTTGCACGGCTACACCGAACCCGAAAAGGTCGAAATCGCCAAGCAGTTCCTGGTACTGAAGCAGTTGGCGCAGGCTGGTCTGACCGACAAGAACGTTAAGTTCACCGACGATGCGATCACGGCGATCATTCGTTCCTACACTCGCGAGGCGGGCGTGCGCAACCTGGAGCGCGAGATCGGGAACGTCTGCCGCAAGGTTGCCCGCAAGGTCGTAAAGGAAGGACCGGAGTACAAGATCAACGTGACCGGGGAGAACATCGGCGACTTCCTGGGCGTGATCAAGTTCCGCGATACGCTGGCCAACGAAAAGAGCGAGGTTGGCCTGGTGACCGGTTTGGCCTGGACCGAAGTGGGCGGTTCGATTCTGACCACCGAAGTCACGGTCGTCGATGGCAAGGGCAAGCTGACGCTGACCGGCAAACTCGGGGACGTCATGCAGGAGTCCGCGCAGGCGGCAATGTCCTATGTGCGCTCGCGCGCCAGCGGGCTTGGCCTGCCGCGGGACTTCTATCGCAACCTCGATATTCACGTGCACGTGCCCGAAGGCGCCATTCCCAAGGACGGGCCGTCGGCGGGGATCACGATCGCCACCGCGATTGCCAGCGCGCTCAGCAAGATTCCGGTGCGGCGCGATATCGCCATGACCGGCGAAATCACGCTGCGCGGCAAGGTGCTGCCCATCGGCGGATTGAAAGAAAAACTGCTGGCGGCGCACCGTGCCGGGCTGTTTGAGGTGCTTCTGCCGAAGGACAATGAAAAGGATCTGGCAGAAGTTCCTGAGAACTTGCGCAAAGAGATGAAGATGCATTTCGTCGAAACCATGGACCAGGTGCTGAAGGTCGCGCTGGAAGGTCCCTTGCCGCAGATTCTGGAGGAAAGGCCGCAGACCATCACCCCGATTACTCCGCAGGCGGGTGAAGGCCCGGCAACGCACCAGTAACCGCCGTCAGCCATCAACGGTCAGCACTCAGTTCTCAGAAAGGCCCGTCTCGGCGGGCCTTTTGGTTTGCCGGGAACCCTCACTCGCGACCGAGGACGGTTGCGCGCTAGAATATTTGTGAGAGCAACGGTGATGGCAACCGACGGTCCACAACGTCGATTGGGAGGCAGGCTTTTTGCGGGCAGGACGGGGCTGATCGCTGCCGTAGCGGTAGTCGCTGTGCTGCTGATCGGCTTGCCGGCTTACCGCTGGTTCTTCCTGGTTAGCGTTCTGCTCGGGCTCGCGATCGCCGGAATCCTTCACCTCTGGCATAAATACAAGCCGGTCAAGGAAACTGACGTGCACGACGACAAACATCCGCTAGGCCTGGACCACTAGTTTCATGGCTCACCACAGAGAGAATTCACCACGGAGACATCGAGGCACAGAGAGAGTCCTTTTCCGACCCGTTTCTTCCGGGTCTCGGTCCTGCGTCCGATAGCGCTGTACGTCGTCCGCTTGCAAGTTCGCGGCAAAAACTCCAAACTGGAGTGTGCGAGTCCTTTCCCGATTTCTGTTGTCGGCCACGGATGCGGCCCACTTCCCTACTCCAGGCCTGCCTGAGATTGCCTTCCTGGGGCGTTCGAATGTCGGCAAGTCGAGCGTGATTAATTCGCTGGTGGGCACGAAGATGGCGCGCACCAGCTCGACTCCGGGGCGCACGCGCGCTATCAACTTCTTCGAATTGCGAATGGCGGGAAAGCCGCGACCCGAACTGATTTTCGCGGATCTCCCCGGCTATGGATATGCCAAGATCTCACGGGAAATCTCGGCGCAGTGGCCGAGTTTCATCGATCCTTACCTGACCGGGCGTCCGACGCTAGCCCTGTGCGTGACGCTGGTGGACTCGAACATTCCGCCTCAGGAGAGCGACCAGCAATTGATCGACTTCCTGACGACGTCTACGCGCCCCTTTGTGGTCATTGCCACCAAGAGTGACCAGCTGTCAGGCAATCAGTTGGGCAATGCCCTGCGCGCGCTGAAAGAGCGACATCCTGCGGCCCGCATCCTGCCTTTTTCCGCGAAGACCGGAGCGGGCAAAGAGGAATTGTGGCAGGAGATTCGCAAGGCCGCCGAAGTGCTCTCTGTTTCCCGTTCTTAGACAGATTCCCACAAGCGAACGACTGCAACCACTCGCTCACTGCACCCTGACCTTCGTGACGATGAAGGAAGGCTGGCCTCCCGATAAAACTTGATGAGGGGTCTGCGCGCTGGGAGTACACCGCGGAAACGCGACCCACCGAGGACTCCGAAGTGGCAAGGGTTCTGCATGAGTTTCGAGAGCAGCGGCGCAGAGTACCTCCGGAGATTGAAGCAGGATCTGGAACCTTCGCCTCCGTTTCAGCAGCCGGCGAGCGCGGCGGAGCCAGATCCGCCAGCGAGCGATGAGCGTCGGCAGAATCCCCGCTACAAATGTCAGGGCAGTGCGCAGTTCCGGGTGCAGGGCAGCGACGTTCGCACCTGGGGAACGCTGACCGACATCAGCCTGGGTGGTTGCTACGTCGAGATGACGGCAACGTTCCCGGTCGGGTCCACCGTAGACCTGGTCCTGGAGTTGAATGGGGTACGAGCCCAAGTTAAAGGCGAAGTGAGGGTAAGCTACCCGTGTCTCGGCATGGGCATCGCGTTCCGGCAGGTTTCCGATGAAGAGCAGGTCCGACTGCGGGAGATGTTACGCTCCCTGGGCGGGCCAGCACCTGCGGTGGATGACACGCCGGCGGCGGGCGCGACCGCGGCCACGACCCTGCCCATCATCGTCAATGCCGCCGCGGCCCTGCAGGCGCTGGCGGACTATTTCGGAGTGCACGCCGTCCTCAGCAAAGAGGAATTTGTCCGGGTTCTGCGAGCCAGCCAGGGATCGGACGATTTCCGTGACAAACGGGGGTAGTTCTCGGGTGTAAACTGCGCGCAGGGCGCGGCCTCTGAGCCGTATGCGGTTGGAGGTGTCCCGTGAACCGCCTCCTGGTTTTTCTGGTGGTTGTCTGCCTCGTGACCACGGTCTCCTGCGGTGACATCTTTTTGCGCGGCGCAATTAACCCCGGCACTCAGTCGGCCAGTGGCGTCGTCAGCATTGTGCAATTCAGCGCGACCACGGGCGATGGCGTATCCATCACCATTATCACGTTGACCGGGAGCAGCACGGCCAGCACATTCCAGTTCTGCGGTGATCAAAGGATGCTTTTTCCAGTCGACCAGCAAGTCCGCGTAAACTTCACGCCCGGAAATCCGTGTGCCGATGTGCTTACGGTAACTCTGGGCTGAGTTCAGGAGCCCAGCGGTTACCCTCGTACCCTGCGCATTGCGCTCGGAATCCCCCCGGCATTGGTTATGATCAACAGCGTATGGCTCTTCATCTGATCACCGGAGTAGCAGGTTTCATTGGTTCATCCATCGCGCGGGCTCTGCTGGAGCGGGGGGAGCAGGTTCGCGGCATAGACAATTTTGCCACCGGCAAACGGGAAAACGTCGCCGAGATCGCGCATCGCATCGACCTCCGCGAGGCCGACCTGCTGGATCTGGACGCGATGAAGCGGGCGTGCCAGGCCGTGGACTGCGTCTTCCACCAGGCGGCGATTCCATCGGTGCCAAAGTCAGTACTCGACCCGCTGGGCAGCAACCAGGCCAATGTGGACGGCACGGTGAACATCCTGATCGCCGCACGCGATGCCAAGGTCCGGCGGGTGATGTACGCGGCGTCTTCCTCGGCGTACGGCGATACGCCGACCCTTCCGAAACACGAGGACATGACACCGAATCCGATTTCGCCGTACGCCGTGGCCAAACTCGCCAGTGAGTACTACATGGTTTCGTTTTATCGCTGCTACGGACTGGAGACGGTGAGCTTGCGCTATTTCAACATTTTTGGACCGCGGCAAGATCCAACATCGCAATATTCCGGCGTGCTGGCCAAGTTCATCACCCAAATGCTGCGGGGTGAACAGCCGACCATTTTTGGAGACGGCAGCCAGAGCCGCGACTTTACCTACATCGACAACGCCGTGAGCGCTAATCTGCTGGCCGCTCATGCACCCGCTGCGAACGTGGCCGGGCGGGTCTTCAACGTAGCTACCGGGACGCGGGTTGACTTGAACGAGACCTTCAAAATTCTGAAGAAGCTGACCGGATACTCCGGGAAAGTAAACTATGGCCCGGAGCGCGAAGGCGACATCAAGCACTCGCTTGCAGACATTGCGCGCGCCGCGCAAGGCTTTGGCTACGACCCCAAGGTCAATTTCGAAGAAGGCCTGAAGCGGACCGTGGAATGGTATCGCGGCCACAGCCAGGCAGTGGGCGCATAAGAGCTACGAGCCCGAAGCCCAGCATTACCGCATTCGTTCCCGCTGCGGCGGCCTGCACCCGTCCAATCTCAGCTCATTACCTTGGTGATCTAGGGCACTGTTACCCAGCAGACTAGATTAGTCCCATGGGACTTTCATCGATGGTGGTTTCGCGGGATTGGCCGGAAGTCAG
The DNA here is from genome assembly GCA_963725575.1 of uncultured Acidobacteriota bacterium. Classification (GTDB taxonomy): domain Bacteria; phylum Acidobacteriota; class Terriglobia; order Terriglobales; family Acidobacteriaceae; genus Gp1-AA133. The sequence goes on from CAVRZQ010000012.1 coordinate 34,639, forward strand.
CGTTTTGGAATGTATCCTGGGTGGGCTGCACATTGATTGCGACGTGGAGTCGCAACCGGAGCGGGCACAAGCCAAGCTCGCGAGATCGAAGGTCGATGCGCTCATCGTGGACTGTGACCTCAGCGGGACCGACCGTTTCCTGCGCCAGTTGCAGCGAGACTCCCATTTTCCCGTGAATACTCCGCTGGTCGTGATGAGCGGACCGCGCTCTCGGCAAGACATCGACGCGACGGGCGCGCTGTTCAGCTTCGAAAAACCAATTTCCGTCGAGCAGGCGGTGCGCACGCTGTCGGCGGCGCGCAACCTGATTCTCGATGGAAGACTACGCTATCACCGGCAGGCGATTGAGGTGCCGGTTTCCCTGCTATGTGGGCCGCGGAAGCGGCTGCAGGCCGAATTGGTGAACCTGAGCCAGGGCGGAATTGGAGTGCATCTCGACCGGGAACTGGACGTTCGCCAGCCGATCCAAGTGTCATTCAAACTTCCGGGCACGCGCTACATCGTCAAGGCGCAAGGCGAGATTGCCTGGACCGACCGGCAGGGGAATGCGGGGATTCGTTTTCTGGAAATTCCGGCGCGGCTGCAGCAAGGTCTGCAACTGTGGCTGGCGCAGCAGTATTTTGCGACCTAGGCAGGATCCCACGGGATGGTTCGGGCCAGCCGCCGGGCGGGCAACAGCGAATTGACTACCGAAAACGCGATTCCCCGTCGCGTGACGTCTTCTCGGCTTCCGTGTCTGGCATCGCGATTCTTGCCAGTTGAGCACCGGCAGTCCCGCACCCCAACAGCGAGCACAAAGACCAGTACAGCGCGGTAAAGAAGCCGGACACGCCGGCAGCCACAGCCATCGCGACGGGCCACGTCGGAAGCGTGTGCGCGACGGCCAGAAAGATACAAAAGAAGGTCAGGACCGCCGACAACAGAACAAGCGCATCCATGAGGGTTGCCAGGCTGCGCAACGAGAGGGGCCGGGGCCACCAGGACAGCAAGAACGCATTCGCAGGCGCCGGCTCGAGGGCGCGTCCGGCAGGGGTAGCGTGGGCTAACCGTATGGCGGGCCGGGCAGAAGGCGAAAGAATCAAATCATCATCCAGCGTTCCTTCGACGAGTGCCGCAGAGGCATGTTCCAAACCACGCAATAAACTGGCGAAAATCCAATCATTGAGCTGACGGCTGGTCTGCGGGGTCAGGTCGAGGAAGCGAAGGCCCGCCTGACCGGACCGATTGGCCCAGCTTACTTCGGCATGGACGTCTAATCGAGCCTTGGGGTTGAGCAAGTCAAAACGCATCCGCAGGAATTGCCCGGGGCGCAACGCTGCCACCGCCTGGATGGCGGCTCCGTCCTGGCTGAGGTTGCGAATGATGCCGCCATTGCCTTCGTCTAACCTTACGTACACCAGCGATTGAATCGGGTGCCGATAGAGGAGGCGGTGGGCCGGAAACGTTTCGGGGGAGCGCGACGGGACTACTCCGGAGGAAGACTGCATGGGGGAAATCTTAGCTTCGGAAATGGCGCAACCTGCAGTATCGGGAATGGTTCCCGCCGAGGCCGACTTCAGGAGGCGCTACGCTGTTCTGTGGTCGGCTCAGGCGGCTTGTTTTTCAGTCGCTTAGCTTGTTCGTAAGCACGTAATCGTTCAAGGTCGTAGCTGTACGGGCCATAGCCCCGGAAAACGTCTTCGTCGAACAACCGCTTGATCCCGCAACCGGTGCACACCTGGTAAGCGCATCCCTGGGAGCGCACGGGCCAGCTCATCTTGCTGTGCCAGCAGCCCCGTAACACAACCGCGGCGCCAGCCATCCCTGTGGCCAGCAGACCCATGGGCCAGAACCAGCGGGAGCGTTTTGCTTTTTTCGGACTTGGTTCCTGTTGCTGTTCTTCTTCCACTACCAACCTGCTAAATCACCAAGTATCAGCATATGACGATTCCCTCGTCAGGGCAATCGCTCATGTTGGAAAAGCGTCCAAACGTTTCTCGGATTGGGCGTCATTCCTTTTCTAAAGCTGCCAGGCTCTGGGGCGAGATGGTTCCGGAGCTTCAGGGGGCTGGTTGGGGGTTGGGCTGTTCCCGATTTGGGAGTGACCAATTTCGGGCACGGCGGTGCCCGAAAGGGCAATGTGACCTTAGTGTATTTGAGACATTGCACCCGGTAAGAAAGCCGGGTAACTTACCAATGAAGGCCGATTTCGAGCCGGTGAAACCCGCAATGGCCGGAACTTCGGTAATCGGACAACCGGCTCATTGACAAGGGGTTGGCCTTCGACCACACTGACTGGCTTCAGAGCCCGCGCTCTGTGCATAACTGGCCCGGCATGGCGACCAACCCGTCGAACGCGAATCCGGTATTAACGATAAAGTCAATGGGCACGTCGGACCCCGCCCTGCAGGGTGCGGGCGCGCCGGTCGCCCAGTCGACGGATCGTCGGGAGGCTCTGCAGGCGCTGCTGGCATTCTCCACTCTTCATGAACAGATCCGCCGACGGCGTGCGGAGGAAGCGCGCCGCTATGCTGAGGGCTTGGGAAGCGTTGACGATGGCTGGGAGTATGAACAGTTCGTCCTCGACGAAGTGCTGCAGTTGGTGGCGGAACGCGCCCAAACCATTACGGGCGCAGATGGAATTGCGATCGCGCTGGCAGAGGGCGACGAGATTATTTGCCGGGCCTCGGTGGGGACAATGGCGCCGGACCGCGGCGTGCGCCTCGATGCCAAGGCAGGATTCTCTGGAGCGTGTTTCCGCACCGGACGAATCGTGCGCTGCGATGACTCCGAAAAGGATGCGCGCGTCAACGTGGAGGCGTGCCGCCGGCTCGGCACCCGATCGATGGTGGCGGTACCGCTGCTCGGTCAGGAGAGCGTGGTCGGACTGCTGGAGGCTTTTTCGACGGAGCCCTTCGGATTCAACGACAGCGACGTCCGCAGCCTGAACCTGCTGGCTGAACTGATCCTGGCAGCGGTGAAGCCCGAAGATGAAGATCGGATCGTACGCGCCGCGAAGATTGCCGCAGTCGAGTTACAGTCGGCAGAACTGGAGAGTCTAGGGCGGATTCCCGTGATCCCGCCGCCTGTGCCCGCAACGGAGCCTGCCCCCGAGCACGTGCCTCTGGAATTTTCCAAGGAAGACATTGCGCCTGATCTGTACGAGGATCGGGGCGCAGGCCACGGTTTCAGACGGGGGATTGCGCTGGTGGCGATCCTGGGAGTCTTGCTTGCCGGCGGCCTTTGGTGGAGGCTCCGCAGCGCCTCCCATGGCCAACTCCCGGCAGCACGGCCACCGAGTGACGCTGCAAGCGCGCAGCAAAAGGTCAGCGGGCCGATGCTTACTGAGAATGCCGTGGCTCCTGCACTTTCTGTCCCCGTGCCGACAGTGCCGGCGCCTGCGGACGGTGCCAGGATTTCCGGCCCCTCGCTCGTCACCGGCGTCCGTCATTGGAATTTGAACGGAGTCAGCACGGTGGTGATCGATCTGCAAGCGGCGGTGCAGTACCGCAAGAACCGGCTGCCGAACCCGGAACGTGTGTATTTTGACCTGCTGGGCACGTCGCTGGCGCCCGGGATGAATGGACAAATCATTGAAGTAAAAGACGGACTGATTGGGCGCATTCGCATCGCCCAGCCCGTCGGCAACGTGACCCGAGTGGTCCTCGAGACTAAAGCCGGCTCTACCTTCTGGGACACGCTGGAAGAAAATCCGCACCGGCTGGTGATCGAGGTGCGCGGTGCAGAGGTGGTCAAGCCCGAATCGAGGGCGACATCTGACTTGCCTTCCGTTCCGGCTCAGCCGGAGAAGCAGCAGCTGGCCGCACCGGCTGCGCCCACGACCAACGAAGGACCACAAACGCGAATGGCGGTTCCGAAGCTGCGCATCGTGATCGACGCGGGGCACGGTGGATGGGATCTGGGAACCGTGGGCCGCGCGGGCCTCCTGGAAAAGAACCTGGTTTTGGAAGTCGCGCGCAGTCTGGGAAATTTGCTGGAAAGCCGGCTGGGCAGCGAAGTGATCTTCACGCGCAAGGATGACAACTACGTTCCGCTGGAACAACGCGCGGAAATCGCCAATCGTGCCCAGGCAGACCTGTTCATCTCGGTTCATGCAAACTACAGCAGCCTGGCATCCGCGCGCGGAGTGGAGACCTACTACTCCAGCTTCTTCTCACCACCGGAGGCACGGGAAATTGAGTACCGGGAGAACGCGACCGCCATGGCCATGACGCAGGCCAAGCTCTCGGGCAGGGCGCTGAAAGATAAAGTGGACGAGTCCAGGAAGCTGGCCGCCAGCGTCCAGCGCTCGCTCTATGGAGCGCTGGCCTCGCCCAACACCGGCATCCGCGACCGGGGCGTGAGAGAAGCATCGTTCGTGGTGTTGACGGGGACCGAGATGCCGTCGATTCTCGCGGAGATTTCGTTCGTCAGCAGCCCCGCGGATGAGGAGCGTTTGCAGAACGCTTCCTACCGGCAGCACATCGCCGAGGCTCTGTACAAGGGAATTGAGAGATTCGCAGCGACATCCCACCATGTAAAAGTCGCGTCCAGCCCGGGACTTCCCGCCGGACAGTAGGCTGGTTACAACCTTTCGGTTTCCGATATCCGCACCTACATCGATCCTTATTCAGCCGCGCCGACGCCTCCATACTTCTGCAGCCACTTCAACTCTTCCCGCACTTTAATCTTGCCGTGCCAGGGGTTTTTATCGAGCGAGTGACCTTCTCCGGGAAAGACCAGAAGCGTGCTTGGCACGCCGAGCGAGTGCAGCGCATGGTCGAGCAGGTAGTCTTCGGAGACTGCCACGCGAATGTCGTTCGCCCCGGCGACCAAATGCGTTGGGGTGCGTACCTTGTCCATCTGGAAGAGGGCGCCTTCGTCGTGGTAGCGCTTGGCTGCCTCCCAGGGACGCCCTCCAAGGAAGTAGGCATCATCGAAGTCGGTGTCGTCGTTGCCCCAGTTTCCGGCGTGCTCGACAGCTCCCGCGCCGGTCACGGCCGCCTTGAATCGTGTCGTCTGGGTAATGAGCCAGTTGGTCATGTAGCCGCCATAGCTGTAGCCGCCGACGGTGAGGTGCTCGGGGTCGGCGATGCCATCTTTGACGAGTGCATCCACGCCCGAGAGGATGTCCTTTCCCGGACGGGAAACGATCTCGGGGACGATGCCGAGAAGGAACTTGTCGCCATATCCCGTCGAGCCGCGGTAATTGGGTTCGAACACCAGCCAGCCTTGGGTGGCGGCCAGGCGGTCCCACTGATACCAGTCGGCTTCGAAGTGGTTGCCGTCGGCGTCGGCGGGGCCGCCGTGGATCAGGGTCAGCATGGGCAGGTTCTTGGCCTCGAATTTGCCAGGCGGATAGATCAACATGCCCTCGACCTTGGTTCCGTCTTCGGACTTCCATTGATAGGGCTTGCCCTGCGGAAGATCCCGCTCGGTAAAGAGCTTGTTGAAGGAAGTGATGGGGCGGGCTTGCTCGAGCTTGTCCGGTCCCTCGGCCAAGTAGACTTCCATCGGCCGTTCCAGTGACGAGTAGACAAATGCCAGCCGCTGCGAACTGCGCGCGCCGCAGACAACGTTGTAGGTGCCGGCCCAGCCGGGATGCTTCGAGAACGCCGATTTCGGACTCTGCTGCGAATATAGCTGGACTTCGGTACCCAGGCGGCCTGCAGCCACGACGCGGCCGTCGGAGAGCAGCGTGTGTCGGCCCACGGAGCCTTCGAAGTCCGCGGCCCAGCGCTGGGCATCTGCCGGTGTCCGCATCCAGCCAATAGAGGCGCTCCTGGTAGTCGCGATACTTCCCTTCCACCGAGCCATTGCTGGACGGCGAAGAAGAGATGGCGGCTATCCTGAGCCCAAGTGCAGGTCCTGCTCCACGGCTTCGTTGTGAGTCAACTGGCGCGGAGGCGTCTCGGGCGATGCATTGGCCAGGTTGACTGAAGTAAATTTCGAATTCTTCCAGTTTCTCCTGGCGCTGGGAGACAGAAGTGGTTACGAATGCAAGGCGCCGGCCGTCGGGTGCGACTTCTATCTGTTGGATGCGCCAAGGCGTGCTCGCAATGGCGTGGGCGGAAGGGGTTCTGCTCGCGTCTTTCTCTGATTCCGGAGTTTCCCGGGTGCCGCCGGCGGCGTGCGCCTCAAGAGCGTGCGCCAGGTCGAGGCTGTAAATGACATCTCCACGTTCCGCCGCCCGGTACTGGAGCGTATCCTTCCAGATTTTCTTGTAAGCATCCTTCTGGTCTTTGTTCCAGGGAGTGCGGGTCGCGAAGTAAATGGTCTTCGAATCCGGAGACCAGGCAAAGGTATGAACCTCCTCTTCGCCAGAGGTGATCGGAAACGCCTCGCCGCCGTTCGGCGAAATGAGATAGACCTGAGCGGCGCTCTCGTCTTCGGCGTTCTTACGATCATCTTCATCGCCACCTTTGCCGGCAGGCGATTTGCGCTCGGATAGGAAAGCGATCCAGCGGCCATCCGGGGACCAGCGCGGTTTGGATTCGTGTCCGGATTGGGTGAGCCGCGTCAGCGATCCACCGCGCGCATCGTCGCGATATAACCACAGGTCAGTCTGAAAGATCTGCCGGTCCCAGTCGGCGCGGTCGGCGGCGAGCACAACCGCAGTGCCGTCGGGCGACATCTGGACAGCGCTGAACTCGACATAGTTAAAGAATTCGTCGAGGGTGATTTTAGGCTTGTCGGCGGCGGCGGCAAAACGCACCAGAGTAAGCAGCAGTGCAATGAGGAAAAGCCGGGATCGAGTCATAGGGCAGATGCTAAAGAGATATCACTAGCGTCACAGGAGGCGCAAATCGAATCTGGAAGTGCTGTGATCCCCCGGTCAGGTTGCGGTCGCACCCAGCGGAGCACGCTACCGTCCCGAACGCGTCAGGGGACCGGGTCAGCATTCTTGAGAGCTTCGTCGAGCGACTGGTTGCTCTTCGCCGGAGTCCCGTCGACCAGGCGCCAGCCATCGTCGTAATGCTTCAGCGCAACAGTGGATCTGAATTGCAATCCGCCGACGTTCAGCGCAGATCCGACTTCATTGAGGGGCACCCATTTCCAGGTAAATTCAACATCCGCCAAGTTGTCATTCTTGCTGATGCCTGTAACCGATACCAGTTCCCTCCTCGCGGTGGGGATGCTGAAGTACTCCTTGCCGGTGTCGGCACCGCGTATCAGGTCATGAAACGTATCCACTCCGAGCGGCGTCAGCCTCACGTCATAACAAGGCGGCGGCGTCACCTCCGGTGGACATGGCGTAACAGTTCCGACAATCCATCCGCGGTGCTGCAGCACCAGGTACTGCGGCGAGGAAAAGTCTTTTCCCGAGACCGAACCGATGCGCAGCCAGAACTGCTGCGGCGCGGTGAAATTCTCGGCTCCGGCGATGAGCGCCGAAGCCAGTCGGCGAGTCAGAAAGTCACGGGGAGAGCACGCGGTAAAGAAGCAAAGCACCGCCGCCATGAGACAGAGTTTTCGCAATTGGGTATCGGGAACTCTTGGGATTAGCGTCGATTTGCGATTGTAACCAAACGCGAGGCCCGGTGTGGCAAGAAAGGACGGGCGGTGATTTGGCCATCGAACTGGGGGGCCCATCGTCCCGGGATCGAACTGCCACAGGCAGGGCAATTTCCTTCCGGAGTGATGAGGTAATCCTCAATCTGATAGCTGAAGCGTTGGATGAGGGTCGTTCCGCATTGATGGCACCGCGTGTCCTCCAGGCTTCCGACTCGGCCGGGCAAATTGCCGGCGTAGACGTAGCGCAGCCCCGCGCGCTTGCCGATTTCGGCGGCACGCAGCAAATCCCCGGGCGTGGTGTCGGCGGGATCGGTCATCTTGTAGTCCTTGTGAAATGCGGTCACGTGCCAGGGGATGTCGATGGATACGCTGGCCAGGAATTCTGCCATGCGGCTCAGTTCGTCATCCGAGTCATTGAAGCCCGGGATAAGCAGGGTGACGATCTCAACCCAAAGTCCCATGGCGTGCAAGCGGCGAATGGTATCAAGAATGGGCTGGAGGCGGCCGCCCAGCTCCCGATAGTGGCGCTCGTTGAAGCTCTTCAGGTCTACCTTGTAAAGGTCCAGCCAGGGCCGCAAATAGTCGAGCACCTGGGGAGTTCCGTTTCCGTTGGAAACAAAACCCGTGACCAGCCCGGCGGCCTTGGCTTCTTTCAGAATTGCCACCGCCCACTCGGCCGTGATCAACGGCTCGTTGTAGGTGCTGACCAGGACGCGCGCCCCCTGGCGAAGAGCATCGCGCACGAGATCTTCCGGCGAAGCTTCCAATGGGGAAGAGATTGCATTCGGGTCCCGCAGAGCTTGCGAAGTCACCCAGTTCTGGCAATACGAGCAATGCAGGTCGCAGCCGAGCATGCCGAAGCTGTAGGCCAGAGCGCCCGGGTAGGCGTGAAAGAACGGCTTCTTCTCGATGGGATCACATTGCACCCCGCCGACATAGCCCCAAGGCACATAGAGGGTACCGCCGCGATTGTAGCGAACTTTGCAGACGCCGGGCTGTCCGTCCGGGATGGGGCAGCAGTGCCCGCAGGCATAACATCGAACGCGGTTTCGGTCGAGCTTTTCGTACAGATCGCCTTCGCGCACGCGCTGGTCGACGAGCTCGCGAAGAGACGGCATCACCCTAGCCTCAAGGGTATTCTACTGCGATTCCGCGGTGCGGGCAGAGAGGAGGGGGGTGGCAGGAGGGTCCAGGCTGCAATTAGTAGGAGGACGCGCTATTGGTGAGAGGAGGATGCTGTTTCAGGAATTCGTTGGCTTCGCGCTGAATGGCCTGGGCTTGGGCCCGGGTCAACTGTGAAGTCATGAAAGCCACGCGGACTTTGCTGGCCTCTTTTCCGGCGGCTCGGGCAAGCACCGACCAGAAATAGGCTTTGGTCACGTCTTTCGGCGCACCGTGCCCCAGCCAGTAGTAGGCGCCCAACGTGTCTTGCGCGCCGACATGTCCCTGCTCGGCAGCCTTCAGAAACCAATGCAAGGCTATCGCATAATTCTGGGGCGTGTCCTCGCCGGTGGCATAGCGTGTTGCCAGCGCCACTTGCTCGTAGGGATCACCGAGTTCAGCACGGTTGCGAACCTCATCCAGTCCCAAAGGCTGGGCCGGCGTGAGGGTGCGAGGCTTTATAGCTGGACTGGTCTGGGTCGGAACCGCCGCGGATGTGATGCTCGGCGCGGGGTGAATTTTCTCGATCACCCAGGGCGCCAGCAGGTATGCCAGAACCAACACAATCGAGCAAGCTGCGATCAGCAGAAGAATCAAATGACGCCGCGGGAAACTGATACCGGCATTCCGATTGGACTCGCGAGGGACCGAGGCAAAGGGAAATGAGTTCGAGCCTCCGAAGGAGGGGCCCGGCGAAAGAGGGTTACCGGTCCTCTGGCTGCGCGGGTCGCGGCCACGGGTGTCACGATTCACAGCCGCGAGAATCGTATCGGCCAGGCGCTGCAGGATGGTACCGTCACGTTCATTAAAAGCGTGGGCCTGGGAGGAAAACACTTCCAGCAGCCCGATGACCGTTTCGCCCAACCGAATGGGCACAGCGATCATGGACCGAATGCCCAGAAGGCGGCAGCTCTCGCGGTCCACGCGCGGGTCGGTCTCGGCATCGTCGCAACGCTGCAGAAAACCAGTGCGGGCGCAGTAACCTGAGAAACCGGAGCCGATTTCAAGTTTGGCGCCCACGGGCGGGGCATCTCCGGAACTGGCGCGACACACCATCTCGCGGTTCTCGGCCAGGGCGATTGCAGACCCATTCGCCCGGGTGAAAGCCCGAGAGCGCTCGGCGATCAATTGCAAGGCGGTCTCGAGATTCGACCCTTGCGCCTCCACCTCACGCTGCACAGCCGATAATGCGGCGAGCGTGCTGGTGTAGTCGGCGCGAGACTCGTCTGCGGGGCCGAGCGAACGCAGCGGCTGGACTGCAGAAGGCTCGCGAGCCTCCGCCTCCAGATCGCCGTGGCGAGCCGCGTAGTTGGCCGCCCCTACCATGGCATTCAGAAATAACCACTCTTTCAGTTTGCGACGCGATCCTTCCGACAAGTTCGGGAAAGCGACCCCGATCCGTCCGGTGGGATCCGTCCACACCACGTGTCCGGTGGTGTGCAGATAAGTCTTGGTTTCTGAAAGGTCAAGGCAAAGGTTCAGCTCGCGGCTGACGTCCCACGAGGAAGAGGTTTGAATGGCAGCACCGCGCTCGCTGATATCGAGGACCTCGCTCAGGTCGAGCACCATGTCGTCAGAACTTCCATTCAGGCTGGCGTATGCCGGAGTGTGCACCCGGTGACGAACCGCCTGGCGACGATTGCGCGGCAGGGGCTTCAGAATCCGGTTGGGGGGTGCGGTCTGAGGCCCGATGGGTTCCATGTCCGTGATGGAGACTTAATATTACCCCGATCCGGGCAGAATGAAAGCGATTCCGATCACAATCGGAAGGACATGTTGCAACAACGCCAAAGCGTGAGTTCAGTGAGGGTTCGTGCTGCTACGCCGGCCATTTCTGCCGCAGGGGACGGATGGAGGAGAGCCTCGTCATGGCGGCCACCATCACGCTGGACAGCAACTGCATGGTCGAGACATCTCGATGGTCAAAGGCATAGGGGGTTGCAGACAGTACTTCGAAGACGCCCAGGGTTCTCCGATAGTGGCGAAGAGGGGCCACCAGGATGGAACGGGCGCCCAGCCGGCGGCAACTGGCCAGGTCCACGCGGGGGTTGGTCTCGGCGTCGTGGCAAAGCAGGATTTCTCCGGTGCGCACGCATTCGGCAGAGAGTCCTGAGTCGGTCTGCAGGTGGACCCCCAGGTCAGGGGCAGTGCGACCCGCCCGGGCGCGGCAAACGATTTCGCTGCCATTGCGCAGGGCAATGGCGGCCCCGGTGGCGCCCGTCAACGACTGGGCGCGCTCGGCGATGATATTGATTCCGGGCTCGAGATCGAGTTCGCTCGGATGAATCTCTGGTTCAGTCTCCGGCGCCTCGCCCCGCAAGCGACACGCTTCGGACATGCCAATGGTCCGCAGGTGATGACGACCCGCCTGCATCGCAACCGAGGCGGCGGGTTTCTTTCCGGCGTAGGTCGCCGGCTCAGGCACTGTGCGAAGCAGGTCGCGAACCAGGCGATCGAGTTCGACGTCCTCGATCAAGTGGGCGGTTTCTTTCCCGCGCAATGAGCCTCCGAGGATGCGCGAGAGACTGAGCATCGCCTTGCTTCCGCATGCCAGGCAGTAGGGCGTGCTGTTCTCACTGATCAGCTCGCACTCGGCACAGAAGACGGCACTCTGTAACGAGAGAAACTGAGCTTTTTGAGCTGTCACCCAACCTAGGTACATTCTTCGACTCTCTCCCCGCTAGCCGTGACGTTGGAGAAAAGTAAATGCACAAGGGCACCGGCAGAAGTAACGGCAGAGGTTCGCACCTGTGGATAAATGTTCATGGAGAATTCGGCGCGGAGCGGAACGCGGGAGTGGTGTCGAAACGCCCTACGTCGGCAGTTTGAAGCAGCATTCTGATGGCGAGAACACACGCAGAGGGCTCGGGGGAGCCCTGCTGGTATCCCCCGAGAGGCCCGCCATCCGCTGACACTGGTGTTATCGCGGTATATACTTTTAGCTTCTCGTGCGGGCTGCTGTGAGGGGGATCAGCCGCCCAGATTTTCCCCTTTGCGAGAGATTCTGTCTTCCCTTTGCCATCGCAGGAGCCCATGGGTGAAGAGGGCCGATTCCGGGGTGAAAAGCATTTGCCTAAGCACGGCGATGCAGGGGCGGCGGTACGTTCGCCGTCCAGCGCCCCCTCGGACCTGCCCCTGTCCTCTGACGCCCCAACGCTGGCTCCCGAAGGGTCTGCCTCGGACGCACCCACCATAGCGCCCCTGTCAAAGGCCTCCTCTTCCGATTTGCCCACACTGGCGGAGGGATCTCCGCCCCCTGGGAGTGGAGGTCCTCCCCGTGGATTGCCCAATCCGCAGCCGGTGCTGGAGGCGGGTGTCGTTCTAGCGGGGCGCTACGAAATCCTGCAAACACTCGGCGAAGGCGGGATGGGAGCCGTCTATAAAGCCAAAGATCTCGAACTGAACAGGATGGTGGCCCTCAAGGTCATCCGGCCGGAATTAGCGAAAAACCGGGCGATCATTGACCGCTTTAAGCAGGAACTCCTGCTGTCACAGCGGGTCACGCACCGGAATGTGATCCGCATCTACGACCTGGGCGAGGGCGATGGTGTGAAGTTCATCACCATGGAATTCATCGAGGGGCGCGATCTTCGCAGCCTGATTCAGGAGCGCAAGAAATTTCCGCCAGAAGAAGCTGTCGAGACCATGGAGCAAATTTGCCTGGCGCTGGACGCGGCGCACCAGGTGGACGTTATCCACCGGGACCTGAAGCCGCAAAACGTGATGCGCGACCACGGCGGGAGAATCCTGGTGATGGACTTTGGGTTGGCGCGGACCGTCGCCGGCGATGGCATGACCCAAACCGGAGCCCTGGTGGGGACCATGGAGTACATGTCGCCGGAGCAAGCGTTGGCCAAGGAACTGGATCAGCGCTCGGACATTTTCAGCGCTGGACTGATTTTTTACGAACTGCTCACTGGACAGATGCCGTACCGGGCGGAGAGCGCGCTGGCCAGCCTGATTCGCCGGACCCAGGAACGGGCCAAGCCGATCTCGGAGCACGACCGTAGCATCCCGCAACCCCTCGCCAATATTGTCGCCAGATGCCTGGAGCGCGAACCGGCGGCGCGCTATCAGACCGCGAAGGAACTGCTGGCCGACCTCGAAGCTTGGCAGGGAAAGCGCGCAGCAGGAGCCATTGCATTTCCGAGTGTGCGGCCGTGGGGACAGACGGTCCCATGGCAGTGGATTGGGGGCATCGCCGCCATCGTCGTCCTTTCGGTTGCGGGCTTCTTGTTCCGAGACAAGCTGCGGGTGACGGGCAAGCCATCGGCTGCGAATGCGAAGCCGGAGGTAGCGCTGGCGATCTTGCCTTTTCGAAACGCATCGCAAGACCCGTCGCTTGACTGGTATGGGCCCACGCTGGCCGACATGCTGAGTTCCGACGTGGGGCAATCGGCCCACCTGCGCTCGGTCTCGCCCGATCTCATGCACCAGGTATTACACGACTTGCGGATCGGCGCCGACACGGTGGTGGATCCCACCATTCTTCGCCGGGTTGCGGAATCCAGCAATGCCGACACCGTGATTTGGGGACAATACGCGAAATTCGGCGATCGGATACGGATCGACGCCAACATCCGGAACCTCAAGAACGGGCAGACCGCTGCGCTCAAGGCGGAGACCAGCGAGAAAGACCTGCCCGGCGCAATCGATGGCCTGGCGGATTCCATCCGCAAGAATCTGGCGCTGTCGACCGACTTCATCAAGGAACTGAAAGCGCAAGCATTCAAGCCCTCGACCAGCTCGATCGAAGCTTTGCGCGACTTCAACCAGGGCGTTCAGTTGATGAGGCAGGGCAAGAATCTGGAGGCGATCAAGCTTCTCCAATCGGCCACCAACGCAGATGGGCAGTTTGCGCTCGCCTTTTCCAAGTTAAGCGAAGCCCAGGCTTCCCTCGGCTATGACAATGACGCGGACCAGTCCTCGGGCAAGGCGGTGGACCTCAGCGATAAGTTGCCGGCGCGGGAACGATACCTGATCCTTGCCAACCAGGCGCGCGTGACTCACGATACCTCAAAAGCAATCCAGTACTACGAAGAGCTGGCGAAAGGTTCGCCGCAAGACTTGGATGTGCAGTTGACGCTCGGACAGCTGTACGAGTCCAACATTGTTCTCGACAAGGCCAAGGAGCACTACGCCACCGTACTGGAGCGCGATCCGCAGTCCATGGAGGCCCTGCTGGCCATGGGCCGGGTGGAGACAATGAGCGGAAACCCGCAGCATGGCCTGGAGTATTTCGAACGCGCGCGCAGCGTAGCGATTCAGACGGACAATCCAGAGCAGCAAGCCAGCGCCCTGCACGGAATAGGGGTCGCCTACAATCTGCTCAACAAGCCCGACGAGGCGCTACGAAATGTCCAGGAAGCGCTGGCCATCAGGCGTCGCATCGGCCAGAAGCGCGGCATGGCCGTCAGCCTCAACGAGATCGCCAAGGTCCAGGCTCAACTGGGCAACACCAAGGCGGAGTTGGCCAGCTATAGCGAGGCGCTGCAAATTCGTCGCGACATTGGCGACAAACGGGGCGTGGGCGGCACCCTGCTGGATCTGGGGAATTTCTACGACGACCAGGGCGATCACGACAAGGCGCTCACTTTCTACAAAGAGTCGCTGCAAATCGAGCGGGATATCGGCGACGAAGGTATGCAGGCGATCTGTCTCAGCAATATCGGGAGCGCTCGTTTCTCCAAGGGAGAATACGAAGACGCGCTGACCTATTTCCAGCAAGCGCTGCAATTGCGCGAAAAGGCCAAGGTGCCTGCCGATATCGTGGAGAGTGTCCACAACATCGCCGAAACCTCCGCCAAGATGGGTCAATATGACCAGGCCGTTACGCAATACATGCGGGCCCTGGATCTTCGACGCAGCATCGGCGACCCGCGTGGAGCCGCCATTGAGTCCTACAGCCTGGGAACCCTGTTCCAGCATCAGGGCCGCCTGGACGCGGCCCTCAAGTCGAAAGAGGAAGCTCTCAAGACCTTTACCGAACTGAAGGACAGGACTTTCTGGATGGCGGAAATCCTTGGGGGTTATGGAGACGTTCTGATTCAGTCGGGGCGCGGGGACGAGGCCCAGAAGTATCTGGACGAGGCGCTCGGCCTCTCGCGGGAACTGAAGAATGACGGCATGGTAGCTCAGACCTGGGGCTTCATGGGCGATGCCTCGTTCTACCGGGGCGATCTGAAGTCCGCTCGCACTTTCTACGAGCGCGGCGCGCAAGCCGCGGAGCATACCACTGAAACCGACAAGAAGCTTATTGCGAAATTAAACCTGGCCAAGGTGGCAGTGCAGGAAGGACGCGGCCGGGAGGCCATTGCCAGCTTGCGTACGCTCGCTCAGAAGGCGGAAACTTTGGGGCTGAAGTATATAGCGGCGCAGTGCACGCTTTCGATGGCCGAAGCGATGATCCAGGTCAAGGATTATGCACATGCCAAACCGGAGTTGGAGCGAGTTCTGCTCCGGTCCGAAAAGATCGGCTTGCAGCTCCAGTCTGCAAAGGCCCACCACTTGCTGGCGACAGTTTTGCGAAGTTCCGGAAATTCCGCGGAGGCCCAGGATCACTACCGCCAAGTCCTGCGTCTGCTGGATGGCATCTCGAAAGAAAAAGGGGCGGAAAAGGTATTGCAGCGGTCCGACCTCAGCACCATCTACAACGAATCGAAACGCCGGTCGCAGCCTTCAACCTAGGCTGGATTCCTCGCACTTCTTCTCTCTTCGACCAGGGCCGCAGGTCCGGCAGAAAAACGCAGGAAGAATCTTCTGTAGCCGGACGCGAAGGTGCGCGGGGTCGTGAAAACGTGAATGCAGGTCTTGCGGCCTGCATTCCTGTGTTGATCGCGATGTCTGTCGAGCGGGAGTGCCATCGCGAGATGGCACTCCTTCGGCTCGATTGGTTATCTACTGGAGACGACGGTCACGGCGGTCCAGGAGCGATCGGGTTTCAGATCGGGGTCAGGATTAAAGGCGCTCACTCTTGCGGTGTCGAAGATCTTGCTGCCCGACAGCGCCGTGACCCTCACGGTCACGACCATGAACTCGAGCCCAAACTTGGCCAGGTTGCCCACCGAACACGAGGCCGTTGAGCCATCGAAGGAGCATGGCGTAGCGGAGCATCCGTTAGAGAGCGTGCACAGGCTCGAACTCAGGTAGTTTGTGCCTGACGGGATCGTGTTGCTGATCGCGACCCCTTGCGCGCTCGCCGGACCAAAATCGGTAACGGTTGCCACGTAGCTGATGATGCTGCCCGGCTTCGCCTTCAAAGGACCAAGGTTGAAGATGTCCAAGTCAGCCGGCGCGTAGGTTACGTTCTGGACGGCCACGAAGCAGGAGAAGCTCGGCCTGCTCGAACCCTTGGTGGTCGGATCCGTTCGAGTCTGCAGAAATTCAGTGATGATGTTCTGGTCGAAGGCAATGCCCGGCAGGCAGTCCAAACCGGTCGCCTTCAGGAATCCAGGCTTGGTGATCGGCGGACCAGGCGGTACGTCGTAGCTGGTAACAACGTCATAGTTCACGTTGGTGCACGCGTTGTTGCTAGGGCTACTGCAGGCTGCGTGGAACTCAATGCACTGCCCACCCGTGGTGTCGTAGACGATGCATTGTGCCCCAGGGAAATCCCCCTTGGATTCCCGGTCGGCAGCGAAAGTGCCGGGATCGGTCGGAACGGCCGTCACCGCCAGTTCGTCGATGTTCTGATCGGGCTTGACCTTGTAAAGGTAAGTGCCGAAGGTGTACGTCGTGAAAGTGTTCGCAGGAGCGGGCTGAGTTATCGTCTGCCCGTGGGAAATGAACGACCAGCTTAGGATGTCGTTATTTTCCGCAAGGGCGCCGGTTGCACCGGTGAAGCCCACGTAAGCACTGTCCTGGTGCGGGCCCGCAAAGGTGATCAGATTACCGAGGTTGACTGGCAGAGGCGACGGAAACACGGGAAGATTGTCGATCGTGACCTGTAAGGTCGAAGGGATGTTGCACTCGATGCAACTTGCGGGCGGCGTCACGTATTCGATGTGCACGGTATGGGGCTGGCCGTCGGAAAGATTCACCGGAGCCGTGGCGATACCCCAGTTGCATTGCGAGTGGTCAACGGTATTGGCCGCAAACGCACAACTCTGCACCGCAACGTGGTTCGCCGGATTGACATTGGGGATATTGGTATCCCACAGATTCGAATAGGTATCGAATTCGATGGCCACGCTGTTAACAATGCCCGGGATATTAGGGTCTAAGCCGATGGTTCCGCCATAGCCGAGATAGCCCCCGGGCTGGCCGATGGCTCCAGTGCCCGCACCCTGAATCACGAACGCGAGCCCGTCCGCAGGAAATGGTGGCGGGGGCGGAAGGTCCGGATTCTGCTGGGGCGGAGGCGGAGTGATCTGGAACTGGAAGGTGGTCGAGAAGCCCTCGCTTACCGGTTGCACAGTGCCAAACCAGGCGGAGCCTACTTGGTAGTAGTCAGCCGGATTGAGACGCAGGACGTTCTCGTTGAACTGGGACGCATTTCCGTTCAAGACGAGATTCGTGGTGGAGCTGAAATTGGGAAACGAAGGGCTCTGGGCCAGGACAGGCGTCGTTCCAACAATGGCCACCAAGCATGCGAGCACCGCGATGGGGAATACGAGGGTCCTCGTATTCTTATGCTTCTCGCTAGACACCTTGCGAGCACAAAACGATACGCCGAAGTCCATGGAACTCTCCTCTGATGCAGTGATCGGCCCGGGAACGAAGATTGTTGCGAACTGATACTTACGGACGAACCAAGGGAATACCTAGAAAGGATCTCTGTGGAGGGGGGGATCACAAAAATCCTGACCGCGCACATCGGAGGCCGGAGGCTTTTCAGGCCAAAGAAATTAAGCGAATTCCTCGTTTGGCTGAAAAAGCCCGCCAGAAGCCCCGTTTGAGCAAGGTATCAGGCTCACAACAGCCTTCGAATTGTGCCCTTGCCGAACCCGAAAGTCAAGGCACGCAACTACAATCACGGCATAACCGCCTGGGAACGACCGTTTAAGACCTGCGATTCTGGAGGTTGGTCGGTATAATCGCCGCATTTCCCGATGACCGATCTGGACATGTCTCAGGATTGTAGCCAAACCGGCTCACGGAAGGAGGCTTGAAATGGCTGAGCGGTCCTCAGTCAGTCGTCGTGGATTTCTTGGCGCCGCAGGCGCAACCATGGCAGCGGCGGTTGCAGGTGGGAAAGAAGAGGCTGGAGCCGTACTCCAACGGCCGTCCAATTCAATGGTTCCCCCTGATAGCTCACACCGGCGTAAGAAGATTCCCCTTGGAGTATTTGACCCGGTCTACGAAAAACTCTCGCTCGACGAGATGCTCGACAAAGTCTCGGCCCTTGGATTAGAGGCGATGGAAATTGGAACGGGCGGGTACCCGGGAACGAATCACTGCCCGATTGCCGAACTCCTGGCCGACGCGGCCAAAGCCAAGGCATGGAAAAGGAAATTCGAAGATCGCAACATTCGGGTAGCTGCTTTCAGCTGTCACGGGAACCCGATTCATCCCGACCCCAGGCATGCAGCCACGGATGCCCAAACATTCCGCAGCACGGTCCTGCTGGCGGAGCGCATGGAAGTGCCCGTCATCGTCGGATTTTCGGGATGCCCCGGAGGATCGCCCACAGACACGATGCCAAACTGGGTAACCTACCGCTGGCCCCCGGAATACCGGGACATGCTCGCGTGGCAGTGGAAGGAGAAGGTTGTCCCCTACTGGAAGGAAGCCGCACAATTCGCTCGTGCACATGGCATCAAGCGCCTTGCCTTCGAGATGCACCCGAATTTCGTGGTGTACAACCCCAAGACGCTTTTGCAGTTGCGTGAAGCGGTGGGGGAGGAAATCGGCGCGAACTGCGATTTGAGCCACCTGTTCTGGCAAGGATGTGATGCAGTCGAGGTGATACATCTCCTGGCGAAGAACGGCGCCTTGTTTCACGCGCACATGAAAGATACGGTGTTTTACCCGGAGAACGTGAACCGGTTTGGCGTGCTGAATTTCGCGTTCGCAACCGAGGAATTGCCGGGCGCCTCCGAGACCTTCCGAGCGGTCGGCTACGGACACGGCGCCGGCCAGTGGAAGGCGATCCTGCAGGCCTACATGGACGTGGATTATGAGGGCATCCTGAGCATCGAGAATGAGGACCCCATTTTGTCGGGCGAAGTCGGCGTCGAACGCGCGGCTTACGTGCTCCAGAATGTGCGGAACGAATTACTCGGCTGAGGGAGAGCGGACCGCATCCTTTCGTCGTTCTGTGGACAACGCGACGATCGTTCACGAGATCGGGATGGTCCGCTTTTCAAGGGCGCTCTTCTGAGCCAGTTCGATCAGGCGAATGACTTCGATTGCCTCTTCCGGCTTCACGGCTAGTTCTTCTTTTCCGGCGATGGCGCGGGACACATTGCTGTAATACTCCTGGTAGCAGCCCGCCAGCGTTGGATATTTTGCGCGAACTCTATTTCCGTCACATTGCGTAACGGTGCCCCAAGCCGCAGACGGCTCTTCACCCCAATTGGGCTGTGTGGGCAAGCCACCGTCCTTCAGCGCCTCTTCCTGGGGATCAAGGCCAAACTTGAGATAGCTTCCCTGCGTCCCGTAAAGGACGAACCGCGGGCTCGGCTCACACACCAATGACCCGGCCTTCAGGGTAACCTTGAGCGCGGGATATTCCAGCCGCACCTCGAAGCTATCGTCCGCCACAGCTCCCTCGCGTTGCGACCGCGAATCGGTGTAGATGCCCTGCGGCCGGCCGAATAAAACGACAGCCTGATCGATCAAATGGGAGCCCAGGTCAAACAACACTCCTGATCCTGGAATCGCCTGCTCACGCCACGCTCCCGACTTGAGCGCAGGGCGGAAGCGATCGAAACGGCTTTCATACTCGACCAGGCGGCCCACACGCTTCTGATTCAAAATCTGCTGCACGGTCAGGAAATCTCCATCCCACCGGCGATTCTGAAACACACTCAGCACGCGGCCCACCTGGCGCGATAAGGCGATCAGTTCGTCCGCGTCGGCCGAGATGGTCGTAAAGGGCTTATCGACCACCACGTGCTTGCCAGCCTGCAAAGCCTTTCTCCCGAGTTCGAAGTGGCTGGCGTTGGGAGTGGCAACCACCACCAGGTCAACGCTTGGCTCCGCGAATAGTTCATCCGCATGGTGCAGCAGTTTGGCCTGAGGGTATTTCTTCCCGGCTTCGTTACCGTGGCGCTGGACGACGTGGGTGAGGCGCAAGTGCGGATTGGCGTGAATCAGGGGTGCATGGAAGACTTGCCCCGCTAGACCGAAGCCGATGAGACCAACGTTTAGGGGATTCGTCACGCTGACATTCTAAGCGTGCTGCGCTCCGGCAAAAAGGCGCTCATAGAGGGCAGTGCGGGCGATATAATCGCGAACCTCTGCATATTTGATTTATGTGAGGAACTCTTCCGTGGCGCAAGTAAGTCGTTCGCCGAAAGTGTATGACGTTTGCATTGTTGGGTCGGGAGCTGCCGGCGGAACTGCCGCCAAGATTCTTACCGAGGGCGGGCTGAGCGTTGCGATGCTGGAAGCAGGTCCGGGGCTGGATCCAAGTGAGGACTTCAAGGAGCACGTATGGCCGTACGAACTGGCGCACCGCGGCGCGGGCGTCGGCGGACATGCCCTGAAAGCGGGCAATGGCCTGGAAAATGAGTTCATCGCTCCCACGGGCGCGTGGACGATTGAGGGCGAGCCCTACTCCTCGGCGCCGGGCTCGAACTTCCACTGGTACCGGTCCCGGATCGTGGGCGGACGAACGAACCATTGGGGGCGCATCGCCTTGCGGTTTGCGCCCGTCGACTTTCGGGTGAAGACCCGCGATGGGCTGGGCGATGACTGGCCGATCACTTACGAAGATCTGGCGCCGTACTACGACAAGGTCGAGTCCTACATCGGCGTATTCGGCACGAAGGAGAACATCGCCAGCGCCCCCGACGGGATTTTTCAGCCGCCTCCCAAGCCGCGGTGCAACGAAGTCGTCGTGAAGAAAGTCTGCGACCAGCTGGGCATCCTCTGCATTCCAGCGCGCCTGGCGGTGATCACCCGGCCGCTGAACGGACGTCCCGCCTGCCATTACTGCGGACAATGCGACCGCGGATGCAAGCTCGCCTCCAACTTCAGTTCGAGCCAGGTCATGATCCCTCCGGCGCAAGACACGGGACGATTCACGCTCATCACCAACGCCATGGCCCGCGAAGTTATCGTGGGAAAGGATGGCAAAGCGGAGGCGGTTTCCTATATCGACAAGAAGAGTCGAACGGAAAGGCGGGTGCATGCGAGGGCGGTTATGTTGGCGGCCAGCGCGTGCGAGTCGGCTCGCTTGCTCCTGAACTCGAAATCCAGCCAGTTTCCTGACGGCCTGGCTAATTCCTCCGGAGCTGTCGGCCGTTACTTGACGGACTCGGTGGGCAGCGATGGCGGGGGCTTTTTCCCCCAGATGGAAAAAGTTCCCCCGCACAACCACGACGGCGTGGGCGGCATGCACATGTATGTCCCCTGGTGGAAATTCGACCGCCAGAATGATTTTCCGCGGGGATACCATGTCGAGTTGTGGGGTGGGCGCCATATGCCGGGTGTGCGCATGTTTCACGAGAGTTGCGACGCCGGCGAGGGCTACGGCGCAGGGCTCAAGCAGCGCTTGCGGAAGGAATACGGCACCTACCTCGGCTTTTCCGGACGCGGCGAAATGATTCCCAACCCGGACAGCTACTGCGAAATCGATCCCGACACCGTCGACCAGTGGGGCATCCCGGTGCTGCGCTTTCACTTCAAGTGGGCGGACACCGAAATCAAGATGGCTAAGGATATGCAGGAGACCTTTCGGGCCATCGTCGAGGCAGCCGGGGGGACCTACACCACGAAGACGAACCCGGACGGAGCCAATCCCTATGGCATTGCCGATGGAGGCGTGATCATCCACGAGGTGGGCACGGCGCGCATGGGCGCGGACCGCAAGACTTCCGTACTCAATGGTTACTGCCAGGCGCACGACGTCAAGAATTTGTTTGTCACCGATGGAGCCAGCTTCGTGACCAACCCGGACAAGAATCCGACTCTTACGATTATGGCGTTGTCGTGGCGCGCGTCCGAGTACCTGCTGGGGGAAGCGAAGAAGGGGAGCTTGTAATCCAGGCCAGGGAGCAGGAGGAAATTCATATGCCGACGAACCCGGTGAGCCGCCGCGATGTGTTGAGAACTCTGGCCATGGGAGCGATGGGAGGATCCGTGCTGCAATTGATCC
The DNA here is from genome assembly GCA_963725575.1 of uncultured Acidobacteriota bacterium. GTDB lineage: Bacteria > Acidobacteriota > Terriglobia > Terriglobales > Acidobacteriaceae > Gp1-AA133. The sequence continues at coordinate 56,558 of CAVRZQ010000012.1, forward strand.
CGCTGCAGGCAGCCGAGCAGGTTCACCACATGGTCAAGCAGGAGAGGGCTCACGCACCGGCCGGAAAGTATCGGCCGAAATTTTTTCCGGCTCACCAATATGCGACGCTGGGCGTGCTCTGCGATGCTATCCTCCCCGCCGATGAACATTCCGGAGGAGCCGTGCAGGCGGGTGCTCCTGAATTCATCGATCTGCTGACCAGCGAGAACAAGGACTATCAGCTCGCGCTCGGGGGCGGGTTCATGTGGCTCGACGGCCTCTGCGGGGACCGTTACGGACACCCATACTTAGCTTGCAGCGCAGCCCAGCAGAGAGAAATCCTGGACTTGATGGCATACCGCAAAAGCGCATTGACCGACGCGGCTCTGAGCCAAGGGGTGGAGTTTTTCGCCTTCCTGCGCAGGCTGACCAGCGACGCGTTTTACAGCAGCGAAGTCGGTATCAGGGACCTCCAGTACATCGGAAATACTTTCGTGAAAGAATTTCCGGGATGCCCTCCGGTGCCTGAGGCTTAGTGACACTGGGTCGGGACACGATACACTTCTCCCAAAACTTTTTTCGCGTCTTTGGCGGGATGCGCCCTCGCATTGGCGTAGTATGGTCGTTCGTTTTCCCCATTTAATAAATGGAGTTCAAATGAAGAAGCTTTTATGTTGCGCGCTTTTCGTTGCTCTCAACGCTTTCGCGACTCTTCCCTGCCGGTCGCAGGAAAAAGTCGACCTTCAAATGATCAGCCGTATCCGGTACGAGGGATTTCGAAATTCCAAAGTAATGGAACTGGCGAGCGGTTTGATGGACGGAATCGGCCCGCGACTCACAGCATCGCCGAATGTAAAACGGGCGAATGAATGGACGCGCGACCAGTTGGCTTCCTTCGGCTTGTCGAATGCCCACCTGGAATCGTGGGGGCCGTTTGGCAGGGGCTGGGCAAACAACTATGTAAGTGTGCGAATGCTATCCCCCGACGTGGCTCCGTTTATCGCCTATGCGAAGGCCTGGACCCCGGGCACGAACGGCGTGATGAAGGGCAAATGCATCCGCGTGAAAATCGAAGACAAGAAGGATTTTGATAAATACCGGGGCAAGTTGGCAGGCACGATCGCGATCTTTGGCTCGGACCCTGAAGTGAAGATCATTGCGCAGCCGCTCTTCGAGCGACTCAGCGACAAAGAACTTGCCGATATCGGACAGTACCAGATTCCCAGTGAGAAGGCGGCCTTCCGCTTCCAGCAGTACATGAAGCGGATCGCCTTCCAGAAGGACCTGAACAAATTTCTTGCCGAGGAAAAAGTGCTCGCAGTCGTCGATCACGGCTACGGCTCTTTCGGAGGTGGCACGGTCTTTGTGCAGTCGGGCGGGACATGGAAGACGGGAGAAACGACTACGGTCCCGGCCGTCGTAGTGGCACTGGAGCAATGGGATCGGGTTGCACGCCTGCTCGAGCAGAAGAAGGACGTCGAACTGGAACTGAACATTGCGAACACGTTCTACGACGACGATGCCATGCAGTACAACACGGTCGCCGAGATTCCGGGAACCGACAAGAAGGATGAACTGGTGATGGTGGGCGCGCATCTGGACTCATGGCACGCAGGCACGGGCGCAACGGACAATGGCGCGGGCACGGTCGTGATGATGGAGGCGATGCGCATCCTTAAGGCCCTGGACGTCAAGCCCCGGCGAACCATCCGGATCGCGCTGTGGACCGGTGAAGAGCAAGGACTGCTGGGCTCGCAGTATTACGTGCAGCAGCATTTTGGGTCGCGGCCTCCCATGGACACGCCTGAAACCAAAGGCATGCCGACATTATTGCGGCGCCAAGCCGGCCCCGTGACTGTAAAACCGGAGCAGGCCAAGGTGTCGGTCTATTTCAACGTGGATAACGGAAGCGGGAAACTGCGCGGCGTCTATCTCCAGGAGAATGAAGCCGTGGAGCCCATCTTCGATGCCTGGATGCAGTCCTTCAGGGATCTCGGGATGACCACGCTGACCATGCGCAACACGGGTGGCACGGACCACTTGTCGTTCGACGCGGTGGGGATCCCGGGCTTCCAGTTCATCCAGGATCCGCTCGATTACGAAAGCCGAACCCATCACTCCAACATGGACGTCTACGACCGGCTGCAGGCGGATGATTTAAAGCAAGCTGCCGTCATCGTGGCCAGCTTCGTCTATAACGCGGCCATGCGAGACGGAATGTTCCCCCGGAAACCGATTGAAGGGCCGCTGCCGAAGGAAGCGGAAAAGGCAGAGGAATAAGGGGAATACGGAGCCGAGCCGCTGGCCTGGCCCTCAGAATGCTCATATCCACAACTCGCTATAAATAAGCAGGTTACTGTAGTTCTACGGCGCGGTGTGAGGTCTTTTCCAGTGATTTTTTCGGCTTGATCGGTATCGAAGGTCATAGTACCATCGTTTTCTCCTCCTCTCTGCGAGGGTCCTGGTTCCCCCCTTCGACGGTCGCAGTGATTGCCCGGCTCCCCCTGGAAGGCGCTTATGAAATTCGGCCCGCAACTCGCATTGTCTGCTTGCCTCTGCATTTCCAGCGTACTGGCCACGGCTCAGGGAACGACGTGCGCCTCGGATGGCGAAACGCCGGCCCAAGGTTCACCCATTGCCTGTGTCACGGGAGACGGCGTTCAGGTCACCGCCAACCCCGCCGTCACTCCGGCAGCAGAGACGCTTCCCCTGACGCCCGAGCAGCGGCCGGCAGTTCCGCCAGTGGTCAGTTATGTGGATGGAAAGTTGACCGTGGTGGCCAAGAATTCGACCCTGGGCGATGTTCTACGCGCCATTGCCGCTAAAACCGGGGCATCGATCGACGTTCCAGAGGCCGCCAACGAACGGGTCGTCAGCCAACTGGGTCCCGCGCCCGCGCGCGACGTTATGACCGCGCTGCTCAACGGCTCTCATTACAACTATGTGATGGTCGGGACGGAGACGAATCCAAATTCGGTAGCGCACGTGATCCTCACCGCGAAAACTGAACGAGCGGATGGCAAATCCATCACGACCGCATCGTTCGCACGTCCCACGGTTCAGCCCCGCAGTGCTCTGCAGGCAGCCGTCATGCAGCCTTACCAGGAGATGCTGCAGCAACAGCAGGCACAACAGGCCGCAGCGGAAGAGTTGCAGCAACAAGTGGCCGAGACGGTATCGGAAACAGCCGCGCAGGCTTCCAGCGAGACTGCCGCCGCCAATCCGGCGCCGAGCAGCAGCGCCGGCTCCGAGAGCGCTCCGGCCGAAGCACCTCCCGCCGCCGAGACACCACGCGCCGGGAATGCCGCCGCCGAAAAAACGCCGCAGCAGGTTTTGCAGGACCTATACGAGACCCGCAGGCAGATGATGCAGCAACAGCATCAGCCACCGCCACCTCCTCCGCAGTAGACGATCGTTTCGAAATCGGATTAGCGAAGCGGTCGGTATGCCGGCTTTCAGGGCGAGACTTGCTCCGGAACCGCCTCAACTCCTCCTCTCCCAAATGCGAATCGCAAAAGCCATTTGCTGGCAACCGGTTCTTCGCCAACTCGCGGGGGCGTGAACGTCCACCGGCGGGCCGCTTGCAAAGCGAGGTTCGCAAAATAACGACTGGGACCGGCAGAAGCCAGGGTTGCATCCACCACGTGGCCGGACGAGTCCACTGCAACCTTCACCCCAACCCTTACCTTGCCCGTAATCGTGTTGCGAGATCTCTGAGAGACGCTAGGCAGTACTTTTTCAGCCACTGCGCCCGGCGCGGTGGTTGCTCCAGATTTCCTGGGTATCGGCCGGATGGGCGCCGGGACAGCCCCAGAAGGAGGCGCCGGGCTCTTCTTTGGAGCTTCCGCTGTCGCCCCGCCGGGAGCGTGGCGACCCGGATCGACGGGCCCATCGTCCCGCACCGGCGACTGAGGCTGCGCTGCAGTCCGGGCCGGGATACGTCGCAGGAGTTTCGGTCCAGCCAGAACAGCGAAGAGTGTCAACGCCACTCCGGAGACCAGGATGTAACGCGATCGCGCCAGCGGTTTTCGCGGGAGCGCCGTCGCCGGCAGCAAGCGCGCTGCGATGTCCGGGACAGACCACCGGCGTTGCGGATCCAGGCGAATACATTGTCGCGCGATCTCGAGGAACGGGGGCGGAAGGGTTTCTGGAACGGCCGGATCTGCTTGACGAATCGCCTCGCCGGGTGAGGGGCGCTGGGTCAGGGCCTCCACCAGGGTGATCCCCAGGGACCAGATGTCCCCCGCCGGCGACGGACCGGAGGTAGCCATCTCGGGCGCATCGTAGACGGTCGACTCCCGCGGGGTGACGCTCTTCTCCCCTACCGCACAGATGGTGTCGGCTGAGAGCTTGAGGTCGTCCCCGACGGCCATCAAGTTAGAGGGCTTGAGACGGGTATGCGCAAGCCCGCTGTTGTGGAGGTACGCGAGCACCTCCAGCGCGGAGCGGAGCATGTACTCGGTTTCGGACGCGGTGAGGGCGCGGTTGGGAAGAATCTGGGACAGGTTCTCTTCCGCAAATTCGCTGACCACATAGAGCATGGGCGCGTTGCCAAGCTGGCATCGTCCCCATTGCAAGAGGCGAATCAGATGCCGGTGAGACAGTTTGGAGGCGCGCTCCCAACGGGCCAGTTGCACTGGTGCACTAATAGGATTCGCTTCTACGAATTTGATCGCGGCATTTTTGGCATGCGCTCCGTAGTTCGTCAGGAACACGGCGCTGTGGTCAGAGCTGCCCTGAAACGTGCCGAGTGTAAATCGCCCGTCGACGACGCTTCCTTCCCATTGTTTCCAGGCTTCGCTCATCATGATTCAGTGTGACCATTCTATGCGCTGCGGACGCAACCGGGTGTGCAAAGACGAGGGCGCAACCGCAAGCAGATCCGCGCTTCGCAACGCAGGATGATATCGAACATTTTCGGCGGATATTACTACCCTGCTTGGGCCTCGACCAATCCGGTGCCCTCGCCAGCCTGCGGCGCCATTCCGACTGCATGGCTCATTACCCGGTCCAACGCGTCCGCCAGGGCAATAGGAAACTCCGAGATCAGGAGGTTTACGTCGAGTTGCAGGGGGTGCTCGTGGTAAAGGCGGTGCACGGTCATGGGACCGCGCCGGCGGTTCGAACTAGTAAGGAGATCGAGCGTCAACCCCCAGGTGGCAGGGGTGCCTGGCAGGATCAGCTTGCCGGGACGGTTCCAGCGAAAATGCACCTCCCCATGGTTGACGGGAATCGCGTCCAGGTTAAGCAGCGAGGAGTATTCGGAAAGGAGCGGCTTTACGTTGAGCTCGAAGGCGTCGAAATCACCGGAAGAAAACGCGGCTACCAGAATCCGGCAAACCTGAGGGTAATCGCGAGCCACTTTCAGTTCGGCGGTCGCGCGCCGGATCGCGAGATTGTTGATCACAATTTGCCGTTGATCGAAGGTCCGCTGGGCAACCCGTCGAATTTCTCCGAATTCTGGATAGCCCAGGTGTTGGACGCCCAGCCAGATGCCCGTTCCAAGCACCGCCAGAACTAAACCGAGCGAGCTTCCCGTCGGCCACAACAGGAACAGGCTGAGCAGAGCGAACAGGGCGGACACCGCGTAAAGCACGATGACCACTTGCCGGTGCGAGAGGCCCATTTGCAGCAGCTTGTGATGAATATGCTCGCGATCCGCAGTGAAGACCGGACGGCCACCGATCAGGCGTCGCAACACCGACAGCGAGGTCTCCAGGATCGGAAGGCCAAAGGATACAACCGGAATCGCAACTGCGATGACGGTGGGCGCCTTTTGTGCGCCTTCCAGCGCCAAAGCGCTCAGCAGAAATCCGATGAACAAGCTTCCGGAGTCACCCAGGAAAATCGTGGCCGGATTGAAGTTAAATCGCAAAAAGCCCAGGATGGCGCCGGTGAGGGCCACCGTCATCAAGGCCGACAGCGAGGAATGGCTGAGCAGCGCCACCATGAAGACGATCAAGGTTGAGAACAGCGCAGATCCGGCCGCCAGGCCGTCGAGACCATCAATCAAGTTGAAGGCGTTGGTGATTCCCAGCACCCACAAGATGGTCACGGCTAACCCAACGAACCAGGGGAACTGGCGAGTTCCAAACAGGACGGGCAGATCAAAAATGCGGAACCCGCCCAACCACAACATGGTGGCCGCGATTGCCTGAACGGTGAACTTGACGTAGGGGCCGACCGATCGAACATCATCGTACAGGCCGAGCAGGAAAATCAGGCAGGCCGGCGCGAGGATGGTAGTGAGAATCCGCAGGGACGAACCGAAGCGCAAATCGGGACGGAATGACGCAATGGCCAGGGCCGTTGCCAGGCTCAGAACAAAGGCCCCAAAAATGGCAACTCCACCCAGCCGGGGCCGGGGAGTATCGTGCAGATGACGCTCCGAAATTGGCGCACACACCCAACCGCGCGCCGTTGCCAGGTTCCGGACGTATCGGGTCAGGGCGAACGACAGAGTCAGCGAAAATCCAAAAATCCCAAGGTAAAGAACAGTCAACTGCATTTCCTCGACGCGGGCCTGCACCGTTCGCCGCCGTCAGGTGTTTGCCGCCGGAGAAAAGGCGACTCCATTACCGAGCGCTAATCACTAAACAACAGTCTCGAGGTGGACTTTAACGTGTGCGGAACTATATCAGTTGGAAAAGGGCGTTGCAATCATCGCGCGGGCACTCGCTTCGGATAGGGAAAGGCAGGTTCGCAGGCCGAGGTCTGCTGGCAGTGCACCCCCAACGCTGTGTTAGACTCGGTTTTCGCGCCAAACAAGGGGTAGTCGGATGCGGTATTTCAAATGGGGCCGGAAGAGGCCGGGCGGTACTTCTTTTTTTCTGTCCGCTGTTCTCACTGGCTTGCTTGTGACCATTGGGCTGGCACAGGAACAGCCGACAGGATTCGATCCGCCACCACCCCCTTCTTCCCAGCAGGCCACTCCCGAGCAAGTGGCAGTTCCGCAAACCCCCGCGACCCATGAAGGAGACAAGGCCGGCAAGCAAGACAAGGGACAGGAGTCTGCCATCAAGCTCGGTTCCGGGGACCTGGTTGAGGTCAGCGTCTACAACGTGCCCGAATTGACTACCAAGGCGCGCATCAGTAACGACGGGGATTTGTACCTGCCCTTGATCGATTACGTTCATGTCAGCGACCTCAGCCTGGAAGAAGCTCAAAAGGTAATCGAGAAACGTCTGGACGATGGTGGGTTTGTGAGGAATCCGCACGTCACGATTTTTGTGAACGACTATGCGTCGCAAGGCATTACTTTGCTGGGCGAAGTAGGCAGGCCGGGTATCTATCCCGTGCTCGGCGACCGCAGGCTCTTCGATCTTTTCTCTGCCGCCGGCGGGCTCACTGACAGAGCGAGCAGAACAGTCACCATTACTCATCGAAACCAGCCCGATAAGCCTCAGAACGTGCATCTGGCCAGGAACCTTACGGATGCACCCGAAAGCAACGTCGCGATCCATCCGGGAGATACAATCGAAGTGCAGCGGGCGCCGATTATTTACATCGTCGGCGACGTCGGGCGTCCGAGCGGCCTTCTGGTGGACAATGGCAGCCTGACGGTGCTGCAGGCCATCGCGATGGCCGGTGGACCGAATCACACTGCGAGCCTGAATGGCACGCGCATTATCCGCAAAAGCAACGGCCCCAATGGCATGACCGAAATGGTGGTGCCGCTGAAGAAAATGCTGCGAGCCCAGGCGCCCGACGTGCCCCTGGAGGCGAATGACATCCTGTTCGTGCCCGTGAGCGGCGCAAAGACCGCCGCGAGCCGTGGGGTGGCGACCGCGCTGGCGCTAACGACGGCGGTGGCCATCTACGCCGTGCACCCATAGAGCGGGACGAGGTTCTAGCTTGGCGGGACAGTTGCCGGGGGTTCCTCGGTGCGCAATGCAAAACCTTTCAGCACCGTGATGTAGTCCTTGGCAGTTTGCTCGCGCGAGCAACGGTCCACGATGTACCGCCTGGCATTGGCACCATACGAATTGCGGGCAGCCGGATTCCCTGCCAGAGCAAGGACCGCGTTCACCAGGCTTGCTGAGCATTCAGGTTCGATCGCCACCCCCGCTTGCGCCTCTTCCAAAACTTTTCGGGCCTGTCCATCGACACCAAGGATCAGCGGACGGGCGCAGGACATGAATTCGAGCATCTTGGTGGGGATCACCGTCTTGAAAAGCTCCGTTTTCTTCAGCAACACAAGGCACACATCGCAGGCACAAATGAAGGCGGGGATCCGTTCTCGCGGCTGCTGATCGATCACACGGATGTTCTGGAGGCTGCGGGAACTGATCTTCGCCTGGATGCGCTCCTTGTCGGCGCCTTCCCCTACCAGCAGAAACACGATGCCGGGATGAGTTGTTTGCAGACTGGTTGCCGCTTCAATCAGGGTATCGAGCCCATGCGCCATGCCCATCGTCCCGATGTAGCCGACCACAAACTTCCCTTTCAATCCGAGCCGTTGTTTCAAATCAGGTTCAGCGGAACTAGGTGCGAACCGCTCGGTCTCCACACCATTTTCGACGATCGAGATTTTCGGCGGAGGAACTTGCCAGTATTTGACGAGGTGGTCTTTGAATGCCGGAGTGACCACCACGATATGACTTGCCTTACGGTAAAGAAAGCCTGCCACCAGACGCAGAGAACGATGGAAGTAGGAGTTTTCTTTTCCCATGCCAACCGCACTCAGGGACTCCGGCCACAGATCGCGCACTTCGAAAATGAAAGGGACGCGCTTCCAGAAGGCAATCCACCAGCCGGAAAGGCCAACCAACAACTGGGGCGAGGTCGCGATGATGACATCCGGACGCGGGATCTCGAGACCCCGGAACGCGGCTGACACGCAGAACGAGCCATAATTCAGGATACGTTCGTGAGCTTTGCGATTCGGCAGCGGCAGAAGCCAGGTGCGGACGACTTTGATCCCCTCGACCTCCTCACGATAGACGAAGTTACGCAGCCGAGCCTGCCATTCCGCGGGGACCACGCCGGTAGGGTGATTGGGGAATCCTGTCAGAACGGTAATGTCATGGCCGTCCCGCACCCAATGGCGAGCCAGCTCCACGGCGCGCGCCGCGGGAGCCCCCATTTCAGGCGGAAAATATTGCGAGACGTAGAGGATTCTCACCCGGCCCTTAGTAGTAGCACAGTTTGAATGCGCCCTTGTAACAGAGTGCGGCGGCGCGCTTGGCGCGGCTCCCGGCGTAAGCCCGCCACCGCTCCGCATACTGCAGGAAAATGTCGCGTCCGGTGAGTTGGTGCATGATGCCAAGTTGCACGATGTGCAAACGGTGGTAGAAGGGACTGGCGACCATTTTCAGCCGGGTGCCCGATTGCTCATAGAGCGACCAGAATCCCAAGTCGTAATCCGCGAGATTGTTGGCGAGGGTCTGGACGACCTTATCAAACAATTGCCGCGCGGACGGATCCGCCGTGGCCAGGAAGTAGTCGTGCACTCCCCAGACTGCCCAGATGAGACCGTTGAGGATGTGGGTCGGTGGGGACACCAGGTACTCCTCGATCCAGACATCTCCCCGCTGGTCGGTGAACAATACGCCGCCCTTATCGGTTGATCGCAGCAAGCTCTCAAAAGCCCGCTTTGCCGTATCGCTGTAGTCCGGATCGCCCGTCTCGCGATGGGCGCGCACCAGCAATGAGACGCCCTGGCCCTGAGCCAGTCCGGAATACCACGGCGCCTTCAGCGTGTCGCGATACTCCCAGTCAAAGTGATGGTTCCAGACCCAGACCCCGTAAGCATTCTGCTCGAGGTTGGACACGAGCCAGTTGCTGGCCGCGAGAAATTTCCTGCGCTGGTCGAGGGAGCGATCCCGGGCGAAAAGGTTGTAGTTCCCGAGCCCATACTGCGCAATGGCAATGGGGTTGTACTGCAGGCCAATCTGGCCCCGATAGTCCAACATGGGGATGCCGTCTGCATCGCAGTGCCCTGCGTAGCCGGCCTTTTCTGAAAAGGTCATGTAGTACTCGCCCAGCTGATCAACGCGTGCTCGGGGATTGGCCTGCGATCGCTCGTGCCAGAAGGTCAGCTGGCTCTTGCCCGGCAGCAGGTAGGCGCTGAAAATACGCTGGTAATATTCGAGCCGTTTCACGAAAGGCACGCTGGAGAAAATCCTTGTGAATGATCACGCACTATAGCATGCGGTTCTCTGGTCGCTTGCGAGACCGCGCCGGTTGCCGCGGTGCTAACCAAGTTCAAGAATCGTGGTCACGAGATCGTCCCGTTCGACCGCCACCGTAGTCACCGCCAAATAGTTGGTTGTATTCGTACCGTCCGGAAGAAATGCGTTGCCGTACTGAAAGAATCGCATCGGCCAGAAGTCTTTCTTCCATTCCAGCAGAGAACGCCACGAGCCGCCGGCGCGACAGCCGTAGAGATGCACACGCCGATCCCGGTTGACGTCGCTGGGCTCGACCATGGTGCTGAAGAAAACCGCATCACCGACCCGGCAACCCTGGATGGAAGAACTATCTAAACTGCACAAGGTCGACAGCTTCCCGCCGCGATCCAGGTGATACACATGATTCGCTTCGAGAGGTGTGTCGGAGGAAAAGTACAGGCCCTCGGGGGCAGGTACGACCGCCACTGCCCTGGCCTGCTGGTTTCCTGACAGGGCCACGTCGATGGTCTTCAGGTCGCAGGAGGCGCGCAGGATGCGGCATTCCGCCCCGTAATCACCGGTGAGCACCCACAGGCAATTTTCCCACTGGTCGTAAGCGATGTTATGGACGTGACGAATTGCACCCTTGGGGAACGTGTAGGCGACCTGCCAGGTATTTCCGCGATCGCTCGAAGCGAAGATGTGGACCTCGTCGCGTGCCGGGTTGTCGAAGTACTCTCCGAAAAAGATTCGCCCGTCTGGAGTGGTGGTGATGTGCAGGGGACGCGTCCCGCGGATAACGCTGTGCGTCGTTTTGAACTCGAACTCTCCGGGCGCCAGTGTGACAATCGCACCGGGGACCGCGCCGAGCAGGAGCCCGGAAGGCAGTACAGCCAGTGCATGAAAACCGTCTCGCACCAGGCGAGACGTCAACCGGTTTCTGCAGGTAAGGCCTCGCCACAACGCCGGTCTAAAACCAGCAACGGTCTCCCAGTGGATATGGCCGTCCCGCACTGACCCGCGAAGCACTTCGTAGCCTCGCGAAGCATAGAGAGCATCGCCCGCCCAGGCTAGCGCCCGAATCCCGGGACAGCGATCGATGGAAACGAGGCTCCAGCCCGCAGCGGAACCGGGACGCGCTTGAGGAGCTCTTTCCGCGCTCATCTCTCAGTTTTCCGACTTCAGCGCCAGGAACGGGCCAATGGCGAGGACATCCATCTTGGTGCGCGTGAAGCAGTCGATAGCTTCCCCGGGAGTGCACACGATCGGTTCGTTTTCGTTGAAACTCGTATTGAGCAGGACGGGGATCCCCGTTTTGCGCTGGAAAGCCTGGATCAGATCATAGTAGAGAGGGTTTTCCTCGCGCGTGACCGTTTGCAGGCGTCCCGTATCGTCCACGTGATTCACCGCGCACAGTTCTTTTCGCTTCTCGGGGCGAATTTTATAAACGTGCAGCATGAACGGTGAGGGATGGTCGTGCTCGAAATACTCGTGCTGGTGTTCGGCGAGGATGGACGGGGCGAACGGACGGAACCATTCGCGATGCTTGATGCGCGCGTTGAGCACATCTTTCATATTCGGCAAGCCGGGATGCGCCACGATCGAACGATTGCCCAACGCACGCGGGCCCCACTCCATCCGACCCTGAAACCATCCGACCACGTTGCCGGCAGCTGCCTGTTCGGCGACTTTCTCCAATAATGGCTCGCGGTCGAGTTTCTGATAACGCAGACTGGCTTTCTTGAGATCGGACTCGATACGGCTCTCGGAGAACTCGGGCCCCAAGTAGGAATTCTTCAGCTCGTGCCGCCGAGGCTGCTTCAATACCGAATGGTAAGTGTGGAGCGCCGCGCCGATGGCCAATCCCTCATCGCCGGCAGCCGGTTGGATCCATGTCCTTCGGAACGGAGTGGTGGTGAAGAGCTTCCCGTTGGCCACGCTGTTCAAGGCGCAGCCGCCGGCCATGGCTAGATCTTCGAGTGGCACCCGTTTGTGCAGTTCGTTGAGCAGGTGAAAGAAAACTTCTTCGAAACGCTGCTGCATGGCGAAGGCTAGGTCCATATCGCGCTGGGAAATCTCGGTGTGCGGTTCGCGCGGCACGCCAAAGAGCTCCTCCATGCGAGCTGAAAAATGCCGCGCCAGACGTACCGTTCCATCGGGAAGCACTTCCATGCCCTGGTTACTGCCCAAGGGCTTGAAAAAGCCCAGATCGAGTTGGAACGCACCATTTTTGAGTCCGACAATTTCTCGCACCTGCCGGCTATAGGCATCCTTGCCGTAGGGCGCCAGGCCCATGACCTTGCCTTCATCTCCGTACTTTTTGTAGCCGATGAACTCGCAGATCATGGTGTAGAAGCTGCCCAGAGAATGGGGCAGGAACACCCGGTCCAGAACCTCGATGTCGTTGCCTTCGCAGCGGGCCATCATGGTCGAGACGAAGTCGCCGGAACCGTCGTAGCTGAAGCCAGCAGCTTTTTCCCAGGGCGAGCAATAGTAGGCGCTCGCAATGTGAGCGATGTGATGTTCGAGGTGATGCTCCGCAAAGCGCAACTGACTGGCTTCCACGTGAAGCGCGTTGGTCAGGAGCGAGCGCACGTCGCGCATCGACTCTTTGCGCTGGCGCATGCGAATGAAATTCAAGATCTTGGCGGGATTCGTGAGCGCGTATTGAACCTTCTTGGCGAGGTTGGCGTCCGTATCCTGGCCGACCGCAACGTGCTGCACCTCGGAAATCTTCGCGCCCACCGCATCCAGGCAGGCTTGGACAGCAAGCGCAGGGAAACCACCATAGTGCTTCTTCCGGTTCAAGCGCTCTTCCGCGATGGCAAAGACGACTTCTCCATCCTGCACGATGGCCGCCGAGGCGTCGGCATGAAACATATTGAGGCCCAGAATCAGCATGAACTGCGACCCATCCTTCCCAATGATTAATTTTCAGAATCGTTCTGAAGTGCGGCGTAATGCATGAATGCCTGGGTGTCGACCATGATGGGCTGGCCCGAGGCGCGCGATCTTACAATGCCAAGCGTAGCCAGCGTCGAGGCAACGATGGACTGGAATGGAATCGGGTCGGGGCCACCTGAGCGCAGACGGTCCGCGAACGCCTGCCATTCACCGCGATGTCCCTTATCCTGCCGCCAGCGGGATGTCACCGTTGATCTACGTCCGGAACGAGTCATCTCGAGGCGGCGGAAATCTTCGAGCACGGCTACGGCCCCGCCACCAAAAACCTCCACGCGTTCCTTGGAGAACGATCGGTCTCCGTTCGCGAGATAGTGAATGGCGCCCTCGGACCCGTTCGCGAATCGCAAAGAGATCAGGACGTTATCGTCGCTGTACTGGCCAGCATTGGAAAGAGGACGTGCCTGCACCTCGACTGGCAACGATCCCGCAAGGAACGACAGGAAATCCACAAAATGACAGGCCTCCCCCAGAATTCGCCCGCCCCCGATCTCGGGATCATGGACCCAGTGGTCCGACGGCAATGAACCTGCGTTGACGCGACAGTGCAGGACCAGTGGCTCATGAACCTCAAGCAGAAAGCGCTTCATGCGCGTGGCCAGGGGAGCGAAACGGCGATTGAAGCCGACCATCAAGGTGGGCTTCCGCGTGTGCGGGGAACGAGAGCAGGCGCGCACGATCTGAGCCAGTTGCTCTTCCGTAAGACAAAGCGGCTTTTCACAGAAGACGTGCTTCCCTGCTTCCAGGGCCGCGAGCACTTCGCTTGCGTGCAGATGATGCCGGGTTGAAATCACCACCGTGTTGATGCCGGCGTCGTTGAGGATTTCTTTTTCGTCGGTCGTGCAGTAGCGAAACCGGAACTTATCCTTGGCGTGGCGACTATGAGACCCGGTGGCGGTACAAACGCCGACCAGTTCAATGCCGCTGATCCGGCGCATTGCCGGCAGCAACGTGCCGGTTGCAAAGCTCCCTGCTCCGATCACGCCGACCGTTATGGCTTTGTCAGAACTCGGCGCCACCGTGCTGCTGCTGTCCGGAGTCACCAGCAGGCGCCGGCTCACCTCGGCGTCCTGCGAATATGTGAACAGCACGGCCAGGAACGGCTCGCGCGTACTTCCCGAAATCAACTCATACGCTGCGCTTGCCTGCTCGACTGGAAAGCGATGCGTGATCAGCGGATTCAGGTTCAGTTTGCCGTCGGCAAGGAACTGCAGAAAGCTCTCCATGTTGCGCGTTTCCGTCCAGCGCACGTGGCCAATGGGATAGTCGCGCCCTTTCTGTTCATACGCGGCATCGTATCGACCCGGACCGTAGGAACGGGAGACTCGGAAGTCGAGTTCCTTTTCGTAATAACCTTGCCGCTCAATTTCCATGCCAACGGTACCTACGGCCACGACAACCGCGCGGTCTCGCGCGATCTGCGCGGCCAGGTTCACCGGTTCGCTGCTCGGGGTCTCGGCGGTGATGAGGACAGCGTCCGCCCCGAAGCCACGGGTGTGAAGAAAGCAAAGGTCACGGAATTCGGGGGCAGCTGAGCAGGCCGCATCGGCACCCAGACGCACAGCCAGTTCGGCGCGATCGGGCGCGATATCCATTCCCAAGACGCGACATCCGGCGATCTTCAACATCTGGACCGTGAGCTGACCGAGCAGTCCCAGACCGATCACGGCGACAACATCCCCGAGTTTCACGTCCGCCGTGCGGATGCCATGAAGCGCCACCGCGCCCACGGTTGTGAAGGCGGCTTCTTCAAAGGAGACCGGCGCATGGTCGGGAATCTTGGCGACCAGCAAACGGGGAACGCAGGCGAATTCGGCATGCACCGCATACCCGGCTCCGGCGCAAGCCACGCGATCGCCCACGGCAATGTCGGTAATCCCCTCGCCGACTTCAACGACCGTGCCCGCGCTGCTGTACCCAAGGGCTGTCGGCTGGTCCAAGCGGCTGCGTACGGCCTGCACGGCGGAGAGCAGGCCGTCGCGCTGGACCTTGCCGATCACGTCGCGCACCAGGTCGGGACGGGCCTTCGCTTTCTGCAACAGGTTCTTACGGGCAAACTCGGAAGACGCGCGTTCCGTTCCCGCCGAGACCAGCGAAGCAGCGATACGCACCAGGACGCAACCGGGCAATACCTGCGGGGCAGGGACCTCCGCCACAGTGATGTCGCCGGTGCGGGCCTGCTGGAGAACCTGTTTCATGCGGTCGCGGCCTGTTGCGCCTGAATTGTATCGGCAGCCAGTTGGCGGGAGCCGCCGTCGAGGAATACGCGCATCCACATCTCCAGCGTCAGGAACTGCCAGATTTGCATGGACCAGTCCTGCGCTCCGCGCCGGTGCTCGTTGACGAGGGCCCGGACCTGCTCGGGCCGGAACAAGCCGCGTTTGCGGATTTGCGATTCCGAAAGCAAGTCGTCCACCATTTCCTTCAGATCATGCGCCAGCCAGTAGTCTACCGGAGCCGCAAAACCGGCCTTCGGCTGCTGCAACACTTCCCGCGGCAAAATGTCCTGCATAGCCTTTCGAAAAATGTATTTCGTGGTCGGCCGCCAGATCGCCTTTCAGCTTCAAGCCGGGGTGGCACGTTCCAGGCCACGAATTCGGCGAGTTCACGATCCAGGAACGGCACTCGCACCTCCACCGACGAGGCCATGCTCATCTTGTCGTTGTAGGTCAGGTTCAGGCTGACCATGAAAATCTTGGTGTCGAGGTAGAGCATCTGGTTGAGGAAGTCGGCATCCTGCACTTCCTCGAAACGGCTACGATGCGGCCCGGTTGCGTCGAGGTCTGCGACCTCCGCGGACAACTCGTCGGAATAGAGCGCCGACTTTTGCTCCTGATCCAGGTACGTGCAATTCATGATGAAACGCTCGGCGGGGCTCAGGGAGGCGCTGCGGGCCATTTTTTTCGCCAGCCGGACGAACCCTTCATGGCGGTCCCGCGCAAGCTGGGCAAAGTCAGAACGGCGGGCTCGAGGGCTCGCGAAAGGCGCCGGGCAAGCGCCGATACTTCCGCCCAGTAGTGCGCGATATGCTTGCGATAACCGGCGAACAGTTCATCTCCGCCCACGCCGGACAGCAGCACCGTCGCCTGCTTGCGCGCTTCGCGGCAGACCAGATACGCCGTGATGATCGCCGGATCGGCGGTCGGCTCATCCATGTGCCAGGTCAGTTTGGGCAGAAGGCCAGCGACATCCGGTTCGACCACGATCTGCTGATTTTCGCAGCCCAGGTGGCGAGCCAGACGCGCCGGAACCCGCGGATCGTCCATCGTCGTTTCCCCGACGCGATATTTGTCGGGGAACGTGATCGTGTAGGTGCGCACCGGCTGGCGCGTGGCGCGCGCCATCATGGCCACGATGCTGGACGAATCCAGCCCGGCGCTCAGAAACGCTCCGATCGGAACGTCGCTGACCATCTGTGCTTCGACCGAACGGCGGAAACGCTCGCGAATTTCCTCCGCCAGGGACTGCTCGGATTGCGCGTAAACGTGGTCCCGCGGCGGGAACGTCAGGTCCCAGTATTGGGTGATGCTGAGTTCGCCGGCTTGCCAGAGCGGCGTAGTGTCCCGCGGGCAGCTTGAGAATTCCGTGGAACATCGTCTTCGGATCGGGCACCCAGAGAAAGGTCAGGTACTGGTGCAACGACGCTGCATCGAGTCTCTGCCTCGATGCCCGGGACTTCCAGCAGCGCTTTGATTTCGGAAGCAAAGGCCATCTTGCCGCCGCGGTACCAGTAGTAGAACGGCTTGATTCCGAAATGATCGCGTGCGAGAAACAGCGTGGGCGTACCGGAGCGCAGGTCGCAAATGGCGAACGCGAACATTCCATTCAGGCGCTTGACGCAGTCCGGACCATCTTCCTCGTAGAGATGAACGACGACTTCGGTGTCGGTTTCGGAGACGAAGCGGTGCCCTTTGCTCTGCAATTCGTCGCGCAGTTCGGCAAAGTTGTAGATCTCGCCGTTGTAGGTGATCCAGACCGAGCGATCTTCGTTGCACATCGGCATGTGGCCGCTGGGCGAGAGATCGAGAATCGCAAGGCGCCGGCTTCCGAGTCCGACGTAGGAGCCGTCCGGGAAACGTCGCTCCCACAGGCCAGAGTCGTCGGGCCCGCGATGCGCCTGCACGTGCGTCATGCGCGCCAGAGTTTCACCGTCGCCGCAGTTCACGAGACCGCTGATGCCGCACATGGTCGCGCTAATCCCTTCTTGGACCGCAGTTCGTAGATTTTGGCTTTGGTGTGAAACATCTGGACGGCCTGGAACGCGCAGTAGATCAGGCCGGGAACGCCGTCGAGAAATCCGAGCCGAAAAAGTATCGGTAGAGAAACAGCAGCACCGGCGATCCAGGCACGCGCGAAGAGCTTCTCCTTCAGCCAGCGGCGCCGTTGCGCCTGCGTTCCGAAAAGCGATGGCGCAATCTGGCTCGCGGTTTCTCCCTGCTGGAGCAGCACACGCGCTTCCCAGTTGGAATACTCGTTATGCTTCTGGATGTAGCGCGAAAGCGACTCGACGTTGTGATGGATCAGCGGATTCTCGAAGCGCGCTGTCGCACCATCGACATAGACGTGCTCGTGAACCTCCATGTCGGCCATCGAAGCGTCCTGATCCTTCAGGCGGCACTCGAAGCGTGCCTTTACCCTTGCGGAACAAGAGCAAGCTTCCAGAAACTCGCGTCGCCGTGCCGCAGAACGCGGCCGAGAAAATACATGCGCAACGCGAGGTAGTATCCCTGGATCGCTGGATTTTCGATCGCCTGCCGGATTTCCGCGACGAGTTCCGGCGTCAGCACCTCGTCGGCATCGAGCAGCAGGATCCAGTCGTACGCGAGCGGAAGCGTATCCATAGCCCATTGCCGCTTCTTGGGCCATCCGCCCGGATAGTGAAACTGAACGACCTTCGCGCCGTAGGTCCGCGCAATCGCGACCGTGGCATCGGTGCTCTGCGAGTCGATGACGTAGACCTCGCCCATCTCGCGCAGCGCGTCCAGGCAACGCGGCAGGTTCCGGGCTTCGTTGCGGACTGGGATGATTACCGACACGGGCAACCTGGACGTGGATAGCGCGGTCACCGCCGGTGCTGGCCGGCGCTGTTCTACCTTTCGCATTCCGAGGTCGCTGGTCATCACAGATTCTGCTCGCACCACCGCTGGAGTACAAACAACGACCATGGACGCGACCATGACGTTTCTCCGCCCAGGAAATCGTTCCAAATGCACTGCGCGCCAGGCCCGTTCAAGATCTCGCCCAGCGGACCATCGCCGATCTTGCGGATGGCCTGCTCAATCTCTGACCGCAACGCATCTCGCATCCAGTGTTCAAAGGGCAAAGTAAACCCTCGTTTCGCGCGGCGAACAATGGAGTTCGGCAATGCGCCGTGCAGGGCGTCCACCAGCAAACCCTTGGGCGTTCCCGGGTTAATTTTCCAGGCGCCCGGCAAAGCCAGGACTTGTTGAGCGAGTTGATGATCAATCAATGGAACACGCACTTCCAGCCCATGCGCCATGCTCATGAAGTCCGAATCGCGCAGCAAGGTGTTGAGCATATAACAGCGGGACTCGAGGTACGAAACACGATTGACGGGATCGAAACCCTGCGTCCGTCCCAATATCTCGCGTAAAGAAGCATCGGCGCGGCGCACAGCGACATCGGGGATGGCTTGCGCCAGCCGAGCCCTTTGCATCGGGCAGAACAACATCCGCGAGAGAAAGTAAGGATGCATGACCCGGCCGTTGCCCAGGATCAAGGCGGAAAGCTTTCGATTCCGGTCGCTCGCCGGGGCGAATGCGGCGAAAGCTGCGGCCGCGGTGCCTCGCACGACCCGGGGAACGTGGGCCCAGAAGTGCCCGAAGCGCTCCATCCGAGGGACAGTGTGGAAACTTGAGTAGCCGGCGAACAGTTCGTCGCCGCCCAAGCCGGACAGGGCAACCTTGACGCCGGCGGCACGGGTCCGTTGGGACACGAAGTAAGTGTTGATCCCGTCCATCGTCGGCTGATCCATGGCACGAAGTGCAGCCGGAATCGCGTCGAACACATCTTGCTGCGAAACGGTGATTTCGTGATGATCGGTGTTGAACAGCCTGGCGACAGCGCGGGAATGCTCAGCTTCCGAATAGTCTTCCTCCTGGAAAACGATCGAGAACGTACTGGGCCTGACGCCGCTGCGACTGAGGATGCCGACCAGACTGCTGGAGTCGATGCCCCCGGAGAGGAAAACACCCACCGGTACGTCGCTCACCAGTTGCATGCGCACGGATTCATCGAGGGTCGCCTGTACTTGTTCCTCAGCTTGCGAGCGATTGCTGCCGGAAATGCCGTTCCTTCGCGGCTGGGGGGAGTCCTGTTGCGCAAGATCCCAATACTGGATGTTGCTGAGCGTTCCCTGCTCCCAGGTCAGGTAGTGTCCGGGGGCGAGGGCGGAGATGCGATCGATCAACGTATCCGGTTCGTAAACCGACCCGAAGGCCAGATAATTCCAGAGCGCGGCCGGGTCGAGCTTCCGGGGAACAAGGCCGGTTCCGAGGAGCGTTCGCAATTCCGAGGCAAACAGGAAATAGCGATCCGACTGGTGATAGTAGAGCGGCTTGATTCCCATGGGGTCCCGAGCCACCAGCAAGCGGTGCCGACGCGCATCCCAGATTGCGAACGCGAACATGCCGCGGAATTCCTTCAGGCATTGCTCGCCCCAGCGGGCATAGGCTTTGAGGATGACTTCGGTATCGGAGTAGCTGGCGAAAAGCGCGCCCTCGCCTTCTAGCTTCGAGCGCAGCTCGCGGAAGTTGTAGATCTCGCCGTTATAGACAATCCAGTTGTCCGTGACTGGATCCTGCATGGGCTGGTGCCCGAGGGAGGACAGATCCAGGATGGCAAGACGGCGGTTTCCGAGCCCCAACTCGATCGGCTCAGGGTGCATTTCGCGCACGATCACCGTGCCATGGTCGTCGGGTCCCCGGTGGGCAAGGGATCGTGTGGCGCTTTCCAGCAATTCCCCCGGCACAACCGCGTTACGCGCCAGGATTCCGACAATTCCGCACACAGTCGCTGCCCTCAAGCCCGAGTCGATGAGCCCCTCGAGTATAACTTTTGTGGCCCGGCATGGCGGTTTGGGCGGTCAGCCGCCTGGGATAGCATGCGAAATATGGTTAAGCTCTCACGGCGCCACGCTCCATCCATCTCCATGCCGTGGCAACGATGTCGCGAAGCGAGCGGGTCGCTCTCCAATGCAGCAATTGCTGAGCACGGGCGGGATCGGCGACTAAAGCAGGAGGATCCCCTGCACGGCGCGGACCCTCTACCCGGTTCACCTTCCGGCCGGTGATCTCTTCCACCGTTTTCACAATTTCGAAGACGGAATGCCCCTCGCCTGTCCCCAGATTGGCGGCGAAGGAGGGTTCTCCGCGTCCCAACCTGTGCAGCGCCAGTACATGGGCTTCGGCCAGGTCATTCACGTGGATGTAATCGCGGACGCAGGTACCATCCGCCGTGGGATAGTCGGTGCCGAAGATCTGGAGCGCCGGGGCGGTCGAGCGAGTCGCAGCGAGCGCCAGGGGAATCAAGTGGGGCTCAGGATCGTGGAGTTCACCGATCTCTCCACTCTCGTCGGCTCCGGCGGCGTTGAAGTAGCGCAGGGCCGCGAAACGCAGGCCGTAGGCGCGGTCGTAGGCTTCCAGCGCATTTTCGAAAAAGAGTTTTGAGACCCCATACGGGTTGATCGGCTGGCGGATGGCTTCTTCGGTGATCGGGACCTTCGCAGGCGTGCCATATACCGCGCATGTCGACGAGAACACAAACTGGCGCACTCCCGAATCCACGGCGGCATTCAAGAGCGTGAGCGCAGCTTCCACGTTATTCCGGAAATACTTGCGCGGGTCGATCACGGACTCGCCCACGTAGGCATGTGCGGCAAAATGCACGACCGTCTCGATCCGGCCCAGAATGGTGCGCAGCTTGCTCTCATCGGCGATGTCGCCGACTATGAGTTCGAATCCGTGGGCGAGAATATCGTGCCCCGTCGAAAGATTGTCGTAGACGATGACCTCGTGCCCATGCCCTCGCAGCGCCCGCGCCGTATGACTGCCAATGTAGCCAGCTCCGCCGATGACCAGGACTGTCATAAGATGGTCAGAGACGAACGCGCTGGCCACTTTCCGAGCAGAAAATGATCCACGACCGCGCCGCATTCCGTCCCTGCGCTGTGCAGTATATGTTATCGAGTGGGGATTGCGTGATGATGCCGATCCTCTCGAGCAAAGTGCGATTGCGCTCCCGTATAATCCGCACTGTCAAGACAACGCTTCCTCGAGCTTTACTCGATACCTGAACGAATGTCTAACTCCGACTCAGTCCTGACAACGCACGCCGATGCTTCCCCGACTAATCCTCAAGTCGGCGAGGGAAATGGAGCGTGGAGCCCTCGCGCCGCGAAGTACTGGCAATGAGCGCGGCCACTTGTATTCTGTTTGTCGCTTTTGTCGCGATGTGCCGTAACTATTTTGCGGCGGTCGACAACTTCGGCGATAGCTCTGCCTACATGACGCTGGCGTCCGCGATCCGGCATTGGGACTTTCGCGGCATCGTCATCAAACAGTTTTGGGGCCTTCCCTACGCGATGGCCGCGCTCTCAAGCGTGACCGGAATCTCGGATCGAACTGCCCTGCTGCTGATCAGCCTGGTCTCATCGTTTGCGGGCGTCGCGCTGGCTTATCGCCTGTGGGGCGGATGGGTAGCGGGCTTCTTCGCGGTGCTGAGCTTCGACTGGATGCAACGCTCCTATCTGGGAGGATCGGAACCGTTGTTCGTGGCCCTCCTGTTCGGCTCCTTCGTAGCAGTGAGGAAAGAACGTTGGCTCGCGGCCGCTTTGCTGGCGTCTCTCGCCACCGTGGTCCGGCCTCTGGGCGTGTTTGCCCTGCTCGGAATCGGCCTCACGCTGCTGTGGAGGCGCAGCTACCGGACGTTCCTGCTCGCGACCGCAATCGGCGTCGTGATTGGAACGCTCTACATGCTTCCCCTGGCACGTCACTTCGGAGATCCGCTGGCTACGGTTAACAGCTATCACAGCCGGGAATGGCAGGGGGGGTGGCTTTTCGGGTTTCCGTTCTATGCCATCATCAAGGGGACCCTGATGGAGCCGCCACCTCTGACGAACCTGCTTCTCAGCTCTGGCTGGATTTTACTGGTGCTGGTGGCCACGGTCGTGATGATCAAGACGGACCGTTTCCGCGAATATGCTCGAGCTCATCCGGTCGAGACTCTGTTTCTCATCCCGTATCTCTGGACTCTTTACACCTACAACTATCCGCACTGGGCTCGCAGTAACTTCGCCCGCTTCGCGATTCCGATCATTCCCTTTGTGCTGGTGGCGCTCTATCGCTGGATTCCGAAGGACCGGCGCGTCCTATGGTCGGTGGGCCTGATGACGCCAGTTCTCGCAGCCGCTTCGGCCGTCGGCATAAGCAACGTCGTTCAACTGGTGCGGCGGGCTCTCGGCTGATCGAATGACTGTTCCCAGCGCCACTCAACAGACTTCAAGTCCACCGCGCTTGCCGCGACGACTCGTCGTGTATGCAGTTGCCATCGTTTTCGTTCTGGCAGTGTATACGTACCCCACACTGCGAACGAGATCCGTTACCAGGTCCGATCGCCTTCCGGTCATCACCGCCCCGGATTTGGGCCTCTACCTCAGCCTGAGTGCTCTTACTCAGCCGCGCCCGGGAGTTGTGCTGAACCCCTACTACCACGTGGAGGTGCCGGCGAACGGTGCGGGCTTCTTGAAGTTCAGGCTGGGTCCATCATTGTTCGGATGGCTCACACGTTTAATGTCCGGACGAATGTGGTTCAGCCTTGTGGTCTGGAACCTGTTCTGGTGGGCGCTGGCCTGCATGGCAGCAATTTGGTTGTTCGCCAGGTTCTTGCCGGAGATCCCAATCGAACTCGTCCTGGCAGGGTTTTTCATGTTGATGTTTTTCAACTTCGGAGGAACGAGAGAAGAGATTATCGGATGGCTGCACTTTCCGGCGGTGTCCCGTTTTGCCGAGATTGGCCTGCCCTACATTCGCCCGTTCTCGCCGCAAGTGGCTCTCCCAATTCTGCTGATTTACATGGGACTGCAGATCATTGCGCTCCAGAAAAGGACTTGGCTTGCCTGGGCGGGGATGGCGCTATTGCAATTATTCGCCTGCGCGACATTCCCCTATTGCACCTGATGATGGCGGGCGTCACTGGCATCGCAGCCTTGTGCCATATCCTGGCGCGCAAGCAGCAGTCCGCATGGCGGGCCATTGCTTTGTTCGGGATCACATGTGCGGTGATCGATTCGATCTTCGTCTTCTCCGGCGCCCCGGCATTGCGCAGTGGTTCATCCGGGGAGGCGCCGCTGTTTCATTTTCAAGCTGCAGTTCTTCCCATTCAGATGGGAAAGCTGTGGATTCTGGTGGGTCTGCTCAGCGCGGCTGTCGCAATGAGCCGAAAGCTCGCTCCCGAGGTGCGATGGGCTCTGGCAGGGCTGGGCGTCACAAACATGGTGATGTTGCTGGGCGATGCCTTTGTTCCGGGGCCGCCTTTATTTCTCACCAACCACGCGTCGTACTTCGAGCACGCCACGATCGTAGTTCTGCTGACCTTCGTCGTAGGTGCGATCGCCAGCAGGCCAGGAAGGCAATCTGCCAAACTCCGCCTTACTCTTGGCCTGGCAACCTGCTTCTTCTGCGTGAATGGCATGTTACTGGCGGAGAGCGGATATCGCAGAATCCTGCCCACCAATCGCGAGCAAGCGGATATGGTGAACTGGTTCGCGCGCGGCCAGGTCGCAGCCGACGATCTGATAATTTTGCAGCACGACGCCTGCGGCTGGGTTCCCTTCCTGACCCAAGCACAGGTGCTGTTCTGCCGGAACTCGCAGGCGATGCTGACGCCGCAGCAGAATCGCGATCTCCAGCGTTCCCGGGAGGCCTGGTATCTATATTTCAATGGCAAGGACAGGCAGTGGCTCGAGAGCGTCGTTGCCGACGCAAACAGCACCCACCGGCTCGAAACCTACGGCATGTATGGGGAGGTCTCTTCCTATCTCGGCGAGCAGCGCACCCGGCAGGCGGCTTACATAGAAAGCCAATTGAAGCCACTTTTGGAACGAATTGAAACGCATGACCCCACAGCGATCGCCTTCCTGCGCCAATTCAAGCAAGTATGGATTCTGCAGGATAAGCACGCACCCGTCTTCGTGCGGTCCAGGCTCAGCGAATACATGGACATTCTTTCTGAAGAGACGTCCGGGGACCTGGAGGTTCTGTCCGCGACTCCGAAATAGGAGAGAGCAGAGTACCAGCACCCGATTTTGCGGAATCGGAACCGAATAGGCGCCCCCCAGGTTCTCTACTTTCGCTGCTCGAGCTTGACAGAGGCTTTCACCGGCTTGCCATCGCGCATCACAGTGACATCGACGACATCGCCCACCTTACTCCGGCGAAGGGCATCGGTGAAGTCGTAGAGGTTTTTGATGGGCTTGTCGCCGAACTGCACCAGGATGTCGCCCGCCTTCAGTCCTGCTTTTTCCGCCGGGGATGCCGGCTTCACGTCGGAGAATTTCACACCGTTCTCTACTTGTCCGAAGTCCGGTATTGATCCGAAGTATGGGCCATAGCCTCCTCCGCCGCCGCCCAGCGGCTTGTCCTCAACCACCGCGATGAAGGTCGGAGGTGCCGACGCGGCGGCGAGTTCTAAGCCGGCGTTGCCAACTACATTTACCAGGCGCGCCGCCGCCTGAGGATCGATCTTTTCCCAAGTATCGGAGGGCTTGTGGTAGTCGGAATGTAAGCCCGAGAAAAAGAACAGCACCGGAATATGCTTGGTGACAAACGAGGTGTGGTCGCTGGCCGAGTAGCCTCCCGGCGAGTACTCGATCTTGAAGTTGGATTTCGACTGCGCCTGCTCGATCACGGCCTTGAGCGTGGAACCGGTTCCCACGCCGCCGATGTAGACTTTGTCGTTCCTGATGCGGCCGATCATGTCCATGTTTAGCATGGCAACGGCCTTGTCAATCGGCAAGGTCGGAGCCTGCACCCAGTGTGCCGAACCCAATAGACCTAGTTCCTCGCCGGCAAAAGAGGCGAACAGAATCCCACGCGCAAGTTTGCCTTTCATGGGGGCGAACAAGCGCGCTAGCTCAAGAACGCCGGCCGTGCCTGAGGCGTTGTCGTCGGCTCCAGGATGGATTTGCCCGATCTGGGAGGGCGCGAGCGAATCGTAGTTGCCGCGGCCAAGATGATCATAGTGGGCGCCGATGATTACGTACTCATCGGTCTTTCCCGGCAGATATGCGAGAACGTTGTTGACGGTGGCGCGCGTGGTTGCGATGTCCACATGAATTGACATATGCAGCGTGTCGGGAAAGGCAAACGACTGGGGCTTGGTGGCGTGGTTGATCTGCGCCTGTACGTCGGCCAATGATTTGCCCGCCGCGCGAAACCAGCGATCCGCCACATCGTTCTTGACCTGCACCAGGACGATACCGGTATTTTCCGGGCCGCTCACGCTGCCAAAGCGAGTCAGCAGGTCCTCTTCACCGTCTCCCAGCTTCCCATTCACCAGTACGACCGCTTTCGCGCCGCGGTTGCGCGCATTAATGGCCTTGGTGATCAGTTGGGCGTGGCGCGTGAGCCCCGTATTGCCACTCTTCTCAGCGAAGCCCGCAGGCTCATAGCGCAGGACGATGACAATCTTGTCCTTCACGTCCATTCCGCCGTAGTCGTCGTAGCCGAACTCATCCGCGGAAGCGCCGAATCCTGCGAATATAACCGGAGCACTCACCATGCCCGAAGCGGAGAAGCTGAAGGGAACGAAATCCTGATTTAACTTCAGCTCTTGTTTTTGAGTTCCATCCTCCACCGTGAACCGGTTGTGGGACTGAAGCTTTGCGCCTGTGATCACTGTAAAGGGCTGGAAGTAAGAATTCGAGCCAGCAGGCCGCAGACCGAGATGCCGGTAGCGCTTTTCAAGCATGTGAGCGGCGCGCGTTAACCCCTTGGTGCCGTCCCCCCGGCCCTCCATCGAGGGAGCGGTGAGGGCTTTGATGTCGTTGAGGTAGCGACCCGGATCGGCAGTACCGATTGATTGGGGCGCGGCTTGCGCCCGCAGGGCCAGCAGCAGAACAGATAGGACGACCGCCCGACAGTGACGGGTCGGAGGTAGCAGTGGGAAAGATCTCTTGAACGGAATCATGAATGGCAACCGGATTGACGATGGACACTATTTCGAGAATTCTGACTTGTCAACGCGAGTGTCGCCCATCGGATTAGACCCGGGCGTCTTGAAAGATAGTAAACAGCGGCCGGGCGACAGATAAGCTTAGGGGAAACAAAAACAGGTTGCACCGGAATGAACCATGCCGGAGGTCCGGCTACTTCGGTTTATTGGGGCTGACAGGATCGTCGTCCTTAAGCAGAACCCATGCGGTCAGTCCGCCGACTGCGGCCGCGCCAATGCCGATGGCGTACGGGGAATCGAGAATGCCTCCGCCGGCTGCGGGCACCGCGCCCCCGCGATCGCGCTTCCTCTTGCCCTTTTCCTGGTCCTCGTCGCGGGTAGTTTCCTGACCCTCAGCCAGGGTGGTGGTGCCGCTGGCGTCGATGAGCCGGAGGTTGCCTTTGCGCGCGATAATCCGGACCGCTCCATCGGTGTCGCGAACTTCGAATTCCGTCCAGGACGTTCCGGATGCCGGCTCCACCTTGAGGCCCCCGATTTGAGTCGCCATGCTCTTCGAGGTGCCCACGTTCAGGCTGCCATGTTCCAGCTTCACGGCGCCGCCCTGGTACTGGACAAGCGAATCAGAAAAAACCAGGACGCTGGTGCCGGGAGATTTGATGCTGGCGACCGAGTCGGTCTTGGTCTGCACCAGATCTCCGGAAAAGATGGCGGAAGACTTGGGAACGTTACCGCCGTTAATCCAGGCAGTGCCGTTGGTGTAGAGCATGGCCGCGCTGGAATCGGCCGCGAACATCGACGCGGGCAGCACCAGGATCAGAAGCCATGTCAGTAGTGCGCGAAAAGTCAGATCTCGCATCGCTTCTCCAACGGCCCGTGCAGGAATTTGACCGCTATGGTAGCCCGTAACCCATTGCGAGTCAATCTCTCTCAGTAACTCTGCGGTCCTAGAACCAGCGATCGACCGATTCCCACCACAGCAGGCGAATCCACTCCTCGACGTTGGTCTTGGCCCACTGCCGGTGCCGCCACCACTGCGCTCCGAACTGGGTTGGATCGTACGCCGCCGCCACCTGAAAAGCGCAATCGGGATCCTCTTTGCGAAACACGCTCAGGGCCCGTCGTGTGTGGAAGTCGGAGGTGACGAGCAGGACCGAGCGTGCACCCGCATGGCGGATACACTCCATGGCGTCCACAGCCTCGGCCTTGGTGGAGAGGCCCTGTATGGGACAGACCGTCAGCGGCTTCGACTGCGCTTGAGAGTTCGTCCAGTTCTGCGCAAGTTGCAAGTACGTGGACCCATAGATTATGGCATTCGCAGGGACGTCGAAAATCACCTGTCCTGCATAGCCTTGCCTTCAGCAATTCCAGGGCGCGGGCGGGACGGCGGTCGGTTTCCCCTGCCAATACGAGGATCGTATCCGCCTTCTGTGGCTGGTTGATAACCAGGAACCTGCCCGAACTGGCAGCCAGCCATCCGACCACGAGCAAAAAGACCAGGACACGTAATTTACGCGCATTTCTCAATCAAAGACGCCTTTCACTCCGGAATTGAGGACCATGATCTCATCTTGCGTCCAAGCGCGGGTTCGGGAAGGGAACAGATGGTTGCACAGCCAGCGTTTTGGTTACCTCTGATGTCCCGGAGTCTCCGTTTCCCCGTGCTAGAATCGTGAAGAAATCTCTTTCTAAATCATGACGATGCGCACTGCCTCTTCTCTTCCTGCCGAACTCAGGAACAAGATCGAAAGCCGCCAAGCCCGGGTGGCCATAATCGGCATGGGGTACGTCGGCCTGCCCCTTGCTCTGCTCTACACCGAACAGAAAGTCCGCGTCACAGGCTTCGACATCGACCAGCGCAAAGTGGACACCCTGAACACCGGGGGGTCCTATATCTTTCGCATCACGCCGGAAGAGATTCAGTCGGCTAAAGCGCAGGGCTTGACCGCGACCTCCGACTACGCACAACTCAGAGAGATGGATGCGATTATCATTTGCGTTCCCACTCCGCTGAACGAATATCACGAGCCCGACCTGAGCTACATCACAAGTACCGGACACGCGATCGCCCCACATCTGCGGGCGGGACAACTCGTCGTACTGGAGAGCACGACCTACCCCGGCACAACCGAGGAAGTCTTGGTGCCGATCCTCGAGAACGAAAACAAGAGCGGACTCAGGGCGGCGCGGGCCGACAAATCCTCGGAGCAGGACTTCTACGTCGCGTTCTCTCCGGAACGCGAGGATCCGGGCAATACCAGCGTGGCGCGGCGCGATATTCCCAAAGTCGTGGGCGGATTGGATCCCCAAGCGTCGGATCTGGCGGCGGCACTCTATGGAACGATTTTCAAGCGAGTGGTTCGCGTCTCGTCTCCCGCGGCCGCGGAGATGACCAAGTTGCTTGAGAATATTTACCGCTGCGTCAACATCGCGCTGGTGAACGAACTCAAACTGCTCAGCCTGCGCATGGGTCTGGACATATGGGAAGTCATCGACGCGGCATCGACAAAGCCCTTCGGATTCCAGCCCTTCTACCCCGGACCGGGATTGGGTGGGCACTGCATTCCAGTGGACCCATTCTATCTTTCGTGGAAAGCCAAGGAGTGGGATTTCCGCACCCGCTTCATCGAATTGGCGGGGGAAATCAACATCGGGATGCCCTACCACGTGATCGCTTCGGTGGTAGGAGCTCTGAACCGGCAGAAGAAATCATTGAACGGGTCGCGCGTACTGGTGCTGGGCGTGGCCTACAAGCGCGATATCGACGATTTGCGCGAATCGCCTGCACTGACCATCATCGAACTCCTGCAAAAAGAGGGCGCGCAGGTCAGCTATCACGATCCCTACTTCCCAACGATCGGCAAGGGGCGAAAGTATGATCTGCAGATGAAGTGCTCTTCGCTGGACAATCTGGCCCAGCATGATTGCGTCCTGATTGTGACCGATCATTCTGACTACAATTACCCGAAGATCGTGCAGGAATCGCAACTGGTCGTGGACACCCGCAACGCCACCAAGGGGATTCGCAGCGAGAAAATCGTACGTTGCTAGGCCACAAACCGCCGCAAAAGGGGCCCGTGGGTCCGATCTTCCCAGGCAGACGCGGTCGGCGAGAAATCCTACCCAGAAGCTGTAAATTTTTGCCCCTCCGGTCGGGGGGCGTCAGCATATATCCGTTATAGGAGGTAACCACTTAGGGAGAAAGCGGTTAGTTCTATCCGCGGTGGGTGGAATTGGCCTTATTCTTGCAGTAGACAACGTTCGGAGTTGTACACTTAACAGGTCCCGGTCCGTTCCCAGGTTCACTACCACCAATCGGATC
Source organism: uncultured Acidobacteriota bacterium (assembly GCA_963725575.1). Lineage (GTDB taxonomy): Bacteria > Acidobacteriota > Terriglobia > Terriglobales > Acidobacteriaceae > Gp1-AA133. Next base: position 86,120 of record CAVRZQ010000012.1, read on the forward strand.
GGTTGTTTTAGACAGGAAAATTTTGACTCAGGGCAGTGCGTGTGGCTGCTGGACATTCGAGATCCTTTTATGGCTTCCGACCCTTTGAAGACACCGTTCTCCTTGCTTCCCGATAGAAGGCCCCCATGGAAGGAGTTTGTGTTCAGCATGGTGACCCAGGGCGGACTGATTGCCCTGCTCCTGTGGGCGGTTAGTCTTCGTCCCCAGCACCTGATTCCTCCACCGCGGGACTATCACGAGATGGCTTTGGTGACGACCCCGCCGCCGGTGAATCACCAGCCTGCTCCCGTCCGCGAGTTCAAAGTGCCCGAGCCTGTGGCGCATCTCGACACGCCGATCCCCGAGAATCTGCGCTTGCCTGCTCCCACGCCGAAACCACGTGTCGAGGTCGAGGAGATGCAAGCGCCGAAAGTAGAAGTGGCCGCGAGTCGGCCAAACCTGCCGGCGGCGACTCCCGTGATTCCGAAGCGCTTAGTCCAGACCAACGTATTCTCGACGGGGAGTTCGGCAACTCCTACGATGGCCGCCGCACCGCAAAAAGTTCAGACGGGTGGATTCGGAGATCCCAACGGAGTGCCCGCGCAGGTCAGTAACAGCATCAAGCCAGCGAATATAGCCCAATTGGGTTCGTTCGATCTCCCGGCCGGTCCGGGTTATGGCAATGGAACCGGCGGCGCCAGGGGGATGCGCGGGGTTGTTGCCAGCACGGGCTTCGGAAATGGCGTAGCTACTGGCGACGGGAGCGGCCGGATCAATACATCGCGCGGCAACGGCGTGGTGCGGCAGACGGGATTCGGAGACGCCGACGTCCCGGCAGCTCAGGCGGTTCGTCCCAAGACCGCGGAGACTGCGGCTCGGGTCGTGCCGCCCGAAATTCTTTCCAAGCCTACTCCGGCCTATACCGAGGAAGCACGGCGGGCGCGCGTGGAAGGCGAAGTGCTGCTGGAGGTCGTGCTGGAGGCTTCGGGCCATGTCCGCGTGTTACGAGTGGTGCGCGGACTGGGGCACGGACTCGACGAGTCGGCGGTGCGCGCTGCCGAACAGATCAGTTTCAAACCGGCGATGCGGGACGGCCAACCTTCCGATTCGACCGCCGTGTTGCATATAATCTTCCAGTTGGCCTGAAGCGATGTGCTTCACGAAGGGGTTTATGCGTAGTCTGAGAGCGGTTTGGGTTCCTTTTTTCCTCGTATTGTGTTTTTTGTCAGTGGTCGCAGCCCAGGTGTCGAGCCCGCAGGCATCCGAATCCGACAATGCAGCACCAGCCACGATAACCCAACTGCCGGCTGCAACCAGCCCAGCGGCGCCGTCGTCGTTTGACCAGGTGATCGACCGAATCGTCGAGCGTGAGCATTTCTTCGTCGCGCAGATGCGTCACATGCACCCGCTGGTCGAGACCTATATCCAGAATATGAAGTCGGATAAGGAAATGGGAGCCGTTCCGATCGGGGACCACTATTTTCTGGGCCGGCTCGACATGAGCAATGGCACCGACGACCGGGCATTCGTCGGGCGTCCTGGATTTGGCCGTCGCATGTTGAACACTTTGACGAGTGTCTACACCATGCACTTTTTGCCGCTTGGTTTTGCCCAGATGGTGATGCTGGACGACGACTTTCAGCACAAGTTCTACGACTTCACCTTCGTACGCCGCGAGTTTCTCGGCGAAATCCGGTGCATGGTGCATCGACGTGCAGCCCAAAAAGACCAGCGGGCAAGGGTCGCTTCCTGGGACGCATCTGGGTCGAGGATCAGGACTACAACATTGTTCGCTTCAACGGCACCTATTCTCCGCATGCGAGCACAGCTATTACCTTCACTTTGACAGCTGGCGCCTGAACATGCGTCCGGGCGTGTGGCTGCCCGCGTTCGTTTACACCGAAGAATCGGACCTGAAGTATCGCATGACGCAGAACCTGCATTACAAGGCACAGACGCGCCTCTGGGGATACGACCTAAAGAATCTGGGCCGAATCGACGAGTTCACGACATCACGGTCGATGCACCGCAAGCCTATCAAGGATCAGAGTGAGGCGGGGCAGGACGCGACGCCCGTGGAAGCAGCAGCGTACGTGGGAGCGGCAAGCGGAAGACAACGCTGTTGAGCGACTGCAGAAAAGTAGGCTTGCTGGCCCCCAGAGGCGAGGTGGACAAGGTTTGACAGACCGTCGTCAACAACCTGATCGTCACCAACAATCTCGACATTCAGCCTGAGGTGCGGGCGCGCGTGCTGCTGACCACTCCGCTGGAGTCCTTCACGATCGGCCATACCATCGTTGTGAGTCGCGGCCTGCTGGACGTTCTGCCGGACGAGGCCTCTCTGGCCATGGTCCTGGCTCGCGAACTCGGCCACATCGCCCTTGGACACCAGTTGGACACCCGGTTGGCTTTCAACGACCGCATGTTCTTCGCCGACGAGGACACTTTCGCGAATTGAATTTCCAACGCAGTTCTGCGGATGAAGATGAGGCCGACAAGAAAGCTCTCGAACTGCTGGCTAATTCCCCTTACAAGGACAAGCTGGGCAATGCTGGGCTGTTTCTTAAAGCTCTGCAGGAACGCGCCCCGGATCTGAAGAATCTGATCCGCGCGCACCTGGGCGATGGCTTGGTGAGCGGCAAAACGTTGCGGATGTCGGCCCTGCTGAATTCCGCGCCGCAACTGGACGAACGCAAGAAAGACCAGATCGCCGCTCTGCCACTGGGAGGGCGAGTCAAGGTCGACCCGTGGAGCAGCCAGGCAACGTTGGCTAAAACCAAGCCAGTCGCGCTGATGTCGGCGCGCGAGAAGATGCCGTTCGAAGTGACCCCGGTCTTCCCGTATCTGACCAGGTTCTCAACGCCGGGCGCGGAAAAGGTGGCCTCCACGTCCGCAACTCCGGCAGCGAAATAGGCTGCCAGAGACGCGGCCTGCGATGCAGCCGATTCGATTTGGACCTGATTCACGCGGCAGGGCATCGGCGATCAAAGAGTGCCGATGAGGGGCGGTATCCGCAATGCGGGATCGGCAGGAAAGCGCCAGAGGCCCGGAACGGCGCCTTACTGGATGGCGCTTCCGACTTGCGAGAACACGTTGTTGGCGTTCGACCAATTAGCCGGATGGTACCAACCACGATCACCAGAATCACGGCCAGCATCACCGCGTATTCAGCGATGTCCTGTCCCGATCGTCCGACCATAACTGACGAAGAACTTCAATCACGGGCTCCTCCGTTACTAGCGGGTCAATCTTCCGAGCATAAAGCGGCTCGGAGGCTAAAGCGCAAGACTTTTACCCGGGTATACCGTGTCACAATGCTAGTTTTGATGCTGCCCTTCAGCCAATGGCACGGAAGTGGCTGCGTATGGCACGAAAGTGCCACACCTGCATCTCCTTGAGCCCGTAAGGAATTCTTTTCAATGGGAGCCCCTGATTCACCGCGAACAGGGCCAGTTCCAGCCGGGTCGAAACCCCTAACTTGTCGAAGATATTGCTGAGGTGGTGTTTCACCGTATCTTCGCTGATCTTGAAATATTCGGCGATTTCCTTGTTGGAGTAACCGGCGACGACCGCCGAGACAATCTCCAATTCCCGCGGAGTGAGTCCGAATTTCTTTTGGCGGGATTCCTCATTTGAGGTCTGCATCAGGGTGCGCAAGTACTGCACGAGGTTCGAGACGCTCTCGCGCCCAACCCAGTATTCCCCCGTCATTACGGTATGTATGCTCTTCAGCAGGAGCTGGGTGGCGGAATCTTTGAGGACTACGCCCGCGCGCGCCGAGTTGCAGGGCCTCGACAATTTGGTGCTTTTCGGCCGCCGCCGTTAGCAAGATAACCTTCACGCCGTTCGCGCCCGCTTCCCGTGCTCAAATCGCGCAAGCGCTTCTAACCCCGGGGTGCGCGGCATGGCGAGATCGAGAAGCATGATATCCGGCTTCAGCTGACGCGCCAGCTTGACAGCATCGGCGCCGTCGCAGGCCTCCCCAATCACTTTCAGGCCGGGTTCTGCCTCCAGCAGGCGGCGGAGACCATCCCGGAAAATAGGGTGATCGTCGGCGATCACGATGCGAATAGTTTGCGATCTTTGTTATCCATAAGCGTCTTCTCGGTGCTGCGGTACGCTGACTTCAAGCCGCGCCCCTCGGCTCGGATTCGATTCTATCGTGAGTTCGCCCTCAATCAAACGCACTCTTTCGCGGATTACCAGCGGACCCTTACCCATCTCTTCCAATTCTGCCTGAGAAAATCTGCCCGAAAACGGGAATCCTCGGCCATCGTCCTCGATGGTTAAATACCAGTGACTGCTGCTCGCACTCAGTCGAACGAGCACCTCGCGGGCCGCGCTGTGCTTGCGGACGTTGACCAGGCCTTCCTGAACGATCCGCACGAGTTCACGACATACCCGCTGCGGCATATGAACTTCTTCAATTTCAGAAACAAAGCGCGTCCCGATACCGGTTTCGCGCTGAAAACGCTCGACGGTGTCTTCCAGGAAACGAAGGAAATTGGTCGAGTCTACATCAAGCGACTTCATCTGCTGCATCAGTTCCCGTAGTTTGAGCACTTCCTCGCGGAGCAAGCCCTGGATACGGCCCAGTTCCGCCGTGACTGGAGTAGCGTGGGCGGCCGATTGCCGGCGCACCACATCCACCTGCATTTCCATCGCGATCAGGGACTGAACGGCGCCATCGTGCAGTTCGCGGGCAACCCGGGCACGTTCTACCGCGCCGGCGCGTTGCCGCAAGCGGCGCAGCAGATAAACGTTGTAGACGGCGGGGCCGACCTGGCGCACCAACTCCTGCAGAAATCGGAGCTCTTCCTCGCGATCGCCGCCCAGGACCGGATCGAACAGAAAGATTCTGCCCCACCACTCCTGGCCGAAAAGGAATGACACTGCCAGTAGCGAATCAAACTTGTAGAGCCGGGTAAACGCCGTCAGGGATTGCGGGGATGACTGGCGCAACCGCACTCCATTGCGGTCGAGCGACACCATCTGATGGCTGTCGCCACTCCGCAGCAGCAGGCACGCGTCTGCGGGGCACTCGTACAAGTAGGTCTCGCGATCAGTCGGAAGCGATTCGAGCCAGCGCAACTGGCCCAACCCGGCCTTCACGGTCTCCAATTCCCCAACAAATACCCGGTACTTGTTGACCTCCTGAGAGGCAATGAGGGCGCGGGGTGCGCTGTACATCGTGAGCAGTTCTCCCAGGATATCCTGCAAGGTTCCGCTCAGTCCGGCCTCGACGCGAGCCCGTCCCAGCACGCGCGCGATAATAGAGCGCTCGGCGCGCAACCGCTTCTGCTGTTCTGCAAGGTATCCCAACAGCAATCCCATCACCAGCAGATACGCGGAGAGCATGAAGAGGTGCTGGGGCTCGAACTGGGAGGAGCGCACACTCAAGGGGTACAGGCCATGGCGGGTCAAGATTTGGTCGATCGATCCCGCTACCCCATGCCTGATAGCGAAGCTTTCCCCCCATAAAAGGGTGACGATGGCGATCGCCGTGCCGAAGGTTTCCCATAGTCCCCAACGATACGCAGATGCGGCCAGCACAAAGACAAAGAAGAGCAAAAACGGGCCGCCCTGTCCCGTAGCAAACAGTATGACCAGTAACGGCCAGACGATATCCGAGGCGTGTACCAGCAGACGAAAGGACGGGGTCGATTCTTTGCGAAACCGCAACAGAAGCATGACCACGACGCCATGCACAATGTACAAGCCGAGGATCGGATAAGCCCAGGGCGAGTTGCTAAATTCGGAAGGGTCCATCCAAAGAGCTACCAGGGCGGAAATGGCCAGGAATACGCGGGCCGAGGCCAGCCAGCGCTCGATGCGCCGTACTTCGCCTGGAATGATGGGCGCCCGCAGACGGGAAAACATCCGATGGGCGGTTGCCTGGAACGGTAGACGAATCACAGCTCCCCAGATTCTTGTGGAATAGACACGGATATTATTGATTCAATAACCAGATAGCAAGTCAAAGTTCACGATTTCAAGGCCGGATGCGGGGCGCGCGTATCTATAGTGCATGGTGTTACCGAAGTAACCTTCGAAACACCTGCCCGGCGTCTAGAATTGCCACGAAGGAACCTTCTTGTCAGAGCGCTCCAAACTTTGGATTCTCGCTGCCGGCTGCTTTGTCTTCGCGCAGGTGTGCGCGTCGATACTGATCGCACCCGGGTTCGCGCTCACCGTCTTCAGCGACGTCACCCAGTGCATTCTACTGCTCTCCGCCACTGCGGCTCTTCTTCCCAATATCGCTCGGAACCAGGCAAGGGCTCGACTGTTTTGGGGACTGATGACGCTGGGAATCGTCTTCTGGCTCTCTTACCAATTGCTGTGGAGTTATATCGAAGTCGTGCTTCGGCAGGAAGTGCCCGAACCTTTTGTCGGCGATATCGTGATTTTTCTGCATTTCGTTCCCATGATGGCGGCGCTCGCATTGCAACCGCATGCGCGCCAGAATGATCATGAAGCCCGGCTCGGGCGGCTCGATTTTGTGTTGTTGCTTACCTGGTGGGTATATCTGTATCTGTTTGCTGTGATCCCCTGGCAGTACGCGCAGCGAGATGAGTTGGCCTACGGCCGGAGTCTCAACGCGCTGTACCTGACTGAAAAGGTGGTGTTCCTGGGGGCACTCATCATTGTCTGGCTTCGCAGCCGGGGTGGCTGGAAAACCATCTACGCGCACTGGTTCGGCGCGAGCCTCGTCTATGCCCTCAGCTCTTATATCGCTAACTGGGCAATCCTGAGAAACCTGTATTACACCGGAAGCCTATACGATCTGCCGTTGGCTGCCTCCATGGGCTGGATCAGTGTGGTCGGGGTTCTGGGGCAGGATTTGGAACCCCAGCAGGACTCGTCGCCGGCACCGGGCCGGCACGGAGTATGGGTGGCCCGGCTGGGAATGATCGTGATTCTCTCCTTGCCGGTTTTTGCGGCGTGGTCATTGTTTGACGGAACCGTGCCTCCGTCCGTGCGAAATTTTCGTCTTACTCTCACGCTGATCACGATGATGATCATGGGCGGCGTAGTATTTCTGCGGCAGCACCTGCTCGACCACGAGTTGATTCGATTATTGCGCACCTCTGAAGATTCCTTTGAAAACCTGAAACGCCTCCAGGGGCAGCTGATCCAGTCGGAAAAACTGGCTTCCCTCGGGCAACTGGTCGGAGGCGCCGCTCATGAACTCAACAACCCTTTGACCGCGATGCTGGGATATTCAGAACTGCTGGCGGAATCGGGGCTGACGGAGGAGCAGCGGACCCTGGCATCCAAGATCGCCCTGCAGGTGAGACGGACACGCATCCTGATTGCAAGTCTGCTGAACTTCGCCCGGCAGGGTCCCGGCGAGAAAGTTCCAGTGGATGTGAATACGGTGATCCAAACCGCCAGCAAGCTTCTGCAGCCGCAATTCAGCTCCCATCGTGTGGATCTGCAAGTGAACCTGGCCGACAGTCTCCCGCAGATCTCAGGAGATCCAAATCAGCTGCTACAGGTCTTCCTCCACATCGGCAGCAATGCTTTGCAAGCTCTGGAGGAAGTAGGGGGAGGAATTTTCTCGGTCAAGACCCGAAGGAAGGGGGATGCGGTGGTGCTGGAGTTTTCCGACAACGGTCCTGGCGCTCGTGACCCGGAGCGGGTATTCGACCCCTTCTATTCGACACGATCCGTCGGCAAAGGATCTGGCTTGGGCCTGAGCGCCTGCTACGGCATCATCCGGGATCACCAGGGCCTGATTTTCTGCGCGAACCGTGTAGAAGGCGGAGCAATGATCACCATTGAACTTCCGGCGGCAGGCACGCGGCCCTTAACCGCACCGGCCGATCTCGCGGAGAAGCAACCCAGTCCCCCGCTGGAGACCTCTTCGGCGAACGCCTCACATTAGCCATTAGTGCCATTTTCCGGCGCCGCCTCCGACTCTGCGGCGGCAATCTCGACAGTGCGCTTCAGTTGACCGCAAGCCGCGTAAATGTCCCGACCTCGCGGACGGCGGATGAAAGCTGGGACCCCGGCTGTCACCAGAACCTGCTGAAAAGCTAACACCCGGTCCGGCGCAGGAGTGCGCGAACGCGATTCCCGGCCCCGGATTTAACGCAATCAGGTTCACTTTGGCGCGGATGCCGCGAACCAGTTCCACCAGTTCGCGCGCGTGTTCGACCGCATCGTTCACCCCGTCGAGCAACACGTACTCGAACGTGAGCCGCTCCCGCGTCCGCAGGGGAAAGGCCCGCGCTGCCCGCAGCAGTGTATCGAGACTCCACTTCCGGTTGATCGGCATCAGGCGTGTGCGAAGCTCGTCGTTCGAGGCATTCAGCGAAATGGCAAGCTTCGGGCGTACCGGTTCCTCCCCGAAGTCATGAATGCGGGGCACGATCCCGGCGGTCGATAGCGTCATGCGCGATTCGGGAATTCCAACGCCTTCCACCAGCAGCCGGACCGACTTCATGCAGTTTTCATAGTTGAGAAAGGGTTCTCCCATACCCATGAAGACGAGATTGATGCGATCTTGAGGAGGTGACACCTGCTGGTCGCGCAGGACCGAGCCGACCTGCCCAACGATCTCACCAGCGCTCAGGTTGCGTTTCACTCCTAACAACGCAGTCAGGCAGAACTGGCAATCGACGGCGCAGCCTACCTGGCTGGAAATGCATACGGTCGCGCGGTCCCAGTTTTTCGGACGGGCACGGGTTTCTTCTCCAGCCTCGCTCCCATCTCCTGCTTCGCCGCCGTCGCCTTCCGGCATCCATACTGTCTCCACAGTCTGCCTGTCCGGATAGGCCATGAGGTAACGCACCGTGCCATCGCTGGATTTGAACTTACTCTCGATCCGAGGCCAGCCCATCGAAATGCCGACGATCGACCAATTCCCGGCGCAATTGTGAAGGCAGGGTGGAGATCTGGTCCGTGGATTCGGCCCGCTGCCGGTACAGCGACTCAAAGAGCTGTTGAGCACGATAGGCGGGCTGGTTCAGTTCTTCTGCCAAGCGGGCCAGTTCCCCCATATCCAGACCGAGCAACGAATTGTGACTGGGCTGAGACATGCTGTTCGCCAGGTTCGCGCGCCTGTGGTGATTCTAGCCCAGGCCAAGGCCGGGCCTCGTGTCGGCTCAAGGGCTTACGCAATAAATCTAACGTAATTAATTGATTCTATTGTAGTAGCGATTCCAACCACGCCGCTTCCTAGGGTATGTGAGAATAGAAGTACGCGGCCCTGGATGTGGACATTGGTCGCTGGGACAATTTTTATGGTTGAAGAACTGCGCAATATTTATAGACAGGTCTTACCCAACGGGCTGACCGTCATCTCGGAAGAGATGAAGCATATTCGTTCGATCTCAATCGGCATCTGGATTAAAACTGGTTCACGCGACGAGGAACCGCAGTGCAATGGCCTTTCCCACTTCATCGAGCACATGGTTTTCAAGGGTACGAAGCACCGTTCCGCGGAAGCCATTGCGCGACAGGTCGACTCGATCGGCGGCAACCTGGACGCGTTCACGGCCAAGGAATGTGTGTGTTTCAACATCAAGGTCCTGGACGAGCATCTGCCGATCGCCCTGGAGGTCTTGTCGGACCTGGTGCTCAATCCGGTATTCGCGGTCGAAGACATCGTTCGCGAGCGCCGAGTGATTCTGGAAGAGATCAAGATGGACGAGGACAGTCCGGAATACCTGGTCCACGAGATTTTCACGCAGAACTTCTGGAAGGATCACCCTTTGGGCAAGCCGATCCTGGGAACCAAGGAGACGGTGAAAGGCTTTGAACAGCCGGTGGTTCTGGATCTCTACGGAAGCGGTTTACGCCCGGAAATTTCATTATTTCTGCCGCGGGGAACCTCGAACCATGCCCAGTTTGTGGACCTCGTGGCCAAGCATTTCGATCGCATGAAGCCTGTGAAGAACGGATTTCGCCGGTCGGTGCCGAAAATTGTTCCGCGCATCACCCTGCGCAACAAGAAATCGCTCGAGCAGGTGCAGATCTGCGTGGGAGTGCCTTCTCATCCCATTGCCCACGAAAAGCGATTCGCGTCCTACGTCCTTAACACCTTGCTGGGAGGAGGGATGAGTTCACGGCTGTTCCAGAATATCCGCGAGCGGCAGGGCCTGGCGTATTCCATCTATAGCGACCTGAGCCCGTATCGCGACACCGGCTGTCTTTCGGTATACGCAGGAACGTCGCGGGAGTCGTCATTCAAGGTCGTGCAGTCCATCGTCTCGGAATTCAAGAAGCTGAAATCTGAGAAGCTATCCGACGAGGAAGTACGGCGCTCCAAAGACCAATTGAAGGGCAGTTTGATGCTGTCGCTGGAATCCTCTACCGCACGCATGTCAAACCTTGCCCGGCAGGACATGTACTTCGACAGATTCTATGGCATGGACGCCCTCATCGAGAAGATCGAAGCCGTAACCTCTGACGACCTGCACGACATGGCGAACGACTTCTTCCGCACCGAGTCGATCGCGGTAACCGCACTCGGTAACTTGCAAGGGTTGAAGATCTCCCGCGAGCAGCTCGCCTGCTGACGGATCGGGCAGCCGTAGAGGCAACCATCCCATTCCTCCCGCGCGCAGTCTGCCCACGGCCACTGGAATGCACACCCGGCTTGTAACTTCTCAGGCGCATGCACATCTCACCTTTGCCCTCGTGGGTCAGGGGCAATCGAGTGCCAAGGAGAAAGTAATGAACAAGATCGTTTGCAGGGTGATGGGTATGTGTCTGCTCGCCGTGTCTCGTCAGCGGGTTTGCGCAGTCATCGGGCGGCGTAATGAAGCACGACGACAACATGAAGCAGGACACCATGAAGCACGATGACATGAAAAAAGGACGACATGAAGAAGGACAAGAAATCCAAGAAGGCCAAGAAAGACAAGATGAAGAAGGACGAAATGAAAGACGACAACATGAAACACGATGATATGAAGAAGAACTAGCCCGGGATCGTCGCGGAAATTGTTTGGCTCCGGGTGGTGCGCCGGGCGCCCGTCTAGTCGCCACCCGGCTCATCGTAAGTCCTCGAGAATCGCTCACGAAATCATTTCAAGTAGCGTGTCCGCTCGCCACGTCATTCCGCAATTCTCAAAGACCAGGAGTGATACGGAACGCTCCCCGGTGCTTGAGGGCGAGTTCGGAACCCGGCTGGATGCGCGGACACTCAACGCGCGCGCCCAGATATTGGCGCAGACAACGGGGACACGGGGCATAGCCTTCCTTGATCGCCGCGGCCGCGGTCATTAGCTGTGGGCTCTCCCCGTCATGCTTATGCAGATATTTGCAGCCTGGAACGTGGAATACCTTCCCTTCCGTTGAAAGCGCAACCATAAGCGCGGGCGGGATATTGTGAGGCGGTTGAGCGTGTTCAGAGCGCAACTCCGGTTGCTTGAAATCAGAGGAGCTACCCAAGGTCAACCCGCCCGCGACCAATGCCACCGCCGCTACCGCAAGCATCCAGAACGATCGTGCGCTGCGGTATCCCCAGGAAGAGGATTGCTGAGCGATTCTGCGCTGCAAACGCTGGCTGAACCCTGCGGGAAGGTCGAACAGGCGGTCATCCCCGTACAAGTGGACCACGTTGCGGGTCCCGTCGAGCACGGCGGTGCAATGCTTGCACTCCTTGAAATGGGCTTCCATCGCAGCACGGGTCGCCGGGTCTACGTCTTCTCGAGATAGTTGGAGATTTCTCTCCAAACGTGTTCGCAGTTGACTACCATGGCTTGTTCCCCTTCTCGAACGGCACACGGCCAAACCAGGCGCCGCCCAGGCCCGGAGCGAGCAAATCCCGCAACATCAGACGAGCCCGCAACAGCCGCGTCTTTACGGATGCCCGCGAGATGCCCAACGCCTCCGCCGTTTCTTCAATGCTCAAATGCTGCATGTCACGCAGGACAAAGACCTCGCGGTACTTGCTGGCCATAGCGGCGACCGCCTCGGCCAGTTTCTCACGAATTTCCTTGCGTTCCAGAACCTCGGAGGGGATCTCGCGCCAGTCGGCGAAATCACGCGGGGTGTAGCTGCCTTCTTCCTCCTGGCGATCTCCGATCGGCTCCATGATCTCGGCATGGTCCTTTCGTCGCCGCATGAGCGCTTCGTTCACGGCGATCTGTATCAGCCACGTACTGAAGCGCGCTTCCGCGCGAAACTGCCGGATGTGCGTAAGAGCCTTCAGAATCGCTTCCTGAGCAACCTCTTCCGCCTCCGCCTCATTTCGCAGTACCGCAAATGCCGCGGTATAAACTCGTCGCTCGTACGGCTTGATCAGTTCGTAAAAATGTTCCTTCTCGCCAGTCTGCACCGCCGGATCAGTTCGTGTTCGCCGACATCCGCCGCATCGGCAGGCTCCTTCACCGTCGAATTCTCTCCGGGCACGCTGCCATCGACTATCCTCAACTCGCTGCGGAACGACAGCTAGCGCGGAGCATAATCCGGATTCTTCTTCCAACCCGTCAGCATGGACATGAAGTTACTCCAGCCATGCAATACCACCATGACAAGGTGTCCAAGAAAGAAAAAGCAGAATAGCCCACATCACTGCAAAATGCCAGACCCGCGCCAGTGAAACCCGCCCATGATACCATGCCAGCCAGGAAAACTGAACCGGCTTCCAGACCGCTATTCCGGTCAGCACCGACAGCACTCCCAATACCACCACGGACGTGTAGGCCAGCTTCTGCAGCGGGTTGTAAGGCTCTTCCTGCCGCGGCTTCTTGCCCGAAGAAGAAGTAATACCGCGCCATCGGCCACACCCCGCGAACATCCTTGCGCGTAAGAAGCACTTGCCGAAAATTTCCGCTGAACAGCTGATAGGCCAGATAAAAAATACCACTGGCGATGTAGATCCACATGAACGTCAGGTGCCACTGTAACGCGCCTCCAAGCCACCCGCCGATGGCAAACGCTTTCGGCCAGTTCAGCAGATCTTTTTGCGGAATCTTGGCGCCAAAACTGGGAAAGGCCCGAAAGATCTGGAGCCCGCTTCCCACCAGAACGAAAAGCGCAATCGCGTTCACCCAATGACAGAACCGCACCGGCCACGGATGCTCGTATACTGCCTGGTACGCTTTCGCCGCTCTTCGCCGATTCGACTTCAAAATCACTTCGCGGCATTGCTCTCTTTCGCGCCCTACAGCCCGTAAAATTACGAATAACCCTGATCTTCCCAGTAACCGACACGTCTCCAGAACAGTTCGTGACTTTCAGATCGGTCAGATACTTCGCTTGCTTGTATCCGATCTTCGTCGGCATGCTCAGCCGCACTGGTGCACCGTGCTCGCGCGTGAGCGGCTTGTCATACATTTCGTAGCACAAGCAGAGTCTGCGGATGCATGGCCGTCGCCATATCGAGCGACTCGTAGTAGTCGTCCGCGCATTCGACGGTACACGAACCGCGCGGTCGTATCGGCTCCCACCAATTTCAGGAACTCCGAAAGGCGCGTGCCTCCGAAGCGTCCGATGACATCCCAGCCTTCGACGCAAACATGCCGGGTGTTCTGCCGCGTTCTCGGAAGAGCCTGAATTTGCGACAACGTGTAGTCACCGGGCTTCTGGACTGCGCCGCTCACCGTCAGGCTCCAGTTTTCGAAGATCGACTCCGGATCGTCCACGTCGTAGCCGTTGATCGGAAACTTCTCGAAGGGCGTGAGGTCGGACTCGGCAAACGTGGTTGCCAGATGACCGGGGCGAAACAACTTCCCCGAGGCCCAGTCACTAAACGCAAGCCCTTTCTTCAGCAGAGGCTCGCGCAGCTTGGGAATCGCAAATGCGCCCAGTGCCAGCACCGGGGCCACCTTCAGCAATTCGCGCCGGTTCATCTTCTTGAACTTGCGGTCGTCCATTCACAAATCTCCCAGCCCAACCACCCGCAGTCCGGCCGCTCGCTGGAAAACGGCTAGCTGTGGGATTCGCAGGATAGGGCAAAGTTACACGATTTCAAGGGCTTTTGCAGGTTCGCGCATCGGCTTGGGCTCACAGCGAAACCCCGCCTCCTTTGCGCGGCATTCTGCATCTAAGCGGGTAAGAGCCGACAGCCTCGGCCACGGTGACCAAAGCAAGCGATCCGAGACTGTTGGGGTAATGGATCGGAGGATGCTATGGCACAGGTGATTGAGTTCTATATTCCGGATCGATTTCGAAAGAAAGTACGGTGGGTGCCGCCCGATTTGCGCGGAAAGGTTCTCGAGTTTCCGGCGCAAGTCAAGAAGTCGGCTTGAACGGCAAGGGCAATCGACAGAAACGCCCGGCTCACGAAGTCTCGTGGAGCCGGGCGTTTCGGCGCTTGGGGGCAGGAAACGATCTTAGCGAGTGTGGCCAACCGGCTCCGGCTTTTCCGGGCTGAGACTCTTGGTGCGCGGTTGATAGACGCAAAAGGGCTCTTCGTCCATGAAATCGCCGGTCGCCGCATAGGCCCGCGCGCGGCATCCCATGCAGACGTTGCGGAATTCGCAGCAACCGCACTTCCCTTTCAGGCCGCTGGTGTCGCGCAGTTCGTGGAATACGGTCGAGTTCTCCCAGATGTCGAGAAACGTCTGCTTGCGCAGATCGCCCGCGACCACGGGCAAGTAGCCGCAGGGATAAACTTCGCCTTCGTGAGAGATGAAACATACGCCGGTTCCGGCCAGGCATCCCTTGGTCATGGCATTGAGATCCGAGGGATGACCGCCTGGATGCCCTACCGGCTGGCCCACGCCTTGTGGCTTCAGCGCGATTCCGGTCGACCCTGGCATCGTCATGTCCGTGGGGCCAATGGCGGAGCGCTCGGGGGAACGATGAGTTTCTGCCGGTGCGATCCGTGCGAGTTGCTCGGCCGCTCGCCGGTCTGCTGCCCGACGTTGCCGTGCCACCCGGAAATAGTGCGGCGCGCAGGTGGCCTTGAGTTCAATGCCGCCCACCAGGGATTGATCGTAGAACCAGTTCAGCATCCGCTCGTATTCTTCCGGCGCAACCATCTGCTCGGCAGCGATGTCGACGCCGCAGCCTACCGGCACTAGCAGGAAAGTGTGCAGCGCATCCGCGCCGAGGTTTCTGGCCAACTGAAGAACGTCCGGCAACTGATGGGCATTGTGACGGGCAATGGTCATGTTGATCTGCACCGACATGCCCAGGGCCTTGAGGTTCCGCAAGCCGTGCACCGCCGCGTCGAAAGCACCCGGAATCCCGCGGAAGGAATCGTGCGTGGTAGCATCCGCGCCGTCCAGGCTGATTGAAACCCGGCGTACGCCCGAATCGACGATCATGCGAGCCACATCTTTCGTGACCAGCGTTCCGTTGGTCGCCAAGGCTACGCGCAAGCCTTTGTCGGTCGCGTAACGAGCCAACTGGAAAATGTCGGAGCGGTAGAGCGGCTCACCGCCGCTGAGCACCAGGATCGGATTCGCGGCAGCGGCAATCTGGTCGATGATGCCCAGTGCCGTGCGGGTCGGCAAATCGGTAGGGGAACTGAGTTCGGTTGCTGTCGCCCGGCAGTGGATGCAGCGGAGATTACATCCCTTCGTGACTTCCCAGAAGACCAAGCGCGCTTTGTTCTCGCCCGCCGGATGGGGATGTTGTCCGTTGCCATTCGTCGCTGTCATCGTACGGCCTCCTCGTATCGCCGGAACCCCAGGGGAGTGCTGCCACCCTTGGACTCTACGATAGAGAACCGTGAACCTAGCAGCCGTGACTGTTATCACCCCCGCTTGTGACACGCGTCACACCGCCAACCCATTGATAACAATGGCTATTGGGTCCCGCCGTTCGCGTGGCAATCGCTGCAATTGACCTGGGTCATGTCGCCCAGGTCGATGGGGTGCTGGAAGCTCACCTTCTGCACCGCAGCCATGCTCACGCCACCTTCGGTCTGGCTCAGGACACTATGGCAGGATTGGCAGTCCTTGCTGATCACCTTGCCATCGGCACTCACGTGCTGGCCGTCATGGCAGCGGAAGCAGCCGTTGAAATAGAAGTGGCCGATATTGTTGGGATGCGTCTGCCAGTTCAGCTTCATCTCCGGAAAGGTCGTATTGCGATAGATTCTCTGCAGCTCGTCGATGGCATTGCGGATCTCAAGCTCCTTGCTCTTCGCGAGGTCCGGATACTTGCTCTCATAGAAGCTTCCGATCGATTTGGCGATTCCCTGCATGGCGGCATCCGTGGTTTCGTAGTTGGCGGTCAGAGCGGTAACTGCCTGTTGCTTCAGGAAGGGCAGCGATGCATCGAGCCGCCGGGCCAGCAAGGAATTGTCGACGGACAGATCGGGGGGAACGTAGATGTGCGTGGGGCGGTTGTGGCAGTCGACACAATCCATGTGCCGCTTTTCGGCTTGCGCGATCTGATCTTTGGTGAGGGTCGAGTCCTTGGCGAAATATTCCGTGACCCGTCCCTGCTGATCCTTCACGTGAATGTAGGGAATCACCTGGCGCTGGTCGTCCGCGGCGACATAGTTGATCTCGTTGGCGATGTTCATGTGCCAATGGATGCCTTCGGGCGCGCCGGTGGCGGGATCTCCGCCGCCCGTTTTGATCAGCATGCGAATCTGACGCGGGGTGTTCTTCTCGTCGCTCGAGTAGTGAGTAAAGATCTTCAGCTGCGCGCCGTAAAATTTCTTCGGCCAATGGCACTGCTCGCAGGTCTGGGCCGCCGGACGAAGGTTGTGAACAGGAGTGGGAATGGGTCGCGGATACGTGTTGAAAACGGTGGCGAACACCTGGCGCGCGCCGGAAAGTTTGGATTTTACGTACCAGGTTGCACCCGCGCCCACGTGGCAATCCACACACGCCACCCGCGCGTGCGGCGATAGCTGATAGGCCGTAAATTCCGGAGCCATCACAGAATGGCAAAGTTGTCCGCAGAACTGCACTGAGTCGGTGAACTCGTAGGCCTTGTAGCTGCCAATTACGCTCAGCCCGATGAATGCCACGGGAAGGTGAAGAAGAAGCAAACGCGCCGCGTTGGCTGGGATCGTTAAAGTCGATGCGGAGGTAGTGCCGGCTTCGGCGGTGCGCCGACGCTTGCGCCGGTCGTACCAGACCCCCACAGGTACCAGGGCAGGCCCACGATCAGGAACGCTGGCGCCACCATGTAGGCGAGGATGCCCACGTACGGGCTGGGATGTGCGGACGTCAGGTCGATGAAGAACAGGAACAAAAAGTCGCCAAAGGCCACCAGCGCCGAGCGCCAGTCCGGCGGAGAGGTCGGATTCCGCAACCACTCCCGTAACCTGGCGAATCCGCTCGGGGCCACGGGTTCGCTTCCCACTGTCATCGCTCATGCGCCACCATCCGTCTTTCCTGTTGGCTACTGCCTAATCCGGACTCCGAAGTCCATTTTGCAGACTGCGGACACAAATCATGCACCTGAATCGCGCGTGCGCAACGTTCGAGTGCGCTCGCCTGCTTCTCGGGTAACAACTTCCTCAACTGGCTGCTTGTCTGGTCGCTCACTGCCGGTTGCTGTCGGCGCCGCAGCGATCCCGTAGATCCGGATTTGCCGGCTCTTTCTGTGCTTCTTCGCGCGAGGCCGCGAGCAGGGTGTCGGTATCCAGCCCATGCTCTTCGCGATAGTGCTCGACCGACATCTTGCCGTCCCACCACGCCCAGTTCATCGGATAGACGTCGGGATCGAAGAACACCTGGTAGAAGTGCCACACCACGATCGCCAGCGTCGCCAGCATCGCCTCGTAGAAGTGGATGGCGGTGGCGACATCCACCCACCAGCGCGCCAGCAGGTCGCCCACCCACACCTTGGCCCACATCATGATGCCGGTCGCCGCCATCACGCACGATGCCCCACACCAGCGCCCAGTACTCGGCCTTCTCCGCGTAGTTGAAGCGGCCAAACTCCGGCTTCTCGCTGCGCTAAGCCCGAGGTAGTAACAGCATCGTGCCCCAGGCATCGCACGGCATCCTTCGGCCCTGGCAGCGAAATCACGAATCAGCCGGCGGCCCTCCGCGGCTCAACGCAAGATAGAAGACGTGATAGATGCCGGCGCCGATCAGCACCACGCCGGCGATGCGATGGATAATGCCGCGCAACCTGCTCGCCCATGCCCAACAGCATGCGCAAACCAGGAGTCCGGGAACTTCAAGCGCAAATCCGGTGATCACCAGCACGATGAAGCTGCATCAGCAGCAGCCAAGTGCTGCCAGCGCTGATTCGGGTCATGCGGGTCACCAGCGGATTCTCCGCTCTGCCGCCGCGCAAGCGCCTTGCGTCCGCCAGATGATCGAGGTTGTGCAGGAACATGGCGCCGATCACGGCGAGGATCAGCACCATGTAGAATCGGCGCACCCAGCGCACGGCAACGCTGCCCGATGTCGGCCGAGAGCACGCGCATCCACGTGCACCTTGCTCAGCGTAAACTTCTCCGTCACTCCCGGGTGGCACTGGCCGCAGGTCTTCACCAGGTTGGCCTGGTTGATCGTCGAATGCGGATCGCTCGACGGCAGAATGTTGTGCACGCCGTGGCAGCTGGAGCAGTTGGCCGCCACCAGCGATCCCAGCCTCGCGACGCCAGCCCGTGATAGCTGTCCAGGTAGGTCGATACCGCTTGCCTGCGAACGCCGAACTCCTGCGAGAGCCGCACTCCCTCATGGCAGCGGGCGCAGGTGTCTCGCGCAAGGTTCTGTGCCGAGACCGACGAATTCGGATCGATGTGCGCCTTGATCGAGTGAATGCCGTGGCAGTCCGTGCACACCGGAGCCTGCCCATTGCCCCGCGCGATCGCCTGCCCGTGAATGCTCTGCATGAACTGCTGTCTCGACCGCCTGGTGGCACTTTCCGCAGGTCGCCGGCACGTTGAACTTGAAGATCGGCGACTTGGGATCGCTGGCCGCCAGGATCTCGTGCGCGCCATGGCAGTCCGTGCAGACCGCGGCCTTCTCGAGCCTGCCGCCACCGCCCGTCCATGCACGCTCTCCTGGTACGACATGAAAGGCTGCGCGCTGTGCCCGCTCGCCTCCATCACGAACTTCTGCGCCGTGGCACGTGCCGCAGGTGGCGGGAATATTGGCGTGATTCACGGGCGATTTCGGGATCGCGTAGGACGGCAGACAGTTCGTGCACACTGCCGTGGCAATCGTCGCAGGTCGCCGCCTTGTGCGTCGCCCGATCGATTGGCCTTGGCGTGATAGCTGCGGTCGTAGGCGGCCTGCTCGTCGGCGTGGCACTTCGCGCAGGAGATTCTGGCGGGGGTCGTTTCGTGGGGCGAGGTCTTCACGTCGGTGTGGCAATCCACACAGGTGAACATGCCGCCGTGAATCGAATCTTTGAAGCTCTCCGGGTTCACATACAGGCTGACTTGCTTGCCGTTGACGTCCTTGGTCAGGGTGGAATCGCCGTGGCAGGCGAGGCAGTCTTCGTTGGTGGGCTTCGGGCTGGCCGGCTTTTGAACTGCGGCGGCGGAACTGGCTAATACCAGACAAAGAACTCCAAGTTGCAGGAGCCCAGCTCGGCTCCGGGAGTTATTTCGAAACACCGGCATGAGCGCCCTCCTCCGAAGATACCCGACCGACTGCAGTTCTATTGTTGGTGGGGCGTGGGCCGAGGGGCAGTGAGGATTCTCACGTCCCGGGGTGACAAGTGTCACAAGGCAAAGGTTGTCGAAGGGCAGGCCGCTGCCCCGGCGTGAGCGGGCAACGACCCTAACAACCGGAAATACGAGTATTTGCTGAGGAGGATTGGAGAACTACGATTTGGACCCAGCTAGAAGAAATTTTTGCTGCTGGTAATGATGAGCCGAGTGGCAGGTGAGGCAGTGCGTGTGTCCCTGCGCGTGAGCTTTCCCTGGATTGCTTTCGTGGCAGCGGCTACATCGCTCCAGAACCGTGCGCGGTGCCGCTCCCGCGTAGGCCCAGATCTTGCCCGGGTCGCCTCCGGTCTCGACGTGCTGGGCGCCGGGACCGTGGCAGCCTTCGCAACCGCGGGTGGCAGCCTTCTTGCTTTTCAAGGTCTCCGCGTGCGCCGACTTCGCGAAGCTGTTGTACGCGTCTTCGTGGCAACCTTGGCAGACTTCAGCGCCGACATAGTTGGCCGAGTCTGAATCGATGGAACGCTCGGGTGGCTTCTGGGCCAGGACACTCAGGCAATAAATTCCGACAAACCCAGCCAGCCACGGCAGAAACCACAAGCCACGAGGCCGAGCCGAAGGCATAGGACTCCCCGGACACTTCTCAAGTTCACGAACCGTTAGCGAGCCATGAGCACGACCAGGCGAGCGCGAGATCAAACTGCTACGCCTGGCTCGCCCGGGACCGGCGGCTGCGGCCCAATCCAACTGACCTCACGCGTTCGTAGGCAATGTGCAGGTCCTGGCTAAGCAGGTCAACGACGTGCAGACAAGCCTCGCGATGTTCGCGCAGGAAGCCAAGCAGATCTTTGCGCTTCACCATTGCAACCCGAGCGTTGTCCAGCAGTTCGGCGGTAACTTCATAAGGCCCCCCCGAGAGGGCGGCGCTCAGGCCGAGGACTTCCCCCGGAACTGCCACCTGTAAGGTGAGCCGTTTCCCCGACTCCGAACACACCGAGAGCTTTGCCCGGCCTTCGCATAGCACGAACACTCCAAGCGCGGGCTGTCCCTCCCGAAACAAGACCGTGCTCCGCGGACACACGATCGTGGACTTCACGCCGTCGAACGCCTCCAGCACGTTGATCGGCAGGTCGCAAAAGACCCGGTCGGGACGCAGTGCGCAATCGCGGCAGCTCTGCTGTATCGCGCTCTCCATAATCGCGCTCTCCATATCTGGTAGATATGCCTTAGGAAGGAAAAGCACAGTGACTGCAGTCACCTGTAGCGGTGAGCCTTGGCACAGGTGCGGGGGCACTGCGGCACTCAGTTGTTGGTAGCCAGGACCTTCAATGCCATCTTGTTGCGAATCACGAGCGTGGAGCCCTTGGCCTGCACGATCTGCCGCTTCTTCAAATCTGCAAACAGGCGCGTGACGGTCTCGCGCGAGGTTCCAATCATCTGCGCGATCTCTTCGTGGGTAAGCGCCAGTTTCAGACGGGGCTCCTGCTTGGCCGACTCTCCATTTTTCGAACTCCATTCCAGCAGAAGCTTGGCCAGTTTTTCCGCGGCGGAGTGCGACAAGCCCAGCGATCGAACCTCGTGGCAGGCGTTGTTGTACTTTTCGCTCAACTGCTCGGCCACCTTGAAGCAGGCGTCGGAGTGGTCTTTGAGAAAGCGCAGAAAGTCTTCGCGCTTCACGAAGTTGACCTGGCAGGGATCGATGGTTTCGGCAGTCAATTCGTAAGGCTTGCCGGACACGGTGGCGCTGAGGCCCAGAACTTCGCCGGGTTCGGCGATCTTGAGGATCAGGGTTTTGCCGTCGGTGGCGCAGATCGATAGCTTGACCCGCCCCTTGCAAAGAACGAAAATGCCGCGGGGCGCCTGGCCTTCGACAAACAACACCGCCCCTTTCGGGTAGGCAGTGGCGTACTTGATCGCTTCGAAGGACTGCAGCGCCGTGGTGGGCAGGTCGCAGAAAGATGCGGTCCGCCCGCATTTTGCATGTAAGGCAGCTTTCGATGATGTCGAGACCGTATGGTGAGAGCACAAATCCCCCCCTGTGATGCCTTCCCCGCGCGGGTGCCCCGGGCGGATAAATGGTCCCGAGGGCTTAGCCTCAGGCGGATCCTCGTGAGCCGCTCGCGACCGGACTGCTGTGACCGGCGTCACGCCATCAGTGTCCGCCCAGGCCTAACAGTCTGCGGTGACTACAGGCACAACTAGATGTGATGGGCCTCACAAGGCCGACCCGCGCGGTTTTTCTGGCTTTGTTGACAATTTCAGGGCATACTATGCGGCGAAGGCCTTCCCCCGGGCGCACGGCAGGAAGGTGGTTTTCCGCATGCTTGAGCAACTAGAGCGTCAAGAAACCCAGCAACAGTTAACCGTTCCGAGACTGGAAGTCGCGACCCCCCTCCCGGTGGCGGAAAATGACCAGCGACAGCGCCGGCGTATGGTCATTGCCCTGGCCATGTTGTTGGTGGCCTTGGCGCTGGTATTGGTAAAAGACAGGGATTTCTGGTTCCCCGCCACGGATGTCGCTGATTCTGAAGCGGTTGATGACTCAGCGCCCGTCGATGCAGCCAACCCCGCCGTACCCGCCGACGCGTCCGCAACTCCCGCTCTTCCGGCCAGCCGGAAAAAAGCTCGTCCTGCACCGGTGGCAAGCGGCAAGTCTGTCGTTCCCGAGGCTGCGGCAAGCCCGATAGTTACAGCGCCGCGCGCGGCACTTCCCCCTCTACGGATTGAGGTGGTAGCGGGTGACCGTCGCCAGATGGTGAAGCCCGGCAACCCGTCGGTTGCGGTGGAACTGCAGAATGGAGCCAGCTCACGGGCAAGTTCCGAGCCAGCTTCGGCCGGAACGGAACTGGCGAGTGGCGGCAATACTCCGGTGATCAACGCGGGCTTGACGCGTACCGTACGCCCGGAATATCCAATGCTGGCGCGCCAGATGAAAGTGCAAGGCGCCGTGGTGCTGGATGCGCAGATCGGCAAGGACGGCGGTGTGCAAACCCTGCAGGTGGTTGGCGGCCCCGCCATTCTGGCGGACGCCGCGCGTGAGGCCGTGAAGCAGTGGCGCTTCAAGCCTTACTTCCAGAACGGCCAGCCAGTCGAGACGCAGGTACCCATTACCGTGAATTTCACGATCCAGACCCACTGAAAATCGCTCTTTCAGCGGCAGGATGTAGCGGTTCCGATCGGGCATCGGCATTTTGCCGCCCAAAAATTAACGAGCGCCGCGACTCTTTCGAGTCACAGGCGCCCGGGCAGCCCTCCCCCAGAACTGCTCGCCGAAGAAAATAAATCGAACCTGCCGGGCTGCAAATAGCACTTCCGTGCTACTCGACACCCCACCAAGGTGCCATGCGAAATGCCTTGTCCGGCGCGGGTTTTAGGCGAGGGTGTGTGCTTCGCCGGAATTGCATGCCGTGGAAGCGACTGCCGGCAGCCCGGATCGGCGCCTCAGGAAACGAGGGTCCGGGGCGCCCCCGGCGCGGGCGAGGCCGACGGCGACAGCGCCTCTTCAATTCGCCGTCTAACCAAGCTCTTAAGTACCGGGACACGGCTGCTGACCGTGGCCGAGAGATCTTCACCCGGCGCGAAGCACTCTCCGCAAATCGAAAACAGGTAGGCCTTTGGGCAAGCGCCAAAGAGTTCCGCCGCCAGGGCGAGCAATGCCGCAGGCGAGAGGTCATGGGTGAACGAGGTTGACCCCGATTGGGGCTGCACCTCCTCCTCGCACGCCTCGCCCGGTTTTCCTTTCCGCGTGCAATCGATAAAAATCACCGTTTCGACGCCGCCGACCGCCTCTGCCAGCTCCGGCGTCAGTTGATGGCAGGGAACTACCTTGACCTCACGCGAAGAGTTCGTGCGAAACAACTCCACCGCGACGTGCCAGCCTAAGCCATCATCGGTGCGCAGCGGATTGCCGTACCCCAACACCAGGACTCGCGCCATGATCCGCCTCCAGCCCTTAACAGGGCCTTCGAACTTCGTCCAGCATTTCACCGGACGCATTGAGCAGTTGCACCACCAGGGGCATCTCTCCGAGGGCATGGGTGGAACAGCTGAGACAGGGATCGTAAGTGCGGATGAGGGCCTCCACCCGGTTCAGCATGCCCGGGGTCAGGCGCTCACCGTGCACGAAGTGTTTGGCAACTTGCAGGATGCCACGGTTCATGGCCATGTTGTTGTGGCCAGTGGCGATAATCAGATTGGCCCAACGGATCAGGCCTTGCTCGTCAATCTTGTAATGATGCAAGAGCGCGCCGCGCGGAGCTTCGCAGCAGCCCACCCCCTCGAGGCTATTCGGGCCGGCTACCGCCCGCACGTGCTTCGAAAGAATCTCGGGATCGGTGAGCAACTGCTCGAGGCGCTCCACGCAGTAGAGAATCTCGATCAGGCGCGCGTGATGATAGTGGAACGAGCTCAGCACCGCCGTCCGCTGCAACTCGTGGAACTCCGCCAGTTCCTGATCCGCGCGCGAGGTGCCGCAGCGATCGGCTACGTTCAGGCGAGCCAGCGGACCAACCCGATAAATTCCGTCGGGATAGCCAGCCGGACTGTAGTAGGGGGACTTCAGGTAGCTCCAGGACTCGACTTTTTCGCCGATGTAAGTCCGGATAGTCCGCCGGGTCCAGACCGTTCGCCACCACCTCGCCGGCCGAGTTGACGATGCGGATACCACCATCGTAGAAAGTCAGCCCACCATTTTTCTTTACGATGCCAAGAAACAAAGTCGGAAAATTCCCGAAGCAGCCAATCTCCTCGCGGAAGTTCTCCATGACGCTCTTGAACCAGTCAAGCGTGCGTTCGGCGATGCCCAAGGCTTCTGGAATTCCCGCCAGGATTGCGTCCCGATTCAGTTCCGTCAAGGGTTCGCTGACGCCTCCGGGCACAACCCAGGAAGGATGAATCCGCTTGCCGCCCAGCCGCTCAATGATCTGCTGGCCAAACTGCCGCAAGCGGATTCCGTCGCGCGCCAGCTGCGGCTTTCGCTCCAGCACGCCAAACAGGTTGGCCTTGGCGGGATCCGCGTCCATGCCCAGAAGCAAGTCGGGCGAGGACAGATAAAAGAAGCTCAAAGCATGCGACTGCACCACCTGCGCCAGACCAAAGATACGGCGCAGCTTGTCGGCGGTCGGGGGAATACGCACCGCCAGCAGCGCATCGCAAGCTTTGGCGGACGCGATCAGATGGCTTACCGGGCAGATGCCGCAAATACGCGCCATCAGCGCCGGCATCTCCGAGAAGGGACGCCCTTCGCAGAATTTTTCGAACCCGCGAAACTGCGTGACATGGAAGCGGGCATCCTCGACTCGTCCGTCAGCGTTAAGGTGCAGCGTGATCTTGCCATGACCCTCAACGCGAGTGACCGGGTCGATCACAATAGTCTTGCGCACAACGTTTTCCACGTGGCTAGGCTCCAAAACGAGTCCTTGCGCTCAGTTCCGGCTGACGGCCTTCCAGCAATTCCGCCAGAACATATTGAATGACCGCGGCCGAGGGCGGACAGCCCGGGACATATACATCGACCGGCACGATCTCGTGAACCGGCCGGGCCCGATCAAGCAGCTTAGGTACGACCTCATCGGGTACTCCCGGATCCAGCGTCGTGTTCTCGCGATACGCGCGGTCACACACCGCCTGCACTCCGAAGGGATTCCGCATCGAGGGCACATTCGCGGTGACAGCACAGTCGCCCAGCGAGACCAGGGTCTTGGTGTGCTCCCGGACCATCAGGATTTTCGCCAAGTCGCCTTCGCTGCTGACGGCCCCTTCGACCAGCGTGATATCCACCTGCTCGGGAAACGTTTTGGCGTCGACCAGGGGGCTGTAGACAAGGTCCACCTTTTCCACCAGGGTGATGAGCGCCTCATCCATATCGAGAAAGGACATGTGACACCCCGAGCAACCATCAAGCCACACTGTGGCGAGGCGAACTTTGCTCACTCAGCGCTCCTCCCGCATCAGGGTCAGGTAAGGCAGGAACTGACGCCGCTTCAGCATCTCAGCTACCGACCTGCCCTTCTCGAACAGCGCCCCGGTCGGACAGACGTGCACGCACTTCCCGCATCCCGTGCAGGTTTCCGAGGAACCCCACGGCTGGTTCAGGTCGGTGATCACGTTGGCGTCGATTCCGCGTCCCATGACGTCCCAGGTGTGAGCGCCTTCGATCTCCTCGCATACCCGGACACAGCGCGTGCACAAGATGCAGCGGTTGTGGTCGACAATGAAGCGGTCGTGCGAGCCATCGACCTGGGCTTTGGGATAGCGATAGGGGAAGTGCACGTGCGTGATCTGCAAGCGCTGTGCCAGGGTCTGCAGTTCGCAGTGTCCGTTCGACACGCAAACCGAGCAGATGTGATTACGCTCGGTGAGCAGCAATTCGAGAATCGAGCGGCGATAGCGGTCCAGACGCTCGGAGGTGGTCGTCACCTCCATGCCCTCCTCGACGCGGGTCACACACGCGGGAAAAAGTTTGTTCGAGCCTTTGATCTCTACCAGGCAGAGACGGCACGCGCCCACCGTCGAAAGGCCTCGAAGATCGCACAGGGTCGGGATGAAAATCTTGTTCTGCCGGGCGACCTCCAGGATAGTTTCATCCTGGCGCGCGCTCAAGTCCTTCCCGTCGATCTTCAGCGTCTTGATGTTGGAACCGCGGGCTCATGCACGCGTCCTCACCTTCGCGGCCGCACACTCCGGCCGGGCAGCGCTCGCTCTTCGACGTGCGCCTTGTATTCGTCTGCGAAGTAACGCAGCGTGCTCGTGACGGGATTGGGCGCGGACTGGCCCAGGCCGCACAGGCTGGTGTTTCGCAGGAGGTCGCACAAGCTCTTCCAGCATCGCCACATCCTGCGCCGCGGCGGTGCGCTGCCGTGATTTTCTCCAGCAGTTCGTTCATCTGGTAGGTGCCCACGCGACAAGGCACGCATTTGCCGCACGATTCGGTCATGCAGAAATCCATGAAGTACTTGGCGACGTCGACCATGCAGGAGGTTTCGTCCATGACAATCATGCCGCCCGAACCCATGATCGATCCCGCCTTGGCCAGCGATTCGTAATCCACCGGCATGTCGAGATATTCGGCGGGCAGGCACCCGCCCGACGGGCCGCCGGTCTGCACCGCTTTGAAGCGCCGCCCATCGGGAATTCCGCCGCCAATCTCGAACACGATCTCACGCAACGTGATGCCCATTGGGACTTCGACCAGGCCGGTGTTCTTCACGCGGCCGGCAAGCGCGAAGACCTTGGTCCCTTTGCTCTTCTCGGTGCCGATCTGTGCGTACCATTCCCCGCCATTGCGGATGATGGGCGCGATGTTGGCGTAGGTTTCCACGTTGTTGATGAGGGTCGGCTCGCCGAACAGGCCCTCCTGAGCGGGATAGGGAGGTCGCGGACGAGGAGTGCCGCGTTTGCCTTCGACCGAAGCGATCAGGGCGGTCTCCTCGCCGCAGACGAACGCGCCGGCGCCCAGCCGCAAGTCCACGTGGAAGCTGAAGCGCGTTCCACAGATACTGCTTCCCAACAGTCCGATCCGTTCCGCCTGACGGATGGCAGTGCGCAGCCGCTTGATGGCCAGCGGATATTCGGCGCGCACATAGATGTATCCTTCGGATGCGCCGACGGCATAGGCGGCGATCAGCATGCCCTCGATCACGCGATGGGGGTCACTCTCCAGCACGCTGCGATCCATGAAAGCGCCCGGATCGCCCTCATCCGCATTGCAGATCACGTACTTCTGTTTGCCGACCGCTTTTGCCACCGTGCTCCACTTCAGTCCGGTGGGATAGCCCGCGCCACCCCGCCCACGCAACCCGCTCTGGACCACCTCCTGCACCACCTCAGAGGGAGTCATTTCCGTCAGCACGCGCATGAGGGCGCCATATCCTGCAGAGCCCACGTATTCTTCGATGCGATCGGGATCAACGACGCCCGAGTTTTCCAGCACGATTTTCTTCTGCCTCTGGAAAAAGGGTACGTCGGTACGGCAGACCAGACGGCGGACCGGCTGGGTATCAAGGGCATCCAGAATTTCACCCGCGTCCGCCGGCGTTACATGCTGGTACAGGGTTCCCGTGCCGGTTGAAACCAGGGGGCCCTCGGCGCACAAGCCCATGCAACCGACGCCTTTCGACTGGCACTTCTTTTCCCAACCGCGGCCCGCGATTTCCTTGTCGATGGCTTCTTTGACATTCTGGCTCTGGCAGGAGATGCAGCCCGCAGCCACGCAGACATTGACTCGATGTGCAAATTGCCCTTGGGTTGCGCGTTCTTCCTCTGCGATTTGCTCGAGTTCTTCGGGAGTCATGGGCGTGTCCATTTCTCCAGCCGCTCGCGCAGACCGGGAGGCGTAACTTTTCCGGCGACATCATGGTCGTAGACCACCGCGGGAGCCAGCCCGCAGGATCCCAGGCAGCGCGCGGTCAAGACCGAGACCTTGCCATCGCTGGTGGTCTCACCGGGCTTGATCCCCAAGTCGTGTTGGACCGCTGCTAGCAGTTGCGGAGCGCCCTTGATATAGCACGCTGTCCCCATACACACCACGCAGGTGTGTTCGCCGGCCGGCTTAAGCGTGAAGAAGTGGTAGAAGGTTGCGACGCCGTAGGCGCGGCTCAACGGCACGCGGAGAGAAATGGCGACGTACCGCAACGCACCTTCGTCCAGGTAGCCGAAGGTCTCCTGCACGGTATGCAGCGTCTCGATCAAGCCGCGGGACTGGTTTCCCAGGCGGCGCATGGTCGCATCCACCAGCCGCCAGCGCTTGTCCAGGTTGGGAGGAGTCGGTTTTGAGAAGTCCGTAATCATCGCGGGTCCCTGTACTCTGTGCCGCTCGGGTGCCAATCGCACCATGAGGGCGACACCATGCTGACCAACACCTCAGCCTAGGGGGTTCACGCGAATTGGTATGTGACCGTGGTCACGTGGAAGGGTCGCCAGGATTCGGTGGTCCGCGCGAAAGGATGCCCCTTCGCCAATTAAATCATGGGGCGGAGACCCGATGAGCGGCAATCATCGCCTGTCCCAGGCTCAATCCACCATCGCCCGCAGGGACTTCGCGGTGGGTAAATACCCGGAAGCCATTGCTCTCCAGTCTTCTCTGGAGATTCGTCAGCAAGTAAACATTGTGGAATGTCCCACCGCTGAGGCAGACGCGATCGATAGACGTGGCGCTCCGAATGAGTTCGGCTACCCCTGCGAATGCCAGCACAAGGCCGTTGTGAAACCGCCGGCTGATTGTGGAGGTCGGGATTTCAGCCTGCAGGTCGCTGACTATTGCTTCGAAAGTGGGCTTCGTGTCGATGATCCAGGCATCGCTGCTGGGGATCAGGCTCACGGGATAGGCGTCGTCCCCCGCGGCGTCACCCATCGACATTTCCAGTTCGATCGCAGCCTGTGCCTCATAGTTCACCGCGTTGCGGATCCCAATGAGTGCCGATACGGCGTCGAAGAGCCGTCCGCAGCTGGAGGTTTGCGGGGCATTCACTTTCCGCTCGATCATGCGCAGCAGTACGTTGGTTTGCGAAGGATCGAGACTCTGCACGAATGGGATCCTCCATCTAAGAAAATCTCTGCCAAAATGATGCGCCAGATAACCAACCGCCATTCGCCAGGGCTCTCGAACCGCCTGGTCGCCTCCCGGCATGGGCACGTAGTCCAGGTGGGCCGCCCGCTGGAAGTCGCGATAGTCAGCGACCAGGACCTCCCCGCCCCAGATCTGCCCGTCGGTACCATATCCCGTTCCGTCCAGAGCGAAGCCGATGACCTTGCCATCCAGGTGGTTCTCCGCCATACAGCTCGCGATGTGGGCGTGATGATGCTGCACGCCCACCAACCGTACCTCCTTTTGAGCAAGCGCCCACTTCGTGGAGAAGTAGCCGGGATGAAGGTCATAGGCGATCACTTGCGGCTGGATTTCAAGGATGCGCTCCAGATGCTCGATCGCCTCTGCAAAGAAATGATAGCTCTCGAGATTTTCTAAGTCGCCAATGTGCTGACTGAGAAAGGCATGCTTCGCCTGGGTCAGGCAAATAGTGTTCTTGAGTTCTCCGCCGACCGCCAGCACGGACGGCACCTCCTCTCGGAGGAAGACTGGAACGGGAACGAAACCACGCGAGCGGCGCAGTTGGCGAGGCTCGTCTTCCATGACACGGACGACGGAGTCATCGCAGCGCCGGAGGATCTCCCGGTCGTGAACCAGGAAGCAGTCCGCCAAGCCTTGCAACCGTTCGACCGCTTCGTCATTGCCGATTGCGATGGGCTCCTCACTCAAGTTGCCGCTGGTCATAACCAGCGCGCTGAACCCGCCTTCCGCTAAGAGAAGGTGATGCAATGGCGTATATGGAAGGAAGACGCCGAGGTAGCGATTGCGGGGCGCGACCCGCTCAGCGATCACGGCCGACGCAAGCTTCGGCAGCAACACAATGGGACGCTGCACGAGGGATAGGGCCTTCTTGGCTGCTTCGCTGACCTCGCACACGCTGGCCGCCGCCTCGATGCAGGGCACCATGATGGCGAATGGCTTCTCGACGCGTCGCTTGCGTTCCCGCAACAACGCGACGGCGGCCGGATTGGTCGCATCCACGGCCAGATGAAATCCGCCCAGCCCCTTGACGGCAACAACCATTCCGGCCTCTAGCCCCGCTGCTGCTTCTGCAATCGGGTCTTTTGCCGGGATCTTGCGCCCCTGCCTGTCCCACAATTCAACCTGCGGACCGCACTGCCAGCACGCGTTCGGTTGCGCGTGGAAGCGGCGGTTCATCGGGTCGTCGTATTCCGCCTGGCATGCCGGACACATGTGAAACGCCGCCATGGAGGTGTAAGGCCGGTCGTAGGGAATATCGCGGACGATCGTGAAGCGCGGCCCGCAGTTGGTGCAGTTGATAAAGGGATAGCGGAATCGCCGGTCGCGCGGGTCGAACATTTCGCGCAGGCAGTCGGCACATATCGCCACATCCGGAGAAATCAAGGTTCGGACCTGCTCGCCCCGTTTGCTGGCGAGAATGCGGAATTCGCGATCCCCGCTGCAGGGTAGATCGTGTACCCGCACCTGCGTGATCTGGGAAAGAGGCGGCGCAGCCAGCGGAAGCCGTATGACAAATTCCTCGACCGCCTCGACCGGGCCTTCGATTTGGATGGTCACTCCCGCCGCTGAGTTCACCACGCTTCCCGCGAGATGGCGCTCGATGGCGAGCCGGTATACATAGGGGCGGAAACCCACTCCCTGCACGATCCCGGATACATCGATCTGGCGCCGAACTTCCACATTGCACCTACGCGACCGGTTCTGCCTTCAGATGCAGATACGCGCTCCGCTTCTGCTGAAGCCATTCGAGCCAACTCGACAATCCAATCCTGGTCTGACAAGACACGCGCAGGATCTCCATGCCAGGATGCACGCGCCGAGCGTTGTCCTCGGCCGCCTCAGGGTCGAACGGCACGTAGGGCAGAAGGTCGATCTTGCTCAGAACCAGCAGCTCCGACTTGAAGAAGATCGACGGATACTTCAGCGGCTTGTCCTCGCCTTCCGTGACGCTGAGAATCACCATCTTCGCTGCTTCTCCCAGGTCGTAGCTGGACGGGCAGACGAGATTCCCGACATTTTCGATAAACAGGAGGTCCAGCTCCTCCAGCCTCCAGTCCGCCAGGTGCCGTTCGATCATGCGCGCGTCCAGGTGACAGGTGCCGCCGGTGGTGATCTGCTTGACGGGAAACCCAAAACGCCTCAGGCGCGCCGCGTCGTTCTCGGTCTGAATGTCGCCGGTCAGCACCGCCACGCGCGCGACCCGAGGGAGTGCTTCCAGGGTTCGTTCCAGCAACGTGGTCTTGCCGGATCCGGGAGAGCTGATCAGGTTCAGACACAGAACATCGTGCTCGCGGAAGCGCTCGCGCAAGGTTGCAGCGACGCGGTCATTCTCACTGAGAACTTTCTGTTCCAACGGCACTCGGTTCATCTTCCTCGACCTCCAGGTAAGCCAGTTCCAGTTCGTCCCCACTGATACACTCCGCTGCGAGTTGCCGCACTTCGGACAGCGGCAGTCGTAGTCGCGCACGATGAATATTTGGTCACACTGGCGGCAGCGATGCTGGCGCGGGCACAATTCGATCTCCAGTTGCAGGCCGTCCAATTCCGTATCGCGAGCCAGGACCTCAAAGCAGAACCTCAAGGCTTCGGGATCGACGCCAGCCAGTTCGCCGATGCGAACCCCGACTTTTGTGGCCCTCGCGCCCGGGTACTTTCGCGCTTCCGTTTCTACTGCCTCCAGCATCGAATTGGCGATGCCCATTTCGTGCACGATGTCCTCAGCAGATGCGCGGCAGTTGATCGCCCGCCAGCATATCGACGATGCGACTGGTACCGAGATGCCGTCCGCATCGTCACCAGCCCGGGGTGCTCCCCGGTCACCGTTCCGATGATCCGCGCATTCTCTCCCAGCGGGTTGCGCCGCATGGCGCGCAGCAAATCATCGGCCGCTTCCGGCGCGCACGATGGCGATCAGCTTGCCTTCATTGGCCACATAGAGCGGATCGAGGCCCAGCATTTCGCAGGCGCCGCGCACTTCTTCGCGCACCGGAATTTCCCGCTCGATCGAGTTCGATGCCAACTGCGATTGGTAGCGGCAATTTCGTTCAGCGCGCTGGACAGACCGCCGCGCGTGGGATCGCGCATGCAGCGGATCTCGCGGGTGACGCCAGCATGTCGGCGACCAGGGTGTGCAGCGCCGCGCTGTCGCTCTCGAATGCGTGACTCGAATTCCAGTCCTTCGCGCTGCGCCAGAATGGCGATGCCGTGGTCGCCGATCGTTCCGCTCAGCAGAACTAATGTCTCCCGGGCGTGCGTGATTAGCCGAAAGGTTCACGCCTTCGGGCACCAGGCCGATTCCGGTCGTGTTGATGAAAAGCTGTCGCCGCTTCCCTTCTCCACCACTTTGGTGTCGCCGGTGACGATCGCGACCCCGGCCGCCGCTGCCGCATGCGCATCGAACGTACGACTCGGCGCAGAACATCGATCGACAAGCCTTCTTCGATGATGAACGCCGCGCTCAGAAAAAGCGGCTTCGCGCCGCCCATCGCGAGATCGTTGACGGTGCCGTGCACCGCCAGCGATCCGATGTCGCCGCCGGGAAAAAATAGCGGCTTCACGACAAAAGAGTCCGTCGTGAACGCCAGCCGCGAACCGTTTACGTTCACGATCGCCTGATCGTCCAGGCGCGCGAGAATCGGATTCTGGAACGCCGGCAGAAAGACGTCGCGAATCAACTCGGCGCTCAGCTTGCCGCCGCTGCCATGGCCCAGCAGCACCGTGTCCTTCGCGGGCAAAGGCGACAGGGCAGGCCAGATTCGCAATCGTCTTCAAAGCTTCGGCCACATTCACGCCTCGCTCAGATCGGCGGCGGGCGTGCCGCCGGTAGTGGTAATACGCGGCGCACGCGCCTTCCGAGGACACCATCGGAGCGCCCAGCGGATTCTCCGGCGTGCAGCGCATGCCGAACGCCGGACAGTCCGTCGGCTTCTTCAGACCCTGCAGCACCTGTGCACTGATGCACTCGGCAGGCTCTTCTGCGGTGATCAGTTGCAGATCGAAAATCTTGTCCGCATCATAGGCGCGCGAACTCGTCCCGCAGACGCAAACCGCTTCGCGGAATCATGCCGATCCCGCGCCACTTCTGGTCGCGACCTCGAAAAACTTCCGCCATGACGCTGCGCCGGCAACGATTCCCCTGGTAGCTGACGGAGCGCGACATACTGATTTTCCACTTCGGCTTGCCCCGCCTCGAGTTGCTTCACCAGCATCAGGATCGCTTCCAGCATATCCACCGGTTCGAATCCGCCGACCACGATGGGCACGCGGAAATCGCGCACCAGTTCCTCGTATTCCTCGTAGCCCATGACCGTGCAAACGTGGCCGGGCGCAATGAAGCCCTGCACGCGGTTCTCCGGCGAAGTCAGAAGGGCGCGGATCGCCGGCGGCACCAGCACATGCGAAACCAGCATCGAGAAATTGCGGAGTCCCTGCTGCCTCGCCTGCCAGACGGCCATCGCATTGGCGGGAGCCGTGGTCTCGAAGCCGATCGCGAGGAACACGACTTTGCGCTCGGGAGTCGGCGCGGCAATCTTCAGCGCCTCCGTGGGCGAGTAGACGACGCGCACGTCGCCGCCCTTCGCCTTGACGCGGAAGAGATCGAGTTGCGAGCCGGGCACGCGCAGCATGTCGCCGTAGGAAACGAGAGTCACATCAGGACGTGAGGCGAGCTCAATGGCCTTGTCGATCGTTTCGAGCGGCGTCACGCAGACCGGGCAGCCGGGACCGTGCACGAGTTCGAGATCCTGGGGCAGACAGCTCGTCCAGGCCGTAGCGCATGATGGTGTGGGTCTGGCCGCCGCAGATTTCCATCAGCACCCACGGGCGGGTGCAGCATCGCGCGATCTGGTCGGCGAGTGCGCGGGCAATGCGCCCGTCGCGATATTCGTCCAGATACTTCATGGCGGCCCCATGTGCCAACGGCTGAAGAGACTGTAGCCCGGGGCAACCATGCCATCGGTGACCTAGGTCACAAAGCCTGGTGAGGCTGAAACGGGAGGCAGCTCGGTTCGCGCCGGCCAGCTATTTTTGGGGAAAGGGGTTGCGGGATCGAGCTGGGGCACAGTGGCTCAGGAGGGCAGCCCGACAGCGGCCTCTTCCTCGCCCAGTTCCTCGTCCAGGGCACCCAATTGTTCGAGAATCTCGTAAGTGCGCTGCGCTTCGTCGGCGTCGACCCGGCTGATGGCAAAACCGACGTGCACCATCACGTAGTCGCCGACCTCGGCCTCCGGGACGAACCCCAACGCCACCTGGCGCGTGATCGCTCCGAATTGGACCCGGCCGATTTCCACGCCGCCGACATTCTCTTTGCTGAGAATTTTTCCCGGGACCGCCAGGCACATACCAGCTTCCTTTCAGGCTTGCACTGGTTCGGCCAGTTCCACCAGCCAACCATCAATGATCTTCTGGGCTTGTGCGACTGCAAGCTGAAGCGATTTCTGAACCTGGCTCGACAAGGCGGCTCCCTGATGGAGGTTCCCGGGTTGCACGCCGACCACATAGAAATGATCGGGCAGGTCCCCTAAGAAAGCAGCCGTCGCCAAAAGCTCGTGCGCGTCGCCCGGATGCACACAGGCGGAGTCCCCGGTGGCATAGCGCAACACTTCCGAGCCTTCCAGTACCGCCACCGTACCCGGCTTGGATCCGGTGGACACAGCGTCCAGGACAACGATGGCTTGCCTGCCCGCGATGCGGCCGAGAAGGTCCAGACCCTGTGTTCCGCCGTCTACGAACTCTACGAATCCCCCGGCATAACGGTATCGTTTCGCCAGCTCGTCGAGCAGGATCGGCCCCAGGCCGTCATCGCCCGCAGGCGTACTGCCCAGTCCCAGGACCAGGATGGGCGCTGTATAACCGAAACCAGCCGATCCGTTCGTCTTCATTGGCGTCTCCGGTAATTACGATTACGCGGATTATTGGTGGATTGGCACGGGCTCGCAGTGACCAAGATCACAGGCACGGGTGACCTCGCGGCTCGAGGGAGGACCCTTGGATTCGATCGCGCGGTCCTCCGCAATGCGTCTCCACTCTGGATCGAAGGTATGCCAGGCACACGCCCCTGCACGGATCGAAAGAGTGAATGCTCCACAGAACCTCGGGGGATGCGCCGCATCCGCGACTGAAGTGCGCACCAGCGACACCCCATAGGGCGCGGAGTTCTTAGCGGCTGAGGTTGACCGGACGACCGTATCCCGTCATTTCCAGATACCCACGTCCAGCAGCGGTTGATTTCCACGTTTTCCGGCTAAGCGAACCGCGCCTTCCCAGTAATCCTTTGTCACCTCCTCCAGAACGAGCAGTGATTTGCGTGCGCTGCGGACCACTG
Source organism: uncultured Acidobacteriota bacterium (assembly GCA_963725575.1). Lineage (GTDB taxonomy): Bacteria > Acidobacteriota > Terriglobia > Terriglobales > Acidobacteriaceae > Gp1-AA133. The sequence continues at coordinate 121,484 of CAVRZQ010000012.1, forward strand.
TAGGATCGGTGGGTGATTCCGACTTCGATTCAACCATGCGCTAAGACTGACCTCTTTCAAAGGATATCGGGTGCGATGTACCGTTCGAAAGACTTTTTCAGTTTGCGTCCGCCAGTTCGAGCGCGTTTGACGGATCAGTCAAAAGAACGGTGCCGGCGCGGACCCTGAAGAAAACCTGATCTTCAGCTGCTGATCGCATTTTCTGACAATTGCGCGAGCCTTGGGCCGGATTCAAAACGGAACCGAGGGAGGCTCGTCTCCACGATTGGCTTACGCAAATTGTTGTAAGCTCAGGTACGATGCAGGTTGTTCGTTCCGCGAACGCGTGTTCCTCGATAAAATGAGCCGCCTGCCGTAACGATTCAGTTCTGGAGGAGAGACCGCGTGATCATCGGCGTTCCGAAAGAGACCTATCCCGGGGAACGGCGCGTCGCGCTGGTTCCGATGGTCATTCCAACTCTGACGAAGGCTGGCTTCGGGGTGCTCGTGGAAGCAAACGCCGGGATTCAGGCGGGCTATCCGGACGCTCAATACACCGAAAAGGGTGCGCAAATCCTGGCTGACCGTCCGATGCTGTTCGAGAAAGCCGACATCATCCTCCAGGTTCTTTGCTACGGTTCCAACGACGTCACCGGCAAAGCCGATCTTTCCCTGCTTCATCAGGATCAGGTCCTGATCGGTTTCCTGCGCCCATTCGGATCGCGCCAGGTCGTCGAGGAGATTGCCGGTCGCGGCGTGACGGCTTTCTCAGTGGAACTGGTGCCGAGAACCACTCGCGCCCAGAGTATGGACGCACTCTCATCGATGGGCACGATCTGCGGATACAAGGCGGTCTTGATCGCCGCGAACAGCCATCCCCGAATCTTCCCCATGTTGACGACAGCTGCCGGGACCATCACTCCCGCACGCGTGTTCGTGATCGGTGCAGGCGTGGCTGGTCTGCAGGCGATCGCGACCGCGCGAAGACTGGGAGCGGTCGCGTCGGCCTATGACTTGCGGCCCGCAGCCAAGGAACAGGTCCAGAGTCTCGGAGGCCGTTTCATCGAACTCCCGATCGAAGCGAAGGATGCTCAGGATGCCCGCGGCTACGCCCGTGCCCAGGACGAAAATTTCTACCAGCGGCAGCGAGAACTTCTGGGCCGCGTCGTGAAAGAAAGCGACGTGGTGATCACGGCGGCCGTCATTCCCGGAAAGACATCTCCCATCCTCGTGACCGAAGAGATGGTGAAAGGCATGGCCCCAGGCTCAGTCATTTTCGATCTGGCGGCGGAGCGTGGAGGAAACTGCGAACTGACCAAAGCCGGCGAGACCGTGACCCGGCATGGCGTCACGATTATCGGGGCAATTAACGTGGCTAGCGGAGTGCCCTACCATGCGAGCCAGATGTATGCGCGCAATGTGACTGCGTTCCTTCTTCATCTGGTCAAAGAGCAGAAGCTGCAGCTGAATTTGGACGACGAAATCGTTCGGGAGACACTTGTGACGCACGCTGGTGAAGTGGTCAACGCGCGCGTCCGCGAATTTTTCGGAATGGCGGCGCCGGTGGCGCAGGGCCAATAAGATTTTCCGGGAGGACAGATGAATGGTTCCATCCTGATCAATGGGTTGTTCATTTTCATGCTGGCGGGATTCATTGGATTTGAAGTCATCCGCCGGGTTTCGCCTTTGCTGCACACTCCCCTGATGTCTCTAACGAATGCCTTGGACGCGATCGCCGTGGTGGGCGCGATCGTGCTCGTGGGCGAACACAAGAGCACCCTTTCGGCGATCCTCGGCACCATAGCGGTCGTTGCAGCCACCAGCAACATCGTGGGCGGCTTTCTGATCACCGACCGCATGCTGAAGATGTTCAAATCCAGCCGTCCGGCAACCAAACCATGAACGAATTCGCTGGGAACCAGCTCATCATCGAGATCATCTACCTGGTCGCGAGCGCGCTATTCATCCTGTCGCTGAAATGGATGAGTTCGCCAACCACCGCGCGGCACGGCGTCTGGGCCGGCGAAGTGGGCATGCTGCTCGCAATTGCCGGAACCCTGCTCCACCACGGCATCGTCGACTATAAGTGGATCGCCATCGCGCTGGTTCTGGGCACGATCATCGGCGTTCCCCTTGGGCGCGTGCAGATGACCGCAGTCCCGCAGCGAACCGCGCTGAGCCACGCGTTCGGGGCGCTGTGCGTGACCCTCGTCGGGACGGCCGAGTTTTATCTGCGCACCCCCGACATTTCGCGCTTCATGATGTCGGTCCTGTCGATGGAGGTGATCCTCGGCTCGCTGACGTTCACGGGCAGCCTGATGGCCGCCGGCAAACTCCAGGAGATCCTGCCGCAGCGCCCACTGACATATAAAGGACAGAATCTCGTCAATTTCCTGTTGTTGACAATCGCGGTTGTGCTGGCGGTGTATCTGGTGCTCCATCCGGAAGCCACGGCATCTGTATCCGTTCATGCTGGTCATCGCACTGGCCTTTGGTGTGTTGCTGGTGATCCCGATCGGCGGCGCGGATATGCCCACTGTCATCTCCCTGTTGAATGCCTACGCCGGACTGTCGGCCGCGGCCATGGGATTCGTGCTGAACAACAAACTCCTGATCGTGGCGGGCGCGCTCGACGGGTCTTCCGGTCTGATCTTGTCGGTGATCATGTCGAAGGCCATGAACCGGTCATTCACGAATGTTCTGTTTGGCGCCTTCGGCCAGGTGCAACCTGCCGCGGCAGCCGGACAGGAAGCAAAGTCTGTCCGGAGCGCCACCGCTGAAGAGGCCGCCGCCATTCTTTCAGCGGCCAACAAAGTGGTCATCGTGCCCGGCTACGGCATGGCCGTCGCCCAGGCGCAACATAAAGTTCGCGAACTCTACGACGCACTCAGCAAGCGCGGCGTCGAGGTCCGATTCGCGATTCACCCCGTAGCGGGCCGCATGCCGGGACACATGAATGTTCTGCTCGCTGAAGCCGACATTCCCTACGACCGGCTCATGGACATGGAGGACATCAACAGCGATTTTCCCCAGACCGATGTTGCGCTGGTAATCGGCGCCAACGACGTCACAAATCCCGCCGCCCGCACCGACGCGTCCAGCCCGATCTACGGCATGCCCATCCTCGATGTCGACAAGGCGCACACAGTGATGGTCATCAAGCGCGGCATGAGCCCTGGCTTCGCGGGCATCGACAATCCGCTCTATTACCTCGATAACACCTTATGCTGTTCGGCGACGCGAAAGCGTTTGTTGGAAGTATCGTTCGTGAGTTGACCGGCAGTGGCGGCCACAGCTAGCGGGGCAAGAATTCTGCGTCTCAGCCGCGACTGCGCTATCCTTTGTTTATGCGGACGTCGACCCTGCCAGCCGGAGACCAGACTCTGGTCCAGATCGTGGATGCGGCCCTGGCCCACGCGACCCGAAGAAGTGGTCCCTGGCTCGTTTGCCGTCCCGGCTGCGCACAATGCTGCATGGGCGTCTTCTCGATCAGCCCACTTGATGCCGCCCGGTTGCAGCACGGCTTAGTTGAATTGCAGAGTCGCGATCCGCGGCGCGCAGCCGCGGTCCGACAACGTGCGCGTGAAGCCGTCTCCCGCCTGTCTCGCGCATTTCCCGGAGATCCGAATTCCGGAATCCTCGCTGAGGACGAAGACGCGGAACAACTCTTTGCTGATTTCGCGAACGATGAGCCCTGCCCCGCCCTCGATCCGGCAACCGGAACCTGTGACCTCTACGCCACCCGTCCCATCACTTGTCGGGCATTCGGACCTCCAGTGCGTTCCGAAGACGGCCTGGGCGTTTGCGAGCTTTGCTTTCAGGGCGCCACGGACGAACAGATCGCGGCCTGCGAGATGGAAGTTGATCCAGATGGTCTTGAGTCGGAACTCTTGCGGGAAATGCAGGATGAAGGAAGTTCTTCCGGCCGGACGATCGTCGCCTTTGCGGTGGCCGATTGACAAGACTCGCGATTTTGAAGCAACCGTCGGGCGCTCGTGGAGCAACGGGTGTCCCCGCCCGTCGGCTTGCCCAACCCGAACCGTCTGCCTGGCAAGTTCGGTCCCCCTGCTAGACGGGTGAACCTTTTCCAGTTCCGCTCAGCCGGCGGAGGACTTTCTCCGCAGCGCGCACACCCCGGTACTGCGCCTCTTCAAAAATCGAGAACCCGCTGAGATCGGAGTTCGCGAATAACAGGTGGCCGTCGAGGCTGGCCAGTTTGCGTCGTTCCGCCGAGAAGATTGCGCCCGGTTTCGGTCTGGCCATGGCATGGCCAAAGCGCATGATGTCGATCCGCGAGACGCATTGCCGGATGTCAGGATGCACACGCTCCAGATCGCGCAGGATCGCTTCCTTCCAATAGCTCCAATCCTTCTCCAGGAGCAATTGCCGGTTTGCGGCCGGCGCAGCTTCCGCCAGCGCCCAGTAGAAGGTCCACACTGTGCGTTCCACATGGCTTTGAACACTCTGATGCATGGCATCCACATATCCCAGGGTGGGCGAATTCATCACCACGTTGTCCCAGGTTGGATCCGATCCGTAGCTGGCCGGTACATGCTCCAACGTCAAGTTCGCAGTGAGCCAGGGTGAATATTCGAAGTCATGAAGCGGACTAAATCCCTCGACCACGTACGGAGCGAGGAACGTGGGCGCCGCGAAAATGACCGCCTCTGCCCGATACTCGGTGTCCCCGGAAAACACTCTGAATCGATTTCCGTGACGCGTGATGTGGTGCACCATCTGCCCGCTGCGAACGAACGCCCCAACCCGTTCCAGAAGGCGCTTCACGATCCAGCCATTGCCCTCGGGCCAGGTCAATGGGCCCTTTTCCTCGGGCTCGCGGGACGCGAAGTAGTGAATCCCGGCCCATGCCGAGGTCTCGGAGGCTAGCGCTCCGAAGTCGTCCCGGCAACAGTAGTTCAGGTACCAGCTGAGAATCCGCGAACCGATTCCCTGACTGCGCAGCCACTCGCTGAACGGTATCCGGTCGAGATCGGCGTTTTCTCGCGTGAGCCCACGCTCCATCGGAATCGTGAACCCGCCGGCGGCGCGAAACTTGTGAATCAGGTCTTCCAGCCGGCGAAACTGATCGCGATCTTTCTCGCTGAGCCCGATCGCGGGCTCAATCCCGTCCTGCCAGCGGCCGTACAGAAACAACCTCTCTTGCGGCGTGAAACATAGGAAGCGTTCGTCCCAGACACCGTCCTTTAGAACCCCCAATTCTTCGAAGAGTTCGCGGACATAGGTCGCCTTCGGTCCCGGCACCGGGACATAATGTGCAGCCCACGGAAACGCCGTGAATTCGTTTTCGCCCCAGCGCGAGTTGCCTCCCGCCTGCTCATTCATCTCCAGCAGCACGAAGTCGTTGAAGCTTTTCTTGCGCAATCGCCAAGCTGCACTGAGACCGGCAATCCCTCCGCCCACAATGACCACCGCATGCTTTTCGACTTTTTTTGCGATCGGGAAGGAGCCATGGTCGCGAAGCATGTGACCCAGTTGGAAAGAGTCATTCACAAAACCGCCGGCGATCGGTCGATCACCCTTTACCGAAAGCCCGACCAGGGCCGCACTGCCGGCCTGCAAAAACTTCCGGCGCGAGACCCTCAATGACTGATGTCCTTCCAGTCCTGGTCATAGGCACGCACCAGGACCTGGTCGTTCAAACGGTTCGGCGGCATCGCCATCGGCGACATGTCCGGTGGGAACTGAAACATCGACGGTAGACCATCGACGGAAACGAAACGCAGTCCCACCGGCAGCAACGCGGGAGGCGTCGTACTCGCGCGTGGAAGCGATGACGAAGCCCCATTCCCCAAAGGAAGGGACATAAACGTGATAGGGGTAGGTCTTGAGTCCAGCCTGTTTCAGCGTCTCGACGATGCACCAGTACGAGTCCCGCGCAAACATGGGCGAGGTACTCTGCACCACCATCAGGCCCTGTGCGCTCAGGTGGCGTACGGCGGCCTTGTAAAAGGCGGTCGTATACAGTTTGCCCAGCGAATAGTTGGTGGGATCGGGAAAGTCGATGACAATGAAATCGAAGCTGTCGGTATTCGTGTCCACCCAGGGGAACGCGTCCGCGTTGACGATGCGAACTTTCGGCGACAGGAACGATTTCTGATTTAGAGCCGTGAGCATCGGATGGGTAGAAAATAAGCGCGTCATCTCCGGGTCCAGATCCACCAGCGTGACACTTTCGACTTGTGGATACTTCAGAATCTCGCGCACCGCCAGGCCATCGCCTCCGCCCAGAACCAGCACCCGCCGAGGCGCGGGCACGGCCGACAGCCCGGGATGAATCAAGGCCTCGTGATAGCGATATTCATCTCTCGAACTGAACTGCAGATGGCTGTTCAGAAAGAGCCGGACGTCATCCTTGAACCGGGTTAGAACGATGTGCTGATAGCGCGTATCGCGCGCGAAGATGATCTCGTCTGCATAAATGTTGTCCTCGGCGGCCGCTGTGATGTACTTTGCCTGCGCCAGTCCCGCCCCAAGTCCGCATATCACCAATACGCACAGGATGCGAAGAGTGTGCGTCGACGGCAACTGCTTCGCAAACAGGAAAGTACTCCAAAGCGCGACGGCAACGTTGATAAGCCCAAACAGCATTGCGGAGCGCACCAGCCCGAGTCGAGGAACGAGCAGGATCGGAAACAGCAGCGAGGCTCCCAGCGCACCCAGGTAGTCGAAGGTCAGCACGTGGGCCACGACATCCCGAAACTGGTAACGCTCGCGCACCATGCGCATCAGGATCGGAATCTCGAGACCGACGAGCATCCCGATCACCACCACCAGCGCGTACATGAGCAGCTGAAATCCCTGGGTGTAGGCGAATGCAAGAAAGAGCAAAGCCGAAGAGAAGCCGCCGATCACGCCCAGCATCAGTTCGATCCACACAAAGCGGTAGGCGAGCCCGCGATTGACATAGCGCGATAGCGCACTGCCGATGCCCATCGCAAACAGGTAACAGCCAATGATGGTCGAGAACTGAAGCACGCTGTCGCCCAGCAGGTAGCTGGCAAGCGTTCCCGCGATCAGTTCGTAGATCAGACCGCAGGCCGCGATCAGCAGGACCGTGATGAATAGCAGGATGCGCCACAAGTTTAGTGAACCGCAGCCGCGATGATGATGCAGATACCGATCGACATGGCGCCCCACCAGGATCGCGAGCGCCGTGTTGTGCTCCTGCACGATCTCCTTCCAGAGGTGGTATGGCGTCAGCTTATCCATCACCAGAAACGCCACGGTGAATACCACGATTCCCAGGAACGCGAATACCACCGCATTGACCACACTGCTCACCAGCGTAGGGCTCATCTCATTTGCCTCCCGTGTAATGGTGATAGGAGCTGTAGACTGACCGGTAGGATCCCGGGTTGTCGCGCACGGATCGCGGAACATTTTTGACTTCATTCACCGTAGCCAGGCTCCAGCCCTGGTACTGCGCGACGCCCAAACCAAGCAATACTGCGGCCCCGTAGACGAGGTAGAGGCTCCGTATCATTCGTTATCTCCCAACTTGATGGGCGGATGGTCGCTCTCGGCCCAACGGAGGTGTTCGAAGCTAAGCGATCGCCACGTCAGCAACACAGCCGGCAGCAGCAGCGCCCCGAGGGCAATGCCGTAAAAGCTGTACTGCGGCACGTCACGCTTTACGGTCACGGTGTAGTAGGTGACCCCGTACCCCGGATCACCTTCTGGTTCCACGCGCAGGTAGTAGCGTCCGGGCGGGACTTTGGGTACAGCCACGCTGTCGTTTGCGCTGCCCTCCGACCACGCTCCGTCGGAGTCATAGCCGTGGTAGTAGCTCACTTCCCGGCCAAAATCGAAGGCCTGTCCGGTCGACTCGTTAATCAGGGCGTAATTCAGGTAGATCCAGCGATTATTGAGATCGGTGCTGGTAACCACCTCAATATCCGAGGTGTGTCCCTTCAACTCGAAATCGTCGGTGACAAACGACGCCTCTCCGCGATGGTTCGAATCGTATTTGTAGTAACCGGTGAAGACCGGTTCGTTGCGCGCCGCCAAGTCGAAGCCGATCATCATGACCACCAGCGCCAGCAAGAACGCGCCAAACGCCACCCAGATATTCTTCGTGTCAGCGTTGACCGGGCAGGGCTGGTTCTCATATACGCCGACCGCTTCCGGCGGATCACCCCGCAGACCAAACGCTTTCCAAACATCTTTACCCGACAGATACTCGCCCATCGACCAGGTAACTTCGTTCCCGGTCTGTTCACTCGACAGCACGCGCGGCGGGGAGACGTAGTCGAGTTACCTCCGCGGACTCCCCCACACGCACCTGCCACGGGAACTCGCCCAGCACAAACGAGGTCCCGGCCTTCGCGGTTTGAAAGTGCCGGTAAGTCTCGCCCAGATACTTGACCTTCGGCGGGCTGGCGTAGGGAAGGACCTCAGGCAAAGCCTTCAAAATGCTGACGTCATTCCAGTGCCCGTTGTATTCGGTCAGATAGCGGAAGCCCTTGTACGGGTTGAACAGGACATATTCGTGCCAGCTGTAGGGGATGCCATCGACGTGAATCGTGCGCCGCTCGAAGCCGATCGCCTCGTAGTCGGCTCCCCGAATCTTTCCGCGTGTGCCCAGCGGGATCAGAGGTGGAACCTCATCGGTCGCAACCTTGAACTTTTGCAGGATCTGAAGGTTCGGATCCTTCGCGTCCAGAATGGAATGACAGCTGTCGCAGACGATGGTTACCGCGTTATTGAAAGAGCGGAGCGTCAATGCGGCCCCGCAGTTCGGACAGTTGAGCGCCTTCACTTGCGGCTTGCCCGGCGGAGTCCCGGCGTTCATGACCATCCCTCGAAGCTGCGCAGATTCTTGAGAGCCAGGCTTTCAAACTCGACCATCTCGCCCAGATACAGTGCCGGCTTCTCATCGCTGTAATCGATGGTGGCGAACTTTCCGGTTTCCGATCGCAGATCGACGAAGATCACGTCCTCTTTATCCCAATATTGAAAAGGCAATTCCCCCTGGACTCCGCGGTAGTGAGCGGTGGTGATCGTAGTCGCGGTATATCGCTGGTTATCCCACACGTAGGCTTGCCCGACCTGGCACTGAGCGGCTTCGGGAAGTTTCCGTCCGGGTGCGGAAAACGATACCGCATACTCATCTTGCGCATCGGAGAGCCAGCCGCTGGTCCCGTCGTTCATCATCAAGTGCCATTCGTTCCAGCTGCCTTGCTCGTACTCGTAAATGATTCGGCCAATGGCGGTGAACGCTTTGTGGTTGTAATTTCCCTCGGTCCCGATCTGAATGGGAGAACTATCCGGCGGCAGATCGGCAACCTGACCGACTTTCTTGAGGTCCACATCCGTGCGCACCAGAATCGACTTGCAATACTCGCACACCGTCTGCACGCTGCTCGACCAGCGAAACACAATCTTGGCGCCGCAGTTGGGACAGGTGCCGGAGGGCTGGCTCATTTTGCTGGGCTCCCGGCAGGCAGGTGGCTCGCGCTTGCGGGGGCACGCTCTCTCGAAAGCTCTTCGGCGGGAATGTAGGGCCGGATCACGCGCCGTACCGTTACGGAACTCGCCGCAAATACTTCCTTGAGAGCGCCGTCGAAGTCCCATTCAGCGCGGGGAACACAGCAGAAGAGGTTGAGACAGAGTGAGCAGAATTCGGGAAAGGTGTGCACTGCAAGATGGGATTCGGCGAGCAAACACAACCCCGTAATTCCGCCGGTCTGCGGGAACTGGTGGAAATGCGTCGGCCCGACAGGGCGCAGCTTCAGATCACAGACGATGCGCTCAAATAACGCCCGTAATACCGCCAAGTCGGCGAGCACCCCGGGGGTGCAGCCATGAGCTTCGACGATCCACTCAATTCCGTTCATCCGGGCACACGCTACGGCTGAGCCTGGCCGCAGTTCGGACAAAACTTGCTGACTTTGGGAATCGACTTGCCGCAATTCAGGCAGAACTTGGCGTCCGCTCCCGCCGCCACTGCGCCGCCAGCAGCAGGCGCACCGCCTTCCGGACCGGGGCTGGCGCTTCCCTTCTTGATGGCATCCATCATGGCTTGCCCCATGGCCATGCCCGCGCCCAGTCCAGCCCCGACGCCGGCCGCGCCGCCACCTTCGTTCGCAGCGGCGATTGGGATCGACTGCGCTACCTGGTACTGGGTGTAGCGTCCCATGTCCCCGACCATGTTCATCCCGATGCGCTGATCGAGGATCTTCTGCAGCTCATCCGGCAGTGACAGGTTCTCGACGACGAAGCTGTCCAGCACAAGCCCGAGATCGGTAAAGGCGGGCTTCAACTGTCCAGCAATCTTCTCCGACAGCGCGACCTGGTTCGCGGCCATGTCGAGGAACGGCACCTGACTGCCAGCGAACGTGTCGGTGATCCTGCCCACGATGGTGTTGCGCAGCTGGCCCTCCAGGTCTTCGACCCGGTACGCGTCGCGCGTGCCGCTTACCTTCGTATAGAACAGCTTTGGGTCGGCAAGGTGATAGGTATAAATCCCGAAGGCCCGCAGTCGGACCGCGCCAAATTCCTTGTCCCGGATGGTGATCGGATTTTGCGTGCCCCAGTGCTGGTTGGTCTGCAGCCGGGTAATGAAGAAGTACACGTCTGACTTGAAGGGGGACTTGAAGGCCTTATCCCAATTCATGATGTAGGTGAGGATGGGCAGCGTCTGAGTGTTCAGCGTATACAAGCCCGGCCCAAACACGTCGCCGACGCGTCCCTCGTTCACAAACACGGCCATCTGGGAATCGCGGACGGTCAGCTTGCCGCCGTTCTGGATTTCGCGATCCTGCATGGGATAGCGGTACGCGAGAACGCCATCCGGCGGCTCGACCCAATCAATAACATCGATGAACTGTTTGGAAAGAAAATCGCGCAAACTCATGCGAGGACACACTCCCCACTGGACAGCAGATCGCCCGCGAATCGCGGCAGCAGCCAGTTAATTTGGGGATGCTAAGGTGCTCCCGCCCTCATGTCAATGAGATGTTTCGCGGCAATTATTGCAAGTTGTAAACGAGGATTGCCGGATTGTGTTGGGCAGCATCCGGGAGTGCTCATGCCCGCGACGGTCCCGATCCAACAGGCCGAAACTCCTACGGCATGAAGTGCGCGATCTACTCCGCGGACGATACCGGAACAGCGTTCCGGTTTTTGATGGTGCCCAGCTCGAGGTAGGACGTGGTCGGCTTCGCCCCTCCCGCAAACTCGCTGTCAGCCTCAGGGTGCAGGTCTCTCTCCCGCCAGAATGCGTAAATCGCGGGGTAAACCAGCAACTCGAGCAGGAACGACGTGACGATTCCGCCTACCATCGGTGCGGCGATCCGCTTCATGATCCCCGAACCTGTGCCGGTTGACCACAGGATGGGAATCAGGCCGACGCTCATGGTGGCAAACGTCATAAACTTCGGGCGCAGGCGTTTCGCCGCTCCCTCCACGATCGCTTCATAGAGCTGCGTGCGGGTGAGCCGTGCGTGCTCCCGTTTGGCCTTCTCATAGGCCAGATCGAGGTACAGCAACATGAAGACGCCCGTCTCGGCGTCGATGCCGAGCAGCGCGATGATACCGACCCACACCGCGATGCTCATGTTGTAACCCAGCAGGTAGACCATCCACAGCGCGCCCACTGCCGAGAAAGGTACTGCCAGCGTGATGATTGCCGTCTTCACCATCGACTGCGTGTTGCAGTAGAGAAGGAACAGGATGATCGCCAGGGTCACAGGAACCACCAGCATCAGTCGCTGCCGCACCCGCTCCGCGGATTCGTACTGCCCGCTCCACAAAACGGTGTAGCCGGCAGGAAGGCGAAGCTTGGTTTGGAGTTCGCGGCGAGCCTGCATCACGTAATCGCCCGGGGCCGGGCCCGCGAGGTCGACAAACACATATCCCGTAAGCAGCCCGTCTTCGTTGCGGATCATGGACGGACCGTTCAGCATGCGGATGGTCGCCAGTTCGGAGAGCGGAATCTGCTTGTCCCCGCCCGCGGTGACCAGCACTTTACCCAGCGCTTCCAGATCCGAGCGGAAGTCGCGCTTGTAGCGAACGTTGATCGGATATCGTTCCCGACCTTCGATGGTGGTGCTTACGTTCTCGCCCCCGACCGCGGTCGAAAGCGCATTCTGCGCATCCTCCACTGACAGTCCGTTGCTGGCCAGCGCCTTCCGGTCCCAGGTCACATCGAGGAAATAGCCATCCCCGGTACGCTCGGAGAACACGCTGCGCGTGCCGGGCACGGTCGCGAGCACCGCTTCGACCTGCCGGCCGATTTCCTGGATGCGATTCACGTCGCCACCCTGGATTTTCAACCCGACGGGCGTGCGGATGCCGGTGGTAAGCATCTCGATGCGCCCCCGAATGGGCATCGTCCAGGAATTGGAGAGGCCCGGAATCTTCAAGGCCTCGTTCATCTGGGCAACCAGTTCTGTCTCCGAAATATGATCCGAGGTGATGTGCCGGAGCGCAGGCAGCGTCCAGTTGGGCGCCCATGACGAATACCACGTATGCGCCCTCCGCCATTCGGAGTACGGCTTCAGGACGATGACCGTCTCCAGCATGGAAAGCGGGGCGGGATCGGTCGCCGTGTCCGCGCGCCCTGTCTTGCCGAGAACGTGGTCCACTTCCGGAAAGCTCTTCAGGATGCCGTCGGTGACTTGCAGCAACCTCTGCGCCTCGGCGATGGAAATGCCCGGCATGGTCGTCGGCATGTACAGCAAAGAGCCCTCTTCCAGCGGCGGCATGAACTCCGAGCCGATTTTCCAGAACAGAGGAAGGGTGAGAACCACCAGCACCAGGGCGCCCGCGATCACTTGCGTCTTATAGCGCAGCGTCCAGCGCACGATCGGATCATAGAACCGCATCATGGGGCCGGTAATGGGGTGCTTTTCTTCGGCACGAATCTTCCCGCCCATGATCGCCCCGAAAAATCTTTGCAACCAGGTCTGCTGCAACCCGAGACCGCGCGGTCGCCGCACCAGCAACAGTCGGAGTGCGGGGTCCAGCGTGAGCGCGAGAACCGCGGCTACCAGCATGGCGAAGTTCTTGGTGTATGCCAGCGGCCGAAACAGCTTCCCTTCCTGGCCTTCCAGCACCAGCACCGGAAGAAAAGCCACCGCGATGACCAGCAGCGCGAAGAACGTCGGACCCGCGACCTCCTTCACGGCTTCCAGGATCACTTCCTCGTATCGGAAAGGCTGGCCGGAGCGCTCGTAAATCTCGAGCTTCTTATGGGTCTGCTCCACCACCACGATCGCGGCATCCACCAGTTCGCCGCAAGCAATCGCCAGCCCCGCCAGGGACATGATGTTGATGCTCACGCCCGCGTACTGCAGCGGAATGAACGTCAACAGGATCGCCACCGGGATCGTCACCACCGGGATGACCGCACTCGGGAAGTGCCACAGGAAAATCAGAATGATGACAACGACCGTTAAGATGACTTCGATGAGCGTCGAACGCGCATTCGAGATGGAGCGCCGGATCAGTTCCGACCGGTCATAGACAGGAACAACCTTTACACCGGGCGGCATGCCTGGTTCGATTTCCCCCAGGCGCGCTTTTACACGCTCGATCACGTCGAGGGCGTTGCTACCCTCGCGCATGATGACGATGCCGGAAACCACCTCGCCGGTGCCATCCAGGTCGGCCGCACCGCGTCGGATATCCGGTCCAAGCACCACTTCGCCCACGTCCTTGATGCGGATCGGCGTTCCGTTCTCGTTGGCTAAAACAATGTCTTCAAGATCCTGTGCCGATTTCACGTATCCCCGGCCACGGATCATGTACTCGGCGCCCCCAAACTCGAGCAGGCGCGCGCCCGTTTCGCTATTCCCGCTGCGCACCGCATCGGCTACCTTGGAGATCGGAATTCCATAGGAACGCAGCCGGTTCGGGTCCACGTTGATCTGGTATTGCTGGGTGAATCCGCCCAGCGATGCGACTTCAGCCACGCCGGGAACCGCTTTGAGGTAATACTTGAGATACCAGTCCTGGTAGGAACGAAGCTCCGCCAAGCTGTGCTTTCCCGATTCATCCTTCAGAACGTATTGGAAGATCCAGCCCAGTCCCGTGGCATCCGGACCAATCTCCGTCTTGACGCCTTGCGGCAGCCGCGAGTTCACCCCGGAGAGATACTCCAGCGTCCTGGAACGGGCCCAGTAGATGTCGGTGCCTTCTTCGAAGACCACGTACACGTAAGAAAAGCCGAAGTCGGAAATACCTCGCACCGTCTTGACCTTGGGCGCCCCGGTCATTGCGGAGATGATGGGATAGGTGACCTGGTCCTCGATGATGTCGGGACTTCGATCCCAGCGAGAAAGGATAATGACCTGCGTTTCGCTCAGGTCCGGGGTCGCATCCAGGGGCAGATGCATCATGGACCACGTTCCCCAGATACAGGCCGCCGCGACAAACGCGAAGATCAGGAACTTGTTGCGGACCGAAAAAGTAATGAGGCGGTTAATCATCCCGGCGCCCCGTTCCGGAATCTGCGGCGCTCCTTAACTTGTCCTCCGAGTACCTGGCGGGATCCTGCAGGAATTGTTTGTGGCATTTGTCTGAGCAGAAAACAAAGGTCTCACCGCGATAGGTTTCCGTAAGGCCACTGGTAATGGCCTTCTCGCGGTCCAGCGACATACCGCAGACGGGATCGCGCGTCAGCGCTGCGTTTTGCACGGGCGCCGGAGTCGGCTGCGCGCTATCGCGCTTTTCGTCCACCGTCCGCAAGGCCGCAGGCTTCATGCGGCTCTCCGAATCGATCAGGAAATTGCCGGCGGTTACCACGCGGTCACCCTCTGCGAGCCCGCGCTTTACGGTAACGCGGCCGCCAAACGATGTGCCCAATTCCACGGCTCGCGGCTCGAATACGCCGTCACTGGTCTCGAGATAAACGATCTTTTGCATGCCGCTATCGAGAACCGCTTCGGCGGGAATCGAGATGCCTTTTGGAGCCGGCGCGTGAAATTCGACATCCACAAACATATCGGGACGCAGGAGCAACCCCGGATTGTCAGTCTCCAGGCGCAGCTTCAGAGTCCGCGAAGCCGGGTCGAACACCGG
This sequence comes from uncultured Acidobacteriota bacterium, assembly GCA_963725575.1. Lineage (GTDB taxonomy): Bacteria > Acidobacteriota > Terriglobia > Terriglobales > Acidobacteriaceae > Gp1-AA133. The sequence goes on from CAVRZQ010000012.1 coordinate 136,508, forward strand.
AGGGGTATCGCTAACGGTCGCGGTCACAGTCTTCGAAAGCTCGCGAATCAGCACCGTTGCTTTGGCGCCGGGACGCAATGCCGTCGCTTCATCGCCGTAAACATCGGCGATGATCCAGATCTTGCTCAGATCCGCCACCCGATAAAACTCAGATCCCTTCTCAAAACGCTGTTGCGGAGAAATCGAGCGGGACAGTACGACACCGTCCACCGGAGCAACCACCGTGATGTCGCCGGTAACCTGGCGCGTTTTTGCAAGCTCGCGGATTTGCGGTTCGCCCATCCCCAGCGTTCGCAACTGTTCTTCGTTGATTCGGATACTCGAGTCATTGATCCGACCCTGCTCATCTTCGCGCACACCTTTTAGACGATCAATGCTGGCAAGCGAACCGAGATAGGCTTGTTCGGCGTTCCGAAACTCACGGCTGTAGAAGGTGGCCAGCACCTCGTCCTTCTTGACCACCGTTCCGGCAGGGTTATCCTGCAGCGACTGAATCGAGCCGTCCGTCCCGGCCATCAGGCGATACACCCGATTGTCGTCGGGAGCGACTCGCCCGGTGGTGCGCACCAGCCGCGAACCGGAGTTCTTTTCGACCGTCTCGGTCCGTACTCCGATCAGTTGCTGCTTCTCAGCGGTGATCGAAACCGACCCCGCAGGCAACTGCAGGTTGGCCGCAGGATCATCGCCTTCGTACACCGGCTCCAAAGCCATCCCGCAGTCGGGTGCGGTCCCCGGCTTGTCCGACTTGTAGGCCGGGTGCATGGGGTCCACGTAGTAAAGGACCCGCTTCGCAGAAGAGTGATGTTGTTGGCTGGATCCGCCACTGAAGCGGCCTGCGATAAAGGCGCCTAATGCGATTACGACGAAGGAACCGACGACCGCCGGCTTATTCATGGTCTTCTTTGCCCCGCAAATACAGTCCGCCAGACTTCCGCGCGGTCAAGCTTATTACCGCGGGGAAGGATTGAACCGGCCCTTACTTTCATTACCGCGAACCTTGCAGGTCAATGGGGGGAGCGCTTTGTATGTCGGCGTGCTCTGGGGGGACGGGAGAAGCACCGGTCACCGCGAAGATTGCCACATTCCCTGCAGTTTCTTCAGAGGCGCCCGGAGTGCCGGGCGCCTCGTCACAGAACTTGTTACTTGGCCTGAGGCTTCACGAACAAGGAATCGTCAAGCTTAGGATTCACGGCGACCGTCTCGAGCACGGTTTTGTGGGTTTCCCTGTAGCCCTCGACGGCTGTCTCGAGCACAAAAGGAACCATCAAACCCTGCACGTTCCGGAAGTCACGCTGGTAAATCACAACATTGTGCATCTTGCCGTCCATGCGGCGCGGCGTGCCGGAGACCTTCACATCCAGAAAACTCTGCGCGTCGACCCAAACATATTGGACGTGTCCGCTTTTGTTCGTGACCTTCAACTTGTAGGCATCGTGCCCTTCAACCTTTTCCATCCCGTCGAGGTCAACTTTCGTTCCCTTGGCGGCGTAGTCGACCAGATACCCGTCCAGATCTGCCTTTTCGCTTTCGGCTTTGGCTTCATCCGGCGTGAACGGCTCCACGTCATTGCGATTCAAATAGGGGCGCACCTTCCATCCGTTCGCGCCGTCATACACCTGGACCGCAGTTTTGCCGGCAAATTCGATTTCCATGCGCGACTTGCGCGGACGCTTCATCTCGTACACGAAGGGCAACTGGACTTGCTTGTCCCCGTCAGCCATTTTGGCGGGCTCGGTACTGCTGGTGGGCGCCATATGCCCTTGAGTAAACCGCCGACTGCGCGCCGCCGAGTCTCCTGCCCCGGCATCTAGTTTCCCTGACCAGGAAATGGTATGGACCGCGCGCCAAGCTTGCAGGCCACCCCGGGCTGACACATTTTTCTCAACCACCTGAGCGGCCGTCAAATTCGCCGTTTGGGCACCGGAGGTTGTAACCAGGAAGGAGCTAAGCGAAAGAACAAGGAAAAGCAGAAAGGTTTTACGGAACATCAATGGTTCACTCCTCTTCAGTTTTCGGGGGAGGAGGATAGCGGAGTCCTGATTCTATCACGACTCTGTCGATGCCCATCGATCGATTATTGTCGTTTTGTTTCAATAATTTACGAAAATGTCCGGGTCAGATTCTCAGCTAGCCCTTCTCGTTTCTCGCTGACTACTTGCCGCCTAACCAGAAAGATCCTGAACTCTGAGCATTACCATTACGCAGCAAAAAATGAAGCTGTCACTCGTTCAAAGCAATTTTGATTCTTACAGGTCCAGTTTGAAAGTTTGTACGTTGAGTTTGCTGGAACGCGCTTGCTTTTTCAGGTTGGCCTGATTGCAGCCGCTTCCACTTGATGATTGCTCGGCAAACCGGCGATTCGAGTGCGCACAGGAATTTTGAAAGAGCTTGCAAACTGGCCGCGGGCGACGCGTTCCTATTATCATGACCACGATCGAAAAGAATCGTTGGCGGAAACTGTGCCAGAAGCTGGTGACTCAGCAAGACCCCGCCAGACGCGCGCAAGCTGCCACCCAGTTACGAGAAGTGCTCGCTGCGGAAAAGAAATAAAGATGTTTCGCCGAGGGATGCTTCCTTACTGCAGGTAGCGGGTGTGTTGTTTGACTTCGTGGAATTTGACCTCCGGGAAGAAGGGCCTTGGCGGTAGGAGGGCGCGAATGCACACTGCGCTGGAAGAAACTCGCCCCTTACCCGTTCCACTCCGTCAGATCGAGCTGTCATGAATAAAAGGCAGTTGGTATCACTCCATCACTGAATACTCCCCGCTTTTCCCGAGGAACACCTCTCCCTGCTCGCGAAACTCTGGAATCTTTTCTGCAGCGGTTTCTATTTCTAACTGGCAACCAGGAATAATTCAGGACAGAGCGCGACGTTACATGCTGGAGGGCAGGCTGCGAGCACGGGGTTTGGTCGCCTTGTTCGCCGCGCCCACCAGCCCGATGCTTTTCAGGAGCAAGGACACCAATTCGCTTTGCCTCTGCACACCGACCTTTTCAAACAGGTGCTGCAGATGTGTTCGCGCCGTGGAGCGGCGAATTTCAAGCAGTTCACAGCACTCATCCAGCGCCTTACCCTGCATCAGGAGATTGGCAAGGCGAGCCTCCATCAAGGTAAGTCCGTACAGTTGCCGCAACTCGGCTTCGAGCGTCTCCGCCGGAATCTCGGGATCTAAAATGAAGAGCAGAGTTGCCGGAGTCATGGGATCCTCATTTGCCGGCATTCCCTCGACCGGACGAACCACCGCCGTCAGCGGACGCTTTCCGGATGGTCGTCGTACCGGCAGCACTGAATCCCGCGCGACCCCGCTTCCGGGCTTTGCCACCATCTCCATCAATGTATTCAAGCTGGGTGTGGATTTGAGAGAGGTACGAACGGCGCCCGCCGGAGTCAATTCCAGCCCGTCTCGACCTTTGAGGATGCGTTCGGCGGTGCGATTCGCCAGCAAGAGCTGTCCGCCTGCGCTCGTCACCAACAGGCCAACGTTGACCAGATCCAAGGCCTCGAATCCTGCCATCAGCAAATGGAAGGGCCGGTGATTCGATTCGTTCGATGTGCCGTCTCGATTAGCCACGTGTCCCGCTGCGGAACCGGCTTGGGGCGGCTCAGGCCGCGTCAGAATTGTATTCATCACCAGGTTTGGCAGACTGCGCAAAATCGCCATTGATGCGAAGCTCCGGAGACGCTGAGCGTCGAGGTCGCCTAGAGGCGCCCCTGTTCTGAGGCTTACATGGGGAGAGTCGTTGAGCGTGCCGCTGGGGGAGCGGTTCGCTTAAATCTTTCGACCAAGGGCCCAACCGGACCCAAACTGACCAGCCTTCACCCTGAGGACCGGACAGGCGGGAGGTTCAAAAACTACAACATGTGTGGCCAGCCTTGTCAAGAGGAAACCAGGAATTGAACCGCCGCCGTACCAACGGGATCGGCTCGCATTCGCGGTCCCTCTCGCAGCTGCACGAATCAACTGGAGTCGTTTCAAGTCAACTACTTAGATCAAATGCGGTGAAGCCTTATTTAGGGAATGTCTAAACCATCCTGTCCGGAACAAACGTCAGATCGGGATCGTACTCACTGGCAAGGAAACCTCCGACTCTATGCGTGAAGGCGACCACTCCCTCAGCCCATCTGTCATCCATCGTGTGTTCTACGGTTCCTCGGAACTCCGCGCCGGTTGGCGACTGCTCATCTTCCTCGCGATCGTCACCGCGTTGATCAACGCCACCAACCGGGTGGTTCGCTTGCTGCTGCCTGGTGCGGACGCCACCACGCTTGTTTCTTCGTCTGCGAAGTGATCAACTTCCTCATCTTCCTCTTCGCCAGTTGGGTTATGGGGCGTATCGAAGGCAGGACCATTGCCGATTACGGCTTGCCCTGGCGTGGGATGTTCCGCGTCCAGTTCTGGCAGGGCGTTCTGCTCGGCTTCGCGTCGATCACTGGTTTGCTGGTTGCCATGCGAGTCGTTGGAGTTTTCTATTTTGGAAGCATCGCACTGCACGGCGCCGACGTCTGGAAGTGGGCCATCGCTCTACGCGTTCGTTTTCATCCTTGTCGCTCTGCGGGAGGAGTTCCGCGCTCGTGGATACGGGCTATTCACGCTCTCGGCGGGCATCGGTTTCTGGCCCGCCGCAATTGTCTCGGCGGCATTTTTCGGCTACTTCTCACCACGGCAACTCGGGAGAGGATTGGATCGGGTTGTTTAACGCCGGCGCCTTTGGATTGCTGGCCTGCCTCTTGCTGCGTAGAACCGGCAATCTCTGGATGCCGATCGGACTTCACATGGCCTTCGACTGGGGCGAGACCTATTTTTATGGTGTCGCCGACAGTGGCCAAACGCTGCCCGGCCATCTTCTGAATTCGAGTTCGTCCGGCCCGGCCTGGCTATCCGGCGGTACTGTCGGTCCTGAGGGTAGTCTGCTCTGCACTTTGCTGATCGTTGTGGTGGGGTTATGTTGCGCGGCTTGGCTGCGAGAGGTCAAATATCCCAATCCCACCCTAATCCAGAATTCCCGCGGCAGCCTTTAACTATCATCTCGTGTATTTTTGCTGTCGGCTGCTGGTATTTGCAGCGTGCCCGCGTGGGGCTGGCGGGGTACTTCTCCCTCGCAAGTACGCAGTCAGGCTTTTGCTTTTGGAGATCGCGGAGCGATTCAAGAATGGCTCCTCAGGTAGGACTCGAACCTACAACCCTCCGGTTAACAGCCGGATGCTCTGCCATTGAGCTACTGAGGAGTGTCGCGCGCGGCCACGAGACAAGCCGCTTTTATACACGCACCGTCATCATATCAAAGCCGCGCGCGATCTGAAAATAGCGCAACCCGCTACCTTGGATTGCTGCCTTCCCGGGATGGGCCAGTTCTTCTTTAACGTTGACCCCAGCCGCATGCAATGTGCCCGCGTCGCGTCCACTTCTGAGGGTTTGACCTCCCTTCACCGACATGCTATAAATGCCCGTTTTGTGCCGAAGTCTGTCCCAGGAACAGTTGCACCTCTTCCTGGCCCGGCCCGGCTCGAACTGAATCCGACGCGGCCAAGCTCAGCACTCCTATTTCATGTCTTGCAGTGGAAGCGTGTTCGGAACACCGGCAATGCGCTTTTCCGGCGCGCTTCCATCGGCGCTCGGGCGACACCGCACGCCGGTACGAGGCACCTAAACACTTTTAATCCCGCGAAGCTCTTCATATCGGAGGACTCCTCTTATGCGCACCTGGATGGCTACGGCTACGTCCTTAGGCGGCCGAATTCGCAACCCATTCGCTTCCGTTCTAACGCTCCTTCTTCTGTGCTGCTCCACCGCCCTGGCCCAACCCGGAAGTGAAAGCGTTGGCGGCGAAGCTGCCCTCAAGCTGCCCGATCTTTCTGACGTGACCTTCCTGGGCGGCAGCATCGATGGACACAAGCTCCTCATGATCGGACTCCTGTTCTGCGCGTTCGGCCTGCTCTTCGGCGTTGACCATCTATACCAAGCTCAAAAACCTTCCCGTTCATCGCGCCATGCTCGAGATCTCGGAGTTGATTTACGAGACCTGCAAGACCTACCTGATCACGCAGGGCAAATTTATCCTGGTTCTTTGGGCGTTTATTGCGGTCATCATTGCGCTTTATTTCGGATGGCTGGCTCCCGTGCCGGGGAAGTCGATCGGGGTCACGCTGCCGATCATCCTGCTGTTCAGCCTGGTCGGCATAGCCGGCAGCTACGGCGTGGCATGGTTCGGAATTCGCGTGAACACTTTCGCGAATTCGCGCACGGCCTTCGCGGGTCTGCGCGGCAAACCCTACCCGATCTACAAGATTCCACTGGAAGCCGGCATGAGTATCGGCATGATGTTGATCTCGGTGGAACTGCTGATCATGCTTTTCATTCTGCTGTTCGTCTCCGGTGACTACGCAGGACCTTGCTTCATCGGCTTTGCCATCGGCGAATCGCTGGGCGCAGCGGCTTTACGTATTGCGGGCGGCATCTTCACCAAGATCGCCGACATCGGTTCCGATTTGATGAAGATCGTCTTCAAGATCAAGGAAGACGATGCGCGCAACCCCGGCGTGATTGCCGATTGCACTGGCGACAATGCCGGCGACTCGGTGGGGCCGTCCGCGGACGGCTTCGAGACCTACGGAGTGACCGGCGTCGCGCTCATCACCTTCATTCTGTTGGCGGTGAAGAATCCGACCGTCCAGGTGCAGTTGCTGGTCTGGATTTTCGTCATGCGCATCATGATGCTGGTGGCCAGCGCGGCTGCCTATTTCATAAACGGTGCCATCGCCAAGGCACGTTACGGCAATGCCGACGAAATGAATTTTGAAACCCCACTTACTTCGCTGGTCTGGATCACGTCGATTGTTTCGATTATTGCAACCTATATTGTTTCGTACTTCATCATTCCCACGCTGGGGTCCGACACGATGGCCGGCGACACGTCCCAGTGGTGGAAACTGGCCTCGATCATCTCCTGCGGAACGCTGGCCGGTGCGTTGATTCCCGAACTCGTCAAAGTCTTCACCTCGGTGGAATCCCGCCACGTGAATGAAGTAGTGACCTCGGCAAAAGAAGGCGGCGCATCGCTTGGCATCCTCTCCGGTTTTGTGGCCGGAAACTTTTCGGGTTACTGGCTGGGACTTTCGATGGTGATTTTGATGTCGATTGCCTACTTCTTCAGCCTGATGGGTCTGGGCGCCGCGGCCACCATGATCGCCGCACCGGTATTCGCCTTCGGGCTGGTCGCCTTCGGATTCCTGGGCATGGGCCCGGTGACCATCGCAGTCGATTCCTACGGCCCGGTCACCGACAATGCGCAGTCCGTCTATGAGCTTTCGCTGATCGAGCAGGTGCCCAACGTCAAGGCGGAAATCAAGAAAGACTTCAACATCGACGTGAATTTCGATCGCGCCAAGGACTTGCTCGAAGAGAACGACGGCGCCGGCAACACCTTCAAGGCGACTGCCAAACCGGTGCTGATCGGAACTGCGGTGGTGGGCGCGACCACCATGATCTTCTCTATCATCATGGCGCTTGACCAATGGGCTGACCATGAATGTGGACAAGCTCTCGTTGCTGCACGCTCCGTTCTTCCTGGGACTGATTACCGGCGGCGCGATGATCTACTGGTTCACCGGCGCATCCACGCAGGCCGTGACCACCGGCGCCTATCGCGCGGTGGAGTTCATCAAGGCCAACATCAAACTCGAGGGCGCGGAGAAGGCTTCCGTCGCCGACAGCAAGAAGGTGGTCGAGATCTGCACCAAGTACGCGCAGAAGGGCATGTTCAACATCTTTCTCGCCGTCTTCTTCGGAACCCTGGCGTTCGCCTTCGTGGAGCCGTTCTTCTTTATCGGCTACCTGATTTCGATTGCCATCTTCGGTCTCTACCAGGCCATCTTCATGGCCAACGCCGGCGCCGCCTGGGACAACGCCAAGAAGATCGTCGAAACGAAGCTGAAGCAGAAAGGCACGCCGCTGCACGACGCGACGGTGATTGGCGACACGGTGGGCGATCCGTTCAAGGACACGTCTTCGGTGGCCATGAATCCGGTCATCAAGTTCACCACCTTGTTCGGGTTGCTGGCGGTGGAACTGGCCGTCTCGCTGACACGCGACCAGGGTTCCGGCCTGACTCACATCCTGGCGCTCGTGTTCTTCGTGGTGTCTGTTTCTTCGTGTACCGGTCGTTCTACGGGATGCGGATTGGATCAGAACTGTCCGCGACCAAAGCGGCGCACGCGGCCGCCGACTGAGTCCATAAGTTTTTCCAATTCTCAACGCCATCTGGAAAATCCGGATGGCGTTTTCTTTTTCAGAGAAACACGGCAGCCGAGCAAGGCGTGCGGGCGCCCGCCCGCGGGCGATCCCGCGAACGTGCTAAGTTATTTTCATGTTCATCGGTCACTTCGGTGTCGGTCTGGCTGCCAAGAAACTGGACCCGCGCATGTCCCTGGGGACGCTGTTTCTTGGAGCCCAGTTTCTTGATCTCGTCTGGCCGATCTTCCTTTTGCTCGGACTCGAGCACGTGCGCATCGCACCCGGCATCACAAAAATGTCACCGTTCGATTTCTACGATTACCCGATCTCGCATAGTTTGCTGACCGCCGCGGGCTGGTCGGTGCTGGTGGGCGGCGTCTACTACGCCATTCGTCGCCCGCGGCGCGGGGCGTGGATTATCGGACTGGCTGTCCTGAGCCACTGGGTCCTCGACTGGCTCGTCCACCGCCCCGACCTGCCGTTGTGGCCGGGAGGACCCAAGGTTGGCTTGGGACTTTGGAATTTTTGGGTTGCCGAGACGATTCTTGAAGTCGCCATCTTCGCTGCCGGTCTCTGGTTCTACTTAGGGACCACGCGCGCCCGCGATGGCATGGGGCGTTACCTCTTCTGGGCTCTGATGGCCCTGCTCTTCTTCGGGTGGGTCGCCACTCTAATGGCCGGCTCGCCACCCAACACACGGTCGATGGCATGGGGCGCGCTAAGCATGTGGATTGTGGTGCCCTGGGCCTGGTGGGCGGACCGCGACCGTGAGCCAATTTCGCATTAGCCGCTATCTCCCCTCTTCTTTTTCTTTTGGCGAGGTTTCGGCGGCACCCCTGAGGGCCCGGAGGTACAGCACCAACTGCCAGCGTTGCAATTCCGGCAGCCGGCTGAACGACGGCATGCCCCGATCGGTGTTCCCATTGGTGACCTTCCAGAACAGCGTGCCGTCGCTCTGCTCCTGCACGACAGGAAGTTGCAGATCGGCCGCGTGCTTCTTGGCCAGGCCAGCTCCGTCCTCACCGTGGCACTCAGCACAGTTCCTCTTGAACAGCTTCTCGCCGCCTGCCGCCGCTTCAGGCCTGTGAGCGAGGGGGTTGCGGCGCGCAGCAGCCTCGGCCGGCGCCCGCCAACCCGGGTCCTGCTGGTACGCAGTATTCTGCCCGCAGACAAATGCAAGAAGCGCGGCCAACGCAGCGGCCGTGAAGAACGCAGCTCGCATCAGTGCTTGCCTCCAAAGAGTTGGGCAACCTTGTCGCCGAAGCCCCGAATCTCGTAACTGTACCCGAAGCGGAGCAGGACCGGGCTCCCCTCGTGCGTGAGCGCAAATCCGGGGGAGAAACGCAGCGACCCGTTATCACTGACCTGCCAGGACACTACCGGCGCAACGTAATGCGCGGTGTTATGAACGCTGAAACCGTCCTGCGTGTTTCCCAAGCCGCCGTAGAACTCGATACCAGCCAGGAAATTCTCGCGGCACAGGCGGCACCGAGACCCTGAGGCTAGTGTAGCCAGCGGTCGCGCTACTCCAACTGCGTAACCGAATTCGAAGCCCTCACCCTGCGACAGGTTTTTCTCAGCGATGAAGTTTCCGGCTGCATTCCAGTCGTGGATCGTGCTCGAAAGAATCAGTTTGGCTTCGAGTTCGTGATTCTTAGTCGCCTGCAACTCGGAATTCGGCGAGCTGACATCCGCGCCTCCGCCGACGATTTCCTTCTGGATGCGCGTAGCCTCACTCGTGCTCTCGTACTCCAGGTACAGCACCGGATTGATGAGGTGTTCCCGCGTCAACGGGCGGAAGCGGTTCTCAATCCGCCACCCCGTAAAAACGGCGCTGTCGCCGACCGTGCCCTGTCCCTCAAGGTAAAGCTCTGCGGTCCACTGGCCGGTAACTCCGTATTCGATCTCCATGTAGGGCGCGACGTAAGCATTCTGCCCGCTGCGCGGGATGCCCGAGGTGGTATAGATCTCGATCTCCAGGTTGCCCGGCTCCTCCAGGTGATGATCGTAAGTAACGAAGTACGGGCTCTCCTGGGCGCGGCAGAAGATCGGGCTCAAACTGACCAAGCACAACAACAGCCAGGAAGAAGATTTCAATGGGCTCATCTCTAGTTGCAACTGGGTTGCATATATAGATGAAACATCGTAGAGACTTCCCGACTACGGGTCAATCTGCAGGCCCCATTTTCTGTTTCAGAATATCTGCAACTACTTGCAACGCGCAGGCAGTCACGACCGGGGAGCGGTGCGGCATTGCCCACAATAGCCCCCGACTTCCAGGCGGCTGACCACAATGTGGAACCGGCAATCGCGTTGAATCTGCCCTTTGAGCCGGTCAAACAGATCGCTTTCGAACTCCGTGATTTTCCCGCAACGCAGGCAGGCCATGTGGATATGATCGCGCTGCGGGCGGCGCTCATAGTAGTGCTTTTCGCCCTGCAGGTGCATGAGGTCCAGTTCGTCCACCAATCCGTGGCGCTTCAGCAGGCTGAGCGTGCGGTACACGGTGACGCGGTCGATCTGCGGATCCAGTTTGTGGGCCTTGCGCAGGATCTGGCTGGCATCCAGATGCTGCTTGGCGGTCTCGACCACGCTCAGAATGGTGCGGCGTTGGCGGGTCATGCGCAAGCCGCGGGACATGAGTTCCGCCTGCAGGCGCCCGGGCGCTTCGGTTTGCGGCAGTGGCATAGGATTCTCGCTAAGTAAATTGCAATCGAGTTGCAACTATTGTATACGGCATTCCCGTCCTGTGGCATTTTTGGGCGGGATCGGTTCTCCCGCTAATTAGCTTTCATCTTTTCTTTTACGCTGTGGGCGAGCTTTTCGATTTCTTCGGCTTTCTTGACGACATCGAAGGAGAGCACGTTCTCATTGGTCTTGTCGACGTACTCCTTGAGTTCGGTGGCCAGTTTCAGCAACTTCTCGGTATCGCGCCTGAGTGCAGCCTGGCGTTCCTGGTTCGCTTTCTTGGCCATGTCCCGTTCGAGCTTTGACTTCGCCTGGTCTTCCGGCGACTGAGTCTCCGGCATGGGCATGGGTGGAATCCTGGGATTCTGGGCACTGGATGAACCCACTCCTAGCAAGAGCATGAACCCGAGGAGAAGGCTGAGAAACGTTTTTGTAGGCACGCTTACCCCCACAAGGATGCTGCAGTTCCAGAAAGTGCGCATTATAAGTTCAGAGACGGGGCGCTCGAAACGAACGTATGCATGACTTGGATAGTTGCCTGCGGCTATCCCGCATGCTGCCGTGATATTCGACAATACGGCGGCGGGCCAGCAAAAAGCGGGGACCGAGGTCCCCGCTCTCACCTCCGAGCGCATTTCGTCAGCACCCGCTACAACTGGCTCATCTTGGCCAGGAACTCGCTATTCGTGGTGGCCTTGGCCAGGCGCTCAATAAGCAGTTCCATGGCTTCGACCGGGCTCAGCGGGTTCAGCACCTTGCGCAGCACCCAGATGCGGGTCAGATCCTCTTTCGGGATCAGCAACTCTTCCTTACGAGTCCCGGAGCGCTGAATGTCGATGGCCGGGAAGGTGCGCTTGTCGACCAGTTTGCGGTCGAGAATAATTTCCATGTTGCCCGTGCCCTTGAACTCTTCGAAGATCACGTCGTCCATGCGGGACCCGGTGTCGATCAGGGCCGTGGCGATAATAGTCAGCGAGCCGCCTTCCTCGATATTGCGCGCCGAACCGAAGAAACGCTTTGGACGCTGCAACGCGTTGGAATCGACGCCGCCCGAGAGCACCTTGCCGCTGGGCGGAACGATGGTGTTATAGGCGCGCGCCAGGCGCGTGATGGAATCGAGCAGGATCACCACGTCGCGTTTGTGCTCTACCAGGCGCTTGGCCTTCTCGATGACCATTTCCGCGACCTGCACGTGGCGAGCGGCGGGCTCGTCGAACGTCGACGAAATGACCTCGCCCTTCACCGAGCGCTGCATGTCCGTTACTTCTTCCGGGCGCTCGTCGATCAGGAGAACGATCAGCACCACTTCCGGATGGTTCGTAGTAATGGAGTTGGCGACGTTCTGCAACAGCATGGTCTTGCCGGCGCGCGGAGGCGACACGATCAGGCCGCGCTGCCCTTTTCCAATGGGCGTCAGCAGGTCCATGACCCGGGCGCTCACGTTCTCACGCGTAGTTTCCAGCTTCAAGCGCTCCTGCGGATACAGAGGCGTAAGGTTGTCGAACAGGATCTTGTTGCGGGCTTCATCGGGCGACTCGAAGTTGACCGCTTCGATCTTGACGAGCGCGAAGTATTTCTCGCCTTCGTGCGGAGGACGAACCTGGCCGCTGATCGTGTCACCGGTCTTGAGATCGAATTTGCGGATCTGTGAGGGCGAGACATAGATGTCATCCGGCCCGGGAAGGTAGTTGTAATCCGGCGAGCGCAGGAAGCCATAACCGTCGGGCAGAATTTCGAGCACGCCCTCGGCGAAGATGTGGCCTTCCTTTTCGCTCTGCGCCTGGAGGATCTTGAAAATCAGATCCTGCTTGCGCAGGCCGCTGGCCCCGGGCAGATCCAGAGATCGGGCGATCTTGGTCAGCTCGGTAATATTCTTTTCTTTGAGTTCAGCGATGGTCATTGATCACCTACGGGAAATTTACAGGGGGGTGCTGCTGGAAGACTTGCGACTCGCGGGGCAGGAGGCGGGGCTGGTGTTACGCAGCCCGCCGTTGTGCCTCGGCAAAATTTTCCGGCTCTGACAGAACGGCCTGTCGCTCCGCTCCCGCGATCCGGTCCAATACCTGATTCATGGTCTCTTGAATGCGGGTGCTAGGCCGGTGAAACTTCCGGGTGGCCTTGGAGGCAAGCTGACAGAGCATATAACGATTCCGCAAAGTATGTAAAGCCTCAAAAACGCGATCAGAACGCATGTTTAAACTTCTCCTTTACTTTCTGGGAGGACTCGTCGCTGCCTCCGCTACCTGACACATCGTCTCCCAGAAAAGACGTAAGTCACTGAATTAAGATGGGTTTACGCGGATTGCACGAGTCAATGCTATAGATGCTCGACCTACCCTGAAAGTTGCTTTTTTCTGGGTTATCGCCCGGGTTCGACGCAGGGGCACTTCCCCAACGGACAGCGAATCAGCCTCGTGATCCTTTGGAACCGCATAATGTAACGGCAAATTAACCCAAGGTCAAGCATTTCCTGAGAATGCGAAAACCCCACCGTTTAACCATTTGATGCCAGAAACTGCGAAAAAAGTGCCAAAAAAGCCTCCCCAATCGCGCAGATTTAGACGATCTCGCACCCGTCCGCGAATCTTCGGTGGTCTTTGGTATCTTTGCCCCACGGGTGCATCGTGAGTGAGGAATCAATGAGCCAATCGCGGGATGACCGAAATGCCCCTGCCAGGTTGAGTGAAAACCGCACTGCCGTATCCCCGGAGGCCGGGCGGTTAAACAATTGGCTGTCAGAGTTAGTCTCCCAGCGGGGCAGCGATTTGCTGCTGATCTCGGGTGCGCCGCCCTGCATCCGCTTCGAGGGCAATGTGCAGACAATTGGGTCCGAGGTGCTGACGGGGCCTGACATCGAAGCAGCCGTGCTCCCTGCCCTGATTCCGCGCGCCTTGCAACAGTATCGCGAACAGCTGATCTCCGATTCTTCTTACCGTGTAGCCGGGCTTGGGCGATTTCGTATCAACCTTCACCGGGAAAAAGGCAGGGCTGCGGCCGCGGTGAGGGCCTTGCCAACGGAGGTTCCATCCCTCGACGAACTCCACCTTCCCACAGCCGTGGAAGCGCTTTCACGCTTGCCTCGCGGTCTGGTGCTCATCGGCGGACCGGCAGGCGCCGGCAAATCGACCACCGTGGCCGCCCTGGTCAATGAGATCAACCGACGCGACGCTCGCCATATCATAACGATTGAAGATCCGCTCGAGTACGAGCACACGCACCTCCGCAGCGTGGTCGAGCAAGTGGAGATCGGCGTTGACGCCCCGGACTTCCCTACCGCGTTGCGGGCGGCGTTGCGGCAGGCTCCCGACATCCTCGTGGTCGGCGAAATGCGGGATCCGGAAACCATGCGGATCGCAGTCGCGGCCGCGGAGACTGGCCATCTCGTACTCTCCACCCTGCACACCACCGACGTCGCCTCAACCATCTCGAGAATCTCGGATTCTTTTCCGCCGGAACGCCAGCCCACTATCCGGCAGGAGGTGGCCATGGCGCTTGCGGCCGTGCTCACTCAGGTTCTTCTGCCCAGTCGGCACGGTGGGCGCGTGCCTGTAGCCGAGCTGCTGATGATCGGCTACGGCGCCCGCCAGCATATCCGAAGAAATGCGCTGCAACACCTTCACCAGGAAATCACCATGACCAAGAACAAAGGGTCAGTCACGCAGGAAGAATCCCTACAGCAACTGGTGCAGCAAGGGGCGATTGATCGCGAAGATGCCCTGCTGTACGCTGCGCATCCGGATGACTTCCTGAGCCTGCTGAGAGCAGAGGGGCGCAAGCAAGCCGGCTAGGTAGGAGAACGTGGTGAGCGTGCGGATCGGCTAGAACTCGAAGTACCCTGAGCGAGCAGGCCGATCACCGCCATCGGTACCCGTAGCGGGCAGCAGCCCGACGATGCCCCTAAGAGTTTCCCAGGCCGCCTGATTCAGTGCCGGGTCGGAGCCGACCAGATCGCGGATCATTTGCCACGCGGCAATATTGAGCGCACCCTCCGGAGGAGGTCCCATGGCCAGGGAGACGGAGCACTGGGGGCAGAAACAGATGCGCTGCGCCGTCGATTTTTGACGTGGCCTGATTCCCACGGTCTGCGCGAACATGTACACGGCCACCGATTTGTGGCCAGCCTCAAGTTCCCGATTGCAGCGAAGACAGCAGAGGTTCTCCAAAGTTTCTTTCCTGCCGGTGAGATGTCACTCGATCAGATATTCTTGCGGGTATTGCGCGCGGCGCAAGTACGCAGCGAGATTCCTACACGCCTCGACCGGAACGAAAGGTGCTGTTCGCTACTCTATCTATGGCTCGCGGATGCGTGTTCGTCAGCGGCCTGAACCAAGCTGTGCTCTAGGCAGATGCCGTAGAAGTCGGGCACTCTGCTGCTATGAGCGCAGGTGATCAGCGTTTTGCCGTCGGTAGATCGACGAATCGACCGCCAGAGTCCTCGTCGGACTTCGTCCGGTTGGAGTATCTACGGAAGCTACGCGGATCGGAGCAGGTTGCTGCAATCTGCTACCGGATCGGAAACGCTGGCATCGAATTTCTCCTGGTTCGCACCCGCGGCAGGCGCTGGACGTTCCCCAAGGGCAGCGTGGAGTCGGGTCTAACGCACGCCCAGGCCGCCGCGCTCGAGGCGTACGAGGAGGCGGGCGTTCATGGACGTATAGAAGAAGCTGCTTTCGCCCGCTATGTCCGCATCAAGCCGGGCCGGAACCGCCGCTCGCCCCAGATCGAAATCGTGATCAACGCTCATCTATGCGAGGTATCGCGACTGGCGGAACCGGAAGAGGCGAATCGCAACCCCAAATGGTTTTCTGCGGAGAAGGCAAAGCGGCGGCTGCACGAGGATCGTCCGACCGACTATGGGGACGATCTCGCGCGCATCGTTGATCGAGCGGTGGCGCGCATCCAGCGGGTTTATCGTGCTGCTAATCGGACACCGTCGGCTGTTCGTAAAGCTGAGGTCATCGAGATCGACAACGCGCGCCTGACTGCAGTCAGCATGAAAGCGCTGCGAGCGCATAATCGGGCACGACGGCGCGGGCCTTAGAATTCAACCCGGAATAGCATGTTACCCATCTTGCGAGCAGACAAAACTCGGCCGATCGCGCAGCCAGCAGCAATGCTGGCATGGCTAACATTCGCACTGGCAGCCACGGCGTTGGGCCAGACGAAGCCTCCCGCTGTCGATGCCACCTGGTCGGGGGGAGCGCAATGTCAGATCGACGTGCAGGGCCCCGGCTATGCCCATCACGAAACCCATACCTGGATGCTTAGCGGGGCACAACCAACCCGGCAGGGAGCAATGAGGGTTTACGCGGGAACCTGGAGCGTCAGCGGGCAGGGCTCGCTTCAGAGGACGCAGGGCACGCAGACGCTCAAGGCACAATGGACAACGAATGCTTCTTTATCGCAAGCGCCCGTTGCCGTGTTTGTTCGTGCCTGCAGACCGCAAGCTGATCATCAAGTCGTGGCACGCGCAATTGCGCTCGCCGGGCGGGGTAACAGGCTCCCAGCAGGTATCCATCAATGGAGTGGTCCAGTCGCCCGAGGGCGTGATCTCGCTCGAAGCGTTCGAGTGGGCATTTCCTGCCGTGGAAGACGTGGCCTCCAGCGCAAGTATCAGCGGATCAAGTACGAAGGCGACCAACGGCGCCGTCGGTCCGATGCAGCCCGGAGGCTCCCACGGCACCGCGGCGTGCACCTGGCAATTTCTAAAGAAGTCGCGACCCAGCGTCCCCGCCGTCGCTAAATAGTCTGCGAGCGCAAAGGACAGATCAACCCTGCCCCGATGGCTCGCTGCTTTCAGATTCCTGCCATCGGCTAATTCCCAGGCAAGCCACACGGACAATGAGTTATGGGGATATTTCAACAGTTAGGTTGCTTCACGATTGCGCCTTCCCGTTAGGCCATGACTTTTACGCACTCGCGATGGACATGGAAGTTCCGTATTCCTTCGTCCAGGGCCAGCGCATCGGCCCGTAGGAAACGCAACGCTGTCTTCAGGCACGGGAACGGTACAAAATCCGTCGGCAATTATGGGTCGAAGGATATTACGATCCTACTTTCCTTCCCTGGTTCGTAATGGGAAGCTTAGTCAGCGAGACTAAGCCGCTCGATGTGGGGCGGCGGCTTTTCTTTGCCATCATCCCGACAGTGGTTCCGCGTCACTGTCGTAAACACGCCATAGCACCGATTGACACTGCGCCGACGTCCTTTTTGCACTCCGTTAGCACGTTGCCGCAAGCCTAGGCCCAGTACGTGCGGTCCAAAGTCCGGTACTGGATAGCCTCGGCAATGTGCTTGGGCTGAATTGCCGGTACCGATTCGAGGTCCGCGATGGTGCGAGCCACCTTCAGGATACGGTCATGGGCGCGCGCACTGAGTCCCTGCTGCGTCATGGCCCGCTCCAGCAGACGCTCGCAGTCGGCGCTGAGTTCGCAGAACGCGCGCACCTGGCTGGATGACATCTGCGCGTTGCAGTAAATCTTCTGCCGGCTGGACGAAAGGCGCTGCAATTGGGTCTGGCGGGCTCGTATCACCCGCTCGCGAATCTGCTCGGAGCCTTCCGGAACATTTGTCGAGCGCATCTCCTTGTAGTTCACGGCCGGCACGTCGATGTGAATGTCGATGCGATCCATCAGCGGCCCGGAAATTTTCGCGACGTAGCGCTGGATCATCGGCGGCGTGCAGCGGCACTCGCGCGTGCGATCGTTGTGGAAGCCGCAAGGACAGGGATTCATCGCCGTGGCCAGCATGAAGCGTGCCGGGAACGTGAGTGACATCGCCGCACGGGCGATGCAGACCGTCCCATCCTCCAGGGGCTGGCGCATAACCTCGAGAACGTTGCGCGGGAATTCGGGGAGTTCATCGAGAAAGAGCACGCCATTGTGGGCCAGCGAGACCTCGCCCGGGCGCGGCACTACGCCTCCGCCAATCAGCCCGGCGTCGGAAATCGTGTGATGCGGAGAGCGAAAGGGGCGCACGCCCACCAGCCCGGCTCTGGAATCGAGGACGCCCGCGACGCTGTGAATCTTGGTCGTCTCCAGGGCCTCCTCAAAGGTGAACGGCGGCAAGATCGTCGGCATGCGCTTGGCGAGCATGGTCTTGCCCGAGCCCGGCGGGCCAATCATCAGGATGTTGTGTCCCCCGGCACAGGAAATTTCCAGAGCCCGCTTGGCCGTTTGCTGGCCGCGCACATCCTTGAAGTCGACAGGATAATGCTGGGATTCACTCAGCAGCGTATCTCCATCGACCTTGAGCGGCACGATGCCGTTCCCGGTGTTCACGAAATGGATAACGTCCAGCAGCGACTTCACGGGATAGACCTCGATCCCGCTCACCATGGCTGCTTCCCGGGCATTGACCTCGGGAACGATCAGGCGTCGAATCTTTTTACTGCGCGTCTCGATCGCGATGGGCAGTGTTCCCCGAATGCCGCGAATGCCTCCGTCGAGCGACAGTTCTCCGACGAAAACGCTGTCGATCAGTTCCTTTTTGTTTATGCCACCGTACGCTCCCAGGATGCCCAGCGCCATGGGAAGGTCGAAGCCTGAGCCTTCCTTGCGAATGTCCGCCGGGGCGAGATTCACGGTAATGTGCGTGGGCGGAACGTCGTAGCCACAGTTGCGCAGCGCTGAGCGCACCCGGTCCTGGCTTTCACGCACCGCGGCATCCGGAAGGCCGACCGTGTGGAAATGCACTTCATTCAACTTCGCGCCCGAAACGTCGACCTCGACTTCGATGATGTTGGCATCGACGCCGTAGACCGCGGCGCTGAAGGTCTTGTAGAGCATGATCGGCCATGCGGTGGCTCGTGGGTGCGAAAAGCCGACACTGGTTCACGAACCCCTGCTTCAGCGTAGGCTTCCCTCAACAAGACCGAGCGTGACTGTTGTCACTTGCCGGGGTGATGCGAACAACCCGACTCTCGGTTGCAGGAGGCCAGCCCCCAACGCCGGAACCCGTCACCGCTAGCCGGTCGCTTTCGGTCCGCACGTACCAAGACTTCCAACATGCCAATGCTGTTCACTTTGCCCGGAGTGCTCTACGATGACATCCAGATTCCCGCTCCCCCAGATCCAGCATGTCTGGCGGAATTCGGGAGACTTTTTTTATGGCTGCGGAAGAGAACCGTCCCCCGCGTTCGCAGCGCTCCCCGGGCGCCCTGGAGCAGGAAGAAACCCGGCTGTGGCGGCTTGCGCTCTGGTTCATGGTGCTGCTGGCCGTCGCGCTGGCCGTGCTCATGTGGGAGCGCCTCGAAAGCGTCCCCTACCATCTGGGAGCAATCGCGCCCGGCCTGCTGATCCTCGCCATATTGTTCGCGGCCTATGCTTACGGGCGCCGCAGAGAAGTTTCTGAACTCCAGGTTTTGCTGAAGGATCTCCAGGACCGCGTAGGCATCGCCCCCTCTGAAGAGCAACTCGACCAACTCAGCCAGGTCATTCTACGATCGCAGCGCAGCTTCAAGGAATTGATCGACTCCATCGATGACGTGGCCTGCGCCGTTTCCCTCGATGGCACCTTCCGCACGGTGAACCGCCGCCTGTCGGACATCCTTCGCCTGCAGTACGCCGAAATTGTGGGCCACCGCTACGACGAGTTCTGCGAAACGCCACTGCGGAGCGAAATCGAAGCCGGCCTCGGACGATTTCTGGAGCGACGCCGCTGGTCCGGTGTCGTGCCGGTCAAGCTCAAAAGCAACTCGCGCACCCTGTATTTCGATTGCGTGCTGAACGCCATCGTGAAGGGCGATGAGGTGGTCGGTGTGAGCGTGCTGGCGCACGACGTAACCGAGGAACGCGAGAAAGAAAAGCGTTTCACCGAACTTTTCGAGACCTTGCAGGAAGGCGTTTATTTCAGCACGCCTGAGGGCCAGCTTCTGGACGTCAATCCTGCCCTGGTCGGCATGCTTGGATATCGCAGCAAGGAAGAACTCCTGGCGCTCGACCCCCACAGCTTGAATTTTGATCCTGCACAGAGCCCCGTGCTGGGGCGCGGTGCCGATGACCGCGGCGGCGTGCGGACTCGCGAAGTCACTCTAAGGCGGCATGACGGAACAGCCGCGGTCTGCCTCGATACGTCGCGGGCGGTGTGGGACGCCGCCGGTGCGATTATCCGCTACCAGGGCACGCTCACCGACATCACCGAAAAGCGCACCATGGAAATGCAGATCCGGCAACAGGAGCAGTTCCGCCAGAAGCTCCTGGAAAGCTTCCCGGACCTGATCCTGGTGGTCGATCTGAATGAGCGTTACAGTTTTGCCAGCTCGCGCATTCGCGATTTGCTCGGGTACCGCCCCGAGGAGCTGGTCGGCAAGAAAATCGAAGACCTGCAGGACCATTCGCCCGAGTTCCTGTCGCTGTACCGGGACGTCGCTTCCGGCAAACAGCTTTTCGCCTCCTCCGAGTACGGAGCCCTGCACCGCGACGGCAGTTGGCGGACCATGCGCGCCTCGGCCAGCCAGTTGTTCGACTCTGAGAACAAGCTGAGCGGCGTGATTATCTCCGTGCGCGACATCACGGTCGAAAAGAAGTTCGAGCAGCAGATCATTCAGAGCGAGCGCCTTGCGGCCATGGGGCAAATGATCGGCGGTTTCGCACACGAACTGAACAATCCGCTTGACGGCCATCCTGGGGGTAAGCGAATTGCTGGGCGAGGGCGAACCTAACGAGGCGCGGGCCAGACAGCTCACTATGCTGCACCAGCAGGCTCGCCGTGCTACCGAGATCGTGCAGAACCTGATGTACTTCTCGCGGCCCCCGGCCCCCGGCAAGAGCCAGGTAAACCTGAACGAACTCGTCGACCGCACGCTCCACTTGCACGCCTATTCCCTGCGGAAAAACAACATCACCGTGGACTTTCTGAAAGAAGACAACCTGCCCTCGGTGACGGGCGATCCGCACCAACTGATGCAGGTCTTCCTCAACCTGGTTTTGAATGCGGAACAGGCGATCCGGGAAGCACGCGACAAGGGCACCCTGCGGAT
Organism: uncultured Acidobacteriota bacterium; assembly: GCA_963725575.1. Taxonomy (GTDB): domain Bacteria; phylum Acidobacteriota; class Terriglobia; order Terriglobales; family Acidobacteriaceae; genus Gp1-AA133. The sequence continues at coordinate 157,405 of CAVRZQ010000012.1, forward strand.
CCGGCTGGGCAAGACCGCCACTCACGTTTCGGTGACCTTTCAAGATGACGGTCCCGGGATTGCACCCGATATTCTGCCCAACATCTTCGATCCCTTCTACACGACCAAGCGCCCGGGACGGGGCACCGGCTTGGGCTTGAGCATTTGCAAGGCGGTTCTCAAGGAGCATACGGGTAACATCGAAGCTGCTTCCGCGCCCGGTGGCGGAGCCGTGTTCACCGTCCTTCTGCCGATCTCCCCCAAGGTCTGACCTTCCCTTTATACTGGCCATTCATAACTTGCCATGTCCACACTGAAGGGTCAGACCGCGCTGGTGACAGGAGCCTCTCGCGGAATCGGGCGGGCCATTGCCCTCCGTCTAGCCAGTGCGGGGGCTGAAGTCTTACTCCACTACCACACGAACCAGCCTGCCGCGGAGTCCGTCGTCCGAGAACTGGGTGGACAGGCCCGGTTGCTGCAAGCTGATTTGCGATCGCCCCGGGAAATTGACGCCATGGTGCGTTCGTTGGGAGAAGTAAGGCTCGACATCCTCGTGAACAATGCAGCCATATGGGGAGGGACGCCGCTCGGCGCCACCTCGCTCGATATTCTGGAAGCCATGCTGGACATCAACGTGAAGGCAGTGTTCTACCTGACTCAGGCGGCATTGCCCTTACTGCGCGAGGGCGGGAGGATCGTGAACCTCTCCTCGATTGCCGCTAGGATCGGCAGGGCCGGCGGGCGAAGCCTCTATGGAGCGACCAAAGCTGCCGTCGACGCGTTCACGCGAAATTGGGCCTTGGAACTGGCGCCGCGGAAGATTCGAGTGAATGCGGTGGCGCCGGGGTACATCGAGACCGATATGACGGCGGGATACTTCGCCGATCCACAGATACTGAAACACGCGGTCGACCGGCAGCCTTTCGGCCGGTTGGGCTACCCGGACGAAGTCGCGGACGTAGTTCTCTTCCTCTGCTCGCCAGAGTCGAACTGGATCACCGGCGAGTCGCTGAACGTGAGCGGCGGGTTTATCGCCTGACTCAACTTGCGTCGGTAAGTCCACCTGCTTTCAGCGCTCCACCGCCATCGCAACTGCGTTCCCGCCTCCCAGGCAGAGGGCAGCGATGCCGCGGTGCACATCGCGGCGGATCATTTCGTAGATCAGCGTGACCAGGACCCGGGCTCCGCTGGCCCCGATCGGGTGGCCGATGGCGACGGCACCTCCGTTGACGTTGACCTTGTTCAGGTCGAGACCGAGTTCGCGAATGACGCCCAGCGCTTGCACCGAGAAGGCCTCGTTCAATTCGTAGAGGTCCACTTCGTCCTTCTTCCACCCGGTCTTTTCCCAGATCGTGCGCACCGCGCCCACCGGGGCCATCATGACCCATTTGGGTTCGACGCCGCTGGTGGCCTGCGCGACGATGCGAACCATAGGTTTCGCGCCCAGGTCCTTTGCACGCTGTGCGCTGGTTGCCACCACCGCAGCCGCACCATCATTCACTCCGGGAGCATTTCCCGCAGTGACAGTGCCGTCTTTCTTGAAGGCCGGCTTCAAGGAACGGAGCACTTCGATGGTCGTGTCTTCCCGCGGCCCCTCATCCTTGTCGAAGACCACCACCGGTGCGCCTTTCTTCTTCGCAGGCAGTTCGACCGGAACGACCTGCGCCTTGAACCGGCATTCCTTGATTGCAGCCATGGCCTTGCGATGGGAATTGACCGCGAACTCGTCCTGCTCTTCCCGCGTGATGCCATACTTCTCGGCGACGTTCTCCCCCGTGATTCCCATGTGGTAATCGTTGTAAATGTCCCACAGCCCGTCGTGCACCATGGAGTCCACGATGGTTGCGTTGCCCAGGCGGTATCCCTTGCGCGCCTGCGGGAGAAGGTAAGGAGCGTTGGTCATCGACTCCATGCCCCCTGCGACGACGATGGAACTGTTCTCGGTCTGGATCGCCTGCGCTGCCAGGGCCACTGCTTTCAGCCCCGAGCCGCATACCTTGTTGATTGTCATGGCACCTACCTCGGGCGCCAATCCACCGAAGATCGCGGCCTGCCGCGCAGGGTTCTGACCCAGTCCGGCGCTGACCACGTTGCCCATGATGCACTCGTCGACTTGCTTGGGATCAACGTTGGCGCGCTTCACTGCCTCGCGCACCGCAATGGCTCCCAGTTGCGGAGCCGTGAAATCCGACAGGCTCCCCTGAAATTTTCCGACTGGAGTGCGGCATCCGGAGATGATGACAACATCGTTCAAACCCGCCATAAACCTGCTCCTTTATGAGTTCTGATCTTCAATTATAGATGTCGGTGGTGATGAAAAGTTGAAAATTGGCATGCAGGAGCACTCATTCCAAATTTGCTCTTGTCACAACTGCGCCCGCGAATCGCGAGAAGCCAGAGTGCATCATCGCTTGCATTCATCGGCGTTCCGACCGGGCAGGGTGAAGTGATGCTCGAAGATTTTTTGTTGCGAGGTGACTCGCGGTGACTTTAGTGCATGCTTCGAGCCCGCACGCAACACCATTTTTCTCTTGACATCATTTTTCATTGACTCTATACATTCCAATAGTTGCAACAAAAGACCGTTGCATAGTCCATGAACAATGGAAAGGGAGAATAGATCAATGGCAACCAAGAAGAAGGCAGCTAAGAAGAAAAAGAAACACTAGAAGTCGGCTTTGAAACAAGGCAAATGGGGGACGCCAAAGGCGTCCCCTAAGTTTTTGGTGGCAAGTCCTCCCGCTCCCCTGTCCCTGCATGGCCCTCGCGAATCCTGACTGGTCGTTGCGTATCGTAAACACAATTCTGCCTTCATCACTTACGGCGGTACACATCGAATCGGGGTCTTGGCGACCGGCGCAACTCAATGCGTAGCCGCTTTTTTGGCGGGCGGGGCGCTGTACAGGGGCTTTTCCGTAGCGGGACAAAGATTGCGGTACGGACACATACGGCAGTGGTAGCCGGGCTTCGCATCGAACTGCCCGTTCGCGATCCGATCGGCCACGTCTTCGACCTTGGCCTTGGCTTGCTCAAGTTCCAGCTTGTGCCGCACTGTCGTGACCGAGCTATTTTCCTGCAGGTTGTAAAACACCAGCCGCTCGGCTTCGTATCCCCACTTCTCCCGCGCCGCGATTGCATAGATCGAGAGTTGCAGGCTATCGTCGGCGTCCTCTTGCGCACGGGGTTTTCCGGTCTTGTAGTCGATGATTGCGACCCGGCCGTCTCCGAGGTCATCGACCCGGTCGATTCGCCCGGCGACTGTCGCATTCCCGACGCGCATCTCGAAGTGCTCCTCCGTATGGAGCACCCTGGGTGCGCCCGAGCGGAGAAGAGTACTCAGGAAGTCGCGCAGCTGCTCGACGCCCTGACGCTCGTAAAGTTCCCGCTGGTACGAATCCTCAATCACGGCCTGACCGAAATCGGCCCGGAACAAGTCGATCACTTCTTCCTCGGAAAGCGTTCGCTCCAGGCGGACAGAATCAAAGTATGTCTTGAGCACCCGGTGCATTGAAGCGCCGTAGTGCATGGCCGCCGGAACATCGCGCGGGATTCTCCATTCCCGCTCCAGCTTGAACTGCAGCGGGCACACCTCGTAGCTTTCCACCGCGGTCGCGCTCAGCCGGGTCAGCGGATAAGCAGGAGGCAGCGCGAGCCATTCGGCGGTGCGTGAAACGAACGCCGGGGGAGGAGCCGCGTGCCCGAACAGATCCGTCTGGAATTCGCGGGCGTCGCGCTGGGCCAGCCAGGGCTTGAGGCCGGGATGTTTCAGCAGCTCGCGGATCAGCCCGGGAGGGGTCTTGTCCTTCCCTTTTCCCTGCTTGCCGTAGAGAACGAGCGAGTCGCGCGCCCGGGTCATGGCCACGTAAAAAAGTCGACGCTCTTCTTGTTCGTGCAGGACCTTGCCATCGCCTTCCGCCAGCGAGTCGTCATCGCGCAGGTCCTGTGGGAATTCGACCAGGGGCTCTTTGTATTGCGCCGGAAACGAGTTCGAGGTCGCCCGCAGGATGAACACGTGCGGAAACTCGAGGCCCTTGGCTGCATGCGCCGTCATGAGACGGACCGCGTCCTGGTTTTCGGATTGCAGGCACACAGCCCCGCGCGCCTCCCGAAAATACTGCAGGTACTCGAGCAGTTCTCCAACATACCCGGTGCGGGTAAGGGGCTTCTTTTCCCACTCCCCGACAAACTTCAACAGCGCCTCCAGGGGTGGAGAGTCTCGATCAAAACCAAAGCTGCGAACGAGGATCTCAAGTGCCGCCAGACTCTTCCCCCCGGCACAAGCAATTTCCTCACGCACCTTACGCAAGGCGTCGAGAACGGCCGGGCCGCCTTCCACCTCGTGGAGCAGGACGGCTAGTGTGACTTGCGGCCCATCACGCTGCTCGCGCGGGACCGCCCGCATGGCGGCCCGAAACTTCTCGGGATCAATCTTAAATTGCGGCAAAGCGGCAACCCGCATCAGGCTGGCAGCGTCCGCGGTCGAATCCACCGCACCCAGGCAGGCCAGCAGGTCGCGAACCTCGGGCGTATCGAGCACGTCCATGTTCTCGATCGTGAACGGGATTCCTTTTTGCCCCAGTTCGCGCGCGATCTCGTCCCGGTGAAAATGTGACCGGTAGAGGACCGCGAAATCGCTCCAGCAGCCGCGAAGTTGCCGGCGTCTATCCTCGATGCTTGCGACGATGTCCGCACACTCATAGTCGCGCCCGCTGAGGGGCACAACCTCAACTGCAACAATGGTCAGGTGCTTCCCTTCCTGGAGCGCCCGTTCCTCGCGGGCCGACTGCAAGGGGGAGCGCCGGTAAGTGAAGTCCGCCTGGGTTTGGGCTCCAGAGAAAACCGGCGGATTCTTGTCGATCAGCGCAAATGCACACTGCAGGATGGGCGTGGTGGATCGCTGGTTCTTTTCGAGCACAACCAGGCGACCTCCAGGAAAGTGGCGGTGAAAGAGACCGAAGGCTGCACTCGACGCACCCCGGAAGCGGTAGATGGCCTGGTCCGGATCGCCCACCGCAAACACATTGCGCTCCGTTCCCGCCAGCTCGGACAGAATCTTCACCTGGGCGAAATTGGCATCCTGAAATTCGTCTACCAGGATGAAGCGAGCATGCTCGCGCTCCCGTGCCAGCAAAGAAGAGTCGCTCTGCAGGAGTTCGTAGGCGCGCGTGATCATGTGGCTGAAAGTACCCAGATTCTCCGCCTGTATCATCCGCTCCACTGCGGCAAAGACCGAAGCGATTTCCCGGCACCGTCCCAGAACCTCTTCGTCGGTGAGCGTATCGGCGTCTTTCGACTTGGTCACGCGGGGAATGGAAAGCTCCCCCCGTTCGAGCCGTTTGACGTAGTCGGCATACTTCTGCGGGCCAACCAGTTCGTCGTGGCAGCGGCGCATGAAGTCGAGCAGGTCATCGAGGAACTGGGTGACGTTGGCGGCACGGACGAAATAGTTGAGGTTCAGCTCCCGGATATGTTTGCGGAGGTAGATCCAGAGATCCTTATCGTCGAGAACCCCGAAGCCTCTGTCGTTGCTCTTCAACAGTTCATTGCAATAGGCATGAAAGGTGGTTGCACGCAGGCCGGAAATATCCGTCCCGCGAAGTTCGGCCTGCACGCGGTCGCGCATTTCCTTGGCGGCATTGTCGGTGTAGGTCAGGGCGAGAACTTCACTGGGGCGTGCGTGCCCATCCCGGATCAGGGCCGCGATCCGGCGAGTCAAGACCGTCGTTTTGCCCGTGCCTGCGCCGGCCACCACCAGCATGGGCCCGTGGACATGCGCAATGGCTTCCCGCTGGCGCTCGTCGGGAGTTACCGGAGCAGGGCGCGGAGTGGACTTCGATGAGGCCATTGGTCGGAGCATAGCAGAGGAGGGTGTGAATGTTGCTGTGTGAATCTTTGCTGGCTAGGAAAGCTCTGAAATGGCAACGGCCGTGGCCGCAATAGCCGCCGTTTCGGCGCGCAGGATGGTGTTGCCCAAGGAGGCCGCAGTCCAGCCGGCGCGCGAGAACATTACGAGCTCATCGGCGGTCCAGCCGCCCTCCGGACCAACCGCAAGAAACAATTCGTCCTCCGGAGAGTGCGCCTGCAGTGCGTCCCTGAGTGTGAGCTGGTGCTCGGATTCCGTCAGCAGAATTCGAGTGGGAGCAGTGAGGGCTGCGGCATCCTTAACCTTGAGCGGCGGATCGACCACCGGGAGTTCGCTGCGCCGAGATTGTTCCGACGCCTGCCGTACAATCCGCTCCCATCGATCCACTCGCGTCGCTGCAGCCCGCAGCAGGTGAACGTCGGTGCGGCGAGTGATGACCGGGATCATGCGGGCAACGCCCAGTTCCGTGCACTTCTCGATCGCCCACTCCATGCGGTCGAACTTGAAGATAGCCAGCAGTAAGGTGATTCTCGGGAGCGTGGACGCTGCCAGCTCCTCACCCAGCTCGAATTCGACTCGTTCGGGCGTCACCGACGTGATGCGGGCAGCGCGTAGCAACTCCCCGGTTGCGATGTCAAACCTCTGTCCGATGCGGGCACGGAGCACAACCGCGAGGTGTTCTGCGTGGGCCCCCACGAGGGCGGCATGGTTCCCGGAAACCTCGTCGGCGATCCAGCGGCGGCGCGTCATGGCGGAAATGATGAGGCGGCCGCAGCCGCATCGATCGCAGCGCTACCTATCCGAAGATGTCCTTCATCTTCTCAACCAGGGTGGACCGCTGCGGTTTGTTCTCGATGCGCGTGAGCCCGTCGAGTTCCTGCAGCAGTTCGCGCTGCCGCTTGCTAAGCTTGTTGGGTGTCTGTGCGCGAACTTCAACGAACAGGTCGCCTCTTCCGCGGCCTTGCAACACCGGAACTCCCTTGCTCTTGATGCGAAACGTGGTCCCGGACTGCGTGCCTTCAGGAATCTTCAGCGCTTGTTCCCCTTCGAGCGTGGGCACCGTGATTTCCGCGCCCAAGGCCGCCTGCGTGAAGGAAATCGGAATCACGCAATGCAGATCGTTGCCCTCGCGCGCGAAGAAAGCGTGCTCCTTCACGTGGAGCACAACGTAGAGGTCGCCCGGTGGGCCGCCGAACGCACCCGCCTCGCCGTAGCCACTGAAACGGATCCGAGTCCCGTCCTCTACCCCCGGCGGAACCTTGGCTTCCACGGTGCGCTGGCGCAGCACCCGGCCCTCGCCTTTGCACTTGAGGCACGGATCGGTAATCACGCTCCCCGAGCCCTGGCAGGTCGGACACGTGCGGGCCATCGAAAAGAATCCCTGCTGATAGCGCACCTGGCCCCTACCCTGGCACGAGCGGCAAGTGACCGGAGCTTTGCCCGCAGCGGTCCCGGAACCGGAGCACTCTTCGCACGCTTCGTGCCGCCGGACCGAGACCTTGGTTTCGGTGCCGAACACCGCTTCTTCGAAGGTGAGTGTCAGATCCTCGCGCAGATCCGGGCCGCGCTGAGCGCGCGTGCGGCGGCGGCCTCCCGCACCGGCGCCAAACAGGTCCCCAACGCCGAAAAACTCCCCAAAAATGTCGCTGAGATCCTGGAAAGCGTTGGGATCGAATCCTCCCACTCCCCCGCGTTCCGGAAACCCCCGCATGGCCAAAGCGGTCATAGGCCGAGCGTTTGTCGGCATCGATCAACACCGCGTACGCTTCGGTTAATTCCTTGAACTTCTCTTCTGCCTCAGGGTTGTTCGGATTGCGGTCTGGGTGGAACTGCATGGCGAGCTTGCGGTACGCGCTCTTGATCTCCTGCTCCCCACACTGCCGTTCAACACCCAATATTTCGTAGTAGTCGCGTTTGACGTTGCTGGTCAGAATGGCCTTCCCCTTAGTTCTAAAGCGAAACGTTCTGTGAAGTGGGTCAGTGCTTGGAGTTCTGCGCAACCCTCACCATGGCCGGCCGGAGCAGTCGCTCCTTCAGCTTGTAGCCGCGCTGCAATTCATCAATCACCTGGTGATCGGGCACCTCCGTGGTTTCCACCATCTCGATAGCCTCATGCACATGAGGATCAAATCGCTCGCCCTTGGCCGGCACGGGACGCACCCCAAGCTTGGTGAGGGCATCCTGCAGTTGCTTATAGATCAGTTCCACCCCGCTGCGGAACTCATTCGGCTGGCTCGCCGGAGCATTGAGCGCGCGTTCGAAGCTGTCGAAGGCCGGCAGCAGCGCCTTGATCGCATCCGCAGTCGCGAAATCCCGGAACTCCTGCTGTTCCCGCGCAGCGCGCTTGCGGGCATTTTCAAACTCCGCCTGCAACCGCGCCAGCCGGTCCAGCAACGTGTCGCGCTCCGCCCGAAGCTTCTGTAACTCGGTGACTTCTGAAGCTGGCGCGCCCGCCGCCGCGTTGGGGCCCTTTTCAGGGTCCTCGCTTTCGTCGGACGCAGGCAACTCGTGTTCGAGATCAAGTTCCTGAGGATCCACTTGTGATTTTCCGTTCGTCTTCGCCATAAAACTGCCCTAGTCTGATTCGTTGAGAATCTTGTCGAAAAGCCTCGCAATGTAAGACACGGCTGTCATCGTATGCTGGTAATCAATGCGGGTCGGGCCAATCACTGCCAGCGATCCCCTCACTTCGCTGCCCACGCGGGCAGGCGCGCCAATCAACACAAAATTGCTCATCGAAGGCAGCGCCTCATCCAGACCGATCACCACGCGCACCGCTTCCTGCTTCGCGTCCAGATAAGCCTCCAGCAAATGGACGATCTTGCCCTTCTCCTCCAGAGTTTTGAGCATTTCCTGCAGGCGCTCGCGATCCTGTTCGTTCGCGACTAGATTGGATGCGCCTTCCACGAAAACCGTTTGCGTCCCCGACTCGGCAGTGAGCGCGCCCTGCTTATAGAGCTGCTCGAGCGACTGCATCAAGCGGTCGTACTCGCTGCGTTCCGCCTCCAGGCGGCGCTGCAACTCGGCCCGCATGTCGGTCATGGTCCAGCCACGGAAGTTCTCGTTGATGTAGCGCGCCGCCGCATCCAGGTCGGCTTGGGATATATCGAGCCGCAACACCCGGTCGCGTACCAGCCCTGACCGCGTCACCACCACCGCCAGCACTTTCTGGTCGGCCAGGCGCGAGAAATAGACATGCTCCAGAGCATTCTTCTCGCCGGGAACCGCCACGGCTACGCCCACATTCCTTGAAATCAGCGAGAGCACTCGCGACGTGCGCTCCAGAAATTCCGCCGTATCGGTAATCCCCGACAGCGAATCGCGAATGATGCCCTCGTCCCCCGGCGAAAGATGCGCTTCGCCCGAGATCTGCTCCACGTAATAGCGGTAAGCCTCGGTGGTCGGAATCCGCCCCGACGATGTGTGGGGCTGTTCAAGAAATCCTGCGTCCGACAGGTCCGCCATCACATTGCGAATGGTAGCCGGGCTCAATCCCTCCCGGTTCGAACGCGAAAGCACCCGCGAACCGACCGGCTCGCCGGTGGCAATGAACGTCTCCACGATCGCAGTCAGAATCTCACGTTCGCGGTGACCAATGTTCCCAGGGGGTGCCATGAATTCCTTGTATCACTTTGAGCAGCACACCGGAAGTGATCAATCCGACGTCACGAACATTCACTACTAACCACTTTAGATGCAGAAACTTACATTCGGATTCAACCTTTACCCGCTACTCGATTCTAGAAACTTGAGCGAACTACTGTCAAGCGTTAGCACTCCTTGCGTTCGAGTGCTTGCCTTCGCCTTCCCTCATCTTTAGTTATTGACCTTGCGATATGCTGTCGGGCGAGCCGGGCGAGCAGGTTTCCGGCTTTCAGAAAGCATGACAAAAAGAAAAATTCACGTTGCCGTGGTTGGCGCCGGAGCCTTCGGCGGCTGGACGGCGCTCTATCTCTTGCGCGGCGGGGCGCGCGTGACCCTGATCGACGCCTGGGGACCGGGAAATTCGCGAGCCTCTTCCGGAGGCGAAACCCGAATCATTCGAAGCACTTACGGGCCGAATCAGCCCTACACCCAGTTGGCTGCTCGCGCATTGAAGCTCTGGCAGATGAACGAGCGCAAGTGGAAACGGCATTTCCTGCATCGCATCGGCGTTCTCTGGATGGCTGCGGACAGCGATGATGCCTGGGAGCAGGGTTCTCTGGAGATGTTGAAGAAGTCCAGGATTCCACATCAATGCCTGTCCGCACCGGAACTGTTGAAGCGTTGGCCGCAGATCAATTTTGAAGGGGTGGCGTGGGGCGTCTTCGAACCGGAAAGTGGATTCCTGACGGCGCGCGAATCTTGCCAGGCAGTCGTCGAGGGATTCATCGCAGAAGGGGGCGCTTACCGGCAGGCCGCCGTGCGGGCCGACGGTTTAGATTCGGGCCCACGGAAGGCATTGGCGCTTTCCGACGGATCTGCGGTTCATGCGGATCGCTACGTGTTCGCATGCGGGCCGTGGATGGGCACGCTCTTTCCGCAAGCCATTGGCAAGAAAATTCAATCCACCAGGCAGGATGTGTTCTTCTTCGGCACGCCCGCGGGAGATGCACGCTTCGATGAGCGGAACCTGCCAGTCTGGGCCGACCATCGTGGGCGATTCATGTACGGCATCCCGGGCAATCAGCGCCGAGGGTTCAAGATTGCCGACGATACCCGTGGGCCGGAATTTGATCCGACCACCGGCGAGCGCACCATCAACAACGAGCGCTTGCAGCTAGCCCGCGAATACATCGCATTCCGCTTTCCCGGCATGAAGAACGCACCCTTGGTCGAAACCCGCGTTTGCCAGTACGAACAGACGCCAGACAATCATTTCATCGTTGACCGGCATCCCGGCGCCGATCACGTATGGCTACTGGGCGGAGGGTCGGGGCATGGCTTCAAGCACGGCCCCGCGCTGGGAGAACTGGTGGCGAAACTGGTTCTGAAGGAACGACAGACAGAGCCATGCTGGAGGCTGGAACGATTCCCTTTATCGAAGACCCAGTATCCAGCCTAAAGCCCAGAGCCTAAGCCTAGGGCCCTAAAAAGATCCCGCTCTGAACCACTAATGCGCTCGGAGTGGTTGGCGCACTTCGGCCACCTACTGGATCTGGATCACGCCCTCGGGTGCCTGCGATCGGATCTCGTCCACGCGCGCGATCACCTTGCGCGCGAAGTCATACAGAGACTTTGCGTGCGGGGAGTTTTCACCCTCGAGCACCGCGGGCTTCCCAGTGTCGCCAGCCTTGCGGAGCTCAGGATCCAGTTGAATGGCGCCCAGGAAAGCCACCCCGAACTGCTCCGCGGTTCTTTCCGCGCCCCCGCGCGAGAAAATATCGATTTCGTGGTTGCAATGCGGGCACACGAAAAAGCTCATGTTCTCGACCATGCCGATCAGGTCCACTTTCATCTGGCGGAACATCTCGATCGCCTTGCGTCCGTCCTGCAGCGAAACATCCGACGGCGTGGATACCACCACGGCTCCGGTGAGCGGAACCGTCTGAATCAGGGACAAGGCAACGTCGCCGGTACCTGGGGGCAGATCGATCACCAGGTAGTCGAGCTGTCCCCACTCGACCGAATTCAGGAATTGTCGAATGATCTGGTGCAGCATCGGCCCGCGCCAGATGATGGGTTTGTCCCCGGGATTCAGGAAGCCCACGGAGATGACCTTCAAACCATGCGCCAGGATTGGCTCAATTCGTTCATTGCTGACCGCCTTGGGCTGCGCATTGGTCCCGAGCATCAGGGGCACATTCGGACCGTAAACATCAGCGTCCAGCAAACCCACCTTGTAACCCAGTTTCGCCATCGCAAGCGCGAGGTTCACCGAGAGCGTGGTCTTCCCCACTCCGCCTTTGCCGGAACCTACGGCGATGATGTTAGAAACGCCCGGTAACGGCTGGGGACTCGCGGGTTGCTGACCAGGATGCATGTGGCTCAAGGATCACCTTCCACTCGGGCCGCGGGAGAGCGACCGAACCTTGATTATACAAGGCGTTCGCGAAGGGCGGGCTGGGCAACGCTAGACGGCGAGGTATCCGCCGTCGACCGGCAGCACAGAGCCCGTCACCCACGAGGATTCGTCACTGCCCAGATACACGGCGAGTCCCGCAATGTCCTCCGGCTGTCCAAGGCGGCCGATGGGATGCACCGCAATGCGCTCGCGGCGAACGCCGGCAGGATCCGGGGCCTTGCGAATCACCTCGGCGGTCAAATCAGTCTCTATGAAGGACGGGCAAATCGCGTTCACACGGATGTTCTCGGCTCCGTGATCGATCGCCATGCACTTGGTCAACAGAACCACCGCGCCCTTCGACGGCGCGTACGACGCGCGCTTGCGCGCACCGTTGATTCCGAGCACGGACGCGACGTTTACGATCGACCCACCGCCTGCTTTTCTCATGTACGGCAACACCGCGCGCGACAGCAGCCACAGTCCACGCACGTTGATGGCGAAGGTCTCATCCCATTGCTCTTCGGTGATCTGTTCCGCGGTGCCGATGTGCAGGATGCCCGCATTGTTGACCAGCACGTTGAGGCCGCCAAAGCGGGCGACCACCTCGGCGAGAATACGATCGATCTCGCTCTGTTTGGAGATGTCCCCGGCCAGTGTCAGGGACGATGGGCCGACTTCCTGAGCGAGGGTTGCGAGAGGCTCCTTGCGTCGACCGACCAGCACCACCTTCGCCCCTTCACGAACGAAGGCGAGTGCTATGGCACGGCCGATGCCTGTACCGGCTCCGGTGATCAGTGCGATTTTGTTCTTGAGGCGGGACACGGCGACTAATGTATCAGGACGAACAAGTGGGGAGGCGGGCGTCCTCGCCCTCCAGAGCGGGCGAGACGCCCGTCCCCGCCACGAGCAGAACGCACCTCAAATCAGGCCCTAATAGCCTCCGCCTTCCAGTTGCACCTTCCCGCGGAACATACGATAGACAAACACGAAGTAGCCCACCGCAAGAATCATCCCCAGCGTCCACCAGACCAGGCCAACACTGAGGCCGTGATGGCCAGCGGCGGAGTTATAAATCGTAAGATCGTAGGCGGGATCCGTGCTTGCCGGGAGCACTACCGGATACAGGGCAAAAACCGCCCCCACCAGCATTCCCGTGATGTAAATGCAGGAGGCCAGGAATGCGCGCAACTCCTTGCCCTGTCGGGTCGCGACCAGAATCATCACGAGGCTCCCGAAAACGACAATGGGGATCAGAAACCCGATCGGGTAAGCGAGGTAGTTCTCTTTAATCGACGGACGAACGAACCACGTCGCCGCCAGGCTCAACAGCGTCAGGGCAAGTTGGACCGGCCACGCCGCCATCACCAGTCCACGCGCTCGGCGGCCTAGTTCGCCGTCCGTCTTCAGCGTCACGTAGAGTGCGCCGTGTGCGGTCAGGGTCACGAGAGCAACCACTCCCGCCATCACCGTATACCAGTCGAGAATGCCGGGTTGCGGCCCCAACCGGAAGTTTGTCCAGAGCGGCTCGAAGAAATAGCCGTCGGCTCGGAGCGGCACGCCGCGGATCACGTTTCCCAGCGCCGCGCCAAAGAAGATGGCCAGCAGCGCGCTCGAAACACAAAAGACGACATCAAAAAATCCCTGCCAGACCGGATTTCCCATGTGCGCTCGGAGTTCAATGCCGATGCCACGCAGCATCAGCAGCCACAGAACCATCATCAGCGGAAGATAAAAACCGCTGAACGCGGAGGCGTAAAGCTGGGGATAGGCAAAGTACAAGGTGCCGCCGGCAGCGAGCAGCCAAACCTCGTTGCCGTCCCACACCGGACCGATCGAACGCAGAATCTTGCGGCGCTCTTCGGACGTCCGGCCAGCGACGAGATAGATAATCCCGGCGCCCAGATCAAAGCCGTCGAGCACCACGTACGCTGCGATCATGACCGAAACGATGATGAACCAGACTGTTGGCATCGGATCCCTCTAGTGGGCAGCCGCGGGCTGCGCGACGGGGCCGTTTTCAATCTCACGGCGAACCAGGAACAGAAAAAGAATGCCGAGCACGGTATACATCCCCATGAACCCCAGCAGCGTGAACAGGCCGTTTCCGGCGGAGACCAGCTTGGAGTAGCCGTCGGCCGTGCGCATCAGGCCATAAACCAGCCACGGCTGGCGGCCGATCTCCGCTGTGATCCATCCGGCAGTGTTCGCGATGTACGGGAACGGCAAACTCAACAGCAGAATCCACAGCATCCAGCGCGCGTTGAACAGCGCTCCGCGCCATAGCAGGAACGCTGCGATCACCATGACCGCGATAAAGATCGTCCCCAGCCCCACCATGATGTGGTAGGTGTAGTAAAGAAGCGGAATGTTATCGGGCCAGGTATCCGGCGGGAAGGCATTCAAACCCCGTACTTCCGCCTCCCACCGCCGGTAGGTCAGAAAGCTCAGCATCCTCGGCACAACCAGAGGATTGTCGATCTTGCGTTCCTCTACGTTAGGCTGTCCGATCAGGACCAGGGGCGCTCCCGGCGTACTGTCAAACAGCGCTTCCATAGCAGCCAGCGTTGCGGGCTGCTTGTGCGCGAGCAGTCGGCCTTGTCCATCGCCGGTCGGAAATAACTGCAGAACCGTGAAGACAACTCCTGCCACGACCCCCACCCGGACAAAAATTCTGCCGTGCTCCAGATACTTTCCCCAAAGCAAGTAAAACGCGCCCACGGATGCCATCACAAACGCCCCCGTGACCACCGCTCCGCTCATGTTGTGCGCGTATTGCCACCATGCCCAGGGATTCAGCACCAGTTCCCAGAAGCTGCTCAACTGTACTGAACCGTCCGCAGACGTGACGTAGCCGACCGGGTTTTGCATCCACGCGTCGGTCGCAACGATAAAGAAACCGGAAAGCCATGAGCCCACAAATACCGCCACCGCCGACCACCAGTGTGCGCGCGGGCTAAGCCGCTTTTCGCCGTACAGAAACAGGCCGAGGAACGCCGACTCCAGGAAGAACGCGAACATGCCCTCCATGCCAAGCGTCTGCCCGATCACCCCGCCCGCAAACCGCGAGAAGTGCGACCAGTTGGTGCCGAACTGAAATTCCATGGGGATGCCAGTCACCACGCCCATGATGAAATTGATCCCGAAGATGCGCGCCCAGAAACGAGCGGCCTGGTTATAGGTTTCATCGTTCCGTCGCAGAGCCAGTGTCTTGAGCACCACGATGCAACGGCGCCAGGCCCATGGTCAACTGCGGGAAAAGATAGTGGAAGGTGACGGTAAAGGCGAAGTGCAGGCGATGAACCAGGAGTGCGCTATCCATAATGGCCGTTTCGCAAGGCGACTCGAAGAGAGAATTATGCCGGGATAGAGAACCCGCCAGATGTGACGGTGATCACACGAAATCGGGCTTCGCGGCATTCTTCTGACGCCGTTCCAGCTCGGCGCGCCAGATCTCGCGTCGCCGCCCCGCATCCTCAAAGCGCCGCTTCTGTTCCTCGGTTTCGGGAACGACCGGAGCCACGGCCAGACGCCCGCCTTTACCATCGACGGCAACGAACGTCAGGTGCGCGGAGGCAACGTGCTCGCGCTTGTCCTCGATGTAATCCTCCACCCAGACTTTCACGCCCACCTCCATCGAGGTGCGGAACACCCGGTTCACCGAGGATCGAAGAATCACGAGCGACCCCACCCGTACCGGCACCAGGAAATCGATGTGGTCCACGGAAGCCGTGACCACGTAGCTGCGGGCATGTCGATGGGCAGCAATGGCACCGGCCATATCGATCCAGTGCATCAAACGGCCGCCTAGCAAAGCCACGAGCGGGTTGGCATCGTTGGGCAGCACGATCTCCACCATTTCGGACTGCGATTCGCGCACCGGTCGCGGCGCCAGCGGATCAGAGTTAGTCATGGATGCTTTCGCTTTCAGGATGGCCTGGAATTACCGGCCGGGTTCTCTGCAACCAGGACTCCAGGAAACATTCCGCCATCTTCTGGACTCGTGCATCAGCATGACAACTGGCCCACTGCCCATCGTGGACCCGATACTCCAGGTTGCCGTGCTCGGCTGGAAGGTGACTTTTTTCGCAGACGTAAGCTACCACGACATGGGCCTCGCTTTCGGACGACACCGCGAAGCGGACTGCGTCCCATGTCCGGTGCCCAGGCAGCCGAGGACAGGTCGGTGCGTATCCAAGACTGCACTCGTCCTGGAGTCGCTGGGGCTCTGGGATGACGCCCTGATGGCCCGGCGCCGTGCAGTGTCCCTCCCAACCGCAGCCCAACGGCAAGCGTGAGGGATGGAACCAGACGCCTTCGTCCGACCTCCGGGTAGGCATGAAAAAAGGACAGGCCAAAGCTCGGCTCCTCGCAAATTTCGTGCGGTATCTGTGTCGACCAGACATTGTACTCAGTGGGAGATAGGGTAGCCAGCACAGCGCTGCCCGCAACCCTCGCACGGCAAATTCTCTGCCAGCACCCCCGGTGTAGTAATCTCACCTTCGCAGAACAGAAACCCAGGAACTGAGACTTCATCTATGGACCGGGTCGCCATGCTGACCGGGATTCTTGCTGAAAACCCCAACGACGCCTTCGCGCGCTATGGCCTGGCGATGGAATTTTCCAACCAGGGCGAAGTCGATCGCGCCCTGGACGAGTTCGCCAAGCTGCTCAGCGTCCATCCGGACTACACGGCCGGCTATTTCATGGCCGCGCAGACCCTGGCGCGTGCGAACCGTCTCGACGAAGCCAAAAAAATGCTCAGCGACGGCATCGTCTCCGCGAAGCGCACCGGAAATGCCCATGCCCAGTCGGAAATGGAAGCAATGCTGGCTGACCTGGGATAGGTCGCGGAACCGGCAGAAACAGAACCGGCGATCATCAATCTGACGGCTTCGCCAATCGCAACATCGCACGTTCCACGATCCCCGGGAAAAGCTGGTAGAGCTTGATAACCGGATGCATCGTCCACGGAACGATCACTTCCCTTTTCTGCTTCCGGTAACCCGCCAGGGTCGCCCGCGCGACACGTTCCGCGGTAATCCCGCGCACACTCGCGGGCCGGACTTTCTTCAATTCGCCTCCTCGAACGGCATTGGCGCTGAATTCGGTGCGCACGTATCCCGGACACACCGTGAGCACGTGAACATTCCTGCTCCTCAGTTCGACGCCCGCCGCCTTGCCCATCGCGTTCAGAGCAAACTTCGTTCCGGAATAGCCCGCGCCGTACGGCAACGGGATATGACCCGCCACGCTTGAAATGTTGATGATGGTGCCCGAGTTCTGCTGCTTCATCACTGGGAGCACCGCCTGCATGGCGGAAATCGCTCCAAACAGATTCGTTTCGAACATCTCGTGGCACGCCGCCATGTCCATGCGGGCCACCGAATCGATCAGCCCATGTCCGGCGTTGTTCACCCAAACATCAATGTGTCCGAAGTGATGCAGCGTAAGGCTGATCACCCGGTCAATTTCCTCGCGGTGGCGCACATCGCAGGCAAGAGCGAGCGTCCGTTCGGGACAGCCTACCCGCGAGCGGGCCGCTTCCACCCGCCCCGCGTCCCGGGAAAGCAGCACGACGCTGGCGCCCTGATCGGCGAAAACCTTGGCTATCGCCTCGCCGATACCCATCGAGGCGCCTGTGATGACGGCAACTTTGCCGGTGAGTTCCATGTCTGGCTTTTAGTCTGATCTCCGCCAGCAAGTCAAGCTGCGGTTGTACAATCTCTGAAATGCTGCTCGTGTGTTAATGCCTTCGGAGGTCTCTTGGGTTCCCTGCTCGCGTTGTTTCCGCTGGACGTCGTCCTGTTCCCCGGCGTGCCGCTGCCGCTGCACATTTTCGAACCGCGCTACAAGGAAATGATTGGCGAGTGTCTGGACCAGAAGAAGGTATTCGGCGTCATCCGGGCGCAGGAAACCACCCTGGCCGATGTCGGCTGCACCGCCGAGATCTTGGCTGTCACCAAGACTTACGACGACGGGCGTATGGACATCGTCGCCCAGGGCCGCGAGCGCTTCGAGCTTCTCGAGGTCAACCAGGAGCGCACGTTCCTGCGCGGCGAGATCCTCTATGTCGCGGACGAGCCCGAGAAGCCTACGTCGGAAGAGCGCGAGCACGCCATCGAACTGCACCGGCAGATTCTCGCGTTGGCGAGTGCGCAACAGGACCTCCCCGACGGCGAGGATCCGCCCCTCTCCTACCACCTCGCCGGCTCTTTGCCGCTGGATCTCGATTTCAAACAGAAACTGCTCGGCCTCCGCTCCGAAGCCCAGCGGATTCAGACCGTAATCGAGTATTTTGAGGGAATCTTGCCCAACCTGCGCCGCGCCGTTTCGATTCGCCAGAAAGCCGGCGGGAACGGACACTCTCACTGATCCCCAACTTTTCTTGCCGCGAGAATTCTTAGCGTCTGCCTGCAACCACACGCAAACCCAATAGCCACGCAGCCGAGCCGTCCCGGAGCCCGTAACGCCGGGGCGTATAATCAGGTTCAAAGCAGTTTTTGTGGGGGTCCCCATCATGAGTCTTCCTCGCACTCTGGGCGAGTTGCGGCAAAGTCCATTTTCCGAACAACGTTTGCGGAACCGTCGCGTCAGAGATGAGTTGCGCGATAACCTGATCGCGAGACTCCGGACCACCGGACCGGTATTCCCCGGCATCGTCGGTTACGACGACACCGTGGTGCCCCAGATCGTGAATGCAATCCTTTCCCGGCACAACTTCATACTGTTGGGTTTGCGAGGACAGGCCAAGAGCCGGATCCTGCGCGCCCTCACCGGCTCTGCTCGATCCGCAGGCGCCTTACATCGCGGGCTGCGAGATCCATGACAACCCATACGCGCCCATCTGCCGCAGGTGCCGCGATGAAATCGCCAAGCATGGCGATCAGACCCAGATCGCTTATCTGACGCCCGACGACCGCTACGTCGAGAAGCTGGCCACGCCCGACGTCACCATTGCCGACCTGATCGGCGACATCGATCCGATCAAGGCCGCTCGCGGCGGCCAGGAACTAAGCAGCGAACTCACGGTTCACTATGGACTGCTCCCCCGTTCCAATCGCGGCATCTTTGCCATCAACGAACTGCCCGACCTGGCCGGCAAGATCCAGGTGGGCCTCTTCAACATCATGCAGGAAGGCGACGTGCAGATTAAGGGATACCCGGTCCGGCTGCCGCTCGATGTCGCCATGGTGTTCAGCGCCAATCCCGAGGACTACACGGCGCGCGGCAAGATCATCACCCCTCTCAAAGACCGCATCGGGTCGGAAGTCCGCACTCACTACCCCGCCACCGTGGAAGAGGGCATCGCCATCACCGCTCAGGAAGCCTGGACCCAGCGCGACGGCTACAAATTGCATCTCCCGAAGTATGTTCAGGAAGTGATTGAGCGAGTCGCGTTCGTGGCTCGCGAGGACAAGAAAATCGACAAGCGCTCCGGCGTGAGCCAGCGCCTGCCGATCTCGGCCACCGAGAACGTCATCTCGAATGCCGAGCGCCGCGCTATCCGCGCACAGCGAGAAGACAGTGGTCCCGCGCATCAGCGACATCTATGCAGCCTTACCGGCCATCACCGGCAAGCTGGAACTGGAGTATGAGGGCGAGATGAAGGGCGCTGATTACGTAAGCCGCGAACTGATTCGCGCCGCCATCGCCAGGACTTTCGACGAATACTTCAGTGGCGTCGACATGCGCCAGATCGTCCAGTGGTTTGATCTGGGTGGAGAAATCAAGGTGAGCGAGAGCGCGGGCGCGAAAGAGGTGCTGGAAACCGTCAAGGGCATCCAGGGGCTGATGGAAAAAGTAAGCGCGCTGGACGTGTCCTCAAAGGACAACGTGGAATCGCAGGTGTCCGCCGCGGAATTCGTGCTGGAGGGCCTCTACGCCCACAAACGAATCGGACGCACGGAAGAACGGGTTTTCACCGCTGGCGAAAAGCAACCCAAGAAGGCGGAAAGAACCTACGAACGGGAAGAGCCGTTCCGGAATCGCAGGCCGTATAACTAGCTGATACCTGATGGTCGCTAGCCGGTAGCAACCAGTTAGCGAACATACATGCTCCGATCGGGAGAAAAGCAGCGAAGATCGGCAAGAATGTTTCGCCAACGACCAACAGCCAACCACCAACGGTCGCCTTTATGAAGCGCATTCGTTACAGCAAATACGTTCCCGATCCCGCTGGCGAAATGAGCATGGAAGATCTGCTCAGCGCCCTGTCCGACTATCTGTTGCAGAGCGGATTTCAGAATTACATGTTCTATGAGATGCCCGAAGGCGAGCAGACGCTCGACGCCCTGCGGCAAGCAATCGAACAGGCCCTGATGGATAGCGACCTTTTCGATGAAGAAATGCAGGAACGCCTGCGACAGATGCAGATGGAAGGCAAGCTCGACGAATTGATCGAGAAACTCATCGAACGCATGGAGCAGGAGGATTTCATCTCCATCGACGACCCTCCCGACCCATCGCAGCCCTCGACCACCGCCGGGCAGGTCGGCGACGGGCAGCAGACCAAATTTGAGATCACGGACAAAAGCCTCGATTTTCTGGGCTACAAGGCCTTGCGTGATCTGCTGGGATCGCTCGGCAAGTCAAGCTTCGGACGTCACGACACGCGCGATATGGCCACCGGAATCGAGGCCAGCGGAGCCTCCAAGCTCTACGAATTCGGCGACACCTTGAATCTCGACATCACCGCCACCCTCTCCAGCGCCATCCAGCGCGAGGGCCTCGTGCTGCCCTTGAACATTGAGTATTCAGACCTGAACGTGCACCAGTGCGAATACCAGTCGTCCTGCGCCACGGTCTTGATGCTCGATTGCTCGCACTCCATGATCCTGTACGGCGAAGACCGCTTCACTCCGGCCAAAAAAGTTGCCATGGCATTGTCGCAACTCATCCGCACGCAGTATCCGGGCGACTCGCTATCCCTGGTGCTGTTCCACGATTCTGCGGAGGAGGTTCCCCTCACCCAGTTGGCCCGCGTGAAAGTGGGTCCGTACTACACCAACACGCGTGAAGGCCTGCGGCTCGCGCAGCGCATCTTGCAGCGTCAGCGCAAGGACATGAAGCAGATCGTCATGATCACGGATGGAAAGCCTTCTGCCCTTACCATGGAGGATGGGCGCATCTACAAAAATGCTTTTGGACTGGATCCGCTGGTGGTGAGCCAGACCCTCGAAGAGGTTTCCAAGTGCAAGCGAGCAGGCGTGCTGATTAATACCTTCATGCTCGCCTCCGACGCAGGCCTGGTGAGCTTTGTTCAGAAGGTCACCGAGATGTGCCGCGGCAAGGCCTATTTCACGACGCCCTATACGTTGGGACAGTATCTGTTGATGGACTACATGTCGCGGAAGACGAAAACGATTCACTAGTTGATAGCTGCTGGTCGTTGGCTCTTCGCAACAACAAATGTGAGCCTCAGCGATCGGTCGCGCACCTCCGCTTTCTACGGACCACAACCGACGAGCTAGTCTTTCTTTTCCGCCCGAACCGCCGCTTCCGCGCCCTGGAATCCGATCTTGCTGTGCGTCCCGTCACAAAAGGGTTTGTTCGTGCTCGCCTCCGCAGCGGCACAACGAAAATGCCGGCTTCCCGGTCAAATCGTATGGCGTACCATTCGCATCGACCAGTTCGACCGCTCCTTCCGGAGCTTCCACGCGATATGGTCCGTTCGGCCTCACTGTGATTTTCACTTGCGCCATCATTGCCTCCAGAAATGATTGCGCGCGTCCCTCAGGACGCGCGCCTCAGTGAAGATACCACGGCGCCGTCAGGCCGCGGCCCAAGCCGCCGAGGTCAGAGAGCGGTAGAGCTGCAGGTACTCGTCGATCATGCGCTTGTGGTTGTAACGGTCGCGCGCCCGCTGGTAGGCGCGGTTCGCATAGACTCGGCACTTTTCACGATTTTCGCTGAGTTCGCGGATCGCGGCAGCCAGGCTGGCAGCATCGTTCGTGCTGAAATAGACGGCGTCATCGCCCCAGATCTCGCGGAAACTTGGGATATCGTTAGCGACAATCGCGCAGCGCGAAAGCGCCGCCTCCAGCGGTTCCATCCCGAACGGCTCATAACGAGCGGTCGCCGCATACACCGAAGCCCGGCTGTAGAGATTGCGCAGTTGCGACTCGGTTTGTGGCCCCTTCAACGAGACACACAACTGGTCGGTCGATACTTTAACGTCCGCACGAATCGGAATCCGTGGAACGTTGACCGGCTGATCCGATCCCACGATGCACACGGAAAGCGGATGCTGGTGCTGAGTTAACAAGTGCACCTGCCTCCCGGCGTCCAGCAAACGTCCCACGGCGAGAACCGAGTCCTCCTTGCTGACGTAAGGGTTGAAGAAGATCGGATTGCGACCGTTGTAGATCACTCGTTCGCGTTTCGCCGGCACGTAGGAATTTCGCAAGGCCTCGAGCATGCACGCCGACGGAGCGACCAGAGTCGACGCTCCCGACAAGCCGCGTCCCACCACGTCCCGGTAACGTCGCAACCAGTGCGCGGACTTAGGCTCGTGCCCGTGGACGGCCACCCACCAGGTGATCAGGTCGCCGTGCGCCACCACCACGCGCGGCACGTCGACCGGCAAGTCTCCGTAGCAGAACTGGTTCAGGTGCAGAACGTCCGGCTGAATCTCCTTCACGATCGATGTCAGGTAGGCCGCCGAGTCGCCAAAATCCTGTTCCCCCTCGTGCATCCATTCCAAGCGGAATGCGGTAGGCCGGTAGTCGAGGCCATGCAGGCTCTCCATCCACGAGGTCTGCTCCGGCAGCGGAACCTCTCCGAAGCTGACCAGCGTCACTCGCAACCCGCGGCTCACCAGGCCGCTCACAAGTTCGCGCGTGTAGGACCATACTCCGGAGATCGTATCGGTGGTGACGACAACGTGCATCAGGGTCCTTTTGTTACCAAAAACAGCGCACCAGGGCGCCACTCACGATTGTCGCTATTCTAGACGGAGATGCCTCTTTCTTTTGAAGGGTTTTTGCGCGCCTCTTCAGCGCGTCTGCAATGAATTGCACAGGAGGGACAAAGGACCCGTTCCCTGCCCATGTGGTAATTCGCTAAATGCTTCCCGATCAATGTGTTCAATTGGGAAAAAACTGCATTCCGGCGGAAAAATATTCTGTATTGACCACTTCACCTCAGTGGCTTAGGGTAGGCAAGGGTACTCTACATACTGACCTGCGCTGTTTGCGTTCGTTGCAGCAGCGTGCCATTGAATCAGCTTACGGACGGGGCTCCTGTCTTGGCCGATAAGTTGCTGTAACAAAGGTCCTCAATTACCGTTCGCTCGCGCCACGAGCCAGCAGTCTCGCCACTTCTCGAGCTCTAGACGCAAACCGTTCTTCATTGAGCGTGTCGGTGTTTCCTACGACTGCACGGCCGCATTCCGCACGGAAATTTACTGCGAAGGGAGAACACAGGCATGGCGGATTTCTATCAGACCGGGGTTATTGCCACCCTCCATCGGCTGGGGCAGGGTGACCTGGGAATCCTCGAACGTCAATTGGAGTACTTTTCCCGTCAGCAACCGATCGCGCTGGTGCTCCCCGCCCTTTACTCGGAATTTGAGAAGCCCGCAATGGAGACCATCCTGAGCGAACTGCGGGGAGCGACGTACGTGCGGCAAGTCGTTCTCACTCTGGCGCAGGCCACGGCCGAACAGTTCGAGGAAGTGCAGAAGCGCGTTAGCGTCCTGCCGGGGGAAGTGCGGGTGCTTTGGCATGACGGCCCTCGCCTGCAACGGCTCTACAAGACCTTGGAGGACAACCGGCTGCAAATCGGTCCCGATGGCAAGGGGCGGCAATGCTGGATGGCCTATGGCTATGTCTTGGCCAGCCGCAAGGCGTCCGTCATTGCGCTGCATGATTGCGACATCGTGAACTACAGCCGCGAGATCCTGGCCCGGCTCTGCTATCCGGTCGTGCACCCCGACATCGGCTTCGAGTTCAGTAAAGGGTACTACGCGCGCCTGAGCCACCAGATGCACGGCCGGGTGACGCGCCTGTTGATGACCCCTCTGATTCGCGCGTTGCAGTCTATGGTGGGGTTCCTGCCCTTCCTGGTGTACCTCGACAGCTTTCGCTATCCCCTGGCGGGCGAGTTCGCCATGCAAACGGATCTGGCGCGCGTCAATCGTCTCCCGTCCGATTGGGGCCTCGAGGTGGGCGTGCTGGCTGAGGTGTACCGCAACTGCTCTACCCGGCGCATCTGCCAGGTCGACATCGCCGAAAATTACGAGCACAAGCACCAGGACCTGTCGCCGGGGGATCCGTCCAAGGGCCTGATGAAGATGGCTATGGACATTTGCAAATCGCTGTTCCGCATTTTGGCCGCGGAAGGCGTAAAGTTTGATAGCGGAATCATGCTCACCCTGCTGGTTCGCTATCAGCGCATGGCAGAAAACAGCATCAGCAAATACCACGCGGACGCGATGATCAATGGCTTGATGTTCGATCGTCACGAAGAGGAAACCGCGGTGGAAACCTTTTCGCAGGCTCTGAAGATGGCGGCGGACGAGTTTTTCACAGATCCTCTGGGCACTCCGCCGATTCCCAACTGGATGCGTGTAAGTGCTGCCTTACCGGCATTTCTCGAGGATGTCCGCGACGCCGTGGACGCCGATAACGAGGCCACAGTAGGTGTGGCGAAAATGTCTGCGCATGGGTAGCACGTCGACAGGAGCCGCGCACAACCGTGGATGAACTCTTTCCAGCTGAACTGAAGGCACGTCTGCAGCAGATCGGGGAAGCCGATATCGTTGTTGGTATCCCCAGCTATAACAACGCCCGCACCATCGGGCACGTCGTCCGCGCGGTCTCGGTGGGCCTGGCAAAATACTTCCCGGCCCGGCGGTCCGTCATTATGAACTCGGACGGCGGGTCTAAGGACAAAACCCAGGAAGTGGTTATGGAGGCAGAAGGGGGCGCCGATGACCTCCTGCTGGTTTCCCATCCCGTGCATGCCAGTTATCGCATCAGCACGCCCTATCACGGCATTCCGGGCAAGGGCAGCGCGTTTCGCGCCATCTTCGCGGTCGCCCAGACCTTGAATGCAAAAGCATGCGTGGTGGTGGATTCGGACCTGCGCAGCATCACACCCGCTTGGGTCGAACTGCTGGCCCGGCCGGTGCTCGAACACGGCTACGACTACATCGCGCCCTACTATCAGCGTCACAAGTACGACGGCACCATCACCAACGGCATCATCTATCCCATGACTCGTACTCTCTACGGCAAGTCTGTCCGGCAGCCCATCGGTGGAGAGTTCGGCTTCTCCGGAAGCCTTGCCGCCCGTTATCTCGAGAAAGACGTTTGGGATACCGATGTGGCGCGCTTTGGCATCGATATCTGGATGACCGTGACCGCGATCGCCGAGGGCTTTCGCGTTGGGCAGGCCTACCTCGGCGCGAAAATCCATGATGCCAAGGACCCCGGAGCTGACCTGACCAGCATGTTCCGCCAGGTCGTGGGCTCCTTCTTCAGCCTGATGGGAAGCTATGAGGATGTGTGGAAGAAGGTCAGTTCCTACGAACCCATCCCCATGTTCGGCTTTCCCTTTGAGGTTGGCGTCGAACCGCTCACCGTAAACACCGACCGGATGATCCACGCTGCCCAGCAGGGCGTCGCGGATTTGCGGGAAATCTACAGTTCGTTTTTGTCCCCCCAAACCCTGGTCGATCTAACCAATTTCGTCCATCGCAACGGGCAGGGCTTTCATTTGCCAGACCAGCTTTGGGTCCGCATGATTTATGAAGCCGCCACCGCCTATCGGTACCGCCTGCTCGACCGCGAGCACCTGCTGCAATCGCTCGTGCCCTTATACCTGGGCCGCACCGCCTCCTTTGTTCTTGAGGTGACCGAAAGCAACGCCAGCCAGGTCGAAGAACGCATCGAACGACTGGGGCAGGTATTCGAGGCTGAGAAGCCCTACCTCGCTCAACAATGGGACTCCGTTGGGAAGGAGAAAATCCATGCGCAGCCTGTTTGACCGGATGTTGATCGACCCGTTCAACCGTCTTGCGGATCAATCCGCACACGTCGTTCCCATACTCATTATGGTGCTGGTGACCCTCATCATCGGGGGTTTCTTGGCCTTTTGCGCACGCTGGCTCACGTACCGGCTGCTGCTACTGGCGCAATTTGACCGGCTCGTTCAACGAACCGGTTTCGCCAGCATGATCGAGCGCACCGCAGTGTTCCGTTCCCCGGCCGACTTGGGCGCCCGCTTCGTGCAGGCGTTGGTGTGGCTGTTCGCTATGCTTTTCGCTCTAAGCGCGGCCGATACACCGGCCAGCGCGGACCTGATCCGGCCGCTTCGTCGACTATATCCCGAACCTGATCGCAGCAGGCCTGGTGCTTCTACTCGGGGTCGCGGTGAGCCGGTTGATCTCCCGCAGCGCGCTGCTCGCGGCGGTCAATGCGCAATGGCCGGCTGCCCGGCTGATCGCAGGAGGCGTGCGAACCCTGGTGATGACGCTGGCCATCGTCATTGCTCTGGAGCAACTCCACATCGGAAGCCTGCCCCTGCTGGTGGCCTTCGCCATCGTATTCGCGGGCATCGTCTTTGCGCTTGCCATCGCCTTCGGCCTGGGCGCTCGGGATATGGCGCGCCAGTGGCTGGAAGCCAAAGTGCGTTCCTCGGTCGCGGAAGAGGAGGTCTTTCGCCATCTCTAAGCGAACGCGAACCCTCATCTTCACCGATCTGGATGGTGCCCTGCTCGACCACTACTCGTACTCGTGGGCCAACGCTTCCCAGGCCCTCGAACACCTGCGCAAGCAGAACATCCCCCTCGTGTTTTGCACGAGCAAGACTCGCACCGAAGTCAAAGCTCTTCGCCGTGCTATGGGAAATACCCATCCTTTCATCGTAGAAAACGGAGGAGCCATCGTCATCCCAGCCGGGTACTTTCCGAAAGTCGCTCCCTTCGGCAACCAGGCCAAGGCCTTCACCATGATCATCGGCCGTCCTTACGAGGAACTCATTCGTGAACTGAGACGGCTTGCGCAGGAATCCGGCGTCGCCGTCCGCGGGTTCCACCAGATGAGTGACGAGGAAGTTGCACGAGAAACCGGACTCTCTCTGCGCGAAGCGCACATGGCCCGTCAGCGCGAAACCGGGGAACCGTTTCTATTTCGAGATGCCAATCCGGCGGCGATTCGAACCTTCCGGCGTAAAGCACAGCAGCGGGGCTACTCCGTTTTGCGCGGCGGGCGCTTTTGGCACTTCTCTGGAGGCTGCGACAAGGGTTTGGCTTTGAGCGTTCTGATTGGCTTCTTTCGAACAGCCTGGCAAACCAGGATCATCACCTTTGCCTTGGGCGACAGCGGAAACGATCTGCCCATGTTCCGACTGGTCGACCACCCCATCTTGATCCCAAAGCCCGATGGCAGCTTTGCCCCGGAGATCACACAAGCCATGCCTCGCATCTCCCGAGCAAAGGCTCCGGGACCGGAAGGTTGGGCCGCTGCGCTTTTGCACGCGCTTCCCGGACGCGCACCGAATGGCCAAGGACACCGCGCAAGAGCGTCCAACTCAAAAACTCGCCCCGCTCCCCTTACGCGCGTGTAGTCCGGCATCGCCGCTGGGCGGATGCTCGAGGCGCTCTCGAATCCCCTTGGCTATCTCATGGATGGCGCGCATCTTTTCTGCCGCCGCTGCCGGCACGCCGGGCGCGGCCAGCGCCAACTCGCAGGAGAGCAGCATGGCTGTGACACTTTCTTTCAATTCACTCCACATGGCCTGCTCTGCAGACCATCGTGCGACTTGCTCCTCTCGCTGTCGTCGACTTAAGGCACTGCGCACTTCCCGCACCACGCGTTCCACGCCGCTGACCGCGCAGTTCACGTAGATCGGCACAGCGCCGCCCAGATGTTGCAGCATCTGGTCGCCCTCATCTGGCTCGGCCTCCAGAAGAAACTGGTCCACCACCACTGCAGAGTATTCCTGGGATCGAAGGTTGCTGACGGCGGCTTGCAGGGTGGCCGTAACCTGCGTTGGATGGCCAGTGGCAGTTCGCAGAGCTTGTGCGCATTCCTCGTTGCGGGCGGAGGGCGTGATGAGTAGGATCATGCCCTCCCTCTTGCAAGTCTCGCACCAACAATTCGCCAGTTGAAAACAAGAAACTTACGGCATTCAATGTCTATCTTTGGTTTCGTAACGGGAAGGGCCATCTCTGAACTGGGAATCGAGTCCCTGATTTCGCGGACGTACTCGTAGGCCGTGGAGCCCGTTGGTGGTCTCAGCCGAGGTTTGGGAACTCGCCACTCCCCGCAGGATCTGGGTCGCCACACAGGTGTCACGACCGCGAGTTGTACTCCTTCAATTTTCGATAAAGCGTGGTCTTGCCGATGCCCAGCAGCCGTGCGGCCTGGAGCTTGTCCCCGTTGAGTTGCGCGATGGCGTTCAGGATGGTCTGCCGCTCCAGTTCCGACATGGGCACGATCTTGCTCGTGCCATTCCCACTGCCGGCGGGCGTCACTCCGCCCAGTTGGCTGATCTCGCGGGGCAGATCGCCCAGATGAATCATCGGACCAGTGGTGAAAGCGCACGCGCGCTCCAGGCAATTTTCGAGCTCGCGGACATTCCCCGGCCAGTCGTAGGCAAGCATGGCTTTCAATGCGTCGTCACTTAAGGTTCGCTCCTGGTCCGCGGTCCGCGATAGCCGTTCCAGAAAGTGCGCCGCCAGGATTGGGATATCCTGCCGCCTCTCGCGCAGCGAGGGAATCCGCAAGCTCAGCACATTGAGGCGGAAATACAGATCCCGCCGGAACGTGCCTTGCGCGACGCCCTCCTCGAGGTCGCGATTGGTGGCTGCCAGGATCCTCACATTGATCGGGATATGCCTCGTGCTGCCCACCGGCCGGATCTCCTTTTCCTGGATCGCTCGCAGCAGTTTCGCCTGCAGATCAATCGGAAGCTCGCCCACCTCATCCAGAAATACCGTGCCGCCCTCGGCAATCGCCAGCAGCCCATCTTTCGCATGCTGGGCTCCCGTAAACGCCCCTTTGACGTAGCCAAACAGTTCGCTTTCGATCAGCGTCGGAACCAGCGAACCGCAATCAACCGGGATAAACGGTTTGTCGCGGAACGGGCCGGAGAAGTGAATCGAACGCGCGACCAGTTCTTTGCCGGTCCCGCTCTCCCCGAGAATCAGCACAGGATGCGTGCTGTGGGCGGCCTTGGCCACGATGCGGTAGAGCTTCTCCATCTCCGGAGAGGAGCCGACAATGCTCCCGAAACCCTGCTTCGACTTGATCTTCTCGCGCAATACCCGATTCTCGCTCTTCA
Source organism: uncultured Acidobacteriota bacterium (assembly GCA_963725575.1). GTDB lineage: Bacteria > Acidobacteriota > Terriglobia > Terriglobales > Acidobacteriaceae > Gp1-AA133. The sequence continues at coordinate 186,522 of CAVRZQ010000012.1, forward strand.
ATTTCAGATGGCTTGCGACGCGGTCCAGCAACAGCTTCAGTTCGTCCAGGCTGAACGGCTTCGTGACATAGTCGTAGGCGCCATTTTTCATGGCCTGCACCGCCGATTGCACCGTGCCGTAGCCGGTGACCACCACGATGATCGCATCCGGACGCCGGCTCTTGATCTGATTGAGCGCTTCCAGTCCCCCTGCCCCGGGTAGGCGCAAGTCGAGCAACACGGCGTCGATGCCCTGAGACTCGAGCAGCCGGTAGGCATGTTCCGCCGAGTCTGCCGTGAAGGTAGTGAATCCCAGCGATTGCGCCACCTCGCGGCAGGCATCGCGAATCGCGCGCTCATCGTCCACGATGAGCAGGTTCAGAAAGTTGGCGCCCTCAATCTGAGGAATTACCGGCAATGGAGCTTCCGCTGTAGTCATGCTGTATCTCGCTTTCGCTTCCCGGATTTCTTCGAACTCTTTGGCTGTCTGGTATCCAGAACTTCCCGCAGCTTGTCGAGCAGGGCGGCACCCGTGAAGGGCTTCCTGAATAACACCACCGGATCGGCCTCATCTCCGGTTACTCCGCCTTCCGCCTGGTAGCCGGACATGTACAGAGTCTTCAAATCGGTTCGCTCGGCCAGGAGTCGACGCGCAAGCTCGCGGCCGCTCATCCCCGGCATGACGACATCGGCCAGCAACAGGTGAATCACTTGCGGGTGCTGCCTTGCGACCGCGATCGCTTCCGGGCCGCTTCCGGCTTCCAGAACCACGTAACCGCATTCGCTCAGGATCCTCACGGCCGCCTGCCGGATGGCCAGGTTATCCTCGACCAGCAGGATGGTCTCCCCCCTGCAGGTTGGTGAGTAGTCTGCACCCGTTTTCTCGATTGAGCGCGCATTGGACAATCGAGGCAGCTTGACCCTGAATTCAGTTCCGCGGCCCAATTCGCTGTCGACCTCGATCGTCCCGCCGTTATTCCTGACGATGTTGTACACCGTGGCGAGACCAAGACCGTTCCCCCGCCCATCGGCCTTGGTTGTGAAGAAAGGCTCGAATAAATGAGACTGCGTCTCCGCGCTCATCCCGCAGCCCGAGTCGCTGACCGTGAGAACCACCGCTGGAGTTCCGCCACGCGATGCGCCCCCTGGCGTGCACATGCAGGCGTTGCGCGTCTCCACCAGGATGCTTCCACCGTGGGCCATCGCATCGCGAGCATTCAACACCAGGTTGAACAGGATCTGCTGCACCTGGGCGGGGTCGACTTTCACCTGGCCGAGACCGCTATCAAGGCGGGTGACCAGTTCGAACTTTTCTCCCAGCAACCGGGACAGCAGGTTTCGCGTGCTGGCGATAACGTCATTCAGGCAAATGATCCGCGGCTCGATCACCTGCTGGCGAGAGAGCGCCAGCAACTGCTGGATCAGCGCGGCTCCCTGTTCCCCAGCCATCCGGATCTCCTCCGCATGATGATGCTGGCGGCTTCCCCGCTCCAAACCCGCAATCAGCAAATCGCAGTACAACGTGATCCCGGTGAGCAGGTTGTTAAAATCATGTGCCACGCCCCCCACCAGCCGTCCCACAACTTCCATCTTCTGGGCTTCCCGAAGGCGCTGTTCCGCGCGCTTGCGCTCAGTCACGTCCTCGGTCATGCCAATGACGAACTGAGGTCTGCCGTCCACCCCTCGCACTAGCGAGACGGTCAGGCGAACCCATCCGGTGACTGCCGACTTTCCTAGATAGCGCAATTCCAACTCGTACGATTCCCGCCTTCCGCCCACCATTTCCTGGAAAAGAACCACGTCTTTCGCGACATCCTCTGGGTGGGTGAAGTCGCGGAAATGCATCCCTCGCAACTCTTCCCTGGAGTATCCCAGCATGCGCTCCACTGCCGGGTTCGTCTCCACGACGCGTCCCTCCATATCGCACTGGACGATTCCCATGGGGGCCGCATCAAACATGACGCGGAAACGGCGGTCTTCATCCCGCACCATGCGGCGTCGCTCGCGCACGCTGACGTCGCGCACCATCACCACCGCGAACTCACGCCCCTGGCTTTGAAACGTGGAGCAGGAGGATTCCATGCGGGAGAGCGTCCCGTCCTTGCGATGGGTGGCGAACTGGCACAGATGACTGGCCGGCGCTTCTCGTGGAACGTCGGTTCGAGTGGCCAGCGCGCACGGGTGCCCCTGGGGCCGAAAACTCGCGAGTGGGCGACCCTGCAGCTCAGATGGGTGCTGGTAACCGAGCAACTGCGCGAAGGCCTGGTTCGCATAGCGAATGCGGCCGTCCTCGGCCACCGCCATGCCCTCGACGCTGCCTTCAAACGCGGCTTTGAGGGTCTCTGCATCCAAGCTTTCGTAAGGGCTTCCCTGAATCCGAAGTGCCTGTCCCATCTGTCCAATCCTGCCCAGCCCAGTCAGGGGCCTCACTTTGGTATCTGGGCTTAAGCACGGGACACCCAACTGCTGGGCGCCCGTTCCTATTTGGGACGATTATGCGGGTCCAATCTGGGAATGCTAAGTGCGCTGATCACTGGCGTTTGTGACGCCCAAACATAAAATGCAGGCTGGAACCCGCATCCGAGGCCCATCTTTCGACGCTTCGCCGAAAGCCGGGAATTCGTGCTTTCTCGTTTTGGCGGATTCAGGGGTGCAGTGGCAGAGGTTCGATCAGCCGGAACGTTAAGCGACGCTCCTCGCCTACGGCCACATCTCGGGGACTAGCTGGTTGCGATGCCAGCACGGGGGGATCCGCTGCCATTGCATTGCCTAGCACTGGCCCTTTGCCGGTAGCCGCCGCGCCCATCAATGCGCCGTCGCTGCCGATGGGGATCGTCGTATGCTTGCGTCCGGGACCCCAGCCCTTCAGGAAGCTGCTGGAGGTGCGTACGGATGCCGGGTTCCCTTGGATTACGATCGAGGAAAGTGCGAGCCGCAAGTACCCGGGAGCCTGCATCTGAGTCATGGGCTTGGCGTCCACCACTCGTCCTCTCACCCTCGTGCCCCGCTCGGCGACCATGCGTCCGTACACGATGATCGGCTCGTCAAGCTCAGCCTCAAATGGCTCGTCGGAAACCGCGGTCGCGCTCGACAGCACATTCTTCAAGCGAATCGTTACGAGCGTCCCGGCAGGAACCTGTGCCCCCGGGGGAATGACTGAACTGGTAGGGGAGATGCCATCTCGTTGCGCTACCCGATCAAAGGGCAGCCGGGCTCCATCGGAACTTGGCACCCTTTCTGAGGCGATTACCGGATCCGACTGATGATCGCAGCCCAGGGCCGTACCGAGTCCCAATCCCAATAGCGCGAGGCTGATGACCCCGGTGACCTTCATGGATGGAATCCTCACCCTGCGGGCAGACCCTCCACAAGTCGCAAGAGAGATGCCAATTAATGAAAGTTGAAAACAAGAGACTTAAGAAATGTTCTTGACGACAGACATGTAGTTTTTGCGGCCGGCCATACCCAAATGGGCGGGTCGATCGTCCCCCCAGTCGGGCGAAAGAAGAAACCCGGAAGGCTCACATCTGCCTCCCGGGCAAAGTTCGCACACGGAACCCGATCTAGTTGGCAGCCCCTCCCGCACCCGCGGCCGCGCTCTGCGATTCGCTCTCCGGCTGCAGAATCACGCCGTCGAACGGAGTCGCTCCCATAAAGCGGCCGTGCACGACGCTCACGCGGCGAAGCGGGTAGCCGGAATCCGGCCCACGCTGCCAGCTGCGGCCACCGTCGCTGCTCTGAAAAATCACGCCTGTCTGCAGGCTGGTCGCCAGCAGGCGTCGGCCGCTCGCGTCATACAGGACGGAGGTGATGTCCTTGTCCGGCAAGCCGGTCAGCACGTGCGCCCAGCTTGACCCGGCATCCCCGCTTTCGAATGCGCCTTCGCGGGAGGCCACGAAGATGTGCGCGTCCGGCGTGATGGCCACTCCTCGAATGGCCGTGACGTATTGTTTGAGACTATGCTCGGTAAAGGTCGCTCCGTTGTCGCTGGAAACGTATACGTTCGTCCGCGCGGCGGCAATAACAGTCTCACCCTTGCTGCGCACCGAGACGAAGTCCTTCTCGCCCAGTACCGGACCGCCCATCCAAACCTTGCCCTGGTCCTTGCTGAAGTACAGTCCGCTTGAGGTAGCCACAATCCAGCGCTCACCGGCGATCTCGAGGTCATTCACCCGCGCATCCAGAACGGAGCGGCTGCTGGTCTTGGTTGCCACCCGAGTCTTCTTCGTACCCTTCTTCACGGTACGGAAGGACGTCTTTTCGACCACGACGCTGTTGATCGGATGCCATTCGCTGCCATTGCGCTCCAGCACGTAGGTCCCATGGTTCGTACCCGCAACCAGTGCTCCATTGCCAGCCTGTTTCAGCGCAAAGACATCCTTCCCGCCCAGTCCCGCACTCTTTTGTTGCCAGTGCTGGCCGCCGTCGCGCGAGGCGAAAACACCCCCAAATTCGCGATCGTTGACCACGCCGACGTAGATGGTGTTGGCATCTTTCTGGTCGGCGACGATGGCGGTTACGTAACGGTGCGTGTATCCATGATTCGATGCGGACCAGGTTTCCGCCCCGTTGCTCGATGCCAGTACGCCGCTGCGGTCGGTCGCCAGCAGCACGCGCTTCGAGTTCCGAGGATCGACCAGCACATCATTGACAACGACCTCGGGATTGCTCACCCGCTTCCAGCTCTTGCCCAGGTCCGTCGTCTTCCACAGGCCTTCCGTGGTTCCCGCATACACGATATTGGGATTGCTGGGATCCTGGTGCAGGACGCGAGTGCGGCGCGCTGAGAACGGAATGCCCTGGATCTTTGAAAACTGTTCGCCCGCCGTGGCGCTCTTGTAAATGCCGGAGCAGGCGCTGGCAAACACGTTCGAAGGATTGCTGTGATCCACGATGATCGAAAAGACATCCGAATCGTCGATCATGCCTTTGTTGATGTGCTGCCAGTTGGCGCCCCCGTCTGCCGTTTTCCAGGCCAGGTGCCAGGTGCCCGCGTAAACTACGTTCGGGTCCTTGGGGTCGATGGCGATCGATTCGATGTTCTTGATCTGGGCGTGATTTGCCGGCGACATCCGCTCCCAGTTCTTTCCGCCATCCTGGCTGCGAAACACGCCATCCAACGCGCCCGTTACCAGCACGTTCGGGTTCGATGCGGACATGGCCATCGCGCGAATCGACTTCCCGTGCATCCCAGGCAGGGTTTGCCAGGTTTTTCCGCCGTCGCTGGTGCGGAACATGTCGCCCGCCTGCTGGCTTTGCGCAGTCCAGGCGGAGACGTACATGATGTTGCTGTTCTGCGGGTCCACGGCAATGTGATCGAGCACATAGTCATCCCCGGTGCCCAGGTGCGCGAACCGGGACCAGTCTTGCCCCCCGTTGTTCGACACGAATATCACACCCGTGCTGGTGCCCAGGAAGATCCGATCCGGGTTATGCGGATCGTAGGCGAGGCTGCGCACATCGCCCCCGTCCGGGCCAATCACAGCCCATTGCCCAGCCCATAGCGAAGTGGCACAGGCTAGCGATAATGCAAATGTAATCAACAACTTAAATGACATAGCCTTTGGAATCATGTGTGTGTCGGCCCCTGTTGCGGACAGTATACCTTGCGGTCTGAGAGTGACAGCGTAACCCGCCCCCTTCAAGTTACCGAAGGGCAGCAAAAAAATAGGCCGGTCGGGGTTCCGACCGGCCTTTCGATTGGGAAAAGCCGCTTACTGGGCCTTCTTGGCAGCCTTCTTCTTGGCAGCCGGCTTCGGGTGATCCGGAACCGGTTGCACCTTGGTTTCGTCGACCTGTTCCGTGCCCGCGGAGTCGAAGGTTGCCCCGGCCGGCACCACCCAGTACTCGGCCGTCTTGCTGCCACCGTTGCCGGTGCGCACTTCGATCCGGCTGGCATCGATCGCTTGCTTGGCCTCGCCGCCGGAGAGGTATGCCTTCGAATTAAGTGCGCGCTCCGCCGCAAGGTTCTTGCGTTTCTCGCTCGGGTCCGCATTGCCTACGATCACGAGCTTGGCTTCCGGTTCCTGCTGCAACCGGAGAGCCACGTCGTCCAGGATGGCCTTGCACGTGTTGTCCACGCGCCACGGCTTCTTCTCGTTCGGGAAATCGCACTGGCTCAGCTTGCTGGCTTTCGGCGGTGGCGGCGGCGGGTTCTCGACCGTGACCTGCGACGACGCATTCGCCGTCAAGCCACGCGAGTCCGTGCACGTCGCGTTGACCGTGATCGGACCGGGCGAAGCACCGGTGGTGTTGAGGGTCGCGCTGTTGCCGCTGCCCGAAACCGTACCACCGCTCGCCGTCCAGCCGCCAACATTCACCGGTACACCGTCAGGGCTCGTGCAGGTGCAAGTGACCGTCGACGTTCCGCCCGTTTGCAACGAGGTCGGGTTCGCCGAGCAACTCATGGTCGGCGGATTCTTGGGCGGCTCTTTCACGGTGTAGTTGGCCGTGCAAGTCGCATCGCCGTTCTTCTTCATCTTTGGATCGCTGACATGGGCAGTGACGGTATAGTTGCCGCCCGCCACGCCCTTCGTATCGATGCTCGCGCTCGTGTCCTTGCCAGTGACCGTTCCGCCATTCCCACTCCAGGCGTACGTCAAAGGATGCTTGGGATTGAAGTTGCTGGTCGCTACCGTCGCGATGACTGGCTCACCCTGCATGACCTCGGCATGATCCACCGAGCAAGTTGCGGCGGGCGGCACTTCGGGTTCGCCGCCAAAGTTGAACACCACGCCCGAACGCAGGCGCGTACCCTGGAAGCTGGAGTGGCGCAGTTCCGGCTGCGTGGCCGGCACTATGCTGGCATAGTTCTGGCGAGCCCACTGGTAATCCGCTTCGATCAAGCGCAGGCTGATACGCTTCCCAATGGGCAGGTCGATGCCTCCGCCCAGAATCGCGCCCAAACCATTTCGTGCGCCCACTGGAGACGTCAGGTGATTGTCGCCTAGCAAGGTGTGCGCAAAAAGATTGATGCCCTCACTGCGCCAGGTGAAGCGGGGACCGACCGAGTAGGTGCTCACATCGAACTGATCTTTCAGATTCAGCCCAATATCCCCTTCCAGCGCGAAGTTGGGATGAAAGTTGTACCCAAACGCCAGACCGCCACCCTTGGCCATGCTGGGCACCTTGAATGGCAGGATGCCTCCGCTTCCATCCGGCCCGCCGGGAATATTCCCGTTCGGATCCAGCCACTGGTATCCGGCGAATATGTCAAACTTGGGTGCAGGCTGCTGGGCCAGGGCAGCACTGGAAAATACAATGAGGATGAGACTCGATAAAAGACCGAGCCGCAGCGCCTGACCATTTCGTGAACCACAACAAAGTGACATGGATTCCTCCGGAACTAGACCATCACCTTCTCAACCCTGGGTCAACCTCGATGGACCGCGCATACCATGCGAAGACGGGAGTCCTAGCTAAGACCGCAGATTCTACAGCAACCTTACCGCAAAGTGAAACTTGCGTCTTGGAATATTACCGTACTGCGTACCAGCAACCGCAACCGTCTCCGCGCTCGAACGCGGAGCTATGAGCCCGTCTCAGTTTGACATTCCGCGTCGGCCAGATCGGGCTCGAGCGCGGTCGAAATCATGTCAGCGGGCGGATTTCTTTCTTCTCCGGCGGCAAAATCCGCATCCAACGCCCTCTCTCTTGCTAGAGTGTCCAAGGAAACGAAATAATGACATCGAATAATGTTATGAGCCAGGAAAAGGTCCTGATCGTCGAAGACGAGGAGAACGAACGCACCGGCCTTGCCGAGGTCGTGACCGCATGGGGATATCGCGTAGAAACCGCCGCTGACGGCCTGGAAGGTTGGGACAAGATTACTCAGTGGACTCCCTCCATCATCGTCACCGACCTCAAGATGCCACGCATGAGCGGCATGGAACTGCTGGAGCGGCTCGCCGATCAGACCCACGCAGTCGCCGTGATCGTGATGACCGCTCAAGGGACGATCGACAGCGCTGTGCAGGCCATGCGCATGGGCGCCTACGACTACATCACCAAGCCCATCGATACCAATCGCCTGCGCACCATCCTGCAAAACGCCTCCGCGCTGCTGGGCACCAAGGTGGAACTCGAGGTGACCCGCCGCAAGCTGCGGGATACCGGCTCGCTCGGCCAACTCGTCGGGCCTTCCAAGAAAATGCAGGAAATCTTCCGCCTGATCGAAATGGTTGCGCCCAGCACCGCTTCCGTCCTGATCACGGGAGCCAGCGGCACCGGCAAAGAAATGGTCGCGCGTACCATCCACGAACTCAGTCCGCGCCGCTCCAAGCCCTTCGTGCCGATTAACTGCGCCGCCATTCCGGAAACGCTCATCGAGAGCGAGATATTTGGTCACGAAAAAGGTGCATTCACCGGCGCCCTCGAGCGCCGCACTGGCTGCTTCGAACTCGCCGAGGGCGGGACCCTGCTGTTGGACGAAATCGGCGAGATGCCGGTCGGCACACAAGCCAAGCTTTTGCGCGTTCTTGAGGACCACAAACTCCGCCGCCTGGGCAGCAAGGTCGAGACCTCCGTTGACGTCCGCGTGCTGGCGGCGACCAACAAGATTCCCGACGAGGCGGTGGCTCGCGGAGAACTTCGCAACGACCTCTACTATCGCCTGAATGTCTTCAACATCCACATGCCATCCCTCCGGGAACACAAGGAAGACCTCGCGGATCTGGTGCAAACGCTCCTGGCGGACATGAACACGAAACACGATCGCCGGGTCGCAACCGTCAGCGAGGCGGTGCTGAACCAGTTCAAGAACTACTCCTGGCCCGGCAATGTGCGCGAACTGCGCAATACCCTGGAGCGTGCCATCATCGTGTGCGAGGGCGCCGTGGTGGAGACCCGGCACCTGCCCCCGGGCTTCGGCCAGGTCACCGTGCGCCAAGCCGCCAATGACCCCGACGCCGTGCGGCTCGGGGTCGGCACCACGGTCGGGGAGGCCGAGAAGATGCTGATCTTGAAAACGCTTGAGGCCACCAGCAACAATAAGACCCGCGCCGCCGACATTCTCGGGATCAGCCTCAAAACTTTGCATAACAAGCTCAAGGAATACGGCAACTCCGCCGCGGATGCGGTGTCCGACAAGGAAGAGTAAACTCCCTTGTCAGCTTCCCCCACGCGGCCGCGCAGCCTGAAACGCTAGTCCATCGCACACATGCGTCGGAAAACGAAAATCGTTCTCGCCATCACCTTCATGGTGGTGGTCATGGTGTCGGCGTTTTCCTATCTCTATATTTCCCAGCTCCTCCGCCAGCGCCTGAATGCCGGCGGCGATATCGCCCAGCTGCTGGCACAGCAGATCGTCTATTCCGCGAGCAACTCGGTCCCTGATCTCACCAGCACCAAAATTGACACGGACAACTTCAAATCGGTCCGGGCGGCAATCGACGGATACCTTAAAACCGATACCAATCTCAACGACCTGCTCGATTCCTCCGTTGGCAACGTGCCGATCGTGTATGACGCGGCGGTCCTGGATCTTGATGGCCGCGCGTTGCTGCACAGCAATGCCGACCTTAACGGAAAGATCCTGACTCCACGCGCCGACTTCGAACGCTTGCGCAACGCTCGCTTCCTCGACCAGCTTCGTATGATCTACCGCCCGGCCGCAGTCTACGATGTCAGCTTGCCGCTGCAGTTGAACGGCGCTCCTTTCGGTTCCGTGCGCGTGGGAATTTCTACGGTCCTCCTCAAGAGCGAACTCACCCCGCGCTTGCAGCATGCCATGGTGTTTTCGGTGGCCTCGATCTTCCTTTCGCTCTTACTCTCCGCTTCCATCTCTCGCCTGGCCCTGGGTCCCCTGAAGGAGATCGCCCGGAACCTCGATGACGCGACCGGCGGCAGCAGCGATGTCGCCAGTCGACGAAGAGGATCACGACGAGTACGGCCTCGTGACCTTGAAGATCGCCAACCTCGGACGCCAGATGCGCGATGCCAGGGAGATCTTCTCCGCCCTGAAAGACAACGTCGACCAGTTGATGGCCAACCTGCAGGACGGCCTGATGCTGTTCACGCGCGATTCCCGGGTCGTGCTGGTCAGCGCCTCAGTCGAGCGCTTCCTGGGCCGCCCGCGCGGTGAAATGCTGGGCCGCACCGCCCGGGAGGTATTCTCACCCAGCTCTCCCCTGGGAGCGTTGTTGCTCGAGGCTTTCGAGCGGCGCCGTCCCCTGATGCAGCGCGAAGTGGAATCGGCCAACGGGCGCAGGGTGCAGACTGTCGCTCGACTTCATCCAGGAGAAATCGACCCAGATCGGCGCCTTGGTGATCATGCGCGACACCGAATCGGTACGCCGGCTGGAAGACGAAATTGAAATGTCCCGGCGCCTTTCCGCCAGCGGCCGCCTGACCCGCGGCGTAGCCCACGAAGTCAAGAATCCGATTAACGCGATCGTCCTGCATCTCCATCTCCTGCAGAACAAGTTGCAACAGATGGATCCCGGCACGCGCCGCCACGTTGACATTATTGGAAGCGAAATCCACCGTCTCGATCGCGTGGTGCAGATCCTGGTGGACTTCACCCGCCCGCGCGATCTCAAGTTAGAAGAGGTGGATTTGCGCCGGCTCCTCGAGGAAGTGGCCGCTCTGGCCGCGCCCGACGCGGCCCAGCACGGGGTTGCAGTGGTCCGCAGATTCCCCGACTACCCGCTCATCGTGAAGGCGGATCTGGATTTCATGAAGCAGGCGATTCTCAACGTCGTGCTCAATGGCATCCAGGCCATGAGTGCGGCCGGCCAACTCACCATCAGCGCCCGCCGCGACCAGGGAATGGTGGTAACCGAAATTCAGGATACCGGGGGCGGTATTCCGAAAGACGTTCAGGAGAAAATCTTCGAGTTGTACTTCACTACCAAAAAAGATGGCAGCGGCATCGGCCTGGCTCAGACCTACCAGGTGATGCAGTGGCACTACGGCACGGTGGATTTCGAGACCATTGATGGCCAGGGCACCACCTTCCGGCTGCGCATGCCGCTGGCTGAGTCCGGGCTGGGTGCACTGCGCGAGGTCGCAATTCGTACCTGAGCTTGGCCGATTGCGTCCCCTCGATCTTTGTCGAGGACCATAGCCCATCCATGTCTTCGCCGGCCTAACCACGGATTTGGCAGCGTTAGCCGACAGGCATAGAATCGGGAGGTCAGCCCATCCTCAGGGCGCATCACAGAATAGGTATGTATCTGGCCGGCATACTCGGACTGTGGGCGCTGCTGCACGTCTCCGCGTCGGGCGACGTGCGCAGCGGCTTATGGCCGTTCTGCGCTGACCAGCGAAGCCGGGATTTCCCAGCAGAATTCGAATCAGGAACCGGTCAAGCCTGATCAGCCCGCGGCACAGGCTCCCCAGCCAGACCAGCCTAAGCCGGACGCTTCGGAACCACCCTCGCAGGAAGCCGCGCCCGCTGAAAATTCCCAACCGCCGCAGACTTCGAATCCTCCCGCGCCAACCCGGTTCCGAGCGACCAAGAGGGTCCCCACAAGAAGCGCCGCACGCCCTTCGAAAAAGCATGCGTCCAAAAAGAAGCCCGCTTCGGCGGCGACCGATCAAGAAGCCCAGAAGAAGGTTGTGCATCGCGGTGGCACCGCGGAGCCCACCACGCAGCTTGCACCCGGCATCACCGGCGAACAGGCCGCCCGGCAGCGTCAGAGCACCAACCAGTTGCTGGCATCTACCGACGCATCCCTGCAGAAACTTTCCGGGCGTCTGTTGACCAAGGACGAGCAGGATACCGTGACCCAAATCCGCAAATTCATGGAGCAGGTCAAAGCTGCCGATGCAGCGGGAGATTTGCAGCGTGCTTACAAACTGGCCGTAAAGGCCCACCTGCTCTCCGACGCGCTCGCGAAGCCGTGAGGCACGTCGGAACGGATCCCGCCTACTTCCCCTTCGCTCTCGCCGCATTCACCTTCGCGAGCAGTTCGCGCGACGGTTCCTGCAGGGGACCCGGAATCTTCACCGCCTCGTTGAGTACCTCTCGTGCATCCGTCGTCTTATTCACCTTGGCGTACGCGTATCCCAGGCGGTACAAAGCGGTCGCGTAGGCAACGTCGTCCTGGCCTTTGAGCAGGTCCGACGCTGATTTCAATTCAGGAATCGCGGCTGTGGTTTTCTCCTGCTTCATGAAAGCGTAGCCCAGCGTCGAGTGCGCGACTCCCGCTGACAGCTTGCGCGAGCGATCCGCATCGGGCTCATTGGCCTTTGCCAGGGTCACCACTTTCTCGGAGTACGTCACCGCCTTCGCCACATTCGCGGGTTTCGACTCCTCGACATACGTACTCGCCAGCATCAATAGAACCGGGATGCTGTTCGGATTCGCCGCCAGGCTCTTCTCGCCGAACGCCACCAGCCGTGCCGGGTCGTTCAGCTGTCCCGGGCCAAGGGTGTACATGGCGTATTGCGATACCTGCTCCTGAAACTGCGAACTGGGAAAGGCGGCGGTGAAGCGCTCGATGTAAGACATGCGCTTCTTGGCATCCTTTTCGTCGGCAATCGCGTTGAAGCCTACGCCCTCCAGGAAATCATGCGCCGCTTTCGCCGACTCCTTGTCAGACGCCACCCGCGTCGCGAAGTCCTGATCGCTGATCCCTTCCGGCTTCGCTCCCTTCCCGATCCCTTCGTAAGCCTGCCCGCCTTTCTCGGCATAGTCGATGATCTTGGCGTCATCTTTCAGTTGCTGTGCAATCCCCGCCTGGGAAACGAGAATGTCGAGGTTGTGCGGAGAGGCGGCCAGCGCCTTGTCCCCGTACTCGAGCGCCTTGGGCAGGTCTCCGCGCACTCTGGTAGGACTGCGAAATCTGCCAATTGCCATAGGCCACTGCGGCAGGATTGGACGAAAACTTCTGCAGGAAACCCTCATACAGCGGAATCTTCTTCTGCGCGTCCGTTTCTTTGGAGATGTCCTGCAGAGCCTGGTCCTCGGGCGTGCCCGCTGCGATCACGATCCGATCCAGCTGCGCATACGAGAGCGAAACAAGAACAATCACGACCAGCGCCGGAAATCCGACTGTGCGCTTCATGGCTCACCTCCACAAGTGCAGAAAGAACTCCTTATTGGACCCTACCGCGCGCCATGCTAGCGCCGAAAGCAAGCCGAAACAAGGGGGGAGGATCACGAACCCGGGTGACCGCGATCCCTTGACACATGGTCTCGGCTCTCGCCGTACATCGCAGCCGCGCCTCGGTCAATGCGCTTTTGCCCTTCGCCGGCGTTTTCTACGGGGCTTGATTTAAAGTGGATACCATGCGCGCCATCCTGCAGAAGCGGGCCCTTCGTTTTGTGCTTCTGGCCAACGTCGTATCCATGTTGGGCAGCGGCATGAACGCTGCCGCCGTGGCCTGGCATATCCTGCAGGCAACCCACTCCGAAATGGCTCTGGGCACACTCGCGGTCCTGCAGACTCTGCCCGCCATGCTTTTGCTTCCCTTCACTGGAGTCATTATCGATCGCGAGGACCGGCGCCGCCTGGTCATGATGCTCGACGCGACACGGGCCGTGATTATCCTGACCGTTTCCATCCTTGCCTTCCGCGGCAAGGTCCAGATATGGCAGCTTTATCTCATGAACATGCTGGTGGCGGCCGGATTCTGGATGTTCTGGCCCACCATCACTGCCCTCATCCAGGAACTCACTCCCGACGGCCAGTTTGTCGAGGCTAACACCTTCCTGCTCGCCGGCATCCAGGGCGGATGGCTGATGGCGGGCGCCATCGTCGGCTTCGTGTACAACCACATCGGACTGGGCGGCGTCCTGCTGATCGATTTCACCACCTACGTCGTCTCCTTCCTGTGTTATTTCGGCGTGCGCAAGGGGAAGCACGTGGTGCCGCGTCCGGCCGAACTCCGCGCGGACATGGCCGCCGCCGAAACGGCGGAGAAGCGCTTCTGGCACGAGCTCTGGGAAGGAATTCAATTCCTCCGCGACCACCCCAGCGTGGTCCTGCTCGGACTCAGTTGGGCGCTCTTCCTGGGAGCCATGCTGACCGGCGTGGTCGTCACGCCCTCCCTGAGCGATCGTGTCTTTCACGCGGGGGCCGTGGGCTATGGCTGGCTGAATGCCGGCTGGGGCGTGGGCGCATTTCTCAGCGCGCTTTATGCTCCCAAGCTCATCGCCCGCCTTGGTTCCCGAATGTCTATCGCCGTGTCGATGGCCTTCCTGGCCAGTTTCATGACGCTCTCGCCCTACTCCCGCATCTTGCCCGTAGCGGTTCTGCTCTACGGCGTGATGGGATCGGCGCGCGGTGTCAGCGGCGTCGCCATGAACACCAGCTTGATGGAACAGGTCCCCAGGCACTTCATGGGACGCGTGCAAAACGCCTTCTACTTCGTGGGCACATTTCTGCAGATCGCTCTCAGCCTGACCGTCGGGTCCGTGGCGCAAAAGGTTAGCCTGGCGGGAGGCTTCGCAATCATCGGCTCCGTTTATCTCGTCGCATTCATCAGCGCGGTCTGGCCCGCCGGCTCCGGAGCGCCCGCCGTGTCCGACGTAGCGCAATGAAGGATGCCCTGAGCTCGGCTTTGCACCCTGACCGACAACGCTCGCTCGAAGCTCGCTGCCCGTAGCTCGCAGCTCTCCGCTCTCTGATATCCTTTCCAATTCATTCGAGACTCAGGAGAGTGCTATGTCCTTTCAGCTGGAAGGCCGGAACGCAGTGGTCTTTGGAGTCGCGAACAAGCGCTCGATTGCCTGGTCGATCGCGCAGGGCCTGCACGCCGCCGGGATGAAGCTGGCCATCACCTACCAGAACGAGCGTCTCGCCGAAGAAGCCAAGGATCTCATCGACTCGTTGCCCGGCGCGGAAGGTTTCATGTGCGACGTCTCCAAGGATGACGACATCGAGCGCACCTTCGCCAAACTGAAAGAGCACTATGGCAAATTGCACGTGCTCGTGCACAGCGTCGCGTATGCGCCCGCTGCCGAATTGGAAGGCGAGTTCCTCAACACCACCCGGGAAGGTTTTCGCGTCGCCCACGACGTCAGCGTCTACTCCCTGATTGCGGTTGCGCGCGCTGCCGCTCCCCTCATGGAGGACGGCGGCAGCATCATCACCATGACCTATTACGGCGCCGAGAAAGTCGTCCCCCACTACAACGTGATGGCGGTAGCGAAAGCTGCGCTCGAATGCTCCGTGCGTTACCTGGCGTTTGACCTGGGGAAGAAGAAGATTCGTGTGAATGCGATTTCAGCGGGGCCCATCAAGACTCTCGCTGCACGAGGCATTTCCGGCCTCAGCGATATGCTGAAAGCTCATCGCGAGACTGCGCCGCTGCAACGCAACGTCGAGGTCGCCGAAGTTGGCTCAACCGGCGTTTTCCTCGCCTCCGACGCCAGTTCGGGCATTACCGGAGAGACGATCTACGTTGATTGCGGCTACAATATTATGGGATTCAAGCCCACGGCTTCCTCGCAGGGCTGAGCCTCTCAGAATGTTGACGAATCGCTATTTCGCGCTTGTTTTCTTCTCTGCCGCCCTGTTGCTCTGCATGATTCGCGAATGGAGCGCACCCGTGGCCTGTCCGCGCGGCCAGCTCAACCCGGCGGTCACGATGTCGAACCGCTAGACGGCCCAGTCACAAGCTACTTGGGACCGGTGGTCGACACCGGAGAGGGTGGCCCTTGCTGGGGTGCTCTCTCTGCATTCCTGTGAAGCAGACGGCGCTGAATGTCAGGCCAGAACTCGCTCAACAGATTCCCTGCGGCCCCGTAGGCCACCGCCAGGGCGCTGCGGCTCATGGTCAGCTCGAAACCGCGATCCCCCGATGGATAGTACGCATTGGAAAGTCCGCCCGAGGAGAAAGCCCCCAAAACGTTCGAGACATTAAAAGCTCGTCCGCCGCTGTCGGTGTGGCAAACGACCTCTTGGATGAGGCTGTACCCGAATCGATGGGCGAACTTGCCGTGGCCCAGACGAAAATAGCGGGGATCGTGCTTGAACATCGTCGGATAAAGAAAATTGCTGAAGAAGCCGCTGGATACCTGGTCCGCAAAGGCCGCGCCAAAGCGCTTTCCGTATCCTTCGGCTCCCTGCCCGTAGCCGGCAAACTGATTGTCGGCTTGGCTCACGCCCGCCTGTGCGGCGGCTATGAAAACCGTTACGGGATCAAACGCCGACCTGGCGAAGAGTTTGAATTTTCCGCGAGGCGTCAGCGGAGGAGCGTCCCGGCGATCCGTCGTGCCGAATCTGGGCACAATCCCCAGGATTCGCGTCTTCCCTTCCTTCTTCTCAACGTCTGTTTCGTGATCGGCTTTGCTCTGCGAGGGCGCTTGCGGAAGAGCAAGCGCCGCGTCCCGAACCTCACCGGCTTCCAACTCAGCGCCAGACCCCAGATCGCCTTCGCGGGCCCCTGACTGCGCCAGTGCGGAAGCCGTCAGCAAGGCGAACAACACCAGCAGACTCTGCCAAACAACCGTCGAATTCCTCACGCCTGCGTACCCCCCGGGTGTTACGGTGCTAGGTAATAGATGACGGTTTCAGCGGCTGATGACTTGGATTTTTCGCTCGTTTTCCCCAACCCGTTCGAGAGTGATCTCGACGTCCCGGTCGCGCACGAAACGCGCAAACTTCTCTCCCCACTCTATCAGGAGAACACTGTCTTCGCCGACCAGGTCGTCCAGGCCCAGGGTCTCAAGTTGCCGGGGAGTGTCCACGCGATATAGATCGATGTGAAAGAGATTGGCGTGCGGACCGCGGTACTCGTGCACCAGCGTAAAGGTGGGACTGGTGACGTCCTCTTCCGAGGCAGCCTCAAACCCGGCCGCAATTCCCTTGATGAGCGTGGTCTTGCCCGCGCCCAGCTCGCCGCGCAGCAACACCAGCTTGGGAGGCGCGAGGATTTCAGTCAACGTTCGCCCGAAGGCAGTCGTCTCCTCGGCGGAGTGCGTCATCACCTCTCGCGTGATGGCCGGAGCAGGCACAGGCACAAGTATAGCGAGAGCGTGTACGCAAAGACGAAGTCAGCGCCAACCGCTGTCCCTAGAACAGCGACTTCGGCGGCGACATCTGGCTGGCGCTCATGCCGAGGTAACTCTGGTCCGCCACCGACTGTAACGCCATACGCAGGTTGCGATGATCGTCGTCGCCCAGCGCAATGAACCGGAACGGCTGCAGGGTTCCGTCGGTCGCCTTGCGCGTGGGGGAAAGCATCTCCGCCATGCCAATCACGGTGCCGACCTTGGTCTGAAAGCCGATCTCGACGAAGTCACCCTGGCTGAATGGCTTGGCCAGTTTGAGCAGTCCGCCGGTTACAGAGATGGAATAGAGTTTGCCTCGAGAGCGCTGGCCATCATCGAATCGGATCGCAGCTAGCACGGAGCCGCCTAGCTGCACCCGGGCCGAACGCCGCGTTGGGTGCGGTTGGGGGAAGTGGGTCATAGCCGAAATGGACTATGAGGCAAGCCCCATGTTACGGGAAGATTACGGAGGAACTAGTCCTGATTCGCGCCTCCCTGATCGGCCGAATGCGCGGCAACTCATTGTCCCGATGGGAGATGTTGGTATTGACCGGTTAGGTAATGGCCGGTAGGACTGGCGGCCAGTTTTCAGGAGAAACCGCACGGCGTTCCCAACTGCTCAGGAGTTCTCTCCGGCTCCCGTCGACGCCTTTATAGATTCCCGCCTGAGACCGCTTTTGTCCGACCTGATAACGTCACCGATCCAGTACAATCGCCCCCCTGGCACAGCCTCGCCAATGCCCATCACAGCTGAGCTGCGCAATTTCGCGGAGCGCTATACGGCGGCGTGGTGTAGCCAGGACGCAACCCGCGTGTCAGCGTTCTATTCACCGAACGGCTCGCTCTGCATCAACGGTGCCGCTCCGGCGGTCGGACGGAGTGCCATCACCCAGGCTGCACAGGAATTCATGACAGCGTTTCCGGATCTGCAGGTGCTCATGGACGATCTTCTCGTTCAAGACGACGGGGCGGTTTATCATTGGACGCTTATCGGCACCCACACCGGGCCGGCCGGTACTGGGAATCGGGTTCGTATCAGCGGCTTCGAGGAGTGGCGGATCGGGGCTGACGGGCTCGTCGTCGAGTCGCGCGGCCACTTCGACAGCGCAGAGTATCATCGTCAGCTCACCCAAGGCGTCCGCGAATCCCGGTAGCCTTCTGATTAGGCAGTTAACTGCACAAACCGCGCCGTGGGCCAAATACCCGAGGAGGCAACGATGGCATCGGTACTCATTACTGGAACCAGCAAAGGAATTGGGTTGGAAGCGGCTCTGGCGTTCGGACGTGCGGGCCACAAGGTCCATGCCACCATGCGCAACCCGTCGCAGTCTCCGGAACTCGCGAAAACGGCTGCGCGGGAAAAACTGCCCATCACAGTCTCGACCATGGATGTCGACTCCGACCAGTCGGTGAGCCACTGCTATTGCGGCGATCCACAAAGACCAAGCCCCGATTGACGTGCTCGTCAACAACGCGGGCGTGGAACGGGCCGGCTCGGTGGAAGAACTTCCGTTGGCCGATTTCCGCGCGGTCATGGAGACCAACTATTTCGGCGCGCTCCGTTGCATTCAGGCTTTGGCGCCGCACATGCGGCAACGCCGGAGCGGCTGCATCATCAACGTGACTTCCGTGGCCGGACGTATCGCCAGTGCGCCGCTGGCACCCTACACCGCCTCGAAGTGGGCTCTGGAAGCTTTGAGCGAAGCGCTGGCGGGGGAGATGAAGACGTTTAATGTCCGGGTGGCAATCGTCGAACCGGGCATCATTGATACAGCCATGGCGCGGCGTATCACAGATCAACCGGTTGATTCGCCGTACCGGCAGCGGGCTCGTTTCACTGCTCTTTTCACGGCCGCGCTGAAGAATCCAGCACCACCCTCACTGGTCGGACAGAAGATTCTGGAAATCGCCGAGAGCGGCACTTGGCAACTGCGCCACCCGGTGGGACCCGACGCCGCTCCCTTCCTGCAGTGGCGCCGTCAAATGACAGACGAAGAGTGGGTCGAGCTGAACGCCGGCGACGACGAAACCTGGTCGCGCAGTATTCAGCGTGACTTCGGTCTGGATGTCCGGTCCTAAGAACCAGCCGGGCATCCTGCTTTGCTGCTCATCCCAGAAGACGGACCTCTCGCTCCTCCGCCGTTTTCCGCACGCGCCGAAAAGCCTCCGGCAGCGCCTTGATCAGATCGGTCGCGACCAGCGACTGCTCACCCGTCGTCTCGCAGGCAATGTCTCCGGCCAGTCCATGCAGGTACACCGCGCTGCTAACCGCTTCGATAACCTGCGAAGGATTCTGCGCAACCATCCCCGCGACCATCCCGGTGAGCACGTCACCTGTGCCACCCGTGGCCATGCCCGGATTCCCCGTCGTGTTCACCCAGACTTCGCCATCCGGCTGCGCAACCAGCGTTCGGTGTCCCTTCAGAACGACAATGACGTCATGCTCGCGCGCAAAGGAGCGCACGATCCCCGCCCGGTCGCGTTGTACTTCCGGAATCGAAAGCCCCGTCAGCCGTGCCATCTCGCCCGGGTGCGGAGTGATCACGAGCACACGGCCCTTACCGCTCAGCTTCGACGCCACGCCTTCGAAGGCATTGAGTCCGTCGGCATCGAGCACGATGGGCATCGCATATTTCTGCACGACTGTGCGCACGAATTCGGACGTCTCCGCGTGACGGGAAATTCCCGGACCAACTGCCAGCACGGTCTTGCCCTTCACGAGGTTGTCCATGTGCGCGTATTCGAGGGCACGCAGCGAAATCGTGCCCGCATCGGTTTCCTCGCAGGGCTCGGTCATCACTTCTGGATGAAAACTCGCCACCGTCGGGAGCACAGACTTGGGCGTCGCCACCGTGGACAGGCCGGCCCCCGTCCGCAAGGCCGACATCGCAGCCATTGCAGCCGCCCCCGCCTTGCCCAGAGACCCGCCGAGGACCAGCACGTGCCCAAAGCTGCCCTTGTTGGCTTCCCGTGGACGCGGCCCCATGAGAGGCGCGATCTCGTGCGGAGTAATCAGGTTGAGATGAAGCGACGACGTGATCGCGTCCGCGGGAGAGCCGATCGGCGCAATCACGGTCGGCCCGTCCGTCAGCCTGCCAAAGACCTGCGCTGGCCGCGGCGCGGTAAAAGTGACGATCGCGTCCGCCCGCACAACCGCGCCCGTCTGCGCGCCCATGACGTCGGCGTCCGCGCCCGAAGGGATATCCACTGCCACGACCGGCAATCCGCCCGCGTTGACAGCCGCGATTGCCTCCGCAAAGAGCCCGCTCACGGGCGGTCGGAATCCAGTCCCCAGGATCGCGTCGACCAGCAGTTCGACTTCCCTCAACCGGGATTTCGCGGCCTCGAGTTCGTTATGGGACTTCGCGACCACCGGCCCGAGCGCCATCTTCTTGAACATCTCGGCCGCATCACCCCGTAACTCAGCAGCATCCGCCAGCAACAGGACGAACATTTCCCTGCCCGCTTCCCGCAACTTCCGCGCCGCAACCAAGCCGTCGCCACCGTTGTTGCCCTTCCCGCAGATCACCCCGATCCGCCTGACCTGCGGATACTGCGCCAGCACGAAATTCGCCACCGCCATTCCGGCGTTTTCCATCAGCGTGAGCGAAGGGACGCCAAAGCGCTCCGTCGTGACATGATCGATCTTGCGCATCTCGGCCGCGCTGACGATTTTCATGGCTTGGAGGCCGCTCTCCGTTCGACCTGCCGAAGTTGGGAGGGCTCGCCCATGGCAATCAGGAAATCTCCGGCTTCGATAAGATCGTCGGGCGAGGGGTTGAAGCGCATGCCCTGGCCGCGCTTGATGGCCAGCACAATAACTCCACGCTCCTGGCGAATGCGCGAGGTTTCGATCGTCTTTCCCGCAAATCCCGAATCCGGTCCCACGCAGATCTCGCCGATTTCGAGGTCGATCCCCAGATGTGTGGTCGCCGTATCGAGGAAGCTCACCACGTGCGGACGCAGGAACGTCTGCGCGATACGCTGCCCGGCGAACGAATAGGGTGACACGATCGCGTCCGCACCCGCCGTCAGCAGGTGCTTCTCCGCGTCCTCCTCACTGGCCCGCGCGATGATCTTGAGCTTGGGATTCAAGCCCCGCGCGGTAAGAATGATATAGAGGTTAGTCGCATCGGTCGTCGTAGCCGCGACCAGTCCGCGCGCCCGCTCGATGTGCGCCTCGCGCAGTGTCTGTTCTTTGGTGGCATCGCCCACCATCACCAGGTATTCATTCTGGTAGCGAGCTGCTTTCGGCTCGTTATTATCGATGACCACGAACGGCGCCGGCCGCCGTGCCAGTTCGCGCGCCGCGCTGCGCCCGACACGTCCCGCGCCACAGATAATGTAGTGGTCGGTAAGCCGGTCGATTTCGCGTTCCATTTTTCGCCTGCCGAAAAAACTGCGCAGCTCGAATTCTAGCAAAGCCTGCGTGAGCGCCCCGATGCCCAGAAACACCAGCGAGACGCCCGCCACAATCACGCAAATATTAAAGACGCGCCCCGCATGCGACAGTGGATGGGTCTCTTGATACCCAATGGTGGTCAGGGTCGTCACCACCATGTAGAACCCGTCGAACCACGGCCAGCCCTCGATGAAGTGGAAGCCGACGGTACCGGCGAGAATCACCAGCGCGAGCGCGAGACCGATCATCCGGAGATTGCGCAGAGCTTTCATGAAAATGGTCGTTAGTCGTTAGCTGCTGGTCCTTGGCGAACAGCCTTAGCCTTTAGCCGTTCGCAAAGTCCTTCTCGTCTTTGCGACTACAAGCTGGCGAATGGCGACTGACGACCAGGCTTTGCCAACAGCCAACGACTGATGACCAACGACTATAAAACACAAAGGCCCTCCGCGCAGTGCGGAAGGCCGAGTCCCCTCTACCACTGAGGTCAGTCCGCCATCACGCCGTTCTTGCGTGCAGCCATAGTCTGCACCCGGCTGTGATACCTGCCGTACGTGAAATACAAGACCATCCCTATGATGAGCCAGACAATCAGCCGCAGCCAGGTGTCGCCCGGGTAGTCCGGCCATCATCAGCAATGAGATCAGGATTCCCATGATCGGCACAAACGGCACCATCGGAGTGCGGAAGGGGCGCGGCAGATCAGGGTCTGTGCGACGGATGCACCCAAACACCCGCGCAGACGATCACAAACGCCAGCAGCGTGCCGATACTGACCAGTTCGCCCAGAATGCCGATGGGAATTACCGAAGCGAAAATCGCCACGAAGATCCCGACCAAAATGGACGAGATCTACGGCGTGCGGAAACGCGGGTGAATGGCGCTCGCCCAACTTGGGCAGCAACCCGTCGCGAGACATGGAGAAGAAGACGCGCGATTGACCGAGCAGCATCACGAGCATGACTGCTGGCCAGGCCGAAGATGGCGCCCGAGTCTTGACCAGGAAACTGCCCCAGCGGACGCCGGTACGGCGTCGATGCCGACCGCGACCGGGTCCGGCACGTTCAGAGTGGTGTACGTCACCAGTCCGGTAAGCAACGCCCGACACCAGGATGTACAGGATCGTGCAGATGACCAGCGAGCCGAGGATGCCGATGGGCATGTCGCGCTTGCGGATTCTTGGCCTCCTGCGCGGCGGTGGAGACGGCGTCAAATCCGATGTAGGCGAAGAAGATCACTCCGCGCCGCGCGCAACGCCCGACCAGCCGATACTCGCCAAATTCGCCCACGTTGGGCGGAATGAAGGATGCCAGTTGGCCGACGCCAGTCGAGGTATGTTTCAGCAACGTAAGCCGCGCCCAGCCCGATGAAGATCGAGCACGCACGCAGACCTTGACCATCACAATGACGGAATTCAAATTGGCGGACTCCTTGATGCCAATCACCAGGATGGTCGTCATCAGGGCGATGCCGAGGAACGCCACCAGATTAAAGACGCCGCGCTCATGCGGAAGCGTTGCGGGATCGATGCCCGGCAGCTTCAGCTGCCGGGGCACGCGCGGTGGAGCAGTTCCCAGCGACCGTTGTACTGCACGAACTGCGCGCCCGGTGTGCCGGCCAGCGACGGCGGAATGCTGAATGCCAAAATCCTGCAGAAAACTGAGCACGTAGCCGCTCCATCCGGAGGCGACGGTGGCGGCGCCGAACGCGTATTCCAGAATCAGGTCCCAGCCGATGATCCACGCAAAAATCTCGCCCAGCGTGGCGTATCCGTAGGTGTAGGCCGACCCGGCGATCGGGAATCATCGACGCGAACTCGGCGTAGCAGAGCCCCGCAAAAACGCAGCCCACTGCCGGCCAGAATGAACGAGAACACGATCGCCGGCCCGGCGTACTGGGCCGCTGCCGCCCCCGTCAGCACGAAAATTCCAGCGCCGATGATGGCTCCGATGCCGAGCGAAACCAGGTTCCCGGCACCCAGGGCGCGCTTGAGGCTATGCTCGCCGGTCTCGTTCGCCTCTGACATAATCAGGTCGATCGGTTTCTTGGCCAACAAATTCATTCAGGTCTCCTCGAATTTCTGCGAATCGTCTAGCCACACTAGCTGCGGGTAAAAACGGCACGCTTCCACCGGTTGCATCCCCTTCAGCCCTTCAAGGCTTCGCTTGATCCGTGCCGGCTCCACAGGTAGTACACCGGAATTCCCAGCAGCACGATGATCAGTCCCGGCCACGTGTATTGCGGTTTGTAGCGCAATAGTACGACATCAATGAACAAAGCCATCACGATATAAATGGCCGGAAGTACCGGGTAACCGGCTGCCCGATAGGGCCGGGCCGCCTCGGGATGCGTCCTCGCGCAGCCGGAACAGCCCAAAAATGGTGAGGATGTAAAACACCAGTACCGCAAATACGATGTAATCGAGGAGCTGCCCGTAGCTGCCGGAGACGCACAAAATGCAGGTCCAAACCATCTGCACCATCAGCGAAACGGCGGGTGTCTTGTACTTGGGATGCAGCTTTGCCACGCTGCGGAAGAAAAGCCCGTCCTTGGCCATCGCATAGTACACGCGTGCACCGGAAAGGATCAGGCCGTTATCGCATCCGAAGCTGGAAATCATGATGGCGATCGCCATCAGCGCTCCGCCTGGCCCCCCGAACATCTGCGTCATGACCGCCGTGCCGACTCGATCCTCGGAGGCATACTTGATGCCACGCTCCAGAATCGTCGCGCCGGCAGCGCTGCCGTCGAGCGGAAGCACGTTCAGATAAATCACGTTACACAATACATACAGCGAGAATCACAACTCCGGTGCCTATTGCGAGCGACAGGGGCAGGTTGCGCTGCGGATTTTTGACCTCACCCGCAGTGAACGTCACGTTGTTCCAGGCGTCGGCCGAAAACAGCGATCCGACTTGGGCCACCGCGAGGATCGTCAGCGTCCCCACGAAGACGGTCGGGCCGCCGACGCCAACCTCCACCGCATGGCGCGCACCCAGCCCGGCGTTCTGCCAGAAGTGCCCGTTGAAGTTCGCCGCCAGCGCCTGCGCATTGCGCCCGATGAAAAGCCCGAACAGAACTAGCCCCGCCAACGCAGACACTTTCGCGGCCGTGAAGATGTTCTGGATGATGGCGCCGGTCTTGACCCCGAAAATGTTCACGACCGAGAGCACGATCACCACGACGATCGCCATCAGGTTCTGCGTGCTCAGGCCCACGTCCATGTTGCCCAGCACCATCGGGCCGAGATGAATCGGGGGAACCTTCCAAAGGTGCAAAATCCAATGAGACGAAGAAATCGAAGGAACAAAAATCCCCAGGAACTTCCCAAACGCCACGCCCACCGCGGCGATGGTCCCGGTCTGGATGACCAGGAACAACGTCCAGCCGTAAAGAAACCCCCACAGCGGCCCCAGCGCCTCGCGCAGATACACGTATTGGCCGCCCGCCCGCGGCATCATGGCCGCCATCTCGCCATAACTCAGGGCGCCCACGATTGTCATGAACCCTGTGACCAGCCAGGCCCCGATCAACAACGCCGGCGAGTTCACTTCCCGGCTGATCTCGGCCGAGACAATAAAAATGCCCGAACCGATCATGGAGCCCATCACCAGCATCGTGGCACTGGTCAGGCCGAGTTCTTTGACGAGTTCCTTGTCTTGATGGGAATGGATTTCCCAGTCGCTGGCGACTGCCGTAGGGGTGGGTTCGTTCGTCTGGGTACTCACGGCCCTCCTGATCGGTGGAGCGGCGGGCGTCCTCGCCCGTCCACGTCACACTGCCGCTGCCCTGGAAAAAAGTTGCGGCCATGACTTTACCCCAAGATGCGCAGAAATTCCTCTGCTGATTTCCGGGGCCCTGGTAACAAATCAGATATCACTGCCACTGCGTCTGCTCCCGCATCGATGACCGAGTTGGCGTTCGCCCGTGTGATCCCGCCAATTGCCACCAGCGGCTTGCGGGTCAATTGCCGCGCCCGGCGCACTCCCTCCAGGCCAATCACTGGATCGGGTCTTTCTTTGCTGGCGGTCGCAAACACCGGTCCAATCGCAAGGTAGTCGGCGCTGGTCTCATTTGCTTGCCGGATCTGCTCCGGGTTGTGCGTCGACACCCCCAGCCACAGCGCATCCCCGATCACGCGGCGCGCTCCTTCCGGCGATAGATCGTCCTGTCCGACATGCACTCCATCGAACCCGGCCGCGACGCAAAGGTCTGCGCGATCATTCATGACCAGTCGAACCGATTTTCCCAGCCTTCGCTTTATCTCCCGGGCCTGCTCAATGAGTCTGTCTCGCCGTACCCGATTTGTCGCGATACTGCAACAGGCTTACGCCCGCCATCGCAAGTTCCTCGGCTGCAATTATCAGGCTGGCGCCGTCAGTAAAGTGGGAGGCGTCCAGAATTGCGTACAGACGGGGAAGTTGGATCGTTGTCATCAAGAATCACGATGCCTGAAACATACTGGACCTAAGGTTTACTCGCGCTCGCCGGGACAAGCACCGCATTGTGCTTTCAGGGAGCGCCTCACGCCTGGCCGCAACGCGCCTGTGAAGCCCACGGCCATTCAGGCCGCCGGTTCCGCTTTCTTGCCTAGAAAGCGCTCAATGAACCCGGTATCGAATTCCCCCGCGAGAAATTCGGGATCGGCCAGGATCCTCCGGTGCAGCGGAATCGTAGTATGGATGCCTTCCACGATGAACATCTCTAGCGCGCGCGCCATGCGCTGGCAAGCTTCGTTGCGGTCCTTCCCGCGCACCACCAGCTTCGCGATGAGCGAATCGTAGTACGGCGGAATGGTTCCTTCCGCATACGCGGCCGTATCGATGCGAACGCCCGTCCCGCCGGGTGGATGGAACGCGGTGATCTTCCCGGCCGACGGCGTGAACTTCTCGGGATGTTCGGCGTTGATGCGGCACTCGATCGCATGCCCGCGATGCACCACCGGTCCCTGCAATACATCCTGCATCTTCGCCCCAGCCGCAATCATGATCTGGCTCTTGACCAGATCGACGTCGGTCACCATCTCCGTGACCGGATGCTCCACCTGGATGCGGGTATTCATCTCGATGAAGTACAGCCGCTTCTGCTGGTCCATCAGAAATTCGATCGTGCCTGCGTTCCGGTAGCCCACGGCGCTGAGCGTCTTGCTGAGGACCTCGCCAATCTCGTTCCGCAGTCCCGGAGTCACCTGCAACGAAGGCGATTCCTCCAGCAATTTCTGGTGCCGGCGCTGGATCGAGCACTCGCGCTCTCCCAGGCTCACCACGTTGCCGTGCTCATCGGCCAGAATCTGGAACTCGATGTGCCGGGGATGCTCCACATATTTCTCCATGTACAGGTCGCCATTGCCGAATGCCGCAGCGGCCTCCTGTTGCGCCTGCCGGTACAGTGCGGCCAGGTCTTCCTCAGCCCGCACGATGCGCATGCCGCGTCCCCCGCCCCCCGCGGATGCCTTGATGATTACCGGGTAGCCGACTTGCCGGGCCCACTCGCGCGCTTCCTCGTCGGAGGCGATCACCCCGTCCGATCCAGGCAGGATCGGAACTCCGTGAACCTTCATGGCCGCGCGCGCCTTCTCTTTCTCACCCATCAACCGGATGACCTCAGGCGTCGGCCCGATAAACTTCAGCCCGCTGGTCTCACAGACTTCGGCAAAATTCGCGTTCTCGGAAAGCAGGCCGTACCCAGGATGAATCGCGTCCGCGTTGGCAATCTCTGCCGCACTGATCACCGCCGGGATATTCAGATAACTCAACCCCAGTTGCGGAGGCCCAATGCAGATCGCCTCGTCCGCAAAACGGACGGGCAGCGAGTTGCGGTCGGCCTCGCTGTAGATCGCGACCGTACGAATGCCCAGTTCCTTGCAGGCACAGATGATGCGCAGGGCGATTTCCCCGCGATTGGCAATCAGGATCTTTTTGAACATGCTTTGTCAGACGCAGCACCGGCGATGTGCCGGCCGTCGAGCGGACCAGTCGCCCGCTACAGACACAAAAAGAGGGCGCAATCCCGCGCCCCGCACCTTGTCGAACCCCTCACTTCCGGACCCGGATTGCAAACAACTCCTGCCCATACTCGATCGGCTGCCCGTTCGACACCAGCCGCTTTACCAGTTCCCCCGCCGCGTCCGCTTCGATTTCGTTCATCAGTTTCATGGCTTCTACGATACAGAGTACTTGTCCGGTTTCGATCATGTCTCCGGGCTTGACGAAGGGTGGCGAGCCCGGAGAGGGAGACTCGTAGAACGTGCCCACGATCGGCGAGCGCACCATGTGCAAATCCTCCGGGGGCTCTTCCTTGGGCGGCACGGCAATGGTGGGCGCGGAAGGTGGGACCCCCGGCACCATGCCGAGTTCCGGCGCTGCTGCTGGCGCTCCGTGAACCGCGTAGTACCGCGTTTCGGGCAGGGAAGCCGCCGAAGCGTCGCCTCCCCACTTCACGTGAATCTTCACATCACCGCGTTCCAGTTCGAACTCAGTAATGCCCTCTTCTTTGAGAAACCGTATGAGTTCTTTGATCTCTTTTTGATTCATCGTGTGCGGTGGGACCGTTTCTCAAGCCCGCGCAAACATGAATGGACGCGCGGGAGAATTCCGGACAATTCCAGTGCCCGGGCAGGATTCGCCAATCAAATCACTATGAAGTCCTTCTGAGTGGGGGCCAGCACCTCACAACCCTGATCCGTGACCACCACCATGTCCTCGATGCGCACGCCCCATTGGCCCGGCAGGTACACTCCCGGTTCGATCGTGATCACCATTCCCGGCTGCAGAATTTCCTGCTGGCCCTGCGCCACGCGGGGAGCTTCATGAATTTCGAGCCCCACTCCGTGACCGGTCGAATGGGTAAAGTATTGCCCTAAACCATTCTGTTGCAGAGTTTTACGGGCTGCGCCGTCGACCCGGCTGACCTTGGCCCCCGGGCGAACGGCCTCGATCGCTGCCTGCTGCGACGTCAGCACCGCTTCATAGACCCGGCGAGCTTCCCCGGTCGCAGTCCCCACGTATACGGTGCGAGTACGGTCCGAACAATAACCGTGGAGTATAACACCGAAGTCGCAGACCACGAATCCCCCGCTCGCAATCGAAGCGTCGGAAGCCCGGCCATGGGGTAACGCGGATCGAACTCCCGATGCGATGATGGTCGCAAACGACATCGCATCCGCCCCGGCCTTTCGCGCGGCATACTCCATCTCGGCCGCTACTTCCACTTCGCGCACTCCTGGCCGAATCACCTGCAAGGCGCGATCGAAGAGTGTGGCGCCCTGCGCGGCCGCGGAACGGATGGCTTGGATCTCATCCGCATCCTTGACCATCCGGGCTCGCTCGACCAGGGGCGGCGCCTCCCGCAAACGAACGTGCCTGGGCAGCCCGTCCGACAAGGCGCGGCGTGCAGCCACCGTAAGATACTGCCCCTCAAACCCCACCCTTTGAGAAGTCCGGGTCCGATTGGACTGGACCTTACGTCCCAGCCATTCCACCGCGGCCCTCAGTGGGGCTTTCCGGACGACGATTACCTTGGCAGCCTGCACCTCAGCTTTCGCTTGCACGGTGTAGCGGCCATCCGTAAACAATGCGCAGCCCCCGGCGCTGACCGCTAGCGCGCCCGCGCTGCCCGAGAAACCGCAGAGATAGCGGATGTTGGGAAGATGGGTGACCAGCAGCGCGTCCATCCGCTCCGCGGGCAGAGCCTCGCGCAAGCGCTGTTGGCGGCCGAGGTAATCCATGCGTCAGGGAGTGTATCAGGGCCGTTAGTCGGCGTGGGAGAGCTCGCTGGCGGCAGCCACCGGCTGTCGGTAATCATGCTGGTGGCAGAGTGTCCACAAAAGGACGCCGGCTCCTGGACAGGTTCGTCGCAGGAGCCGGCGGATTTTTTTCTTCAAACTTGCCGCTATGTCTGGATGATGCGCGGCGTGATGAAGAAAATCAGTTCCTGGTTTGAGGTAGTCACCGTGCGACGCTTAAACAGGTTGCCGAGAGCCGGGATATTGCCGAGCACCGGGACCTGCGCAACGTTCATCGAGTTGTTGGTCTGGATGACGCCGCCAATCACCACCGTGCCGCCGTCCGTGACCAGCACCTGCGTGGTGGCTTGCTGCGTGATCAGCGTCGGGTTGCCCTGCACCGTCCGGCCGAAGTCGGGCGTCGTGTTCTCGACGTCGACGTTCAGGAAGATGGTGCCTTCCGACGTGATCTGCGGAACCACCGTCAGAGCGCAGGAAAGCATCCACGTAGCTGACCGTCGGAGGTCCGCCCAACTGCGCCTGCGTCACGATCGGCACGCGCACGCCCTGGCGAACCAGAGCCTGGATGTTGTTCTGCGTGACCACTCGCGGACGAGAAAGAATCTTCAGCAACCCGCGGGACTCCGCCATCGTCAGCACAGCATCGATGCGAACATTATTGCTTGCGTTCACAAAGGTAAGACCGCTGGTCGGACTGGTGACCGGCAAGTTCGAGAACAGTGGGATCGTCGAACCCGAAGTGGTCGAGGCGCTCGTCGTGATGTAGGTCGGAGTCAGGCCACCCACCGTCGTGGGCGTGGAGCCCACCGAAGAGGCGCCTCCCACTCCCGAGTGTCCATTACCCCAGCCGAAACCAAACTGCGTACCGATATCCCGTGCGAAGCTGCGGGTGGCAGCCACTACGCGCGCTTCGATTTCCACTTCCTGCGTCTTGCGGTCCAACTGCGTGAGCAGCCGGTCCAGCGCCGGAATCACGTTCGGAATATCGGAGATAATGATCGCGTTGGTGCGATCGTCGGAGATCACATCGCCGCGCTGCGAGAGAAACTTCTTGATGGTCGGCACCACGTCCTTCGAGTGCGCATAGCTCAGGAAGCGCGTGACCGTGACTTTCTCGACCGCCAGGGCCTCCGATTCCTGCTGCGCCCGCCGCGCGTCCGCTTCCTTCTTCAAGGTGTCGACGGTCGCGATGCGCAGAACGTTGCCTTCCAGTTCGCGTGCCAGGTCGTTGTTCTTGAGCACGATATCCAGCGCCTGGTCCCACGGCACATCATCCAGCACGATGGTCAGGGTGCCGTGCACGTTGGGATCGAGCACCACGTTCAGGCCGCTGATTTCGTGGATCAGGCGGAAGAAATCCTTCAAATCGACATCTTTCAGGTTGACCGAGATCGGCTCGCCCGTGTACTTCGGACCGCTGGTCGCGGGGGTTTGCGACATCTGGGTCTTCTGTTCGGCTGCGAGATTGACCGCGGGCTGGATCGCCGTCGAGGCCGCCTGGGCCGCTTGCGGCTGCATCGAAGCGCTGGCGTTCACCGGGAGGAGTTCGGACGCCGGCTTGTCGGCAAACTTCGCCGCTGCTTCCAGAGCGCGCGCGGAAGGCTCGATGGGCGCAGGCTTTTCCTCCGCCTTCGTTTCGTCCTTGGGCTGGTAGGAAGGCTCCACGAAGACGTAGTCCGTGGCCGGCTTGGCCGCCGTTTGCACCGGAGTCGCCGGGGTCACGGCCGGCGGGTTGGCCGCCATTTCCTTCTTGTCCGCAACCACGGGCGTCACCGCCGAAACTGTCAGCAGCTTCGCGGCCGTCGGAACGGCTGCCTTCGGAGCCGCCGCCTTGGCTTGCACGGCTGGCTGGGCTGCCTTTTTGGCCATCGCAACCCCAGGGTGCAGCTTCACCGAAAACTGGCTGTCGCTGCCGGGCACGAGCTCAAACTTGCAAGCCTGGTCGAGGTCGACCACGACGCGCGTGCTGGGCGGCGTCTGGCCATTCATGCCCACCCGCACTCCCTTCACGCCATCGCTGTCCACGGCGATCTGGTGCTGATCGGTCAGCGCCACCGTGTTCGGCAGGTCGATCACAACGCGCGCGGGCGACGCGAGCGTGCTCAGCCTGGGAGTCACCGGCCCACGAGCCGTGAATTCCACGCTGATCCCGTCCTCGCTTCGTACCACGTTCAGCCGCTGCAATGCGGCGTGCGTCGTGGCCACGGTACCCGTGTTCTGCGTCTGAGCCGCTGCTGCCACCAGCACTACCATGAGCAGCGGTAGAATCACACCCAGCTGTTGCTTTCGCATTTCGCTTCTCCCCCACACGCGCCGGCCCTTGGCACAGCTCGTGTCTTTCTTCAAGCTCGCTTCCAGATTTGGACTCGCCAATCGATCCCCGTCTATACCGCCGGTGTAAGAATCCGTTTCACAACGTCTTTCGTGAACGGTTTTCCCAGCCGGTCTTGAAACGTCTCTTTAAACACGATCGAATCCACCGTGATCTTCACCACGTATCCGTTGAACACCGGATCGTTTTCCCGCAGGAAATAGGCCTTGTTCAGGCTGTTGGTCACGACCGCGATCATGCCGTTGTCTGATTTCACGACCCCGTGCAGCGCGATCTGCTCGATGTCCAGGCACTTCTTGCCGGTGCTGCAGCCCGATCCCGACAGCCGGTTCACCACCGGACTGATGAAGGGATCGCGCTTGCCCGTCATCGAGTATTTCTTGTCTTCCTGCTTCTCCGACTTGGGCGCTTCCGGTTCACTCTTGGCCTCGGCTGCCACCTTCGCGGCACTGCCGGCCTTCGCCGCTGCCTTGGGCGCCGGCTTTGCGCAACCTTGACTTCCGGTTTTGCGGCAACCTTGACTTCGGGCTGGCCGGCACCTGCACCGTCTTCGACGCTCCCGCTGCGCTTTGGGCTTGCTCGCGGCCTGCGTCTTGACTGGCGCCGTGCCTTGAGCCGGGGTGGTGGAAACCTTCACCGGAACCACCTGCGGTTTTGCCGGCGCGCCGGCACCGGGGCCGCCTTCGCCGGAACAGCCGCCGCCTTCTTGGCCGGAACCGCACCCGAGGGCTTGGTCGGAGTTGTACCTTGCAGTGCCGCGTTGCTGGCAGCCGTCTTCTGCTGCTGCACTCCCTGCAGGGCATTCTTCGTGTTCTGGATGATGGCGGGATTCTGCGCCCAGGCAGTGCCCGCGGTGAGTGCCAGTACAACGATGCCAGTCGTCAGCTTCATAAAGTGTCCTACCTTTTCACCGGAGCCGCGCCGGGCTTTGCCGACCCGGCCGGATCCATATCGTGGCTGAAGAATGTGGTCGCCGTGCAGGTCGCCACCACGCTCTCGTTGGGCGCGTACTGGTAGGTCTTCTTGGGGTGCGCATCGGCCGGCCTGCGCGTCGATGCCACCAGCAGGCCCGACATGTTGACAATGCGCTCCAGCTTGCCTACCCGATCAAAGAAATTCAGCATCGAGTAGTACGGGCCGTCCAATTCCACGTCAAAAGGAACTTCGGTATAGAACTCTTTCTGAGCCACCGGCTTGGCGGTGTAGCGCCGCAGTTCGATGCCCGCCTTCGCGGCTTCCGCGTTCAGCATGCGCATGAACCCGTCCACTTCTTTTTCGTCGGGCACGATCCGCCGCTCAATATCCAGCTGCTGTTTCAGGCTGGCCAGTTGCCGCTCGATTTCAGCCAGCTTGGGCCGGTAGGCCTCCAGCTCCGCGTTTTCTTTTCTCTTCGCTTCGAGCTTCTGCTGTGCCGACGCGTTCTGATCGCGCTGGCTCTTGAACACGGTGTAATACAACCCCGCCGTGACCAGGACCGCGCCCGCGACCACCACCCCCAGCTGCTTGATGCCCGACATTTCCCCGAAATTCGCCATTGGTTGCCTGCCTTTAGGACTTGCTCTTCTCGCACGTCAGCGTGAACTGGAACGCCTGCATGTCTTTCACGGTCTCGTCCTGGAAGCTTTCCTTGATCTCCACATTCCGGAAATATCCCGTCTTCTGCAGGTTCGAGATCAGGTTGGCGACCGCGTCCCCGCTGAGCGCCATGCCTTCGATGTCCACGCTCGTGCCCTGATCCTTCATGTTGTTCAGCCAGACCGCTTCCGTGTTGTTCACGGTCTCGCCGACCATGGCCAGCAGGTTGACCGGCCCGGTCTGGTTATTACGCAGCTGGTCGATGACATCTACCCGGCGCTTGTAGTTCTCCGCCTCGCGCTGGCGCGCCATATAGCGCACCTTGACGTCGGCCAGCTCGCGATTCTTCTGCTCGGCCTGCACCATGTTCTGGGCGATGACTTTCTTCTCCGCGTCCAGGTGGTACCAGGTGTAGAGATTGAACACAGCCGCCAGCCCGAATGCCACCAGGACTTTCAGCCGCGGCGATCCCACGTCGCCGACCTCGATGGTCGGCATCGACGGCATCGCGGACCGCTTGTTCTTCGGTTTCGGTGCTTCCAGCAGATTGATTCGGATCATAGGTCGCTAAAACTCCTCAAAGCCAAGCCCACCGCTACGGCCAGCTGGCCCGCGTTCTGCTCGATCAGTTCCGCTCCCATTCCTTCCGCCGGAGGCGCGATCCGCTGGAACGGATTGAACAGTTCCACCGGCATCGAGAACTCCTGCCGCAGCCCTTCCACCAGTCCCGGCACCTTCGACGAGCCGCCCGCCAGATAGATCTTCTCGATGTGCTCGCCCGCCGCGCTGGCGCGGAAGAAATCAAACGTCTTCTGAATTTCCAGCACGATGATTTCGGTCACCTGCTGCAGGATGG
The DNA here is from genome assembly GCA_963725575.1 of uncultured Acidobacteriota bacterium. Lineage (GTDB taxonomy): Bacteria > Acidobacteriota > Terriglobia > Terriglobales > Acidobacteriaceae > Gp1-AA133. The sequence continues at coordinate 220,349 of CAVRZQ010000012.1, forward strand.
GCGTCTTGGCATCTTCGCTGACCGTGCCCACCTTCCGCCCCAGCTTGAGCGCTTCCGCATCCTCGAAGCTCAGGTCCAGTTCCTTCTGCAGCGAGTCGGTGTACTGGTGCCCGCCCACGCTGACGTCGCGCGGAAACAAGGGCGTCGTACCCTTCACGATGTTGATGTTCATGACGCTGGCGCCCAGGTTCAAAAGCGCCACCACCTGCCCCGGAGCGGGCTCGTAGTTGTACTCGTAGCAGTTCTGCAGGGCCAGAGCATCGATGTCCACAATAGCCGGAGTGCGCCCCGCCATCGAGAGTACGTTGGTGTAGTTCAGAATCTTGTCCTTCTTGACGGCAACCAGTAACACGTCCATCTGCGGGTTGCCGGCGTCCTCGGACAGAATCTGGTAGTCGAGATTGACGTCCCCCAGGTCGAAGGGGATGTGCTGGGCGGCTTCCTTCTGGATGGTTTCGGCCAGTTCCTGGTCGCTCATCGAAGGCAGCGAGATCTTCTTCACGATCACCGAGTGCCCGCTCACCGCCGTGGCCACGTTCTTGGCCTTGATTTCGTGGTCCGTGAACAGCTTCGAGATCGCGCTCGATACCGTGCCCGAGTCCACGATCATGGAATCGACCACGATATCCGGAGCCAGCGGCTCGAGCCCGAGATGCGCCACCTCGATCTCACGCCCCTTCCGCTTCAATTCCACCGCCTTGATGCTGGAAGAGCCCACATCCAGACCAACAATCGTCTTCGACCCGAATCCAAACATGTGCCCGCCTTTATGCCGCCGGCCTCTGGCCGGCTTTTTTCCTACTGTGACCCGGCAGCCTTTACAGCTGCCTTCGGTTTCCGTTTGGCCCGCACTTCCATCTGGTTCGATTTCTCTTCCATCCACTGGTCCAGTTTCGATTTCTTGAAGCGCCAGCGGTTGCCCAGTTTGAAAGCCGGAATCTTTTGCTCGTTCACGTACTTGTAGAGCGTGTCCGGACTCACTCCCAGGTATTGCGAAGCCTGGCGAATGTTCATCACTTCTCGCGAGTCGGCCATAGAGTTCATGTCCCCTTCCACAGAATCACCGCCCCGCTTGCCGGCTTCTCCGGCCGCTAGGGCAAACCTTGGGAGGAAATCCCCTCGTTCAAAATCGTGTTCGAGCGGATTTCGGTGTGCAGAGCATATCTCAACCCCGGAAAACACGAAGTCAAGCCAAATCTCCGCGTTTTACCGTCTTTTATACCTGTTTTCTGGAAAATTACTTTGGTGTAATTGCAGATTACTGCTACGGGTTGCGATTAACTACTTAGTGACCACAATTAGGCAGGCCGTTTATACACCGGGTGCGGGGTTACCGCGTCTAACATAACCAAAGTACTAGCGACGGTACGAAGGTCGTAGGACGAGCGGAAACTCGTTGGAAGCACTAGGAAAACCCGACCGACCCACACTTCCTCCGGGAACTCGATCCGGCCGCCGGCGGACGGCATCTGAAACTGGCCATCCCACCACAAAATGGCCCTCCGAACGGCCTAAAAAGCCAGCCGCACTCCCCATTGCTCCACTTCCAGGGTTCCGGGGTGCTCGTCGCAAGTCGAACGTGAGGTCGCTCACATCGTTCTCTGCGGTGCTTTGTTAGTGTGAAAAGTTGGCTTGCATGCTCTTCATCCAATCCGTGAAAGGTGCTCTTTCTATGAAACTTCTGGTAATTGGCTCCGGCATGATGGGCTCGGCCGCGGCCTACGACATGGCCCGCCAGCAGGACGTGTCCGCGGTCACGCTGGCCGACGCGGACCTGAAACGCGCGCGCGAGGTCGCCGCCCGCATCAACCATATCGACGGCGATCAGAAGGTGAAGGCCGTCGCCCTCGACGCCGCCAGTGAAAGAGCCGCCGCGCACCTCATGAAGGGTCACGACGCCGCCCTCTCCGCGGTTCCCTACTTCCTGAACCTGGGCTTGGCCAAGGCGGCTATCGAAGCGCGCTGCCATTTCGCGGACCTCGGCGGAAATAACACCGTGGTTCGGCAGGAACTGGCGCTCTCGGGCAAAGCCGAAAAACGCGGCGTGGCCATCGCTCCCGACTGCGGCCTCTCTCCCGGCATGGCCTCGATCCTGGGGGGAGAACTGGTGAAGCGTTTGGGCGGACGCGCCGACGCCCTCCGACTCTACGTCGGCGGCCTGCCGGAAAGGCCCATGCCACCCTTTCACTACCAGCTGGTGTTCTCGGTCGAAGGCCTGATCAACGAATATGTCGAGCCCGCCCGCATTCTGCGCAAAGGCAAGCTCCTCACCATCGAGCCCCTGACCGAGCCGGAAGAATTTCACATGCCCGGCTTCTCCCCCCTGGTCGCTTTCCACACCTCGGGCGGAACCTCCACCCTGCCTGAAACCTTCGCCGGCCGCGTGGGTGAGTGTTTTGAAAAGACGTTGCGCTATCCGGGCCACTTTGACCTGTTGTGCGAACTCAAGGCGCTGGGCCTGTTCTCCAGTGAGCAGATGAAGATCGGCAAGGTCGAAGATCTCTCCTCGCGCCATGATGTCGAAAGTGTTCGAGGGGAAATTCGCCGGCAAGGGACCGGACGTGTGCATCATGCGCCTGGAGGCCCATGAATCGGTGCGCTCGCCCGGCGTGCGCGGCCTGCTCGGCGGTCGCCTGCAAGGCCAGGTCGCGACCTTCACGCTGGTCGATCACTACGATCCCAAGACTGACATGAGCGCCATGATGCGCACCACTGCATTCCCAGCGTCGATCGTGCTGCAGATGCTGGCTTCGGGCGCGATCAGCAAGCGCGGAGGAGTCCTGCAGGAGCGGGACGTTCCGGCCGACCTGTTCCTTGATGAAATGGAGAAACGCGGAATCAAAATCCAGTACGCGATGCAGTAGTGGGAACGGAAGTTGCGGATCCACGTAACTGGCTCATCGTGTGCCCCCTGCCGGCCCGGGGGGAGGTCTCCGGTCACCCACTTTCTCACTTCAAAGGCCGCAGCTTTGCCTATACCCTAGTCGCTCCATTCCCGGAGGTAGCGTGCGTTATCTCGATCGAATGCAACCCCTGGCGCTGGTGGTGTTGCGCGTAACCGTGGGCATCGTCATGGTTGCTCACGGCTCTCACAAGGTGTACGGCCACCTCCATGAATTTGCCGGATATATTGGGAGCCTGGGCCTTCCCGCGTGGCTGGGCTACGTTTCGGCCTTCGCGGAATTCCTCGGCGGAATTTGTCTGATCCTGGGACTGCTCACCCGCCTCGCCGCCTTCGCCGTGTTCGCCGACATGGTAGTCGCGATCGCCAAGGTGCATTGGAAGCACGGCCTGCTCGGTGCCGGTGGGTACGAATTCCCGCTGTCGCTGCTGGCGATCGCGTTCGCCCTGATCTTTTTCGGAGCGGGACCGATCTCGCTCGATGCGATCCGCCGTGGTGGAGGCGGCGTGCGGAGCGGCAAGTCCTAACCTGCGCTCGCCGAGCCATAACATTTTTGTGATGGCCTGTTGTGTATTGATGTCTTGTCCCGCTGTGCTCGGGAATGCCCGTCCAGCGCTCGTTTCCCACGGTCCGTTCAAAAAGAAAAATTGAACCCAGATGCGTGATTCACATAGAATCGCGCGCCAGCAACGCCACCTCGATATTTCGTTGCTCGTGCCAGAATCCCGCGGGCACGCCTGTAGGGTCGTAAGGAGGATGACGAATGAAGTACCGGAAGTCTCTCTTTTTTCTGTGGTGATTCTCGAGTGCGTCGCCATGACGGCGACGTTCGCGCAAGAACAAAGCGGTGCACCGGGGGCTCGATTACCCATCAAATATTAAGATCAAGAGCGCCCCCAGTTCCGCGAATGCAGCCACCGCACCTTTGGCGGCGGCCGCCGCTGCTACCCCGGGGCTCCCGCTCTGGACGTTCCATGTGGAATCAGACCGGGATGGCAATGAATACACCGGCGTCATGGTAGGCAGCAAGCCCTTTGACCATGGATCCGGACAAACCAATGTGGCAACCCAAATCATTCCCATTGTGTTCAAGACTCACACGGTCGCAACCAGTGTAGGGGCAGGCGGCATTCTCGTCACAACCCCAGGCAACAACACCTTCAATCCGACCCAGCCCGATCGCGCCTGTCTTGGTTCGCGCAATAACAATCCGCTGCGCCTGTTTCAGCAATCGCCCATCTTCCAGTCCGCCGACTTCAATTATGGCGGCACGAACGTAGGACGCACTCAAACCACCGATGCGTTCCAACGGGCCAACTTCTGGAAGGTCATCGACCGCAACGACTATCACGTGACGCTTGGCCCTGTCACGAATTTCAATCCCATCATGATCGATGTTCCAGCGGCCAGCGGGCTTGCTCTGGCGACGACTTCCCTAGGGCCTCCTGCATTCTGTGCCCCCATGGGCATCGTCGACGCCAACCTCTTCGACCTGATCATCAACAACACGATCCTTCCGGCCCTGGCTCCGCATGGCGTGAACCACGGCACCTTCCCGATTTTCCTTCTTTACAACGCGGTCCTGTCGGACGGTGATCCGACCGATCTCAATAACTGCTGTATTCTCGGCTACCACGGCACCGGCAACAACGATTCGACTCAGACCTACTCACCGATGGACTTCGATTCGACTGGTCTGTTCGGCATCTCCGGGCTGGATACGGCAACTGCTTCCCACGAAGTGGGGGAATGGATGGACGACCCGTTTGGCAACAATCCGACACCCCCTTGGGGACATACCGGGCAGGTCCCCGGATGCCAGGGCAATCTCGAAGTTGGCGACCCACTGAGCGGCACCGAAGCCCCCCGGATCGTCATGCCCAATGGCTTCACCTACCATCTGCAGGAGCTCGCGTTTTTCTCATGGTTCTACAGCTCCCGCTCGGTGGGAGTGAGTGGCTGGTTTTCTGACAATGGCACGTTTCTGACAAACGCAGGGCCGCCCTGCCAATAGAGGAGAGACCGCGAAACTCTGGAGCAGCTTTCGAGCTGCTCCTTTTTTGTTCGTCAACCATTTGCCCGTGGCTGCGTTAGCGAATCGGCCGCGCCGTCACCACCGGGTTCAGCAGTGACGTTCCGGTCACTGATCCGCTTGGATTATCCGACAATACGAACTTGACGGAGACGGGAATGGTTTCGGAAGGCTTGTCGGGCGTAAAACGCCATTGTTGAAATGCCGATTGCACAGCTGCCGCAAGCTGCGGGTCGCCTGATTGAATGCGCACTTGCTCAACCTTGCCATCGGCCGTCAAAATGAGTGACGCTGACACGATGCCTTGTTTCTGCCCTTCGCGCGCAGCTTCCGGATACCCGGGGATGACAAAAAAAGCTATGCGGCAGGCCACGCCCGGGCGCGGGGTAGCATGCGAATAGGGCTCGGACGTGGTATCGGCCGGATCTCTGTCAGCGTTCGCTTCCGATGCGATCGGCTCGAGATGACAGTCGCAAGGATTCTCGCTGGCGCATACCCACCGCATACCCTGAGGCGGTGCGGCATGGTCGCAAGCCTGTGGATGCTTCACCTGCGGGGGCATGCCCAGCATGAACAATAAAACGGCAAACAATGCCCGATTCATATCGCCTCACTCTTGCAGATCAAATTGCATTTAGAGGTGTCCTGTCCAACATAATAAGGAACGCGCTCGGCCTGCAAACTTGCAAAAAAGGGCCGTCCCGAAGGACGGCCCTGAGATGCTCAGCCCAATTTCCAAGCTGTCTTCCTACTCCGACGGCTGACTAGTCATCGCCCAGCCGCAGCATCCAGGCGCTGCGTCCGTGCGTGCCCGCATAGAGCAGGCGCGCACCGGGCACGATCTGCAGGTTCGGTACCTCCACCATGGGCAGGCCCTGCCCCGCGACCGTCCAGGTCGAAGATCCCCTGCGCAGCCGCATGACGCCAAAGTCCGAAGCGGCATAGAGATCGCCGGTCTCGTCGTCCCGCACGATGCTGGTGATGGGGAAGTCGGGCAGGTTGTTGCTTATGTCTGTAAACGTTGCCACCGCCCCGTTCCACCTCACGTCGAACACATGACCTGGAGTGGACGGCGTATTCACGTTGTAGCCCGAGTAGGAAACCCAGGCATGGTTTCGGTTCCTGGGATCGATGTAAATACCGCTCGGGTAGCGGCTCGGGGAAACCGCCGACGTGTTGTCAATCCGCGTCCATTGCACCTGGTCCGCCGCGTCGTTTGCATTTCCACTGATGAAGATGCGCCCGGCCCCGGTCGCGGCCCACAGCGTACCCTTATCTCTCGAGTTCGTGGAACGCTCGATGACCGACACGGCACCGCCAATGCGGTCCGCACCGTACACCGGATTAGGACCGTAGGTGCCGGAGTCCACCAGATCCGTCTGCCCGGGCGGCCCGATGACGACGAAGTCGCCACAAGTCGCCGTAGCCGCACTGGTCGTGAACTCGGGGCAATTCGCTTCCAGGTACGCTTGCGAGCCGGCCCAGTCCTGGGTGCGCCAGATACTGAACGAGCCCTGGAAAATCGTGCGCGCATTCGCCGGATTGGGGTCCGCAATCACGGGCGGATAAAAGTAGGAGCTTTCCGGACTGGTGATGATGGGTCCCGATGCGATCACCCACTTGGTCGGATCGCCACCCCGGAAATTCACGTCGTTGGCCTGTCCCGTGAAGGTGTTGAAGCGCAGCCGGTCGTTGGTGGCGCCGAATCCCGATTGCCCGCCATCGCCGTAGATCTCCTGCGTCCAGACCACAGCCGACCCGGTGTATTGCCAGGTGCCGTTGTCCTGCGTTCCGCCCTGAAGATTGTTCTGCGGGTTCTGGCGGCTGACAGAGAGGCTCTGGAACTGGAGCGTCGAAAACCCATTGTTCAAGCTGGTAATTGAGTTCGGCACTCGCCAGAGCAGGCTCTTGCAATAGGCATTCGCCCCTCCCGTCAAACCCCGGCTGTCGCACTTGTAGGAAACATCCGCGAAGCGCCCATCGGTGCGTATGACGCCGCCATCCGAGCCTTCCCAATACTGGTAGGGGTTGTTGGGGTTCACCACGATAGCGTGCTGATCGGGGTGCGTCGCATTCGCGTGATTAGGCTTACCGTCCTGGGTCAGGTCGCTCCAGGTGGCGCCGCCATCGGTGGATAGCAGCACGGCCCGCCCGTTATTGAAACCGAACAGGGGATAGTTGAACGAGCCCATCAGGTACACGGTGTCGGGATGGCGCGCCGGGGTGAACACGACATTGTCGTACCAGCACTGCCCGTCACAGTAGTCGTCGACCTGAATTCCTCCCAGCGATACGAACGTCGCTGCCGTGTCGGCATTGTCGCTGCGGAAGAAGTTGGAGTGATGACCGGCACCGCCCCCCTGGCCTTCGCCAACATACATCCGGGTGGCTCCGCCGGGGAGTGAGGTGACGTCGAACTCAGACCGATCAATCGCACTATTGACGACAGTCGCATCCTGGGGCGTAAAGATCTGCGAGAACGATGCGCCGTTGTCTATAGAACGCCAGATGCCTTGCTGGAAGGCATTCACGTAGATCATCCCCGCGTGGGTGGGGTCCATCTTGACCGTCGTCGGACCGCGCGTCGGGGCCGGAGCCGGCCATATAAGAGAGAACGCATTCCCGTTCTGCCGGTACAAGCCGCGCGTTACAAGGGGATGGTTCGTCGAACCACTCGAGATTGCGCCGTCGGCGGACGAAATGCCGCGCACGCCGCTGGCGATGGGGACCAGCAGGTTACCGTCGCCATCCAGGGTCATCTGCCCGATCGAACGCTGGAAGAAGATGTCGCTGCCAGGCACCAGCGACCAACTGTTTCCGCCGTCGGTTGACTATAGATGCCGACTCCCGCCTCGGAATCCGCCGAAGCGTTGGGCTCGCCGGTCCCGGCATAAATCGTGTTGCCGCTCGTGTCATTCGGGTCGATCAGGAGCGATCCCATGGCGTTCGTGCCGAAGCTGCCCGAGAGAAACTTCCAATCCGGTTGTCCGGCCAGGCCGTTTCGCGTACGCCAGACTCCGCCGCCCGCGGCGGCTACATAGATCGTGCAGTTCCGATTCGTGCACGACGGCCCGATGGCCATCGCGGTCACGCGGCCCGCAGTTACGACCTGGGCGCCGTCACCTAGACCATTCAAGACCCCAGGCTGCACCGACCGGCTCGGGCCAATCAGTTGCCAGGTTCCGCCCGAGTGCGGACTGATTATTCAAAGCTGCCCATCCGGTCTGCGCGGCGAACGAGGCGTCGGTGGGAATGTCCTTACGCGGGATAGGCCCGCTGCAAATAGGCTTGCACGTCGGGAGTCGAGTCCGGATTGCGCTGCTCGTTCGCGCCAACGGCTGCTTCGATGTTCCCGCTCACTTTCACTGCATCGGGATCGCTTCTTTTAATCTCGTCAAGATCCCCTTTCGGCGAAAGGAGCGCATCCGCTCGCACTCTATCTACGTGGAAATTTCCAGCCGGCACGAAGCTGATAGCTGCTGCCGCCATCAGCACCAGGGCTGCAATACTCCCGCCGGCCAACCACACACTTGTCCGCACTTTCAGAACTCCACTCATCGCTTTTCTCCACAACTGAAAATGAATTGAGGGCCCCGGTTGTAAGCCCCGCAAGAGGCGGACGAATGGTGCTACTACGCACAATAGTTTGTCAAGCAGTTCTTTGTTGGACTGTTGCATCGCATCCCGCCGAAACCTGCGCCCCGCGCGGTTTTTGAAGCACCCGGAGCACGGCGACGGCGGCAGTCGGCCGAGAAGCGCAAAAAATCACGTGCTTTCTTTGAACGGGAGCCTCTGGAGGCATCCCGGAATGAGCTGATTGGCTCGCGCTGCGGTCTTGTGAGCGGAGGCTGAGATTCACTCCGGCACCCGCCCAGCAGAAATCTGGGGAGCGGCGGTTCAAATCTCTCAGCAGACCTCAGTCCGTAGTGGTGCAGACCGGCCGCCCGTTCGTTGGTTTCCTGTCTCACCGCGCCGGCGGCAAACCCGGCTGGGCATCGCCGCCTGTCTCGAGTTGGCATTCTTCCGTAGGTTCGAAAATAATGATCGAGGTTAAATCGTTGAGCGGCCTGGGTGATCTTTCCGACCATGGCAGTTCCTCCGGACGTAGCGCCCTGCCAATAACTCAAGAAGAAGAAATTCGGGAACAGAATTTGATCTCCATCCGGTCCGCGCGCTCCTGGAAGATCTGGGTCGAACAGGTGAAGATGAACGCCTGGGAAGCAGAGCGCCGCTGTTTTCCATCTCTGTTCAGCCAGAGCAACGCCAGCAACGCAATCCCGACCACAAATAGCAGATTGTGCAAACGAATGGTGGTAGGGGAAGAACCAGAGCAGGGGATGCGATGAATTCCGTGTCAACACTTCAGCAATAATGCCAAGCCCGTCGACATCCCGCACCACAGACGGAGTCACCAATGCCCGGTCCCGACGGGCCAGCGCCGAGTTCGCCAACACCCAGCCGTTTAGGAAGTGAGCAACTGGGCTCCCACGATTTTTGGACTCGCCGACGACCAACGACCAACAACTGCTCTTAGTACTCCGCCAGTTCCTTCATGCCGCGGAACAGGTCATTCGCCTGGGGCAGAATGGCGTCTTCAAGAATCGGCTGGTAGGCCACGTACATATCGATGGCGGCGACGCGGCGAACCGGCGCATCCAGGTGAGTGGAAGAGTTTGTCGGCGATGCGCGCTGCGATCTCCGCGCCATAGCCCCAGCTGAGCGAGTCTTCGTAAGCCACCAGCGCACGGTTGGTCTTGTTCACCGACGCGGCAATCGTTTCCCAGTCAAACGGATTGAGCGTGCGCAGGTCGATCAACTCGACTTTGACGCCGTGCTCGCGCTCCAGCCGCTGCGCCGCCTGCAGCGCACGCGGAACCACCGCGCCGTAGGTGATCACGGTGAGGTCCGTGCCCGGCTTGCACGATCTTGGCCTTGCCGAACGGAATCGTGTAGTCCGGGCCCGGATAAGGCGAGCGCCCATAGGTCTCGCGGTACAGCCGCTTGTGCTCGAGGAACAGCACCGGATCGTCGCAGCGAATGGCGGTGCGCAGCAAGCCTGCCGCATCCAGCGCATTCGAAGGAAACACCACGCGCAGCCCGGGAATGTGCGTGAAGATGCTCTCGCCGCACTGCGAGTGATAGATGGCGCCGCCGGTCAGGTAACCGCCGATCGCCACGCGAATCACCAGCGGCGCGGAGAATGCGTTATTGGAGCGCCAGCGGATCAGTCGGCAGCTCATCGCGCAGCTGCATCATCGCGGGCCAGATGTAGTCGAAGAACTGAATTTCCACCACCGGCTTCAGGCCGCGCGTCGCCATGCCCGTGGCGCGGCCGACGATGTTGGCTTCCGCGATCGGCGAATTGAAGACGCGATCGCGAGCCGAACGCCATCTGCAGTCCTGCGGTCAGTTTGAAGACGCCGCCCTTGCCTTTGACCAGCTTCTGCTTGAGATGTTCTTCGCGGCTGCAATCGGCCACGTCTTCGCCGAAGATCACGATGCGCTCGTCGCGCCGCATTTCGTCGCGCAACGTCGTGTTGATCAGGTCCGCCATGGTCTTGGGCAGGGACGCGGCCGGATTCTTCCCGTCGGTCGCGGTCCTCGACGCCTGCGGAAATACTGGCTGGGTCTCGAACTGCGCCGACGTGGGATCGAGATCGGGCGAGTAAATGATAGTTGTGATGGTGTCGGGCTGCGGGAAGGCCGCTTCGAGAGCCCGATCGACCGCCACCTGCATCTCGTCTTCGACTTCGCTTCTCCAGCTGGTTGATGCCGTTTTCGTCGAGGATGCCCTCGCGCAGCAGGAACATCTGCATGCGCGGTGATCGGATCGCGCGCCGCATCGCGCTGGCGTTCCGCATCCGGCCGGTAGAGCCGCTCGTCGTCGGACAGCGAATGCGAGTAGGGCCGGATCACGTGCGCATGCACAAACGCGGGGCCCTTGCCCGCGCGGCAATGAGTCGACGGCCCGCTTCATGGCCGCGTAGCTGACGACCGGATCGGTGCCGTCCACTTCCTCGAAATGAAAATTCGGGAAACCCGACACCAGCCGCGAAATGTTGCCGTCCGGCCGTCTGCACTTCGACGGGCACCGAGATCGCGTACTCGTTGTCCTCCACCACGAACACCATCGGCAGCTTCTTGTTGGACGGCGGTGTTCAGCGCTTCCCAGAATTCGCCTTCGCTGGTGGTGCCATCGCCCAGGGAAACGTAGGTGACTTCATCGCTGCGGAAGCTGACGTCCTTAAACTGGCGGTAGTCGCCGCTCGCTTTCTGGGTCGCGTCGGGATGGTTGCGCAGGTAGACTCCGGCTTCCGCGCAGCCGACCGCCTGCAGGATCTGCGTTCCGGTCGGGGAAGACTGGGTCACAATGTTCAGCCGCTGGTAGGCCCAGTGCGAAGGCATCTGGCGACCGCCGGAACTGGGGTCGTCGGCAGCCCCCACGGCCTGCAACAGCATCTCGTAAGGTGTGGCCCCGAGCGCGAGCACCAGGGCCCGATCGCGGTAATAAGGATAAAACCAGTCGTAGGCGGGCTTCAGGCAAAACGCGGCCGCCATCCCGATCGCCTCATGCCCCGCCCCGGAAATCTGAAAGAAGATCTTCTGCTGCCGTTTGAGCAGGATCTCGCGGTCATCCACCCGCCGCGAGGTGTACATAATGCGATACGCCTCAATCAGTTGCTGGCGGGTGAGCCCCTCGTAAGTCTTGGCCTTCTTGTCGTCAGCGGCGACTGCATTCAGCTTGGGGTCAGTCTTCGTCGTGGCCATTCAGTACCCTCGGCTGGGGGGATATGCAGAGTGCATTGTAACTGCAGCAGTCCGAGTTGGGGAATACGGTATTGCGGAGGGGCGACCGGTCGGTAGGAAGGCGGAGCCCAAGTCGAGGTCACATGCCTTAGGCGGTCAGCCATCAGCACGCAGCCTTCGGACAGGTTGGCGCATGTCCATAGGCGGGGCGGTCAGTTGCTCCAAACTCGTCCCCCCTAGGGTAAACGGGCAATTTCGGTGCGCGGCTTCTTGCTACTTCAGGATCCGGGGATAGTCGTCTGTTACCTTTACGTGCTTGTCGGTCAAACTCGTGACCTTGTGGCCCGTCGCAATCTCCGCCGCTCCAGCCGCTGGTTGAGTTCCGCCGGTCGCGCCAGGGCCTTCGACGGGCGCAGGTGCGCCAGTCGGAGGCGTATCCGTCTTCCACAATGCCCCGGTCAGGAAAGCCATGCGCTGTTCGCCGTTCTCGAAGGCGATAAACACCTCGTCTCCGGTGCTTGGCTGGAACACTTTGCCCGCACTGCTCGATGCAGTGGTTGACGATGCTGCCGATTCAACGGATGCATCAGGCTTCGTCTGCGCTCGGGCGTCGGAAGGCTCTGGTTCCACCACGTAAGGCAAGGAGGGACTGAACCGGACCGGTTCCATAAACATTCTCCTCCAACTTGAGTTATCGGAATCACCACGGAACGGTTGCGTCGACGATCCGCGGGGGATCCGGGGAGACTCCCCTCTCCTGAGTAGCAGGTTAGTCCACAAAAACCCGGAAAAAATGTCCCGTCGTACATCCCTGCTGTGTAAGCAGCTCCCATGCTGAATCGGCAAAAACGAGGGGGCAAATGCTAACCGGAGGTTTGGCTGGCTCGATGCTGACTGCTGAGTGCCCGTCCAATCCGCTATTCTGATCCTAGCGATGATCCGTACCTTGCGCAGGTTCAATCCGGACACGATCCGGCTGGTGATCTTTGATCTCGATGGCACGCTCATCGATTCGCGGCTCGACTTGATCCATACGGTCAATGCGATGCTGCACCACCTGGGACGGCCACAGTTGCCCGGCGAGGTGATCGCCACCTATGTGGGCGATGGCGCACCCATGCTGGTGCGGCGCGCGCTGGGCGATCCGGACGACGAAGACCTGGTCCGCCGGGCGCTCGACTACTTCCTGGCTTACTATCGCGAGCACAAACTCGATCACACCCACGTCTATGCCGGCGTGCGCGAAGCGCTGGTCGCGATGGGGCTCTCGCGCAACGGGCATCCGCGCAAAATGGCAGTGCTGTCGAATAAGCCCGTCCATCCCTCGCGCGCCATCGTCGAAGCGCTGGGACTCGGAGAGTTTTTTGCGCAGATTTACGGCGGGAACAGCTTCTCGACCAAAAAGCCCGACCCGCTGGGCGCGCAAACCTTGCTGCAGGAAAACGCGTGCCCGCCAAGAGCGGCGCTCATCGTGGGCGACTCGTCGAATGACGTCCTCACCGGCCGTAACGCGGGCATGTGGACAGTCGGCGTGACTTATGGCTTCGCGCCGCAATCGCTCGAGTTGACCCCGCCCGACGTGCGGGTCGATACGCCCCAGGAACTGGCGGACCTGTTCCGCTGACCGGTCCGGCTCTCGGGGAACGGGCGGGAGACCGCTGCCGCCCTTAGCTCAAAGATACATTTTCGCATTAGATGCGTTTGCCGGGGCTGCCGGGGTTCGGATGACCTTTCAGGCTGCCTTCGCTCCCGATCGTGCGCCCTGACGCTCCTAAGCGCAATTAAAGGGCATCCTGCGTGACGTCGCTGGCATGTTTTTCGCGCTGAAACCACCCCTTGCCGTAATCCTTTTGTATTATCTAAAAGCTATGTAACTGACCCAGCGAGAGATAGCCTCTCTGTCCGGCAACTCACCCGGGACCTTGCCGGCCCGCTCGCCGAGGCGCGCCCGGAATCGAGGCCCGCACCTCCGGGGACCTTCTCCGATAACCGGGACCGGCCCGCGCTTGCGCTACACTCAAACCATTCCACGATGAATCGCGACCAGTTCGGCTTCACCCCGAAAGAATTGCGCAAGTTGCGCAGCCTGAAGGACCCTCACGGCATTCAGAAGCATCTCGACGCCATGCCCTATCACCTGGCCGATACGGCCTGGTCGCCACGGCGCGTGCTGGCGGAAAACACGTCGCATTGTCTGGAAGGCGCGATCTTCGGCGCCGCGGCCTTGCGCGCGAACGGCTTTCCCCCCCTGCTCGTCGATCTCGAAGCGGACCACGACACCGACCACGTGCTGGCGGTGTACCGGGTCGACGGGCACTGGGGGGCGGTTGCGAAATCGAATTACACCGGATGCCGGTATCGCGAGCCGGTTTATCGCACTCTGCGCGAGCTGGCGCTCAGCTACTTCAACATTTATTTTAACCTGCGCCGCGAACGCACCCTGCGGCGCTTTTCCCGCCCCGTAAATCTGGCGCGCTTTGACCGGCTGGAGTGGATGACCACCGAGAAACCGGTCTGGTTCATCGTCTACCACTTGCTCGAAATCCCTCATTACAAGCTGTTCAGCAAGCGCGTGGCCGGACGCCTGCATCGCGTGGACGAGCGTGTCTACCAGGCAGAAATTCTGGGGAAAGAATACAAATCCGACCGCTAGGCGGCGGGTTGGGCCGCGCGTTATGCGGCGGCCAACTCCTGGCTACGGCCCTGCGGGGAATGGCCGTCCCCCAGCAGCAACAACAGCAAGGCCAGCACGACTTCGGGATTCTGGGATGGGCCGGTGGACACCACCTGCGAGTGCCGGCAGAGTACGGACGTTTTCGGAGCTCCAGAATGCACCAGGATCGGCAGCCCGGGTTGTGACTCCGCCAGGCATTCCCAGACCTCCTCGCGCAAAAGCGACGACGTCTGGTCCATCGCCATGACATCGAATGGGATTCCGGAAACCAGGCAAACAGCATCGCTGGCGCCCCGCGCCGTCCACACTTCAAAGCCTGCCCTCTCCAGCACATCCCGCAACTCGCGCAAGCGCCGCGCAGAACTGTCGACACAAAGGATTCGGAGCGTTGAGTGGGTCATCGAGGGATACCCCTTTCTGCGGGTAAAAGGAACCACGCTGAAGGATCAAGGGTAGACCAGATCGCGCAATGGCTTGTTAAAAGCTTGTAAAGAAGTGTCAACTTGTGTGCATCCGGGTAAAATTTGCGGACACCACTTTCTTCTCAAGAAACGTTCCGGCACTCCGGCAGGGGAAGGCTTCTCGCAACATTTGCCGGAACCACGGGTTCTTTCGGCACGTAGTGGAAGACATGCGCATGCAGCGTTCGATTCTCTGGGTCATTCTCGCCATCTCGCCCGCACTTGCGTTTGGCCAGGTTGAGCAGGCAGCCTCGCCGGCAAGTGTGCCTGCTCCCGCCACGGACGAGCACCCCGCCCCTGCCCCTGCTCCGGTAGCGCTTTCACAGGAGCAGATCCAGAAGATGATCCGGCAGGCGGCGGAAAAAGATGTCGAGAACGACAAACGGCAGCGCGACTACACCTACGTCGAGCGCGTCGAAGAGCACAAACTCAACGGCAAGGGCGAGGTGTCATCCAGCGAGACCCGCACTTACGACGTGCTGGAAATCTATAACGAGCAGTGCCGGCGCCTGACCGCCAAGAATGACCAGCCGCTCTCATCCAGGGAGGCCGCCAAGGAAGAGGCCAAGCTTCAAAAGATGATCGATAAGCGAAAGAACGAGACCGACGCGCAGCGCGACAAACGCCTGCAAGAAGAAGAAAAAGACCGGGAAGAGACCCGGCAGTTCGTAAAAGAAGTTGCGGACGCCTACAACTTCACGCTGGTGGGCGTCGAGCCCCTGGAGGGCCGCGAAACTTACGTGATCGACGGCGAGCCGCGCCCCGGTTTTGAACCGAAACGGAAGGAAGCCAAGATTCTCCCCAAATTTCGCTTTCGGGTCTGGATCGACCGCGCCGAGAATCAGTGGGTGAAGCTCGACGCGCAGTGCATCGACACGGTTTCTTTCGGGCTGTTCCTCGCGCGCCTCCACAAGGGTTCGCGAATCGTAATCGATACGACCCGTATCAATGATGAAGTCTGGCTGCCCCGGCACGTCGCCGTGCGTGTGGACGTGCGCCTGGCGCTCCTGAAGAACTTCAGCGTGGAGGAAGACCTCACCTACAGGGACTACAAGAAGTTTCACTCCCAATCGAAAATCATAGGCATGGAAGAACTGCAGTAGCGGCTGTTCGCTGATGGCTCATATCTGGAACTGGACTGTTTGCGGACCATCTCGCCTTTCGTGATACGCGATATAATAAAAAGATTCTCTATCGCCAAAATCGCTCTCTGTGGGGGCCCGGAACGAAGCGCAGGGCGGCTCCCGGGAAGTTTTTGGGGGAGAGCTAACGGTTAAGAGCTGATAGCGATCGTTTATGGACTTCCGACTCATCAGTGATTACAAACCGCAGGGGGACCAGGGCACCGCGATCAAGTCGCTGGTTCGGGGGGTACTCGATCGCGAGCAGCACCAGGTGCTGCTGGGCGTGACCGGTTCGGGCAAGACCTACACCATGGCCAAGGTGATCGAGGCGGCAAACCGGCCGACTATCGTCATGGCGCATAACAAGACCCTGGCCGCACAGCTCTACCACGAGTTCAAGAGCTTTTTCCCGCACAACGCGGTGGAATACTTTGTGTCGTACTACGACTATTACCAGCCGGAAGCCTATGTGCCGGCCGCCGATCTTTATATCGAAAAAGAAGCGACCATCAACGATGAACTCGACAAGCTGCGCCTGTCGGCGACGAAATCCCTGTTTGAGCGGCGGGATGCGCTGATCGTCGCTTCCGTCAGCTGCATTTACGGCCTGGGCTCGCCGGAAGCGTACTACGGCATGCTGCTGTTCCTCGAAAAGGGACAGAAGATCAAGCGCCAGGACATCACGCGCAAGCTGGTCGAGATCCTCTACGAACGCACCGACGGCGACTTCCGGCGCGGCACCTTCCGGGTGCGCGGCGACGTCATTGAAATCTTCCCCACCTACGACGACATGGCGTATCGCGTGGAGATGTGGGGCGACGAGGTTTCCGCGCTCTCGCAGATCGATCCGCTGTTTGGAACGGTCAAGCAGCGCTACGTTCGCCTCCCGATTTACCCGAAGACGCACTACGTGATGAAGGAAGAAACCAGAGCTTCGGCGGTCGAGTCGATCAAGCAGGAACTGGCCTGGTGGGAGGTCGAGCTCGAAAAACAGGGGCGGCTGGTCGAGTCGCAGCGGGTGCACCAGCGCACCATGTTCGATCTCGAAATGATCAAGTCGATGGGCTACTGCCACGGTATCGAGAACTATTCGCGGCACTTCACCGGTCGCCTGCCGGGCGAGCCGCCCCCGACCCTGCTCGATTACTTCCCGCGTGACTTCCTGATGTTCATCGACGAATCGCATCAAACCGTGCCGCAGTTGCGCGGGATGCATGCCGGCGACCGGTCGCGCAAGGAGAACCTGGTCGAGTATGGCTTCCGTCTGCCCTCCGCGCTCGACAACCGCCCGCTCACGTTCGAAGAGTTCGAACACCGCATGAACCAGCTGATTTATGTGTCGGCCACCCCCGGGCCCTACGAGCTCACCAAGTCAGCGGGCGTGGTGGTCGAGCAGATTATCCGGCCGACCGGGCTGATCGATCCGCCGGTCGAAGTTCGCCCCGTGAAGGGCCAGATCGATGACCTGCTGCACGAAATCCGCGGGCGCGTGGCCAAACATGAGCGTGTGCTGGTAACCACGCTGACCAAACGCATGGCCGAGGATCTTGCCGAGTACTACAGCGAAGTGGGAGTAAAGTGCCGCTACATGCACTCGGAAATCGAGACCCTCGAGCGGGTGAAGATTCTGCGCGACCTGCGCAAGGGCGAGTTCGATGTGCTGATTGGCATCAACCTGCTGCGCGAGGGACTCGATCTCCCCGAAGTCTCGCTGGTGGCGATTCTCGACGCCGACAAAGAAGGCTTTCTGCGCTCCAGCGGTTCGCTGATCCAGACCATCGGCCGATGCGCGCGCAACTTGAACGGCCGCGCGGTACTCTATGCCGACCGCATGACAGACTCGATGAAGCGCGCGATGGACGAAACCACTCGCCGCCGCGCAATTCAGACTGCTTACAACGAAGAGCACGGCATTACGCCGGAGTCGATCGTGCGCCCGCTCGAGATGTCGCTGGCATCGATTGTGGCGGCCGACTACACCGATCTCACGTCGGTTGACGAAAGCGGCATCCCGGACTTCAAGTCGCAGGAAGACCTGGATGCGTTCATCGCAAAACTCGAAAGCGACATGCGGGAGGCGGCCAAGAAGTTCGAATTCGAGAAGGCGGCGAAGCTGCGAGACACGATTAAGGAATTGCGAACGAAGGAGTTTCTCTTCGCTTGACGCTAAGACTCTTTTTCACCGCAGAGGCACAAAGTTAAAGACAAAGGCTTAACCACAAAGGGCACGAAGGTAGCACGAAGGTTTCTGTATTAGAGCCTTCGTGATTCCTTGGTGTCCTTTGTGGTTGCTTTTGAGTTTGGGCTTTAGCTTGCCAATTCGCCGGTACTTCGACGTACGACCGATCCAGCGCGCTCACCGACACACATCCCAATAGCCGTACGGTTCGTTCAACATCGGCACGCAGAATCTCGAGCGCGCGACTGACCCCGGCCTCCCCGGCGGTAGAAAGCGCATACGCGTAGGCGCGTCCGCAGAGCACGGTACGGGCGCCCAGGCATAACGCTTTCACGATGTCGGAGCCACGACGGACGCCGCCATCCATCCAGACTTCAGCCTGGCCTTTCACCGCGGCCACGACTTCCGGCAGAGCGCGAATCGAGGGGCGCACGCCATCGAGCTGGCGGCCTCCGTGATTTGAAACGCTGACAGCAGCAGCGCCTTCGTCGACCGCGCGCCGGGCGTCCTCGCCGGTAAGTACGCCCTTCACCACGATCGGTCCCTTCCACATCTCGCGGATCCAGCGCAGGTCCTCCCACTTTACTGCGGACGCCGCCAACGCGGCCGCAACGTCGAGCATTTCCATCGGGCCCTTCCCGGGAATCACGACGTTTTCCAATTTCGGCACGCCACCATCACGCAGAAAACGAAGCAGCCACCCCGGCCGCATCAGCACGTCGGGCAGAAATGGAACCATGGCAAAGGGATTTGTGCCCAGCAGCTCTTTCACGCCGTTGCGAAAGTCGCGCTCCCGCAGCCCGGCGACCGGCGTGTCGATGGTGACCACCAGCCCAGACATACCCACCGCGCGCGCGCGCTCGATCGCGGCCTCGGCCGCACCCCGTCCGCCCATCAGATAAAGCTGGTAAAACACAGGCCCCTTGGAGGCAGCCCGAACTTTTTCCATGGGATGGCCGGAAATAGTGGAGAGAATGTAGCCGGTGCCGGCCTTTCCGGCGGCGCTGGCGGCGGCCACCTCGCCGCCTGGATGCATCAGGCGGCTGTAGCCGACCGGGGCCAGCATCGCGGGAAACGACAACTCGTAGCCGAGCACGTTGGTTTTTACGCCGCAATCGGAAAACGCAACTGCACAGCGCGGACGGAAGGTGATGTCGTCGAAGGCGCGGCAGTTTTCGCGCAATGTGATTTCGCCATCCGCGCCGCCGTCAAGATAATCGAAGACCGACCTGGGCAGACGCTGCCGGGCGAGTGGCCGGAAATCAGCGATGCTGACGACGTGCGGCGACCGAACAGCGCGGCTGCTGGCAGACACGGGAACCCTCGTTTTTGCCTGGAATCGGCCTGTGCGGCACCGATAAGACTGCCCAGCACCGCCAGGCTCCCGGACAGCCTAACACGCAGGCGATTCGACAGGCACCTTTGGAGTTCGCTTCATGAATTTTGGGTCCCGCGGAAGGAGAGTAAATTTTCCAGCACTGATCCGGCTTCTTCATTTCGGTGGCGTGAACTGGTCCGGATTCGGTTTCGGCTCGCCCAGCATCACATCTGCAATCGCTTCACCCAGCGCAATCCGCTCGGGACCGGGAATGCCTTCGAGATTGAACATTCCCGCGACCGCCAGTTGCTTCTCCGGAACGAAGAAAATCATGGCCGACACCTGCGCCGTGCCGCCCCCGTAAAGGCCCGCCTTCATACCGTGGTAGTCGTCGATAAACCAACCCAGGCCAAAGTTGTCGATGGTACCGCTGCGAAGGTTGTAGGGTTCAAGCATCGTCTTCATGGTGCGCTTGAGGAACGAAGCGACCGGCCATCCAGGTATTCATGAATCGCACCAGGTCCGGAGCGGTGCTGACCCAGCCCCCGGCGGCCATCTTGCTGCTCATGTCGGACCAGCGGGAATTCTTCAGTTCCCCGGCCTCCAGCACGTAACCTCGCGCCCGGTTGGGAATAAGGGCGCGCGGATCATCATCCCGGGTCGCAGTCATTCCGGCCGGATCGAAAATCGTTTTGCGCATGAAGGCCCGATACTCCTCGTGCGACGCGCCTTCGAGCACACAGCCCAGCACGACGTAGCCCCAGGTGGTGTACAACATGTCCTCGCCCGGCCGCTGCTTAAGGGGATCGGCTTTGATCAGATCGAGCGCGTCGGAGACGTGCTCATAGTGATGGGTGTTGAACGCCTCCGCGTCCGCGTTGGGGCCTTCATAGTGACGAATGCCGCTGGTGTGCGAGATCAGATCGCGGGCAGTCACGGGCCATTGTTTTTCGGGATAGCGGGGGCAGTAAGTCTGGATGGGAACGTCCAGTTCGAGCTTGTGCTGCTCGACGAGTTCCAGGGCCGCGGTGGCCGTCATGGCCTTTCCGATTGAAGCAGTCCGATAGGCCGTGTCGGGAAGGGCCTTGACGTGGTTCTCGAGATCGGAGTAACCGAATCCTTCCGACCAGACGACTTGTCCACCCAGGCCTAGGGCAAAGCTGGCTCCCGGAACACGATGCTGCGCGATGGTCTTCTCGATGAGTACTCGGATCGCCTGAAGCTGTGCAGAGGAGAGGTGGTCAGGTTGCGCTTGCGCGGCAACCGTCATGGCATGGAACAGTGAAATGGCGGGGAGGAGAACGAGCCACGGACGTCTTATCGTCCATCGCCTCCAGCACGAGAAGGTCATAGAAGAAATGGTGGCCGCGCAGGCTGCATGATGGATTGACGGAGAAAGAGGCCGGTTGTCATCCCGGGTTTCGCGGGAACCTTCCAGGAGGAGCGCTGCCAGTACCCTTCCTATCGTCTCGGCTCCGGAGCCGGTCCGGGTGGAAGAATCTCCGGCTCGCCCGCTTTGACTTGCGGGCGGGTCACGAAGAAGACGGCTGCCGTCCAAGTGGGGAACAAGTCGAAGCCGGGCAGAAGCTCGGCGGCGAACGTCGGCAGGAAGGCCCAGTGCCAGCCGAGCAAACGGATCAGCAAGGCACCCACGAGCAAGTCGAGAATGGTGTCGGCCGGGGAAATGCCGCCTTCGACGAATAACGGGGCAACCGCGATTTGTAGTGCATCAGCGGCCAGGGCGATGATCCAGGCCAGGCGTTGCTCGGGCGTTTTGAGAGCCTTCCAGAAATCACGGAACCACATCGTACTTCTCCCGCTTGTCGAGTTCAGCATATCGCGCCGGAGGGCTGGAGGAAAGCGACGCATCGGGCCAGCCATCAGCCTCCCGTCGTCAGTTGCCCGCAAGATATTCAATGGGCGACTGCCGACTGATGACGGGCGACTGACTCTGTAGCACTTTGCAACTCAGACCCCGAATCACCAGTGCTGAGCTTCGATATTTCTTTGACCCTGCATTCCGCCTGCGATAAAGTTCCGCATAATTGCCGCTTGTGGCGGGTGGGGTGGTACATGCGTGTGCTCGGCTCTTTCGTTCTTTGTTTGTTTCTAGGCAGCGTCCCGTGCATCGCCGGGCCGGCGTGCAAGGTCGACGTGGTCTTCCAGCACGCTCCCAAGCACACGAGCCATCTGGATCAGGTCCTCAAACACGCTGAAGCCGGCGATCGTGCCGCGCAATTCCAGGCGGGCCTGGCGCTCGAGACGGGCGCAGGCACCGAGCCCGACTACGCCGAGGCTGTGAAGTGGTATCACAAAGCCGCCGACCAGGGGAATCCCGCCGCGCAAAACAATCTGGGCGGAATGTTCCTGCGGGGCCTGGGCGTAACGCAGAGCGATACTGAAGCCCTGCGCTGGTATTTGCGCGCAGCGGGTGAAGGCTACCTTCCCGCGCAGAACAACGTGGGCTTCATGAATGCCGCGGGACGCGGGACCCGGGCCAACGATCAGGAAGCGGTCCGCTGGTACACCTCCGCTGCCGAAAAAGGATACGCGCCCGCACAATCGAATCTGGCCTTCATGTACTCCCAGGGGCGAGGCGTTCCACGGGATGGAAATGAAGCCGTTCGCTGGTACCGCAAGGCTATCGACCAAAGCTATGTCCCCGCAGAGTACAAACTCGGGCTGCTCTACTACGAGGCCACAGTGATACCGCAGGACATCGCGGAAGCCCTGCGCTGGTTTCACAAGGCAGCCGGGCACGGATCAGCGGCGGCGGAGAACCAAATCGCCTACGCCTACGAACACGGCACAGGAGTGCCGCAGAGCGATGATGAGGCGGCCAAGTGGTATCGCAAGGCCGCCGGGCATGGATTGCCGGAAGCGCGCCACAACCTGGAAGTCCTCTCGTCCCGCCTGGAGCAATCCGCGCCAGCGCGCTCATCCAATACCTCCACGCAATCATTCGCAGGTTCCGCGGGACCTGGAGAGGGATTTGTAGGCGGACGATCGCCGAATTAGCCGAGAACAATTTTCTACAAAAGAAAAGGGGAGCCTCGCGGCTCCCCTTGTTTTTCCTGGCCAGGTTAGAAGGAGTACTTGGCCCACAGAGTCATGGTGCGACCACCAGCGGCTGTGAGTGGCATGTTGAGGAAGTTGGGACTGTTGATGTCGCCGTTCAGGTTGTTCACGCCCAGGTTCGCATGGTTGAACGCATTGAACAGGTCCATGCGGAACTCCAGCAGGTGGCCTTCCTTGTAGGGCATCATGAAACGCTTCCCGAGTGACAGGTCCCAGTCCTGGCGTCCGGGGTAGGTGAAGGTGTTGCGCGACACGTTGCCGTTGACGAATGCAGCACCGCCATAGACAGGATTAATTGTGACAATATAGCGGAACTGGTTGAGATTGCCTGGAGCTCCAGTGTTCCAGTCATATAATTGGCCGCTGCCGTCGTCCTGGCCGATTCCTGTGATGCAGCCTGAGAGCCAGGAATTGCAGTCTGGACTGTAATTGAGAGGCGCCTTCGAATTGCCCCATTTGGGACGATCGTTATAGGCCTCGCCATCGCCATTCTGGTCATAGCCCCCGACATACATGGTTTCGGGAACACCTGACTGGAACGAGATGACGCCCGAGGTGAACCAGCCGTCGGCGAGATATTTCAAGAAGCCATTGTTCTTGAAGGGCACCTCGTAGCTGTAGCTGATGGAGGCCCGATCAGTGCGGTTAAAAGCAGATGGGCCGCGATCGCTACGCGGATCGCTAACGTTCTGCCAGCGTGAGGCGCCGCCCGACGTCACGAACACGTCTGACGCATTGTCAATGGCCCGCGAATAAGTGTAACTGCCGCGGATGGAGAAGTTCCCCACCTGCCGGGTCAGCGAAGTTTGCAGCCCGTGATAAATCGAGTCGGCCCGATTCCCACGGATCACCACCGAGCCGCGGTTGGTGTAAACGCGTGAGCCGCCGTCGACCTTGGGGTTTAGTTGCTCGTTGACCCAGAGATGCTCTCCGCGAGTCCCCACGTAAGCGACTTCTGCTTTCAGGCGGGAAGGAAGTTCGCGTTGTACATTCAGGTTCCATTGGTGAATGAGCGGATTGCGCAGGTTGTTAGCTACGCTCATGGCCCCGGTATACGGGCTAGGCGTGGCGGTGGCAGTCGCAATGGCGCTGAGAGGATCCTCGAGGCCGCGCCCCGGATAGTCACCCGGGTAAACGCTAGTGCCGGTTGCGTTTGGCGACGCCGCAGCAGTGTTGTCGCTGATGTTAGTGAAGAATACGTCGTAGTACATTCCCCACCCGCCACGGATTACAGTTTTATCTTCTCCGAACATGCCCTTCCAGAATTTTGGACTGTAGGCAAAACCGACCCGCGGACCAAAATTGTTGCGATCCGGCTGCACCAGGGTACGAAGCGGAAACACGGCTGTGCCCACGGTAGACCGGTTGAGGGCGGGGTAGGACAGAACATTTGACGCATCGGGTGGCTGGTACTCGTAGCGGAGTCCGAAGTCCAGCGAGAGATTGGACCGGAACTTCCAGCTGTCCTGGAAGTAGTATGCCTGCTGGCTAGTTGGTATAGCCTGGCGGGGGTTGCCAAATGAACGAGAAAGGCTGCCATCCGGGCCAAGGTAGTTATCGAGATAGTTTTCGAGTTCGCTGCACTCATATTGGGCATCGGGGTTATCTGCCGGTCCGCACCCCTGAATTGCCAACGCAGGATTCGGATCAGGGTTGGGAATGGGACCGCCGCTAACGGTGACCAGGCCGTCAGCATTGAAGGGGAACTCATCCCGAACAAGCAGGATGGCGACGTCGGCTCCCACCTTCATGGTGTGCGTGCCCTTAGTCCATGAAAGAGCATCCTGGAACTGGAAGTTCTTGTGGCCGCGTCCCTGTGGGAAACTGGCCTGCTCATAACCGCCCCAGTTGAAGTTCAAAGAGCCACTGGCCAGGTAGATAGTAGGCAAATGAGCCATAGGGTTGGCTTCCGTGGCTGGGGTGGGCCCGAAGGTGAAGTCAATCTGCTGCGCCGAGAAACGCAACTCGTTGAGGACGGTCGGGCTGAACGTGTGCGCCCACATGACGCCCAGGATGCGCGATGGGCCGCTCTGCTGTGTATCCGCGTAAGGTAGCGCGCTGGGGTTGGCGAACAGGTCCGGGCTGGAGGACTGATAACTATCGGTGTAGCGCACAAACACGGAATCGTTGGTAAGGTTGTAGTCCGCTCTGGCTGTCCATTCGCGGCTAAGGTTCTTGCCAATATCGTTGCGCCGGAAGTATCCCCACTCGACCAAACACTGGCCGCTCGTGGGGTCAATGGAGGCAGCCGGGCAGTTCGTACGAGCACCGATCGGCAGCGAACCTTGAGAACTGGGCGCCCGCAGGTTACCCACCGCCGCCAACATCAGGTCCGCATTGGCATTGTTGAGGGCCTGTAGGGTCGAGTAGCCAGCCGCCGTCGGCAGGTTAAGGGTAGGCAGTGCTGGGGACGCCATGGAACCGATCCCACTGCGAACTGCCAAAGAAAAACAGCTTATTCTTGATCGACCGGCCCACCGAGCCGGAATCCAAAAATGTTTTCGACGAACTGGGCAGGGCGGGTTAGTCCACCCAGCCGATCCTCGGCAGAAACTGCATTGAGGCTGGCGCCCTTGTACTGCTCCCAAACTCCACCATGGAAGGTGTTGTTTCCGCTGCGATAAGTCAGGTTCGAGACCGATGCTCCGCCGCGGCCAAACTCAGCAGCGTAGGAGTTCGTCAGAAATGTGACTTCCTGCACCGCTTCGGTATTCTGCGGCTGAAAGGCTTGTCCCATGATCCCGATGTCGTTGTTATCGAAACCATCGATCAGGAAATTGTTGGCGCGCGGACGGAGGCCGTTCACGGAGAACCCGATGCCATTGGTCGAGTCATCCCGACTCGCCACAGTGACCACCCCGGGCAAGGTAACCGCCAACTGGTAAGGATTCAGGCTCGAATATGGCAAATCTTTAACGCCCACCTGGGGGATCGTCTTGGAAAGTTCGCCAGACTCGGTTTGAATGGTCTCGGCTCCCGCTTCGACCGTCACCGTCTCGATACCACCGGAGATCTTGAGCTCTACGTTATTCGAGGTGATCAACGATGCATTGACCACCACGTCGCGGACCACGGTCTCAGCGAACCCTTTCGCGATCACGGTCACGGTGTATTTCCCGGGATTGAGAGTCTCGATCCGGTACTCGCCGTTCGAGCCGGTCGTAGTCGAACGAACATCGCCGCCCTCCATAGCCGCTGCCGTGATACCCGCGCCCGGCACGACCAGTCCCTGTGCGTCGGTAACGACCCCTGCGATGGTTCCCTTGGTGGTTTGCGCAACCAGCGTGCCGACCAGCACGAGCGTGAGCAAAACCAGACCACTCAGTACACTTTTTGAAAAATGCCGCATCACACTTTCCTCCCGTCCCTGGATGGGGAATGATGAATGCCAAATCAATTGTCATCTGCCGGGCAGCTCAGATCGAAGCGCCGAGCCCTGCTCGGGCAGCCATCACCGATGGGGGCAATCGGCGGAATGTCGCGTGTCTCGCGCCAGCGCAGATCGAGTTGCGGTGAGGATTTCAGCGTTTTCAGAATGGAGTTTGGGCGTGTCCGTAGACTGTGACCGGGCGCACAAATGGGACATAAATTGCATTGGTTTCCTAATCTGGGAACGGACGAAGCGGGAAGAAGGCGGATTCCCGTGTCCGGTTTGTGAGCCGATTGATCGGGGCAGGCGAGCTGTCAGCTGTAGCTTTCAGCTTTATATGTTCTGTGCTGGCAAAAAGATTCCTGCAAACGACTGCCTTAGAACACCTTGCCCGCTTTGGCGGCGGCCGCGAAGGGCTTGCGATACAGGGTGAAGTTCTTGTGGGATTCCGACTGGAAGGTGACGTCGGCGGTGGGCAGCTTCTCGCCGTTGCCCAGCAACAGGTAGCCGCCGGGCTCCAGGTAGAGGTGCAGCCTCTGGGTCAGGGCGATGCGCTGGCCGGTCGAGAAATGGGGCAGCACATCCATGCAGAAGATGCAGTCGAAGCGGCCCAGATAGGCGGGCCGCGCCAGATTCATCTGCGTGAATGTAATCAGGTTGCGCAAGCGCGGCTTGGCCAGAAAGTGCTGGTCGACCTTGGCGAAATAACTCTGCACCAGCGACCGCGGGAGTGCGGCCAACGCGGCCTGCGGATAGAGCCCGCGCTCCGCGAAGGTGAGGGCATCCTGGCGAACGTCGCTGGCCAGGATGTGGATCGTCCAGCTGCCGGCGGTTTCGCTTATGGCCGCACAAACCGAGAGGCCGACCGAGTACGCTTCCTCCCCGGTCGAACAGCCCGCACTCGAGAATGCGAAGACTTTGCCGGCTGTCAGCCGCTTTGCGCGCGCGCAGTTCGGGCAGAATTTCGTTTTCGAATACCGCGAAGGCCGCCGGATGCCGGAAGAACGCGGTCTCCCCGTCCAGCAGTTGTTCGAGCAGCCGTTCGCACTCCGCGTCGGAAGCCTGCAGTCGTCCCATCAGGTCGGCCATGGAACCGAGGCGGCGGGACTCCAGGTAGCTGCTAACCTTCGCTCCGAGAAGATCCTGGGGACAATTCAGGAGCGCTCCGGCCTGCCGTTCCAAGAGCAACCGCAGTTCGGAAAGCTCGTGTTCGAGCACCAGGTTGAAGGGCACCTTCTGTCCTTTGTTCGACCGGCCGAGATTGAAGCCCGTATTCATGCGGATCGCGAACGATGGTTCAAGAAATCAGTTCCACTCCCGGCGCCAGGTCAACCGCAACCGTCTGCTGGTCCAGAAATTCCGGCAATTGGGAGAGGGGGCGGAGTTGCCGTCGCTCTGACTTCTAATCATTACCCGTTACTGGCCGACGACCGCTGCCTGTGCTCTCTGCTCCTTTGCCGCCTGTGCCTCCGCAAATGTCAATTCCTTCTCCAGCGAAGAGAAGCGCTGGAGAATCTCGTGCATGCGCAGCGCCATGTTGCGAATGGTATCGATCTGCGAGCGCACCCCGGCCGAGAACGTACCCGGCTCCAGCAGCAACAACTCCGCGTTGCCCAGCACCGAGGTGAGCGCGTTGTTGAGGGTATGCCGCATTTCAATCACGTATTGCCCCAGCGTGGCATGGCACTTCAACAGCGCGCTGACATGCTCGGCACGCTCGGCGCGATTTACGGCATCCACGCGGCGCAAGACCTCGATGCCCAGCAACACCACCGTCTCCGACCAACCTTCGCAGCGATTCACCGCCAGCACGCGCGGAAATTCGCGGCGCAACGCCTGCACCATTTGCGAGTCCTCCGGCACCACCATGACGGGATGAATGCCGGCGTCGAGCGCACGCAGCGCGGGACGCAGGACCTCCCGGCGGAGCCCGCCAAACGATCGCAAGATCGAAAGCGCCGGCATCAAAACCCTGGCGAAGTTCGCTGCCCGACACGGTGAAGAGCGGGACGTTTCGCTCGGCTCGCCAGCGACTGGAAAGCTGGCGCGCAAACTCCGCGTCGTCGCAGACAATGAGTACGGTGCGCTGCTCCAAGATCGACTCTCCGCTTCCAGCCTGCCCGTTAAACTTCCTGGTTCCCCCCGGACGTATCCGGATTCCATTCCTCCGGTCCGCCGGATACCTCGAATTCCGGAGCTGCATCCGCGCGGAGGTTAAATTTGGCGACCGGCGCGGATGGCGTCGCACCGGCGCGCGCGGCCAGCGCGGATTTTGCCGCCGTTGCCGGCTTGGCCGCGGCCGCGGATTTGGCAGCCGGGGCACCCGCTCGGTTGCTGGCAGCCTTGGGCTGGGCAAGACCGCGGTCCAGGGCGTCATCGATGGCTGCGCGCAGGTCCACCAGCATGCGCAGCGGCTGCCCCGAGGAATATTCGGCCTGAAACATCACTTTCCACGACTGGCAGATCATGCGCAGCCGCAGGATGGGTTCCTCCGCGGAGAACTGCGCGCGCCGGCAGTCGATCGTGCTGACGCCTTTGTGTTCGAGTTCCCGCAGGCCGTCGAAGATGGCGTTCAGGTCCTGATGCATCAGGCGAAAGAAGGACCGCCGCACCAGAAAACTGAAGCGCGCGAAGGAAATCATTGCCACCGGCAGGAAGTAATTCTCTCCGCTCTGTACCTTGATTTTTCGTCCCTGTTCGAGGATCCCGCCGTGCAGGAGTTCGTTGAGGGTGCGCAGCCTTCTGCGCGGACTGCAGCACGTTGTCGAGCGGCTTGAGCCAGGTTGGGACCGTCGTCTCCACCGCTCCCAGCACCGGAGCCAGTGTCCGGGCCACGTACTCGAGCGTCACCGAGCTGTCTTCCAGGCGCGAAGGCGCGGCCAGCGAGAACAGCTGAACGAGGAGAAAGTCGATCTTGTCGCGGTCCGAAGGCGATTTCTCTTCCTTGTGAAGGTGGTGCAGCAGAAGAGTCTGCAGCAGCTGGGGCGTGACCAGGGTGGTGGTTTGCAGGAACTGGCGCAACTGGTGAATCTGGATGCGCTCGTCCATTTCCCGCAACCACTGCCGGGCTTGCTCCACCGATTCCCGGGGCGGCTGTTCGATGCCCACTTCGAGATCGTTGCAAGGGGTGAGGTCGATGACGAACTCGCGCGCCAGCGCGGAGTACGTCGGATACAGAATGCGGGCGGCGTTCCACTCGGCGGTCAACTGATTCAGGTCGGTCATGGTCTCTCAATCCAGTCCGGGACGTCGCCGCGTGCGGGTGGCGAGGTTCGCCCGTTGTGGTATTGCAGGGCTACAAGAAACGCTTGCGCGTCCGCGCGAAGCATCGGAGGAATGCAGCCGCAGGGCTTCGGAAAATTGCAGGGGAGGGCGGATACGGACAGGACCTTCAAAGTCAACCTCGAGGCGGTCACGGGCTCCCCTCTTCCCGGTTTGAAAGAGTTTGTACGGGAGCCTCCGGGTCCGCTTTACGAAGTTGCTGATGCACGACAGAAACCAAAGCGAAAGCTGGAGGGACGTACAGGCAAGTAGTTGAAAAAATTAGACAAGGCTCTCGTGATCGGCGTGCCGGGGTTGCCCGATCTCGCACTGGGCGTCTCAGGGTGAGACGAAAATCTCAGGTTCTTCTAATCAGGGGCGGCCTGGAATCCTTTACCTCTAACCTCGCGATTGAAATCGGTGGAGCGATGGGCGTTCTCGCCCGTTGGCAGGGCTGCATTCGCGGCTCGGGCCGTTATTCCCACTTCCCCCGGCGCACAGCTTAGGGCCCCCATCTCGCCGAAACTCTCACTCCAGAGAAGCGCCGGGCGGGGACGCCCGTCGCTCCATTCATCTCATCGTCTCATCTCTTCTCTATTGCAGCGCCGGACTGGAAACCACGTGCAATCGGCCGCCGATGTTATAGCGCTTCAGCTTGCGGTACAACGTGGCGCGGCTGATGCCCAACATCTTCCCGGCCAGCGCCTTATCGCCTTTCACCTGCTGGAAGACGCGCTCGATGGTGGTGCGTTCGATGTCCTCGAGGTCGGTGGTCGAAAGCCCCTCGGCGGAATTGGGAGTTGCGACGTCAGTGGTCTGCGATACCGATGCGATGGCGGGCGGCAGATCGTCGACATCCATGATTTGCTGGTCCCCGAGTGCGACGGCGCGTTCCATGCAGTTCTCGAGTTCGCGCACGTTGCCGGGCCAGTCGTACTGCAGGAGGGACTTCATGGCGGCATTGCTCACCTGCACACTGCGACCGGGTGCGCAGCGTTCCAGAAACCAATGGGCCAGCATGGGGATGTCAGAGCGGCGTTCGCGCAGCGCGGGCACATGTACGGTTACGACATTGAGCCGGAAGTAGAGATCCTTGCGGAAAGTTCCGGCGCGGTATTCCTGTTCCAGGTCGCGGTTGGTGGCGGCGATCACGCGCACGTCGACTTTCGCTCGCTGGTTGCTGCCGACCGGGCGCACTTCCTTCTCCTGCAACACGCGCAACAGCTTGGCCTGCATCTCGAGGGGAAGCTCGCCGATCTCGTCGAGGAAAATGGTCCCGCCGTCGGCGGACTGAAACAGGCCGGTCCTCGATTTGAGGGCACCGGTAAAAGCCCCCTTCTCGTAGCCAAACAACTCGCTTTCAATAAGGGTGGGAACGAGCGAGCCGCAATCGACGGCCACAAAGGGACGATTCGCAAATGAACCGCGGAAGTGGATGGCACGCGCGACCAACTCCTTGCCGGTTCCGCTTTCCCCGGTGATGAGCACCGGGGTCCGGGTGTCCTTGAGGCGAGAGACCATGCGCAGAACATCCTGAATCTTGGCCGAAGAACCCACGATGCCGTGCAGTTGCGTTTCGGTATCCATGCGATCGCGCAGGAACTGGTTTTCTTCGACCAGGCGCACTTTTTCCGCCATGCGGCGCAGGAACAGGCGCAGTTCTTCCAGCGGCGAGAAGGGCTTGGCGATGTAGTCGTAGGCGCCGAGTTTCATGGCCTGCACGGCGGTCTCGACCGAGCCGTGGCCGGTCATGACGGCGACTTCGGTGCGGGGCAGCATCTTCTTCACTTTCTCGAGAAACTCGAGTCCCGACATGTGCGGCATCACCATGTCGGTCAGAATCATGTGCGCGGGCTGTTCTTCGAGCAGGGCGATGGCGGTTTCGCCACTGGCCGCCTCCAGACAGCACAAAGCCCAGGGCCTCTCCTACGGTGACGCACAGGCGGCGAATGCTTTGTTCGTCATCTACAATCAACAAGCGGATCCGAAGGTCTTCACTCACAGCGCTTTCCCCATGGTCTTTTCTACGACCGAGATGAATTGCTGCACGCGGAAGGGCTTCTCCACGCAGGGAGCGCCCGTCCGGCGCAGGGTTTCGACGGTTTGTTCGTTGGCGATATCGCCCGTAATGAACACCAGCCGGGAGGTAAGTTCCGGGCGATGGCCGGCGATCCAGGCGTACACGTCGGCGCCGTTCACGCCGCCGGGCGTCACCATGTCAGAGACGACGCCCAGGAATTGTCCGGACTCCAGCCGTTGCAGGCCTTCCGCCCCTGATTTCGCGCAGACTACCTGGTAACCGCTGCGCTCGAGGGTGGCGCATACGTAAGCCATGACCGCAGGCTCATCTTCGATCAGAAGAATGGGTAGAGGTTCAGGTTTCATGGCGGGCAGACTCATCGTTGCACGACTCCTGCGGCGACTCCGATCGAAGCCGACTCAGAAACGGACGGCAGGCGGACGATGAACGTCGCGCCCTGGGCGCCGGTATTGTTGTGGCACAGGATTTCGCCGCCATGCTCGCGCACGATGCCGTAGCAGATGCTCAAGCCCAGGCCCGTTCCCTTCCCGACTTCCTTGGTCGTGAAGAAAGGATCAAAAATGCGGTCCGGCTGGCTGATGCCGTGGCCATTGTCGCGGAAGGAGACCTCGACATAGGTGCCGAGGCTGGCGGTCATGATCTCGATGCGCGCCGGGCGGCCGGTTTCGCGCACCGCATCGTAGGCGTTGTTCATGATGTTGAGAAAGACCTGCTGGAGCTGGTGAGAGTCGCCGATGACCTGGGGCAGGCTTTCATCGAGGTGCTCGACGATTTCGACGCCGTGGCTGTTGAAGTCGTAGGCGCGCAACTGGATGGTGCGGCGCAGAATACCGTTCAACTGCACGGGCTTGCGCTGGGGCGGCATCTGGCGCGCGAAGCTGAGCAGGTTCTGCACGATCTGCTTGGTGCGTTGCGCTTCCTGCAGGATGACCCGCAGGTCTTTGCGCGCTGCTTCCGGGACCTCGGAGTTTTCCATCAGCAGATCCGCAAATCCCAGGATCGCGGTCAGCGGGTTGTTCACTTCGTGCGCCACGCCCGAGACCAACTGGCCGACGGCCGCCATTTTCTCGGCATGGATCAACTTCGACTGCAGCATGGCAGAGTCGGTGATGTCGGTCATCACCACCACGATGCTGGTGACGATGCCCTGCTCGTCGCGCATGGGACTCAAGTTGACGGAGAACTGGCCGACCCGGCCGTCGCCGCGCAGCACCTGGAGATCAAGGTTGTCCACGGGATGTCCGGACAGGGTCGAATTCAGCGCATTCGGCCAGAACCGGCCGGCGGATGGGAGAAACCAGATCGGCCAAGGGACAGCCGACCAGTTGCCGCTGCTCGTAGCCCGCGTCATACCAGCGCCGGTTGGCGTAGCTGACCAGGCCGGCCGTGTCGACCACCAGGATCAGGCTCTGGGTGTTATTCAGAATCTTTTCGGAGAAATCGCGGGCGTGCTGCAGTTCGGACTGGTAGGTCTTGAGCCCGGTGATGTCGAGCATCAGGCCGCGGTACTGCAGCACCTGGCCGTGTGCGTCGGGCACCGCGAAGGCGTTAATCAGGACGTGGATCACGCCGCCGTCTTTGCGACGCAGGACTTCCTCGTGATTGCGCAGGACGCCATGCTGCTGCATGACCTCGTTCAGGTGACGGAGACGGTCTGGCGAGGAATAGAGCTGGGTGGGGATGTCGATTTTCAGCAACTCGTCCCGGTCGTTGTAACCGAGCATCCGGACCAGCGCGTCGTTGACCTCAATGAAATGGCCCGAGGGAACCGCGAAGAAGAGTCCCTCCTGAATATTGTCAAACAGCTCTCGATAGCGCCGTTCGGCTTCGCGGCGGTCGGTAATGTCTTTGAGCACGTGGATGGTATGTTGCCGCTCGCTGGCGGAGGCGTGGATGCGCGAGGTGGAGACCAGGTACATCCGCTCCAGCACCTGGTGCACGTACTCGTCGGGACCATCGCCCGAGGACCGACAGAACGGACAACCATGGGCGGGCGACTCGCTGGCCAGTGCCACCAGGGCGCGCATGTTCACACCGATCAGTTCCTTCGGCGGAACGCCAATAAAGTCGGCCAGGGAATGGTTCACGCGCAGCACGTTCTGGGTTTCATCGTGGACGACGATGAAATCGGTGATGGCGTCAAAAATCTCCATCCAGTGGCGGTTGGCCTTGTCCATGCGCGTGAAGAGCCGGGCGTTTTCGAGCGCGACCGAGGCATGGCTGGCAATGGCATGGAGCAGTTGTTCGTCGGCTCCGGTGTTGGATTTCGCGCGGTTGGCCAGGCAC
The DNA here is from genome assembly GCA_963725575.1 of uncultured Acidobacteriota bacterium. Lineage (GTDB taxonomy): Bacteria > Acidobacteriota > Terriglobia > Terriglobales > Acidobacteriaceae > Gp1-AA133. Next base: position 253,822 of record CAVRZQ010000012.1, read on the forward strand.
AGGACGCCCACCGATTCGTCGGCCGCGCCCTTCAGGCGCAACATAGTGCAATCATTCCAGCCCAGGTTGGCGGCCAGGGCGGGACCCAGCAGGTCGGGCGCCGACCCACTATAGAGTCGCTCGGGATGCTGGGCCAGAGACTCCGACAGCGCATGACTGAGACGGCGTTGCAGGCTGCGATCCGCAGGCTCAGCCCGCGAAGAAATCTGCAAAACGGCGGTTTCGAGAACCGAGTCCTCGAACAGGGCCAGGGCCGCGGAGTCTGCCCCGGACAGCTCGGCGGCGCGGCTTACGAAACGGCGGTTGAAGTCGGGCAGGTGCACCAGGCTGCTCAGCTCGAACGCCAACCCCATGAGCGCCTCGGCCCGCTTGCGATGCTGATCGGAGAGGTGGAGGTTGCGCATGACCTCGAGCGCGACGGCCACTTGCGCGGCCAGCGCCCGGGCACGGCGGATGTCCTCCGGGGAGACCGGCGCGTGATCCAGGCGGTCCAGCACGCCGAACATGCCCATGACCTCGCCGTCGGAGCCGAGCAATGGGAACGGCCAGCAGTTGCTTGATTTCGAACTTCGCGATGGCCTCAAGGTTGGCCCCGGGAAGCTGGGCAGCATCGTCGGTCCAGAAGACTTCCTTGGCGACGAGCGCTTTGGTGGCGATTCCTTCCGGAAAAGTGAGATCGAGCTTGCGGGCCGCGCCTTCCTCCGCGCCCAGCCTTACCCGGAACGCGCCCTCCTCCAGCAGCCCAATGAAGGAGCGGCCGAAGCCCAGGAAATCCGCCGCCCGGACCACAAAGGCTTCCAGGAACGTATCCAGGTTTCCGATCGAGCTGAGCTCGGAAGAGATTTCCAGCAGTTGGTGCAACTCGTGAGCCTGGCTGCGAGCGGTCGAGTATAGCTCCGCGTTGGCGACGGCCACGGCTCCGAAGCCCGCCACCGCCGAGACCAGCGACCGCTCATCAATTGTGAACAGACCGTCCTGGCGGGGATAGACCAGGATCGCGCCCTGGGTGCGCGATGTCCGGAAGGGCGCTGCCAGCAGCATACCGGACGGCACCAGGTCGCCCAGGGAGTGCGATGCCGGATCGATCGTGACCGTGATGGGCTCGCCCGCCGCCACGGCGCGCGCGGCCACGTCAGCCGCAAAGCGCAAGGCGGTGCGATCGTGGCGGGCGCGGGCAGCATTGCCCAGCTGGGGAGATTCCGCCGCCACCCCGCGCAATTCGAAGGGCCCGTCGTGGCGCATGAAAACGCACACCAGGCGCGCCCGCAACAAGACGCGGATCCGATCTGCCAGGGCTTCGATGACCGCGGCCACGTCCGGATTCCCATGCAGAGCATGCGCCACCTCCGCCAGGATCTCGGCCCGGCGATGGTCTTCGCGGGAAACCTCCGTCAAGCGGCGCGCTTCGAGCAGGCTGCCCAATTGTCCGGCCACGATGGTGGCCTTGGCAGCCAGGTCTTCGTTAAAGAAATCGGGCTTCGAGTCATGCAGGAAAGCCACCGCTCCAAGTACCTCATTGGAAACCACCAGGGGAGCGGCCATGATGGCTTTGGCCTGAAACTCGAGGGCTCGCGGGTAGCGAGCCGAGTCCAGAGAATTCACAAAAATTGTGCGCCGCTTGCGGACCGCTTCCCCGGCCACCGCGCTCTCAGAGGCTTTCAGATGAAGGCCGCGGAAGCGCTCTGCCAAAATACCGTCAGCTTCGGCCCCGATCATTTCATCGGGCGAAAGGGACTGCCAGAAGTAGACTCCGCTCACCTGAAAAAACGCACGCGTCTCTCGACAGAACAGGCGGATCAGAGCGGGCACATCGGTGCCTTGGGCCGCCGCCGCGGAGAAGTGCAAGAGCAGCTTCTGAAAGGCTTCGTCGGACCGCGGGTTGGGCCCGTCGACGAGCATGGTATCTCCCGCGTGCATAGTTAGGAATACACCGCCAGCGACCTCAGGGATCTTTCCAAGTTATTTGAATATAAGGGGAAAGTACCGTGCAATCTCAATTTGAGTCAAGCGAATAAGGGTCCCGGTGTCGAAGTGTGAAATCCCGACCGCAGCGGCCGGTTGCGTCTCAGCATGAGAAATGCCCTGACGGCTAATCGGCCGCATGAGACGCTTTTAGGCGAATCCCGCCGTACGAGGCATCGGGTGGGAGCTCTCATTCTCTTCTGCGACAGAGACTTATCTGCGGTCACCAAAGTAACGTTCCCAACGATAAAGCTGGCACGGCCCTTGCACGTCCCGGGGTAGGATTTTCTTGTGCATGGGAGGGATTGTGTCTCGAGGAGCAATTCAACGCTGGTTCGCCGGGGCCATTTTACTGGCCCTCATCGGAATGATCGTTCTGCATCCGTCGCCGGGCCATGCCCAGCAAGAGGAAATCACCCGCAAGGTTAAGACCAAGGTATCGCCCGCCTACCCGGAACTGGCCCGGCGGATGAGCATCTCGGGCGTGGTGAAAGTCCAGGTGGTGGTTGCGCCCAACGGGAGCGTAAAGAGCACGAAGGTCGTGGGCGGCCATCCGCTGCTGGTCAATGCCGCTGTGGATGCGGTCAAGAAGTGGCATTTCGAGACGGCTTCGGAAGAGACCACGGGCGTGGTCGAGTTCAAGTTTGACCCGAGCGTAGCCACTCAATAGCCACATCCTGTGGTAGTTCGGGGCGTTCGCACGGGAGAGGTCGAGGTTTTCGATGGAGGAACGGCGATGACGCTGGGCAAGAAACTCTATATCAGTTTTGGGCTCGTCCTGCTGACGGTCCTGCTTCTGTTCCTGGCCAACTGGAGAGCGGTGAGCCGGGAGCACGAGGCCAAGAAAGCCGCGTCCAAATCGCTGCAACTGGCCGAAGCCACCGATTCGGTGAAGTTCCAGATGATGCAGAACCGCCTCTACCTGAGCAACTACCTGCTGAGCGGCGACACGCGGGAAGTGGATCGCATGAACGAAGGGATCCGGCTGCTGAGCGAGAAACTGGAAAAAGCGCAGGCCCTGGCCAACTCGGAACAACAGAAAGCCGCGCTCGAGAAAGTCCAGGGACTGGAACAGAACTGGGCCAAGGAATTCGCCCAGCCGCTGGTCGACAAACGGAAGGATGTGGACAGCGGCAACGCAACGGTTGCGGAACTGCAGATTTTCTACCTGCAGAAGGACGCGTCCTCCTGGGTAAAGAACTCCACCGAATTTCTGGATGTGGCCGACAAGGAAAACAAGAAGATCGTCGAGGACCGGCGCTTGTCGGACGAGAGCGCGGCCGCCTGGACCATCGCGATCTCAGTCACGGGGCTGATCCTGTCTTTGCTGTTCGGATCCTTTATTGCCTACCGCACGGCCCGTTCCATCACCGATCCGCTGGCCAAGCTGATGACGGTGGCGCACAAGATCGGCAACACGGGCGATCTGGACCACAACATCGAAATCGACACCCAGCGGCAGGATGAGATCGGCGAACTGGCGCGCACTTTCGCCAACATGGTCACCTATCTCAAGGAAATGGCGGCTGTCTCTGAAGCCATCGCCAACGGCGACCTGATGGTCGAGGTGGAACCGCGGTCGAAACAGGACACGCTGGGACACGCCTTCCAGCAGATGGTCGAGAGCCTGCGGGGACTGGTGCGCAGCGTGCGCGATCTGGCGTCGCAAGTGGCCAGCGCGTCCAGCCAGGTGGCGGGCGCCTCCGACGAATCGGCCAAGATCAGCCTGCAGGGTTCCTCCGCCATCGACGAAGTGACCAGCACCATGCACGAGATGAGCGTGAACGTGCAGAACATGGTGAAGAGCACGCAGACCCAGGCATCGAGCGTCAGCGAGACCTCGGCTTCCATCGACCAGATGGTGGCGTCGATCCAGCGCGTGGCCGATACCGCGAAGGTGCTGCTCGACATCTCCAACCGGTCGCGCGAAGAAGTGCACAGCGGCATCACCACCATGGACAAGGCGACCGAGGGCCTGAACAAGATCAACAACACCATCCGGTCGTCAGGCGCGATCATCGACGCGCTCGGGCAACGGGCGGACGATATCGGCAAGATCATCGAAGTGATCGACGACCTGGCGGAGCAGACCAACCTGCTGGCGCTGAACGCGGCCATCGAAGCGGCGCGCGCGGGCGAGCATGGCCTGGGCTTTGCGGTGGTGGCTGACGAAGTCCGCAAGCTGGCCGAGAAATCGGCGCAATCGACCAAGGAAATTTCCGAGCTGATCCAGAGTATCCAGAAGGAAGCCCGCAAGGCGGTCGAGAACATGGACGAGAGCACCACCATCGTCAATGAAGGCCTGGAGTTGGGCGGAGAGCTGAACGGCGCCTTGCGCAAGATCTCGAACGTGGTCACCGAGGTCTACAAGTTCGCGCAGGAAATCGGCGCGGCCACCAACGAGCAGTCGCACGGCTCTTCGCAGATCGCACGCGCCACCACGCGGCTGAACGAGATCACGCACGAAATCAACTCGGCGGTGGAAGAGCAGGCTTCGGGTGCGCAGGCCGTGGTGAAAGCCATGGAGCGCATGCGCGAACTGATCCAGCAGAGCACGTCGGGCTCGACCGAACTGGCGGCTTCGGCGGAACAGATGTCGAAGATGTCGCGGGAACTGCTCGATGCCCTGGAGCGCGTGGCGGGCCGTACCGGGGAAGTCGATCAACGGGCGCGCCACGACGAGCGGAGTGCCGTGCGAGGTGCGCGTCACGCCACGGCGGGGGCATAGAGGATGAGCATGGAGCGGCACACCAACCGCGAACTGCAGATCGTCGGGTTCCGCGTGGGCAACGAGACTTATGGCGTGCCCATCACGGCGCTGCATGAGATCGTGCGGGTGCCCGAGATCACGGCCGTCCCGGACGCGCCGGAATACCTGGAAGGGGTCATCAATCTGCGGGGCAAGATCGTCTCCGTCATCGATCTGCGCAAGCGTTTTGGGATCCAGCGAACGGCGCCGACCCGAAGAAACCGGATTCTGGTGGTGGAATTCAATGGCCGCTTATCGGGCCTGATCGTCGATTCCGCCTCCGAAGTTCTGAAAATCGCCCCGACGGACATAGAACCGCCCCCCGCGGTGCTGCAGGAGGGCGGGCTGAACTGCGTGACCGGGCTGGGCAAGTACAAAGGACGGCTCATCATGCTGCTGGACACGACCAAGCTTCTGGAATCCGGCAGCCTGCGCGCGCACAAGACTTCCGGCGAGGGCAAGCCGGCAACCACTTCGAAGGCGGAGGTTCGCGGCGCGGCTGCCCGCTAAGGCAGAACTGTACCGGAAAGCACATGGGGACATCAGGCGCAGCACCCGCACCCGCCCTCACGGAAGCAGAACTGAAACTCCTGCAGGCCCTGGTGTACCAGGAATGCGGGATGCATTTCGACGAGCGGCGCACGCATTTTCTGCAGGACCGCCTGCTGCGCCGGCTGCGCGAAGTTCATGTCGACTCCTTCTACAGCTACTACCGGCTGCTGATCAGCGATGCCGGCAAGGCCGAACTGGCGCAACTGCTCGAAAACCTCACCGTCAACGAGACCAGCTTTTTCCGAAACCGGGCGCAGCTGGACCTGTTTCACAAGTACGTTCTGGAAGACCTGTTACGCCGCAAGCAGGAGCGGCGGGATTTTTCTTTGCGCTTCTGGAGCGCAGGCTGCTCCACCGGGCAGGAGGCCTACACCATGGCCATGCAGGTGGCCGATGCGCTGGCGTATTACTACATGCGCAATCCACTGCCGGTCGAATCGCCTTCGCCCAAGCCGCTGATTCCGGCTCCCTGGAAGGTTGAGATCCTGGCCAGCGACATCAGCTACTCGGTGCTGCGGGCCGGCCAGGAGGGCACGTACAGTGAGAACCAGATGGCGACGGTCGACTACAACTACCGGCTGCGCTACTTCGACAAGGTGGGCGACCGCTACGCGGTAAAGAAGGCGCTGAAGGAGGTCGTTCACTTTGACTTCCACAACCTGAAGACCGAATACCTGCCGCAGCGCAACGATGTCATCTTCTGCCGCAACGTCATGATGTATTTCGACGAGGCCGAGCAGAAGCGCCTGATCAACAAGTTCTACCGCTGCCTGAATCCGGACGGCTTCCTGTTCGTGGGGCACGCCGAGAGCCTGCTCGGGCTGACCGAAAAATTCCAGATGCTGCACCGCAACAGCGGCACCGCCTACCAACGCGTCGAGGTGAGGCTGTGAGCCAGTCCGACGAGCGCATGGTGGAACTCCGCGAGCTCTTCTTCGAGAGCGCGCAGGAACTGCTGCAGGCGCTGAACGACGAAGCCTTGAAGCTGGAAAAGCACCCCGGCGACTCTGAAATTGTGCGCACCCTGCGCCGCATCGTGCACACGCTGAAAGGCGATGCCGCCGCCTGCGGCTACCGTGAACTGAGCGAAGTGGCGCATGAACTGGAAGACGCGCTGGCACTCGAGTCGGCCGCCGCGCATGCCACGCTCGCCGAAGTTGCTTTCACGGCTGCAGACCTTTTCTCGGCCATGCTGGCGGCGTATCGCAAACGCGGCAAGCTTCCGGCGCGCGATCCTCTGCGCAAGATGGTGAAGAAGCTCACCGAAGATCCGGCGGCCAAGCACTCGGGCCGGAAGAAAGCTGCCGTCTCGGCCAAAACCCTGGGGTGGACCGAGTACGAAAAGCTGGCGATGCAGAGGGCGCAGGAAGATGGCAAATTCATCTACCACGTGCAGGCGCAGATCGATCCGCACTGCGCGATGCCGATCGCGGGACGGCAGCTGGTGCAGAACGCCCTGGCCGCCATCGGAGAAGTGCTGGCCGCGCGCCCCGAAGCTGGATCGTCGGCGGCGACGAAGCAGGCCGAATTCCTGGTCGCCACCGAGAAGACCGCTGAGGAAGTATCCGCAAAGTGCCAGATCCCGACCATCGTGGCTGGCGTCAAAGCAGATCTTTTGCCGGGCGAAGCAGCATCGCCCAGGCACTCAGCGAAACGAGTTGCAAAGGCAGCTGAGCCGGAAGTCAGCGCTGCACTCGAAGCCCAAGCCACGGAGGAGGCTGCCGCAGCAGGGATGGGCGAAGGCGCGAGCGAAGGGGCCAGCCAGCCCCACACGACCCTGGCCGAAAACATTCTGCGGGTCGACGCGGAGCGCATCGATAGCGTACTCAACCTGGTGGGCGAGCTGATCATTGGCAAGTCCATGCTGCAGCAGGCGCTCAACGAGTTTGCCAAGTTTTATCCCAAGGACGCGCTGCGCGGAAAATTCACCGATGCCATGGCCTTCCAGGCACGCGTGCTGAATGACCTGCAGCGCTCGGTCATGAAAATCCGCATGGTGCCGGTCGAGCAACTCTTCCGCCGCTTCCCGCGGATGGTGCGCGATGTAGCGCGGCAGTGCGGCAAGGATGTCGAACTGGTCCTAAGCGGACAGGACACCGATCTCGACAAGAGCATTTTGGACGCGATCGCCGAACCGCTGACTCATCTTGTTCGCAACGCCATCGGCCACGGTCTCGAGCCGGCCGACGAGCGCCAGAAAGCGGGCAAGTCTGCCACAGGGGACGCTCCGCCTGGGGGCCTACCACCAGGGGAACCAGGTGATCGTCGAAGTCAGTGACGACGGCCGCGGTATGGACGCGGGCCGGATCAAGGCGAAAGCCATCGAGTTAGGGCTGCTCACCGCCGAAGACGCGGCCCGCCTGAGCGAAGCCGAGGCGCTGGAGTTCGTCTTCCGCCCCGGATTCAGCACGGCGCAGGAAGTCACGGAGGTATCGGGACGTGGAGTCGGCATGGACGTGGTGCAAAGCGTGCTGCATCGACTGAAAGGCACCGTTCACATCGAGACGCGCGCGGGACAAGGCACCACATTCCGGCTGAAGCTGCCGCTCACCCTGGCCATCATCAAAGCGCTGCTGTTCCAGGTGCAGCAACGGCTGTATGCGATTCCGCTGAATGCGGTGGTGGAAATTGCGCGCACGCGCGAATCGGAAGTGCACCAGGTGGATCATTACGAGGTTCTGCAGCTGCGCAATCAGGTCTTGCCGCTGGTGCGGCTGGGGCGTCCGCGGTCGAGCGATCCCGAGCGCGGAACCAACAAGCTTTTTGTGCTGGTGATCAGCGTGGGGGAGAGGAAGTTCGGGCTCATTGTGGATGAACTGGAAGGTGAGGAAGAGTTGGTCATCAAGGCATTGGACGACCATGCGGTCTCAACTGACCTGGTAAGTGGAGCTTCCATTCTGGGAGATGGGCGAGTGGTGTTGATTCTGAATCTGTCGGCCGTGGTCGAGCATTTCGCTCGTTCGCGACCGACCGAGGCTGGAGGAGTCAACTCCGGGCTGCTGCTTTCGCATGCCGACCGGGCGCGGCTGAACCCGGGCGCGGCGGGAGGGCGGTCATGAGCAGTTCTCGGGTTCGGGTTCTGGTAGTCGACGATTCGGCGCTGATGCGCAAGCTGATCCCGCAAATTCTTGAGAAGGACGATTCGATCGAAGTGGTCGGCACGGCCATGGACGGCAACTTCGGTCTTAAGAAGATCGAGGATCTGAAGCCGCAAGTGGTTACGCTCGACCTCGAGATGCCGGGCATGAACGGGATCGACATGTTGCGCCAGGTCATGCGAAAGCTTTATCCGGTGCCGGTGATCGTGGTCAGTTCGCACAGCACGGAGGGCGCGTCGATCACGCTGAAAGCGCTCGGTTTCGGTGCGTTCGATTTCGTGGCCAAGCCGCGGGATGTCTCGACCCGCATGCCCGAGATCGCCGCCGAGTTGATCGCCAAGATCAAGGCCGCGGCCAACAGCAAGAGCGTCACGGTGAAACCTCTGGCGAGCGCCATGCAGTACGGCAAGGCGCCGGTGGCGTCGGCCAAGGCGCCCACCAAGATTGTCACTATCGGGGTTTCAACCGGCGGACCGCACGCCTTGCAGTACGTGTTCTCGCAGTTGCCAGCGGATTTTCCGGGCACGATTCTGGTCGTCCAGCATATGCCGGAGAATTTCACCGAGATGTTCGCGCGGCGGCTGGATGAAACCTGCGCGCTGCGCGTGAAGGAAGCCCAGTCCGGCGACCTGTTGATGCCGGGACGGGTGCTGGTCTGTCCGGGCAGCCGCCACCTGAAGGTAAAGCGCTTGCCGTTGGGCAACGTCGCCTTGTTGAGCGACGAACCGAGGATTCGCGGGCACCGGCCATCGGCGGATATTCTGTTCCGCAGTGCGGCGGAGGAGTTCGGCCCGCAGACCGTCGCTGTGATTATGACCGGGATGGGCGACGACGGGGCGGAAGGGTTGGGCACGGTCAAGGCAGCCGGCGGCATGACCATCGCCCAGAGCGAGGATTCGTGCGTAGTGTACGGCATGCCCAAGGCGGCGATTGACCGCGGGTACGCCACCCGGATTGTGGGCCTGGAAGCCATGGCGAGCACATTGATGGCACAGTGCGCGGAGTCCGGTCGAGGGGAAACGCAGTCCGGGCGCGGCGGGAGCGGTAAGGGCGCAACCGCCGGGCAAAACTAGGGTTATCTAGCCGGCGATAGCGCCGTGTGGTACCGAATAGCAACAGGAGGTTGTTATGGAACAATTTGCGCCAGTAAAACGCAGCAAGGACGGGCAGCCGATCCGCTATTTGATCGTGGACGACTCCGTGTTTGCGCGCAAGAACCTGGCCCGCATGGTGGAGTCCTTTGGCGGGCACCTGGCCGGCGAGGCGGGGGATGGCCTGACGGCCATCACCGAGTACGACCGCACGCATCCTGACATCGTGCTCATGGACATCACCATGCCGCAGATGGAAGGCATTGAAGCCGCGGAGCGGATCGTGCAGTCCCATCCCGAAGCACGCATCGTGATGGTGTCCTCGGTCGGTTACCAGGAAAACATCGTGGCCGCATTGCAGCGGGGCGCGCGCCACTTCGTACAGAAGCCGGTCAAGCCGGAAGTGCTTTACGAGGTCATCAAGTACGTGCTGGGCGAAGATGGCGCCGTGGTGAACGCAGCCGGCGCGGGGGCCTGATCCCATGAAGATGGAGTTGATCCAGCCGTTCATCAACTCGGCGGACGCGGTGTTGGCGCAGGGTCTGCAGTGCCGCACTGCCATCGGCAGCCTCAGCATGGAAGAGGAAGCCTATCGCCGGAAAGGTGTAGCGGCCATGGTGTGGGTCACCGGGGATATCGAGGGGCGCATCATCATCGACCTCGACCCGGAGACGGCGATCCGCGTGGCCGGCAAGATGGCGGGCGCCGATCTTCCCGAGTCCGACCTGCTGGTGAAAGAGACGGCCTGCGAACTGGCCAATCAGATCATCGGCAATGCCATCACGGCGCTGAATGACCAGGGATTTCATTTCCGCGTTCACCCCCCGGTCATGCACACGTCGGCGGAAGGCATCAAAAGCAGCGAGGATACCGAAGCACTGGTGATGTGTTTCGAGACCCCGATTGGCAACGTGTTTATGAATATCGCCCTGCGCTACAACCGCAAGCGGCACGCCGACGCAGCCGCCGCGGGCAGGTAGACGCAGGGTTCCACGCGCCCCAAGTACGCCGCCGGGGCCCGCTCGCGCGGTCCGGCCAGTTGTTCCCCCCCGAATGGCTACCTCATCTCGAAAATAAAGATTGCTTCCTGAGCGTTCGGCGGTTCAGCCCCCGAAGGGGTTGCTGAGAACAAACCGATTACGGCATCCCTAAAGCGATGTCCAGATATGAATGGCGGCTACTTCTGAAGCCAGCTAGTGTGCTGTCCCGGAAATACGTTCACATAGTCGCTGGACTTTAGCGAAGATGGAATCTGCTGTCGCCGTCCAAACGAAGGGCCGGGCGTTCTGGTTATCGTTTTCGACGAATTGATCGATCTTGGTCACCAGTTCTTTCACGCTGCGAAAGGTTCCGCGTCGGATCGCTCGTTGCGTGATCCGGTTGAACCAGATCTCCACCTGATTGAGCCAAGAGGCGTAGGTCGGAGTGAAGTGCACATGAAAGCGCGGTCGCGTCGCCAGCCAGCGCTTCACACGCGGATGCTTGTGGGTTGCGTAGTTGTCCACGATCACGTGCACGTCTAGGTCCGGCGGCACGTTGTTGTCGATCTGCCGCAGAAAGTCCAGATATTCTTGATGCCGATGTCGTTGCCGACACCGCGTGAGCACCGTGCCCTTGGCCGTGTCCAGCGCGGCAAACAGGGTCGTGGTTCCATGACGCCGATAATCGTGGGTTACGCCTTCGACGTACCCCAGCCCGATGGGCAGCATGGGCTGGGTGCGTTCCAGCGCCTGAATCTGGCTCTTCTCGTCCACACACAGCACCACCGCGTTCTGCGGGGGATGCAAGTACAGTCCCACGATGTCGCGCACCTTCTCCACGAAAAACGGATCGGTCGAGAGTTTGAAGTGGCGCTGCCGGTGCGGTTCCAGCCCGAAGGCCCGCCAAATGCGGTGCACCGTGGATTTCGAAAGCCGGGTCTGGCCTGCGATTTGCCGCACACTCCAGTGGGTGCCGCCTTTCGGTTTCGTGTCCAGTGTTTTGCGCACCAACTGGGCCACTCGTTCATCGCTGATGGGTCGCGGACGGCCTGGGCGCAACTCGTCATGCAGTCCCGCCACCCCCTGCTCCACGAAGCGTCGCCGCCATTTGCCCACGGTGGCGTTGGTCAATCCCAATTGCCGGGCAATCTGTTGGTTCATCTTTCCCGCCGCACTCAGCAAAACAATCCGTACCCGAGTCACCAGTCCCGCCGGAAGCGAACGGGAACTGGCCATGCTTTCCAGTTGCGCACGCTGCTCCGGGCTCAACACCAACGCCGCTTTCGGTCGTCCCATCGCCATAGGCACCTCCATTGTGCATCAGAGACGCCTATTTTCCTTGCAATACTAATGCCACTTACTTATGGGACATCACACTAGCAACCGAGAGAGGTGTCAGTTATTGGTTTATTTGGCCTGGTAGACGGTCTTGCCGCCGACCACGGTGCGGAGCACCCGGGTGTCAAGCAGCTTCTGAGGAATGACGGCGGTGATGTCGCGATCGAGCACCACGAAGTCGGCGAACATGCCGGGAACCACCTGGCCTTTCTGTTTCTCTTCGAATTCGGCGAACGCCGAGCCAGTGGTATAAGCGGCAATGGCCTGGTCCATCGAGATTTTCTGCTCGGGGAAGTATTCGTCTTTGCCGTTCTCGCTCTTGCGGGTACTGGCGGCATAGAGGCCGCGGAAAGGGCTCAGGGGCTCGACCGGATAATCGGTACCGAAGGCCAGGGTCACACCCCGCTTGAGGAACTCCGCCCAGGCGTAGGAATGGGCAGCGCGCCTTTCTCCCAGACGGGCTTGCGCCCATCGCATGTCGGTGAGCAGGTGACAGGGTTGCATCGAAGCGATGACCTTCAGGTCGCGGAATTTCACAATCTGCAGCGGCGTGACCACCTGCGCGTGCTCGATGCGAAGGCGGTAATCGTCGCCGCCGTTGGCGGCTTTAACCTTCTTGTCTTTCGCGGCTCTTTCGGCTTCGGCAAAGGCATCCAGGGCCATCTGAACGCCCTTGTCACCGATCGCATGGAAGCCGATTTGATAACCGGCCAGTACGCGCTCCTTCGTCATCTCTTTCAGCTTGACTGGGTCGTATTGCGGCAGGCCGACGTTCTTGGGGTCGTCCGCGTAGGGCTCAATCAGCGCGGCCGTATGCGAGCCGAGGGAACCGTCCATGAATCCCTTCAGCATGCCGGTGTGCAGCATCGGGTCAGATCGTGAGTGCTCCTTGCGCTTGGCGTCGAGCTGATCGAGTGGATCGTTGAAGGGCAGCCACTCGGAGATACGCGCGCTGAGCTTGCCGTCCTTCTCGATTTCTTCGAGGATCTTGAAATCTTCCCAGCTCTGGGAATTGTCCTGCACGGAGGTGACGCCCCACTGGGCAGCCTCGGCGAGGGCGGACTCCATCGCTTGCCGGCGCTTGTCGTGCGTAGGCTCAGGGAGCGCGCTGACCACGGCGGCACGGGCTGTCTCCCGCAGGATGCCGTTGGGCTGGCCGTTCGAATCGCGGTCGATCTTGCCGCCCTTGGGATCGCGGCTGGCGATGGTGATGCTGGCCAGTTGCAACGCGCGGGTATTCGCGACCGCGATGTGGCCGTCGACACGCTGCAGGAAGATAGGATGGTCGCCGGAAACTTCGTCAACATCCCAGCGGGTCGGAACGACTTTTACGGGCCACAGGTTCTCATCCCAGCCGCCACCAAGGATCCAGTCGCCGGGGGCCGCCGAGCCAACCTTGGCGCGAATGCGTTCCCGGAACTCCTCGAGCGACTTCACCCCCGTGAGATTCACGTTCAGCCGCTCAGCACCCCCAGCGGAAAGATGGGCGTGGGCGTCGTTAAAGCCGGGCATGATGAACTTGCCGCCGAGATCGATGACCTCGGTGTCGGGCCCCTTCAGTTTGAGGATGTCGGCATTCTCGCCGACGGCCTCGATGCGATCGCCGCGAACGGCAATCGCCTGCGCGCGCCGGACCGACCTGAAAGCGGACGCTTCCACGACCCCGGTATAGACATTGCCGTGCACGAAAATGACATCCGCTTTGGGCTTGGCGGGCTGATCCTGCGCTTGCGCGGTGCAAATCGAAAGCGACAGCATGAGGGCTGCAGGCACGTTCATTCACCGACTCCGGCCAGCACGAGTAATGTGAGGAGAATTCTCTTCAAGCCGAGTTCCCGCCCGGTACAGTCGAACCACTCCTGCAGGGTATGAGCGCCGCCGCCCGAACCGCCGCCGCCGATGGCGATGGCCTCGCGTCCCAGCGACAAAGGAATGTTGGCGTCGGTGGAGGCACGCTGCACCTGGGCCACGTTGCCAAGCTGGCCGTCGACGGCGCGCACCACTTGCAGGATGCGGGCATTCGGATCCAGCTCTCCGGCCGGGCGCTCGCCGATCACGACCACCTCGCAGCTCACGGAGTGGGTTTTGCGCTGGGCGGCGCCGCGCCCGTCGGCGAAACGCTGCTCGGCATCGACCGATTGGTCGAGACAGACGCGCAAGGAGCGCTCGAGACGCTCGAGTTCGGTGGTCGAGGTCGAGCGCAGGTCGACCCGCATGCTGGCTGACTCAGGTATGGAATTGACCGAGGTGCCGCCCCGGATCACGCCGATGTTGAACGTGCTTTTCGGGGTGGCCGAAACGGGCGTCTGGCAGAAGCGTTCAATCGCCCGGGCCAGAATGACGATCGGGTTGGGCGCGCCGAAATCGCTCCAGGAGTGGCCACCCGGCCCGCGCACGATGATTTCGAAGCGGCGGCTGCCCAGCGCTTCGGCGACGATGGTGTCGGAGCCGGCGCCGTCGAGAATCAGGCTGTAGGCAATGGAATCTTTCCAGCGTGGCGTGGCGAAAATGTGCCGCATGCCGCGTAAGTCGCCCTCGCCCTCCTCGCCCACGTTGCCAATGAAGACAAACGGCGTGGCGTGGCGGACGCGCACCGAACGCAGCAGGGCGGCGATGCCCAGCATCGCTGTGACCCCGGCCCCGTTGTCGGACACGCCCGGACCATAAAGACGGGTACCCTGCTGGCGGATGTTGAGAGGAGTTCCCGCGGGAAACACGGTGTCGATGTGCGCGCTGAGCGCGATGTAACGCTTTCCGAAACCAGGATGAATGCCGAAGACGTTGCCCACGTCATCCACGCGGACATCATCCAATCCCAGTTCCCGGAAACGCTCCGAAAGCCAGGCCGCGCGTGCACCTTCACCAAACGGAGGTGCCGCAATGCGGGCCATCTCCGCTTGCCAATGGGCAAGTTGCGGCTCCTGCGCCCGAAACCAGTTGAAGGCGGAGCGAATCTCCGGGGCAGCCGAGAGCCGCGCAACTTCCTCCTGGACCGTCGGATAGATGTCCGACACTTCGGCGTGGGAACTGGTCGGCATGAACTGGTTTCGTCATCTTACAACGGGCAATGGGATGGTTGGGTTGCTTTTGGAGGGTACCGCGATTACGGTCGGAGCACGACATTTGTCACGTCGGACCTGCGACTCGAACGAGGGCGGGCCCTCCTCGCGACCGCCGGCAAGATGCTGGCGCTACTTTCGGTATGCGGAAGGCTAGTTTTGGGGATGCGCAGGCGACTTCACGCAATCCAGAATCTCGGTGTCGGTCAGGGTGTGGTCGGATTGCTTGGCGCGCGCGTAAATGCGATCCACAATTTCGTGGGTCGCCGGAATTCCACGCCGCTCGAGCCAGAAATGCACGTTCGACTTCCCGCTCATGGGGCCGATATCGATGATCTGCTCGAGTCCGAAGACGTGTGAGGGAACCCCGGAGTAGACCGCATTGGCGAGTTCCACGTCGTTTTTCTTGAACGCCTTGACCAGAGCCGCCGCGTGCACACCGGTGGCCGTGCGGAATGCGTCCTCGCCGACGACGGGATAGTTCGCCGGAATCGGGATGCCGGTGGCACGCGCAACCGCAACGCAGTAGTCCTTGAGGCGAGTGAGGTCCTGGGTGTCCCAGGGCGGAATACCCATCAACCTGAGGTTCACGAGCATGAGGTCCATCTGGGTGTTGCCGACGCGCTCGCCCACGCCGAGTGCAGAGGCGTGCACGCAGTCGGCGCCGGCCACCAAGGCGGCCATGGCGTTGGCGATGCCCAGGCCGCGGTCGCAGTGACCGTGCCAATCGACGCGAATCTTTTCTCCCGAGGGCTTCACTACTTCCTCAAGCACGAAGCGCACCAAGGCGAATGCCCCCATTGGCGTGGCGTGCCCGGCAGTATCGCAGATGACGATCGCCCGCGCGCCATGCCGGATCGCAGTGGAATAGAGCTTCTTCACCATCTCGGGATCGCAACGAGTAGTGTCCTCAGTGACGTACATCGGATCGAGGCCGAGAGAAACGGCGTACTGGACCGCCTTCTCTGTCGTCTGCAGCAGGAAGTCGTCGGTCCAACCCTCGGTGTAGCGGCGGATGGGGCTGGAGCCGATAAAAGTGGCCGCCTCGATGCGCAGGCCGGTCTTCTGCGAAATCTCGGCGATGGGACGGATGTCGTTCTCGTGCGTACGGGCCGCGCAGTTGGCGCGGATTTTCATTTTGTGGTCGACGATCTCGCGCGCCAGGGCGGTGATGTGCTCGACCGCACGAGGGCCGGCGCCGGGCAGGCCGAGGTTCACGGAGTTGATCCCCAACGACTCCATCAAGTGAAGGATGGTGATCTTGTCGTGGATCAGGGGATCGCGTACCGAGGGCGATTGCAGACCGTCGCGCAAGGTCTCGTCGTTCAGCAGGACGTGGCCTGCCGGCCGCAGCGACTGCGGGTGGATGATGTTCCAGTCGTAAATGAGGTCGGAAGTCTTCATGCGTCAGTCGCCAGTCTTCAATCGTCAGTCTTCAGTCGTCAGGCTGGGTCTGCGGTCGTTGGTTGTTGGCTTACAATCGTCGGCGCCAATCAAAGACCCCGTCGGGTTGATTCACCGGGTCTTGCTCACGCCTAGCGACTGACGACTGGCACCTGTTCTTACGCCTTCTTCTCTTCCTTCGCCGGAATGGTCAGGCCAAATATGGAAAGCTGCCCCTCACCGGCGACATTGGTACCGCGCGCGCCTTCGGGATTCGGCAGGTAGAGGGTCTTGCAGATTTCGCAACGATAGACTTCGGCATTGGGTCCCCACGCTTTCTGGATGCAGCCGCACTCCTGCTCCACGGCATCCGTCATGTAGAACCAGCGTTTCAGGTGGCCGCCGCAGAACTTTCCCTTGTCGTCTTTCTCGTTACAGGCGCGCTGTCCGAGCTTCTTGGTCTTAACTTTGTGGTTGGGAAGCTGCTGAAGAGCGTGCGGGATTGTGGTTTCACCAGCTGCCAAGAAAGGTCTCCTCTTTCACGCGGAGTGCCGGGCCACCGGAAATCGGCCTCAGCGGGTTCATTTTACTTGAATGGGAATGCGAGGACCAACCAATTGCGGAGGCGGGCCTGCCGTGCCAGGAACCTGCGAGAACATTGATGCGCTTCTCGCAACAGCAGCTGCCGAGCTTCGCGGCTAACTTGGGGCTGGGGAGAGACTCGCCTCGCTTCGATCTAATCTCCCGCGCCGGACGGACTGGTTCAGCCACTAGTTATGCGGCAGGATTTTGAAGAGGCGTCGCGTTTGCCAGAGCTCGTATAGGTAGCCATCGGGGCCGCGAAAATAAGCCCAGGCCTCTGCTTCGTTGCCATCGACGTCCGTGACGAACTCCACACCCCGTGACTCCAATTCCTTCCTGGCTGCGCACACATCCTCCACCTGGAAGGCAAGATCCGGGCAAGCGTGCAGCGGATATTAATGACTCTTCGGACCGAAGATCTCGAACAGCTGCCCCGAAGGTAACTCAGATTGGACCATCCCCTCACCCTCGTGAATCGGGGACAAGCCAAGGAGATCGGCAAAGAAGCGTGCGGCTGATTTCAGGTCGACAGTTCGCACGCCTGCCATGTGTACCCAAGCACACGCATTACAGTCCCTCCCTCTTCCTGCAGTCAGGATCGCCTCCTGATTGTCCATCCATTTCCTGGCAGGTTAGCCGCGAAACTAAATCGCGGCATCATAGCTATGCTTGGTGACACATCGCCGTAATCTGCTAGAGCTTGGGCCACGCCACAACTCCTGCGGATTTCAGCGCGCCGCGCACGCGTTCGACGACACGCCGAGAAAACTGCAGGTCGATAAATCCTTCCATTTGCCGCGTAAACCGCTCGCCGTAGCCGTACCACCACACCTTCTTCATACGCGGCAGCCGGTCAGTGTCGAGATACTTTACGCGCACCATTTCTTCGAGGCCGAAGCGTCCGTGGGCGCGACCGATGCCGCTGGCCTTGACGCCTCCGTGCGGGCTTCGCTGATGCCGAAGCAGGAGATCACGTCGTTCACCATCACGGTGCCGGCGTTGATTTGCCGGGCGATCGTTTCGCCGCGCCGGGTATCGCGCGTCCAGACGCTAGCAGCCAGGCCGAATTCGGAGTCGTTTGCCAGCCGAACTGCTTCCGCATCCGAGGTAAAGGGCGCAATTGAGAGGACGGGGCCAAAAGTTTCTTCCCGCATGATGCCCATGTCATGGGTCACGTCGGCGAGCACAGTGGGCGCATAGAAGTTCGGCCCCAGCTCTGGAAGCCGCGAGCCTCCACCAAGCACGCGCGCTCCTTGGGCCTTGGCCTCTTCCACCTGGGCTTCGACGATCCGCAACTGGCGTTCGTGGATCATCGGTCCCACATCGGTCTCAGCTTCCAGGCCGTTGCCGACATGAAGCTGGCGCGTCTTCACTACGCAGGCTTCGAGAAACGGAGTGTACAGGGACCGGTGAACATAG
>CAVRZQ010000013.1:0-82750 GCA_963725575.1 uncultured Acidobacteriota bacterium
CAACATTCCCTTCCCAATCTTCTGGCAGCACACCAGGCGCACTCGTCAGGTTCAGGTCGAAGTACTTCTGCCATTCCGCGAGCAGGGCATGTCCTCGGTCGCGGTGTCCACACGACGACCACCGACGTTGTTGATGAGGATGTCGATCGGCCGGTTCAGCCCCGCGACCTCGTCGCACGCGGACGCGGCCCCCTCGGGCGTGCTCACGTCGCCGGGCAACACCGCGACCCACCGGCCGAGTGGAACGATCTCCTTCGCAGCGGTTTCGAGCGACTTCTCGTCGCGACCGACCAGAATCAGGTCGGCGCCGGCCTCCGCGAGTGCTTGCGCGATCGCGCGGCCCAGCCCGCGGCTACCGCCAGTGATCATCGCCGTCCGGCCGTTTAGGAGGAATTTGTTGAGCAGACTCATACGCACCGCGAGGTTGTCGGTGCTGACATCTTATCGGTCCGCGTGAGTGTGCGGCTTGTCGCGTCGCACGCCCGAGGGCCGCGACGGTGAAGATGAGCGGATAGAGCTTCTCGTAGTACCACAGCTTGGCGAAGTAGAAGCCGATCGGGCTCGGTTCGCGGAACCGGCCCGATTCGACGGCCTCGATGAGCCAGGCGAGGCCGCGCTCGACCGGCGAGCGGGCGGCGTAGCCCGCTGTTCTCGCATTCCATCCAGGGGGCTGACGCCCGCCGCTCGCCAGATCCACCAGCACTTCCACCGCCAGCGCCGTCTCCTCGACGCTCGACGGGCAATCCTTCGCGCCGCCCCAGCCGCCGTCGGCGTTCTGCACCGAGAGCAGGTAAGCGACACCGCGTTGACACTCGGGCGCTTCCGCGAGGCCGAGGTCGCGGTACGCGGCGAGGACGCGGGCCGTGCCGTAGACGGGGTTGATGTCGTCCGGCGCGTGCTGGTTGCCGAACCACAGCGGCAGCCACGAGCCGTCGGGGCGCTGCTCGCGCGCGAGGTAGGCGAAGCCCGAGTCATTCGCTCGGCATGCGTCGCCGGGTTGACCAGGCTCCGACAGCCGCAAATGCTCGCAGGGCGTGAGCGGTGAGATCCGCAGCCGCTTCGGTCGAACGGAAGCGTTCCCCAGCCGCGGCAGAAGGTCGGGAAGCCACCGTCGCGAGTTCTGCAAGTGCCAACCCACTGCCGAGCGGCTGCATCCGCGGTGTCCAATTGCGCCATCGTGTTCGCGATCCAGATTCCGGCGAGATTGCTGACGGCCAGCATCGCCCCCGGCGTGTCGTCGCAGTCCGGCACGCCGCCCGGCAGATCGGTCCAGGCCCAGCCGCCGGGGTCGGCGCCGGTGTACGGGTGCCGCTCCTTGTACTGCTGACCGCAGCAGCCACTCGCGAATCTGCTCCTTCGTGTCGAGCGATTCGAGATCGCCGGCCGCGGCCAGGGCGTTGACCGAGAGCGTCGTCACCCACGTCGCGAGGTTCGTGTCGATCGGCCAGCTGCCGTCGGGCCGCACCGAGTTCACCAGGAATCGCACGCCTTCGTCGATCACCTCGCTCGCGGCCGCGTGCTTGCGCCGCGCGGCTCGACGCCAGCGCCATCACCACGAAGCTCGTCAGCGGCGTCGCTTCGAGATAGCCGCCGCTCGTCGGCTGAATGCGGCGGAGCACCTGCAGCGTTCGGCCCCTTGTCAGCCAGCGCAGCAGCCTCGTCAACGGGTTCCACGTGCCGCGATGATGGTGGACGCACTGGCCGATGGCGATGAGCGCCGGCAGCGCGTAGCTGACGACCGGCATGCGCGCGAAGCGGTACCAGCTCTGCGGCAGCGCCGCGGCCTCGAACGGCAGTCGCGGCACTTCCTTCCACGGCACCAGCTCCGCCAGGGCGCACGTCATCAGGATCGGCACCGAGAACGTGCGGTCCTTGCCGTAGCGCCGGCGGATCGCTTCGGCCCGCTGCTCGGGCGAGCTGCCCGCGCTCGACGATTCAGGAACGCCTCGACCTTCTCGACGATCGCGGGGTAGTCCTTCTCCGCGCCGGTGAGCCGGAACGCGGCCCGGCAGAGCATCGTCGTCGAGATGTTCGAGAAGCTCTTGATCGTGTCGCCCCAGCCGCCGTCGGCGTTCTGGTGCTCGGCGAGCCACTTCACGCCCGCGTCGATCCGCTCGCGGTGCTCGAAGGGATTGGCGAGGTGCAGGGCCATGACCGCGGTCGCGGTCGAGAGGGCGGAGGTGGAAAGTTCGCCGACCCAGTGCCCGGCCGGCACGCGCTCGGCGAGGAGCGCATCGCGGGCGGTGATGTAGGCCGCACGGAGTCGGTCGGAGAAAGCATGAAATGCAGAGTAGCCGCGGATGAACACGGATGAAACCGGACAGAAGAACAATGATGTCTGTTCTTATCCGTGTTCATCCGCGTTCATCCGCGGCTGAGCTTGGTTCACAGCCCCAGGTTATCCAGGTCGTCCACGAGCTTGTCGAGGTCGTCCTTCGGCGCCGTGCGGCTTGTCCGCCTGGCGCTTCGGGATGCCGACGGTCATGCCGACCGCGGCGCGGCCGTCGTTGACCAGTTCGCGGTCGCGTTCCTGCACCGCCGCCGAGAGCGCGTCGCCGACGTCGCCGCCGAAGAGCTTGCGTCAGGTCGATCTTCAGCCCGCCGACCGCGCCGGTGTCCGCGCCCGCGATCGCCGGCGTCTTGTACTCGGGGAAGATGATCGCCTGCTGCGGGCAGACGCGGCTGCACGCCGGGCAGCCCTTCTTGCACTGGTCCTGGTTCTCGACCACGATCCGTTCGAGCGAATCGACGCCGTAGACGCCGAACAGGCAGAAGTCGAGGCACTCCATGCAGTTCGTGCAGCGGCTGTAGTCGATCACCGGATACCAGCGCCGGCCGGCCGGAGCGAGCAGCGCTTCCGGCGTGAACGCGGCCGATGCGAGTCGGCGCGCGTCTGCGCCGGTTCCATTCAGCGACAGGCCGAGTTGCACGATCGCGGGGTTGTTCGCGGCCTTCTCGCGGGCCTTCGCCTCGCGCCGCTCGCGGCACTCCGCGGCGATCCGGCGAATCTCCGTCGACGAACGCCTCGTGCTTGTTCGAGTCGCGCAGGTCGAGGCAGTAGATGTGCCGGTCCGGGATCTCGCCGGTCGGGCCGATCGCCTCGGGCTTGTCGACCGGCGTGTCGGTTCTCGGTCTTCCTCGTCCTCGTCGTCGCGGGCGGCTTGAGCTGCGTCTCGCCGAAGTGGCCCTTGATGCCGTCGCGATCGAGAAAGCCTCTACAGACGGCAAGTAGGATTGACGTAATGGATTGATTCGAGGCAAAAACACGACAGGCGCGTACCGAATTAGATGTGGGGTGAGGATGGCATCGGTACGCGCCCTATTAAGTTGAGTTAAGGCTAAAACCAGCCCGGCTCGATGTCAAGGAAAATCGTTTTAGTAGAGCTCAAGAGATGAGTTTTGCGATCACAAAAGCGGCTGCCGGCCGCAAGGCCACCGATCACCATTGTTTGTGACGCGCCGCGGAGGGGCGCGGTGCCCGTGAAGCGCGCTTTCAGGTAGCCGAACACTCCCAAGGCGACGAGCGTCACCGCAGCAGACCACAGCAAGCCATGCGCGACGTTCGCAAGGATCATGTAGGGCGACAGTGGAATGAAGCCACCGGCCACGTAAGAAAACGCAATCGTCGCAGCGCTCGTGACTGCCCGCTTCGGGTCGGGCGCTTCCAGGCCCAACTCAAAGCGCATCATGAAGTCCACCCATTCCTTGGGGCGTTTGCTCAAGGCCTCCACCACGGGCGTGGCCTCCTCGGTGGTCAGTCCGTACTGCTCGAACAGTTCTTTGACTTCTTCCTTTTCGGCCTGGGGAATTTCGACGATCTCGCGCTCTTCGCGCAGCTTCTCCTGTTCGTAGTGTTCCGCATCGCCCTTGGCAGCGAGGTATCCACCCAGACCCATGGCGATCGATCCGGCGGCAATTTCGGCGAGGCCGCCAATCACAATCAGGCGCGTGGAACTGACCGCGCCGGAAAGGCCGGCGGCGAGGGCGAAGGGTACGGTAAGTCCGTCGGCCATACCGATGACGACGTCGCGAACAAACAGGCCGGCAGTGAAATGCTTTTCTACGTGCGGCGTGATCGGCATCTGGGTTTCAGACCTCCGGATGAATTTTGAGGTATGCCTGGGCCTGGCGCACTACCTGGCGCTCCCCGCTATAAGCGAGCTTTACGGGCGCTTCTCCGAGCGGAAGCCAAAGCGCGCGCCGGACTTCGACGCGCATTTCTGGTGTGACGTCGTCGATGCGGCCGGACTGGTAGCGGAGAAGATAAAAGCTGACAATTTTGAAGACACGCTGCCGGTCACCCCAGGAGCGGACGTAGACGTACTTGATGTCGGTCAGCTTGCTGAGCAGGGTAGCGGTGACGCCCGTTTCCTCGCGAACCTCGCGGATGGCGGTCTGGTCGGGCTTTTCGCCGTCGTCGACCAGACCCTTGGGG
The DNA here is from genome assembly GCA_963725575.1 of uncultured Acidobacteriota bacterium. GTDB lineage: Bacteria > Acidobacteriota > Terriglobia > Terriglobales > Acidobacteriaceae > Gp1-AA133. Next base: position 4,436 of record CAVRZQ010000013.1, read on the forward strand.
AGGGCAAGGACTACTTTACGGGGGGTCTTACGACGGGCGAGGGTGGGCCGGGTGGGAGACTCGGAGCCCTCTTTTTCAGGCTCAATGGCCGCGATGTACCAGTCGTCGGACATGCGCCGGAGGACGACCCCACCCGCCGAGAACTCGCGTACCATGCGCACTCAAGTTAACAGGAATAAAGCAGTTCGTCACGAGGGGCGGTTTTTAAGCGGAGATGGCTGTCAGGGCGGGACGCTCTCACGACAACGGAGGAACCCTTCGACTCCGCTCTGGGCAGCCTGCCGGCTCTACCAGAAGTGCGCGGCTTGGTTTCAGGGGAAAGACAGGCCTGCCTCGGGTAACGTCTCGAGGGTAATGCGGGTGACGAAAGATAGCACCAAAGTGGACTGCACCACAGGCCCTGGAAATGGCATCTTACTGGGTAAGTGAGGAAGCTGGTTTTTCCGGGCAACCGGGATGTGGGGCTCCAGTGAAGTCGGTGAAGAAGATTATCCGGTCGGTTCAGGCCTTTGGGCGCGAGCTCTCGCGCTTGTCGGTGGCGCCTGAAACGGCGTCCGGCAGGCCCGGAATCGGGATCGCGCTGGGCGGTGGGTTTGCGCGCGGCATTGCGCACGTTGGCGTGCTGAAAGTTCTCGAAGAAGAAAAAATTCCCATCGATTTTATTGCCGGCACCAGCGTGGGGGCGCTGATTGGCGCGGCTTACTGCAGCGGTGTTACGCCGGCGGAGCTGGAGGTGATTGCGCGACGGGTGCGCTTCAAGACCTTTGCGCGCTGGACGCTTTCGCGCCACGGCTTCGCCACCAACCAGCGCATGATCGGATTTTTGCAGAGCATTCTGAAAGTGAAGTCGTTCGAGGAACTGCGCATCCCGCTGGCCGTGACGGCGACCGACCTCAGCACGGGGGAAGGCGTGGTGTTTCACTCGGGACCTTTGGTGGAACCGGTGCGCGCCAGCTGTGCTTATCCGGGGATGTTTTTGCCGGTGAACATTCGCGGGCGCTGGCTGGTGGACGGCATGCTGGCGCACGCGGTACCAACGCGTCCGCTGGTCGAGATGGGCGCCAAGCGCGTGCTGGCCGTGCATCTGAAAGGCCGCTGGTCGAATGGCAGGGAGCCTCGCCACCTGTTCGACGTGATCGGTCAGTGTTTCGCGATCGCGCAGGACATGTGTTCGAGCCACTGGAAGGAAGCGGCCGACCTGGTTATCGAGCCGGACGTGCACGGCTTCGAGTACGACGCCTTCGTGCACACCACCGCGCTGATCAAGGCGGGAGAAACGGCTACGCGGGCGGCACTCCCGGCATTGAGGAAATGGATCGAGACCCGCCATCCGGTGGGTCAAGCGAGGGCTGCGCGGGCGCTGGTGCAGGCAGCGACCATGCCGGCGGACTAAAGGCAGTCGCGAGTCGCTAGTCAGCAGTCGTCAGCGCAGAACCGGAAAGGCCTTCGGAGCGTAGCAGATTCTGGAGATTTTATGCTTCGGAAAATTCCCGCCCCAAGCAGATCGTGGACGCGACACTCTCGGGTGCGCGGGAGTTCCACGGGCTGGATAACTCTGTTCTGGCTGCATCATCATCACCCTTTGATTGACATCCCCAGTTCGCTAAGTTAGGGTTGGTCGCTTTTCCGGACGCAAATCCAGGAAAACTTCAAGGAGAGCAATATGCGAGTGCCAGTGGCGCTTTGTGGTGCGTTGTTGTGTGCCTGTATCGTGCCGGCCGTGTCAGCGCAGGATGCCGTGAAGGTGGATCCCAAGCACTACTCGGTAATCAGCGAAAACGACCAGGTGAGGATCTTGAAGGTGCATTATGGACCGCATGAGAAATCGGTCATGCACAGCCATCCGGCGTCGGTCGCCGTGTTCCTTACTGATTTCAATGGGCAGTTCACTCTTCCTGACGGGAAGAAGCAAGCAATGAGTAGCAAGGCAGGCGAGGCACAATTCGTCGCGGCCGGCACTCACCTGCCGGAGAACATCAGCGACAAGGGCATGGATCTGATTCTTGTCGAGTTGAAGAAATAACCCGTGCGCCGGGCTGCTCTCGCGTGCGGCTGGCTGAATTGGCATGAGAGTCAGCCGCAGGAGAATCCCCGCCCAAGCGGAGCTTGGACGGGGCACCCCTTATCCGCGGCTCAGTGCGTCGGCTTCTGCCTGAATTCTTCTCCACGCGTGCTGCACGTGGCGGGCTTGCGTGTTGGTTTGACCGACGCACAGACGCAAGCGTGAGGCGGTCGTTCGAGCTTGGTGTGGGTGAGATAGAGATCGCCGGAACGGTTGAGGCGGTCCATCAGGGGCTGGTTGGCGTCGTCTCCCGCTTTGAGGCGGAAGCAGACCAGGTTGAGCGGCGCCGGCGCGGCGAGTTCAAAGCGTGTCGTCCTGGCGCACCCACTCGGCGAATTGCTGCGCCAGCGCGACGTGCTCGCGGACGTGGTGCTGCAGTCCTTCGACGCCGTAGTGGCGGATCACGAACCACAGCTTCAGCGCGCGGAAGCGGCGGCCCAGCGGAATCTGCCAGTCGCGGTAGTCGATGACCGCGCCCGATTCGGTGGCCTGGTTGCGCAGGTATTCCGGCAGGACGCTGAGCGTCTGGATCAGCGCCTTGCGGTCGGCCACGTAGAAGACAGTCGCAGTCGAAGTTGGTGAACATCCACTTGTGCGGATTGAAGCAGTAGCTGTCGGCGAGTTCGACGCCGTCGTGGATGTGGCGGAACTCGGGGCAGAGCGCGGCGGTGCCCGACATGGCGGCGTCCACGTGCAGCCAGAGGCCGTGCTCGCGGCAGATGCGGGCGATTTCGGGGACGGGATCGATGGCGTTCGACGACGTGGTGCCGACGGTGGCGCAGACGAAGCAGGGAACGAGGCCGGCGGCTTGGTCCTGCTGCGATCTGGCGGGCGAGCAGCGTCGGCGCGCATGGCGAAGTTCTCGTCGACCTCGATGGCGCGCAGGTTGTCGGCGCCCAGGCCGGCGATCTTCGCGGCCTTCTCGACCGAGGAATGTGTCTGCGTCGAGCAGTAGGCGACGAGTTTGCCGTTGCATCCCTTGGCATTCGCTGGCGTAGTTGGTGGCACGCTCGCGTGCGGCCAGCAGGGCGCAGAGCGAGGCGCTGGACGCGGTGTCCTGGATGACGCCTCCGCCGGTGCCGGTGGAGAGAAATTTTTCCGGCAGGCCGAGCATGGGCGACCAGCCAGTCGAGCACGTGGGTTTCGAGTTCGGTGCAGGCCGGACTGGTGGCCCAGAGCATGCCTTGCACGCCCAGTCCGGAGGAGAGCAGGTCGCCGAGGATGGCCGGGCCGGAGGCGTTGCACGGGAAAGTAGGCGAAGAAGTTCGGCGATTGCCAGTGGGTGATGCCGGGCAGGATGAGCTTCTCGACGTCGCGCGAGGATGCGCGTCGAAGGGCTCGCCCTGTTGCGGGCGCAGCAGGCGGGAGCGAGGCGCGAATCTCGCCCGGCTTTGCCTGCGAGAGAACGGGGAAGGATCTCGATCTTGCTTGTAGTAGTCGGCGATCCAGTCGACGACGGCGTGGCCGTGGCGGCGGAATTCGTCGGGAGTCATGTGGAAGGATTTGTCGTCGGGCAAAGTCTTGTTCCCTTCAAATTGAACGGCGCCGCGAGTGAGAAGGCATCGCTGCGCTCGCGTTCAACGGGCGAAGACGCCCGTCGCTACATCGGCGCTTGAGTATTCGTCATTCCGCCGGCTCCTGGTACGCGAAGTTTGTTACTCTTTTCGGCCCTCTCAACGAGTGGATTCCTCGGCGATGACTCGAAATGACAACCAACCTGGTTGTTACCACTCCGCACTCCGGCGAAATCGGGAAAGGCAGCCATAATACATGCGCGTGAAGTACTCCATGCCGACCTGGCCATCTTTCCTATACTCGTCGAAGATATGGCGCAATTTCTTCAACATGGGCTCGTAGTTTGGGTGCTCCGGCATGGGCGCATAGGAAGACGAGAGCAGGCGGCCTTCCAGTTGGCTGTAGTCGAAGTCCTGGCGCATTTCGAACACCCGGGACTCGAACGGCGTTGGGGTAAAGAATTCGGCGATGTTGTCGGTGGTGTGTTCGTGGCGCACTTGCTCGTAGTCGGTGCCGTAGGCGAGCAGGAGTTCTTCATAGGCGCGCAGGAAGGGAGTGGTATCCGTGCCGCGCTCGTTCCAGATCAGCACGGCCCAGCCGCCCGGCTTGAGGATGCGAGCGAATTCCTGGCGGGCCTTGGGCAGATCGAACCAGTGAGCGGCTTGCGCGGCGGTGGCAAAGTCAACGCTCTGACTGGGGAGCGTGGTCGCTTCGGCGGTTCCGGCAATGCTTGTAAAGTTGCGATGGTCGGCGAGGAGGCGTTCGGCGGCTTCGCGCATCTCGCGGTTGGGTTCGACACCGTAGACAGGGTTGCCATTTTCGAGCAGCATGCGGGTAAAGATGCCGGTGCCACAGGCGATGTCGGCGACCACGGCGGCGGAAGTGAGTCCGCATTCGGTGCGCAGACTTTCGAGCACTTGCGGACGGGTAGCCGGGGCGGTAGCGAATGTAGTTTTCGACGCGGGTGGAGAAGCGGAGCGTGGGATCGGCGTGCACCATGTCTCCCAGTCTATCCGAAGCAAACAGCGGTTTACGGCCAGCTGCACAGTCGTCTTGCTAAACTAACGGGGCCGATGCGGCTTGTCATCAAAGTCGGAACCAGCCTGATCGCGCCGGGAGGGCGCATCGATACCGAGCGCATGCGTGCGCTGGTCGATCAGCTTGATCTGTCGCGGCACGAATATCTGATCGTCAGCTCCGGAGCGATCGCTTCGGGCATGTCGAACTTGCGGCTGGGGGAGCGTCCGACGAGCGTGCCCCGGATGCAGGCTTGCGCGGCGGTGGGGCAGAGCCTGCTGATGCACACCTACGAGCAGCTGTTCTTCGGGAAGAAAGTGGTGGCGCAGCTGTTATTGTCGAGCGATGACTTCACCTCGCCGATCCGCTACAAGAATCTGCAAAACGCTCTGCACGAACTGGTGAAGCTGGGCGTGGTACCTATCGTAAATGAAAACGACAGCGTTTCGGTGCGCGAGTTGGTGGGCGCGTTTGGGGACAACGATGAGCTGAGTGCGTTGTTGGCCACTGCGGTGAAGGCGGACTGGCTGCTTCTGCTCACGGATGTGGATGGCTTCTACGCACCCAAAGGCCGCAAAGCACAACAGCTGGTGCGGACCGTGCGCAAACTCACGCCGGCCATGGAAGACTTGTGCAACGGCAAGGGCCACCTGGGGACGGGCGGCATGCGCTCGAAGCTGCGGGCGGCGAAGGCGGCGAGCGAAGCGGGCGTGCAGGTGGCGATTGTGAATGGACGGCATCCGCACGCGATCGAGTGGGCCATTGCGCGCAAAATCGGCACGTATTTTCCGGCGCAGAAAGTCCGGCACTGAACATGGCGACCAGCGTCAATTCAGCGCTTAGCACTCGCTCAAGGCTGGAGCGCGCCCGCGCCGCTGCTCCCTTGATGGCGGCGTTGTCGACTGCGCAGAAAAACGGGTTGCTGCTGGCTATAGCGGATGCGATCGAAGCGCAGGCAGCTGGCATTGTTGCGGCCAATCAAGAAGATCTGGCATCGAGTGCGGTTGCAGGAGCGATGCGCGACCGCTTGCTGCTGACTCCACAGCGAATCGCGGCGATGGCCGCTGGTGTGCGGGAAGTGGCCGGCCTTCCCGATCCGGTAGGTGAAATCATGGTCGAATGGAAACGGCCTAACGGGCTGCTGATCCGAAAGGTGCGGGTTCCGCTGGGGGTGATTGGGATGATCTACGAGTCACGACCGAACGTCACCGTGGATACGGTTGCGCTCACGCTGAAGACGGGCAACGCCATCGTGTTGCGTGGCGGCAAGGAAGCCGTACATAGCAACCAGTGCCTGGTGGAGATTCTGAGCAGCGTGCCGGGCATACCGCAGGGCGCGGTCCAGTTGCTCGATTCGACGACCCGCGATTCCGTGCAGGAACTGATCGAGGGACGGGGCCTGGTGGACGTGATCATTCCCCGAGGCGGCGCAGGGCTGATCAACTTCGTGGTGGAGAATTCGATGGTCCCCGTGATCGAGACCGGGGCAGGGAATTGTCATATTTTCGTGGACGCGTCCGCCGACCTGGAAATGGCCGACCGCATCGTGATCAACGCCAAAACGCAGCGGCCTTCGGTATGCAATGCGGCGGAAAAGTTGCTTGTGCACGAAGCCATCGCGAGCATGTATCTCCCGCGCATTGCAGAGAAGCTGCGCGAGCACGGGGTGGAGTTGCGCGGCGATGAGGCGGCCGTGCGTTTTGCGCCAGCTCTCAGTGTTCAGGCTGCGGCCGAGGAAGACTGGAGTGAAGAGTACCTGCGGCTCTGCATCGCGATCCGGGTGGTGTCCGGAGTCGACGAGGCGATCGCGCACATCAACCGTTATTCCACCAGGAACTCGGACGCCATCGTGACGGAGAACGAGGAGAACGCGCGGCATTTTCTGCGGGCAGTCGATTCGGCCGCGGTGTACTGGAATGCATCGACGCGCTTCTCTGATGGCGGGGAGTTCGGGTTCGGAGCGGAGATGGGAATCAGCACGCAGAAATTGCATTGCCGCGGGCCGTTCGCGCTGGCGGAGTTGACTTCCTCGAAGTATGAGGTTATCGGGAGCGGGCAGATTCGCGGGCAGTAGGAAGATTCAGGAGCAATGGGCCCTGCGGGATTTTATGCAATGCCTCGCGAAAACCCAGCGCTAAGGCGCTGGGTTAAGTTGGAACGCTGTTCCGCAGCGACGGGTGGGTGCTGGGGCGCTGGTAGGCAGCGACGAGTGACCGCTGTGAGGCGGCTCCCCAGCGAGGAGTGATGGGTCGGCATTCGCGGTACAATCTCTAGTTCATCTGCCAGGTGCCGTGTGAGAGGGGTCTCTTCCGAAGCAACCAGAACCGTCCTTCCCGCGGGGGAAGTGGCGCCCGATTTCGATCTGCCGGCGCTTATCGGCGGGGTGAAAAAGCGCTTTCATTTGCGCGGGCAACTGGCAAAGACGAACGTCGTACTCGCCTTTTACCCGCTGAACTGGGAGCCGGTGAGCGCGCGGCAACTGGTCGAATACCAAGCGCAGCGTCAAGAGCTTGCACCTCGAGCGGACATGGTGGCGATCAGCGTCGACTCGATCATGAACACCACCGTGTGGGAGCGCGACATCGGCCCCCTTGACTTCACGCTGGGCAGCGATTTCTGGCCGCACGGGGAAGTGAGCCGGTCTTACGGTGTCTTTCGCGAAACTGGGGCGCACGCGGGCTCCAGTGGGCGCGCCGTCTTCCTGGTGGAGCGCAGCGGGAAAATCGCATTCAGCAGGATGTACGGCTCGCAGGAGTTGCCCCCGCTTTCGGAATTGCTCGAGGCGCTGCGCAAACTGTGAGACGTACAGCGGAACCCGCTCGCGAAGCAGCCGCCGGTGTGGCACCCGGCATTTGTTTCCAGGAGCTTCATGAAGATTTTCTCAGGTAGTGTTCTGGCCTGCGCGCTATTGCTCTTCGGTCCCAAGGGCGCCGATTCGCCAGCGTCGGAGGCGGCCAAGGCCGATTCTTCTTTATTCGGGTTCCGCGAGGCAGCTACAGAACTGAACGCCGAGGCGCGCTTCCTGGCTGTGCCCGATCCCAAACTGGCCGAGGAGCACTTGCGCATTCTGACCCAGGCGCCGCACATTGCGGGATCGCCGGAAGACAAGGCGACCGCCGACTACGTGGCCGCAGAATTCCGCGAAGCCGGACTCGACACGCGAGATCGTCGAATACAAGGTCTGGATCAACTATCCCGCGGAAATCAGCGTGGATATGACCGCTCCGGCCGGCGTGGAGATGCACGGCCCGCGCGCGAGCATGTGGACGGCGATCCCTTTCAGGACGATCCGCGCGTGAGTGATACCCTACAACGGCATGTCACCTTCGGGCGACGTGGAGGCCGAGGTGGTGTACGCGAACTACGGTTCGCCCGAGGATTTCGAAAAGCTGAAGCAGATGAAGGTCGATGTGCGCGGCAAGATTGTCATCGTGCGCTACGGGCAGAATTTTCGCGGAGTGAAGGCCTTTGTCGCGCAGGAGCGTGGCGCGGCGGGAGTGATCATTTATTCCGATCCAGACCGATGACGGCTACTATCGCGGCGATACGTATCCGAAGGGTCCGTGGCGGCCCGACACGGGAGCGCAGCGCGGATCGGTCGGCTACATGTTCCAGTTTCCCGGCGATCCGACGACACCGGGAGTCGCCGTCGGTGCCGTCGCTGCCGGATTCGAAGCGCATTGCCTCCGGATCAATCCGCGCAGATGCCGAAGATTCCGACGACCCCGCTCTCCTATGCGGATGCCTCGCCGATTCTCGAACATCTCGGCGGCCCGGACTCGCCGCGCGAGTGGCAAGGCGCGCTGCCGTTCACGTATCACGTGGGACCGGGCCCGGCGAAAGTCAAGATGCACCTCAAGCAGGACTACCAGTTCCGCACCATCTGGGATGTGATCGGCAAGGTGCGCGGCAGTGAATCGCCGGACGAGTGGGTGGTGGCCGGCAATCATCGCGATGCCTGGGTCTATGGCGCGGTCGATCCCAACAGCGGCACGGCGGCGATGCTGGAGGCGGTGCACGGGATCGGCGAACTGCTGAAGTCAGGCTGGAAGCCGAAGCGCACCATTGGTTTTCGGCAGCTGGGATGCGGAAGAGGAGGGCCTGATCGGCTCGACCGAGTGGGGCGAGGATCACGCGGAGGAACTGGCGCAATGCGGCGGCTTACTTCAATGTGGACGTCGCGGTTTCCGGTCCGAAGTTCGGAGCCTCGTCGGTGCCCAGCCTGAAGCAGTTTATCCGCGAGATCACGAAGGTGGTGCCGAGCCCGCAAGGCGGCACGGTCTACGACGCGTGGAAGAAAGGCCAGACCAAACCGGGAACGAGGCTCAATCCCGAGGAGACCTACGGCAGCACATTTCGTCCGCCCGCGGCGCAGGCGCGTCACGACGTTCCGGTGGGAGATCTGGGCAGCGGCTCCGACTACACGGTGTTTCTGCAACACCTGGGCGTGCCGTCGACCGACATGGGTTCCACCGGCGTCTACGGCGTGTATCACTCGGTGTTCGACAATTTCGACTGGTTCAAGAAATTCGGCGATCCGGACTTCGGCTACGAGCAGCAGATGGCCCGCGTGTACGGGCTGGAAGCGGTGCGCATGGCGAATGCCGATGTGCTTGCCGTTCGACTACGAAGAGTACGGCAAAGAAATCAGGGCATACATCGACGGCGCGAAGAAGAAGGCCGAGGACAAGTTCGGCAACAAGGTCCCGGACTTCTCCCCCGCGGCCGAAGCCGCCAAGCATTTCGAGGAAGCTGGAGCAAGGATTCTCGGGAAAGAAAAGAAACCGCCGCAAGACGCCAGCAAGCTGAATCGCGCTTTGCGAGACGCGGAGCGCGCGCTGCTTCTGCCTGAGGGGTTGCCCAACCGTCCCTGGTACCGGCACGCGATCTATGCGCCCGGACAATACACCGGCTATGCCGCCGTCGTCATTCCAGGCGTGAATGAGGCCATTGACGCGGGCGACCTGGAGCGCGCGCGCAAGCAGATCGGCGCTCTGGCGGAGGCTTTGCAGCGCGCCGCCGCGGTTCTGGAGAGCTACCACTGAGACGCTGCAAGAGTTTGCACATTGCAAAGGGTCGGGACGAACGAAGTGGTTTAGGTTAAACTTCGAACACGGCAGTGGGTCGGTTCGTTCGCAGCAAATACCCGCGAATCGGTGTTTTCTGTTCTGCGCTTGACTGGCCGTCTACCGTCAAAGTTCTCACTTCTTTATTTGTTGCGCCGCACCGAGGGTCGATGCCGCTGGCACGTATCATCACGGATTCCGTGGATGACTCGCTGGAACTCAGCATGCAACTGCGTGCGCGTGGGTTTCGGGTGGAAACGGTGGCTCCCAATCAAATTCCCGACACGCCCGCCGACCTCGAAGTCCGCCTGGAGGAATGCGCTCCGGAAGAAGTCTTGAGCAAGGCCGCTGACGTTAAAGAGAGCGAAGACCTGTGGGTGTTCGTGGCGCCGGGCGCATTGGACGAAAGGGCGCGGCCGATCCGAACGATTCCGTTGGTGCCGCCGACCCTGGACGTGCATGCGCCGAGGGTGTCGCTGTTACGGGCTGAGGGCAAGCCGGAGGTGGAAATCCCGCTGGAACCAGAGGACGATCCTATTCTGTCTGATCTGGTTGGATCGTACCCTCACGAAACTCCACAAGCGGGACAGCTGCCGGAAGTTCGCGCGACCCGCGCAGACGCAAGGATCGAGGTCTTGACGCACGGCAGCGAGGGATTGATGGCACCGCCGACGATCGCGCCGATCAAGCCCGATAAGGCGGTGGAGCTTCCGTCCGCGAAGGTGAAGGTGGTGGTTCTTCCGAAGCTGCCGGAAACTCCGCAGATTCCCGATGTTCCGGGGTGCGTGGAGCCCGCAAATCTGGTGTTCACAGCGACGCCAGCCGTGCCCCAAAAACGGCGAGCCGGTCCTTACAAGATCTCGTTTCGAACTGGGCCCCTGTTCTGGAAGCGGGCCGCGGTTTCAACGGTGCTGGTGGTCATGGCAGGTGTTTTGGCGGCGGTGGTCGGTCTATGGCCGCGATTGCCCGCGGCCAGCAAGCCAGCTACGGTGTCGCCCGCGGTCTCGCCGGCCGCGCGACCGGTGCGTGTGCCCCAGGTTTCGGGCCACCCGGTTGCCCAGACTCCCATGCCCGCAGCTGCTACGGCGTCCCCGAAGAAGGCGGAAGCGGTTGCGCCGCCCCGGCCAGCGCCAGTGGCAGCGCAGACTCCACGGAAAGTCGATCGTCCACGCCGCCGTGGATCGTCTTCCGAGGAAGGGATTGTTGCCGAAGATACCGTAGTTTTCTACGACCATAGGCCTGGTCCGTCTTCGACCAGAACTCCGCCTCCGACCGGCGTCAAGCGCCACTCGGACGAGAACTGAGTCGGCCAGGTTATTCGGATTGAGCCGCCAGGGCGCGATCGACCGAGAAAGCACCGCTGCCGCGCACCATCAGCACCATGGCGATGGCCAAGACCAGCAGGTGATACTCAACCCCCTCCCCTTTCTGCTGCCCCGTCCAGTTCATGAAGAACCCAAAGTGGGAGTGGACCATCAGGACCGCAACCACCATGTTGCAGGCGATCCCGAATGCGGCGACGCGCCCGAGCGCTCCCAGGATCAATCCCAGGCCTCCCAGAAACTCCGCGCAGATGGCGAGGAAGGCGAAGGGGGCCGGGATGTGCATCATGTTGGTGAAGAAGCCCATGGTGCCAGAGAACCCGTAGCCTCCAAACCAGCCTAGTAGTTTCTGTGCTCCGTGCGCAAAAAACACCACGCCCAGGATCAGGCGAAGCAGGGTCAGAGTTCCGTCGTTCGAGGTTGCCAACAGTTTGCGAAACATGAAGAATCCTCCTTCAATTCGTGCAAGGGTTTCAATTGCAGTGCGTGATGCGCCGCAAATACTTGACTAGTCATCCATGTGACCAAAAAGAAATCACGGCAGATGAGACCGAATCGTCTCCAGGTTGACGATGAGCGAGCGCAGCGCCTCAGTCGTTAAGGATTTCATCGTCTGCGACCCGCTTGCCGCCATGGGCTTGTCAAGATCGGCCAGCAAATGCAGTCCGCGATGGGTGATCCAGCAGAGAACCTGGCGGCGGTCCTCGGGGCAACGCTCGCGCCGAACCAGTTGTTTCGCTTCCAGTTTGTCGAGAAGCCGGGTGATGCCGGGAGTCTTTTCGATCATCCGGTCGGCAATCTCCAGCGTGGGTGTGCCTTCCTTGCCAGCGCCACGCAAGATACGAAGCACGTTATATTGCTGCAGCGAGATGCCGCGGGGCTCGACCAGTTGAGTGAATATTCGTTGCAGGAGGTCAGTGGTGCGGAACAGGCCGAGAATGGCTTCTTGCGCCGGCGATTCAAAAGGTTTGGTCTGCCGGATCTCCTCGCGGAGAGTTTTCCGTTTTTTGGCGGCACGATCGGTCACGTCTCAAATAGATGACATATCAATTAATGTCGATTCAAGTTTCGATGACGATTTTGGACGATCTTGTTGAAATCCTTCCGCCTCAGTGTGTTAGGGGTAAGGGGCGGTTGACGCTGCGGTCGCCGGCCCGTATGATGACCGCACCCTGAGGTGCCAGCGCGACCCGGCTGCAATCTCGCTTCGACCGCCAGGGAATTGGTTTCGGCATGAAGGCCGCCAACGCTCTCCATACTCTTCTGCTCACCGTTCCAGCCGCGGCGACGGCGACGTTTCTCGCATTGTTTCCGATCGTCAATCCCTTCGGCGGCATTCCCCTCTTCTTTTCAATGACCTCGAACTTCACGCCGCCCGATCGCCACCGGGCCGCGTTGAAGACGGGGATTTATGTATTCGTCATTCTGGTGACGTTCATGTTCTTTGGACGATTCGTGCTGAACTTCTTCGGGATTTCGTTGCCGGTCCTGCAGATTGCTGGCGGGTTAATCGTGGCGAATACGGCGTGGGGTATGGTGACTGGGGGGAACCGCATCACCGCGGCCGAAAGCGACGAAGCGAGTACCAAGGAAGACATTTCTCTGACGCCGATGGCCATGCCCATCCTTTCGGGCCCGGGATCGATCGGAGTGGTGATGGGGCTGGCCGCGCACGTGGATCGTTGGACGGCTTACCTGGGGATGGTGATAGGCATCGCCGCGCTGGCGATTACGGTCTACTTATTCTTGCGGTTGGGGGGCCCATTGGTTGCGCGGCTGGGGCCGAGCGCCGTGGGCGCGATCAGCCGGATCTTTGGATTTCTGATTCTCGCGATTGCAGTGCAGTTGGTGTGGGACGGGGTGGCGGAGTTTAAGTAGACAGGCAAGAGTGCGACGGGCGGGACCCTTCGGCGTGGCTCAGGCGGGTTGCCCGTCGCTCCAAGCTTCCTGTTATTTCAGTGTGACCAGCTTCTCGACCAGTTCCGAATAGTCTTTCTTCTCCAGCCCATGGACTTCTTTGTTGTACTCATCCACCTTTGCCGGAATAGTTCATCGAGCAGAACTTCGGGCCGCACATCGAGCAGAACGCGGCTTCCTTGTAATAGTCGTCGGGCAGGGTCTCGTCGTGCATGGAGCGCGCGGTTTCGGGGTCGAGGGATAACGCGAACTGCTTTTCCCAATCGAACTTGTAGCGGGCATAGCTGAGGGCGTCGTCACGGTCGCGGGCGCCTGGACGGTGCCGGGCAACGTCGGCTGCATGCGCGGCGATCTTGTAGGCGATAATGCCGTCTTTCACGTCTTTGTCATTCGGCAGCCCGAGGTGTTCTTTGGGGGTGACGTAGCACAGCATCGAGGCGCCGTACCAGCCGATCATCGCCGCCCCGATGGCAGAGGTGATGTGATCGTAGCCGGGAGCGATGTCGGTGACGAGCGGTCCGAGACGTATAGAAGGGAGCTTCGTAGCAGAGCTCGTTTTCCTTTTCGACCTGTTCTTTGATCTTGTCGATCGGTATGTGGCCGGGGCCCTCGATCATGACCTGCACGTCGTGTTTCCAGGCAATTTTCGTCAGCTCGCCCAGCGTCTTCAGTTCGGCGAACTGGGCTTCGTCGCTGGCGTCGGCGATGCAACCGGGGCGCAGGCCGTCGCCCAGGGAGAAACTGACGTCGTACTTCTTGAGGATTTTGCAGATGTCCTCGAAGCATTCGTAGAGGAAATTCTGCTTGTGGTTGAAAGCCATCCACTGCGCCAGGATCGCGCCGCCGCGGCTCACGATGCCGGTGATGCGCTTGGAGACCAGGGGCAGGTACTGGATCAGGACTCCGGCGTGAATGGTCATGTAATCCACGCCCTGCGCGGCCTGTTCTTCGATCACTTCCAGCATTACGTTGGCGGTGAGATCTTCGACGCGCTTTACCCGGGCAGATGGCTTCGTAGATCGGCACGGTGCCGATCGGAACGGGTGAGTGGCGGAGGATGGCTTCGCGGATTTCGTGAATGTCGCCGCCGGTCGAAAGGTCCATCACGGTGTCGGCGCCGTAGTGCACGGAGGTGTGCAGCTTCTTCAGTTCCTCGTCGATGTTGGAGGTGACGGCGGAATTGCCGATGTTGGCGTTGATCTTGCACAGAGAGGCCACGCCGATGCACATGGGCTCCAGTTCCGGATGGTTGATGTTCGCCGGGATGATCATCCGGCCGCGGGCGACTTCGTCGCGCACCAGTTCCGGAGTGATCTTCTCGCGCTGGGCGACGTAGACCATCTCCTCGGTGACCTGGCCCTGGCGGGCATAGTGCATCTGGGAGAAATTGCCGTCATGATTTTCGGCTTTGCGACGCCCCAGCCATTCGGCGCGGGGCCTTGGAACAGTGGCGTTGCCGTTGGAGCCATTTCCGGGCGTGCCATTCGTGGGAGTCATGGACTGCGCAACCTCACTGGGAGTTGGATTTCCTCGATTATACGCTGCACAAACGATGGTTGTTGCCCGACTCTCCGGTGGTGGGGAGGACAAGCCTTCTACCGCGGAGATCGCGGAGAAAGGCCGCAGAGGGAGCAGAGAAGGGGGCCCTGGGCCGGACAAAAAGCGCATGGATGTTCACGTTCTGACGGTTTGTCCGTCTAACAATGCTGCACCTACAATCTTATGTTCTGCCTGTGAGGTTATTGTGCAAATACTGAAAATTATGTTGGCTGCGATTGTCCTGGCGGGGTTCATTGCGGTTGCGCAGACTTCCGGAGGAGCTCATCCGGCGGCCGGTTTCAGCATCGACACGATCGATAAGACCATCGATCCCTGCACCGACTTCTATCAGTACGCCTGCGGCAACTGGCTGAAGAACACGGAAATTCCGGCCGACCAGACGGAATGGGTCAGCTTTGCCGAACTGTATGAGCGCAACCTGGTGACCCTGCGCGAGCATCCTGGAGAAGGCGTCGGCGGCGGCGCGGACGCGCGAGCGCGGTCGAGCAGAAGATCGGCGACTATTACGGCGCCTGCATGGACGAGAAAGCGGCGGACGCCAAGGGGCTGGATCCACTCAAGCCGGAACTGGACCGGATCGCGGCGCGCGAAAGACAAGCAGCGCTGATCGATGCTGATCGCCCACGTCCCACATGGTGGGTGCGAACCCGCTGTTCAGTTTTTACTCCGCTCCGGATCTGCACAATGCGGACCTGGTGATCGCCTACATCGACCAGGGCGGCCTGACGCTGCCCGATCGCGACTACTACATCAAGGACGATCCCAAGATGACGGAGATGCGCCAGCACCTGGTCGGAATACGCGACCCAGATGTTCACGCTGGCCGGCCAGACGCCGCAGCAGGCCGGCGATGTCGGCGCAGACGGTGTTGCGCATCGAGACCGCGCTGGCCAAGGCCTCGATGGACCGCACGCTGCGCCGCGATCCCAAGAATCGCGATCACAAGATGACGCGCGAGGCACGCGGTGGCCTGGCGCCCAACTTCTATCTGAACCGCTATTTCACGGCCATGGGAGCGCCAGCGTTCTCGGAACTGAACGTCGCGAATCCGGACTTCTTCAAGCAGGTGAATGCGGTGATCGACAGCGAGTCGCTGGATGCGTTGAAGACCTACGCCAGCCTGGCACCTGCTCGACGCGACGGCGCCCTGGCTCTCCAAGCCGTTCGTGGACGCCAACTTCAAGATGCGGCAATACCTCACCGGGCAGGCGGAAGATCCAGGCCCGCTGGAAGCGCTGCGTGGATGCGACCGATGGCGCCCTGGGCGAAGCGCTGGGGCAGAAATATGTGGAAGTGACTTTCGGCGCGGACGGCAAGCAGCGCATGCTGAAGATGGTGGACGCGCTGGAGAGAGTCGCTCGATCAGGACATCCACGGCCTGCCCTGGATGACGCGACGACACCAAGAAGCAGGCGAAGATCAAGCTGGATGCGATCCGCAACAAGATCGGCTATCCCGACCTGTGGCGCGACTACAGCTCGCTGAAAGTTGAGCCGCGGCGACCTGCTGGGGAATTTCCTGCGCGCGAACGAATTCGAATCGCAGCGCCAGATCGCCAAGATCGGCAAGCCGCTCGACCGCAAGGAGTGGGGCATGACGCCGCCGACGGTGAATGCCTATTACAGCGGCTCGCACAACGAGATCGTGTTCCCGGCCGGCATTCTGCAGCCGCCGTTCTTCGACAAGAAGATGGACGATGCCGTCAACTTCGGCGGCATCGGCGTGGTGATCGGCCACGAATTGACCCACGGCTTCGACGACCAGGGCCGCAAGTTCGATCCGCAAGGCAACCTGCGCGACTGGTGGACGGAGCAGGACGGCAAGGAATTCGAAAAGCGCGCCAGCTGCGTCGCCAATGAATACGGCAACTTCACCGCGATCGACGATCTGAAGCTGAACGGCAAGCTCACGTTGGGCGAGAACACGGCGGACAACGGCGGCGCACGCATCGCGTTGATGGCCGCTGCGAACACATGATCGCCGACGACAAAACCGGCAAGGCGGCGGAGAAGATCGACGGCTACACGCCGGAGCAGCGCTTCTTCCTGGGATTCGGCCGCGTGTGGTGCGAAAAGCGGCGGCCGGAGTTTTCGCGCATGCTGGTGAGAGTCGATCCGCACTCGCCGGGCAAGTACCGCGTCAACGGCGTGGTGCAGAACATGCCGGAGTTCCAGAAGGCCTGGGGATGCAAGGCCGGGCAACCGATGGTGGCGGAGAACGCCTGCCGGGTCTGGTGAGGAAAGGCAGCTATTAGCTCTGGGCTCGTAGCTTTTAGCCTGAATCAGCCGCGCTCTAAGCGAGAGCAAGAGGAGAGAGTTGAAAGCTGTCGTGGGGCACCGGTTCCAAAAACCCACGGTTATCAGCGGACGACCCTTGATTGAACTCGGACTCGCTGTTTGACTCAACGCATATGATTTCAAGCTAACGGCTAAGAGCGAGAGGCTAACAGCTAAGACCTGACCATTAGTGCTTGCCTTGCAGTTCCCGGAACCCCTTCCGGCGCTGCTCGCTGTAGCGGTGGAGTGCGCCAGTAATGATGGGGAAGGCTTCGGCGGCGGGACGAATTTCGTCGACCTCGACCGCCTTACCTTCGAGTTGCTTGTAGTCCTGAAAGAAGCGCCGCAGCATGAGCAGGCGGTGCGGCGGCATTTCGTTCGCTTCGTGGTAGCTGTTGAACTCCGGATCCTCGGTCGCCACAGCGATGATCTTGTGGTCCTTTTTGCCGGAGTCGATCATCGTCATCAGGCCGATTGCGCGGGCGTGGATGATGGTCAGCGGCACCACGGTCTCCTGGCAGAGCACCAGGACGTCGAGCGGGTCGTCGTCTTCGGCAAGCGTCTGCGGGATGAAGCCGTAGTTCGCCGGATAGTAGACCGCGGAGTACAGCACACGATCGAGCTTGATCAGGCCGCTTGCCTTGTCCAGCTCGTACTTCACGCTGGAGCCGAAGGGGATTTCGATGACGGTGCTGAACTCGGCGGGCAACTTGTCGCCGGGGGTTACGTCGTGCCAGGGATGAATCATGAAGAGCGCGCCCCCCTCGAGAGAGCAATGCAGGCTGGCATTCTATCAGCACGGATAGAGATTCGCAGGATGCCCGGGTTGGAGGTTTATCCATTTCGAATCAATAGGATACGCTGCTGAAGGGCAGGTCTCGGATGCCCGATTGTGTCTTGACCGGGGCTCCGGCGACAGGTAGAGTCGGAGTACAAGCCTCGGGGAAAATACTTATGTCGAGCGAAAGCAGCAAATATCTGAAATTTGGCGGGGCCACTGTCCTCATCCTGCTGATGCTGGGCTATCTGGCGTACACGGGAGTGCAGGAAAGCAAGAGCTACTACGTCACCATCAAGGAACTCCGTGGCCTCGGGGACAGCGCCTACACCAAGCGGTTGCGCGTCGCGGGCAACGTGCAGCCGGGATCGATTAAGCGCAACGGCACGCACGTGGATTTCATACTGATCGAGCAGGATATGAGCCTGCCTGTGAGCTACGCGGGCAGCGAGCCACCGCCGGACACGTTCAAGGACAACTCGCAGGCACTTGCCGAGGGCAGCTTTGGAAAAGACGGCGTTTTCCACGCCAAGGGATTACAGGCGAAATGCGCATCGAAGTACGCTCCGGCGAATCCCGGAGATCCGGCGAGCGGCACTCCCAACACGGCGCCGCCCAAGAGCGTGACCGAGTCGCAAGGCTCTTCGAAGGGCGTAACCCTGTAGCGCGCGGTTGGCTTCTCTGACGAGACCAATTCGACTGTGAACGACCCCAACGCGGCGCACACCGAAGCCGACCCCATCATTGCGGTCACAAATCTAGTCAAGCAGTTCGGGCGCTTTGCCGCCTTGCGCGGCGTGACCGCCTCGTTCCGTGCTCGCCGCATGTACGGCATTCTAGGCGACAACGGAGCCGGGAAGACCACGCTGCTCCGCATCCTTGCCGGGTTGGTGCCACCCACGCGCGGCGAGATCATGATCCTGGGGAAGAACGACCCGCGCGAGGTCTGTCGCGAGTTCGGCTACATGGCGCATCCTTCGCTGCTTTATGACGAGATGAGCGGCATGGAAAACCTGCGCTACTTTGCGCGCCTGTACGGTCTGGAGGACGCTGCGCGCTGCGCGCAGACCGTCCAGGCGGTGGGGCTCGATCCGGAACTGGAGCGGCCGGTGGGACAATACTCCCAGGGGATGCGCCAGCGGATGTCGCTGGCGCGCGCCCTGCTGAACGATCCCAGGATTCTGCTGCTCGACGAACCCTTCTCCAACGTGGATATCCGTTCCGCCCGCGAAATGGTGAAACTGCTTGCCCGCATGCGCGATGAGGGCAAGACGATCTTCGTGGTGACGCACCAGGCTTCTTTGCTGGAAGGCAGTGCTGATGAGTTCGTCTGGATGGACAACGGGCAAATCATCAACCGCACGCCCGACTTGAAATTCATGGAGACGGCATGAGCGCGCCCACGGGCATCTTGCTGGCCACGCTGACCAAAGACATCCGCCTGGAGTGGCGCTCCAAGGACGCTATCAACTCCATGCTGTTTTTTGCGCTGTTGGTCGTGGTGGTATTCAGCTTTTCGTTTGACCCGGTGGCCGAGGAATCGCGCCAGATCGCCGGCGGCCTGGTCTGGGTAGCGTTCCTGTTTGCCGCGGTGGTCGCGCTCAACCAGACTTGGGCCCGCGAACTGCGGAACCAGGTTCTGGATGCTTACCGGGTGTCGCCCGCGCCCGCCAATGCGCTGTTCCTGGCGAAGGCCATGGGCAATTTCCTCTTTGTGGGCGTACTGGAAGCGTTGATGACCCCGTTGTTCGTTGTCTTTTACAAGCTGCGGGTGCTGGGTCCGGCATGGCAACTGCTTCCGGTGGCGATTCTGGGCACTTGGGCAATTGTCGTGAACGGGACGTTTTTTGCGGCCATGTCCTTGCGGACCCGAAGCCGCGAGATCATGCTGCCCCTTTTACTATTCCCGATCACTATTCCAGCGTTACTATCCATGGTGGAAGCCACCACTACGATCCTGGTGGGCGACCCGTCTACCTCGGCGAAGTTCTGGATCGTGTTGCTTGCGACGTATGATGTGGTGTTTACTACTGCCTGTCTGGCCCTGTTCGAAACGGTATTGCACGCGGAATGAAAAAAGCCTTCCCCATCTTCGGACTTTTGACGGCCGCATTGCTGAGCTACGCGCTCTACGAGGCGCTAGTCGCGGCCCCGACCGAGCAGACCATGGGCGACGTGCAGCGCATCTTTTATTACCATGTGCCCTCGGCGTGGACGGCGTTCCTGCTGTTCTTCATCAATTTTCTGGCCTCAGTGCAGTACCTGGTGCGGCGAGATCCGAAGACCGACAAAATTGCTAATTGGGTTGTCATAGCAATCGGTGTTTTGACCTGCATAGCGCCGTATGTGATCCCAAGTCTTCTGCCGCCTGGGGTTCGCCCGTCCTCGATTGTGACGACCGGCGTCGCACTAGTAGGACTGTACTTCCTTGTTAGAAAATACTTCTCGGAACAGCAGACCGACATGCTCGCGCTGACGACCGCGGAAGTCGGGGTCGTCTTCTGCACGGTCGTGCTGGTGACGGGTCCGCTGTGGGCACGGCCTGTCTGGGGTATCTGGTGGACATGGGATGTGCGTCTCACCTCGACCCTGGTATTGTGGTTGATCTATGTCAGCTACCTGGTCCTGAGGCGTTTTTCGTCCAGCGGACAGACGCCCGTGCTGGCGGCGGCGCTGGCAGTGTTCGGCGCGCTCGATGTTCCCCTGGTGTACTTCTCCATCTGGTTCTTCCGAACGCAGCATCCGCAGCCTGTGATTGGAGGCGGAGGATCCATCGATCCCCGCATGTTGCATGTCCTGCTGATCAATTGGCTGGCGTTTCTGTGTTTCGCATACCTGATCTGCTGGTCGCGCTATCGCCTGGAGCGCATGAAGCGTGAAGTCGAAGAAACCCAGGCGCTCGAGGCACTGCTGGAGCCGAGGAGCGCACTGCGATGACCTACCTTTACGTCGCCTACGCCGCCACTTGGGCCATCCATATTGCCTACCTGATTACCGTGGTCCGGCGCTACTCCCGCCTGAAGCAGGAAGTCGAAGAGTTGAACAAGAAAAAGAGCTGAAAATCAGGACTGCCGCCTGGTTCGAGAGTGAGCGCTTCGCGCCGACGGGCAGGGATCCATTCGGCTAGGCTTAGGGCAAGCTGCCCGGCCCTTCGACAGAAACTAGCTTTCCATCTTCCATTGCTGGGCAAAAGCGGCGGTGAAATCCGGGGCCGGGGTTGAGCGCAGGAACTCGTACTCTTCAATCATGGCCGCGACCCCGATACGTGCAGAAGGCAACGGCGTTTCTACGCGGATGACGCGCGCCGCAAAGCGCACCCGGACCGGGTCAGTGAGCGTGACATGGGGCGGGAACGTGAGGGTCACCTCGATCCGCGATCCAGAGGCCACGATTCGGTCGAGGTAGAAGAACACACCACGCGCGCTGACATTCTGAGTTTCGGTAAGGAATTCGTCCGCAGCGTCGCCCGCGAGACGAATGGCGGCCGGCAGGCGCATGTCGAAACGTCTCATGGAACGGCGGTCTGAGGATTCTTGCAGCATCAAGCGCGTTCTCCGTGGCGAATCTCGATACGAAAGCCAGCCCCATCGAACGTCCGAGCTGGATCAATCCATTCAAAAGCCTGCCTCTGCTGGACGAACTCTCTGCAAAAGTCCGCTGCCAGTGAAGCCAATTTACTTATTTATCAGCAGTTTGCAACAGCAAAAAAGGCCCGGGAACTGACTCGGTAAACGCCTGAACCTGGCGGCGTGCATCGTCGCGCAGTACATGAAGGCGTTTGGGGGGACGCACCACGCCGGATGCGCAATCAGGTCACGGAGCAATCGCGATGCCAACTGCTTCTCGCCATAGGCTCGGCTGGCGTGTGGAAAACAAACAGGTTCATGCCTGCTCAGCTTGATGGAACTCCGTGGACCTTGAGAGTCTTATGCAATTCATTTCTTCTTTGCCGATAAACAATTTCTGCTGTGGCTGTTGGCGGATCCACTTTTGTGCAGCTGGCGGCATCTCGCGTGGCGGCATTCTGCATCTCACCACGCTTGAGCGGGCAGGGCAGAGCTGCGTTCGCTTGACACTGCTATCCGCCGGATGTTTAAGTAGTTACTTATTTTTCACTTGGATTTGGAGATAGTGCCTGCCACTCCGTACGCCCGGAGTTGCGGGGAAATTTTTGTGCCGTTCTTCATTCCTCTCCACCTGAATTGAATACTTCGGAGGAACTCGTGAGATTGAATCGCCGTGGGTTGGGTACAGGCCTGTTGTGGAGCCGAATTCTCCCGGCAGCGTGGCTGCTGGTGGTCGTCGGAGCGACGGTTCTGTCGCTAGGCTCCCATCCCAACGGGGGCAGTGCCGCCCCCGTCGCGCCATTTGCTGCTCTCGGGGTGCAACCCGCGCACACAAAGTCCCGGCCGGCGATCACCAGCTACGGGCACCTTCCTCTGATGTTCGAGCCCAACCAGGGACAAACCGATCCGCGCGTACGATTCATCGCCCGAGGAAGCGGTTATGGCTTGTTCCTCACGGATCAGGATGCCGTACTCTCCCTGCAACACTCTGGCCCGATCACCAGTGGAAGGAAGACCAGGTCCTCTGTGCTTCGTATGAAGTTGGCGGGCGCGAACGCGAAGCCGTTGGTTGCGGGCGCCGACCAGCTCCCCGGCAAGAGCAATTACCTGATCGGGAACGATCCTGCCAAGTGGCAGCATAACGTTCCGCAGTACGCGCGCGTGCGCTACACGCAGATTTATCCCGGGATCGATCTGGTGTATTACGGAAAACAGGGACAACTGGAATACGACTTCCAGGTTGCGCCGGGCGCCGACGCCAGGAACATTCAGCTCAGTTTCGAGGGATCGCGCGGACTGAACCTCGATGCGGGCGACCTGGTGGTCGAGACCGCGGACGGTGCTGTTCGCCTTGCAGCCCCGCGCGTGTATCAGCAGGAAGATTCAGGTCAAAGGCCGGTGGATGGGCGCTTCGTGATGCTTGCCCGGGATCGGGTGGGCTTCGAAATCGGGGACTATGACCGCAGCCAGACGCTGGTTATTGATCCAGTGCTGAGCTACTCGACGTATTTCGGCGGCACGGGTACGGAGATGCTCCCGTCGATTGCGGTCGACTCGGGTCCCGACATCTACGTGACGGGCGCGACCACCTCGAGCGACTTCCCCGTCACTGACTCGACCACGTTTAAGTCGGGCGCGACCTCGAACGTCTTTATTGCGAAGTTCGATCCCACCGGTGCGACGCTCGTCTTCGCAACCTATCTGGGTGGCACTGGCGCCGATGTGAGCGTGGGAATCGCGGTGGATGCGGCGACCAACGTCTACGTGGCTGGTACCACGACCTCGACGGACTTCCCGACCTCTACTAGCGCATTCCAGACGGCGCCGCTCGCGCCCGGCAATCCGCACACGTTCGTGAGCGAACTCGATTCCACGGGCGCGACCCTGAAGTACTCCAGTTATTTTTCCGGCAGCAAGACCGATACCGCCAAGGGCATGACGCTCGACAATAAGGGCTTCGTGTACGTGATCGGAATAACCGACTCGACGGACTTCCCTCTGGCGCCGACCGCGGGAACGTTCCAGTCGACCCTGCAGGGAACGAATGCATTTTTCGTCAGCAAGATTGCATCGACCAGCTCCGGGACGAACAGCCTGGTGTTCTCCACTTACTTTGGCGGCGGTATTCCGTCCACCGGCACGGTCACAGGCGGGGCGATCGCCGTCGATAATAATGCTAACGGATCGAATATTTACCTGACCGGTGGGACGACGTATCTATACACGGGGCAAAATGCGCAGACGGACTTTCCGATCAAGAACGCGTTTCAGACTTGCCTGGGGAATCCCACGGTTACCACGAGTTGTCCAACGAGCGGCGCGACGGTAACGAATCCGGACGCATTCGTAGCCAAGCTGAATCCGGGAACAACCACCGGTGCCCAGTTGCTCTACTGCACCTACGTGGGGGGCGGCGGCGCAGATTTCGGTCTTGGGATCGGCTTGGATGCGTCGGGCAATGCGTACGTGACCGGTTCCACGAACTCGACGGACCACCCCACGGTCAGCGGAGGTATTACTGCCTATCAGGCCAGTCTCAAAGGTGGCACTGACGCCTTCGTCGCCAAGGTGAATAATCCCGCGACCGGGACCGGGACCACGAATGTGCTGCTGACTTATTTTAGCTACCTGGGCGGCTCGGGCGATGACGTAGGCAACGGCATCGCCGTGGACAGCGTGCAAGGCGCAAGAGTCGTGGGCACGACCGCGTCCGCGGATCTCGTAGCCTTGAACCCCATCACGGGAGGGGGAAGCCTCAAGGGTCCAAAGGATGCTTTTGTGGCGCGCCTCGATACGCTCGGTACCACTGCCACAACGAGCCAGTTTGTCACCTTCCTGGGCGGTTCCTCCACGGACACCGGCACCAGCATTGCGATCGACACGGACTCCAACAGTTATGTGACCGGGGAAACAACATCTTCCGATTTTCCGACCGTGAATCCAAAGCAGTCGGGGCTGAAGGGTGCCCAGGATGTCTTCGTTTCCAAACTTGGTCCCAGCCTTAATTTTGATCTGACCGTCGCTTCGCCGACCTCCAACTCGGTCAATGCCGGGAACCAGATAGCTTTTACCTACACCATCAAGAATACCGGCGACACTACTGCCAACGTCGCTTTTACAGACAATCTTTCCGCGGGTAGCGGGAGCGCTCCGGTGACCTTTGTTTCCGCCTCGGCGTCGGGAGGAACCTGCCCCACCACTCCGACCGACAATAAAGTTTTGTGTAACCTGGGCACGATCAACGGCGGACAGAGTACCACTGTGACGGTGAACCTGACGCCGACCGGCCCGGGAACCATCGCGAACACGGGCACGGTGTCGGTGGGCGCGTTCGCGAAAACCGCCATCGCTTTGCCGGTCACCGTGAACTCGTTCAAGCTCACTGCCCTCCGGTCGAGCCAAACGGTGGTGGCCGGAAATCCCGCCAGCTATCCGATCCAGCTGACTCCACTGACGACCTTCACGGCATCCATCTCGATTGCTTGCTCGTCGGGGCTTCCCGGAGGCGGCACAACATGCACGCCATCCACCAACCCGGTCACGTTGCAGAATTCGAGCCCCTCGACTGTCACGCTCGTGATCAGCACCTTCCCCAGAGTTACGACTACCGCAGGCCGGTATCCAACTCGAGGAGTTTTCTACGCGAGTTGGCTCCCAATAACGGGTCTGGCATTTTTGGGAGTGGGCATTGGCAGCCGTTTGAGTCGGAGGCGGCGCGCAATGGGTGCACTGCTCTTTCTGGCGCTGGCGACGCTGATCCTGCTGCAGCCCGCTTGCGGCGGCCACAGTTCGAGCACCACCAACACCGGCACGCCCGCCGGCACTTATACCATCAACGTTTCGGCAACTTCCGGGTCGTTCTCGCAAACCACTCCCATAACGCTGGTGGTGCAATAGGCGGCTGCACTGCACGGAACAACTTGCGTAAGTAAGGTCGGCGACGCTGTTCGTCGACCGAGTGTGTGCCGGCGGTCGCGCGTGCCAGATCACTCTTCCGCCCAGTTCCTCGATTTGAACCAACGAAAACTCTCATGGCCAACCTGAATAGGAGAGACCGCCTGAGTTCTGTATAATGCGTCACAAACCGACCGGTCGGTTGGTTTCGGTCGGATGGGTCCGCCTCAGGAGAAATTTCGATTCGCGCCTCATTCTCACATCTCGTCATCGTGTTCCTGCGCCGGCTCGCGTTGCCAGTCGTGCTTTTTGCCGGATTCAATGTTTTGTGCGTCCTTGTGTACCGGCGTCTGGAAGGACTGCGTTGGCAAGATGGATTCTTCTGGATCACGCATCCCCATTCCATCGACTACCGCCAGATTCATGACCCTACGAAGTTCTTTGCGGTATTGGTCTATTTTTGCCTGTTTGCATTTCAAATCTGGATCGCAGAGCGGGTGCTGGTCACGATTTTTCGCCGGCAGGGAATGGAGGCCTGGAAATCCATGATCAACGACATAAGCCTCGAAAAGGCTCGGGATCATTTCATCGTCTGCGGCTACGGGCAAGTGGGACGCACGGTCGTCGACCAACTGCAACGCCTGGAGATCCCGATGGTTTTAATTGAAACCAATGAAGGCCTCTACCGCCAGTTGCTGGCGGACGGCATTGCCGTCATCCAGGGGGATGCAAAGCGGCATGATGTACTGCTGGCCGCCGGCATCCAGCGCGCGCGCGGTATTTGCATCGTCATCGACAACGATGCCGACAACCTGTACATCACCGTGACCGCACGTTCCCTGAATCCCAAGCTGAAGATCATCACGCGTGCCGGTCAGCAGCGCTACGCGCAGGCGATCCGCACCTCGGGCGCCGATGAAGTGGTCATTCCGGAGTATGAAGGCGGGCTTATGACCGGCCGGATGATAGAGCGTTTTTATCCGGCGCACAGCAAGCTTCAGTAGGAGCGCTCCTAGCTTCTGCGGGGTTGTAGCGGCGGCAGCGTCCCGGCATTTTTCTGCGGGCATTCGTCCGGAGAAGTGCCGGCGCTACAAGCTCAACTTCAACCGGGTGTTTGTCTCATGTCCTGACAACTTCTAGGGATACGAGAACCCGGCGTCTGGTCCAACCGACTTTGCGATGACGTTTCTGCTTCCGCAAAGTCTGCTACATTGAACTGCCACTCTTCCCAACCTGAACGCCAGTGCTGGAGGCCCGCGCTCGATGCTCGTAATCAGGAAAGAGCTGGTCGCACCCGACATCGCCGTGTTTCACTTTTCGGGCCGCATTGCGATGGGCCGTGCGTGCCAGGATATCGAGGCACAGATCGACGAGTTGATCCGTGAGAAGGTGACGAAAGTGATTTTGGACCTGACGGACGTGCAGCGGGTGGATAGCACCGGCTTCGGCACCATCGTGATGTCTTCTCAGAAACTCAAGAATGCGGGCGGAGGATTGCGCGTCGTCGGCGCAAAGGGCATAGTCGAGGAAATCGCGCACACCTCCCACATTCCGACGATTGTGCCCTTCCACGGTACGCTGGCTGAGGCCGTAACCGCCTTTCGTCCAGCCTAAGGGCATCCGACACAGAGGGGAAGATTTTCTGAAGTTTGTGAGCCTGTTTTCTACTGATTTTCCTGTATTGTCCGATTACGTCGAAGGCAATAGGGTAGTTACAGACGAAGTGGCGCAGGCCCCACGTCAGGGGAAATATTGAACGGGAATTCTCCTGACGCGGGGTCTATTTCTTGCGCCTAACTACCTTTCCGGTGCTTATGCAGTAATAAGTGATTCCAACGCGAGCCGGTTGGAAACCACCAAGGTTGCGCCTTCCTGCTCAATCATCCGCTGCTTGCGGAATCCCGCCATCAGGCGCGTTACGGTCTCGCGCGAGGTGCCGATCATCTGCCCGATCTCCTCATGGGTAAGAGGAACCTTCATGCGGGTCGGATTCGGGCATCCCGTTCTGTCTTCCAGCCAGCCCACCAGCAGTCGCGCCAATTTCTCGCTGGCGGACCCGGAGAGCATGAGCGTGCGAATCTCGCGGCAAGTGAAGTTATAGTCCCGGCTGAGCAACTGGGTAATCCAGAGCGCAAATTCGCCATGGACGCGCATCATGCGGAGCACGTCGCTCTGGCGGATGAAGGTGACGTCGCAGGGTTGCTGCGCCTCCGCGGTGGCCTCGTAGTCGCGTCCACCGATCGTGGAAGCGACGCCCAGCGCCTCGCCGGCCTGAGCGATCCGCAGAATCAGGGTGCGGCCGTCGCTGGCGCAGACTGACAGTTTCACCAGCCCGCTTTGCACGACGTAGATTCCTCGCGGTGCTAGTCCTTCGGAGAACAGAACTGCCCCGGTCGGATAGTGGTTGGTAAGCGTTACCGTTTCCAGTTCCCGGACAATGGCGGGAGGCAGATCGCCAAACGCTGAGTGGGCTGCCGCGGGCTTCTGTGGGGGTCTCATCGGTTGAGTGGCCATAACTGCCTCCTGTGAACAGCTCATACAAGGGCAAGCCACACGCCATCTGGTCAGGGAGCAGACGTAGCCTTGGAATATTGCCTTAAGATCAATATAATCAGTAGAATATAAGGAATTTTTCAAGACCATGCTGCGCCCGGCAAGAGCCGAACTGGCTCTTTGGGTGCGTTATTTGGCACAGTTCTGTGTGATCTCCATCACCAGCAGGGTGTGACTCGAGGGACTGCCGGGCGAGCCCTAGGCTAAAGCGGTATCAAGGATGTTCAACAGGGCTGCGCGGGTAAAGGGCTTTTCGAGGAGGGGAATGCCTTGCCTCACGTCTTCATGGTGCGCGATCAATTCCCCGGTGTACCCGGACATGTAGACCGCTTTGATGGCTGGGTGAGAGACGGTTACTTTTGACACCAGTTCCGGTCCGCTCATGCCCCGCATCACGACGTCGGTCAGCAATATGTCAATTCGACCGGCGTGGGACCGCATGACCTCGATCGCGGAGTTTCCGTCTTTTGCTTCCAGCACGCGGTAGCCGTTTTGCTCGAGAAGCTCGCGCGTCAGGCTGAGCATGATCTCGTCATCCTCTACCAGCAGGATGGTAGTGCCTTCGCGGCGAGCAATGGCCGCCTCTTTCTCAGGCTCCGCTTGCTCGGCGATCCTGTCCTCCGCGCTCGGCAGGTAGACTTTAAAGGTCGATCCGCTTCCAGGTTCGCTATAGACCCAGATGTGCCCGCCATTTTGTTGAACGATGCCGTAAACGGTGGCCAGTCCGAGCCCGGTACCTTTGCCGATCTCCTTGGTGGTGAAGAAGGGTTCGAAAATCCGTGCTGACCGTGGCTTGATCCATGCCGGTGCCGGTGTCGCTGACCGCCAGCAGGATATAGCGACCGGTTTTCATGGGACGATGCTGGGCGGTGAAGATCTCGTCCAGTTCGACCGCAGCGGTTTCGAGAATGAATTTTCCGCCGCGCGGCATCGCGTCTCGGGAATTTACCGCCAGGTTTAGAACAATCTGGTCCAGTTGGCCGGGATCAATCTCGATGATGGCGGAGGCAGAGCGGGGAGCGACCACGATCTCGACGTCGTCGCCCATCAGCGGGCGGATCAGTTTCGTAACGTCCTTGAGGCGGACGTTCAGGTCGATGAGTTGCGGTTCTACGGTGGACTTCCGGGTGAAGGCCAGCAACTGGCGCGTCAGGGAAGTACCTCGCTCAACCGCCCTGCGGATATTGCTGATGTACTGCGTGGGATCGCCGCCCGGATCGACGCGGTCCTGCAGCAATTCGGTGCAAGCGCTGATGATGCCCAAAATGTTATTGAAGTCGTGCGCAACGCCGCCCGCCAGTCTGCCAACCGCTTCCATCTTCTGCGCCTGGCGAAGGTGATCCTCGGCTCGCCTCTGGGCGGTGATGTCACGGGCAATTGCCGACGCACCCACGATCCGGTCGCCGGACTCGCGGATCGGCGAAATGGAGATTGAGACATTCAGGTGGCGCCCGTCCTTGGTGACGCGCACCGACTCGTAATGCTCGATGCGTTCGCCGCGCGCAATTTTTGCCAGGATCTGCGGGATCTCATCCGGACGCTCCTTCGAAGTCAGCAGGGAGATGTTTTTCCCGATCACGTCGTCCGCGCTATAGCCATACATGGCTTCGGCACCCCGGTTCCAGGTGGTAATGGTGCCGTCCAGATCCTTGCCGATGATCGCGTCCGCGGAGGAGTCGACAATGGACGCCAGGCGTGCCCGGGCTTCTCCGATTTCCTGGGCTGTTTTGCGACCGAGTTCCTCGTGCGCCCGCCGCAGTTCTTCTTCGATGCGCTTGCGGTCGCTGATGTCGCGGATCGCGCTCAGCACCAGCGTCCCGTTGCCCATGGACACGGGACTCAAGCTGATCTCGACGGCGAACTCCGACCCGTCGCGCCGTCTTCCACGCAGATCAAGGCCAGCGCCCATCCGCCGGACTTTCGGAGACTGCGCGAAGGACGCGCGATGCTGGTGGTGCTGGCCGTGGTAACGCCGAGGGATGAGTATTTCGATTTTTTGCCCAATCAACTCGCCGCGCCGGTAGCCGAACAGCGCTTCGGTTTGAGAGTTGACCTGGACGATGGTTCCGTCGCTCTCCACCGCCACAATCGCGTCGGGAATCGTCTCGAGGAACTGGCTGGAGAGCAGCACCTCGCCCATGGCTTGCGGCGAAAGCGCCGACCGGGACCTGTCGAGACCCGAGGGCTTACTGGGCATGCAAACATCGACCCCGATCAGAGTGCGGTTACTTTAAATCGAATACGCCGCGGGAGTAAAGCCAGAATGATCTGGGCCGCGGAGCGGCGACTTGGTCTACGCTCCGGCAGAGAGCTTGTGATGGCTCCGCGCCTCGGCGATTCCGTACTGGCGGATCTTGTACAGCAGAGCCTTGTAGCTGATCTGGAGGAGCGCAGCCGCCTGCTTGCGGTTCCAATTGGTTTGTTCGAGGGCCTGCGTGATGGCGGCAGCCTCCGCCTCGTCCTTGGCGCTGCGCGACAGAGACTTCAATCCGCCCGCCGATGATTCCGCCCCAGCCTTTGTCCCCGCCTCGGCTCGCTGTCCGCCATTCACGTCGCTTTTCGGGTTGAGCTCCGCAATCGCCAGCTTCTCGTCGCCCAGAATCAGGTAGCGCTTGATGAAGTTGCTCAGTTCGCGGAGATTGCCCGGCCAGGAATACTCCAGGCAGGCGGCCATCAGTGTCGGAGAAAGCGGCAACGGCGGCCGTGCGTACTGTTCCGCCATGCGCGACATGAAATGCTTCAGCAGGATCGGTACTTCTTCCTTCCGTTCGCGCAAAGGAGGCAAGTTGAGGGTGAATGCGTTCAGGCGGTAGTACAAGTCTTCACGAAGGCGTTTGGTCGCCAGCGCTTCGGGGATGTTGATGTTGGTCGCCGCCAAAATGCGGACATCGACCTTGATGACGGTGCGGCTGCCCAGGCGCGAGAATTGCTGGTCTTGCAAAACATGCAAAAGCTTGGCCTGCAGAACAGGGGGCATTTCGCCAATTTCGTCCAGCAGGATTGTTCCCTTGTTGCACAGTTCGAACTTTCCTGGCTTCGGATGAGTGGCTCCCGTGAAGGCGCCCGCTTCGTAGCCGAACAGTTCGCTCTCCAGCAGATCGGCGGGCACGGCCGCGCAGTTCACTTTGAGGAAGGTGCGGTGCGCGCGGGGCGAGAGTTTGTGCACCAGTCGCGCCAGCACTTCCTTACCTGTGCCGCTTTCGCCCAGCATGAGCACCGGAATATCGACATTGGCGACCAACGCGGCTTGCGAGCGGATCTTGCGCATCGCAGGGCTGGCGGCCACGAAAAACACGTCGTCACAAAGTTCTTCGACTTCTCCGGCATACGCCTGTTGATTCTTCCCGAGGCACTGATCGATGACCGCATCGAGCTCGGCCTTCTGGAAGGGCTTGGTGAGGTAGTCCTGTGCGCCCAGGCGCATGGCCTGCACGACCTTGCGGGTATCGCTGACGCAGGAGAGCATCACGACCTTCACGCCCGGCCGCATTTGGCGCAGTTGCTCGAGCGTTTCCAGGCCATCGATGCCGGGCATCAGCACGTCCAGCAACACCATGTCGGGCTCGAGGCCTTTTTCGACACGCTGCAGGGCCTCCTCGCCGGTCGACGCGGTTTCCACCTTGTAGTCATCTACCTCAAGCAGGGTCCGGATGTACCGGAGCATTCCCGGTTCATCATCGACCAGCAGGATGTTGGTCGCTTCGCTCATTTCGCCTTCCCTTTGATCGTGCTGTTGACGGAGGGTTTTATCGGAACAAGAAAAGAAAACTTGCAGCCCGCGCCGGGTTCGCTTTCCACCCAGAGCTTCCCCCCCATCGCATTTACCAGCCGGCGCGCGATCGCCAGCCCCAATCCCATACCATCGGATTGGTTTTCATTACTGGGCAGGCGGAAGAAATCGTCAAAAACTTCCACGTGATATTCGGGTGGGATGCCGGGCCCGGTATCGGCTACGCTCACCTTCACGGCATTCGGAGTCGACAGCGCCTGGCGTCGGCGTTCTCGCGGGACTCCCGACTTCGCGGCTCCGCGGCGCTCCCACATGTAAGGCTCGGCGTGCAACCAAACCGTTCCACCTGCCGGCGTGAATTTGGATGCATTTTCGAGCAGATTGGAAATCACCCGTTGAATTTTTGCTGAATCGAACGGGAACGACACCAGTTTTTCATTGGCCAGAAAATAGAGCGCAAGCCCTTTCTGCTGAAAACGTGGTGACCACAAACGGCATACTTCGGACAAGCAGGCATTGAGGTCGCCCTGCTCGTACTGCATGCGCAGTTCGCCGGTCTCCAGCACAGTGTAGGAGAGGAAGTCCTGGATGAAGTGATGCAATCTCTGACCGCTCGCCTGCATGTCGCCGATGACGTCGCGTTGCCGCTCGTTCAAAGGACCGAGCTTCTCGCTTTGCAACAGTTCGATGTAGCCGTTCAGAATGGCCAGCGGCGTCTTGAGGTCGTGAGCGGCAGATGCGAGTGCGTTGGTGGTGCGGCGGTACCGCTCCGCCAGCTGGTTGTAGTTCTGCAGCAAATCCTGCGGATAATCAGCGGCAGCTTCACTCTCCATGGGAGGAGGCTCCACGAAACGAGCTTCCGTTCTCATCTTCGCTTGGGTTGGGGAAAGATACGCGTTATCCGGGTTAGCAGCCATATTCAGAGACAGTTGTGGCTTGGCGAACGGGGAGGGGGAAAATTCTCAAAAAGACACGTTTGGGGATGACGTAAGGGAATCGTAGGATGGAGGCCTCGGCATTGTCAACGAAAATGCACCGGAATTGCCACACTAGAGTAAATCATTGCACTTTTCAACAGGTTACGCTTTACGGGTTTGAATTGGCCAAGGAAAGCCGGCGAAATCCCACAAAACCCCCCAATCCGGTACGGGATGCGCCATTTCCCGGCCGAACTCCCTAGCCTTGGGAGCGAGACCCTGAGTTTCCGGGCCCTCCCGCGGATTTGGCCCATTAGATGCCAGTCAGACGGTGTAAATTGCAAGTGACCGGGGTCACCCTTGATTCGACGCAGACCAGAAAACGAACGTCGGAAGTGGATTCGACTGCCCTTGGCGATCCCCGTGTTTGTTCGCAGCCGGGACGAAAAGGGCAAGGAATTCCTCGAGTTCGCCACCGCTCTTAACATCAGTGCCGGGGGAGCCCTGGTGGCGGTGCGCCGCTCTTTGCCCAAGGCAGCGCAGGTTTTGCTGGAAATCCCCAGCGCGCCTCTGGCCGCAACTGCCGGCCTTCCACGAGCGGCTCGAACGCTTCGGGCGCGCGCCACCCGCGTAAGCCACGCTGAGGGATATCATCTGCTCGGCCTCAAATTCTCCCGCCCTCTGCTCAATGGCGCTTCCCGGACGCGCTCCGTACGTGGGAAACTTGCTTCTGCAATGTGAAAATCTTTTCCTACCGGTTGGATGGTAGATTCTGCACCGCTATCCCCAATGTCTGCTTGGATGAACCTGTCTTCACAACTAGAGTAAGCACCATAGAATCAGCTAAATATAAGGAGGACTCTCCAGCATCGGGAGACGGACGCCGGTTTGGTGCCCGGGGTGCACATCCAGGGATATTCGCGGGCCCGGCCCGCTTGAAGCCATGACAATGACAAATTCGGTCAGTTCCTTAGTGCAATCCATCGGCGAGATTCCTCCCGAGCCCGTCGTTTTCGGGCACTCCGACGCCATGCAGGCGTTGCGTGCGCGTATGGACAAAGTCGCCGCCGCGAACGTGCCTGTCCTCATCCAGGGCGAGAGCGGTACCGGCAAGGACATCATTGCCCGCATGATCCACGGCCGTTCCCCTTGGAGAACAGGGCCCTACGTGAAGGTGAACTGTCCTGCGATTCCGGGCACGCTGCTGGAAAGTGAACTGTTCGGCTACGAGAAGGGCGCATTCACCGGAGCCTACGGCATGAAGCCCGGGCGAGTCGAACTGGCACACCGCGGTACCCTGTTTCTCGATGAGATCTCCGAACTGGATCTGGCGCTGCAGTCGAAGCTTCTGCAGCTTCTCCAGGACGGCCAGTTCTGCCGCATCGGCGCGCAGGAAGACAAGAAAGTCGAAGTGCGCGTGGTTTGCGCCACGAACCGGGTCCTCGAGAACGAGATCGAAAACGGCACTTTCCGACAGGACCTGTTCTACCGCATCAATGTCGTGAACCTGGCCCTGCCTCCGTTGCGCGAGCGTCGTGGCGACATCGAGGATCTCGTCACCTATTTCCTGGAGTACTACAACCGGAAATACAACTGTCGCGCGAAGACGCTTTCCGCCGAGTTGATGATGGTGTTGCAGAAGTACCACTGGCCCGGGAACATTCGCGAACTCGAGAATCTGGTCAAGCGCTACGTGATTCTGGGCTCGGAAGAGGTCATCTCCAGCGACCTGGTGACACGCCAGCAGGACTATTTCAACCCGGAGATCAATCTCGACGGCCCGATTTCGCTCAAGAAGCTTACGCGCCAGGCCACGCGTGAACTAGAGCGCAAAGTCATCCTCAAGGTATTGCAGGCCAATCACTGGAATCGCAAGCAGGCGGCGCGAGCACTGAGCATCAGCTACCGGGCGCTGTTGTACAAGATCCGCGATGCCGGGCTGCCCTCCAACCGCACCGTTCGCCGACGCGAAAGTGCGAGCAGCGGACTGGCCGCAGACTAGGCGCTGGACGGGCGGTTCGCCGCCCCTTGATCCGCGTCAGCCTGCTGAAAATTGCTTCCATTTTTTGGCGCGCTCAGGATTTCTGAGTGCGCCAGATTCTTTTGGGGACCGAACAGAAGTTGTATTCATGCGCATGGCTTTGCACCATTGGTTTCAAGTAAGTAACGTTACCTTCTCTAAGAGCATGATAAGATGTACCTTGTTTTCCAGTCATTTTGGCACGTCGGATGCTTTAGCAGGTGTGGGTGTACTGTATCCTCTTCTCCTCAGGAGGTGCGGCGCCCAACGTGGTCTCGTTCCCCCGGAGGCCATGATTCGGAACCTTCCTAGGAGGCAGTAACTTCATGGTTAAGAAACTGGTATTGCTGGCTGTTCTGGCACTGGCCCTGCCATTGGCAGCTTTTGCAAATAGCAGCATCGACATCTCGAACGCTGGGGGCGTTGTCTCGGGTAATTCGAGTGGCCTGACCCTTACCGGCTCTACCTTGTGGAAGTATGGTAGTGCGGTGGGATCAAATCTTGGAACTGTCGACTTCAGCACGGGTGCCTTCACGAGCGGCAACGCTCAGGCGGGCGGCATTCTGGCTCCTGGCGGCACGTTCACCATCACTGGCAACGGGACCAACGGCATTCCTAACGGCGTGATCTTCAGCGGCACCTTCAGTTCCGCGGAGTGGGATCTGATGACGCTTGCCGATGGCACCCACATCTACACCCTCACGGGCGGCTTGGTGAGTCCGACGGGGCAGGTTGCTGCGACCGTTCAGTTGACTGTCAACGTCGGCAAGGGCTACTTCAACGGAAGCGCGGACTTGTCGAGTGGCGACACCAACCTCTCGGTTCCCGAACCGGGTACCCTGAGCCTGTTCGGTACTGGCTTGATCGGTCTGGCTGGAGTGATCCGGCGCAAACTGAACCTGGTCTAGTTCGAGCAAACTCCTGAATAGAGAACCCGCCGCGGGGATGCGGCGGGTTTTTTCTGTTTTCCAGTCACCGCGAATCTGAGTGCTTTGCCACCTCTCAACACTCGGCGGGCCCGTCCAACGTCGGCTCCCTTTCAAGCGGGCACGACGGATACTCCCGTAGCCGACTCTCGCGTCTGGAGGACGAAGTCTGGGACTACTGCCTCCGGTTGACTCCGGGGACTTCACCGCAGGCTCCCGGTCTTCTCGGTCTTGCCGACCGTGCGACCGCAAGTTCCCAAATCGTTGCTTCGCGGCTTCATATCCCCTGTGATTGAAGACCGGCCGCGTCATGGTGAAGGTTCCAAAGCAGCGGTCGAAAAAGAAGAAACCGATGCCAAAGTTCTTGTCCATCAAGCCTCGATGGTTGAGAGCCCAATGGTGAATATCGTGGGCCCGGCGGGCCGACTGGAACCAGGACTTCAACCAACGATTCCGTTCCATCCAGAAGCCCGTGATGTGCATGCGGTCATGGAGATAGCTGAACATCAGGAAACTCCACGCTAAGGTAACGGCAACGAAGATCGCTTGGTGGCCTGGCTCTACCCGCAACCAACGAAGCAGCAGAACACCGGTGCCGAGTAGGGCAGCGCTGGGCAGCACCCACTCCAGACCGACATTGCCGATGGCGAATTTCCCGGTGGTGGCATCCTGGTACTGGGAGCCGGACCGCTGCGGTTGCAAAGGGCCGTACAGCAGGAGATGGTGTCTCATGTGATTGCGGCTCAAGAACCCAATCTTGCCGATGTGCATGAGGCGGTGCAGGACGTAGCCAAGGAATTCAGAGATCAGGATGGACATGCCGATCCATGCGAAAGCCGACAGTGCGCTCGTCATAATGGCGGACGGTAGGTTGTTCTTGGAGAGCCCGCAAGCGACAAGCAACGTCAGAGCACGCTTGTCGCACTATGCCGTCAGGCGTCGCGGTTGTGAAGGTTGACGAGGCCTTCAAACGAGCGCTCGCCCTTTGCGAACTTTCCGCCGAGCCGGGCGCAACTAATGGGCCGAGGCGCTGGGGACCGGGACCGATCTCAAGCCGAGGCGTTGCAGAAGCTTTGGAAAGCGCGGGTCGTTCCGGAGAGGGTCGGCGAGTGGTTCGGTAGGGAGATAAACCAGATATTCGCAGCGTTCGTTGTACGCCTTGTCCAGCCACTCGAACGCGTGGTTGGTGTCGCGCAACCCCGTGTACACGAGCGCGATGTAGATACTGGAAACATAGCTGCGTGCGGAGATCTGCTGCAGTTTTGCGATGATCGCCTGGGCTTTGCCGGGCTCACCCGAGGTGGCGTATTCGTGGCCCATCAAGGCCAACACGGCGGGGTTCTCAGGCGAGACGGCCAGAATCTTCTGGAACGCGTCCCGGGCCTGCGGATGCATGCCCTTCAGTTCGAACGCGCGGCCGATGTTGACCAGCCCAATGGCATAGCTGGGATCGAGTTCGAGCGACCGGGAGTTCTGCTCGATCGTCCGATCATACTGGCGGGACTGGTAGTACGCTTCTCCTAAGGCCGAGGTGAGAAGGGGGTTGATGGGATCGAGTTCCAGGGCTTTCTTGCGATGCTCGATGGCACCGTTCAGATCGCCAATTGCGGTGAGATAGTACGCGTAGAACTGGTGCCCGGTGGCATAGTCGGGTCGCAATTCGAGCGCCCGGGCCAACTCCTTCTCCGCTTGCGGTAAATTCCACTCGTAAACCATTTCCGAGTAGCCCAGTGAAACGTGGGCTTCCGCGAGACGGTCATCGAGGGCAAGGGCCTTTCTGGCCGCTTCCTCGGCCTTGGGAAATGCCTGATTCGGAGGCAGAGTCGTGTAAGGCGCTGATCCCAGCAACTCATAACAGTCGGCCAAGCCCGCGTACGGTGGTGCATAAGTCGGATCCGCCGTAATCGAGGCTTGAAAGAGGGCAAGCGCCCGGGTCAGGCTCTCGCTGGTGCGTTTGTTCCAGAAATAGCGGCCCTCCAGGTAGGAGAGATAGGCTTCCCGGTTCACCTCGCGTGCCGGCGAAGTGTCATGAGGAAGCTTTTTGAGAACCTCGCCGGCAATTGCGTCAGCGACTTCTTTCTGCACACGCAACAGGTCCTTGACGTCCCGATCGAAGCTGTCACCCCAGATGACAGTCTGAGTGCCGGCCTCGATTAGCTGAGCGCTGATCGCCACCCGGTCGCTGATGCGGCGGATGCTGCCATCCAGGATGTAGTCAGCCAGGATGTCCCTGCGGAGACGATCGGGCGTGGCATTCGCGTAGCCGGGCGACAGGCGCACAACTCCCATGGCTTGCGGATGAAGCTGACCGAGGCGGGTGACCATCTCTTCGGTGAATCCGGCTGCGACGAAGTCCTGGCCTGGATTGTCGCTGAGGTTCTGGAATGGGCGAACGGCGAGCGTGACTTTGGCGGGAAGAGGCTTCGGCTTGGGATAAAGCGCCCAGACGCCGACCGCGATCAGTGCAACGCCCAAGGCAACCGCAATCCAGACGGATAAGGATCGCGAGGCGGCTGGGGTGTCGCCTTTGTCGGTCCCGTCCAGTTCTGGTGGATTTGGGCCGTCCGGCTGTGGATCTGGGACCTCCAGGTTGGGGTTGGAATCGTCGCCGACGTACTCGTTCCTGGTGAGCTTTTCCGCCCACCACGCATCCAGTTCGGATTTGTACGCGAAAACGCGCGACTGTTCCTCTGGCGTTCCTCCCTTCAGACGCCGAACGGGGAGACCCTTCGTCTTCTCCCACCGCTGGACAGTGCGCTCGGTCTTGTCGAGGTGGTCGGCTATTGCCTTCCAGCCCTCCAGCAGTTCGCCACTGTCGATTTCGGCTCTGGGTTGCGCTCTGTCCGCGGCCATCGCAAGGTCTCCCTGGCTGAAAACACGAACGCCATAGTCGGGAGAGTCTACCTCGCCTTCGGCGGTTATTCAACGACCGTACAGGGGTAGTCAGCGCTGAATCTCAGCCTTCTGAAAGCACACGGCAACATTAGCGTTCGATGCTCGCCGAGCGCGGTAACGATTCAACAGCGGGGTTGTTCGCGCTTCTTGTGCTAGGTTCCCGGTTGTTGCGGGGCTTGCTGCTGTGCTTTCTTCAAATGATCCTGGAAGGTGGGATCATTGGGAAATCTTTTCAGCGCCTCTTTAAACAGATCGATGGCCGTAGGATAGAGGCCCTTCTGATAGTACGCCCAGCCCAGCGTGTCGGCGGCGTTCGCACTGTCGGGCATCAGGCGACGCGCAGTTTGCGCGAGCGAGAGGGCAACATCGACATTCCCGCCCGTCTGCAGCATGACGTAGGCAAGATTGTTCGAGGCCACTGGGTTGTCCGGCTGGATCTGCAGAGCTTTCTGATACATGCCCTTGGCAGCGTCCCAATTCTTCTGCCCTTCATACAACTCGCCCAGCAGAATGTAGAACGAGATTTCCCCAGGATTGTCCTTGATCGATTGCTGGAAGGTGGCGATCGCCTGGTCGACGGACCCTCCGGCCCGCAGTGCCTGGCCGAGCTTCAGCAGAGCGTCGGAGTTCTTCTTGTCGAGTTCGGCGGCCTTGCGCAGCGCCATCTCGGCGCCCTTGTAGTCCTTCTTGTTGTTGAACAGAACTGTGCCCAGCAGGTCGTAGAAGGCACTGTTGTTCGGCACCTTGGCGATTT
Organism: uncultured Acidobacteriota bacterium; assembly: GCA_963725575.1. GTDB lineage: Bacteria > Acidobacteriota > Terriglobia > Terriglobales > Acidobacteriaceae > Gp1-AA133. The sequence continues at coordinate 43,204 of CAVRZQ010000013.1, forward strand.
GCGTATTGGCAGCTTCGACGGCCTTATCGACTTGTTTTTGCAGCAGATAGGTGTTCATCAGGCCGCTCAGTGCATCGGAGTTGGCCGGGTCGACATCGAGCCCCTTCTGATAAGCCTTGGCGGCCTCGCCGAACTGCTTGCTTGGGGCTGCGGACGGCTTTTGCTGGAGACGCATGTTCCCCAGTTGCACGTACCCGATGGGACTCTGCGGTGCGACTTCGATGGCTTTATTGACATCCTGTTCAGCCTTCGGAATTTGGTTCAGGTTGATGTTTGCGATCGACCGCATGGCGTAACCCTCGGCCGCGGCAGGCTCGGCCTTGATGATCGTGGTCGCGATCTGGTACAGGCTATCCCAGTCGTTCTTGCGGATGGAGACGGCGGCCAGGGCGCGCTGCGCTTCCATCAGATCCGGTTTGAGGCGGACTGCGTCGCGCCATTCCGACTCGGCGCGCGCCAGATTGCCCTCCTGGTCGAACGCCAGGCCGAGATGATAGTGCGCCACCCCGTTGTCAGGGTCGCCCTTGAGGGCGGCTTGCAATGCGGTCACTGCCTCGTCCAGATGACCGTCGCGCAACTTGATCTGGCCGCGGAAGATGAGAGCTTCATTATCCTGCGGGCTGGCCTTCAGAATCTCGTCGTTGAGCTTGCGCGCGTCGTCCAAACGGTTCTTCAGGATCAGGAGCTGGATGTAGTTTTTCTTGGTTTGAAGATCCTTGGGATGGTCTTTGAAGATTGACTCGTACTCGGCGAGCGCCTTATCCAGGTCGCCGTTGGCGAAGTAGTAGTCTCCCAACATGCGATAGCCGGCCGGGTTGTCGGAGAGATCCTGCTTGGTTTGTCGCAGGAAGGACTCGGCCTCCGATCTTTTCCCCTCCATCATGTAGAGCCGGACGAGCCCGGACCGGGCATTAGCATTCTTCGGATCGATGGTGATGGCGTGCTTAAGCTGTTCTTCCGCTTCCGGAAGCCGGCCGCGGGATTGGTAGAAACCGCCCAGGGCGAGTTGCGCATTGATGGCCTTGGGATCCAGAGCGATTGCCTTTTTCATGCTGGCTTCGGCCGCGTCGTACTGCTGGGCCTGCATCTGCATGATGGCGTAGTTCAGGAAGGCTTCGGAACGGTTGGGATCCAGCGAGATGGCTTTCTGCATCTCCTGCATGGCTCCCGGGAGGTCTCCCTGGCCATCTTTGAGGTTCGCGACAGCCATGTGGACGTCCGGATTGTTAGGCTGCTTCGTGGTCAGGATATCCAGTTGGTCTTGCGCTTCCTTGAAGAACTTTGCCGCGATCAGCATGTTTGCGATGTCAACCCGCGCAGGGTAGTTCTCGGGCTCGATTTCGATCGTGCGCTGGAGTTCCTGATAAGCGCGATTCGCTTCACTCAGACGGAGATACGTCAGAGCGAGCCGGTAGTGGGCCTGGGCGAAGCGCGGATCTACCTGGATCGCGTTGCTGTATTGAATCGCGGCTTCGCGGTATTTGCTTTTCTCGAAGAAGCGCTGGCCGCTCTCAAAATACTTCTGCTTGCGCACATTGGGATCGCGCGAACAGCTCGTCAACAGGCTGGCAGTAAGGGCGAATATGAAGAACAAGCGGAATGCCGAAGCACGCCTCATGGCTAAGTCTCCCGAGGGGGGCGCGTCGAACGCGCGAAGTTATATGGAATCGTGACGAGCGCCAAACCAAAGGTCAGATCGTTCATTGGGGGATGTATTGATTCAGCAAGGGAACGACGTCGCCCGCAAACGGGTGCAGCCGAGCCATGGCCATATCGACTGACTCGCCTGGCAGTATTTGGGTGGTCAGGCGTATCAGCGAACCGTCGCTGCGATTCATGCGAATCGAATCGGTGACCAGATAGATTTTGGCCCAGTACTCACTGGCGACCGCCCGGTCGTGGGCCCAGTACCAGTAAACAACCAGTAGACGGTCGTCGCCCTTCGCGATCACATAACGATTCGCGGGAAAAGGCGCGTGGCCCGCAACCGACAGCGTGATGCGCGCCGAATCGATGGGCGTCCAGCCCGCACCCGGCAAGCAATTCTTGGGAGAGTGAATGGTGTCGCCGGCGCGCTGGCTCGGAAAATAGGCAATAAACAGATCGGTGCTCGGTTGTTGCGCGGTCTCGGTTCGGTAAACGCGCAGAAGAAAGTCGCCAGCTCCGAGTATGTCGCGGATATCCTTACTGATTTCGACGTCGGTCCCGGTCCAGTCTCCCAAGCGTTCCGGGAACGCAGACAGTGGCTTGCGCGGCGGGAAGACCTCACCGCGGTTGCGGGCCTGGAGAAACAAAGCTGTCCCCAGGAGCATTACCAGCGCGATCACAAAGCGCGCATCAGTCCTCATGAACGCGACTCTCCTTTCGTCCACAACAGCTGAAGAGCGCGATGCAACACAAAGAGCAGGATCAGTGATACGACAAAAATCAGCCAGCCGGAAAAAGCATGAAAGAAGCCTTGTGCCTTGTCCGGATCCCAGTACTGCACCAGCAGACCGGTACCGATGATGCGCAGGCTGTTGGCGATGACCGCGATCGGGACGGAGGCGATGGCCAGCAGGACGCGGATCGGAATCCGCGGCTCCATCAGATACCCAAAGATGATCGCCAAGGTAGCCAAGGACATTAACGAGCGGATTCCGCTACAGGCTTCGGCAACCTCAAGAGCCATGGCGGGTAGTTGGATAATGTTGCCCTCGCGCAATACCGGAACACCCAGCAGGGGCAGGGTAAGCGCTGCGGCCCGGGAGGCCACCAACTGCAATGGGAACGTGATCTGGTTAAAGACGATGGTTGGGATCGGAATCATGAACAACAAGAACACCCAGGGAAAGAAAATCGCGCGCATGTGATTCCATCCGCAGGTGAGCACGACCAAGCCGGCAATCGCGAGCAGGAACGAAAAGCGGGATAAGAAAAGCTCAGCGCCGAGGATGCCTGCCGTCAGCACGGTCAACGCAAATGCCAGTATCAGCAGGCCCGACCAGGACGGCGCGAGGGGCAGCTTGCGCAGGCGATCCTTCTCGTTCCAAAGCACGTATAGGGAAAACGCCGGAACAAAGAAGCCGTGAGAATAATTGGGATCGCGCAGCCACTGACCCACCAGATGGCTCAAGACCGGGACGTACAGCCATGCCAGCATGCCCGAGAGGACCAGGATCTGCCAACGGGGTGTTCGTCGCTGCGACTCAGGCTGTGATTCGACGGTCAAATGCGCGGTTTGGACGGCTTGGCTCAAAACGTAGATTGCGGGAGGAGTATCCGAAAAGCATATTCGAACTGGGAGCGCGGTGCAATCGGGGAATGTTCAGAGTGTGACTTTCGTTACCTCCCGCGCCGCCTCGACCGCCGGCGCTGTGAAACACTAGTTCGTACTTATCTTTAGAGAATGAATTTACAAAGCGTTCCCAAGCGGTCCACTGCCCCAAGCCACGGTCACCGGGATTTCAAGTCCGCAGCCCCGATGCTCTTCAGATAACGCCGATCAGAATAATTCCTTCTTCCTGCTATCAGCACTTCTGCTGGCGCTGGGTTTTGGTTGGCCAGAATTGGTTTCTGTTGGCCACGAGCTATTTGTCTATGGGTGGGGGATTGGCGGTTTTGCTCGGGATGGTCGGGCCGATTGGGAATCATTTTGAGATGAGTAGATAGGAAAAACTTTAGCCTATTTTGAGTCTGCGACATCCCCACCGTGGAGTGGTTGTAACGGCAATGGCCGAGTCAGTAGCTTCTTTCGACACAATAGTTTAGAGATGTCTGCCGAGTCTTGGGGAAAAGTAACCCGGTTTGGTTACCATGGAGTGGGTAAAAACTTTCCCTATCGAGGGTTGTGTTATAGGCTACGCAGAGTCTTTCGAGTTCGTAGCCGGATCTGCGATTGCGGTCCAAAATACTGAAATAAATAGACATAGTCACAGCGCGCGAGCTGAGATCCCCACGCGATGGATGGCAGTAGCCGTGCTTCAGACACGGACAGCGAAGGCATCCGACTCATTGGTGTTATTCCCTCGGACTCAAACAAGAGCCAATATGGCGAAAGATTTCCCGGAGTTTCCAGAGTCAAAAGAGGCAAAGGGCGGTCTGCGCGATCTGGACACGGCTGAGCGGAGTTTCGTCGAGGGGCTGGGCCAGAGTATCAGGGCCCTGGAGGTCGTGATCCGGGAGCTGGCCAGAAGCGAAGTCCCAGTGCTGCTCCTCGCCGAGAGCGGCGCGGGCAAACGGGCTACTGCGGAACGGATTCATCAGATGTCGGGGCACAGGTCAGAGCCCTTCCGGATTGTCGCCTGCGCCGAGGTCACCGAAGAGTTGCTGAACGAACGGGAGCGGGGAACGGCCGGGCTGTTTGGCACGGGCACCGTTTATCTTGAAGAGTTAGCCGAGCTTAGTTCCTCCTGCCAGCAGGCCCTGCTCAGCTTGTTGCCGGCGGTCGAAGGCAATGGCCACGGGGAACGGACACGAGCCCGCCTGATTTGCGGCAGCGCGCGCGACTTGGAAGCTGAAGTAAAAGCGGCCCGTTTTCGTGAGGACACTTATTACCGGATCAGCGGTGTGTGTCTCCGCCTGCCGCCATTGCGGCAGCGTAAGGAAGACATTCCGTCGCTGGTGAATTTTTTTCTGAACAAGTACGCGCGTGATTTCCGGCGTCCGGTGCCGCAGTTGAGCGCGGCGACGCAGCACCTGTTCCAGGAGTACGCCTGGCCGGGAAACATTCGCGAACTGGAGGATGCCGCGAAGGCGATCGTGGCGCTGGGGGACGAGTCGGTTGCGATGGGTGGATTGCGGTCCTTGTTGATGATGAAGTCGGAGCACGGCGGCAATGGAGAACGGATTTCGTTAAAGCAAGCCTCGCGCGCGGCTTCCAGAGAAGCGGAGAAGGAATTAATCCTTAAGGTGCTGAACCGGACGCGCTGGAACCGCAGGCGCGCCGCTCAGGAGTTGCAAATCAGCTACAAGGCCCTGCTCTATAAATTGAAACAGATCGGCTACCAGGATTATGGGGCGACCTAGGAGTCAGGAGAGGAAATGAAGCGCACGAGGAATCTCGGAATCTTTCTACTGGCGGGGGTACTGGCCACAAGTGCGTGGGGGCAGGCGACTGCCAAGGCCAGCGACCAGGCGAAGCCGGCACCCGACAAGGCGCAGCCGGCCGCGGACAAGGCGCCGAGCGAGCCCGCCTCGGTTGCGGGCCCGGATTACGTGATCGGAGCCGATGACGCGTTGCACATTTCGGTATGGAAAGAACCTGACCTGACGGAATCGCTTCCAGTACGGCCCGACGGGAAAATCTCGCTGCCGCTTCTGAATGACGTAGTGGCGGCAGGCCTGACCCCCACTCAACTGGCCGATTCGATTACGACCAAGCTGAAAAAGTACATCGCGGATCCGCGCGTGACCGTGGTGGTCACGGCGATGAACAGCCAAAAGATCTATGTTCTGGGAGAAGTCTTGCATCCGGGCAGCACTGCTTTGCAACCAAACATGACGGTGCTGCAGGCTCTGGCCAGTTCGGGTTTCACGCAGTTCGCCAATACGAAGGGCATTTACCTGCTGCGCACGGAGAACGGCAAGCAGCTGAAGATCCCAGTACACTACCGGTCTTTGCTGAAAGGCGAGTCCATCGACCAGAACCTCATCCTGAAACCGGGAGACACGATTGTTGTTCCGTAAGGATTGCGTGATGAAGACAAGTAAAACGGTTTGCCTTCTGCTGTGGCTGACCATGAGCGTGCTGGCGGCCTGGGGACAGACCGACGCGGGGCAAACTCCCGACGATGCCCAGAGAAACGCGCCGCCGGCTGCCTTCGGGCAGGAGACGCCCCCCGTGGTGGTGAATGACAATCCGCCGATTTCGGGTCTGGATCAGCCCTCGCTCGAGCCGAACATTCAGCCGCGCAGCATGCTCCTGGGTGGCATCGAAGCCAGCGAGTCTCTCGATTCCAACATTGGCAGCGATGCCCGGCCGGCGCTCCATTCCGTGACGCGCGGCCTGGGCGGTCTCACCATGCAAAGGCTTTGGAGCCGCTATCAGCTGGCGGCGGCCTACGTCGGCGGAGTCGGGTACTACAACCATGCGGGCGACGGATTGAAGCAGATCCACGAGTTGCAGGCGCAACAGACTATGCTTTGGAGAACGGGACAGCTTTCCTTGCGCGATTCCTTCAGCTACCTGCCTGAAGGCTCGTTTGGATACGGTTCCTATGGGGGAGCGGGCGGATTTCAACTGGGCTTAGGCGGACTTGGCGAGGGTATGGGCATGATGGGCAGCAGCTTCGGAGGCCAGTACGGCATACTGGGATCCGGGCAGTTCGGATCACTAGGCCAGGCGCCGCGCATCACGAATGTGGCCGTGCTGGATGCGGTTCAGGGCTTGAGTCCGCGCGCTTCGCTGACGGCTGCGGGTTCTTTTGGACTGGTGCATTTTACCGACGTCCCCCAGGGATTTATCAATAGCCAGCAGGCGGGTGCGCAGGTCGGATACAACTACCAGCTCAATCGCAAGGATCAGATTGCCGTGAGCTACGGCTTCCAGTCGTTTCGCTTTCCGGCGCTGGTGGGGGCCGAGAATGTTACCGCGAATGTTGTGCAAGCGATGTACGGGCACCGCGTTTCCGGTCGCATGGACTTTGTGATTGGCGCCGGGCCGCAGTGGACACGGATGCACGATCCCCTGGGAGGGAGCACTTCGCGGTTGTCGGTTGCTGGACGATTTATGTTGCGCTATCGGTTCCGGGTGACGTCCGCGGCGCTCAGCTTCGAACGCTTCGATACCAATGGTTCGGGATTCTTTGCGGGCGCGCAGAGCAATATTGCGCAGCTGGGGCTGTCGCGGCCCTTGGGGCGGAAATATAGCGCCCAGGCTAATCTTGGATTTGCGCACAATCAGCGGCTGCAGTCGAGCCTTTTGGGCGTGGCCGCCACCTCGTACAACTACGGGTTCGCCGGCTTCGCGGTGCGCCGGCAATTCAGCTACAACTGGGGTGCCTTTCTCGGATACCAGTGGAACGATCAGATTTTCGACACCTGCCCGGTGGTGGGCAGTTTCTGTAACCGGATTTCGGTAAGACATGTGCTGACCGTTGGCGTGGATTGGCACTTCCGCCCGCTACGGATCGATTAGTTCAAGGCCGTCGAATTCAAGGCTATCGAGGGATGGTAGCCAGAACGGAAACACTGGAATGATTGAAAATCGTGAGCTCACCCTCGATGACTATCTGTCGATGTTGCGTCGCCGGATGAGGGTCATCCTGATTCCGGCGCTGCTGGCGCCGCTGGTCGGTTTCCTGATCTCCTATGCCTTCACGGCCAAGTACACGTCGCAGTCGCTCGTGCTGGTGGAAGGGCAAAAAGTGCCGGAAGGCGTGGTGCAGCCGGTCGTCACCTCCGACCTGGCGCAACGCATCGCAACGATACAGCAGCAGGTGCTGGGCCGCAACCGACTGCAGCCGATTGTCGAGAAGCGTCCCGGGTTGTTCAAGGGCGGCAAGAGCCTGGACGATGTGTTGGAAGAGGTGGGAGAAGGGGTGAAGATCGAGCCGGTCGTCACCGACCTGAGCCAGATCGCTAACACCGGGGGTGGCAGGAGGAGGCCGGGGCAGGGCGGCGTGCCCGGGTTCTATGTGAGCTTCACGGCCGCCAACGCCCACGATGCGCAGGATGTTTGCAACGATCTGACCTCTGCGATTCTGACCCAGTTTCAGAGTTCCCGCGAGCAGGTGGCGGTCAGCACGACAGAGTTTATCAGTCGGCAACTCGACGAGGCCAAGCGCAACCTGGACGACCAGGACGCCAAGCTGGCGGCCTTCAAGCGGCAGTATGCCGGACAGCTGCCGGGGGACGAAGACAACAACCTGAAGGTACTGGGCGCGCTCAACTCGCAGCTGGACGCCAACACGCAAACGGTTAATCGCGCCCAGCAGGACAAGTCCTACACGGAGTCCTTGCTGGCCCAGCAGGTGGCGGCATGGAAATCGTCGCAGGGGTCCAGCAATCCGCAAAGTCTGGAAACCCAGCTCTCGACTCTGCAAAGCCAGCTCCTTTCGCTGCAGGCGCGCTATACCCCCGACCATCCGGATGTGATTAAAACCAAGGCCGACATCGTGGAAGTGAAGAAAAAACTGGCGGAAGTGAATGATGCTGCCGCCAAAGGCTCGGACGCGGCCGTCAAAGCAAGCGCAACCGAACCGCCCGAAATCCGGCAATTGCGGCTGCAGGTTCACCAGTATGAGGAAGTACTGGCGCAGGCCACGCGCGAGCAGAAGCGCATCGGCGATCAGATTCGTATGTATCAAAGCCGGGTCGCGATCAGTCCGGACGTCGAGGAGAAGTACAAGCAGTTGACCCGGGACTACGACACGGCTCAGAAGTTCTACGCTGATTTGCTGGCGAAGAAGAGCACTTCGGAAATGGCAACTGACATGGAACGGCGCCAGCAGGGCGAGCAGATGCACCTGCTGAACCAGGCGAGTCTTCCCGAGTCTCCCAGCTTCCCGAACCGGCTGCTGTTTGCCGCGGGAGGCCTGGGCTCAGGGCTGGTGATCGGGATGGGACTCGCATTGTGGCTGGAGATGAGAGACAAGTCCATTCGGAACGAAGCCGATGTACTGGCCAGCTTACAGATGCCGGTTCTGGTGGCGCTGCCTTGGGTGACCGAAGAGACCGACGGCGATGGCAACGGGAAGTTCTGGCAGCGCTACAAAGGCGCGGGGGAATCGGCCAAAGAGAAAGTCGGGGTCTAGGCGACCGGTATGTATAAAGAGTTTTTTGGACTGCGAGCGAACCCGTTCAATGTGAATCCGGACCCGCGTTACCTGTTTTTGACGCGGCACACCGAAGAAGCCCTGGCCTGCCTGACGTATGGCATCCAGAGCCGAAAGGGGTTCGTTCTGCTGACCGGAGAAGTGGGCACGGGCAAGACCACGCTCATCAACAAGCTGCTGGAGTGGTTGCGGCTGCAACAGGTCGCCACGGCCTTCATCTTCAATTCGCGCATGAATGTCCCGCAATTCCTGGACTACATGATGGCGGATTTCGCCATCCCGTGCGACTCCAAGTCGAAAAGCCAGATCCTGCAGCGGCTCTACAACTGGCTGCTGGACCGTTACCGCGCGGGTGAGACCGCGGTACTGATCGTCGACGAGGCGCAGAACCTGACCGACGAGGTGCTCGAAGAAATTCGCATGCTGACCAATCTCGAGACCTTTACCGAGAAGCTGCTGCAAATCGTGCTGGTCGGCCAACCGGAGCTGGAAGCCAAGCTCAAACAGCCCCAGTTGCGCCAGTTACGCCAGCGCTTGACCCTGCGCGCGAAAACGCATCCCCTGACGCTGGAAGAAACCAAGGCGTACGTTCAGCAGCGGTTGCGCATCGCGGGATCGGACGGGCGGCAGATTTTCGATATCGATGCTCTGAATTCCATTCACAAGTACGCCAACGGGATTCCGCGCGTGGTGAACCTTTTGTGCGAGCACTGTCTGGTGAGCGCTTTTGTCGATCAGAAGCCCACCATCAGCGAGGGAATCGTAGACGCGGTCGCGCGCGATTTCGATTTGAGCGACAACGTAGCCTCGGGAGCGATGACGGTGGCAGCGCCGCCGGTGCCCAGTACCGAAAAGTTTGACCTGGTCGATGCCTTACGCACGCTGGCCACGTTGGCAGACCGGCTGCGGCAATCCGAACAAGATCTGCCCAAAGAGAGGAAATCATGAGCCGAATTCACGAAGCACTCAAGCGAGCTGAACAGGAGAGGGCCGCATCACAGGGAGGCCGTGCCGAGTCCGCACCCGTCATGGACCTGCCCGCGACTGAGCCCCTGCCTGCGATGGCGGAAACGGCGCATGCCGTCCGCACCTCGCCTGCAGCCGGGAGCGCGCCAGCGAACAGCCTGGGCGCCCCCTCCTTCGCGAGTTCTTTCACGTTCGACACGTTGCTGGCGCGCTGCGCGCAGAGTGAGTGGAAGCCCGATGCCAAGACTATGCTGTTCTTCAATCAGGAAGAAAACGGGTTAGGGACGGAACAGTTCCGGACGTTGCGATCGCGGCTTTATCAGATGCGGGAAAAGGCCTCTCTCAAGAAGATTCTGGTTACGAGCGCTCTTCCGCAGGAAGGGAAATCATTCGTGTCTGCCAACCTGGCTCAGGTCCTGGTGCGGCAGCACGGACGACGGGTGCTGCTGATCGACGGCGACCTTCGTGTGGCACGGTTGCATACCGCCCTCGGCACCACTTCATCTCCGGGACTGGCCGACTACCTGCTGGGCGAGAGCGACGAGTTTTCCATCATGCAGCGCGGGCCCATGGAGAACCTGTTCTTTCTTCCCAGCGGGCGTACGGTGACGCACCCCGCCGAACTAATTGCGAACGGGCGGCTGAAGATGCTGCTGCAAAGAGTGGAACCACTGTTCGACTGGATCATTGTCGATTCGCCGCCGGCCGTGCCAGTCTCGGACGCGTGCCAGTTGGCGAATTTCTGTGATGGCGTGCTGATGGTGGTTCGCTCCAATGCGACCCCGTATGACACAGCCCAGAAGGCGCGTCAGGAATTCCAAGGCAAATCCCTGATCGGAGTTGTCCTGAACGGCATCACCCGCTCGGATTCCTACTCCCGTTACTACTACGAGTCGTACGAGAAGACTGCCAAGCAAAAGGCGTAACAAGGGCCCCCGTGATCCGACTCTTCAATGTCTACTACCCAGTCCGCACGCTGGTGCTGCTGGCCGTGGAAACGACCGTGGTGTTCCTGTCTTTCCTGCTCGGCGTGCTGCTGGCGTTTCCCGATGATCGCTACATCGTCCTGAACTACCAGGGCGGGTATATCAAGGTCCTGATCGCGACCGTGGTGGTGTTGATCTGTTCTCACTGGTTCGACCTGTACGATTCTCAGCAATTCGACGCCAAGGGCGAGATGTATTTCCGTTTGTTTCTGGTGCCCGGCCTGTTTGCCCTGTTTCTGGCGGCCGTGGGGTTCTTCTTTCCCGATGTGCTGCCCGGCAATAACGCCCCGCTGATTGCGCTCGTGCTCCTGACGTTCGGGCTGGTCGGCTGGCGGATGGCCTATGGCTGGCTGGTGCGGCAGCCGTTCATGCAGGAGAAGGTGTACGTGCTGGGAACTGGAGAGCGCGCGCAGCGTCTGGTGCTGGGCTTGCGCCAACGCCGGGAACTGGGTGTAGAGGTGATTGGCTGGAGCGGCAATGTCGAGGGTGCCCTCACGCGCGAGTCGGTGGCGGCTCACCTGATGGAACTGGCGGATGCGCAGCGCGTGCATCGCGTGATCGTGGCCATGCCCGATCGCCGGGGAACCTTTCCCGTGCAGGAACTGCTGCAGTTGCGCTTGAACGGTGTGCAGCATTGAGGAAGCGACTTCCTGGTTGGAGAAGATTTCAGGACGAATTGAAGTCGAGCAACTTTACCCGAGTTGGCTGATTTTCGCCGAAGGTTTCCGGTTCAGCACCAGCTTCAATCTGATGCGGCGGTTGCTTTCAACGCTGATGTCACTAACCCTTCTTTTGGTTGTTTTGCCGATCTTGCCATTCGTGATCCTGGCCATCAAGCTGGATTCCAGGGGACCGGTGGTCTACCGGCAGAAGCGGGTGGGGCGCGCCGGGCACACTTTCTATTGCTACAAGTTTCGCACCATGCGGCAAGACGCAGAGGTCGACACCGGACCGACCTGGGCAGGCGATGACGACCCGCGAATCACCCGGGTCGGAAAGTTTCTGCGGACCTCGCGCATCGATGAGATTCCGCAGTTGTGGTGCGTGTTGAAGGGTGATATGGCGTTCGTCGGACCGCGGCCGGAACGCCCCGAATTCGTCGAGTGGCTGACCAGAGAGATTCCGTACTACGGGGTGCGGCACGTGGTGCGTCCCGGGATCACGGGCTGGGCGCAGGTGCGCTACAAGTACGGCAATACCGTCCAGGACGCGAAAGAGAAGCTGCAGTACGACCTCTTCTACATCAAGAACGCGTCGCTCGGTCTGGACATGCTGATCATGTTCCAGACGATCAAGATTGTTCTGTTGGGCCGGGGCGCGCAATGACGTGGATTTTCTGGGCAGCGGTGATTCTGATTGGCTACACCTATGCCGGGTACCCGCTCTGGTTGTGGTTGCGCTGCCGCTTGCGTCCGCTGCCGGTGCATTCCGGACCGGTACAGCCCTTCGTGTCCTTTGTGATGGTGGTGCGCAACGAGGAGCGTGTGCTGGCGCGCAAGCTGGACAACCTGCTGGGACTGGACTATCCCGCGACCTATATGGAAATCGTTGTAGTCTCGGACGGATCGACGGATCGCACCGACGCGATTTTGCGGGAGTATGCACGCTATCCGCGAGTCCACGCGCTATTGAACCAACTTTCGCGAGGCAAGGCTTCCGGTTTGAACGACGCCTTCAGCCTGGCACACGGCGACATCGTCGTCTTTACCGATGCGCGGCAAATAATCGAAGGCAGCGGCTTGCGGGCTCTGCTGGACAATTTCGCGGATCCGCAGGTGGGATGCGTCAGCGGCGAATTGATGTTGGGTGATCCCGATGCGGGCGAAAAGAGCCAGGGCATGGGTTTGTACTGGAGGGTCGAGAAGGTGGTGCGGGAACTGGAGTCGGCGTCCGGGTCGGTGGTCGGCGCAACCGGCGCGTTTTACGGCGTGCGGCGGGAATTCTTGCATCCCATTCCGCCCGAGACCCTGCTCGACGACGTGTATATCCCGATGCAGGTGGTGCGCGCAGGAAAGCGTGTGGTGTTCGAACCGCGGGCGCGCGCCTGGGATCTCCCCGACTTGGGGACGGAACGCGAATTTTCCCGAAAGGTGCGCACGCTGAGCGGCAACTACCAGCTCCTGCAAATGGAGCCCTGGTTGTGGACCGCGGCGAATCCCCTCCGCTTCGAATTCATCAGCCACAAAATCTTGCGATTGATCGTTCCCTTCGCCCTGCTGGCGACCCTGCTGGCGTGCGCGTTCTTGCCGCAGACCTTCTACCGCTCAGCGTTCTTGCTGCAGTTGGCGTTCTATGGACTGAGCCTGGTTGGGATGGCACGAGTAAAAATGGGCCCCGTCGCGCGTGCCGGAGATGCCGCCTTTACCTTTGTGGTCTTGAATACCGCTGCAGTGGTGGCCTTTGCGAATTTCATAACGGGAAGGAAAGCGGCGTGGACACGATGAGGGGGAAGCGATGCCGGTATGGTGACGGTGCCGCAGGAAGGTATCTGGGTCAACTATGAATACGGAGCTGCAGTTGCAGGCACCCGACTCGGTCACGGCCCCTCCCCGGTCTCGCCGGACAACTCTGGCCTACCGAGCCCTGGTGCTGTTTTCCTTAATTTATTTCTTTCGTCCAGAAGACTTCATTCCCGGGCTCAGCTACGTCCCGCTCGGGGAAAATCGCGGGCGGACTCGCCCTGGCGGCATTGATCTTCGGAGTCAAGCGAAGTGACCGGGGCAGGATCCCCTTGGAGGGCAAGATCCTTCTTGTCCTGCTGGCGCACATGATTCTGACAATTCCCACCGCATTCTGGAGAGATGGATCATTCGACATTGTCGTCAACAAGTTCTCGAAGGGCGTCATCATTGCGTTGCTCGTTCCACTGGTGGTTACGAAAATGAACGAACTGCGCAAACTGCTGTACATCCAGGCCTCAGCGGTAGCTCTCGTCACGGTCGCGTCGCTGATCGTGCACCACACCCAGGACGGGCGCTTGATGGGGATCCAGCAGGGGATCCTGGAAAACCCCAACGATCTGGCCATGAATATTGCAATCAATTTTCCACTGTGCATGGCCTTCATGTTCGCCGCCAAGGGCGGCTTTCGCAAAGTGATCTGGTCGTTCCTCCTGATTTGCCTGCTGTACGGGGTTGTGGCGACCTACTCCCGCAGCGGGATGATTGCGATGGTAATCACCGCCCTGATTTGCCTGTGGGAGTTTGGAGTTAAAGGGCGGCGCTTCGTGCTACTGGCCAGCACCCTAATTCTAGGGGTTCTGGCGTTGGGCGGCTTGGCCGCGTCCCCGAAGTACCGGGCGCGCATGGAGAGCCTGATCCAGCGGCCTGCGCCCGGCTCCCTGGTGCAGGGAACCATGGAAGCGCACGGGGAAGGATCGCTGGAAGCGCGTTCTGAGCTATTGAGACAGAGTGTGAGTCTGATGTTGCACCACCCCATTTTTGGGGTTGGGCCGGGAAACTTTCCCGTCGTAACCCGAGAATGGCGAGTGGCGCACAACACCTACACTGAATTCGGAGCTGAGGCCGGGATTCCGGCGGTGGTTTTGTTTCTCGCGCTGCTGCTGACTTCGATGCGCCGAATCCGGCGCGTGTACAAACTCCCAGGGCATGCGAGCGATCCGGAGATTCGAATCTGGGCTAGCGCACTTTGGGCCGCACTGGCGGGGTACGCTGCGGGAGCAATGTTCGCGTCGACCGAATACAACTTGTTCCCGTATTTTTTAGTTGGTTATATCTGTGCTCTCGATCAGATTGCCGGCAGACCGGCTGAGGGTGCGGGCGGGACCGGCGGTCATCCACAAAACGGAGGTCGGGAAGAGCTTAGGTATGGTGGAAACGCAGAACGCGAACTTGTCTGGAGTCGCTGAGGAAGTTCTGGCGACTCTTGGCTGCCGAGATGGCCAAGGCAACCACGGCCCTGGCGCAAACGGCTCGACGTATGCCCGGTGCAGGCAGGCGAGGAAGGAAGATTCGGCTGCCAGGAGCGCGGAGGTGGCACGGTGTGCGGAATAGCCGGACTGGTCGGACAGCGGCACGAGACGGTAGAAGCCGCGGAAATCCATCGCATGTGCCAGACCATCGTGCACCGCGGGCCGGATGATGAAGGTATCTATGCCCAGGGCCCGGTGGGCCTGGGGATGCGTCGGCTGAGCATCATCGACCTGTCCAGTGGCCGGCAACCGATCCACAACGAAGACGAGAGTGTCTGGGTCGTTTTCAATGGCGAGATTTACAACTTTCCCGAGTTGCGGCGCGAGTTGGAGGGCCGCGGGCACAGGTTCTACACGCAGTCGGATACGGAGGTCATCGTCCATCTTTATGAGGAGATGGGCGCGGACTGTGTGAAAAAGTTGCGCGGCATGTTTGCCATCGCGCTCTACGATGAGCGAACGCAATCGTTGCTGCTGGCTCGGGACCGCTTGGGCAAGAAGCCTTTGCACTACGCTCTGCACCAGGGTCGGCTGCTGTTCGGGTCGGAAATCAAGGCTATCCTCGCGGTAGCGCCGGAGCTCGCGGAAGTGAACCCCGAGGGCCTGCTGCAATACTTCTACTTCGGCTTCATTCCCGATCCCCATACGGCTTTTAAGCAGATTCACAAATTGCCGCCCGCGCACCTGATGGAATATGCCAATGGGCAGATTAAGATTCGTGAATACTGGGATGTTCCGGAGTATGGAACGCATCCCGCCATTTCAGAACAGGAATGCCTGGAGGAACTCGAGCGGCGGCTGGAAGAAGCAGTGCGCATTCGGCTGATCAGCGACGTGCCATTGGGGGCGTTGCTGAGCGGAGGCGTGGACTCGTCCATCATTGTGGCCCTGATGGCGCGGGTCAGTTCGGGCCCAGTCAAGACATTCTCGATTGGATTTCAGGCGGAGCAGTTTAACGAGGCAGAGTACGCACGGTTGGTTGCGCAGCGGTTCGGGACGAATCATCACGAACTCGTGCTCGATCCGAACCTGGAAGAAACATTGACGTTCTTGTCCGGCATGCTGGAAGAGCCATTTGGGGACGCGTCGATGCTGCCGACATACTACGTATGCAGGATGGCGCGGCAGCATGTGACCGTAGCCCTGTCGGGCGATGGTGGCGACGAGCTTTTTGCCGGCTATGACCGTTATCTGATCGCGATGGATCGGCGGAAGTTTGATCGAATACCGCGGTGGCTGGGTCGGCTCTACCGGGATCAGGTGCATGACCGCGTGCCCACGGGGGTGTTCGGCAAGAACCTGGCGTGGAATGCGTCCTTGAATCCGCGCGACCGGTACCTTGACGATGTCTCGTTCTTTCCCGCGTTGCACCGCGAACGCAAGCTGTTCACCAAGGAGTTTCTGGAAGGTGCCGGGCGATTGCAGGATCCATTGCAACAGTGGCAGCGGTACTACGACGAAGCGCCTGCAAAGGACTCGCTGAGCCGGTTGATGTACTTGGATATGAAGACGTACCTGACTGCGGACATTCTCACCAAGGTCGACCGCATGAGCATGGCGACGTCGCTAGAAGCGCGAGTGCCGATGCTCGATCATGAGTTCGTGGAGTGGGTGGCGGCCCTGCCGGTCGAGTGGAAGTTTCGCACGGGAACACGCAAGTATGTTCTGAAGAAGCTGGCTGAGCGGCTTGGGATTCCGTCAGAGTTATTGCATCGGCGGAAGCAGGGCTTCCAGTTGCCGTTGGTGGAGTGGATGCGGAGCGAAATGAAGGACCAGTTCCTGCGCGTGCTGCTCGAACCACGGACGCTGCAGCGCGGCTATTTCAAGCCGGAGGCGGTACGGGCTCTGGTGGATGAGCACACGCGGGGGCGGCGGAACCGCTCGGGGTTGTTGTGGCGGATGCTGGTCCTGGAGTTGTGGCATCGGAATTTCATGGAATCACAAGCGAAACGGGCAGGCTCACGGGATACGTTCGCGGTCGCCACGAGCCCTTTGGGCTCGAAGGGTCAAGCTGCCGGTGCGGAAGTGTTGCCATCCGTTCGTACGAATGAAAGCGAGGCTTCGACGAAATCATGCTGAGTTCGGAAACCACGGCTGAACAGATGGGGCAGGCGGCGAAGAGCGCACGGAGCAAAGCGCCGGTCTTTGTGCTGGGTTGCGGGCGCTCAGGGACGACGCTGCTTTATCACATGCTGCTGTCATCGGGGAATTTCGCGATCTACCGCACGGAATCCAATGTTATCAATCTGCTGGAGCCGCGGTTTGGCGATCTGAGGTTGGATTGGAACCGGCGCCGACTGCTCAAGGCCTGGTATGACAGCCGCATGTACAGCTTGTCTGGACTCGACAAGGGTCCGCTCGAGGCACGGGTAAGAGCGGAATGCAGAAATGGTGGAGACTTCCTGCGGATCATTATGGAAGAAATGGCACGCCAGCAGGGGGTGGAGCGCTGGGCGGAATGTACGCCCGAGCACTTGCTCTACCTCGCCCGTATCAAGGCGACGATTCCGAATGCACTCATTATCCACATCATCCGTGATGCGCGGGACGTGGCTTTATCGATGGATAAAGGATTCTGGATACGTCCCCTTCCTTGGGACATGAACCAGAGATTACCGGTGATCGGTCTGTATTGGGAGTGGATCGTACGGAGAGGCAGGGAATACGGAAAGAAACTCGGTGCGGACTATACCGAGGTGCATTTCGAAGAGCTCGTGAGGCAGCCGCACGCGACATTGGCAAGGCTGGGGCGGTTCATAGATCAGGACCTGGACTACGATTGTATTCAGAAGGTGGGTATCGGGTCCGTGAGCGAGCCGAACACCTCCTTCGAGAGCGGCGCAGGTTTCAATCCGGTGGGGCGCTGGAGAGAGAAGTTCCCGCATGAAGAGTTGAAGAAATTCGAGGGATTGATCGGCACGACGTTAGAGGAGCTGGGATATCCGCTGGCGACGAAAGAGTCTGGATTAGTAGACAGCGCCGAACTGAAGCGTATGCGGCGCATCTACCGTGCCTACTTCGAGTCGAAGCTGTGGCTAAAGGCAAATACGCCACTGGGCCGGTTGTTAGTAACCCGCGATCTGCAATGGGTGTAGGCCTGCGAGGAGGCCGACACTAGTTAGGGGAGGCGAGAATCTGGACGTCCCCAGGAACTACCGGGCCGGTGACCTCGAAGGGACGGCCCTGCAGGTCCGTGACCTTGTAGCCATACTCCCTTAGAATGTCTTGGACTCCGCGGGCCGATTTCTCCGAGTGCAGTTCGCAACAGATTGTGGCTTTCCTCTTGCTCAAGATCGAGCGAGACCCCTCAAGAACCCGGGCTTCTTCGTCTTCCACGTCAATCTTGATGAAATCCGGAAACGGGTTGGCATTTGCGAAATCATCTAGGGTGATCGTGGTGAGTTCTACGGTTGGCCACTTGGACTGTCCCTCAGCAATCCGCGACCCGTAAGTGTTCTCATTCATCGTGAAGCGAACGGTACGGACGGCGTCGCTGACCGGGCTGGGTACGATCGTGATGTTTTCCAGCTGATTGGCAGCGGCGTGCTTCCGAATCTCCGCGGCTGCAGGGGCGGCGGGCTCGAAGGCATAGACCATTTTGGCTTTGCGGGCCATGAGCAGCGACAAATACCCGATGCTGGCGCCCAAGTCGTAACAAACCGACCCGGGGGACACCATCCGGTCGACCGCGAGCTGCGTTTCCAGCTCGTAGGTGCCGCGGATGTGCGCATGGCTGACGTGCTCATCCACTACGAGCGTCATCCCCTTCAGGGGGCCCGATTCGACGGCGACCGTGTTCCCGTCCAGCCCGACAAAAAATGAGAATGTCTGCCTACAAACGTGGTAGATGGACGGGTTCTTTTGAATCCATCTCTTGACAAACGTCGGAGTCGATCGCGTTGCCGCAATGACTATGTTTCGCAT
The DNA here is from genome assembly GCA_963725575.1 of uncultured Acidobacteriota bacterium. Lineage (GTDB taxonomy): Bacteria > Acidobacteriota > Terriglobia > Terriglobales > Acidobacteriaceae > Gp1-AA133. Next base: position 61,767 of record CAVRZQ010000013.1, read on the forward strand.
TATGCTCAAGCTCTGAATTCGGAGTCTTGCGCTCCATTCCTCTCCAGGGTCTGCTGCAAGGTGTGATTTCCCTTGTAACCGCAACTAGTAGGACATTACCTGACCCTCTACCTGTTTTCAACCTCAGTCCTGCGACGGAGTTCGTCGTTCTTGCAGCAGATGCCTATAAAAATCAAGCACGGCGTCCAGATTGCTTTCGTCGGGGACCGACGAAGTGCGTTGCAAAGGCGGTAGCATCAGCTGGTTCTCGATGGCGAGCAGGACCGCCGGCAAGTTGGATTTCGGAATCAGACAGACTCCGGCCGGCCGCATGCCGTTATCGGTGGCGATCACGGGCGTGCCCAGATGAAGGGCTTCGCGCACCGAGACGGCGTCGCCGTCGTAGAGCGTGGTGCGGAGCATCAAAGTAGCTTGAGAAATTGCCTGCATGGTGGCTGCATGGGGGACGTCTCCGCTCAGCAGGATGTGTGCTGCGTCCGGTCGTGCGGCGATGCGCCGGCGAAGGTCTTGTTCAAGACTTCCCGAGCCGATCATGATCAGGCCCGCCTTTGGGAATTTCTTCCGAACGTGTCCGATGGCTTCGATCTGCAGCGGAAGATCGTACTCGGGTTCCAGCAGCCCAACCGAGATCAGGACTGGATCGTGTTGTGCGAAGAAGGACTGCAACGGCTCTGGCAGGGGCTCGGATGACGCTTCTTGAGTCGGGAACGCGTACGGGTAAATCAGGCGAGTGCGCTCGGGAGACACGCCCAGTCTGTGAAAAAAGTTGAGGATTTCGGGATTGACGCCGATCAAGCCATTAAAGCGGCGTAGTACGAAACCGGCAAAGGAATTCGGCCCCGTGGCCTGCGCCTCTGGAGTCGACGGATAGCCGCCAGAGTGAAACGTCATCACTGTCGTGCTGCCAGGCTGGAGCGTGCAGACCAAACCAAGACCCAGGAGCCGTCGGCTCAGCGTGCCTCCCAGGTGCAAATGGAGCACGTCATACTTCAGGCGTAATAAAAGCCCAATCAACTGCAGCGCGCTCTTTGGATAGTACACGTCGTCGGCATCGACCCGCCGATTGCGGGTGATGTTGATCACGGCACAGGGAATATCTCGCTGGCGCAGGAACGTCCGGATCGCCACCAGGTTGCTTTGCACTCCTCCGTGAGGAGGCGGATACGGTCCGAGCTGGAGCACTCTCATTGGGAGCGGGATGCGAGGAAGTTGTCGAGATCGATCGGGCAAGTGGCCAGGGTGCGTGCGGATTGCATCATGCGCAAGCACCCCAGGGTCGCACGGACGCCGTCGCGGACGCTGATGTCCGGTGGTTTGCCTTGTTGCAAGGCGGCGAAAAACGCTCGCATCTGGGCCTCGTAGCCCTTTTCTGCAAACCAGCTGGAGGTCCTGCGAACCAAGCGGGTCTTGACGGCGGACTGCTTGAAGTTCTCGGCAAAGGCGCCGACCCCGGGTGCGAAGATTTCAACGCGTTCGCCGCCCGATGTGCGGCTGCCGACCGTACAGTAGGTGAGATTGGCGATAGAGCCATCGGCAAAACGGAAACTGGCGACCATGTTGTTTTCACCGATGGGATCTTTTTTCCCAGTGGGGAGGGAGTAGGCGGAAACCTCGACAGGCTCGGAGTCAAGCAGCCAGTAGAGGAGGTCGACGAAGTGACAAGCCTCGCCGAGGATGGCGCCCCCGATCGCCGGATCGGCCATCCAGTAGGTGCCGGAGATTCCGGGGGAGTTGATGCGGCAATTCAGGACCGCAGGACCGGTGCGCTTAGCCAGTTGCTGCTTCACCGTTCGATAGGTCGGAGCATAGCGGCGATTAAATCCGACCGTCAGCTGCTTCCCGGTTTCCTGCACCGCCTGGTAAAGGTCTCGGCATTCCTGCTCCGTCAGCGCCATGGGTTTCTCGACGAAAACATTCTTGCCGGCGCGCAGGGCGGCGAGCGCTTGCCAGGCATGTTGGGGGTTGCGGCTGACGATTACCACCGTTTGCACTTCTGGATCGTTCAGAATTTCCTGGTAGTCAGTGGCGCAGTATTCCGCGCCAAAACGAAGGGCGTAGCTCTTGCCACGGAAGCCGGCTGAGGACTGCACGGCACGCAACCGGACGCCGGGAGTGTTCTTAAGATTAGGAAGGTGGACCCAACGGGCAAGATTGCCGGCCCCAACCAGGCCAACGCCCATCGTCGACGAGACTCCGGACGGGCTGGTGACCTGGACCTTGCGTTTGGGTTGGTACGCGGCAACAGGGTCGATGAGGTCGGCTGCGGGATACTTGAGCAGTACGGCCAGGCTACTCGTCTGAGCATCCATAATGGTTTCGTATGCCCTGGGCGCCTCTTCGAGTGGGAAACGATGGGTGATGAGCGGTTCGATCTGCATGCGTCCCTGCGATGTCAGGCGCAGGAACTCCTCCATATTCCTGTTCTCGGTCCAGCGCACGTAAGGGAGCGGGTAGTCACGGCCCTGGCGCTCATAGGAGTCGTCGTAACTTCCCGGGCCATAGGCGCGCGCCATCAGCACCTGGATCTCCTTAAGGTATGTCTGGTACCAGGGAAAGTTGAGTTCGACGGCACCCACGTCGACGATGCGGCCGCGGTCGCGGCAGATGTCGACCGCCAGTCGGCAGGGAGCGTCGGATTTCGCCGCGGCCGCGATGATGACGCAATCCACGCCGATGCCATTCGTGATGGCGTTGACCTGCTCGGGGAATTGAGGGCCGCCGGCCAGGGCGTCATCCGCTCCGAGCTTGCGAGCGAGTTCCACCCGATCCGGCTTGAGGTCGGTCGCCATGACGAATCCACCCTGCAGGCGGGCGAGTTGTGCGACGAGTTGTCCCACCAGGCCCAGTCCGATGACGGCGACTCGCTCGCCCAGGGAAATGTTGGCGATGCGCACACTGTTGAGCGCGATGCTCCCTAGCGTCGTGAAGCAGGCGTGCTCGAAGGGAACGCTCTCAGGCACTCTAACGACGAGGTTGCGGCCTACCAGCAGGGTCTCTCCGTGGCCGGTGCCTTCGCCACCGTAGGCGACGCGGTCCCCCACTTCCAGATCAGTGACGCTGGGATGCTTTTCGACGATGACGCCGGCTCCCGAGTATCCGAGCACCGCGTACTCGCTGAACTTGGCCTTGACCTCCGCCCAAGTGCGAAGAGGGCCTTCCGACTTCATCACGTTGAGGATTTTGCCGATATAGGAGGGATTGTCGGCCACCGCCTTGAGCACGCCTTCCTGGTGGATGCTGGCGGTTTCCGTGCCGCTGCTGATCAAGGAATAGATGGGGCGCACCAGTACATGGTGGGACGTTACGATAGGATCGGGGACTTCGTCGACGATGATGTGCTTCAGCCCCTTACGAACAAGTTGCTTCATCGCTTCAATTTTCACGGATCAGGGCCGCTTCGCCTAGTGTCCGCTGCGGTTACTGAACTCCTTCCGTGGCCTTGTCGATCGCATCTATGTCGGCACCCATGTCCTTGCCATCGGTGGCGGCATGTTTGAACTTGCTGGTCGCGGCCAGGTGATAGTCGCCACCGTTTCCACCCTGAAAGTTGACGAGTCCGATGTCGCTTGGTTTCTTGAGGACGGTGTTGCCTTTGGGAAAATCGCCTGAGCCCACAATCACGTTGTGGTGAAAAGCATATGCAACGAAACAATCGTCGAAAACAGTCTTCAGTCCTTTACGATCAGGTTGGGCGGAGCAGTTTTTCTCCGGTCCGCCGCCGGTGGTGAGGAGCGGTTTCTCGCCCGAGGTGAAGATGCTGTTCGTGATGACGAGATTGTTCATCCGGCGCCCCTCCCGGGGACCACCCATGATCAGGAGCGTCTTCGGAGGGAACGCCGAGACGTGATCAATCTGCACGTCGTGCAGAACAGGTATGTCGGAGACACCGGCGGATGTGGAAATCTGCGCGAACGCACCGGTGCCTTTATAAAGCGCTGGCTGAATATCATCCACGACCACATCGTGGATGCTGTAGCGGCCACCTTCCTTCGGAACCCCGCCATTCCCGGAGACACCGTTGCCGATCTGGAAGCCGCTGGCAACATGGCGGATCAGGCAATTTCGAATCGTGACATCGGTCACGTAGCACTCGGGACAGACATTCCCGACCACGGCCATTTGATTCTTCGGCGTCAGCAGAACTCCGAAGCCCGCTTGCGAAAAGCCACCCCACACGTTTTCGAGAATATTGCCGTCCAGCAACACGCGCTCGGCATTCTTGAGTTCAAACAGATTCTTGACGATGAAAGGATGACCGTCGGTGCCGCCTACGAACTGAGGGTTGCCGGGCATCCAGGTGAGGGGTTTGAACATGTGGTTGCGGCGAATTTCGATATCAGCAGGGGTCGACGTCGCGGGTCCTCCCCCGAAAATGATGGTCTCGGCGGCGCCTTCCAGAAAATTGTTGTCGATCTTATAGGGCCCCATGGGCTTGCTGCCTGTGCCCCCGGCAATCGCTTGCGCATCGACGCACCCCCCCGAAATGGCGGTGCAATGGAAATCGGTGAAATATGAGTCGACCACCGCTACGTATCGGCTGCCCCCGAAAGAAATGCCACGGTTGGTTTCATCCTGCGGTGTGCCGTGAAACCACACCCGGTCGAGGACAATGTGGTCCGCCACTCCGTCCTTTTCAATCATCATCAGGTTGTAGACGATGAAACCGGGCGTATCGCGGGTGACTTCAAGACCGATGAGCCGGTAATGGTTGGCGCCGTTCGACAAAATGAAAGGGCCACCGCCTTTCCCCGTGGACACGATCTTGGCCATAACGTTCTTGGGTGCCGTGCAATGGTAGTCGGGACGTCCTGGTAAGGATGCTACGCCGGCGTAGCAAGGCGTAATGCGAGTGCCTTCGCGCGGTAGAGCGCTGTCCGGTGCGCCGCTGCGGAGAGTGATCCAGTGACCATCGTCGCACTTCTTCGCGGGAAACTTGAAGTTGCCGGGGAACGTTGCGCCGGCCTGCAGCGTGATCGTATCCCCGCACTCGGCATTATTAATAGCTTCCCGGAGATTACCGCCTTCGTTGACGTTGATGACGTGACCGGGGGAAGGGGTGTCGGCCAGCGAACTTTTCACATAAACCCGGGGGAGTTCAGCGGGGCCGTCAAAACCGGCGCGACTGGCCGCTGGTCCCACTTGTGCACGCGCTCTTGCCCCGGACCCGAAAGAGGCAGATAATCCGAATGAAATCAACAAGATGACGCTTTTGAGGGCCAAGCCGGACAAACCCATCACCCGCACCTCGCACCGGAGATCATAGCATGCGAATTTTGAGGGGAACGGGGTCGTACGACCGTGCGAATGGAAGGTTGCCACACTCAACAGATCTCATTAGCAGACCAAGTCTCGCTACGGCCATGGCCCGACTGCACTGAGCAGCACAGCGACCAAGGTGTTTAGGCAGTCGTCTCCGTGCACACGTATGTTCTTACGTGTCTTCTGTCTCACGGTTCGATGACGTCTAGGCCCACTTGCAGTTGGACTTGACGAGAGCTCAGTCTGACGTTGCGTTGCAGGGTGTTAATCAGGTCGTCATCGCCATGTCCGGTACAGAGTCCGGAGTCCTCTCCTTTACCCGGCAGTCGCCAAGGTCGGGTCAGGAGGAGATGCAACCTACGTTGTAACCAAAATATTTTCGGGGAAAATCAGCGCTGGAGCCTTCAGATGACGCCCGAATTTTCAACCAGGGATCAGAGTGAGATCGAACGGAGTGCGTCCGAGGCAAGCAAGATCGTCGTCAAGCCCGTGGACGTCGATCGCTACCTGAACCCTCAGGCCAACACGCCGTTCGCGTTGGAGTATGCCTTTTATTTGCTGGGAAATGTCCAAGGCAAGGTCGTATTGGACCTAGGCTGTGGCTCGGGGGAGACTCTGATACCCCTCATCCGCCGAGGGGCCAGCTTGATCGGGATCGACCTCTCACCCGATCTGATCGCCATTGCCAGGCGTCGCCTTAGCGATGAAAGGCTGAGCGCCACCACTTATGTGGGCTCCGCTTATGAGACCAACCTCTCGAACAATTCAGTCGATGTAATCTTCTGTATGTCGTTGATCCACCATCTCGACATCGCCACGGTGCGGGAGGAGATGCGACGGATCCTCCGACCCGGGGGGTGTCATCGTACTGCAGGAACCCATCCGCTTCAGCAAGGCCTACGCTTTCCTCCGCTCCTTATTGCCAGCTCACGAAGACATTTCCGAGTTCGAACATCCTCTCACCAAAGACGAATTCCGCACCGTTCAAGCAGGCTTCCTGGCCGAGGGGCTTCGTTTCTTCCGGCTCCCGTTCGTTCCGCTGCTACAACGCACGCTTCCTGCCATCGGGCAGCGAAGCGCTTCTCGGCTCAGCAGTTGGATACTAACAACCTTCCCGGCCGCTGCCCACTACGCAACTGTGGCTGTGTTGCGACTACAGAAGACGAACTCCGCGCCAAACAGTGTCACAACGTACGAATGAGTCATGCGCGACCGCGAGTTGATGTTGTCGCTTGTCCGTACGGGCTTTCACCCACTGCCGGCGGGCGCAATCGGGAAGAATAGCGGCGCCGGTGTAGGCAGGTCTAGTTGGACAATGCAGTTGCCGCGGTAACTGCCGCTACGTCAGCGCCCAGATCCTTTCCGTCGCTGCCAGCATTCTTGTACGGGCTGGACTGCAGGAGAACGTAATTTGTCTTCTCCGGTTGAGCGTCGGTGAACTGCACCTGGGCTGGACTCGCAGGGAAGAAATTTCCTTCGGGCCATGCGGACGGCAACCAGCCACTGGGTGGGGCGATGAGCGCATTGTGGCTGAACTCGTAGTTCGAGAAACATGCGTTCAGCAGGGCGACGTTGGAAACGTGATACGGGCAGTCTTCCGGTCCACCATGGGCGGCAACGAATGGGAATGTGCCAGTGCTGGTAATGCTGTTCGTGAACGTGAAGTTGTTCATCTTGCCGTTGACCTTGACGTCGTCGCCGAAGGCGAACAGGCTCTTGAGCGCTGAGGTAGCAGTGATGTGATCAATTTTGACGTTCTGCAGGAGAGGAGCATTGAGTCCGGTGGAAACTTGCGCCAGAAGTCCTGACCCACTGTATGCTGCGCCGTCGATATCCTCGAAAATCACGTCATGAATGCTATAGCGCTGTCCGTCCCGGGGCACGCCGCCAGTCGCGGAGACTCCGTTTCCTATTTGTATGCCTGCGCCAGTATGTCGCACCAGGTTGTAGCGGACAGTGACGTCGGTGACAAGGCAGGCAGGACAGACGCTGACGCCAGCGGCACCAGCCTGATTCTTGGGAGTGAGAAGAATGCCAAAGCCGACCTGACTGAATCCACCCCAGGAGTTGTCGAGGATGTTGCCTTCGAGGAGCACGCGCTGGGCATTCTTGAGTTCGAACAGGTTTTTGACGATAAACGGATGCCCGTCGCGCCCGCCAACAAAGCTGGGACTTCCTTTCATCCATCTTATCGGCTTGAACATGTGATTCCCGCGGACCTCGATGTCGGTCGGGGCGAGGGTCGCAGCCCCGCCGCCGAAGATGATGTTTTCGCCCGCGGCTTCGAGGTAGTTGTTGACGATCTTGTAGGGGCCCATCGGTCGATCGCCGACACCGCCTGCGATCGCCTGCGCGTCGGTGCAAGCACCGGTAACAGCAACGCAATGGAAATCGCTGAAGTAGGAATCCACCACGGCCACGTACTGATCGCCACCCAGCATGATTCCTCTCGTCGTTTCGTCCTGCGCCGTTCCGTGAAGCCACATGCGGTCGAAGATGATGTGATCAGCGGCGCCACCCTTTTCGTTCACAACCAGGTTGTAAACAGGGGTCTTAGGTGCGGTGCGGGTAACCTCCAGGCCGATCAGGCGGTAGTGGCTCGCACCGTCCCCCAGCACAATAGGCCCGCTGCCGGTGCCGGAGAACACGACCTTGGCAAGAACGTTCTTCGCCGTCGAGCAAGAAAAGGCCGGCCGTCCGGGCAGGGAAGCGACACCTGCGGAGCACGGCGTGAGCCGCGTCCCTTCCGGAGGAAGCGCACTGTCGGGTGCACTGGTCCGAACGATGATCCAGTGGTTGTCGTCGCAATTCTTGGCTGGTAACACCACCGTGCCCTCAAACGTTGTACCGGCCTCGAGCAGAATCGTGTCGCCGCACTTGGCGGAATCGAGCGCCGATTTCAGGGCGGCCGTGGTCTTTACCTGGTGAGTGACTCCCGGAGTCGGAGTGTCCGCCAGTGAACTCTTTACGTAGACCCGAGGCAGCTCTGCCGGACCATCGAAATTGCTGCTCGTCGCTGGTGATACGGTGATCCTGAACTGGCGCGTAACGCCCTGCCCGGCAGCGTCCGTGGCCTGGATGGTAACCGGAAAGGAGCCATTCTGGGCCGCGACTCCGTTGATGCCCCCTTCGACTGCGTCGAATGCAAAGCCGGAGGGCAAGGAACCAGCAGCAATCTTCCAATGGTAAGGTGCAGTGCCTCCAGTTGCATGGAGGCCAGCGGAATAGGGAACCCCCTCCGTTGCCTCAGGAAGAGCCGCGTTTGTCAGGGTCAGACTGCTGGCGGTCGAGATCGCAGCCTTCACGCTCACTGAAACGAAAGCATTCTTGCTGAGATCCGCCTTGCTGGTCGCGATGATCTCGATCTTCGCAGATGCGTTCACGTTTGGCGCCGTGAAAAGGCCCGCGGGCGTAATCTTGCCGGCAGAGGCCCACCAAGTGACCCCGCGATTGGTGGTGTTGGCGATCTCAGCGGCAAACTGATGGCTCGCACCCGAAGCAATCGTCAAACTCGCTGGTGAGACCGCAATCTCCACTGCAGGCTTCGGACTTACGGTGAGGGAGAACTTATGCACCCCCCCGGCGGTATGCGCCTTGTCAAGGACCGAGACCACGAACGCATAGTTGCCCGTGCGCATCGGGTGGCCGGAGATCGATCCCGTAGCCGCGTTGATGGACAGGCCGGGAGGGAGTTTTCCTCCCCGGATGCTGAAACTGTAGGGCGCGGATCCACCGCTCACGGACATCACTGAGCTGTAGGCGTTTCCCAAGGTTGCGGGCGGCAAATCGGCTGCGATCGCAATCGGCTGTGTGGGCTTGCTCGGAGTCGAAGCAGTGCTCCCCGCGTTGAGAGAGGCACAACCGGTGGTCGCCGCCATCAAGGTCAGGAGGCACAGCAAGGAAAGGAAAAAAACGGGTTGCTCTATGAAGAAGTTTCGGGAAACTCTGGGTCGGGGGCAAACCAGGTACAACATCACACCGTCCTCGAAACCGAATTTGACGGACTTTAATGATGCAAGTCCTGTTGCGAAACTTTAGTGACTGCCTCTCGAAATACATAGATAACCTTAGGGCAATGGCCCGTCGAGACACAGAAGTACATCCAGCGGTCTTTGACGGAAGTGAGCTGGTAGCCGGTTACGTCGTGGAATTCGGTGCGGGACGCGGGTTTCGGATCACCGATTTTCCTGCTCCTTGGCGAGAATGCGGCGGCGAGCACGATCATAGAGGGTGTTGCCGAGAAGGTTGCGAGCGGAGGCTCGCAGCGAATCCTTGAGACGGATGACCCAAAGACCCTGACCTTTCGATAGTGCTTGGAATTTACCGAGGCTGGTTCCGCGCATGACGGCCACCCGGCCGAGAGCGAAGGGGGTCGTGCGAGCCGTGACCGCAGCCGCCCGGCTGGTCGAAACCGAGCGATATCCGGCCTGCCTGGCCTTGGCTACGACGCGCTGATCCCACCGTCCCCCGGGACAGGAAACATGCTGGATCGGCCGCCCGGTGATTTGCTCGAGTTCATGCTTGGAGCCAGACAACTCATAGAAAAGCTGCTCGTCGCTGAGATCGGTGAGGTACGGGTGGGTCAGGGAGTGCGAGCCGACCTCGAAGCCCAAGTCGGCGAGTTCCTTGAGCTGCCCCCGAGAGAGATACCCGCGTCTCCCAAGAAAACCCACGGTCACATAGAAAGTGCCATTGAATCCGAATTGGCGCAGCAGTGGGGCGGCAGTGAGAAGGTCGGTCTCGCAGCCGTCGTCGAAGGTGATAACCACCCCGCAATCGGCAGGACCGGAGAGTGCTTCCGACACGCTCATGCCGTGCCATGCCGGAATCCTTGAGGGCTTGCATTTGTGCGCTGAAGTCGGAGGCCGTGACTACGTAGCGCACGTAGCCAGGCTCGTCCTGGCACAACGGCCGGCCTGCGATCTCGATCTCGTGGTACATGAGGAAAACGCGATGGCCTGGCCGATTCACAGGTTCACCGGTCCGTCGCCGTCGCCCCGCATCAGATAGACTTGGGCCTGATTCGCCTCGACGTTAGTGAGCTTCGCGGCCAGCGGCTTGGAGGCAGCGAAGATGAAATTCGAGGGGGCCTGCAGGTAGCCAGCAGCTCGGAACGCATTGCCCCAAGCAGTGCTCGAGTGATTGGCGACTACGAGATCGACACCCCGGTCTTCGAGGAATCGGGTCGCGCAGCGAACGACGGCAGCAGCGTTCTCCGACGCCGCGAACGCATCGGCGATCGTACCGACGCGGAGGCTCCCGAAATACTTGTTGTTCCGCATTTGCGTGTCGAGAACCACCGCCCAGCCCAGCACCCTGTTCTCGCAGACAGTCTTTATACAGAGAAAGTTCTTTCCCGGCGGGTAGAGCAAGTTCAGCGTAGCGTTCCCGCGGTCGGCAATCATGGCATAACCCGAGGCATGTTGCTTCCAGAGATCGTCGGCCCACGAGCCGAAGCTCTTTATAGGCTCGGCGGAGATTCCCGCTGCCATGCTCTTGGTGCGAAGCCAATGCAACGCCTTGATTCCCACCGAGCCTGCTCCACTCGCGGCTGCAAACCCCGCGAGTGCGCGCCGAGCCGCGGATTGGCGCAGGGGAGCGATCTGGCGCAGGAAGACTGCCGGGTGCTGCACCCGGAAATAGAAGGGAACGACGCTCAGTTTCCAGCCCATAGCCTTCAGCATGGTAGGCAAGGGACGATCGAATCCGCCCATTCCCAGTGCAAAAAGGCAGGGATGCATTCTCATGGCGCTGCGCAACATCAGCACACCTACGCTGGTGTAGGCCTTGTCGACGATCCCTTCGGAAACGGGCAAACGGTAAAAGACAACCGGAAGGCTCTCCCCGCCGAGCAGGAAATCCTGGTATTTAAGGATAAAACCGCCACGGACTTCTTTGCCGTCGACCGCCAGGTAGTATTCCTGGTAGATACGGCGCCCATCCTCCTTCGGCAGCCAGTCAGGGATGTTCGACTCGGGGAAGTGAAATTCGGGACGGATGCCGCCGGCCGCGAGACGCTGGTTGAACGCTTTGACGGCGGGGATCCTGTCCGCGGTGTAGGGCTGGATGGCAATTGCCATGGTGAGTGCTGACTAGCCTTGCGTGACCTTGCTCCCCAGAATATCGAGGATGTGCTGAATATCTTTCATCTGGTCAATTTCTTCCGGCTCGAACTGCAGATTGAATTCCTGCTCCAGAGCGAGAACCAGGTTCAGGTGATGGACTGAGTCCCAGCTTTCGATGGTTTCGGGCGAAGACGCGGGACCGATCTTGGTGGCTGGAACCGCGAACACATCGGCGGCGATTCCACGAACTCGGTCCTCAAGCGGCGCAGTCATTCTCTACTGGTCTCCTTTCATAATGTGCAGACGAACCCAATCGGGCGCAGGGAGCGGATTGGAGGCAAGGTCCAGAGGTCCAAAGCGTACCATCGCCATTTCGGTGCGCTGCGGTGAATCCGTGAGCCGAATAAAAATCGCGGGCAGGAGCGTTCTTCTTGGTGGGAAGGAACCAGCCCTGCAGGAGGCGGGCGCCCGTGGGCTCGGGCGCGCTTCGCGAGGAACGACAGGAATGCAGTCTCAACTGTGCGGCCGATGACGCGGCAGCTCAGCAGCAGAGTATCGATTTCGCAGATGTCGCCATCGAGATGCGTGATGGCAACGCCCACCAGCCCGTTGTCGCCGAACCGGTCACGTACACGCAGCGAAAAACATGCGCCAGCCAGGTGAGGCTACGAGATCGGCGATCTGCTGCTCGGTGTAGCGGCGCGTGGTCAGATTGAACTGGTTGGTCTTGTTGGTGAGCTGCGCGACACGCGCCAGAGTTGCCTTCGTGAGGGGAGCGATCTCCGCTTCCTGCTGCAAGGAGCGGTAGAAATCTTCGCGAGACGTGACGGTTTGCTCGAGTTGCTCACGGTCGCGCTGGGCCTGGTACATCGCGCCTCGTTGCTGGTCTTCAGCGGACAGAGCAAGACGCTCAAAGAGCGGACAATCGCGAATGGCGTGGGCGAACTCCATCGGGTCGGCGGCCAGATCGATCACGAAGACCTCGGGCAAAGCGCTCCGCACCTGTTGCCGTTCGATCGGGTTGTCGTCGAGGAAGGCGAGGGCGTCGACGCCGATATTCAGTTCCTGTGCGATCTCGCGCAGGTTTTGGGATTTGTCTGTCCAGTTGATGCGGATCGCCGCGAAATGCGAGGGTTTGAGGATCATGCCCGGGATGCTTTTCGAGGGCCTCGAGAGCGTCCTCGGGATTGTTCTTGCTGCAGATGGCGAGCAGGATTCCCCGCCGGTATAGATCCAGGAGCGCGCGTTGCACGGCCTGAAAAGCGGCTCCGGGTACTCCGTGCCGAGCCGAATCCCGGCCATGCCATCTTCGCCGATAACGCCGCCCCAGAGGGTGTTGTCGAGATCGACCACCAGTGCCTTTGCCACTTTGCCGGTGAGCGGATGCAGGAAACGCAGCCACTCGCGGACCAGGCGATACAAGTTGGTTGCAGCAATGGGCAGGCGGACAGTGAGCCACTTGCGCTCGTCATGCCAGGTTGCGCGCCCGTGGCGGGCCACCAGGCCATCGTAGTCGAGCACGTAGATGCCAGCCTGCTCGGAAGCGATGGTCCGCAGTTCGCTGTTGATCTGCGCGATCGCCGCCGCCTGACTCGCACCCGTCTGGGCGTCCAGGATGCCGCGTGACGGACGCACTGGTTGTTCCAGGTTATGCAGGATCAGATGGGCCCGGCTGTGCTTGCGGAAGGCGCGGACCCAGTCACGAAATTCGGTTGCGACCCGCGACGACGATGGTATCCACCTGCTCGGGAGCAAGGGAGCCGGAGTCATCCCAGAGATCAGGGGCAACGTCGCGGGTTTGCACCGCCAGAAACACGGCATCGGGGGCAAATCCGTAAAGCGGGCTGCCCGGATCGAGGATGGCCTGAACGTGAGCGTTGAAGTCAGAAATATGGACGGTGAGGTCGATGCCCGCGCAGAACGCTGCGGCACGCAGGAGAGGAACCATCGGTTCGACCGTGAACGAGCGCAGGATCGCGACGCGGTAGGGCAGTAACCTGAGAGTCGAGCGCAGCTGCTCGAAGCGTTGCACCACGAAGGCTGCCGCCGAGGGACTAACTTCATGCGTCCAGAGTTCGGCGAGCGCATGGGCGGCCGCCCCAGCGTCCTGCGCGGCGATGAGGCGATCGATCTCTTGACGGGATTCAGAACTGTTCATAGCGTCACGATCTTGCGCGCGTTGTGCAGTGGCCGCTCCAAGATTCCACCGGCAACCTGGCGATCTGCCTAAGCTCTCGCCTCCGCGGCTTGCGGATTGCCAGGCGCCTTCTTGTCCGAGGCTGCAGCGATCGTCTTCTGCAGGACCTCTACGAAGCGTTGCGTGATGACGGACCAATCATACTTGCGGGCGGTGGCAGCCGCCGCGGCTTCATATCGCCGCCGGACATCGTCGCTCTGCAACACGGTCAGGATCGCGCCAGCGAAAGCCGCAGGCACGTCTTCCAGCAGGATGTCACGGCCATGCTGCACCTCGAGGCCTTCGGCGCCGATAGTGGTGGAGACGGTCGCTTTGCCCATCGCCATCCCTTCGTAAATCTTGATGCGCGTTCCGCCCCCGATTCTCAAAGGCACGACGACAACCGCAGCTTCACGGAGATGCTCGACTATCGATGGAACGCTTCCGGTGACTTCGACCGAGTCGGAAGCAAGTCTCTTCACGCGGGGATGGGGATTGCGCCCCACGATGCGAAAGCGGGCGTCAGGAAGGGTCGCGAGCACCAGCGGCCAGATCTCCTTGCAGAAGAACTCCACGCCGTCGATGTTTGGCTCCCAGTCCATGGAACCGGTAAATACAACCAGGGGGCTCGAGGGACGGGCGTCGGGATCATATTGATATTTGCTCAGGTCGACCCCGGTGGGGACGACGCTAATGCGAGAGGGATCGACCATTTGGCTCATGGTTTTGCGATCGGCTTCGGAAACTGCGATGACGTGATGGAAGCGGCGCGTTTGCTCCGGTTCGAAGCCCTGCATCTTTGCGTACTCGATTTTGGAAACCGCCCGGTCCAGCCACTTTACTTCGAAATCGGCTTTCCGCTTCCACAGGATGGTTTCGACATTGTGTTGGAACAGTGCCGTGGGGGTTGCCAGATCCTCAGGAAAATTCAGACTGCTCGACAGAAAATCGCAGACCGCCACGTCGAATCGCCGTTGGAGAATCCACTCCCGTAGCAACTTCTGCACCTGCGGATCGGTGAACTTGCTGACTGCGTACGGAGCGTGCCACGTGAGTCGGCGCAGGTAGTCAAGATAGCGCTCGAACGGCGTCGAATCGGGCGCCGCCGTGTAGACCGATACGGTTCCGGGCAGGTGCACTAGAACTTCGTGTTCGTAGCTTTCATCGCGCTGCCCGCCGTAATAGGAGAGGTAGGTCAGTTCGTGGGTCGCCGAGAGATGGCGAAGGATATTGTAGGTCCGCAGCTTGCCGCCGGTATCGAGCGGCAGAAGCTTGCCCGGTTTGACCCACAGAATCTTCATCGCGCGGTTACCAGCAGATTCCCTGGTAGGAGCCGTTGTGCACGAGGCGCCGCGACTTTTCAAGGTTCACCAGATCGATGACCACTTGGGACGGACGTATCTGGCGGCTCAAAGTGGCCCGATCGATCCCGCGCGTGCCGATAACGACGACCTCCGCTTGCGCCAGCGCCGTCTCGAGATCCTGACAGAGCAGGGAACCAATGTGTGGGATCACCTCCTCGATGTACTGACGGTTGGAGCCGATGAGATGACCGAGAGAAACATTGTCGTCCCAGATCTTCAATTCACGGCCTTCCCCCAGCAGTCGTTTGGCGAGCTGCACCTGTGGGCTTTCCCGCAGATCGTCGGTGGCAGCCTTGAAACTCAAGCCCAGCAGGGCGATCTTTTTTTTGCCAGTCGCCAGCACCATTTCAACGGCGCGCTCCAGATGTTCGTCGTTGCTGGGCATGATCGACTGGAACAGGGGCAGTTCGAGGTCGAGCTCTTTGGCGCGGTAATTCAGTGCTCGTACGTCCTTGGGAAGGCAGGAGCCGCCAAATGCGAAGCCCGGCTTCAGATAGGTTGGCGAGATGTTGAGTTTGGTGTCGGCGGTGAAGATCTCAACCACGGATTCGGCGTCGACCCCCAACTCTTTCGCAAGGGTTCCGACCTCATTGGCGAACGATACCTTCACGGCATGCCAGGCATTGCAGACGTACTTGGTCATCTCGGCGGCCCGGAAGGAAGTTTCGAAGATGCGTCCCGGCGCCCACTTGTAGATTTCGCGCAGCAGGCCGCTATGGTAGGCATCAGCGGCACCGATAATAGTCATCGCGGGCTCCAGAAAATCCGCAACCGCGGTTCCTTCCCGCATGAACTCGGGGTTTACGCAGACGCCGAAATCCTTGCCCATCTTTTTGCCGCTGGCCTTTTCAAGAGCCGGAACCACCAGCGTTTCCGCGGTCCCCGGCAAAACCGTGCTGCGCAGCACGACCAGGTGGAACGCGTCCTTGCTCTTCAGAACTTGACCGATGTCGCGGCATACCGGCTCGATGTGGCCAAGGTCGAGTTTCCCTTTGCGCAGGCTCGGAGTGCCAACGCACAAGAACGAAATCTCGGAGTTCTTTACAGCGGATTCCGAATCCGAGGTCGCGTGCAGCCGGCCAGCGGAATGCGCCTCTCCGATCAATGTTCCGACGCGGGGCTCGACGATCGGGCTGCGACCCGCTTCCATAGCTTCCACTTTGGCGGAGCTCAGGTCGACGCCAATCACGTTGTGCCCCATGTGCGCCAGGCAAGCTGCCGTCACCGTGCCCACGTATCCAAGCCCGAAGACGCTAATCGACCGGCTCATGCGAATCCGTTATCCCCTTTCGACCAGCGAGTGATGATTGAGAGTGCTGCTTCCGTGTTCGAGTCGCGCCGGCGTGTGGTTCGGCTGCGCAACCGACTTGCCAGTATACGTGGCTCCGATTTAAGTGCCTGTATATGAACCACATACGCCAGCACTCGATCATGCTGGAAGGCTTGCGCGCAAAATCCTCCCAGCGGCTTAATCGTTTTCTGCTCCTCCGTCCAAAATCGCGGAGTTCGGCCCGAAACCGGCACATCCTATTTAAACTCACACGCCGCGCTTTGCAAAGCCGAATGCTTCACTCTTTAGTAACTAAGTCGAAGCGTTTCAATAGGATGACATCGGTACAATGGATGGGATGCAAATCACTCCAGTCGCGGACCCGGCGTTGAGCATGCAATCGGCGCAGCCTCGAGCACACGCACGGAGAAAAGTGTTCTTCCTGGTGGACTCGTTCAACATAGGCGGAACCGAGACGCAGGCGGTTGAGTTGGCGTTGCGCCTGCCGGTCTCCGAATACCAGGTCACGATGGGATGCTTGCGCGCGCAGGGGCCTCTGCTCGGCCAGTTGAAGGGGTCCGCAGTGAATGTGCGGGAGTTCCATCCCAAAGGCGGGCTTGATTCGCCGGGCGGACTGTATCAGTTGGCCCGGCTGGTCGCGTATCTTCGGCGAGGAAAGTTTGACGTGGTGCATACCCACGATTTGTGGTCGAACCTGATGGGCGTTCCGGCGGCGCGCCTCGCCGGCGTGCCGGTCATTATCTCGAGCCGCCGCGATCTTGCGCACTTCGACTGGTACCAGGGGAGGAAACGGCGCTGGCTGCGAAGAATCCAGAACCTGTCGAGCGTGGTGCTGGCGAACGCGACGCCGGTCCGAGATGCGCTGATTTCCGACGACGGATTCGCGCCCGAAAAGTTGCGCGTGATTCACAATGGAGTCGACACCGCTCGGTTTCAGAGCGGCAAACGGGATCGCGCGCGGCTGTTCCCGGGTACTGACGATGCCAAACTGGTCGTCCTGGTAGGGAACATGCACTCCGATGTGAAAGGGCACCCCTGGCTGATCGCAGCGGCTCCCGCAGTGCTGCAGGAGTTCCCCAAGACGCGCTTTGTCTTTGCTGGAGATGGCGAATCCAGAGCAGCGTTTGAGACTCAGGTGGCGCAACTTGGCCTGCAGCACAATTTCATATTTCTGGGACGGCGCGCTGACATCCCGGACGTGCTGGCCAGTTGCGACATCGCTGTCCTTCCCTCAAGGGCCGAGGGCCTGCCCAATGCCGTGCTGGAATATATGGCTGCAGGACTACCGACGGTAGCGAGCAACGTGGGTGGCAACGCGGAACTGGTGGAGAACGGAGTGACGGGATTCCTGGTGCCGGCGGAGAATTCTCAGGCACTCTCTGCCGCGCTGCTGCGATTTTTGCGCGATCCTGAGCTGTCCGGTCAGATTGCGAGCAACGGTCAGCGTCTGGCAACCCAAAGTTTCAGTTTCGAACGGCTGATCCGCGAAGTCGATGAGCTTTACACGGAACTGCTGGAGCGGCGCAAGGGAAAGCACTAGCTCATGGCGAGGCGATCACAGTGGGCACGGCGCTTTGCACGGCTCAGCTCAATGAGCCGGAACGAGCTCGTGGATCGTGTTCGCCAGCACGTGACAGCTCGCTTGGACGCCTATCGTTACCGGCGGGGTCACGACTTCGCCGCTGAATGGGCGGGAGGCCTTGCGGGAAGAAAGGGGCGATTCTTTTTCGCGCCGTCCGAAGTGCAAGCAGTGTGCGAACTGCTGAAGCAGCGATTCCCATCGTCGGTTGCAGGCATCATGGCGGGTGCGGAAAAGATTTCCCGTCACCACTTCGATTTGCTCGGCTACGAGAATCTTGACTACGGCCCGGTGATTGACTGGCACCTAGACCTCGTCCATGGCAAGCGCGGTCCTCGTAAGCCCTGGTGCAACATCCGTTACCTGGACTTTGAGGAAGTGGGCGATGCGAAGATCACTTGGGAACTGAACCGCCACCAGCACCTGGTCACGCTGGCGAAAGCCTACCGGCTTAGCGGAGACGAAAAGTTCGCCACCGAGATTCTCGCGCAGTGGAAACACTGGCAAGCCGGAAATCCCTATCCCATCGGAATGAACTGGGCGAGCAGCCTGGAAGTGGCCTTTCGGAGCCTGTCATGGATCTGGACGTACTTCCTCCTGGAAGACTCTCCCGCCATGACACCCGAACTGCAGAGAGATTGGACGCGCGTCTTGGGGCTGAACGGGCGGCACATTGAAACCTACCTGTCCACATATTTTTCGCCGAACACGCACCTGCTGGGAGAGGCGGTAGCACTGTTCTTCCTGGGCACTCTGTTTCCGGACTTGCCGCGGGCCCAGCCTTGGAAGCAGCGCGGGTGGGACGTGGTGGTGGAGTCGGCACGGAAGCAGGTTCGTGCTGACGGATTCTATTTCGAGCAATCGACTTACTATCACGTATACGCCCTGGACATGTTCCTGCACGCGCGCGTTCTGGCCGCGCTCAATGAGGTTGCGATTCCCTCAGACTATGACGCCATCCTCATCAGGATGCTGAATGCGCTGTGCCTGCTGGGACGGGCCGGAGTCGTGCCGAGGCTCGGCGACGATGACGGTGGCAGACTCTTCGATCCCAGACGGAACCGGTCTGAGTACCTGCTGGATCCGCTCAGCACGGGCGCGGTTCTTTTCCAGCGAGGAGACTTCAAGTTTGTCTCGGGCGGGCCACGGGAAGAAATGATTTGGCTTCTTGGGGCTTCGGGGCTGGCTGCGTTCGAGAAATTGGAGAGCACACAACCTTCAGATGGTTCCGTCGCTCTGAAAGACAGCGGCCTCTACCTGATGGCGGACGCGGAAGCCGGACAACAGGCAATGATTGATGCTGGCCCACAAGGATCGGGGACCGCCGGCCACGGCCACGCGGATGCTTTGAGCCTCACCCTGACGGGCAACGGCCGATCGCTGCTGATGGACCCGGGCACGCTGGAATACATTGGCGAAAGCCAGCAGGATCGGGTCTTTTTTCG
This sequence comes from uncultured Acidobacteriota bacterium, assembly GCA_963725575.1. Taxonomy (GTDB): domain Bacteria; phylum Acidobacteriota; class Terriglobia; order Terriglobales; family Acidobacteriaceae; genus Gp1-AA133. The sequence goes on from CAVRZQ010000013.1 coordinate 80,946, forward strand.
CGGGACCTCCGCTCACAATACGATGCGTGTGGATGGAATGGATCAGGCCGACTACGCTGGACCCTTCGCATGGTCCAACCTGCCCGCAGTGCAAGCGGAGCGCTGGATCACCGGCCGGGAATTCAATCTGTTCGTGGGAAGACACGATGGCTACCAGCGGCTGCCCGCGCCTGTCATTCACTGGCGCTGGGTGTTCCATCGCAAGTCGCGCTTCTGGCTGGTGCGCGATGTGGCAAGCGGGGAGGGGCGCCACTCCCTTGAGCTGTCATGGCACCTCGGCGCCAACTTGTCGCCTGCGTCCGCCAGGGATTACTTATTCGGAGATGGGCAGGAAAGCTTGGGGCTGGTGACCGCGGAAGGGCATGGGTGGTCCCAAAGTGCGCACCGCGGCAATTGGTCTCCGGCATACGGACGGCAGGAACGCACCACGGTCCTCACGTTTGGCACGCTGGCAACCCTGCCGGTGGAATTTGCGACGCTGTTGTTGCCGAACGCCAGCTTGCACGCTGGCATGGGGCGGCTGGAGCGGCTGCCCAGTGACCCTGCTGTACGCGGCTATCGCTACTCGAAAACTGGAGAAGAACACTGTTTTTTTTTCGCGAACACTTCCCAACCGTGGACTTTCGGCGCGTGGAACAGCGACGCGCAGTTTGTCTATTGGTCGTCGAATCGGGAGGGCGGGCAGCAGGTCCTGGTTCTGTGTCACGGCACCTACGCGGAGGTCGGGCCGGCGCGCCTCTTCGCGACCGGAGGGCTAGTGGATTATGCTGAGGTGGTGGTCGCGGACGGCAAGACTGGGATGTTTTCGTCGGATCCGGACCACGTGCAACTGGAGGGAACGTTGGATCGAGTGGAAGCGATGTTAGCCGCTCCCGAAAGCAACCCCAAACGGATGGGCGTGTAGTCATGTGCGGAATCTGCGGAATCTTCTATAACGATCGGGCCCGGAGGGTGGAGCGGGACACGCTGGCGGAAATGAACCGGCGAATTGTTCACCGCGGTCCCGATGACGACGGCTTCTTCGTGGAAGCGAACGTCGGCCTCGCCATGCGCCGGTTAAGCATCATCGACATTCAAACCGGCCACCAGCCCATCTCCAACGAGGAAGAGAACCTCTGGATTGTTTATAACGGCGAGCTCTACAACCACCAGGATCTTCGCAAAGATCTGGAAGCCCGCGGCCACCGCTATCGCACCAGGAGCGACACCGAGACCATTGTTCATCTGTTCGAAGAGCACGGGCGCGATTGCGTGAAATACCTCAGGGGCATGTTTGCCTTTGCGATCTGGGATCGACGCAGGCGGGAACTTTTCATCGCGCGGGATCGGCTCGGAATCAAGCCGCTCTATTACTGGTACGACGGCAGAACCCTGCTGTTCGGGTCCGAGATCAAGGCGATCCTCGCGCATCCGGGCGTGAACGCCGATTTTAACCGCGCCACGCTCGCGGAGTATCTGGCGTTCGGGTACATCCCCGAGCCGGAGACCATGTATGCGGGAATCAAAAAACTGCTGCCGGGGCATACGCTCATTATTGGGGAAATCGGCGAGCCGAAGATCTCTTCGTATTGGGATCTGAAAGTGCAGGCCGACGATGGCAGCCGGCCGCGCCAGCACTACGTCGAGCGCTATCGTGCGCTCCTGGAAGAGTGCGTTTCAAGCCACCTCATGAGCGACGTGCCGCTGGGCGTGTTTCTGAGCGGCGGCTTGGATTCAAGTGCAGTGGCGGCCCTCACCACGAAAATCCGCCGCGAACCGATCGAGACGTTCGCCGTGGGCTACGGGGAAGAGGCGTTCAGCGAACT
>CAVRZQ010000014.1:0-71077 GCA_963725575.1 uncultured Acidobacteriota bacterium
TTCTCTTCGGGATGGCATCGATGGCGACTTCCGCCGGTTGCCCTAGTTTCACGTTGACAATGTCGGTCTCGTCGACCTTCACCTCAGCCGTGATCACCGCCATGTCGGCGAGTGTCATCAATGTGCTTCCGGGCGCATTCTGAATGCCGATCACGACGGTCTCACCCTCGCGCACCGGTAGATTCGTGATCATGCCAGCGTAGGGCGCCGCATACACTGTCTTCTGCAGAACGTCAGAAGCACGTGTCAACGTGGCGTCCGTTTGGGCGATGTGCCGACCTGCCGAGTCCAGTTGCGCTTGGGCTTGCTCTACCCGCGCATTCGCCTGTGCCAGGCCCGCCTCTGCTGACTGCCATGTGGCCTTGCGGGTCTCATATTCCGCCTTGGAGATCAGTTCTTCTTTGTATAGGCCTTGCGCGCGATCCCAGTCTTGCCGGGATTTTTCCGCGTCTGCCTTGGCGCGGTTTAAGTCCGCCTTGGCCGTGTTCAAGTTAGCCGCGGCGGCCAGCGCATCCGTTCGCGACGCTTCCAGCGACGCTTTGGTCGCGGCTACATCCGCCGTCGACTGCACGTTCTCAAGCTGTGCCAGCAGTTGGCCCTTCCTGACCCGGTCGCCCTCTTTGACGTAAAGGTGAGTGATCTTCCCGAACGCATTGGCCCCGATGTTCACATAGGTCTTTGGCTTGATCTCGCCCGAGGCACTCACAATCGAGGCAAGATCCTGCCGTTGTGCCTTTCCCGTCTGGACCGAGACCACGCCCTTGTTGCTCTCATGAATCGCAAGGCCCAGCACGATGAGCGCGAGCAACACGCCGCCTACCCCGATTAGCACTTTCTTCCAGGTCTTCATGCGTCCTTGTCCACTGTCCACTTCCTGAAAAACCGCTCTTCCCACGGAGTTCGGCCCTGTCGGGCCACCCTGCTCCAGGGGTCCTTCCCAAGGTGAACGGGGCGCACGTTCTCAGATACGGGCGGCGGGCCCTGAAAGTTCCGGCCAGCCCATGGGAAGTGAAACACCCGCCCGGGAGGAAGCCGAGCATTCCATGAGGTAAACCCTGAATTATAAATGGTTCACGGGCAACCGGGACATGGGAGTATAGGCCTGAAATCTCGGCTGGAGCAGGCAACCCCGGCTCACCGGAATGATTCACAATACACTCTAGGTGCAAGACTTAGCCTTGCCTTGCCGGTCTGAAGAACGTACAATTCGGTTACTAGTGTGCCAGTTGAGGAGTGCCCCCGTCATGCTCTTGGTAGGTTTACGTCACCGCGTCCTGGCCCAACTGCTGGCAGCTGCTTTTTTCCTATTCCCGCATTCCGCTTCCGGACAAGATGCCAAGGCCAAGACCGCTGACCAACCTGCAACCGAGTCGTCGAAGGAACAACCCGGCCAGGTCGATCCCCTCAAACGCCCGCTGAGTGAGAAGGAAAAGAAGGCCAACGAAAAGCGCTTCAAGCAGGAGGTTTCCGGCTCTTACAAGAAATGGTTGGACGAGGACGTCCGCTGGATCATCACGGACGAAGAGCGGGCCGCCTTCAAGCAACTCTCCAATGACGAGGAACGCGACCAGTTCATTGAGGCATTCTGGCAGCGCCGCGACCCCACTCCGGACACCATCGAAAACGAATTCAAGGAAGAACACTACCGCCGGATCGCCTATGCCAACGAACACTTCGCGGCTGGCATCCCGGGTTGGAAAAGCGACCGCGGCCGCATGTACATCATGTATGGCCCGGCCGATGAGATCGAGTCGCATCCGTCAGGCGGGACCTACGAGCGTCCCATGGAAGAGGGCGGAGGTTCGACCTCGACCTACCCCTTTGAAGATTGGCGCTACCGCTACATTGAGGGCATTGGGCAGGAAGTGATCATCGAATTTGTCGATACCTGCATGTGCGGCGATTACCACATGACGATGGATCGCTCCGAAAAGGATGCCCTGCTGTACACCCCCAACGCAGGCTTGACCCTGTACGAGCAGATGGGAATGGCGAGCAAGGCTAGTCGCTTCAATGGCGGTCTCGAGCGACTGGGCACCGGCCCTTTCTCGCAGGATTTGCAGACCAAGCAGTTTGACCGCCTGGAGCAATTTGCGAAGCTGAACAAGCCGCCGGCCGTGAAGTTCAAGGATCTTGAGGAGATCGTCTCGCACAAGATCACGGTCAATCTCATGCCGTTTGACGTGCGCGCGGACTTCGTAAAGGTGACGAGCGATACGGTTCTGACGCCGATCACTATCCAGGTAAAGAATCGCGATATCACTTTCGTGAATAAAGACGGGGTACAGCGCGGGACCGTGAATATTTTCGGCCGCGTGGCGACCCTGAGCGGACGAATAGCGCAGACCTTCGAAGATACGGTGCAGGTGGACGTGCCCGCGGAATTACTGCCAAAGACCGCGGAGAACTCGCAAGTGTACTGGAAGGCGCTTCCGCTGAGGCCCGGCCACTACCGCCTCGATGTCGTCGTAAAGGACGTCAATGGCGACCGGGTCGGGAACTGGAGCAAGAGCCTGATGGTGCCGGATTTTGGGGACGAGCGCTTGACGAATTCCTCGCTCATCGTCGCCGACCAGATGTACCCGGTGGCGACCAAGGACATTGGCACCGGCAATTTCGTGATCGGTACCATGAAAGTGCGTCCGAGGGTCCCGCCAGCGGATGGCAAGCCGATCAGCTTCAAACGAAACCAAAAGCTGAACTTCTGGATGCAGGTGTATAACTTGAGCATGGACGAGAAAACGCACAAACCTTCGGCCACATTCGTGTACGACGTCGTCAACACGGCCACGAACAAGGAAGTCGTCCACACAACGGAATCAACCGAACAAATGGGGAATGTCGGCGACCAGGTCACCCTGCAAAAGAGCTTGTCGGCAGGCAACTTGGAACCTGGTTTGTACCGCATCGAAATCAAAGTCAACGACAACATCTCCAAGCAGACCGTCGGTCCCACTGCCACGTTTTCGGTGGAGTGAGGTCGCTTGACCCCTGAGGTGATGGAGTGATGCTGCGAAGGTTCGGATTCTTGATGGTTGTTTTCGCTCTGGCGCTCCCGGCGCCGGCGGCGGACAGTCCCGGCACGATTTCCGGCTACGTGCGCAATGCCGGTGGCATCCCTCAAATGGGAGCGGCAGTGGAAGTGTTGGGCACGGCAGTTCGCGCCTTGAAAGTGTTCACCGACGACCGCGGTTTCTACTCCATCCGCGATCTGCTCCCGGGAACCTATAGCCTCAAAGTGACAGCCCCGTCTTTCCTGCCCGCGCTGCGGGATCGTATCGGCCTACGGTCCGGCTCGTCAATGGTGGTTAATGTAACGTTGAACACGCTGTTCGAAGCCATACAGCTTGGACCCCTGCGCGGCCCCGCCGATGATGACGACTGGAAATGGACGCTGCGGTCGATGGCGAATCGCCCGGTACTACGCGTACTCGACGACGGATCGTCTGTCACGGCAGTGAAGTCTGGAACTGACGGAGGAGATCACGACCTGAAAGCGAGCCTGTCGTTTCTGGCGGGTTCGCCTTCTGAGGGATATGGCACGGTATCGGACATGAGTACCGGCTTCTCGCTCGAACATAAGATTCTCTCCGATGATGCGATCAGCTTGGAGGGAAATGTCGGCTACGGGCAGGGCGCCGGAGCCGCTATTCTGCGTACTTCGTATACTCATCGCGCGGCGAGCGGTTCAGAACCTGCCATTGCGCTTACCGTGCGCCGTTTGGCTCCTCCGGTCGGCAGCTTCCATGAGCAGGGGTTGCAAGCTTTCAGTCTGACGACCACCGACAACCTGACGCTCGGGGACGTGCTCGAGCTCAGGTTCGGCAGTGAACTGCAAACCGTTCAGTTCATGGGACGCTTCACGGCGTTCCAGCCATTCGGAACGGCAGATCTTCACCTGTCGCCAAACACTGTGCTTGAGTACCGCTATGCCAGTTCTCGTCCAACGGGGACTATGGTCAAGGGCGAGGATGGCGATGTGCGGAATATGGACTTCGCCCAATCCGGGCCGCGTGTAAGCCTGGCGAGTTTCGCGCCGGCTCTGGAGCGCGCTCATCATCAGGAAGTATCGTTGTCGCAACGCATTGGCAAAAACAACCTGCAGGTTGCCTTCTATGCCGACCAGGTTTCAAACACGGTCCTGACCGGGGTCGGTGTCGCGACCGCCGAGGGTGGCGAGTTGCTGCCGGACGTGGACTCGGGAACGTTCTCCTACCAGGGAAGGGACTTGGATACCAGCGGTCTGCGCCTGGTTTTGCAGCGCAAGCTGACGGCCGATCTCACCGCCACGCTTGATTACGGCTATGGTGGAGTGCTTGACCTTGCTCGGCCCGACGTGGAACTCCAAGACGCACGGCAATCGCTGTCGACCGTCCGACGCCATGCTCTGTCAGCCAAGCTTAACGGGAAACTTCCGCGCTGCCGGACGCACTGGACCACTTCGTACGGCTGGGTTAGCGGCGGAGCATTGACGCCCGTAGACATGTTCAATTCCTCAGCCGGCCAGTCGGATCCTTATCTGAACGTATTTCTCCGGCAGCCCTTGCCGGGATTCAGCTTCCTACCGTTGCATATGGAAGCCATGCTGGACTTGCGCAACTTGATGGCGCAGGGCTATGTCCCGGTGATGGGACAGGACGGCCGCACTGTTTACCTGGTGCAATCGGCGCGTTCGGTGCGCGGCGGCGTCGCCTTTATCTTCTAGCTTCTTAAATTGACTTCAGGCGACGATCTTGCGCCACCAGGTCTTCTTTACGGAGGCGGCGGGCTTCCTGGGGAGAACCGTGGCTGTGGTTACTTCGGGCAGCGGACCGTTCAGAGTTCGAGGCGCGATTTCAACCGCAGGATTCTTGCGTTGAGCAAAGCGAGCGATCAGTAGTTTGCCGGGTGTTGAGGACGGGAGCACGATTACCGAGGGCCCCGCGCTCTGCAGGGCGGCGTCGACGGGGCTGTTGCTTTGAATCTCGGCAGCGCCTCGGCGCAGGCGACTGACTACAGCTTCTGCAGTGTCGTCATCAAACGCGATCCAGCGAACCATGGGAACTCCGGGAAGATGCCGTTCAACCTCTGCAGCCTAAAGCCCGAATATTGTACCCCGAGGTCAGCTCCGATGGGGAGCAGTTTCGTAATTGACTCCTCCGGCAGGTTTGTTTACGCTGAATCGCTCGTCTTCAAACTGTTAAATGCTCCGGGCGAAACGTTGGCGACCCTGGGGATTCCGTAAGCCCGTCATCTCGGGTTCACGCACTTGATCGATACTTCAAACCGAAACTTTGCATGGAGCGATCGCGCCAGCTGGCAGGCGGGATGCACCTTACCCCGTCATCATTCGACGGCAAGACCCCGACTCTATATGGGCACGTACCTAAATGTCGGTGGCACTGATAGTTAACAGCGAACAGGCTGGCGGACTTCAGCCGCACGCCAACGGAGACCCAATATGAAATCACGGATGATTCTGGCTTTGATATTGCTAGCGGCAGGCTCATTATGGGCGCAAACATTTCGCGGGACCATCCTCGGGACGGTGACTGATCCTACGGGCGCGGTCGTCGCGGGCGCGAAGGTCACGGTGCGCAACGTCGGGACGGGGCTGGAACGGACCACCAATACGAGCGCTGACGGAAGTTACAGCGTCCCAGAGTTGCCGATCGGGACCTATAACGTGACTGTCACGCAGAGCGGATTTCAGACATTCGCGGCGACTGGTGTAACGGTGGATGTGGCAACGGAGCGCCGGGTGGACGCAGCGCTAAAAACTGGCGAGGTCAGTCAACGCGTAGAGGTGTCGGGTGAGTTGCTGCCCCAGGTGGAAACAACGTCCGCGACCTTAGGCGGGACGTTGAGTTCCGAAGCCATCACGAACATTCCAGTGAACGGGCGGGATTACACCAAACTCGTGTACCTGAATCCCGGAGTGGCCGGTTCTCCAGATCAGATTTCGGATTCGGCAGGATCGTTTGGAACGTTTTCGATGAACGGCTCACGTGGACGCGCGAACAACTTTCTGCTCGACGGCACCGACATGAATGACGGGTATCGGAACGATCCGGCAATCAACGAGGCGGGCGTGTTCGGGGACCCAGCGACGATTTTGCCGATCGACGCGGTGGCGGAATTGCGCGTGCTTTCAAACGGCGAAGCGGAATACGGGAGAAACAGCGGCGCCATCGTCAACATCGTGACCAAGAGCGGAACTAACAATTGGCACGGCTCCGCGCTGGAATACTGGCGGAGCGGCCAGTTAGGAGCGCGCAATTATTTCAACTTCGCACCCGATCCAAAAAATTCATTCTTGAACAACCAGTTTGGTGGATCGTTTGGCGGTCCGATCGTCAAGGACAAGACCTTCTTCTACCTGAACTACGAAGGGCAGAGAGAGAGTGGAGCGCAATCTGGGCTGAGCTGCGTGCCCACGGGCAGCGCTTCCGACGGATCGTTGAGTCCGAGTGACGCAAGCAACTCGGTTATTCAGGCTCTTCTGGCACGCCATCCGTGGCCAGCACCCAATATCAACAATGGAGGAAGCTGTCCGAATCTCTCGGCTGCAACGCCGTTCAAGAACCGGGTTGACAGCTTCATCGGGAAGATCGATCAGAACTTCAACGCAAGCAATCTCTTGACGGGGCGCTACTACTTTGGCGACAGCGACCAGAGTTTCCCGTTTGCCCAGCTCGCGGCCGGGATTCTTCCGGGATTCAATACGACCACGCCAACGCGCGTGCAGTTGATCTCCCTGTCCTATGTGAAGGTGGTGAACTCAGCACAGGTCAACGAGGCACGTCTGGGGTGGAACCGTTTCGCGGAGGGATTTTTTCCGGAGGATCGCACGTTCGATCCGGCGAGCATTGGCTTGAACACTGGCGTCGGGGGCTATGAGGGCGGGCTGCCAGCAATCAGCGTCTCAGGCTTTTCTCAAATTGGCGCGACCAACGGTGTTCCTCGCAACCGCGTGGACGCGAATTGGCACTTCATTGATAACTACTCCTGGAAGTTCGGGCGGAACGATGTGAAGTTCGGATATGAATTCCGCCGAACGACCATCATGCAGGTGCTGGAGAACACATTCCGCGGGAAGCTGTCATTCGATGACCTGACAGCATTCCTCGCGGGCGTTCCATCGGACGGTGGGCAGCGGGCCGGGAACACCCGCCGGCACACCTCTGAGAACAGCCACGGGTTCTATGCCCAGGACAGCTTCCGATGGACACCCCGCCTGACTTTGAACTTGGGACTGCGGTGGGACTATTTCGGAGTTGTGCATGAAAAAGACGGCTTGTTCTACCGGTTCGACACGGCCGCTGGAGAAGAGGTCCAAGCCAGCCAGCTTTATGGCAAAGACCTGAACAACTTTGCGCCGCGAGTATCTTTCGCTTACGACCTGACGGGCAAGGGAAACACTGTTATCCGCGGCGGATGGGGCGTGTTCTACGATGCCTTCGCCCAAGACATTTTCCTGGGACATTTTCCGTGGAATTGCTTCTTCTGTCCGGGGCCAGCTTACGCGGGAGTAGGGCCCGCGGCGATTTCGTCGCTAGGTATCACGGGCGGACCCTTGGATGCGAATACACCCGTATTTTCAGGGCCCACGCCATCGGGGGAGTTCTTCGGGGCGGACCCACAACTGCGTACCCCGTACGTACAAAACTTCAACCTGAATTTGCAGCAGGCAATCGGTCCCCGGACAGTGTTGCAGGTGGGATACGTGGGAACGAAGGGGACGAAGCTATTCCGGTTCCGCGACATTAACCAGCCTAGCCAATCCCAGATTACTGCGGCGGATTTAGCCTGTGTCCCCGATGTCCTCAATGGCTCCTACTGTCCTTCAGGGTACGGTGTACCCAGGCAGTTTCCGAATGCTTTGCCCTTCTACATCAATCTGCAGGAGGCAAAGGCCAACTCGATCTATCACGCGTTGCAGACCAGTCTGAAAGTGAGCGGCTGGCATGGCTTGACGTCGCAGTTGAATTTCGTATGGTCGCACTCCATCGACGATGCCAGCGACAGCGAAGACTTCATCCCCAACCAGGCACAACCGCAGAACAGTTTGAATCCCGCCGCCGAGAAAGGCAACTCGAGTTTCGATCTGCGGCGTCGGCTTTCCTGGAACTTCGGCTACGAGTTCCCCAAAATGGGCGGCGGTATGGCAAAGCTCAAGAACGGATGGGGATTCGATGGAGTCATAAGCCTGCAGGATGGGCAGCCCTTCCATTTCAACTATCTGTTCGAGGGAGACTACTCGGGAGCCGGACAAGGATTTGACCGGCCGGATGTAATCGGCCCAATTCACTATGGGAGCAAGCCTTTCAACTTTATCGACTTGAGTTCCTTCGCCGCGCCATGCACGTGGGGGAATCCGATCAACGATGGCAGCTCGGACGAGAGCAATTGCATGCCCGGCACACGACACTTCGGGAGCCTCGGCCGCAACTCACTGCGCGGGCCGGCTTTCAAGGAGTTCAACTTCTCGCTCTTTAAGAACACCGCGATCACAGAGAAGGTGAACCTGGCCCTCCGTGCCGAGTTCTTCAACATTTTCAATCACCCGAATTTTGCCAGCCCGATTCTCCCGGCCTTTGCGGCAGACATCGGATCGCCGGACGCGGCTACCGGACGGCATTCAGGGTCCTACTCGCTGGCGACGACCGGCGACGTGGGGATCGGAAACCCGTTTCTGGGCGGCGGCGGACCCCGCGGGATTCAATTCTCGGCCCAGATCAAGTTTTAGAGTTAAGGCAGCATATTGAGTCATTGAACTCCTCCCGCTTGGACGGGAGGAGTTTTTTTGGCAATCGATCATGTTTTGAGTGCCACACTGACGGTGGGTCCCTTGAGCGAAGTCGGGACCCGCCGCTCTCCCGCAGACATCCCTGCCTTCTACTGCCTGGCGGCTCGCCCGACCTGTCGTAGCGCTTCGGTCACCTTGGTCGAGGTTACCTGGGGTGCTAGGCTTTGCGGCATACGTAGCAAAATCTTTGTTTTCTGAGAGAAACCATGCTTCATCGCCGCGCCTTCACTGTGCTTGCCGTTTGCCTGGCTTTCGCCTCGCTGGCCTCGGCTCGCGAAAAGACTCCCAAGAATCAGTCGTCCAAGACCAAGCCAGTCGCGGGTTCCATGCCCGTTACCGCTTCTTCTGCCAGGGCGCGCGCGCTTTATGAGAAAGGGATTGAGGATTACGAAAACCTCTACCTTGAGCGCTGCAATGAGGACTGGCGCGCAGCTGTAAAAGAAGACCAGGGCGTCGCGGTGGCCTGGGCCTGGATCGCGTTTAACAGCCGAAATCCCTCGGAGGTGAGCGCGGCTCGCCAAAAAGCCAAGGCGCTGCTGCCGCAAGTCACGCCCGGCGAAAAACTCATGATTCAGTGGATTGCCGACGTCCAGGAAGGGAACTACATCGCTGGAATTTCAGCCATGAACGACCTGCTGGCCATGTTCCCCAAGGACAAGCATCTTCTTTATCTCGCGGGCAACTGGCTGATGGGCGAGGACGGCAACGATCAGGCTCTCAAGATTCTTGATCGCGCCCTGGCCCTCGACAAGAACTACCCGGCGGCTATCAACGACTCCGCCTACGCCTACGCCCGCAACCGCCAGTTCGCGAAAGCCTTTGCCCTCATGGACCGCTACGTTGTCGTCCTGCCTAAAGAGCCCAACCCGCACGATTCCTACGGCGAGCTTTTGCGGATGGCGGGGCACTTTGACGACTCACTGGCGCACTACCGAATGGCCTTGAAGATCGATCCAAATTTTACTTCTTCACAGGTGGGCATCGCCGACACCTACGCGTTGATGGGGAACCAGGCGCAGGCCCGGGTCGAATACGACAAGGCCATTGCTCAGGCGCACGTTGACGGAGACCGTGTCGATTACATGATGCAAAAGGCCACCACCTGGGTTCGCGACGCGAACCCGGCAGAAGCTGACAAAGCCTTTGCCGAGACCGCCCAAAAAGCCCACGAAATGGGACTAGGCCTGCAGGAAGCACAGGCTTACCAGCGGATGGCCGCCTACCAGACCGACGACTCGGCGGCCTTGAAACACCTGGACGCTGCGGAGGATGCCTTGGGTCATCGCCCGGATATTTCTCCCCTGGATCACGATGAGGAGCTTTCCCGGATCCTGCGGTACCGCACCGTGCGGGCCGCGCACGCCGGCAACCAGGAACTGGCGCAGAAGTCGCTTCACACGCTGGAGACCATGGCTTCCAACACCCGAAACCTCCTGATTCAGAGCTCGTATCACGGCGCGGCCGGAGCCCTTCTGGCCGCACAAGAAAAATGGCAGGACGCGATTGCTCATCTGGAGGAGGACTCGAACGATCCATTTTCGATGCAGCTTCTCTCCCGTGCCTATTACGAGGCTGGAGCCAGCGCGAAGATGCACGAAGTGGAGGAGCGGCTCCGGGGAACGAATGTTCCGACCATCGAGCAGGCGGTAGTCGTGCCGGCGGTTCGCTCGCAGAAGCCTTCGACGACCTAGCGGCGCGTCTCCGCTGTCAGGTTGTGGAAGATCCGCTCTCAGTTTGACGCTCGGGTTTACCCCTTCCGGTAGGAAGCTGGGCGCTCTCGCGGGTGCCCTTTTTATTGGCTCATCTTGTGAAAAACTCATCGACTCAGATGCTGAAGGTCGTGATAGGCTCACACTCCCATGTCGGGACCCAAGACCGATAAGCGTGCACAATCACGGATTCCTGTGAGCGTTCCTGCGACCGTACGGAGCAGGGAGACGGCAACCGAGACGTCGGCAAGGACCCGCGATCTCAGCATGGGGGGTGTCTTTTTGTATACGGACCGACGGATTACCGAGGGCAGCAAGCTCGAGATCGTGCTGATCCTGCCGGCTGAATTGGGTCTGGGCGAGAAGCAGTGGGCCTGCTGCCACGCTTCCGTCGTGCGAGTCGAGGACGGCGAAGGTCAGCCGTTCGGCATAGCCGCCACCATTGATCGTCTGGACATGCTGCCCGAGATTCCCAGCTGAGTTTCGACCTGAGCTGTCTAATGAGCCAGGCCCCAACGTTGCAGGCCGACAGGGTGCACCATTTTCGGTGCGATTGTCTACCGTGATGCGCCCCTCGGGAAGGGCTGCCTCGCATTCCGACTTCCCTGCACCTCCGCGTCAAAAACCCTGAAGATTTTGGTTTCAATGCCTCAGTCGAGGTGCAATAATGCCGCCCTTGCAGTGTGCTCTGCGTACGACATTGGAACCCAGGCAGACCCGGTATGTGGATCGAAAAACTTGCCGAAGGCGTGGTACGCATTCTGACGCCCATCGGCCCGCGATACATCCGACTCACTTTTTCCCAGCGTGCATATTTTCTTTGGATCTTCCGGCATTTCGACAAATTGCCGCAGCAAGTCCTCAGTCAGCGGCAGCAACGATTCATCGATCGCCTGTGCGTCGAGCACCGGTTCATCTCGTTGCCGTCCTCCATCGATGAGGCGCCGATCATCGGGACGCTGGAACGCATTCCAGTGATGCAACTGGAAGAGGCGCCTCCAAGGCGTCCGGTCGCAAACGTGAAAGATGCGAGCGCGCCACTGGTCGCAGATCTGCAGCAAGGTCCATAAACCACCCCTGCCCCCAAAAGCAGTCTCGCCGCGGCCGCTCTATACCCCCCTGCATAGTTGAACTATGCGCAGACACATCCAGTGTTGTTGCGACGCGATTGTTTCGATCTGCTGACGGAGTCCCTGTGATCTCCGAGCATTTTTGTCCACGCTCTAGCCGCATTCGATCAGCGGCGGCAGGTTGCGGCATTTGGTGTCGCTAGGTTAGTATGAATGCTTGCTCGCCACGCAGCTTTCCCGCCAGGGGGAGGCCGCTGAAGTCTTGAAGGCATCGCAAATCTGAAATAAATGCCGCGAGTAAATTCCTTGCCAACCCCAACCCGGGCGCGTAGCTCAATTGGCAGAGCAACTGACTCTTAATCAGTAGGTTGAAGGTTCGATTCCTTCCGCGCTCACCATCTTTTCAATCACTTACCAGTTGTCTTCAAACTGATTTTTCCAGGTGTGCCGTAAAGTGTGCCGTAGCCGGCTTCGCTACGAGCCCACTGGCGGCGCTCCCGGCTGCCGTGTCGTTCAAAGCCGAGCGCACAATGTCGAGCTCGGGGTGCTGGTATTTCATCGCCGTCTTGACGTCTACGTGCCCCATCGTTTGCATCACCAGCTTCAGGTTCCCGGTCTTCTTCAGCATGCGAGTGCCGAAGTCATGCCGGCCACAGTAGAGCACCAGGTTCTTCGGCAGGCCTGCTTTCGTGCGGGCCTGGCGGAACTTGCCGGCCATTGTGGTCAGATGTCCCGCCCCCGAACGCTTGGACGGAAACACCCAGCCGTTCTGACGAGTCCCACAACGGATCCGGAGAAGATTGAGAGCTCGGTCGCTCATGGGCACTTCCCTGATTCCGTTGATCGTCTTGCTGTCCGGCACGAAGATCAGCCGACGATCCCAATCGATGTTCTCGATTCGGATCTGGTACAGCTCCTTTTCGTTCCGCATGCCGGTGTCGCGCACCAGGATGACGACGTCGCGGAAGAGCTGGAGCGTCTTCGGCCGCCAATTGCATTGCGCAGCCGCGGCCAAGAGTTTCCGTTCGGCCTCATCGTCCAACCTCAGTGAGCGCTCTTTTTCTGGCACGAGCTTGATCTTGGGAGCTCTCCGAATCAGCTTCCATTCCTCGGCTTTGTGCAGCAGCCGCCGCAGAGTCCGCAATGCACAGTTGGTGTTTGCCGCTGAGCCGGTAAAATTCAATCGCTCGGCGACGTCATTGTTGATCGCGTCAAGCCGCATTCCGATGATGGAAGTAGTCGTCAAAAGCCGCCAGCCATCCTGATAGTACGTCTTAGTTTTCGGCACGAGTCGTGCCGAATCAACCCATTCCAAGAAACGCTTCGAAACCACACGCAACGTCGGCGACTTCCTGGGCAGAGGGTCTCCATTCTCGCAAGCATCTGCGAACCGAAGGGCCGCGATTTTACGGGCCCTGCCTTCATGCGTCTCCTTAGTCGATCCCCGAAACCGCTCGCCGCGGACCGTGAAGTCGTACCACCAATATTTCGACTTCTTTTTCTTAAAGAGCTCCACGAGATTCCTCCATTGCAGCCCGCACGGAAGGCACTCGTGTGTTCTGTCGGATGTACTCCAAGAAGACCGCAACATCGTAACTGACGCGCCCCTCCATTTCCACGTAGTCCGGTCCAATCCCTCGTACCGCCAGCGCTTGAGTGTGGCGGGCGACCGGCCCAGGATTTCGGCGGCCCTCCTAGTGTTGACCAGGTGTGGAATCCGTTGCTGGAGATCGGTGCTCATAATTTTTCAACTTAATGCTTATCCCCGCTCCTTTATCCGTGCCTGCACCTTGTTCATGAGTTGCAGGAATGGGTCTTGAGTTTCTGCCCTGCATTCGGGGCAGGTGCCGGTGAACACCACGGGGTCGCCCTCCGCAGCCGCTATCGCCGCCTCGTAAAAAGCAAGCGCGATTACAAAGTCGAATTCCTTCGCGCACTGCTTGCAGGAAATCCTGATCGTTTTCCATTCGCCGACATCATTGTGACTCGCCATTTTTTCCTCTCCCACTGCTAAACCTGGATCAAAAATGCGTTATGAAATCCGTGTGCTTGTTGGATCCGGCGCTTCTCCTCCGTCGACTGCCCTCGACCACATTCAGCTCGAACTGCTCCGTGCGCCCCGGCTCCAAGCGCGCGGCACAGCGGTCGCGAAGTCCCTTGGCCAGTTCATCCTGTTTCCTCGTCGTCCTGCATGGCCCTGCGGCCAATGCCGACATGGCGAAGCACTCATCGCAGAACGGGATGTTCATTTTTCCGTTCGATGCGATTTCCCGGGATGCCGTCGACCGCGATCACCTTCGTGGTCGGCGCTGCCGCACCGGCAATGACCAAGCGCGCCGTTCAGCCTGACCTCGACTTTGCTCATCGTGTCGTCTCCTTGCCTTCGCCATGCCGTAAGCGGCCGGTTCGATAAACGCTCGAGGGCATCCTTTGTCGTACTTGATCGTTGTACCCGGGTTGGGCTATTGCGTCGCAGGACAGGCGAGGAAAGTCGAATTGCACAACTGTCTTACAAAGGGAGTACCTTCCAGCGCTTGAATCTGGATCACGCCACTGTTTTTTAGCTAGACTCGACCGTGGAACGCACCGAGCTAACTGAGAAACAACGCGACGATTTGGAGGTTTGGATTCAGAAGGGTTTTTCTGATTATGCCGACCTGTGCGGAAAGCGCGGTGACGAGTGGGCAGCGATGGCCGAGAAGAATGCTTTTTGGGACATGCTGGAGGGAAGTTGTCGACGACCGCAGACCTAACTCCGCCGAATTTGCGGGCAATTTTGCGAAAGAGCTCGCGCCACTGGCGGATGATTTCTGAAGACCTAAATGGGAGTGCCGGCGGCGGATGGAAACTGGTTGCGAAGGAGCCAGGCTTCTCGTGAACTTTGGGATCGGCTGGCGGATTTTCCGAGGGTGGTAACATCTCGGCCTATGACTTCGATACCCGCCACCATGCGCGCCGTACAGCTTCGAGCATACGACGGCAGCCCGGAGAGTATCGCCGTTATCGAGTTGCCTGTCCCTCGTCCCGGACCGGGACAGGTACTGATCCGCGTCGCCGCCTCACCAATCAATCCATCGGACCTGATGTTCATTCGAGGTCTTTATGGCTTCAAGAAACCCCTTCCCGCTATTCCCGGGTTTGAAGGCAGCGGCACGGTGGTCGAAGCTGGCAGGGGAATGATGCCGCGGTTTCTCAAGGGACGACGCGTGGCCTGTGCCGCCGCAGATCCGAATATCGGCGGCGGCATGTGGGCGGAATACCTCGTCACCTCCGCGCGATTGTGCGTTCCGCTGACCAAGTACGTGGACATGGAACAGGGCGCGACGACGCTAGTTAACCCACTCACGGCATGGGCCCTGATGGAAGAAGCCCGACTCGGCGGGCATCGGGCAGTCGTTCAGACGGCGGCAGCGAGCGCACTCGGACGCATGGTGGTACGGCTCGGGCAGAAGTTTTCTATCCCTACCATCAACGTTGTGCGGCGTGCCGAACAGGTGGAACTGCTACGCACGATGGGGGCCGAGCACGTACTGAATGCAAGTGATCCCGGATTCGATGCCGCCCTTGGAGATCTCTGCCGTAAGCTCGAGGCAAGCATCGGTTTCGACGCAGTGGCTGGGGACATGTCTGCGCGTGTGCTCCGTGCGCAGCCCCGCGGGAGTCGTCTGCTCGTATACGGCGCACTGTCGCTGGAGTCAAACCAGATCGACCCAACATCGCTAATCTTCGAGGGAAAACGTGTAGAGGGTTTTTGGCTTACTACATGGCTGCGCCAAAGAAGCATATTCGGCCAATTGCGGATTGCACGCCAGATCCAGAAAATGCTTGCAGGTGATCTCAAGACCGAGATTCAGGCTCGGCTTCCTCTTACAGAGATCGCTCGCGGATTGGAACAGTATGCAGCCAACATGACGGGCGGAAAGGTCCTACTTCTACCTTCTTAAGGACGGGATGCGGTTTAGATTTGGAAAGATTGCCCACCGATCCCGTTCACGCGCCCGTTGCGGCGGCTCCATGAGCCCGAGACGTAACCGTTCTATCGGAAGACGAGGTTGTCCGTCGATGAGCTAGAACGGGTTGACCTCGGGAAAATGAATCTTCAGCTTATAGCAGATGTAGAGAACCAGGATCGCGCCCAGGGTGGAAAAAATGAGGCCGGCGGGATGGTATCGTTCGTTTGTCGGGCGCGAAAACATGTGGGTAACGCCGCCGCCGATGATCGATCCGATGATGCCGAGCACGATCGTCCAGAAGATCGTCATGTGCACGTGCATCACCGATTTCGCGATAACCCCCGCGATCAGCCCAATCAGAATGTACCAGATGAAGTGAAACATACTTTTTCCTCCAGCGTTTGCCTTTAGAACGCCGTCGAGTGTAACCCAAGGTCAGGCAATTAACCAGACTTTCCTATGGCATTGATCGGCTTTGCAAATCGAAACTCAAAAATCGGCCAGCAAGGTAATAGGACTCCAGCCAAGAAGCCGCCATAGACCCAGTTGGCAACCAATCGGTTCAACATAAATTTCTTCTCTGATGGCGCTCTGACAATCGCATTACTCCTGTCTTGCCGGGCTGGGCTCAGCCGTTCACAACTACGGATCCCCGCTCGAAATCCATATCGATCTTCTCTCGTCCAGCCCGAATTGCGACCTCGATTCCGGAGAAACGGTCTCCCGTCGATTTCCAACATGCGTCCAGTCTTACCAAGTCCTAGCTGCCGCGGCGAGCCTATACTGGAGGGAAGAGAGGCCTCACATGAATTGTAGGCCCACGACCGCGTCCAATCGACGTTCGCTTACACTCTCCGAAAGTAGCGGAAGGCATCTTTTTCCGCGATCGTTACTCTACGACAGAGCGGGAAAGACAAGATCCGGTGCAACGTTTGCGATCGCCGCTGCCTGTTGCCGCCGGGCGGATTTGGTTGGTGTCGCGCCCGGCAGCATCGCGATGGAAAGTTGCTGACGCTGATCTACGGCGCGGTTTCCTCTCTGGCGGCGAATCCCATCGAGAAGAAGCCTTTCTACCACTTTCATCCCGGCAGCTTTGTGCTGACTGTAGGCAGTTGGTCATGCAACTTTGGCTGTCCCATGGTGCCAGAACTGGGACATCAGCAAGGTGCGACCGCCCGCGAGAGGGCGTTACGTCTCTCCCGAGCACTTCGTGCAGTTGACCACGGAAGCTTCTTGCCAGGGCACATCGATTTCCTTCAATGAGCCTACGCTCTCCCTGGAGTGGTCACTGGACGTCTTTCGCTTGTCTAGGTCCCGCGGCCTTTACAACACGTTTGTGACGAATGGCTACATGACGCCCGAGTCCCTGTTGCTGCTGATCGATGCTGGGTTGGACGCGATGAATGTGGACATCAAAGGCGATGCCGAGGTGGGAAGGAAGTACTGCAAGACCATCGATGTTGAAAAGGTCTGGAGCGCATGCCAACTGGCACGCTCGCGCGATGTGCACATCGAAGTTACGACGTTGATTATTCCTGGCGTGAATGATTCTGAGGCAACGCTTCGTAGTATCGCCGGCCGAATCGCCACCGATCTAGGGCCAGACGTGCCGTGGCATATTACCCGCTACTGTCCGGCCTATAAGTTCAGTGCACCTGCAACGCCAGTGCGCACTCTGGAGCGCGCCTGGGAGATCGGTGAGGAATCAGGCCTCGAGTTTGTTTATATGGGCAACGTGCCGGGTGATCCGCACGACAACACCTACTGTCCAGCGTGCGGCAGCGTGCTGATCCGTCGGCACGGCTTCGACATCCTGCAGAACAACCTTAGGTCCGGATGCTGTCCGCACTGCAGCTGTTCGATTGCCGGCGTGTGGGCTGGTGTTTGAACCGCTCTGCAGGGTCGTACTCGCCAGCCAAACACATCATGCTGACTGGTAGACCGGGAACGGTTGGCTCCGTCCCCGCCGATTCATCTTGACCTTGCGCCAGTCCTCATGCACAGCCTGGACGGTCTCCCGCTTTGTTCGCAAAATGGTTCTGGCAAGCATGAAAAAGGAAATGGAGCTCAAAGTAATTTGCTATTCCGGACGGAAGGCAGACGAGAGGCCTGTTCGTTTTCGACTCGACAAATGTGACTACACGGTCGAGGACGTCCTAGACCAGTGGTATGGCCCAGACGATGCGTTTTATAAGGTCCGCGCCCAGGATGGCACCGTCTATGTGTTGCGGCGGCAAATGTCGGATGGATCTTGGCATTTGGTGGCATTCCGGCAATCGACATAGCGGCAGAGAACGGAGAAATGTTTGGATCTCTATTCCATGGCGGCTGCGGGAGTTCTGGTTCTGCACCTCCTCTTCATCCTTTGGGTTGCATTCGGAGCTCTCGTAACCCGGAATCGGCCGCTGCTGCGCTGGCTTCACATTGCCTCATTGATCTATGGCATCTTACTCGAAATCCTGGACTGGTCTTGCCCGCTGACCCCAGTGGAAAATTGGCTCCGCGGCTGCGCCGGGATCCCCACGTATCAGGGCGGATTTCTGCTGCACTACTTGGACGCGCTGGTCTATCCGGATGTGTCTCCATCGTTCCTGGTCCTCTGCGCGGTTGCCGTTTGTCTGTTCAATCTTGGAGTCTACGCAGTGCGCTTCCGGCGCCGAAGCGCAAGCTGGTAAATCAGGACGGGAGACGAACTTCCGCCAAGAATTACGAATACGAATAGGATCTGCCATTCTCACTCCGCACGACAGTTGCGATCGCGCTGTAGTTAACGCTGCGAGCCGCTCCTCAGACTGGCGAGGAGCCCCGAATATCGCCTCTGCGGGCGATCATTGCGCACTGCCATGCCCAACGCCTTCTTCTGCCCGATCAGGACGAGCAGCCGCTTGCCCCGCGTGATGCCCGTGTAGATCAGGTTGCGCTGGAGGAGCATGTAGTGCTGCGTGGCGATTGGGATCACGACTGCCGGAAACTCCGATCCCTGCGACTTGTGGATCGTGATCGCGTAAGCCAGCGAAATCTCGTCCAGTTCTCCGAAGTCGTACTTCACCAATCGGTCGTCGAATCGCACTGCGACCTGCTGCTCGACGGCATCGATCCGCTCGGTGATCCCGACATCGCCGTTGAACACGTCCTTGTCGTAGTCGTTCTCCGTCTGGATGACCTTGTCGCCTGTCTGGAATCGCCATCCGAACCGCTCAACGGCAGGCTGACTGGGTCGGGTTGGGTTCAATACCTTCTGTAAGGCTGTGTTCAGTTCGCGCACGCCGAGCGATCCTCGGTTCATCGGGCAAAGAACCTGCACGTCGCGGATTGGGTCTAGACGAAATCGTTCTGGAATCCTCTCTTGCACGAGCTTGACCAGCGTTGCCGCGATCTTTTCCGGGTCATCTCGCTCGACGAAATGGAAGTCGGAACTCGGTTCGGCTCCGCGTATATCGGGCATCTGCCCCCGGCGGATGCGGTGCGCATTGGTGATGATGTGGCTGTCCGCGGCCTGCCTGAACACTTCGGTGAGGCGAACGACTGGCACGACGCCGCTTTCGATCAAGTCCTGAAGCACCGTGCCCGGCCCAACGGACGGAAGCTGGTCTACGTCTCCGACCAGAACCAGTCCGGCGCGGTTCGGAAGAGCCCGCACAAGCGAATGCATCAGCGGCACGTCCACCATCGAGGTCTCGTCCACGACCAGAAGACCGCATGCGAGCGTGTTCGACTCGTTTCTGCTGAACCGCCCTGTTCCGGGGTCAATCTCCAGCAAGCGGTGGATCGTCTTCGCTTCCAATCCCGTGGTCTCGGTAAGCCGCTTCGCCGCCCGTCCGGTTGGGGCGCACAGCAGGCACTTCACGCCCTTGGCACGCAGAATCATCAGGATCGAGTTCACCAGCGTCGTCTTGCCAACGCCGGGTCCGCCGGTGATGACCACGACCCGGTTGCCGAGCACCGTCTTCAGCGCCTCGCGCTGGCTGGGAGCGAGAGTTTTCCGTGTCCGCTGTTCGCACCACGCGACGGCCTTCTCGAAATCGATCGGCGGATAGATCAGCTCCCCTTCCGCTAGGCTCTTGATCCTTGCCGCTATGCCTTCTTCCGCCCTCCGGAGATGCGGCAAGAAAATCAGGGCATCGCCGTCGATCTCCTCCAGCAGCAGGGAGCCACCCGTAAGCATCTGCGATAACGCCTGCTCGACAGTCCCTTCCGGCACCTCTAGCAGCTTCACCGCCGCGAGCTTGAGCTTCTCCAGTGGCAGGGCACAGTGTCCGTCCGAAGTCGCTTCCAGCAGCACGTGATCGATACCCGCACTCGCCCGGTTGAGCGAATCTCGCGGAACCCCGACCTTCTGCGCGATCTGGTCGGCGGTCGCAAAGCCGATCCCGTAGATGTCCTTCGCCAGCATGTACGGATTGCTCCGCACCTTCTCGATTGCCTGCTCGCCGTAGGTCTTGAAGATTCGCACCGCTCGGCTGGTGCTCACGCCGTGGCTGTGCAGGAACAGCATGATTTCCCGTACTTGCTTTGCCTCCTGCCACGCATGCGCAATCCGTTCCTGGCGCTTGGGGCCGATGCCATCGACCGTTTGGAGTTCGGCGGCTCGGTTCTCAATCACGGCGAGAACCTCGGCTCCGAATCGCCCGACCAGCTTCTTCGCGAGAATCGGCCCGATCCCTTTTACCAAGCCGCTGCCGAGGTACCGCTCGATTCCCTCGGCGGTGGTGGGCGGCACCGTCTTCATTGTCGTCGCCTTGAATTGCAGCCCGTGCTCCTTGTCCCTGACCCACCAGCCCTCCGCGCTCAGCCATTCCCCGGCAGCCACCGAAGGCAGCGACCCGATGACGGTTGTTTCATCCCGCTGCCCGCGTGCCTTCACGCGGAGGACGCAGAAGCCGTTCTCCTCGTTGTGGAAGGTGACGCGCTCGATCAGGCCGGAGATTTCCTCGGTCGCGGGTCTGCGCTCTGGGATTGCGGCGTTCATGCGTGGGGATTCATTTTCCCATGGACGGTCTGCCTTGGGTGACCCCATTAGATCACGCGGCCGATCAGTTTTGAAGGACAAGCCGCCATTTGGCTCGAACAGCTGGCGCGCGGCGCAACCACGACAAACGCCTATCCGTTTCCGTTTGGCGGTGAGGAACTCGACTTTCGACCGCTGCTCCAGGCGGTTGTTCACGACCGGTTACGTGGGAATAACCCAGCGGACATCGCCCGCGCCTTTCACCGTGGTCTCAGCCAGGGTTTGCGAGATGCCGTCTTGGCCATCTGCGAGGCATGCGAGATCGACACCATCGTTCTGTCGGGCGGAGTATTCCAGAACGAGTTGCTGCTGGAGGATTTCCGATCTTTGATGGCGGATGATCTATTGCGGATCTGGACGAATCGTGCCGTCCCGCCAAACGATGGCGGTCTCAGCCTGGGCCAGGCCGCACTGGCTGCGTTCAGACGGTTTGACCAGAGCTGTCAACGCAGGGGGATGATGAGCGAAGACGATGCATGAGCTCTCCATTGCGATGAGCATCGTGGAGATGGCTGAGGAAGAAGCCGAACGCCACGGCGGCAAGGTCCGCTCTGTCCACCTCAAGTTAGGGGCGCTCTCCGGCGTGGTCAAAGCGGCACTGCTGTCGTCGTATGAGATGGCATGCCAAGATACGCCCTTGGCCGGGTCGCGATTGGTGGTCGAGGAGATTCCGATCGTAGTTTTCTGTACGCAGTGCCAGGTGCGCCGTGGGCTTACGTCAGCGCAATGGTTCTATTGTCCCGAATGCGGTACGCCCGCTTCCGAAGTCGTGCAGGGCAAGGAACTCGAGGTCGTAGCACTGGAGATACAGTAATGAATACCGAACCCCGGCTAGTGGAAGTGCGCAAGAACGTCCTGAAAGCGAATGACGTTGTGGCCCGAGCGCTGCGTGAGAGATTTCGGTCCGCCGGGGTGTTTGTGGTCAGCCTCGTTTCCAGTCCGGGGTCGGGCAAGACGGCGTTTCTCGAGAAAACCCTCACGCTGCTTCGTCCACGCTACCGGGTCGCGGCGCTAGTAGGAGACCTGGCCACCGAGAATGATGCCACTCGTCTGGCTCGCAGCCAGGTTCCCGTGAAACAGATCGTTACCGGCACACTGTGTCATCTTGAGGCTGCGATGGTCGGGCGAGCGCTCGAAGACTGGCAATTGAACGAACTGGACTTACTCTTCGTGGAGAATGTTGGCAACCTGGTTTGCCCCTCCTCCTACGATCTGGGTGAGAACCTGCGGGTCGTGCTTCTTTCGGTCACGGAGGGCGAGGACAAACCTCTCAAGTATCCGACGATCTTCAACAGCGCGGACGTCGCGATTGTGACCAAGACGGACCTGGCCGCCGCGGTCGAATTCGATTACGCTACCGCATACAGCAACATCCAGGCTGTGCGACCGGGCATGCAGGTGTTCCAGGTATCGTCCAAGACCGGGGAGGGCATGGAAACTTATCTGAAATTCCTCGCTGCGCGCCTTGCCGACCTGCGTTCGGCTGCCGTACTTTCAGCTCTTTGACCGGACGTGGCCCCGCCCAAGGGTGATCACATCGGGTGAACGAATTCAGAACTAACTAGAATGTGTGACCGCTAGTGGTTGTTGCAGGTGATCTTGTGTGGCTCTTGCAGATTCTCCGCCCGCATAGTATTTCTTCATCAGTATCATTCCCGGGAGTTGCGCTGCCTCAAGTTGCTCGACCTATCGGTTCACCGGACGGACAATTATGGTCGCACCATCTTTGGCCCATCGTAAACTCTCTAGCCCCTATCTTGTTGTGATCTTGCAGGGATGAGTTTGGTGGCGTCACTGGAGGCCGAACTCCTTCGCAACGGTCTTCCCCGATTCCTCCACATTTGTAAAATGAGTTATTACATTTTAAAGCGGTTCGAATAGTTGCATCTCCGTGGGCTTGCAAGCATAAGCAAAAGATCGGTTTGTTGACCAATTCATTGGCCAAGAATTCCACAGAGCCTTCACCCAGCGATTCTGACTCGGTGGCTTTCCGCGAGGCGCGCACGACCCTCGCGTTGGCTTTGCGCTCTCACCGTGATGCCGTTGACCCTTTGCCTAAGCCCGTGCTGCAGCGTCCTTGAGGGGGGAAGGAGCAACACGGGCTCTAGTAATGCTGCTTATGCAGCACCGAGAGCATAACCCCAATCCTAAGTCTTCGGATCATCGACCTGCTGCCTGTTACAAAATCCGAACAGCCATTACTGGAAAGCGCCGTCTCGCTCGGTGGGCTGCACCAGCCAACTCACTAATCTTTAAAGTGCTCTGGAGGTCAGCACGCCACGGCCGGGGTATTGCAACCGACCTAGCTGGGCGGCTCTCTCCGTCATCTGTTGGTAACGGTCGACGATGCCAGCAGGTTGTTGCACAGTGTCTGGAAATACGATTCGAACGCATAGCTTGCAGATGGCCAGGACGGAATAAATCCGTAAACGAAGAGCATTATCGACAAGACTCTGTCCGGCTTCCGCGACTCGCGCATCCGGATTGCGGCTCGCGGATTGTCCTAAGTGCAGTAATAGCGCCGCGTTATGAGATACACCACCCAAATAGTCTATGGCGGCGCGCAGACGTTGGCGCTCGATGCTACGGAATTCAGCCAGCGGGAGATGGGCGCGCAGGTATGCCTCCTCTTCCGGGTCGGTCAGGTTGCGGAACGCATCCAAGTCTACGGGTCGAATCCGCTGATTCAGTTCCGCTTCGTCCAAGGCGCCCGGCCCTACCCCGCCGCGGAGGAAAAACAGGACCAGCGTCACCGCCGCAAACAGAATCAGGAGGATCGTAACCGTCATTGATGCAATAACCTCTCCAGCGCGTCATTCCAGTGTTCGAGCTCGTAGCCGGAAGCTGCATTCATTCGGCCTGGTTGCCGCTCCGGCAATAGCAGACTTACGACCCAGAACACTACGCAGCAATGGTATATGGCCATGGTGATGGAGGGTAAGATGCCCCAAGCCACATACAGTCCATATTGGGCTTGAAGCGCTGAGATCCCAAGTTCCACGCTGGCAAACAGCCCTAGTCCCAGTGCGATGCCGAAAACAAAGCTTGTCCAGGGAAATCTGAGGAAACGTGCTAATAAGAGCAGCAGAACCAATAGGCCGCACTGAACAATACTCACCGCTCGGTCGACAACAACGTAGGCAATCCTATAGCGGTCCATTTCATTGCCAGAAGTGTAGCCTACCAGGATCACCGCGACAATCATGAGCAGCGCCGTTGCCCAGCGGAAAAGCACAGTTCCAAACGCCTGCAGCGCGGGATAACTTCGGAAGACCGTGCTGAAGATCTCATGAACGACGGCGAAGCGGAGCGCTATGCTGATTGCTCCTCCGGCCAGCGATGCCATACTGTACTGGTCAGCTGTAAACAACGGCGACTTGTCGATTGTAAACAGGATCACGAACTGCACAATCTCAAATATCGTGTATGTGAAGAATGCAGGGAACGTTTTCGCCAGCTTGCGATGAATCATCATGATCGCCAACACTACCTGTAAGGCGTGGGGGGCGATCCATAGGTAGTTGAATAGCCAGCGCGGGACGGTCATGCTATGCACCGCTCAGCACTATACTGCGTTCGGCGCTGGTCCTCAACTATGGGTCACCCCCCCGAACGGGAGCACATTTCTCACGGCTTGCACGTGCTCTTAGTAGGACAGTAGCCTGGTGGATTACCATCAGCCCGCAGGCGAATTGGGGTTAACACTGTGGTTACTAACACGATAGAGGCAGCCAGGAACCAGGACAGTTTTTTCACGATGCAGCTCCTTTGCGAAGGATTCGCACCGTGATAACTTGCAATGTACAGCCTTAGTTGGCCTGGAATTCAAAGCTGGGTTTGGTTTCCGGAAACTGTAAAAATTATGACGTTGAAATCGGTACAAGAAGACCTTCAGGCGCGAACCTTGCGTGCCGTTGCCGGCTTGCTAGGTAAGCTCGACTATTTCGCGAGCCTGCGTCAGGCAGACGGGTCGTATTCGCACTGGGGGCTTGCGCGCGTTCATGGGGAAGCTTCGGCACAGCGGGCGCTGGCCGAGGCACATCGCAACCTGGTGTCCATCATCCTCCGGACCCCGTTGCACAAGTTGGTGAAAGATGTCGACGATTCCTGCGGTCCAAGGAATCTGGGGCAGGTTCAATTTCTGGAGGATTTAAAGAATCGCGAAGGCGTATCCCTTCCGGCAGATCCCGGCGCTGGTTCGCGCCGTCATCTCAATTCAGTGCTTCACGCGCTCTCGGCTCTGGCAAAGACTCCACGGTAGACCACTCTCCCAGTCGCATCGCCACTCCCACCACTTGGCCGATGACCTCGGCCTCCTGAGGATGTTTTAGAAGGCGCACTGGCACCGGCGACAACGGATGTGACTGCAGTACCAGGCCATCTTGCTGGAGCGTGCACCAGCAGCATGTGTAGCCCTCACGCGTTTCGACGAAGTAGATCGGCCGCTCATACTCAGACCGCCAGGCGCCGTCCGCCACCCGGTTCTTGGATTCGTCAATCTGGACGAAGGTCCCGGGAGGCAGGATCGGATACATCGTGAAGTCCTCGCTGCCGACGTATCCGTACGTGTATCGCCGATCCGCAAACTGGGCAAGATAACTGAGTGGTACCACGCCCCACTGCTCAACCACTCGGCCCATATTCACTGTAAACCGAGGATCAAAGCTCGGATCGAGCCGAACTGGAATGCGCGCCGACATGCCGCTTTCCACGGCTTCCGACATGTGGGATTTGGGGGGAAGGCTCAGATGCAGATCATCGACTATTCCGTCCAGGTCCACACCGTAGAGAGCCAGGATTTCGCGCGCATCCCGGCGGTAGATCACTGAGAGCGAGTACAGTCGGTAGATGCTGGGAACGACGCCTTTGGTTTCGATATCCGACAAGCGGCTCGGTGGAATCGCGAATTCGTCACTCTTGTGTTTCGTCGATATGCTCACGCTCGCCGTCTCCACGTCACGCATGGTAAGACCAAGTCGCTCCCTCAAAATACGCAAACTTTGTCCCGCCGAAATCATCCGTACCTCCCGCTCCTTCGCACCATCTGACCCTAACCAGGCATCACGATGCAACAGCACCATGACATGCTGTTCTATATTTGTAACAAGAAACCTACTCCCTCACTTTATCAAAGACAAGAAAAATGGCCCGTGTAGAGCCTCGGGACACCCCTTGGAAGCCGCTGCAGAAGCGCTTGCGAGGCGATGCCGACATGTCGGCATCGACTGCGCACCCTTCGCTTAACTTGGCTGCTTCGTAGTGGCAGCACTGAGACCGTGACGATTACTGGGTTAGCTCAACGCCAGGAGTTGGAAATGCAGGCCTGTTACAGAAGTGGAACAGGCCTGTTGGCAGTGGTGGTCAAGTTGCGGCCTGCTTCCAGCGGGGATGCGTTCGATGGTGCCGATTCGCGGGGCAAGGCTGCTGGCAGTCTTGGTTGCATCAGACACGCCGACTCTACGCGTGCACCGTCTGGTACTCCTCGTAGGAGCCCTTGAAGTCCGTAATCTGGTGATCGGTCTCGAAATGCCAAATTCGCGTCGCAACTTCATCGATCAAGTCATGATCGTGGGTTACAAGCATCACGGTGCCGTGGTAGCGTTGCAGGGCGATATTCAGAGCGTTGATCGATTCAAGATCCAGGTGATTGGTCGGCTCATCGAGCACCAGCACGTTCGGCTTCTGCAGCATCAGCTTGCAGAAAATCACGCGTGCCGCCTCTCCGCCCGACAGCACGTCGGTCTTCTTGTTCCCATCCTCACGTGCGAACAACATCTGCCCCAACAGTCCGCGAATTTCCTCGTGTGATGCCGACGGGTCCCACTGGTGCAGCCACTCGAAAACGGTCATGCCGGGCTGAATCAGCCCCTTGTGATCCTGCGCGAAGTAGCCGACTGCGGCCTCGTGTCCCCAGGTCACTTTGCCTGAGTCCACAAATGTGCCGTCGTAGCCGCTTGTCTTTCGGAGTTCAGCCTCCGGGACCGTCGCAGAGTTCGCCAGCAGCGCGTTCACCAGCGTCGTTTTTCCCGCACCGTTTCGGCCCATGAGCGCGATCCTTTCCCCACGCAGCAGGCTGGCCGTAAAATTCCTGACGACCTCCTTATCCCCGTACGCTTTTGACAAGTTTTCCACTTCCAGAATGTGCTTGCCCGAGGGTCGCTTCTGCTCAAACTTGATGTAAGGCCGCTGGATATTCGACCGTGCCAACTCCGTCACCTGCAGCCGTTCCACCTCCTTACGCCGCGACTGCACCTGGCTCGACCGCGTGCCGGCCGCAAAGCGCGCGATGAACTCATTCAGCTGCGCGATCTTTTTTTCGCGCTGCGCATTCTGGGATTCGATCTGCGATCGAACCTGCGTCTTCGCCACCACCATGTCGTCGTAAGTGCCGGTATACGTAATGATGGTCTCGTAGTCGATATCCGCAATGTGCGTGCAGACGCTGTTCAGGAAGTGTCGGTCGTGCGAGATCACGATCACCACGCCGTCGTACTGGTTGAGAAATCCCTGCAACCAGTGGATCGAATCCAGATCGAGGTTGTTGGTCGGCTCGTCCAGCAACATTGCCTGCGGATGGCCGAACAAGGCTTGTGCCAGCAGCACGCGCACTTTCTGCCCGCCCTGCAATTCTCCCATCTTCCGTTCGTGCGCTTCGTCGGGAATATCGAGACCCTGAAGCAGGATCGCGGCGTCGCTTTCGGCCGTGTACCCGTCTTCCTCGCCGACAATGCCCTCAAGTTCGCCCAGTTTCATCCCGTCCGCATCGGACATCTCAGGTTTGTCGTAGATGCGGTCGCGCTCTTCCAGTGCCGCCCACAGTCGCTTGTTGCCCATGATGACAGTGTCGATCACGCGATAGGCGTCGAAAGCGAACTGATCCTGGCTCAGCACGCCCAGCTTGCGCGGCCGCACCACCGTTCCCTTCTGCGGTTCCATTTCGCCCGTCAGAATCTTCATGAACGTGGACTTGCCCGCCCCGTTGGGCCCGGTCAGGCCATAGCGCTTGCCCGGCGTGAATGCCGTGAAAACCTCGTCAAACAGAACTTTAGCGCCGTAGCGCATGGAAACGTTACTTACTGAAATCATGATGGCTCAGGGAACTGCGGGAAAATTGCCGTAAAGGCGGGGACGCAGCTGCTACAACTAGCATATCACGAGCCGCGCGTCCTTCCGGCCTGCACGGGAACGCCATGGTAGCCTTCCGTGCACGCCAGGTTCGCGGAGAATCCATGAACGACGTTCGCCCTAAAGTCGACTTGCAGGTGGTCGCCCGCCAAGTCATGCTAGCCAACGGTTTCGATCCCGACTTCCCGCCCGCAGTCGAGCAGCAGCTGACAGCCCTGAAGTCCCCGTTACCCAAGATAGTTCCGGGTCGAGATGCGCGCGACCTGCGCGGAATGCTGTGGTCCTCCATTGACAACGACACCTCGAAGGATCTCGACCAGATTGAAGTTGCCGAGCAACTGCCGACTGGCGACGTAAAGGTGCTGGTAGGCATTGCCGATGTCGACGCCTACGTTCCCAAAAGCAGCCCCATCGACGAGCACGCGGCCTCGCAGGCGACTACCGTTTACACCGGCGTGCGCAACTTTTCAATGTTGCCCGAAATGCTGTCGACTGGAATCACGTCGCTGCTCGAGAATCAGGATAATGCTGCGATCATTATCGAGTTCGTCGTCAGCAGCGACGGTCACGTCAAATCGACCGACTTATATCCAGCTCTGGTGCGCAATAAGGCCCAACTCACTTACAACGCGGTCGGAGCATGGCTCGAAGCCCAAGCACCCGCGCCTCCGAAGGTTGCGGCTTCCGGTGACCTGCAAGTCCAGTTGAAGCTTCAGAACACCGTCGCCCAAGCGCTCAAACAGCAGCGCTACCTGCACGGCGCGCTCGACATCGAAACCGTCGAAGTGCGCCCAGTCCTTCTCAATAACGAGGTCACCGATGTCGTCAAGCAGGAAAAGAACCCGGCTACTGAGCTGATCGAAGATTTCATGATCGCCGCCAATGAGGTGGTCGCCCGCACGCTCAAAGAGGTCTCCTCTATCCGTCGCGTGGTGAAGACACCCGAGCGCTGGGATCGCATCGTGCAATTGGCGTCCGCGCAGGGCGGCAAACTTCCCGCGCAACCTGATTCCAAAGCCCTCAACAACTTCCTGATGCAGCGCAAGGCCGCCGATCCAGCCCGCTTCGCCGATTTGTCCCTGGCCGTGATCAAGTTGATGGGCCCCGGAGCATACATCCTCGAGCGTCCCGGCGACCCCGACGTAGGCCACTTCGGCCTCGCCGTGCAGGATTACACCCACTCGACGGCTCCCAACCGTCGCTTCGCCGACCTGGTGACCCAACGTCTGATCAAGGCATTCCTGGCGAACGGAGCAAATCCATATTCTGACGACCAATTGGATGGAGTCGCGAAAAACTGCACGCTCAAAGAGGACGCCGCCCGCAAAGTGGAGCGCGAGATGACTAAGCGCATGTCGGCTGTCGCCATGAGCGGCCGTGTCGGCGAGATTTTCGACGCCATCGTGACCGGCGCCAGCTCAAAGGGTACCTTTGTGCGCGTCCTAAAGCCTCATGTGGAAGGAATGCTGGTGCAGGGTGAGCAGCGCCTCGACGTCGGAGATATCCTGCGCGCCAGGTTGCTGCGCACCGACGTCCAGCACGGTTACATTGACTTCGCTCGGGCGTGACGAGCCCTCAATCCGCGAGGGCCCCTGGGAATCGCCACTAACCCGCTGTTCTCGCGGCAAAGATGCCTTCTATGCCGGCATCAAAAAAAACCACTTGCACAATTGTCAACCCTGTTTTTCTTCCAGTTCCGCCCAACGCCGGATCAGAGTGTCCAGTGCTTTCGCCGCTTTCTCGATTTCCCCCTGGGCTACAATCAGGCGTGGCGCATCGCTCACGATGGCAGGATCCTCGAGCGCGGCGTGGTGCGATTTCAGGGCTTCCTCCGCCTGCGCGATACGCTCCTCGATGGTCGCGTACTCCCGAGCCTCCAGATACGAGAGCTTCTTCCTCGCTGGTGCGGATGTGGGCGTCGGATCCGCAGATGCCGGTGGTTGCCCGCTATCGGCCGCCGAGCCGGCCTTGACTGTCTGAATTCGTTCCCCCTGCCAAACCTCCCACTGTGCATAGTCCGCAAAGCGCTCCGCGCCCCGGAACCCGTCGAGCCCCAGCACCGTGGTCGACACACGATCGAGCATGTAGCGATCGTGCGTCACCAGCACTAGGGCGCCGCGGAACTCGAGCAAGCTCTCCTCCAGGATCTCAAGCGTCGGGATGTCCAGATCATTGGTCGGCTCGTCGAGCAGCAGGACATCAGCAGGTTGCAGCATAAGTTGCGCGATCAGCACGCGCGCCCGCTCTCCTCCCGAAAGCCGTCCTACCGGCTGGTTGAGTTGCTCTCCAGTGAACAGGAATCTCGCCGCCCACGACGCCACGTGGATCACGCGCTCCTGGTAGATGACCGAATCGCTGTCGGGTGCCAGCGCTCGCCGAAGCGTTACGGCCACATCCAGAGGTCGATTCTGATCGAAATACACAATTCTCAGCCCATCCGCTCGCCGGATCTCGCCGTCATCGGCCGACGCTTCGCCCCGCAACAATCGCAACAGCGTGGTCTTGCCGCTACCGTTCGGTCCCACCAGGCCGAGCCGCATCCCTGCCGTGAGTATGAAATCCAGCCCATCGAACAGTCGCCGCCCCTCGATGCTGTAGCCGACGCCCTGCAGTTCGATCAGCCGCTTCGTTTGCCGGTCGCTACCCGAGAAATCGATTTTCGCGGTGCCGCTTCGCGTGCGCTCGTTCAAATCTGCCAGCTCCCCCATTAGCTGGTGGGCTTTGTCGATCCGCGCTTTCGACTTCCTGGTCCGTGCCTTCGCCCCCCGTCGCAGCCATTCGATCTCGCTATGCACCAGGTTCTCCAGAGCTTCCTGCTGCTTGCCCTGCGCGTGCAGGAATTCTTCCTTTTTCACGAGAAATTCGCTGTAGCCCCCGTGCACTCGCAAAATGCCGTCGGGATACACCCGGCTCAGTTCCGACATGTCCGTCGCGACGTTCTCAAGAAAGTAGCGGTCGTGGCTCACCACTACGCACGCAAAACTTCCCGCTTCCAGCTCCGTCTCGAGCCATTCGATCCCGGCCAGGTCCAGGTGGTTCGTGGGCTCGTCCAGCAGCAGGACATCCGGAACCTGGACCAGCGCCTCTACAATCGCCAACCGCTTGCGCCACCCTCCCGATAGCGACGCCGCTTCTGCGTCGAAGTCCTCAAATCGCGCCCTTCCCAGCGCTGCTGCCATGAGATTGGCACGCTCACCCCCGGGGACCGCTCCCCGCTCCATTGCATCCTCAATCAGTTCGCGCACCGTCTTTCCCGGAGCAAACTGCGATTCCTGGGCCACAAAGCTCATGCGCGCTCGCTTGCGCACGGCCAGTTCGCCTTCGTCCGGATCAATTCGCCCGGCAAGCATTCCAAGCAGCGTCGACTTGCCTGAACCGTTCGGTCCGATCAAACCAATGCGGTCTCCTTCCGATACGGTGAACGACACGTTCTGGAACAGCGGAGCCGCCCCATACGACTTCGCGAGACCACGGGCATTCAAAATAGGCGGCAAGGATCGGCGATTCTCCGGCTCAGCGTTCTGTTTCAGAATAGCAGGAGCCCACCTGGTGGTAATCTGTGAGCTTGCGGGAGGACGCGATGAAAAGTTCTGGCATGGTGATCTGCGCACTTCTCTTGATGTTCTGCCTCTCTTTTTTTTGGCTACAGGGTCCCCTCCAAGCGGCTGCCCATTCTTCGGAACAAAACCCCGCGCTTAGTCCGCTTGCCGAACGGTTGATCGCGCTCGAAAAGGCGCTGCCCGAAGCACAGAAGAAGCACGACCGGGATTTCTACAAGAATACGCTGACGGATGATTTCATCTCGGTCGGCGCCGATGGCAAGATTCATCCCAAGGACGAGGTCCTGGGAGACCTGCCCTCAACCGAGTTGAGCGAATACCGCCCCTACAACATCCAGGTCGTGCAGCTGAACGACGGTGCCGCGGTGGTGACATATGACGTCATCATCCGCATGGCCCATTATGACGACGAGACTCCGCGCTACCAGCACATCAGCTCGATATGGGTGAAGCGAGGCGAGGACTGGAAACTTAGATTCCAGCAGGCCACCGCGGGAGTGTAAGAGCTTTTCTCGGCGACCTCTGCGACCGTTCTCCGCGCTTGAGAGCTTTTTCCCCGTGGCTCTGTTCTCTGTATGCTTGGCCCGGCCTCCATTTATAATCACCAATTCGGCCCCCGGCCGTATTCCCGACAAG
Source organism: uncultured Acidobacteriota bacterium (assembly GCA_963725575.1). Lineage (GTDB taxonomy): Bacteria > Acidobacteriota > Terriglobia > Terriglobales > Acidobacteriaceae > Gp1-AA133. The sequence continues at coordinate 31,850 of CAVRZQ010000014.1, forward strand.
AAGAGACCCACTTTGCTCGACTTTCTAGGCGACCTTAGACGTACTCACATGTGCGGTGCCCTGCGTGCCTCCGATGCTGGCAAGAAAGCCATCCTTATGGGATGGGTGAACCGCCGCCGCGACCTCGGCAATCTGATTTTTGTCGATGTGCGCGACCGCTCGGGCGTTACCCAGGTTGTCTTTAGCGAGGAGGCCAACACAGCAATTCACGAGAAGGCCGAATTGCTGCGCAACGAGTTCGTGATCGCCGCCATTGGTACGGTAAAGTTGCGCGATGCCAACACCATCAACAAAAACATTCCGACCGGCGAAGTCGAGTTGGTCGCCGACGAACTGCGGATCCTGAACGCGGCGAAACATCCGCCCTTCCTCCCGGGCGACACCTCGCTCGCGAATGAAGAGATGCGGCTCAAGTACCGCTACATTGACCTGCGCCGTGACGCCATGCAGTTCAACATCGAGCTGCGGCACAAGGTAGCGCTCGCGATCCGCGACTACCTGGCTTCGCAGGGCTTCTTCGAGATCGAGACGCCGTTCATGACCCGATCTACCCCCGAAGGCGCCCGCGATTATCTCGTGCCCAGCCGCGTGCAGCCCGGTGCGTTTTATGCCTTACCCCAGTCGCCGCAGCTGTTCAAGCAGATCTTGATGATCTCGGGTTTCGACAAATATTTCCAGATCGTGCGCTGTTTCCGTGACGAAGACTTGCGCGCCGACCGCCAGCCCGAATTTACCCAGATCGACCTCGAGATGTCCTATCCCCAGCCCGAGCGAGTCTGGGAGACCGTCGAGGGATTTCTGACTGCAGCATTCAAGGCTGCCGGCCACGAGATCAAGACGCCTTTCGCGCGCATGGATTACGACGAAGCCATTCGCCTCTACGGCATCGACAAGCCGGACCTTCGCCTTCCCGCCTTCACTGAGGTGCGCGATTGCTTTGCGCCCGCCGACCTCCAGGCGCTCGCCGTGCATCCCGATCTGCCCGTGGTTGCCATTCGCACGCCCAAGGTGGGTGAGCTCTCGCGCAAGGAGCGCGACGAAATCAAGCCCATGTTCAACTCCAAGGGCGGGGCAAAGCTGTTCGAGGATTTCAAGCGGATCGAAAAGAATTTTCCCGAAGCAGCCAGGAAAATTCAGGAAAAATGCGGGTCCGCCGTCGCCGAGGACCTGATCGTGATCGTCTCCGGCTCGGCCCAGTCGGGAGGCCAGGACCATCCCGCCAGCCGCCGCAAGGTCACACCCCAGGAACTCGCGATCTATGCCTCCGCCGGCCTCTTGCGTGTCGCCTTAGCGCAAAAATATTCGGCAAAGCATGGCTTGTTTCTGGCCGGTGATTTCCGATTCCTGTGGGTCACGAATTTCCCGATGTTTGAATACGACGAGGGCGACAAGCGTTGGGTGGCCGCACATCACCCCTTTACGTCGCCCCATGAAGAAGACATGGACAAGCTGGAGTCCGATCCCGCCATGGTGCGGGCGCTCGCCTATGACGTCGTGTTGAACGGCACTGAATTGGGTTCCGGCTCGATCCGTATTCACCGTCAAGACATCCAGCGGAAAATTTTCCATGCCCTTGGCATGACTGAAGAAGAAGCTAAATCGCGCTTCGGCTTTTTTCTGGAAGCGCTGGAGTACGGCACGCCCCCGCACGGCGGTATTGCCCTCGGCCTCGATCGCATTGTAATGATCCTCGCTGGCGCAGAGAGCTTGCGCGAGGTCATTCCTTTCCCCAAGACGGCCGCAGCCAAGGATCTGATGGTCGACGCTCCCACGCCCGTCACTGATGCACAACTGCGCGACTTGGGAATCAGCGTGGTGAAGAAGTAGCTGTCAAAGGAGCATCGCTCCCACCAGTCTCGAAAATAACCCTCGAGAGGAGATCGTCACTGCATGACACCGCGCTTGAAACGAATCTTGGAAGCGTCCTTCTGGTTTGTTGCGGGATTTGTCGTCCACGGCGTGCTGCTCTACTTCCACCACCACCCTCGATAGGCAGGACTTTCTAGAGACGCAACTCACGCGGTGTGCGTCGACTCTATCTGAGGCTGCGCCTTGCGATATGGGACTCTTCGCTCAGCCTCGAGGGTGATCGCCAGTTCCCGCACGCCACGACGAATCTCCTTCACGTCCAGCGCGGCAAATCCCAACTGCAGTCCTCCCGGCGCCGCCCTGCCGTGGCTGTAGCGGTCGATCGGGGTCACATCGATGTTCCGCTTAGCTGCCGCGGCGGCCGCCCGTTCGGCGTCCATTCCGCCGCATAGCCACCCGGTGGTTTGCAACCCGGCTTCAATGCTGGAAATTTCCAGTAGTCCCGCTAGCCGCTGGCGCGCTTCTTCCAGGAGCACTGAAAGACGCTCCGCATATACTTCGCGCATGCGCCGCAGGTGGCGCCCGAAGTGGCCTTCGGCGATGAAGTCACTCAGCACAAGCTGTTCCAATAGCGGAGCATGCCGCGAGGTGAGGGACAACATGGCTTCGAAATGATGCACTAGGTCCCCCGGAAGCACGACGTATCCCAGGCGCAACGAGGGAAACAGCACCTTGCTGAAGCTACCCGCATACAGAACCGACCCGCCGTCATCGAGTCCCTCAAGGCTGGAATCGGTCGCCCCGAGTAGCGATACTCGCTGTCGTAATCGTCCTCAAAAATCATGGACCCGACTTGCGCGCCCACTCCAGCAGTTGCAAGCGCCGAGCCAGGCCCCGCACCCAGGTCCAGCACTTTGGCGATGTCGCCATCGTCTGGAGCAGCTATGTTGTAGAAACGGAGGTTGACGGCAAGCGATCGACAAGTTCGAGCCGGGTGACCGAGATTTTTGTTTGGCAACACGGGCGGTGGACCAATCCTGGTTGGCACACCGACGCGGAAAAATGATCCCAGCCTGGCGTCCCGTTGGCTGGCTGCCAAGGACCACCCCAGCGGCTAACAAAAGATCGGCGAATAGTTCGCCCTAGCCAGTGCTAAGTCGATCCTTGGAGATCGGCCGCATCTGCCAGACGTCCACCGCCTCAAGAGAATCGATGTCGGAAACCTCCACGCGTAGCGGGGAACTGGAAGCGACATAGACTCTGGCAGTAATGACGGTCTTGTCATTGGCAAAGACCTCCAGCACCGAACCATCGAGAAACACGCGCAGGGTGATCGGCTCATTGGTCGCGAATGCGCCCGAGGTGTTGTTCACGCGCAACTCCGCATCTTTCTTCTGCGGATCGTAGGCAATCTCGGCGAAAGCCTCGCCCTTTTCCGGGCGAAGGTGAAGCAGGAAGCCGCGTTGCGCTGCAAACCGCGCTTGGATCTCCCCCGCGAGATCGCGAATACGAATGCCCGCTAGTTCTTTTCCCCCATTCCGATCAGTGCTCGCGCGCACCTGCGTGTGGCGAGTGCGCAGCATCTCGACCGCCGGCGCCGCCGCCATCCGCAATCCTCCGTCGGTGCCGAGCGATAGTATGCGCGGCAGCGCCATTACTCCTGCCCAGCCCGCCGCCCGATACTCCGCTTCCGGACGGGTTTCCGGAATCCATCCCCAGAGAATGCGGTTTCCTCCTTCGTCAACCATGGTCTTCGCCGCGTAGTAAGCTCCGAAATCCACCACGCCCTCTCTTTCCGCAGTAAAGCGCCGATCCCGATACCTGCCCGTCTTCCACAGGACCTTGCCCATGGTGGAAAGCAAAAGGACATGGCGATCGCCCAGCGCGAAGAAGTCGGGACACTCCCACATTTCCCCGTTGTCCACTGGATTGTCGGCAGAGTTTCCCCTGCCATGGCCTTCGATCAGCGGGTGGCGAAACGCCCAGCGCTGGAGATCGCGCGACTCGTACAGCAGAACCGCGCCCCCTTTGCCGCGGATGCCTGAACCGAGCGTGAGCAACCACTCCTTGCCTTCGCGCCACACCCCCGGATCGCGAAACCCCGTGACCGCAAGGTGCTCCGGAGGCCGCGCGATGACAGGCTCTTGCAATTTCTTCCAGGAACGCAGATCGGGATCTTTCGCGGTGGCCAGGCATTGCACTTCCCGCCATTTGTGCTGGCCATCATTCAGAGTGATTTCCGATGCCGACGCGGGCGGCAGAACGCCCGTGTAGATCAGAGTTGGCGTATCGCCATTAAGGATTGCGCTGCCGCTGAATACACCGTCCCGGTCGTAACCGCCGGGGGTGGGTGCCAGCGCGATGGGCTCATGCTGCCAGTGGATCATGTCCGGGCTGGTGGCGTGGCCCCAGTGCATCGATCCCCAGAATGCGCCGTTGGGGTTGTACTGGAAGAACATATGGTAGCGACCCTTGTAATAGATCGGGCCATTCGGATCGTTCATCCAGTTGGCCGCGGGCAGCAAGTGATACTGAGGCCGCGTTCGATCCGAAGCGAGCCGGGCCGGCAGGTTCTCGCGCGCCACAAACAAAGGAGAACGGAAAATAAACGTCGCGGCTGCGGCGCAGCCGGTCTGCTGAACGAAAATGCGGCGCGAAAATCGGTTCATGCTAATCAACTAGCTTACCTGAGCTTGCTTTGCCTTCCCAGATGTCATCCCTGCAAGAAGCGACAGCCCCCTAGCCACTCGCCCCATCATCTGCGAAACTGACCACTGGCCGCCCAACAGCGGCTACCCGAGCCCATGGGCAAAATTCACGTCCTTTCCGAGGCCGTTGCCAACAAGATCGCCGCCGGCGAGGTGGTGGAGCGGCCTGCGTCGGTGGTGAAAGAACTCCTCGAAAACGCCCTCGACGCCGCCGCTACGCGCATCCGGATCCAAGTCGAGGCGGGCGGAAAAAAGCTCATTCAGATCACCGACAACGGCTGTGGTATGGTCCGGGACGACGCTTTGCTGGCTTTCGAACGTCACGCTACCTCGAAGTTGAAGAATGCCGAAGATCTTTTGAGTGTCGCCACCCTGGGCTTCCGCGGGGAAGCCTTGCCCTCCATCGCCTCCGTTTCACGTCTTCGACTCGAAACCTGCGCTCCGGAAGAGTCGTCGGGTACCGTGGTGGAAATCAATGGCGGAAAGATCTTCAAAGTAGAGGAAGCCGGCTTGCCCCTGGGCACTTCGATCACCATTCGCGATCTCTTCTTCAATACCCCGGCGCGCAAAAAATTTCTGAAGGCGGAATCGACCGAGCTCTCGCATATCGCGTCGCTGGTCACTCACTACGCACTCGCGCATCCTGACAAACACTTCGAGTTGCACTCGTCGACCAATGCAATCCTGGTCGCGACCCCGGTTGCTGGACATAGTGAACGGGTCTACCAGGTTTTCGGTAAGGACGTTCTCGAGCAACTCCTCCCGATCGCCGCCCTTCAGCCGCTCGAACGCATCGGCCTTCCGCAGCCGCCCCCGTGGCACCGCACCGAGGAAGACGAGCCACCGCACGAACCGGGCGAAGTCCGGATCCGCGGCTTCGTTTCAAAGCCTGAGATCCAGAAGCTGAACCGCAACTCGATTTACATTTTCGTGAACGGACGCCTCATCCGCGACCGGTTGCTGCAGCACGCCATTACCGAGGCCTATCGCAACATTCTGCCGCCCACCGTGTACCCCGTGGTGCTGCTGTTTCTTGAGATGCCCAGCGAAGAGGTTGATGTCAACGTGCATCCGTCGAAAACTGAAGTCCGCTTCCGCCAACAGACCGTCCTGCACGACTTCGTTCGCGACTCGATCCGGGACGCCCTGATGAAGGCCCGTCCGGTGCCCCAGTTTATTTCCGAAATTCATGCGCACCCGACCGCGAGTCCTTCATTGACGCCCGGAGCGCATGCGGGGGAAGCCTCGGATACTTGGCGATCTCTCTACCAGCCACCGAGCGCCGGTGGCTTCAGCCTTCAGGCGCCCGCGCCTCCGCCCGTCACCGAACGATTCCGATTCCAGGGTGGCATTGCAGTCGAGGGCAACGCTGCCGTTTCGCTGGCCCGCACTGCCGAACTTGTTCCCGACGATGGTTGTGCTCCAGCCTTTGCAGACGAGCCGGAAATCCCCAGCCAACTCGCTCCATCGTTGGCATCACTCAAACCGCTCGGCCAGATCCGCGAGTCGTTCATCCTCGCCGTGAATCACGAAGGTCTCTGGATTATCGACCAGCATGTGGCCCACGAGCGCGTGCTGTTCGAACGAATCCTGAAGCAGCGCGCCGCGAAAGGAGTCGAAAGCCAGCGCTTGCTCATGCCTCTCATCCTCGAACTGACGCCTGCACAGCAGACCGTCTTTGCCGAGATTTCCGATGAACTCGCGAAGAATGGTTTCGAGGCCGAGCCCTTCGGCACCCGGAGCGTAGCCGTCAAAGTCGCACCTGCGGGCGTCGACGCTGCCCAGGTTGAACGCATGCTGCACGAGTTGCTCCAGCAGCTGGCGCGCGAAGATCAGAGAGTCAATCTCGAGACCGTCCGCACTCGCATCGCCGCTTCCATCGCCTGTCACGCCGCCATCAAGGTCAACATGCCACTCGAGCAGAACAAAATGGAATGGCTTCTGGCCGAACTTGCCAAGGCCGACTTCCCATTTTCCTGCCCCCACGGCAGGCCAGTGGTCTTGCGTTATTCAATGAAAGATATCCAGAGGGCGTTTAAACGGATCTGAAAGAATCACGCAACCGACAGTCGTCAGCATTTGGCTGAAGATGGCGACCGACGACTGGCGACAGTCTTCTGCCTTCCTGTGTTCTAATCACAATATGACCGATCCCGAACTACAGCGCGCGCGGACCTCAAAATGGCATCTTGACGGCCGGCCCGTGCGCACGCTCGAAGAGGGGCGCGCCTTTCTGGAGTCCGTTGGTTTCAGTCTGCTGTATCCATTGAAGCAGCCCTTGCTGGTGCCGACGTTTGTAGGGGCCTGGGTAGGGGTGGATGATCACCTACCTACCTGGCAACATTCGTTTTCCGATCCCCGGGCGCAGGATGCGCGGGAATTGATGGTGCGCCTGTTGCGCGATCGCTCAGCGTTCGAGGCCAACCTCTTCGACGAAAACAATGCTTTCCTGGTGAGTGCATCGGCTTTCCCTTATTTCTACGCGCTGGTTGGCGAACGGAATCCGAAGCACTTGCCCAAGGCTGGTTCGAGAGCCGAGTACTCCCAGTTGGCGTGCGACGCGTTTGAAGTGATCCGGCGCGAGGGCCCGATTTCCAAACAGAGACTGGGCGAGCGGTTGGGCGGCAGTCTCTCCGAGCCTGCTCTCGATCGTGGGCTTGCCGAGCTTTGGTCCCGCTTGCGCATCACGCGTGTGGATTACAAGGCGGGGGAGGGTGCGTTCTGGGACGTGCTCTATCGCTGGGCGCCGGATGCGGTTCGCGAGGGAATCACTCTCTCCATCGGAGAAGCTCTCACCGCACTGCTTTCGAAGTACCTGGAGTGCGTAGTGGCCGCGGATCAACAGGAACTGGAGGCCTTCTTCGGGAATTTTGTGCCTCGTTCGCGCGTTAAGGAAGCCGTCAACGCGCTGCTCGCGGCCCGTGAATTAAGCTTCGTACACGTAGGCAACCGATCGCTAGTCCAGGTCGCTCCTCCGAAGCCGGTTTTTTCATCCGCTGCAAAGCCGCAGAAGTCCTCCTTGCGAACTTGAATCGTGTCCCCTCGTTCCCGCATGCGCCCGTGGCGCTATACATTGGCAAATCTGCGATTTCAACCAACCGGCCGCTTCTGATAACCTGAATCGCCCTTGAGGAAACGTTTACTGCCTTCACCATGGACGCAACACCTTCACGAAAACTGATCATTGCCGTCGACGGCCCCGCCGGAGCGGGCAAGAGCACCATCGCTTCGCGCCTGGCCCGCAAGTTGGGCTACGTCAACCTTGAAAGCGGCGCCATGTACCGTGCGCTGGCGCTCAAGGCGATCGAGTGGGATATTTCTTTCGACGACGGCGCGGCCCTGAGGAAGTTGGCCGAAACCGCCCGTATCGCGCTCGAACCCACCATAGGCGGGAATCGGGTGCTGCTGGATGGCAAGGACGTATCCTCGCGCATCCGGGAGCGCGATGTCACCGAAGCCGCTTCGCGAGTTTCCGTGCATCCCGCCGTGCGCGAGTGGATGGTGGCCCGTCAGCAGGAGATGGGCAGCGACGGCGGCGTGGTCATGGAAGGGCGCGACATCGGCACCAAGGTTTTTCCCCACGCTGACCTCAAGATTTTTCTGGATGCCGACCCGGTAGTGCGGGAGCAGCGCCGACTCGATCAGCAGAAGGTCAAAGGCCCGTCCGCGGAGTCGATGGCTGCGGAATTGCGGGAACGCGACCTGCGGGATCGCACCCGGGCGACGTCACCACTGGTGCCCGCCGCGGACGCGGTCATCATCGATTCCACCCATTTGTCGGAAGACCAGGTGTTGCGCCAGGTCGATGAATTGGTGAGGGAAAAGATAGCCCAGTGAAGTGGGCTGTCGATTGCCAGACACCGTTCAGTTTTCTGTGGGTACGTCTGGAGGCGTGTGGGGCGGAGTTTTGGGGGGCTTGGGAGGCTCGGGGGGTTCTGGCATGGAGTGGGTGCTCTCCAGTTGACCTTTGCGGATTGTGATATTCCCGTGTTGGCTGTTCAACACCAGATGAATAGCCCCGTTTCCAACGACACCTGTGGCCTTCCCCTCATTGTCATCGTTGGTGACCTTCACGCTGGGGAAGTCTGCGTCCACTTCTCCCCCCTGGCTGCGGGCATCGACCTTAAATCCCAGCTTATCCGGCACGCCCACCGTGATGTCGCCATTGCGATTGTCAATCTGAACATTGCCCGCCGACTTCAATCCAAGCTCAACCGCGCTGTTCTCGTTCTGGATTCGCGCATCCCCTGACACCGCCTCCAGGGTTATATCCTTGTTGCGCGTGGTCACGCGCAGCGGCCCCGTAAGGTTGTCCGCGCGCAGAGTGTCGGAGTCGAGGTCCAAGTCGCCGGCCAACTTGGCCAGCTCCATGTCCGTACGCGAGGATTTGAAGCTTACCGATTTCCCTACCTTCGAGAGCTTTACGCTGTCGGTGAAATCGCCATTAAGACGCACCGCGCCCTTCACGTCAGAGATCGAAACTTCGTCGGAACGGCCCTGCACGGAAACATCCCCCGAAACCTGCGTCACTCGCGCGGAACTGTGATTCATGTTCACGGAACTATGGTCCATGTTCAGATTCACGTCTCCATTGACGTCATCGACGCTCACATCGCCGCGCTGGTTCGAGATCTCGACCGTTCCATCGCGTCCCATCACGTTCACGTCACCCCGTTGGGCTGCGATCGTGACCGCCGCCTTGCGCGGAATGGATATGTTCATATCCACCGTGACCGGGTGGTCTCCGGCGCCCCGCGTGTTGGCGTTAATCGTGACCAGGTTGCCGCTGACGTTGATCTGCGGCTTGGTCTGCCCATCCCATTGGTTGGCTTCGTCCTGCTTGTCGGCGCGAATCTTCTTGTGAGCGGTAATCTCGATCTTGTCGTTGTTGGAGATATTCACGTTGACCGCGCCTCGGTCATTGACGATTTTTACCGCGGCTCCCGCGGGCAGTTCCTGTGTGAGTTGATAGTCGAACTCGAACGACTCCCCCATGAAGGGAATGTGATTGTCGCCAATGTCCCACTGATCCTGAAGCTCGTTCCACTTCACCCGCGAAAGTTCGCTCGCGGCCAGCCCCGCCATAATAAGAAAAATCAACAGCACCACGCCGCCGGCTCCGATGCCCGGAGCAGCTACCCCTTCTTGCTTGGCGCGCTGATGTTCGACCAGTTTGAGCACGCCCCACAGGATCAGCAGCAGGGGCCAATAGTGCGCGAACCAGATCCCCAATCGCCCCCAGGAAATCAGGTGCATGTTCCCGAGCAGGAAGATGACTCCCACGATGATCAGGACAAACGGTCCGGTCATCGAGCGACGCCGTTTGGGAGGAGGAGCAACCACAGGGCTAGACATGGTTCACCTCCCCCGAAGGCTCCGCTTGACCCTGTGGATCCGGTGCCGGCACGGCGCCGGTCGGCGGTGGACTCGGCGGCAAGATAGGTGGTCCCCCGATGTGTCCCGTCTCCGAGGCATTGCTCTGTAGCAACTTCACCGCTCCGATCACCAGAAGAATCAGTGGCCAGGTGCGCTCAAAACCAGGCCCGTGCAGGTTGTCGAGCAGGAACAGCGTGCCCACCGTGACCATGATCGCCGGCCACAGGATGCAGCGCATCTTGCATCGATCGCACGAGCACGCCCCTTCGTACTGGCCCAGCAGTCCCCATCGTCGGGCAAACAGCCATACTCCGAAAGCGATCAGGATGACTGGCGAGAACCGTCCGATATCGAAGTCGAACATTCCCACCGTGTGCAACAGGAACAACAATCCCAGAGCAATCAGAATTACGGCACCCGTTGGAACGCTGCTGCGGTAGCGCGCTGGTGCTCCTTGGCTTGCGGTTCCAGCCGCGGCGTCTGCCGTTGTGAGCCCCGTCACCGAGGAACCCGCGTAGTGCGGACCAGAAGGAAACATGCGCTCCAGGCCAAACGGATCCGGCAGCGGCTGTCCCAGTTCAATGGCGTGCGCCGTCTTGTACGCGTCGAACACCAGGTAGAAGAAATACGCGAAAAATACTGGAACCATGATCGGGCCGAAGTGGTCCGCCATCCAGATCATGCATACGAACGCCATAACATGGATAAACCCCTTCATGAATTGCCCGTTGTACATCGCCCCGACGCCCGGGATGAACCCGAGCACGGCGGCCAAGCCTGGACTCGGCAGTCTTTCGCCTGCGAGCGGCGCACTCGAGCCCGCGGTTCCCGGCGCATTGATGGCTGCTGGGGGAAGCACGCCTGCGACGCGCTCGGCGAGGCAGTGCTCACAAAACATTGTGCCCCGTACGTCGCGGACACAGGCGGCGCACAGCGCCTTTCCGCAAGTGCGGCAATAGGCCACCGCCGCAACATTGTTGTGCGTGGCGCAGTTCATACGTACCTCCTGTTCGTGGTCACCGACACGGCAGGTGGATTCTCCGGGGCAGATGCCAGCACGGGCTGGTTCTCGTCACGACTATAATTTCTCTCCTGTCTGGGCTCGGGTTGTCCACTCGTGTTGTTCTTGTGCTCTCTCTCCCGCTCTTTTCCTTCCCTCGCACCGGCGGGTCGAGTCACTTTCTTGATCTCTTGCACTTTCGACTCGATCTCGTACACGAGCCGAATATTCTCGTAATACTTCACCACCCGGGCCGTGGTGGTGTAGTAGGTCCGCCGCAAACCAGATCGGCTAAGGTCAGCAGCCTTCAGATCCGTCGGCTTTACTCCCGCCACGCTCAGCGCTACCGACAAGGAGAAAAACGCCATGCCGAATGACATCGCAAACCGTGGTTGCCGCACTGTACCCCAGACCGGTGTCAGCAGGGAATCCGCCCATTCGCGAATCCGCTCGCCCAGCGGCGCCCGATGTTGCGAGGGCGCAGCCTGCAGTCGATAACTTTGGACCCCACTGGTCGCGGCCAGAATGTCATTGACCAGGTTGGCTGGAGCTTCCACCTCCGAAAGTGACTTCAGCCAATGCTGCCCCGCCTCGACCTCTGCGAACATCGCTCCGCATTTGCCGCAGACGCGGGCATGAGCCCGGAACCGCTCCTGTTTCCCCTCCGACAATTTCTGGTCCAGGGCGTCCAACAGCAGAGCTTCGAACTCATTGCACTGCATACCGTTATGGGTTTCACCTGGCATCACATCACCTGCCTGTAGATACGTTGGAGGAGGCGTGCAAGTTCCGCTCGCCCTCGGTTTATTCTGGACTTCACGGTCCCTTCCGGAACCCGAAGAATGGTCGCTATCTCCCGGTAATCCATGTCCTGTAAGTCCCTTAGAATCACTGCTTCCCGGAGCTCCGGGGACAGCTTTTGCAGGGCCTCGTGCACGACCTCGCCCGTTTCCCGGCTCTGCACTCGTGAGTCAGGGGGTAGTCCTTTGTCCTCGATCCGGTCGCTCAGCGGCATGGCATCCTCATGTTCCGAGGGTGCGGCATCCATCGAGTCCGTTAACCGGTCTTGCTTGGTTTTGCGAAAGTGATCGACCAGCAAGTTGCGCGTCATGGTGGTCAACCAGGTCATAAATGCACCCCGCTCCACGTCATAAGAGTTCAGGGTGCGGTACATCTTGATGAACACTTCCTGGGTGAGGTCCTGGGCGTCATCCCCCGAGCCGGCGAAGCGATAGCAGATATTGTAGATTCGTCGGTGGTAGCGCTGGACAATCTCCTCCCACGCGACTGCATCTCCCGCGATGCAGCGCCGGACGAGACTATTGACGATTTGAGCGTCTTCCAACCAGCGCTCCCGGGAACTCCTGGCTTGTCAGTCGAAGACCGCCGTGCGAGACCCGTAACACCCAACGACTGACATCACACGATCCATACGTTGCGGTGCTGCCAAAAGTTCGTACTGACCCAGCAAGTCATTATGAGGCAAGGAATTGTAGCAGGGGCAACAATTGGAGACGGCAGCCGGACACGGGTTCCCATCTTGGATTCCGGCCGCCGTTTGGACCGAAGAGATCGGCTGCCAATGGATCTATCGCGAAAGTAGTTGTGGTAGAAGTCGAAGAATTCGTAATAGACCACGCCTGCTTGTGCGCGATCAGGCAATTCATTTTCAGCAGCAGCTCAGGCATTCGGGAAGGTCTGACAGGGGCGGCGCCTTGTGGGGCCATTAGTGCATTCGGCCTTGCTCCACCGTGATCGCCCTTCATGAAAGGCACCATCGCCCTCCGTTGACTTTACCGTTCCGGCCCCCGTAAGATGCGCGCGAGTCATTTCACAAAAATGTTTGCTGGGTGAGCGCAAAGTCCCCGCGCAAGTTCCGGCTGAAGGTCACGGAGGGATGGTGCGCTCACTTTTCAGACTTACCTTGCCCCTGCTTCTACTCGTCGCCGCTGCGGCGCAGGAAGCGACTCCCGCGCAGAAAGCCACCAAGCCCCTGTTCAAATTTCAGGAAGTCATGATCCCCGTGCGCGACGGCGTTCACCTGCAGACTGTGATTCTCACGCCCGTCGATCAGCAAGGCCCGTTGCCCATTCTCTTACGGCGTACGCCCTATGGCGTGCCCACCAAAGCGCCGGAGCAAATTTCTTCCTCACTTATGGAACTCGCTCAGGATGGCTACATTTTCGTTATTCAGAATTTGCGTGGGCGCTTCCAGTCTGAGGGCGAATTCAAGCTTTCTTCCTGGGTCGATCTCAACGACCCTAAGGCCACCAACGAAACCACCGATGCCTACGACTCCATTGACTGGTTGGTGAAGAACGTTTCCGGCAACAACGGAAAAGTTGGCCTCTTCGGTGTCTCGTACGATGGCCTGACCACCGCGCTCACCCTTCTTCGTCCGCACCCCGCGCTCAAGGCCATCAGCGAGCAGGCCTCGCCGGTGGACCAGTGGATGAACGACGACGACCACCGGTACGGCGCGCTGCGCGAGAGCTACAACTTTGAGTACGCAGTCATGGAGCAGGCCGACAAAAACAAGAACGTGCACTTTGATTTCCAGACCTACGACACCTACCTGTGGTACCTCGATCTCGGCCCGCTCTCCAATGTCAATTCAAAATACATCCACGGCTCGATTCCTTATTGGAACTCGACCATGGAACACCCTGACTACGATGACTTCTGGAAAAAGGAAGCCTGGGTAAACCAGTTGCACGCCTCCACCGTTCCCAACCTGAACGTCGCCGGATTTTGGGACCAGGAAGATCCCTGGGGCCCGTGGCAGATTTTTCGGCACGCCGCCGAACACGATCCCGACCACACCAACTTCATCGTTGCCGGCCCGTGGTTCCACGGCGAGTGGCAAAGTCCCAAGGGTGACAACATCGGGATCATTCCGTTTGGAGGGCACGAAACCGCCCGCGAGTTCCGCGAAAACATCGAAGCTCCGTTTTTCCGCTATTACCTGCATGGCCAAGGGCAGAAGCCGGCTTGGCAAGCGAGCACCTTCCAGAGCGGATCCAACGCCTGGCGGACTTACTCTCAGTGGCCGCCAGCCGAAGCCAAACTCATCAACCTTTACCTGCACGCCGACGGCACTCTTTCCTTCACCGCGCCGCTTCCCGGTAAACCTGGCAAAAACTACCGCGAGTACGTCTCCGACCCTGCTAATCCTGTGCCCTATCGCCAACGGCCGATCTCGCCGACTTATCCCGGCGGCGACTGGCGAACCTGGGAGGTCGCCGACCAGCGCTTCGTCGATCACCGTCCTGACGTGCTCTCGTTCGTAAGTGCGCCGCTCGACAACGACGTCACCGTCACGGGTCCGCTAGCCGCGACTCTGTTCGCTTCCACATCCGGAACCGATAGCGACTTCGTTCTGAAACTGATCGACGTCTATCCCGAAAACGCGGAGAAGCCGACCTGGAATGCCGACGAGGGGCCCGATCCCGGAAAGTACGCGCAATCCTTGAACGGCTACGAGTTGCCGATCGCCATGGAAGTGCGCCGCGGACGCTATCTCGCCAGCTTCGAGAAGCCTCATCCCCTGACCGCGAACAGACCTACGGAATGGAAGATCCCGCTGCGCGATCATGACCACGTGTTTCTCAAGGGACATCGCATCATGGTCCAGATTCAGTCGACGTGGTTTCCGGTGATCGATCGCAACCCACAGAAGTTTGTGCCCAGCATCTACAAAGCCTCAGCGGCTGATTTCGTGCCGGCGACGCAGCGCATTTACTGCTCCCCGACGCTGCCTTCCCATCTCGTGCTGCCTGTCATGCCCTGAACCAGACAACCGCGCATGGCTGGTAAAATAGTGCTTGCCGATGACACGCCGCTTCCGCTCCGGGTGCTTCGGGATTTCAGTTCCGTGAGGTCCAGCGTATGTGCAGGAATATCAAAACGCTGTTCAACTTCGATCCCCCGGTTTCGGAAGACGAAGTGCGAGCCGCTTCCCTTCAATTCGTCAGAAAAATCACGGGCTTTCACAAACCGTCGAAGGCCAACGAAGGCGCGTTTCAGGCGGCGGTGGAGGACATTGCAGGCATCTCGGCCCGTCTCCTGCATTCGCTTGAGACCGGAGCGCCTCCGAAGAATCGCGAGGAAGAGGCAGCCAAAGCGAAGGCTCGCGCGGCGGAGAGATTTGCGGTTTGAGGTGACCGGGAATTCAGCAGGCCGCGGGTTCCACTGCTCCCCGAAATCCATTCAGTTTCCCAGCCAGTCGCCCAGACCCTGCAAAGGCTCGATATAGTCGCAGATGATCTTCGTGCTCGCCATGAGTGGAATCGCAAGCACCAGTCCGAACGCTCCCCAGATCCACGCCCAGAAAAGCAGGGACAAGGCCACCGCGAGCGGGTTGAGGCTCAGGCGTCTGCCAATCAGCTTTGGGTAAAGCAAGTTCATGGTCAGGATATGCAGTGCGATGACCGCAATAAACACGACCGCCAGTTGCGCTTTGGTCAGTACTCCGATTCCCGCGGCGATGGGGGCGAGCAGCGCGAATGCGACCCCGAGGTACGGCACCAGCCCAACGAATGCGCTGATTGGTCCCAGAAAATAGAAGTATGGCAGGTGCACGGCCCCGAAGATGGCTGTCGATGCAATGGCGTTCAGCAAGCCTACCAGCAGGTTGCCGGCGATAAAGCTGCGCACCATTGCTGAGATCCGGCCAATAGTGCGGTAGGCGACCAGGCGGCTCTCCTTGGGGAAAACGTGCAGCGTCGCCGAGTGCACATGGTTTTTCCACGTGAGCATGAAGTAAATCAGGAACGGTACGAAGCTGATCGCTAGTGCCAGGTCGCCGAACTGGCTGGCTCCGGCCGAGATCAGCTTGGTAAGGCCGGGCGCTTCCTGAACCTGCACCGGAATCGGCTTTTTCCCAGGGTGATCAGGCAGTATCGTCCGCGTGCTGTTCTCCAACTTATCCGCCTGGGCCTGAAGTTTCTGCAGATCGTCGCGAATCGTAGCCGAAAACCTCGGTAGTTCCTCGGCAAATTCGATGGCCCGATTGTAGAAGAAGAAGGAGAGCGACACGGACAATCCCAGCAATAAGAGTAATGCGATGGCAGCGCCCGCCGGACGCGGGATACGCAGCCGAGTAAGTCCGACTACCAGCGGATCCAGGGCGAACGCCAGCAGCGCCGCAATCATCACCGTTACCAGCACCAGCTTAAGCAGGTAAATCAATCCGACCGCAGCGGCGAATGCGATGACGAACTGAGCGACCATCCCAGCCTTCACCGATCCGCGCAGCAGTTCCACCTCTTCCTCGGGGGTGGTGGCGGGGTTGGGCGCTGCTTGTGGCTGTATTGCAGACATGGCTGGCATGGTGCCGGGGGGAGAAACGCACTCCAGGGAGGCACTCGGAGAGCGGATCGTCCCGCGAAGTCGTTCGTCTCGCCCCAGCCTATCGAAACTAGGTCCAATCCAGGCCTTGGTAAATACGGTTAAGTCTCTATAACTATCGCGACGCTCTCCGAGGAGGTCTGAGGTCAGAACGGTATAGTCGGGAGAGAGCCTGTACGTCTCGATCGACAAGGGCTGCCTGACCGGGCGTCCACCCCAGCAGAATTTGCCAGTCTTCCCTATGCCTCACGAAGTAAGGCCAAACTTGCCGCTCGGCCCGATGATCCGCGCGTTCAGTTGGGGCTTTTCGCCGTGTTCGATCGGCACCTCGAGACCGAGGTGCTCGCAAGTCTTCCCGAGGCTGGCGGGATCGGGGTCTGAGATGGCGAAGTGTTCCAGACGGCATCCCGCGGGCCCGTCGGTGGAGGGATGGGGAGAAGTCGCGTCCCACTCGATGAAGAAAGGAAGCACACCCTTGTCATCATCGTGAAGCGTGACCGTCTTCCACTTAAGCACGCGTCCGTCAGGACGCTGTCTTGACCCCGCACGCGGTCCGTCGAACGCGATGTTGGAGTCGCGCAGTTTCCTCGCAAGGGCCTCGATGTCCCCTGGATGCGCCGCCCAGCCCACCAGGCGCGGAGAGCTCAAGGATTTTAGAAGGTTGACGAGCGGGGCGGCAAAGTCCGGAACCTTGTCCTGTGCGGGATCCGGCGCGATGATCTCGAGATAGCGCCGCTCGCCCAGTGATAAAAGTGCATTGCGGGTGCCACGTCCGGGGTGGACGCCTCCGCTCGCAGGTCGAACTCCTGTTTTTTCTTTGACGAAAGCAATCCCGCGGTCGAGGTCGCGGCAGCCAAGCAATATATGATCGAGCATGGGAGGAACCACATCTTCCGCGGGCCAGCGCAATCGCGGTAGGAAGATGCCGCCCGCCAAAACGAGAAAAATTCTCCGCGTAGACATGTCAAATCAGACGCGAAACACGCGGCCTCGCACCTGAGACCTAAGACCTGCTGTTCTCACTCTGAGGTGAAGTAGTCCACCGTCACCGGGTTCTCGAACAGCGAGTAATCCCGCGTGACCACCGTGATGCCGCCGTCAGTCACGAAGTAGCGCTGGCGGTCCGCTTCCGCGTCGAACCCGATGGTTGTTCCTTCCGGGATGTGCACGTCGCGATCGATGATGGCACGCTGAATCCGGCAGTGCCGTCCCACGTTTACGTGCGAGAACAGAATGCTGTCGTCGATCTCGCTGTAGGAGTTTACCCGCACATCCGGCGAGAGAATGCAATTCTTGACCGAGCCGCCAGAGACGATGCAGCCGGCGGAAACAATGGAATCGATCGCGGTGCCGGTGCGTCCCGCTTCCGCGAACACGAACTTCGCCGGAGGATACTGCCGCTGGTGCGTCCGGATCGGCCAGTCCGCGTCATACAGGTTGAACACCGGCGACACCGAAACAATATCCATGTTGGCTTCGTAATATGCCTCGAGTGTGCCCACGTCGCGCCAGTACAAGGCTTCCTTCTTGTTCTCGTCGACGAAGTCATACGCATAGACCCGGTACTCATCCACCATTTTGGGCAGAATGTCCTTTCCAAAATCATGGCTCGATTTCGGGTCTTCCGCATCCTTGAGCAGCACCGGGATCAGCACGTCTGTATTAAAGAGGTAGATGCCCATTGAGGCCGAGATCTTCTCTGGATTCCATGGCGACCGCAGGTCGGTCTGCTCGGGCTTCTCCTGGAATCCATTGACTCGATGATCACGGTCAATGTCGACAACGCCGAAGCGATACGATTCGTCCGGTTCGATCTGGATGGTCGCCAGAGTTACATCCGACGCCGAGTGCACGTGCTGCTCGAGCATCTTCCCGTAATCCATCTTGTAGATATGGTCCCCGGAAAGGATGAGTACGTGCTTGGGCTGCTCGGATCCGATGGAATAGATGTTCTGATACACGGCGTCGGCCGTGCCCATGTACCAGTTGTCGCTCACCCGCTTCATGGGCGGCAGGATCTCCACAAACTCCCCCATCTCGCGCGCCACGATGTTCCAGCCCTCGCGGATGTGCCGGTTCAGCGACAGGGCTTTGTACTGCGTGAGGATGTATACGCGCCGCAAATCAGAGTTGATGCAGTTGGAGAGGGTGATGTCGATGATGCGGTAGATCCCGCCGAATGTGACGGCAGGCTTGGCCCGGTCGCGAGTGAGGGGATACAGCCTTTCACCCGCCCCTCCGGCTAAGAGAACTCCTAGCGTGTCTTTCATCCGAATTCCCGATTCGTCGGTTGTGTGCGGGCCCGGTGATGGCGCGCGAACGCTCTTTGACCTGCGGCGCTCGCCTACGAACGGTAGATGGTAGCACAGGGGACTTTCAGCTGTTAGCTTCTAGCCCTTAGTTTGCTGCGTTGATCGAGGGATCCATGAGTGATCTGGTGTGCGGCGCGACGGGATGCCTAGGCTACGTCCTCGTCGATTTTGATTCGCAGTGACTTCAAGAACTTCAAATCCTGGTCATTGACCTTGAATGTGGGATTCGTCGTCAGAGTGGTGACCAGCGAGGTTTTATCGCTCGATTTCTCCCCTTGCTTGCTCACCCCGATGGTCGCTTCCAGCACCAGGAAGATGTCGTAGCCGCCCTCCTTGATACGCGAAACCACCTCAGCAATGGAATCGGAATCGGCGAGGGACTCGTTGATCGCTTCGCCCAGTTCTTTCATCAACTGTTTGAGTTGCTGGTCCACGGAACCCCCTCTGCGGGAGCTTCGTCACAGGGCAGCGTGACCGGGCTCCTCGCGTTGCCGATATTGTAACGCCGAACATTGATAAAATCGACCGGTGGCTGACATCCCTTTAACGCAGAAGCTGCGAATTCTTACCCGAGTGGCCGGCCGGCAGGCCGGACACAGCCGTACCTTGGGTGCGGTATTGCAGGCCGGACGCGTCACCCTGCGCTCCTTCGCACGTGTCCTCCACCAGCTTTGGTTGGAGGTTACGGGCTTTGTTTTCCTGGCGATGGCGGGGATCGGTGGCATCGCCCTGGCGCGCGAATACGCCCAGTATCAGGCCGGCAAGACCGGTCTTGGGCGAGTCGCGATCGCCGTATGCTTTTGCCTGACCTTCGGTTATTTCGGACTGAACTCGTTCTGGCGCGTGCGCCGTAAGAGGCCGAACTGAGCAGAACAGCCACCGTCCGTAGAAAGGCTATAACCAACTAGGACACGAACCAGCGCGAAGAAAACCCGGCCTGAGCTGATTGAACCTCTGACGTTCGTCGTTGGATATCTCATGACTGAAAAACTGAAGACCGCGTTCCCACCTCCGCCCACGGTCGAGGCGCCCGAGCCCGAAACCTCCTCCCATATTCCAGTTCACCGGCTCTACAGCCCTGCCGATCTCAAGGGATGGGATCAGGAACGGGAAGTGGGGTATCCCGGTGAATATCCGTTTACGCGAGGCGTGCAGGCCACCATGTACCGCGGGCGGCTATGGACCATGCGGCAGTACGCCGGCATGGGAGACGCCGAAGAATCCAACAAGCGTTACAAGTACCTGCTTGCCAATGGAACCACCGGCTTGTCAGTCGCCTTCGACCTGCCCACGCAGATTGGCCTCGATTCGGATAATGCGCTGGCCACGGGAGAAGTCGGCAAGGTCGGCGTCGCAATCGACTCCATCGAGGACATGGAGCGCTTGTTCTCCGGAATCGACCTCACGAAGATTTCTACCTCGATGACCATCAACGCGACCGCATCGATACTGCTCGCGCTGTATGTCGCGGTGGCGGAGCGGCAAGGCGCTGACATCCGCAAGCTCTCCGGCACTGTCCAGAATGATGTGCTGAAGGAATACATCGCGCGCGGAACCTATATCTATCCGCCGCAGCAGGCCATGCGCATCATCACGGATCTGTTTGCCTGGACCAACGAAAACGTGCCTGAGTGGAACACGATTTCGATTTCCGGCTACCACATGCGCGAGGCGGGATCGACTGCAGTGCAGGAAGTGGCATTCACCCTGGGCGACGGCATGGCCTATGTGCAGGCGGCGATTGATGCCGGTCTTGACGTCGACAGGTTCGCCCCGCGACTTTCGTTCTTCTTCAATGCGCATAGCAATTTCCTCGAAGAGATCGCGAAGTTCCGCGCCGCCCGCCGTATGTGGGCGCGCATCATGCGGGAGCACTTCCGGGCAAGGAATCCGCAAGTCCTGGATGCTCCGCTTCCACACCCAGACCGCCGGCTCGACCCTGACCGCGCAGCAACCCGAAAACAACATCGTGCGCACGGCTCTGCAAGCCCTGTCCGCGGTGCTCGGGGGCACGCAGTCCCTGCATACCAATTCCTTCGATGAGGCTCTGGCCCTGCCCACGGAGCAGTCCGCCCGGATCGCGCTGCGCAGCCAGCAGATCATCGGCTACGAGTCCGGCGTGCCCCATACCATCGACCCGCTGGCCGGGTCGTACTACGTCGAGAGCCTGACCAACGAAATCGAGAAACGCGCCGCCGAATACCTGGGCAAGATCGAAGTGATGGGCGGAATGCTGAAAGCGATCGAACGCGGATACGTGCAGCAGGAGATCCAAAACGCGGCCTACGAATACCAGCAGGCGGTGGACCGAGGGGATGCCGTCGTGGTGGGCGTCAACCGGTTCGAACTGGAACAGGAGAAGTCGATTCCGATTCAGCGAATTGATGAAGCCCTGGAAGCGAAACAGGTGGAGCGACTGCGAGCACTGCGGGCGCGACGCGATGCGGACACATGGCAGTCGGCCCTGCGAGCTGTGGAGGACACAGCCCGCTCGGGCGCGAACCTTATGCCGCGAATCCTGAGCGCCGTCCAAGGCGGCGCAACCGTTGGCGAAGTCTCAGACGCGATGCGGCGGGTATTTGGCGAGTACAAAGAAGCGGTGGTGATTTAAGACCTCTTAAAAGGCTTTCCCGTTAAAAGGCTTTCCCGCCAAAGTCGCTGAGCGAGGCTGCGAGGAACGTAAAGAGAAGCTGTGGAGTAGAAGGCTACGAAATGCAAACAAGACTGTCACTGTACCAAGGAAAAACAAATTCCTTTGCGATCAGCTTGCGCTCTTTGCCGTTAAGAAGCTTTTATTCTGCGCCCTCTGCGGCCGTTCTCTCCGAACTCTGCGGTTAAAAGTTTTTGGGGGTCATACCCAATCTCACAAGTATGAGAGCCACCACTCCTGCCGCCGCTTCTTCACCTCCGCGAACCAGCGGCAGGGAAGGTACAGAAGCACGACGGCCGTGATCCACATCAAGTAGACGAACGGCAAGCTGTAGCCGTATCCGGCAGGAGCATCGCCGAAGATCGCCCCGTGGAACAGCCAGCCCACCGACTGGCCGCGCAACCCGGCAACCACGATCGCGAGCCCATGAATCAGGTACAGGTGCAGCACGTAGAAGAACATCGGAACACGCCCGAACGTCCACAGGGTGGTCAGCCCGCGCGGCACCTGGTCACGGTCAAGCCATGCCAGCAGCAGCAACGATGGTCCAATCGTCATGAGCAGGAATTGCAGCGACGGCGGATACTTCTCAACATCTAGGAACAGGATCGCGGTTTTTGCCAGCGCGGGTTGGGCGTGAAAGTCGCCTTGCGAAACTCCTCCCAATCCCGCGGGCGGATTGCCATACCAGTTCGTGAGCCGCAACAGGCAGAACACCGCAATCATGCCGCAGCCCACCAGCATCAGGAGTCTCTTTCGCCGCTCGCGCTCCATGATGTAGAGCCGTCCGAAGACGTAGCCCGCAGCCATCACACCCGCCAGCGGGATCAGCGGAAACAGCACGAACTGCCGCACTCCCAACGGCAGCAACACGCTACCTCGCCGGTGAAGGATAGTCCAAAGCCACGCCATCGCTCCGAACTGCCCTGGCCGCACGCCATCCAGCAGGTCGTGGAGCACCATCATTCCGATGGAGAGAGTGGCGATCCAGCGCATGGGCAGGCGGACGATTGCGGCCATCAGCACCATGGACGCCCCCAATGCCCAGATCACCCCAAAAAATCCGAACGGGATCTGAAATGTCCACGCGGTGCCCACTACGCTGAACTCGAGAACAATGAGCCAAAGACCGCGCGTCCAGAGAAAGCGCCTCAGTTCGACCGGGGTCCGGCGTCGTCCGTACAGGTAGGCGCCGGTTCCAGCTAACAGAAAGAACATAGGCGCGCAGAAATGAGTGGCCCAACGCGTGAAGAACAGCGCGGGCCAGGTTTGAGCCAGGCTTTCGGGTTCGAACGGAACATCGCTGAAGAAATCGCGCGCATGATCAAGCGCCATGACGACCATGATGAGCCCGCGAAAGATATCAAGCGAGACGAGGCGCGAGGCCGCAATCGGGCTTGTGGCGGCCTTGACGCCAGACACGGGTGCCAGCGGGATCGCTCGAGTGGACATGGCGGACTCCTGGTGGGTACCGGATGTCTCAGTCAGACGGAGGGCCGTGCCGAACGTTAGCTTGGCGTAGACGTGACAGGTTGTGCGGCGAACCCGTGCCGAGAGCGTTGAACTATGTGGGCCCGCCTTCAGGCTACTGCGAACTCACAGGGAGCCCCTTCTGCTTGGACGGGGACTTTCGGAGGGCGTCCTACTTGGCGACGTGATAGCCAGCGGCCTCGCGGCAGGCTTCACAATAGTAGAGGCCGTCTTCGCACAGGCGGACGTCCAGTTGTCCCTGGCAGAAGACGCAATACTTCTCACACTCACAGCGTTCCTCGATCTGCTCACACTGATTGCAATGAACCTTGCTCTTGGTGGCCATGGAGGAACTTTAGCGCCAGATACGGTTCAGGGGAATGTTCCGTTGGTAACTAAGAACAGGCTCCAGGTTTCTGTTCTAGGCTCTGGCAAACAAGCTTCGAGCCGCGAGACTCGGGCTGCGAACTTGGAGACGTGAGTTTCGGTTACCAGGAACCCGAGCCCGAAGCCCAGAGCCTGGGGCCTAGAGCCTAAAACCTAGAGCGTAAAACCCGGAGCCCGGAGTCAGGCGCCCTCCCCGTTTGACCGCCCGAAAAACCACATGATAGGGTTATGGGTTCTACGACTCCGCAGCCCAGCCAACTGCGCATCTGATCGAGGATTCCACTTGCCTGCTGTCGAGGCGTCCACGCCCACCGTCCGCAAGACCGCGCTGAACGCCGTCCATCGCCAGATGGGCGCGAAGATGGTCGAATTCAACGGCTGGGACATGCCGGTCGAGTATCCCTCAGCCGGCGGCATCATGGCCGAGCACAACGCAGTGCGCACCGGAGTGGGCATTTTCGACGTCAGCCACATGGGTGACATCCGGTTGTCGGGGCCGCAGGCGCTGGCCGCCGTCCAGCACATTTCCATGAACGATGCTTCGCGGCTGGCGCTCGGTCAGGCCCAGTATTCGGCCCTGCTCTATTCGCAGGGAACATTTGTCGATGACGTCATCGTGCACCGGTTAGGCGAAGACGACTACTTGCTGGTCATCAATGCCGGGACCCGCGAGAAGGACTTCCAATGGGTACGCGACAATACCCGCGAATTTAATTGCAAGGTCGAGCACCTGTCGGACGACTTCACACAGATTGCCATTCAGGGGCCGAAGGGCGTGCATCTGCTGCAGAAGCTCACCAACGCGAACCTCTCGGCGGTGAAGTTCTACTGGCTGACTCGCGGAACCGTGTGCGGGCTGAAGAACATCTTGATCGCGCGCACCGGCTACACCGGGGAAGACGGTTTTGAGCTCTACATCCCGGCTGATGAGGCCACCAGTGTGCGCGTTTGGGATGAGATTCTTGCAGCGGGCGAGGAATTTGGCGTAGTGCCGTGCGGCCTGGGGGCGCGCAACACACTCCGCCTGGAAGCGAAGCTCCCGCTCTATGGTCACGAGATTTCCGACACCATCAATGTGTGGGAAGCGGGACTCGATCGCTTCATCAAGATGGAGAAGCCCGAGTTCATCGGACGGTCCGCGCTCGAAGAGGCGAAGGTCGCAGGACTGAAACAGACCTTGGTTGGCCTCGAGATGGTCGAGCGAGGCATTGCCCGCGATGGCTACAAAGTGCTGGACGAAGCGGGCAAGGAGATTGGTTATGTGACCAGCGGCTCGCCCGCGCCGTTTCTGAAGAAAAATATTGCGCTCGCCTATGTCCCCCCCGCTTTTGGGGAGATCGGTACACGGGTCAAAGTCGAAATTCGCGGGCAGGGTGTCGGAGCCGAGGTGGTACCCACGCCGTTTTATAAGCGCCCGAAAAAAGCCTGAAGACAACCACCTGGGACACAACGGACACGAAGGAAGCTAAGAGCTCACAGCCAAGAGCTAAAAGCCAGGAGCTAGACGCGAAATGCCCTATCCTACCGACCTCAAATACACCAAGGAACACGAGTGGATCAAAGTCGATGGCTCCAGCGCGACCGTCGGCATCACCCATTACGCCCAGGAATCGCTCGGCGACATTGTGTTCGTTGACCTGCCCAAGGTAGGTTCAGAGATCACAGCGGGGAAGACCTTCGGGACCGTAGAATCGGTCAAGGCCGTGTCCGACCTTTATGCGCCCGCGTCGGGTACGGTTACTGAAGTCAATGGAGAACTGGCGACCGCGCCGGAGAAGATCAATAAGGATGCGAACCACACTTGGATGGCCAAGGTGACGCTCAAGAATCCGGCCGAACTGAACAGTCTTCTTTCCGCTGCGGATTACGAGAAGTTCGTCAGTGAAGAGGGCGGACACTAGGGTTAGCCTTTTAGAGGTGTTGGTTTGATTGCAGGGCAAATTTCCGATCTCGTTTGCCGCTCCAGGCAACCGAAGATCAGCCACTATCAGTCGTTCTGGCCGTTGGTACCATCTATATAACTTCCTATGCGTTACTTACCCAAGTCACCCGCAGATCGCCAGGCAATGCTGAAGGCCATCGGGGCGCGCTCCATCGACGATCTGTTTGCGCCCATCCCCGCCGAGTATCGCCTCAATCGGGACCTGAAAGTTCCGCGCCAGATGGCTGAATCCGAGATCGTGGACTGGTTCCGCCAGCGCTCGAAAGAGAATGGGATCGAGTACACCAGTTTCCTCGGCGCCGGCGCCTACCTGCACTACCGTCCCGTCATCATCGATTCGCTGATTTCTCGGGGCGAGTTCCTTACCGCGTATACCCCGTACCAGCCCGAAATTTCCCAGGGGACTCTGCAGGCCATCTTCGAATTCCAGACCATGATCTGCGAATTGACCGGCATGGAAGTGGCCAATGCGTCGATGTATGACGGATCCACGGCCGCCGCCGAAGCCGCCATGATGGCGGTGCGCGTGACCGGGCGCAACTCTGTTGTGGTTGCCAAGAGCCTGCATCCGGAGTATCGCGAGGTGCTCGCCACCTACGCCCACCACCAGGGCATGCCGCTCGCGATTGCCGGGTTCAGTGAGACCGGCCGGCTGAACCTGAAAGAACTGGAACAAGCCATCACGCCGGACACGGCTTGCGTGCTGATCCAGTCGCCCAATTTCTTCGGGACCGTAGAGGATGTGGCCGCGATCGCCGACCTTGCGCACAAGCAGGGCGCCCTCGTGGTCGTTTCGATTGCCGAAGCGGTTTCCCTCGGGATTGTCGAGCCCCCAAGACGGGCCGACATCGTTGCCATGGAAGCGCAGTCGTTCGGGGTACCGCTCGGGTTCGGCGGTCCGTATTGCGGAGTGATCGCCACCCAGGAAAAATTCGTTCGCCAGATGCCCGGGCGCCTTGCCGGGCAGACCACTGACCGCAACGGCAAACGCGGTTTCGTGCTCACCCTCGCCACGCGCGAACAGCACATCCGGCGCGAGAAAGCGACCTCCAACATCTGTACCAATCAGGCTCTGGTCGCACTCATGGTCAACATCTTCATGACCGTGTACGGCAAAGTCGGACTCAAGGAACTTGCCAGGCAGAACCTGGCCAAGACCGCCTACGCCGCGGACCAGTTCAGCAGGCATGCGCAAATCCTGTTTGCGGCTGCTCCACGCTTCAACGAGTTCGTGGTGCAGACCGGCGAAGATCCCTACGTGATCAACAGCCGCCTGCTGGGTCACAAGCTCGTAGGCGGGCTGCCGCTGAAGAAGTTCTATCCGGAGTTAGGCAATGCTGCACTGTGGTGCTGCACCGAGATGACGACCCGTACCGCTATCGACACTGCGGTGGGCATGTTGGCCGAGAGCGAAGCCGAGGAACCCCGCGGCGAGCACGCGGTGGAAGAGGTGGCGCGATGAAGCATCCCACGCCCAAGGCCACTCGCCACGTCAATCAGAATGAAGGCCTGATCTTCGAGAAGTCATCGTCCGGCAAAGCCGCCTGGAAACTGCCGCCGCTCGATGTTCCCGAAGTCGATACCGCGAAACTGCTGGGCGCGGCCGAACGCAAAGACCTCGGCCAGATGCCCGAAGTCAGTGAGATCGAAATCATTCGTCACTTCACGCGGCTTTCCACCTGGAATTACGCCATCGACCTCGGCATGTACCCGCTGGGCTCCTGCACCATGAAGTACAACCCCCGCGTGAATGAAGTGGTGGCGCGCCTCGAAGGTCTGGCCAACGGGCATCCTTATCAGCCCGAAAAGATTTCGCAGGGAGCCTTGCGCATCATCAAGACTCTCAGCGACTGCCTGATCGAGATCACGGGCATGGACGCGATCACCATGCAGCCGGCCGCCGGCGCGCACGGGGAACTTACCGGCCTGCTCCTGGTGCGCGCCTACCACCATGCGAAAGGGAATCCGCGCAAGAAGGTCCTGATTCCGGATTCGGCCCACGGCACTAATCCCGCGACCGCCGCCATGGTCGGCTACGCCGTCGAAAATCTGAAGTCGAATGCGCGCGGCATGCTCGAGGTCTCCGCCCTCGAAGCGCAGATGAACGACGACGTAGCTGCACTCATGCTGACCAACCCGAATACGCTGGGCGTCTTCGAGCAGGAGATCGATCAGATCGCGAAACTCATGCACGCCAAGGGCGGCCTGCTCTACATGGATGGCGCCAACATGAACGCCCTGGTCGGCAAGGTGCGCCCCGGCGACTTCGGTGTCGACGTGATGCACCTCAACCTGCACAAGACCTTCTCCACGCCCCACGGAGGCGGTGGTCCTGGTTCCGGCCCCGTCGCAGTCAAGCGAGCTCTGGAGCCTTTCCTGCCTACACCCGTGGTGATCACGAAAAACGACGGCACCCTGGGCTTCGAATACAACCGGCCGCAATCGGTGGGACGCGTTCGTTCCTTCTACGGAAACTTCGGCATGTTCGTGCGCGCCCTGGCCTACATCCTGGCCAACGGCCCCGATGGCCTGCGCCAGACCACCGAGGACGCGGTGCTCAACGCCAACTACATCCGCAAGGGTCTCGAAGGCGCCTATGACCTGCCCTACTCCACGCCCAGCATGCACGAGGTTGTGTTCAGCGACAAGCTGCAGGCCAAAAAAGGCGTCAAGACGATGGATATCGCCAAGCGCCTTATCGACTACGGCTTCCATCCTTATACGACTGCTTTCCCGTTGATCGTGCCCGGTGCGCTGATGATCGAGCCCACCGAAAGCGAGGACAAGGCGGAGATGGACCTTTTCATCGACGCCATGAAGTCGATCGCCCAGGAAGTGGAAGAAGATCCACAGACCGTGCTGGATGCGCCTCACAGCACGCGCGTATCGCGTCTGGATGAAACCGCAGCCGCGCGCAAGCCGGTGCTGCGCTGGAAGCCTGCCTGATTCCAACCACGAAGCACACACCGATTGACCGATCAGGGGCGGGTCCGGGCTCCAGGAGCCGGATTCCTATGGCTCGGCGCAGGCTTGCCCGGAAGAAGCCGCCTGGACGGCGGTCCAGCAAAACCTTCGTGTCCCTTTGCGTCCCTTGTGGTAGTTGTTGTTTTGCCTCTCAGCTCTTTCGCGATGTTACCGCGAAGAACGCCTTCGCTTCCTGTTCCACGTTCTTGCTGCCGCAGTGCGGGCAGCGGATCTGCTCGTGGTCGTGCTGGTTCAGGGATAGGACTTTTTCAAATTCCTTGTGGCAGTCGTTGCAGAGGTAATCGTACACGGGCATGGGGATCCTCCCGCGGAGCATTCGTAATAAAACTTCAGAGGAATTGTAGTCCTTTTCCGGCAGGATGGCGGTGACGTCCTATCCAAGATCGGGTTTCAACCCAGGAGACACAGAGGATCACAGGGGGTTTCTAGCTCGCGGCTCGAAGCTCGTAGCCCTTTAACTCCCCCCTGTGCCTCCGTGTCCCCTGAGGTTATTGTTTTGCCCTGTTATTTCTTCTCGGAAATTTCCACCGTCGCCCGCGTATTCTCCCAGTCGACAAACATGTGGCAACCGGTCCCCATCTCATGGAAAGAGATCGTAAAATTCTCGACCGGGGCGGCCGTCTTGGACACGCTCATGTCGGCACGCATCAAGTCCTGGCCCTCCGGATAGGGAATTCCCCATTCCCCCGTCTTCTTGCTGATGATGAGCGCCCACTTGTCCTGGTTCGGAACGGTGAACATGGTGTAGTTGCCGGCCGGTACGTCCTTGCCGCCAATCGTCAGATTGGTGTCGGTGACAAACGTTGTGGCCTCATTCGCACCCGTGCGCCACACCTGGCCATAAGGGACGAGCTCGCCAAAAATCTTGCGCCCCTTGGCGCGCGGGCTGGAGTAGTCCACCTTGATGCTCTTGCCATCGGTGAACTTGCATTGTGCGCTGGCCGCGGGGCTGGGACGCGGTTTCCCGCCGCCCATCTGGGCCACGGCGAGCATCGACAGTGAGAGAACCATACACATCAGGAATGCGACACGTTTCTGCATGACATCTCCTTGTGAAGGAATTCAGCACTCAGCAGTTGGCACTCATCATTGGACGTTCTCGTCGCCACTGTGTAATCGCGGCATCCGCTCTATTTATGGGGCCGAATGCTGAGCGCCGAGTGCTGAATGCTGATTTTTCGCCCGCCAATTATCCTCCACTGACGGCCCACGTTACAATCGACCCATGCCGGTATTCGACGACAAGCACGAAGAACTCGAGCACTACGAGACCATGATGGGCGTGCCCCGCGGCCGCCTCGCCGTCACCATGGACCTGGTCACCGACGCCATGGCCCTGGTCGGCCAGCACGGCGTCTATTGCCAAAGCCAGCGCTGGCCGGGCAAGCCGGTGATGGATGTGCAACTGGTGATGAAGAACCTCGCGGACGCGAAGGAACTCATCCAGAGTGTGATGGAGGAGTTGAAGGGGAAGGATCGCGACGCAGTCGGCAGGCGCAAGTGAAAGATAGAGCTTGGAGACGATAAGTGCTAGATCTATCCTAGGCAGCCCGGGCGCGCCCCCAATCTGAGAGGCGCTCAATGAGTGCTAACGCCCGTGGCTGTTGAAAAAGTCCGTTTTTCTCAAGACAGCCAAAATGTCGGGGATAGAAAATGTCTACCCGAGATGCGAACGTCGCTTGTAGCGCTTCCTAACGCAAAGTTTTTCTGGCACTTTTCTGGAAGTGAGTTTTTCAACAGCCACGCTTGTTAACGTCAACGACCGGGCTGAGACATGCTCCGGTAAGCTTGGCTTGCGTCCGCACCTCAAAAGAAGGCATTTTTTCCCGGAGGTTGTCTATGCTGACATTGGCTGATCGTTGGGCACCATGGGCATGGCCTGTAGTCGTTGTGCTGCTCGTTCCACTGAGTTGCATGGCGCAAAGCATTTCCGGCGTGGTCTATGACCCGGACGGAGGTGTTGTACCGAATGCTCGCGTCATGCTCATGCGGGACTATGTAAAGCAAAGAGAGATCAAGAGCGGCGAGACAGGGGAGTTTGCCTTCTCTGGCCTCCAGCCGGGTATCTATCAGTTGCAGGTGAAACAAGAGCGACTCTCCCTATTCCAGCAGACAGTGATGTTGGGCGGGGAGCCCGAACGGGTTTATGCTGTGCTTCCTCTCGCGCGTGAAACCGAATCAGTGCAAATCCGTGCCCGTCCCGCTTCCGGTGTTCGCAAGTCAGAGAGGTCTGTGAACAAAGCTGTCCGTCTCGGTGGAAAGGTTGAACCTGCCCAACCGCTGCAACCACCCAGGCCAGCATATCCGGCCAGCGCGGTCGCTCGAGGGGTGGAGGGTTCTGTTGTCCTGTATGCCACCATCCATACCGACGGAGCGGTGAGTGATCCAATCGTGCTCGAATCTCCCGATCCCGACCTGGAGAGGGAAGCCCTGCAAACAGCATGGAAGCTACGCTACCAGCCGATGAAGCTGAATGGACATCCTGTACAGTGCCAGGTGACCATCATCCTCGATTTCAAATTGGAATAGCCGGAACTCATTGGATGAGGCTCCGAGAAGTTTTCAGCGACGAGATACTCATTGCGGGTGACTGATGCCCAAATGGTCCCGACACTCGATCGTCTCAGATTGCAGTCAACTGTTGAAATATCCCCATAGCACTTATTGACCGGGTCGTTAGCCACACAACCACCGGGTGTCTATGGCCTGACCGTTACCATCACCACCCCGTGCGACGCCACCTTCGCTGAGAACTTCCCGGTAAACTTTCCCAAAACCTTTTTCTCCCACAGATCCCGCACGGAAGCTGACAGCGAATCGGGAAAGTCGAGATCTGTCCAGTTCGCGGTCATCTCCTTTTCTGACTCTCCGCGATTAAACAAGACCACCGCGCGTCTTCCTCCTGTGAGCGCCTTCGACCACACTTCCAGATCGCCGTTCTGCCACACCCGCCGGCCCTGGCGGCCGAGTGGGTCCTGGTCGACCGCGATGACTTCCTTGTTAGTCAGGATGTCGTGAATCTCGGGCTTCATATCGCGCAGGTCGTTCCCGGCGATCAGCGGCGCGGCCAGCATCGCCCAGAAGCTGAAGTGCGAGCGGTATTCGGTGGTGGTCATGCCGCCATTGCCGACTTCCAGCATGTCCGGATCGTTCCAATGTCCCGGCCCAGCGTAAGAATAGATTTCGTTCTCGGCGTCTACGATCGCGGTCACACCATAGTTACAGCAGTTGCCAGGCTCCCATTCTTTCTTGCCCGACCAGCGATCCTGAATGTCGCCCGTGGTGCGCCACAGGTTGCCGCCCACTTCCTTTGCCCCACAGCCACGGCTTGGCTGTACCCCACTCGCAGATGCTGAGCACGATCGGCCGTCCGGCGGCGTCGAGCGCGCTGCGCATGTTCGCGTACGACGCACGCGCGTCCTGCGTCGTCGTGTTGCACCAGTCGTATTTCAAATAGTCGACGCCCCACGCAGCGTACTTGAGCGCGTCCTGGTATTCGTGCCCGAGCCCACCAGGACGCCCGGCGCAGGTCTTTGAGCCCGCATCGGAGTAGATGCCGAACTTCAACCCCAGCGAGTGCACGTAGTCAGCCAGCGCCTTGATGCCGGAAGGAAAGCGCTGCGGATCGGCCACGATGTTGCCGTCCTGGTCGCGCGACACCTGCCAGCAGTCGTCGATCACCACGTACTGGTAGCCGGCGTCTTTCATGCCCGACTTCACCATGGCATCGGCCATGCCCTTGATCATGTCTTCGCTCACGTTGCAGGCGAACTTGTTCCAGCTGTTCCATCCCATCGGAGGCGTAAGAGCGAGATTGGCGGAGGGGGCGAGTTTATCTTGCGCGGCCAGCAGGACAGCGCACCACAACATGAGAACGGGCAGCAAGCATCGTCCAGTCGTTTTCATAGACTTATGCTGACAGTTGTACCAAAGTCGTGAGGCGGGTGGAAGAACTTGTCTGTCTGCACGGCAACCTTGGAATTGAGCCAAGATCTGAAAAAAGGACCAAGACAATTGTCCTGCCTCAGTCCGTATCTTTGAGGTTGTTCTCCGTGCCACTGTGTCTCTGTGGTGAATCCGTTCTTAAGCCAGCGAGTATTTCCCGCTTCGATCGTCCTCTGCGCAATCTGCTGCCGCAGTGCAATCGTGTTGAACGGTTCGTACTTCGCCAGCCGCCGCAGGATCGCCAGCTGCGTGCGCAGCATGTCGCCTTCGGCCACGTCGGCAATCACTCGCTTGGCCGCGGCTTCGATTTTCTCCATCGCCTGCGTCAGGTAGACACGCGTCATCGCGACTGCGCAGCGCGCTGCTTTTCGCCCTTGTGCTCAACCAGCTTCTGCGCGCGCAGCACCGCCGACTCCATGGCATAGATCTCGATCGTCATGTCGGCGATCGCGCCCATCACTTCCTGCTGGTCCTGAATCGCCTGCATGTATTTCTGGGTGGCCGCGCCGGCGACGAACAGGCCGAGCTTTTTGGCCTGTGCCACCAGTTTGCGCTCTTCCGCCAGCGGGCCTTCGATCTCCTCGCCCGTGCAGGGCCCGCTCAACACTTCGTCCATCAGCTTCTTGATCGCCGGCATCAGCGGCAACTGGCCGCTCATCGCGCGCTTCAGCAGGAAGCCGGTGATGATCAGCCGGTTGATTTCGTTGGTGCCTTCGAAGATGCGGTTGATGCGGGCATCGCGATAAGCGCGTTCGGCCGGATACTCTTCGACGAAGCCGTAGCCGGCGTAGATCTGCATGGTCTCGTCGACCACGTAGTCGATCATCTCCGAGCCCCAGACCTTGAGGATCGAGCACTCGACGGCGTACTCCTCGATCGCCTTGCGGGTCTCCTTGAGCGCGTCAGCGCCGGACTTGTCGACTTCGTTGAGCGCAACGTCCATCATGCCGACGGTGCGATAGACCAGCGACTCGCCGACGTAGATCAGCGTGGCCATGTTGGCGATTTTTTCGCGCACCAGCCCGAAGTCGGCGATAACTTTGCCGAATGCCTTACGCTGCTTGGCATAGGCGATGGCATTCTCGAGCGACACACGCGCTCCGCCCACGCACATCGCGCCCAGCTTGAAACGGCCGATGTTCAGGATGTTGAAGGCGATGACGTGGCCTTTGCCGATTTCGCCCAGCAGGTTCTCGACCGGAACCTTGCAGTCATTCAGGATGATCGGGCAGGTGGAGGAGCCGCGAATGCCCATCTTGTGCTCTTCGGCGCCGATCGAGAAGCCGGGAAAGTTGCGCTCGACCAGGAACGCCGAGAACTTCTCGCCGTCGATTTTCGCAAACACCGTGAACAGGTCGGCGAAGCCGGCGTTGGTGATCCACATCTTCTCGCCGTTCAGGATGTAGTGCTTGCCGTCCGGCGAAAGTTCGGCGCGCGCCCGGCAATTCATGGCATCGGATCCGGAGGTCGCTTCCGAAAGCGCGTACGCGCCCACCATCTCGCCCGCCGCCAGCTTCGGCAGATACTTCTTCTTCTGTTCCTCGGTACCGAAGTAGACGATCGGCAGCGTGCCGATGCCGGTGTGACCGCCCCAGGTGGTGGCAAAGCCGGCGTACTTGGCAATGTGGTCGGCGATGACGGCGGCGGTCACCTTGTCCATTTCGAGGCCGCCGTAGGCTTCGGGGATCTCAACCCGCTCGAGAGCCCCAGTTCGCCCGCCTTCTTCAGCAGATCGCGCGTGACTTGGAATTCCTTGTGCTCGATCTTCTCGACGTTCGGAAGAATTTCGTTGACCGCGAATTCTTCCGTCGTCTGGCCGATCAGCTGGTGCTGCTCGGTGAAATCTTCCGGCGTGAATACTTCGGCGGTCTGGCGCTCTTCGAGCAGAAAGCTGCCGCCGGAGATCTTGGACTTAGGAATTGCAGTAGTAGCCATTCGAGAAAACCCCGTTTAACCGCAAAGGGCACGAAGGAACACGAAGGAAATCCCGGACCAACCTTCGTGCACCCTCGTGTCCTTTGTGGTGGATGCCTTTTTATTTCCAGCCTGTTCCGTTCACGAAGCGCCGGATGCCATCCTCGAGATGAACAACACTAAAGTTTATAAGCAGTCCGAGGGATTTGCCACTCGGTTTCAGGTACGAAAGGAGCTGGGCTTGATGGATAGGCGCGATGGCGTCAATCGACTTCAGTTCAACGACCACCAGACCCTCGACCAACAGATTGATCCGGTAACCGAGGTCGAGCTTTACGCCGTCGTAGAACACCGGAAGCCCGACTTGCGTTTCGGATTGAAACCCGGCCTTCTTAAGTTCGGGCTGAAGACAAACCTGGTAGGTGCTTGCGAGCAGGCCGGGACCCAGTTCGGAAGGCTCGAACCGAAACTCATGGATGGCACGAATACAACCCGGGGTTCTTTGACCTTCGTGGCTTTCCTTGGTGTCCTTCGTGGTAAAGGTTTTCAGGCTTAATTCAAGTTCTCGAATATCCCAGCCGCTCCCATTCCTCCGCCCACGCACATCGTCACCATCCCGTAACGCGCATTCCGACGTTTGAGCTCTCGAATTATCGAAGCTGTCAGCTTTGCGCCGGTACATCCCAGCGGATGTCCGAGAGCGATCGCGCCTCCGTTGGGATTGACCTTCTCCGGATCGAGACCTGCCTCCTTGATCACCGCCAGCGACTGTGCCGCGAAAGCCTCGTTAAGTTCGATCAGGTCGACGTCCGACAGCTTCAACCCAGCGAGTTTGAGCGCCTTCGGGATCGCGAACACTGGCCCCAGCCCCATTTCTTCCGGCTTGTATCCAGCCGTCGCGAACGATACGTAGCGTGCCAGCGGCTTCAGCCCGAGAGCTTTTGCCCGCTCCCCTGACATGACGACTGCCGCCGCCGCGCCGTCCGACATCTGCGACGAATTTCCTGCGGTCACAATCCCCTTCACATGAAAAGCCGGCTTGAGCGCAAGCAGCGCATCGAGCGAGGTATCCGCCCGCGGACCCTCGTCGACTTTGAACACGATTTCGTGTCGCACAGGCTTCTTGCCGTTGGGCGTCGTGAAGCCGACAGGCACCGGCACAATCTCTTCGGCAAATTTGCCCGCCTGGATTGCGGCCAGCGCCTTCTGGTGGCTGTGCAGGGAAAACACGTCGCTCTGTTCCCGCGTGATTCCGAAGCGCTGCCCCACCCGCTCCGCCGTTAAGCCCATCGAAAGATAGGCCCCGGGGTTGTGCTCGACCAGCCACGGGTTCGGCGAAATCTTGTTGCCGCCCATCGGGATCATCGACATCGATTCGGTGCCGCCCGCGACGATGACTTCCGCGCCGCCCGACATGATGCGCTCGGCCGCCATCG
Organism: uncultured Acidobacteriota bacterium; assembly: GCA_963725575.1. Taxonomy (GTDB): domain Bacteria; phylum Acidobacteriota; class Terriglobia; order Terriglobales; family Acidobacteriaceae; genus Gp1-AA133. The sequence continues at coordinate 67,133 of CAVRZQ010000014.1, forward strand.
CGATCGACTGCAGCCCCGACGAGCAGAAGCGATTGATGGTGAGCGCCGACACTTCAACCGGCAACCCGGCCCGCAGCGCAGCGATACGCGCCACGTTCATCCCTTGCTCGCCCTCAGGCATGGCGCAGCCCAGGATGACATCTTCGATCTCCTTGGCATCGACTTGCGGCACGCGTTCCAGCGCTCCCTTGATCGCGACCGCAGCCAGTTCATCAGGACGGGTTGCCCGCAGCGTGCCCTTGAAGGCCCGGCCCACGGGAGTACGAACAGCTGATACGATGACAACGTCTCTCATAATTCAGGCCCCAGTTCTCGGTTCTCCGTGCTCAGTTACTGGACACCATCGGCCAGCGCCGAGCAAAACCGTTCGGTTCTCAAGCGTCTCATTCCCAGCGAAGCAAGGAATCTGCTGTTTGGATGCACATTGTGAAAGGTCCGATTCCTACCCGCATTGTTCTCGGTTCGGCCCAATGACGAGCCGAACGTTCCCGCCGTCTGACACATTTCTCATTTGAAAATGCAGATCGCCGAGGAACGAAACGTACTCGTGCAAGTCAGCAATGTAAACGTTCGTCGCGGCCCCGTTAGTTTCCTTGAACACGATGGGCATCTTGTACCCCAGGCATTGACCTCGGGGTGGACGAAGCCCTTGCTCCGTCATTGAAATTTCAAAGTCCTCAAAGAACCACACTTTTCGCTTTTCAAAACCCTGCGCCGATTCCTTGAATTTCTCGAGCGACTCCGAAATGCGCTCGAGTTGTCCGCCAGAGATGGCGAGTCGAAGAATGGCCCCTTCAGAATCCTCCAGAAACAGGTCGCCGAACGCATTCACCACTACCAATCGCAAATCCGGTGGACAAAGCCACAGCCAGTTCTGCAAGAGCCGTTTTGCGGAGATGTCGGCCACTTCAAAATAGGGGTACACGGTTTGTTTTTGATGGAGGATCGACGGAAGATTATATCGTTACTAAAAAACTTCTTCTGTGCCAAATGGAATCAATAATTTTCTCGTAAGCCTTTGTAGATCAGCGGCTTCCCAATTTGGGAATGTTCCACGTGGAACACTCCGCACTCTTCGACGTCCAGCCTTCGCCTTGGAGGTCCACTCCGCTTGATCGCAAGGTTGACGGTCTGGTTGCCGCGGAGTAGCGTGTCTCCGTCTTGTTAGGCCCATTCCAGAAATTCTAAACATCAAGGAGGCTCCTATGAAGCAGCGGGCCACGTGGACTGTGGTGGCAGTGATTCTTGCTGGCGGCGCTGGCTGCCGCCCAGGCTCAGGAACAGTATCTCGATCTGTATATCGCCCAGGTGAAACCAGAAAAGCGCGCGGACTTCGATGCCCTTTCCAAGAAGATGGTCGCCGCCAACCGGCAGAACAAGGGCGATGAGTGGCTGACCATGGAAACGGTGTACGGCCCCATGAATCGCATCACGATCGTAAGCACGCGGGGCAGCTATGGCGACGCCGAGAAGGGTGGGGATGCTTTTTACGGCTCCCTGCAAAAGGCGCTGGGGAAAGCGGGAGCCGACAAGCTCTTTCAGGACTTCAGTCAGTGCCTGGTGAGCAGCCGGTCGGAACTGAGGAAGCGGCGTTGGGACCTGGGCAGCAACGCGCCCGCCGATGCGGCCGCCATGGCGAAGATGCTGGGTGAGTCGCGCTGGCTGCGCACTACCGCCATCCACGTCAAGCCCGGACAGGGGCTCGCTTTCGAAGCGCTGCTGAAGGATGTGAAGGCGGCGCGGGAAAGGAATTCTCCCGACGTGACCACGCTGGTTTCGCAGACCGTTGCCGGCCAGGAGGGCACGATCTACTACGTGACTACGCTGGAGAAGTCCATGGCGGGATTCGACTCGATTGCACCCCTGCCGAAGGTGCTCGGGGAAGAAGGCTACGCCCACTACCTGAAAACCGGTTCGGAAATTGTCGAAGGCACAGAAACGGTCATCAACCACTTCCTTCCCGAGCTCAGCAACCCGCCGGCCGATGTCGTGGCGCGCGGCGCCGGATTACTGGAATCCGAAGCCGGTGGTGGCCAAAGCGGCTACCCAGAAGAAGAGTGTGGTCAACGCGGCCGACACCGGCAAGGTCGAAGAGAAGAAGTAGCCGGAGAAGTTGATTTAGCTCAGAAATTGCTCGCCGGTCGATGGAGTGATCGACCGGCGATTTTTCTTATGACCCACAGTCTAGCCGACCTCGTGCCCGGCCACCCAGACGAGGGCGTCTGGGCCTACGTGGTCGTATCAGTTCCTTAGCGTCTTTCCAGTCTTGAGCGTGTATTGAATGCGCTCCTGCGTTTTCTTCTCACCGCACAGCGACTTGAAGGCTTCGCGCTCGAGGTCGAGGATGTACTGCTCGCTCACGGGCGTGCCTGGAGTGACGTTGCCGCCGCACAGCACCTCGGCGACTTTGTTGCCGATCTTCACTTCGTGGTCGCTGATGTAGTCGCCCTGGCGCATCAGGTAGACGCCCATCTTTAAAGTGGCCAGGATATTTTCCCCGGGCGCGGGCAGGTCGGTGCGCATCGCAGGAGCTTCGTAGCCGCCGCGGAGCAACTCCAGCGCACGTGCCTTCGCGTCCGCCAGCACACGTTCGCGGTTCATGGTGATGCCGTCGGACTCGGAGAGAAAGCCGAGGGCGCGGGCCTCATGCGCGGAGGTTGCGACTTTCGCCATAGCGATCGTCTCGAACGCCTTCTTCATTGCTTCCATGAGTTCAACCGATTCACCGCGGCCGTCCGGGCGAATCGAGGTCGCGCTGTCGAGGGCGCGCAGCAACATCTCTTTGCAGCCGCCGCCACCGGGCAGCAATCCCACGCCCACTTCGACCAGGCCGGTATAGAGTTCGGCGTGGGGCTGGCGAGCGGGCGCGTGCAGCGAGATTTCCGTTCCGCCGCCGAGCGTGAGACCGAATGCGCCCACTACCACGGGCTTGGGCGAGAACTTGATGGCCTGGGTCATGCCCTGGAACTGGCGGATGACCAGGTCAACATCGTCCCATTCTTCTTCCTGCACTGCCATCAGGAGCAGCATGAGGTTCGCGCCCACCGAGAAATTGTGGGCATCGTTGGTGACGACGAACGCGTCGAAGGCGTCGCCCGGGCCGCCGGGCTTCAGGGTTTGCGTGATGAGCTGGATGATGTCGGCGCCGAGCGAGTTCATCTTGGAGTGGAACTCGAGGCAGGCTACGCCATCGCCGAGATCGACCAGCGACGCGCCCGAATTCTTCTTCACCACGCCGTTCGATTTTTTCGCAACCGCGACCGACCACACACCCTTGGGAACAATTACGGGCTGCCAGTGGCTGGCGGCCAGATCCCAGTACTTGCGCCCCGCAAGCGACTTCGGTTCGTCTTCATACCAGCTCTTCTGGCCGGAGGCCAGCAGCTTCTCGACGTTGGCCGCGATGGGCTTGTTTTCCTTCTTCATGCGCGCGACCGTGGCTTCGACGCCGGCGGCGTCCCACAGTTCAAAGGGACCCATCTCCCAATTGAAGCCCAGCTTCATCGCCCGGTCGATTTCGACGACCGTGTCAGAAATTTCGGGGATGCGATTCGCGGAGTAGGCCCAAAGATCCGAGAGCGCGGTCCATAAAAACGCTCCTGCTTTGTCGCCCTTCTGCGGGCTGCTGCCTTCGAGGCCCAGCAACATGCGCACGCGCGCGCCCGTCTCTTCGACGTTCTTGGCCATGTCGAGGGCGGGAAACTTGGGTTTGTGCCGGGGATGGTATTCAATCGTCTTCCAGTCGAGGGCGAGGCGTTCTTCCTTGTCCGTCGGCGCCTTTTGATTTCTTGTAGAAGCCGCCCTTGGTCTTGTCGCCCAGCCATTTGTGCTCGAGCATCTTTTTGTAGAAGTCGGGTAGCTTGAGTTCGCTGCGCTCGTCATGCACGTTGGCGGTCATGTTGCCGACCACGTGGCCGAGGATGTCGAGGCCGACCAGATCAATCG
>CAVRZQ010000015.1:0-30603 GCA_963725575.1 uncultured Acidobacteriota bacterium
AATACAATTTCTCTTCCGCCAGTCGATCCTTCAGCCCCTGGATTTCCCGGTAGGCACGAACGTTCTCGAGCGCGATCGCCAGTTGTGCAGCCATCTGGCTCAGAATTTCCTCATCCTCCTGAGAAAAAGCGGAGTCCTTTTTGCTGCCCACGTTGAGTGTTCCCAGGGTGCCATTGGAGGTCAGCAGCGGCACACACCGAACGGTGCGAATTCCCGCGCGCAATATCCGGCCAGCAATGTTGCTGGGGTGGCTGGCCAGATCGTCGCGCGAGAGCGTCTTCGATTCCCGCTCCAGAAAGGCTTGCGCCGACAGGGTCTCCGTTCAGAGACACGGATCTCCCAGACTCCACCACCGCCGTGGGCAGCGCCGGCGAGAGCACGTACGCCTTCAGGTCCTCCTGGTCGCCTTCGAATAGCGTTATGCCGGCGAAATCATGGGGCACGACCTGGCTCACGCACTCCGAGATAAGCGGCAAAAGATGCTGCATTTCCAGACTGGAGGCCAGCGTTCGATTGACGTCCACCAGCGCCCGCAAACGCTGCTTTCCCCCATGCATTGCCTCGCGAATCAACGTATTCTCCACCGCCACCGCTACCAACTCAGCGACCCGCCGAAGCAGGCGCCGATCCTGCTCCCCGTACGCGTCCGGCAGGACGCTGGCAACCCCCAAAGCTCCCAGCCGCTTTTCTGCGGCGGTGAGCGGGATCACGTAGTAGGTGTTTATCCCTTTCGCGCGCAGCACGTCCAAAACACGCGGAAAGCGAGTCTCCTCGCGCAGGTTGGGAAACAATAAATCTTCCTGGTGCTCCCACACCCACCCGCTGGCCGATTCCGGCACCGGCAGGTCCATGGGAGAAACGGCGGCATGCTCGCCTTCCCACCATTGCATCGACATCACTTTCTGCTGTGGATTGTGAACAGAAAAGTTCAGGAATTGGAAATCCGCGACGCCTTGCAGTCTCACCGCCAACTCATGGAATAAGTCGGGCAGGCTACCATGCTGGACCACGAGGTCCGCCATCTCGAGGAGAGCCTCGTAGCGGCGGAGTTCAGCGGGCGAATCGGGATAACCGGCAGGGCCAGACTGCATTTACATCGCGCCCGCGCCCTCATCGCAAGCACGCCTCCTACTGTAGACGCGACGCTCGCGATACTAGCTCAGATCCTTGATTGAATAAAAGGTAAAAATTTTGAACTCAGTCTTCTTTCGAACGAACACGGTCGCGGAAGGCCGAATGAACCAATCGGAATCGGCATGCTCCCGCGCTTATATAATGGCCTTATGGCGCGCGGTTGGGAAAGCAAGTCGGTGGAAGCGCAACAGGCCGAAGCTTCCGAGGAAAAGCGGAGTTCCAAGTCCAGAATAAGTCCTGAACAGGCCGCCCTCAAGCGAAAGGTCGATGGACTGCTTCTGTCCAGGCACCATGTCCTGCAGCAGTTAACAGCGGCTCACGATCCCCGTCACCGCCAAATGCTCGATGCTGCGCTTGCCGAGCCTTGACCGAAAAATCCACGATTTGAAATGAACATCGACCCATGGTATCCCTGGGTATATCGTCAGGATTTTCCTGTGGTCGACATGGGGCTTTCCCTAATGGGACTAGCGCTCCTTGGCCGCAGAAGGGGACTTTCGGCTAACGTATAATGAACCCACCGATGAAAGCCTACGTCTATGTCTCGCTCAAAAAGAGTGTCCTGGACCCCCAGGGCAAGACCATTCAGGGCGCCCTCAAGAAGATGGGCTATAAGGGGCTAGGGGACGTTCGCCAAGGCAAGTATTTCGAGCTCACGCTGGACAGCGACTTGAGCAAGAGCGAGGCACAGGCGGAAGTGGAGCGCATCGCCCGCGAGGTCCTGACGAACCCCGTAATTGAGGAATACCGTTTTTCGCTCGAAGATTAACTCCTCCCGGGCGCCCGACTCACGCTGGCTTGCGTCCAAGTTTCGCTCGTGTTGTGCAGGGACCGTACCGGCTCGCGCCGGGTTGAAGGAGTCGGCTCTTATGTGCGGGATTGTCGGGTATGTCGGGAAAAAGCCGGTAGTCTCGGTCATCATCGAAGGACTGCGACGGCTGGAGTACCGAGGCTACGATTCGGCCGGCATCGCCGTGGCCGGCAACGGCGAAGGGCTGCAGATCCGCCGCGCCGAAGGCAAGCTGCGCAATCTGGAAGAGGTCATCCGCCTCAAGCCGCTCGACGGCACCTACGGCATCGGCCACACGCGCTGGGCCACGCACGGCCGGCCCAGCGAAGAGAATGCTCATCCCCACCGCGACTGCACCGGCCGGATCGTGGTGGTGCACAACGGCATCGTCGAAAACTATCTCTCGCTCAAGCGCAAGCTGATCGAGGAAGGCCACAAGTTCACCACCGAGACCGATACGGAAGTCATCGCTCACCTGGTGGAGAAGTATTTCCTGAAAACCGGCAACGGCCATCGTCCGCCGCTCGAAGAAGCCGTGCGCAAAGCGGTCAAGGATCTGACCGGCGTGTTCGCCCTCAGCGTCATTGCGATCGATGAGCCCAACAAAATCGTCGCCGCCCGCAACGGTCCTCCCGCCGTGATCGGGCTGGGCAAGGACGAATACTTCGTCGCTTCCGATGTGCCGGCGATTCTCTACCACACCCGCGACCTTTTCTTTCTCGGCGATGGCGATCTCGCGGTCATCACGGCGGACGGCGTAAAGCTCACCGACTTCGACGGCAAGCCCGTCACCCGGCAAGTCCAGCATGTTACCTGGGACCCGATCATGGCCGAAAAGGGCGGGTTCAAACATTTCATGCTGAAGGAGATTTACGAGCAGCCGCGCGCCGTGCGTGACACCACGCTGGGACGCGTCTCGCAGGATACCGGCCAAATCTTCCTGGAACAAATGGAAATCACGGAAGCTGAGTTCCGGGCGGCAAAGAAGATCAACATCGCCGCATGCGGTACCAGCTGGCATGCTGGACAGGCGGGCAAGTTCATGATCGAGGGCCTGGCCCGCATTCCGGTCGAAGTCGACTATGCCAGCGAGTGGCGCTATCGCGATCCGATCATTCCCGCCGACACGCTCACCCTCTTGATCACGCAATCGGGAGAGACTGCCGACACCATCGCCGCCCAGCGTGAAGCCAAGACCAAGGGCTCAAAAACGATGGCCATCTGCAACGTGGTCGGATCGATGGTCACGCGCGAAGCGCAAGGCACCATCTACACGCACGCCGGCCCGGAGATCGGCGTCGCTTCCACCAAGGCCTTCACCGCGCAACTCACCGCACTGTACCTGTTCGCGCTCTACCTCGGACAGGTGCGTGGGACGATCGCGCCCGAGCAGTCCAAGGCGGAGGTGCACGAGTTGACGCGCCTTCCCGGCAAGCTGGAACAGATCCTGACCCACGAGGAAAAATGTGAAGAGCTTGCCAAGCTCTATTCGCGCGCGCAGGATTTCCTGTTCCTCGGCCGGGGCATTCATTATCCGATCGCGCTCGAAGGCGCGCTGAAGCTGAAAGAAGTTTCCTACATCCACGCCGAGGGCTACCCGGCGGGCGAGATGAAGCACGGCCCGAATGCACTGATCGATGAGAACCTGCCGGTGGTGATCATCGCCACGCGCGACCCGAACGATCCCTTGTCTGTAGTCCGCTACGAAAAGACGATGTCAAACCTGAAAGAAGTGAAGGCGCGTTCGGGACAAGTGATCGCGCTCGCGACCGAAGGTGACGAAGAAATCAAGGAAGCCGCTGACCACGTGCTTTACATTCCGCCCGCGCCCGAAGAGCTGGCGCCAATTCTCGAAATCGTCCCCCTGCAACTGTTGGCCTACCACATCGCCGTGCGGCGCGGCTGCGATGTCGACCAACCCAGAAACCTGGCGAAGTCAGTAACAGTGGAATAGCCCCTACCCCAGGCAGGCACGGTCGCCCCTGGTCCGCGGGGGCCGCAGCGGTTTTTGGCCGCAGCTCCTGGCCCAAGGGTGCAAATTGACGAAGTGTTCCACGTGGAACATTTTGCAAGTTTGCGGAGAGTTTGCTTAGCTTATAGATAACCTACGGATTTATGGAAAGCTCGGGAGTGATTAGAGTTGTAGGCGATTTTTCGGATCGGGCAATCACACGAGCTGGTGATATCGCGCACAGGTGCCGATTGATCGGCGGGGAATAGAGAGAGTTGCCGCGGCAAAGATCGCCGCGGCTGCACAGACGGGGGCGTCTGTGCCTACGTGGTTCTTGCGGGTGCGGTGGGTCATCCAAACAGGTATGGCTCAGTTTCAAAGCGTCACGGCGAATCTGATCAAATCCACGCCGCTGTCGGAGTTCACCAAGCATCTCGAGTTCGAGGTACAGGGCGCGCCGCGGTTCGGGTTCGTTCCCGGGCAGTGGCTGTCCCTGACCCACACCAAGCCGGACGGCGAGGAACTCACGCGGGCGTACTCAATCGCATCCCCTCCAGACGGGAACCGGTTTGCCTTTTGCCTGAACCGGGTGCAGGACGGGTTCATGTCGAACTACCTCTGCGACCTGGAACCAGGCGCAAAGATTTCCGGGCTGGGACCGTTTGGCAACTTCATCCTGCGGCCGCCGCTGCGCGACACGCTGTTCATTGCAACTGGCACCGGGATCGCGCCTTACCGGTCCATGCTGCAGTGGCTGTTCGCAGATCCATCGCATCACCAAGACCAGCGGTTCTGGCTGCTGTTCGGGAGCCGGCACGCAAAAGACATTTACTACAACGACGAGTTCTTGCGGCTCGCGGCTGAGCACAAGAACTTCGACTACCTGCCCACGCTGAGCCAGGGCGAATCCGGTTGGAAGGGCCTTCGCGGCTACGTGCAGGCGCATGTAGCGGGCATTGTCACGGGCCGCACTGACATGCCCGTCTACATTTGCGGCCTCGACAAGATGGTTCGTGCGAATCGCGAACTGCTCAAGAGTCTGGGATGGGACCGGAAGTCGATTTTGTACGAAAAGTATGATTAGAGGGACAGCTGTTAGTCGTTGGCTCCTGGCTCCAAGCTGGCGACGGTAGACCGGCCACGGACGAGTGGGTCAGGGATTCCCTTCCTTCAATAAGACTACGTCGGCGACGCCTTGACGACGAGTGATGGCCAGGGTTTTTCCATCCGGGGACCAGCTGTAGTCGGTGATCTGTTCGGAAGCGAAATGGGTAAGCTGGCGACCCGGCGATCCGTCCAGCGGCTGCAGCCAGAGATTATTCACGCCGTTCTCGGTGATCGGATAGGCCACGACGTTTGCGAGGGGTACGAGTCTCAGGCCGGCGGCCCCACCGAAGCGCGGGTCGAGGTCTAGCAAGCGGGGAGCCGTTGTGGAACCGGCTTCGAGGCTGACAATCGCCAGCTTCGCCAAGGCGTCGTTGGTGCGCGGATCGATCAAATCGACAACCATGCCCAGCGATTTCCCGTCCGCCGAGATGAAGCTGACGCCATTGATTCCGAACCGGTTGGGAATATCGCCCCCGGGTACGGCCTCCGCGGGGCCGCCATCAATCGGCACCTTCATCAAGCGGGAAGTTCCGGGGCGGTCGATGTAGTACACCCACTTGCCATCGAGCGAGCACACGGGGCTGCTGTCAAAGTGCCCTGAGGTAAGTTGGGTGGGAGAGGAACCATCCGGATTCGCACGCCAGATGTTGACAGTATTGCCTCGATGTCCAGCCCAGGAAATCAACAAGTATCGATCCCCGCAAGCGGAGAAGCCGTCGATGCCGGCGTTTGGATCGCTTAACAAGACGGCAGCATTTTGCCCATCGGCGTCCAGGCGAGTGATTTTCTCCACGTCCGAGACGAGTAACTTACCGTCGGGTGTCCACTCCACTAGCCGCGGATCGGCGACTTGGGACAGCGGAGTCGGCGGGGGCGGCTGGGAAGAGCCCGAAATGCCCGTGAGCAGTTCGAAAGACCGAGTGGTCTTGACCTGCACCGTAGCAGCACTACGGCGGTCAGCGGAGAGAGTCAGGGTCGAGTAGCGATTGGTGTCGCGTGTGATCGGCTGAAGCTTCCCGGCGGTCGATAGCAATCCGATCTGCGCTTGCTCGATGTGGGGCTTGGTCGAATAAACCACGAGCAGCCAGTGTCCGCTCGGCATCCACTTCAGTTCGAAAACACTGTTGGTCTCCAAGGCAGCCAGAGTCGTGACCGTCTTTGCCGCAAGATCGTAGCTTTCCACGTAGCCGAGCGCAGCACCCGAAGACTGGAAGGAGTAGGCGACCTGCTTCCCGTCGGGGGACCAGGTGACGTGGGTAGGGTCGGCACCGCGAGTGGACTGGGCGATGCGAAGCACGGTCTCATCGCTTCCGTCGAGGCTCGCGGAAAGCAGGCGATACTTACCTGGCTCGGGATCGTTGGCGCGGATGTAGGCCATGCGCTGGCCGTCAGGAGAGAAGGCGAGATCGCTGTCGATATCACGGACCACCTGTGCAGGAGCGCCACCCAGAACGGGGGCGCGATGCAAGTTGAATTCCGTCGCTTGCACGTTCCCGGACTTGCGGTAGTACACGTAATTACCGTCGGGCGAGAAGGCGAGGTCGCGGTAAATCTCCGCCGCACGGGGAACGATTTGCGTGTCGCTTCCGGTGGGAATGTTCCGCAGCCACAGGCTATGCAGGCCGTTGTCGTTCTGGACGTGCAGGAGGTAGCGGCCGTCGGGTGAAATTGCCGCCAAGTCCGCCTTGCCGTTGTTGGTGACTTGCGTGATGGTGAAATTCTGGAAGGGCACGGGGCCAGTGCGGGTAAGGAGTGCGTATACGCCGAAGCCGGCGGCCCCAAGGACAGCGAGAGCGACCAGAGATGCAACGATTGTGCCGACGCGATGCTGGCGGGCGACGGCGGTGACGCTGGAACTGCTGGTATGCGCGGGAGCGACCGGAGCAGCCACCGCACTGGCGGAGCCGCTTCCGGATGTGGCGGAGGGAGCGGCGACTACCGGCGGCTGCGCCTCTCCGGACGAACTCGCAGTAGAAACGGCAGCGCCCCGGCCCGAACCGCTGTCGCGCTGCAGGCGCTTCAGGTCGGTGCGCATTTCCGAGGCGTGCTGGTAGCGCAGTTCGCGATCTTTCTCGAGCGCGTTAGTGATGATGTGTTCGAGCTCGAGCGGGAAGATCGGGATTGAGCCGGACGGGCCGGTTGCGGAGCGCGGTTGAGGATGGCTTCGAAGATCACCGCCGGACGTGTCGCCGCGAAAAGGCACGGCGCCGGTGGCCATTTCGTAGAGCACCGCGCCGAAGGAGAAACAGATCGGTGCGCGCGTCGAGGTCTCGCGCCGCGGGCCTGCTCGGGAGACATGTAAGCGACGGTGCCGACGGTGGTGCCCGGGACTGGTGAGATGCTCGTCGGTGATGGAGCGGTTGCGGAGGCGGCGCGTCGTGCGGCCGAGTCGCGCGCTGGCAGGCAGCAGCTTGGCCAGGCCGAAATCGAGAATCTTGGCGTGGCCGCGCTTGGTGACGAAAATGTTGGCGGGCTTGATGTCGCGGTGAACGATGCCCTTGGCGTGCGCGGCGTCGAGCGCGTCGGCGATCTGGATGGCGAGATCGAGCAGGGTCTCCGAAGTCCAGCGGGCGCCCATCGATGCGATGCTTCAGCGTTTGGCCTTCGAGCAACTCCATGACGATGAAGGAGTGGCCGCCATGCTCGTCAATCTCGTGGATGGTGCAGATGTTGGGATGGTTCAGCGCCGAGGCAGCGCGGGCTTCGCGCTGGAAGCGCTCCAGCGCCTGCGGATCGTTGGAGGCACGTCGTCGGGGAGGAACTTGAGCGCGACGAAGCGGCCGAGCTTGATGTCTTCGGCCTTGTAGACGACGCCCATGCCGCCGCCGCCGAGTTTCTCGACGATGCGGTAGTGCGAGATGGTTTGGCCGATCACGAGGGTCCTTGTCGAGGAGTTGAGGAATCTTATGGTGGGAAAGGGAGGATGTCAAAAGATGAGAGCGGCTCAATTTGTCGCGACCCGGGGCTTACGCCCTGAGCTAATCTATGCCGCCCCTTGCGGGGCTGACGTGTTTCGCGACCTCACCACGGGGATTGCCGCATGGACCTCTCCACGGGCTTGCACCTTGCCCACGGGGCTTGCACCTCACACCGGGCTTGCACCTCAACGCGGATTTGCTCCGTGACTCCATTCCTTCGCCGTGTTTGCGGCTGAGGAAGACCGGAGACGCGGTCCAAGACCCTTTCTGCTCGCAAGCTGGTGTTCGGCAGGGGGTTAGGTGCGGGGTTCTTTGCCGGAATCTCTGCATCCCCGGAGAACCGCGGCACATCTAAACCTTGACAACGCTACACTCAAGTCTTATTATGGCTGCATAGACAGCATTCAACAATATGATTTTAATGCACTTATAGGTTTTAGGAGGCTCAGAATATGGGCAAGATTATTGGAATTGACCTCGGCACCACCAACTCGTGCGTCGCGGTTATGGAGGGCGGCGAGCCCAAGGTGATCGCGAATGAAGAAGGTGGGCGGACTACGCCCTCGGTGGTCGGCTTTACCAAGACCGGCGAGCGGCTGGTGGGGCAGGTCGCGAAGCGGCAGGCTATCACCAATCCCGGAGAACACGGTTTACTCGATCAAGCGGTTCATGGGACGCCGCTACGACGAAGTGAACGAAGAAATGAAGATGGTGCCGTACAAGGTCGAGCGCGACGGCGACCACGTGGCGATCGTGGCGCAGGGCAAGAAGTACACCCCGCCGGAGATCTCCGCGATGATTCTGCAGAAGCTGAAGAAGGCGGCGGAAGACTATCTGGGCGAGAAGGTGACCGAGGCCGTGATCACGGTGCCGGCGTACTTCAACGACGCGCAGCGGCAGGCCACCAAGGACGCGGGCAAGATTGCCGGGCTGGACGTGAAGCGCATCATCAACGAGCCGACGGCGGCCGCGCTGGCCTACGGGCTGGACAAGGGCAAGGACGAGACGATCGCGGTGTACGACTTCGGCGGCGGCACGTTCGATATTTCGATTCTCGAAGTGGGCGAGGGCGTGATCGAGGTGAAGGCGACCAATGGCGACACGCACCTGGGCGGCGACAACCTCGACCAGCGCATCGTCGACTGGCTGATTGACGAATTCAAGAAGGATGAAGGTCTCGACCTGCGCGGCAAGGGCAACGAGATGGCCCTGCAGCGTCTGCGGGACGCGGCGGAGCGGGCCAAGATCGAGCTTTCGACGACCATGGAGACGGAGATCAACCTGCCGTTCATCACGGCGGACGCGAGCGGGCCGAAGCACCTGGTGAAGAAGCTGACGCGGGCCAAGCTGGAGTCGATGGTGGAGGATTTGATGCAGCGGTCGGTGGGGCCGTGCAAGCAGTGCATGAAAGATGCCGGCGTGGACGCCAGCAAGATCAACGAAGTCGTGCTGGTCGGCGGCCAGACGCGCATGCCGCGCATCCAGGAGCTGGTGAAGGACCTGTTCGGCAGGGAGCCGCACAAGGGCGTCAATCCGGATGAAGTGGTGGCAGTGGGCGCGGCGATCCAGGGCGGCGTGCTGAAGGGCGAGGTGAAGGACCTGTTGCTGCTGGACGTGACTCCGCTGACGCTGTCGATTGAGACGCTGGGCGGCGTGGCGACGCCGATGATTCCGCGGAACACGACGATTCCGACCAAGAAGACGGAGACGTTCTCGACGGCGGCCGACAGCCAGACTTCGGTTGAAGTGCACGTGCTGCAGGGCGAGCGTCCGATGGCGGCGCAGAACCGGACGCTGGGCAAGTTCCATCTGACGGGACTTCCACCGGCTCCGCGCGGGGTGCCGCAGATCGAGGTGACGTTCGACATCGACGCGAACGGCATCCTGAACGTGACGGCGAAAGACAAGGCCACGGGCAAGGATCAGAAGATCACGATTACTTCGTCTTCCGGGCTGTCGAAGGAAGAAGTGGAGCGGATGGCGAAGGAAGCCGATGCGCACTCGGCCGAGGACAAGGCGAAGCGCGAAGAGATCGAAGCCAAGAACCAGCTCGACTCCATGGTGTACAACATCGAGAAGATGCTGAAGGAGTCGGGCGACAAGATCTCGGGCGCGGAGCGGGGCGAGGTAGAAAACGCCCTGGCCGATGCGAAGAAGGCGCTGGAGGGCGGCGACAAGGCGAACATGGATCGGGCGCGCGAGAAGCTGACCCAGGCTTCGCACAAGCTGGCGGAGCAGATGTACAAGGCAGCCGGCTCGCAGAGCGCGGCGGGCGCAGGCCCGGGCGCCGGAGCGGGTCCATCGAGTGCGGACGGCGGCAATGGCCAGGCCAAGAAGGACGAAGGCGTGATTGACGCCGAGTACGTGGACGTCGAGGACAAGAAATAAGCTGTCGGCTCTCAGCTGTCAGTTTTCAGCGGGGGCGCGTAAGGCGCCCCTTAATTTCATGGTGTATATCCTGGCGAGTCGAAGGAGAAATAAACATTGCAGTTCGAGATTGATAATCAAGTGTATTTTTTAAACTTTGTTGCAGACGAGGGACTGTGGTACGTCTTTCAACCGACCGAGGATGGGATGATTCGCATCCCCGTGGAGATGGATGCGGCGCATTCGGAGCACTTTACGTTTGCTCCGGAAGAGCAGACGAAGCGAGTGGTTCATTGATTGTGGTTGGCGATGAGACCGGCAATTCATCAGAGCAATGAGAATTCTCTGCAAGGCCAGAGGTTACGCTATCAGGCACGGCGTTCGGCTTCGTTCGGCTAACGCCGTCCTCCGCTCAGGATGACAGAAAAGGGGTTGTCGGCCGAATGTGAGGCGAAACTTAGGAGCTAGGAGCTAGAAGGCAGGAGCCAAGAGCTAACAGGCTGATTTCCAATGGCAACCCACACCAAGGATTATTACGCGGCGCTCGGCGTGAAGAAGTCGGCATCGACCGACGAGATTCGGAAGGCCTTTCGCAAGCTGGCGCGCAAGTACCATCCTGACGTCAATCCCGGGGACAAGTCGGCGGAGGAAAAGTTCAAAACCATCTCCGAAGCGAACGAGGTTCTGAGCGATCCCAAGAAGCGCAAGATCTACGACCAGGTGGGCTTTTATTCCGACAATATCGATCCTGCGACGGCGGAGGCTTATGCCCGCCAGGGCGGGACACCGGGGGGATTTCCAGGCGGGTAACCGGGAGGCGCGGGAGGTTCTGCGGGTGCGGGCGGCGTGCATTTTGATTTTGGCGGCTTCGATTTCTCGGATCTGTTCGAAGGTGGCGGGCGCGGGAAGAAGGCCTCGTCGAGCGGAGGCGGCGGATTCCGTGACATATTCTCCAGCATGTTCATCGGGGCGGCGCCGGGGCGCAGGCAGGTCCCGAACCCGGGTCAGATCTGGAGTACCAGGTCAACGTTCCCTTCTGGACGGCGATCCGCGGCGGCGTGATGCGGTTGAACATCACGCGGCGAGAGGTTTGCGGGAATTGCACGGGGTCGGATTCGTCGAGGCGCCGGGGAATGCCCGCAGTGCCATGGCAAGGGGACCATCGAGCAGACCGGCGGACGGATGAAGTTCAACGTGAACTGCCCGCGCTGCCATGGCACTGGGAAGAACATTTCAACCTGTCCGATCTGCCATGGCGAGGGCTCGATCGAACGGACCGAACCGCTGGAGATCCGGATCAAAGCCGGGACCCGGGACGGACAGCGGATTCGGATCGCAGGCAAAGGAAATGCCGGATTGCGCGGCGGCCCGGCGGGCGACCTCTACGTCATTATTCGAGACCGGCGATCATCCGGTCTTTCAACGGGACGGCGACGACATTCAGCTCACCGTGCCGGTAACGGCGATGGAGGCGGCGCTGGGATCAAAGATCGAAGTGCCGACCATTGATGGCCGGACCCTGCTGAAGATTCCACCTGGGACGCAGTCGGGGCAGAAGCTTCGCCTGCGGGAAAAGGGTGTGCCCTCGGCTACCAAGGACGGCGCGCGCGGCGATGAGATCGTCGAGGTCAAGATCACCGTACCCATGCCTCGCGACGAGAAGACAAAGGAGTTGCTGCGGGAACTGGCGAAGCTGAATCCGGAAGATCCGAGGTCGGAACTATGGAGTAAGGTCTAAGCTCAGACCGGCCCTTCGAGCAAGCAAGAGCTTCCAGCACAAAGGACACGAAGGATCACGAAGGAACCCATTTCTGGGATTTCCTTTGTGTTCCTTGGTGTCCTTTGTGGTTTTCGGGTTTATTTCTTGCTGGGGTCGTCCGCCGGGTTGACGTAGTTGAACTGCAGCGGGGACATGCCGTGGACCTGGACGACCACTTCTCCGGTCGCCATGGCGTAGTGGTGCATATCTGGGTCGAGATAGGCGAAGCTTCCGGCCGGGAAGGTCATCATCTTGGACTCGTCGAACTTATCGCCCATGCCTACCTTGAAATTCCCGGAGAGTACCGAGACGTTTTCGCGATTGGGATGCCAGTGCGGGGCGATCTTGTAGCCGTCGGGCATCTTCAGGCGGATGGTGAAGTCGCCGGAGGTGCCCATGGGATTGCCCTCGAGCACGGCCAGGGTGGCGCCGGGGGGGATGAACGGGGGCGGCGGGCCGAACTTGATCTGGTCGGGGGCGAAGGCATTTTGTGGTGGGGCGGCATGAGCAAGAAGAAAGGCGGCACCCAAGCAGAGGGCGGCCCCCAGGATTTTCTTCATGAGGCGTCTCCTTTGAGAAACGGTGTGACCGACGGGCTCGCAAAGTTATACCGCGAATGCTGGAGAGTCGCAACGGGGGAGAGCACGGGTTCGCTGCTGAACTCGGACCGGTCGGGCTCAAATCGGTTCGCCTAGATCAGAAGCCGAGCTTCGCTCGGCTGGGCAGACGAGGGCGTCTGCCCGTACGCGAACCAGACGCGGCGCCCCTACGCGGGTGTTCTGGCGAAGCGAGCGATTACCTCCGTACCGCGCCTTGCGCGAAAAAAATATCGAAAATTCCTATCGCGCAGCATCTAAATTGCCGTATTCTCTGTGCTGCGAACTAACTTCGCCGAAATGCCCGGGAATCGCTGTCAACCCGGGAGCCGCGAGCAAGATTTTCAAGGGAGACGCGGTGGTGAGAGTGAGTCGCCTGCGCGAGGAGGAAGCCATAGAAATTGGCAACAGCTACCGCGCCCACCCAATCGTCTCCGCAGCTTCTCCGTCGCTCCCCAGAACAAATCCATTCGCGCCTCACCTTGTGGCCCCTGGTCGCCGCGACCTTCTTTATGGTCTCGGGCGGAACCTATGGCACCGAAGACATCGTGCACGGCGCCGGCTATGGCAAAGCGATTCTGATCCTGCTGCTGACCCCGCTTCTCTGGAGCCTGCCGACGGCGTTCATGATCGGCGAGCTTTCGAGCGCGCTGCCCTTTGAAGGCGGCTACTACGCCTGGGTGCGCCGCGCGATGGGAAATTTCTGGGGATTTCAGGAAGCCTGGCTGTCGCTGGTCGCGTCCATTTTCGATATGGCGATTTATCCCACGCTGTTCGTCGCCTACCTGACGCGCATGTTTCCGTGGTTTCAGGAGGACCATCGCGGCGTGATGGTCGGCGCTGGCGGTGGTGATCGTCTGCGCGATCCTGAACATCATGGGCGTGAAGGTGGTCTCGACGACTTCGCTCTGGCTGTTCTTCGCGCTGTCGGCGCCGTTTGCGGCTGATCTTTGTGCTGGCGCCGTTCAAGATCGACGCGCTGGCGAATGCGGTGACCAAGCCGACGACTTCGAACGTCGACATTCTCGGCGGGCTGCTGATCTGCATGTGGAATTACATGGGCTGGGACAACGCCTCGACCATCGCAACCGAAGTGGAGCGTCCGCAGCGGACCTATCCGCGCGCGATGCTGGTCGGCGGTGGCGATTGTTTGCGCTCACCTACGTTCTTCCGTTCGCCGCGATGTGGATGACGGGCCTTCCGCGCCAGCGCATGGGAGACCGGCTCATGGGCCGACATCGCCCAGCATGATGGGCGGACCGCTGCTGCGGATCGCCCTGGTTGCGGGCGGCATGATGAGCGGCTTCGGCATGTTCAACGCGCTGGTGATGAGCTACTCGCGGCTGCCGCTGGCGATGGCGCAGGACGGCATGCTGCCGAAGGTATTTGGCAAGCTGCATCCGAAAACGCGCGCGCCATGGGTGGCGATTCGTCGTGCTGGCGGTGGGCTGGGCGTGCTGCCTTGAATCTCGGCTTCGAGCGGCTGGTCACGCTCGACATCATGATTTACGGCGCGAGCCTGACGCTGGAGTTCGTGGCGCTGATCTGCCTGCGCATCCGCGAACCGGAACTTGACGCGTCCGTTCCGCGTGCCGGGCGGGATGTTCGGGGCGATCGCGGTCGGGCATTCGCTCCATGCTGCTGCTGGGATTTGCCATCGTGCGCAGCGAGCATGAAGTGGTGCTCGGGATGAGTTCGTTCGTGTTCGGCATGATTCTGATCGGCGCCGGCGTGGTGGCGTATGCGATCAACCACGCGCTCAAGCCGGCGGGCTGGGCAGCGCACGGCGAAGAAGCCGCAGGATCAGCGGCTTGATCGGTACTGGCAACGAATTGAGCGGGGCAGAGCCAATGCTGTGACTCCGGACTTTGTTGCTGTTGTACAGTTATGGGTAAGCAGACTTAGCCCATGACCAAACGCAAATCCAAAGGCGCGTACATGATCTCGGCGGTGGCCGAGATGTATGGCATTCATCCCCAGACCCTGCGGCTTTACGAACGCGAAGGGCTTGCTCAAGCCGTCGCCGCACCGAGGGCAACACCCGGCTCTATACCGACGAAGATTTGCAGCGGCTGGAGTTCATCCTGTCGCTGGCCCGCGACTTGGGCGTGAACATCAGCGGGATTGCCATCATCCTGCAGATGCGGGAGCGCATGGAGGAAATGCAGCGCCAGATCCAGGACTTCGTGCAGTACATCCAGCATGAAGTGCTGACGCGGGCGACGGCGGCGGCGGATCCGTCGAAGGGCGCGATTGTGCCGTTGCGGAGACCGGTGGCGCCGCCTGCGGCGGTCGGGTCTCAACGGAAGAAATAAGAACTTTCCTGTGCCTACCTGCTATTGATCTTGTCAATTTTTTCCTTGAGGTGCTTGGCGCAGGCCTCGGCGCTGCTTTTTTTGCCATGCGCGGAGCTCACTTTGTTTACGGAATAAGCGAAACGACCTCACGACGATTTCAGGTTCGTGACCTGGATGCTGGCCTGCTCATTCGAGCGCCAATCCCACATGATGACTTTCTTGGCGGTGCTGGCTTTCTGGGTCTCCGCCTGGCCCGTGATCTGGAAGTCTGCCTGGTCCTTGTCGGCCACGATTTCGACCGGCACCTTTTTTGATTCGATGGCCTTTTTCAGGTATTCATCGAAGCCATCGGCATAGGCGCCACGAACACCTTGGAGTAGGGCGGAATGATCTTGCTAGTGGCCTGACCCGAGGCTTGCGGGAATCCGAACAGCGCGAGCAGAAGGATAGCTGCGATGAACGTCTTGGTCTTCATGAGACACCTCAGTGATAGCGGTTCTCGATTTTCTCGTTGATGTGTTTGGCGACTGCCTCGCCAGCGCTCTGTTTGCCTTTGTAGGAATTGGTCTTGTTGACGGAGTAGGCGAACACGACGTTGCCGGTTTTCAGATTCACGATCTTGATGCTGGCGGCTTCATTGGTCTGCTGGGAGCCCAGGAAGAGCATCTTCGCCCAGCCTGCCTTGTCGCTGTCGGACACACCACTGAGTTCGTAGTCGGCCTTATCGCGATCGGTCACCACGACCACCGGCACCTTCTTTTTCTCAATTCCGGCGACCACATAAGTTTCGAACCCGCTGGGCATGGGTGCAACGTAGATGCGTGCGCCGGTGGGCAGGGCTTCGTTAGTGATCACTGGATTCTTATCGGGTTGGTTCGAGGGCGTCAGGGTGGAAGGCTTTGCCTCTTGCGCAAGACCAGCACCCGCGCTGATCACGCCGACGACCATGGCGAGAACAACACCTCTGAACGACATAGGAAATCTCCTTTCGGGCGCCAGCGAAGGGCGGGGACCCACAGGACGACTACGCAAATGAGACCGACTCAGACAGAGTCCTGCAGTCTGGAGGTTAGGCTGCGCCGTCGCTGTTTGCCGTGACCCAACGCACGCTGGGCAGTGACAATCTCGCCCGGGGCCGGGACAATTGGCGCGTGAAATGGCGCACGTACCTTCGCTAGGAAGGGTTGGGCGGGCAGCGTATGATATGGGGTTTTCGGCCAGCGGCCAGCGGTCGGCGGAAGGCTGAGAGCTGACGACTGCCTTCCATGCTGCCCTTCAAGCTGGTCTACAGCGACGACTACTACCTGCCCATCGGCTCGCACGTCTTCCCGGCCGGAGAAGTACGAGCGCATCCACGAGCGACTGCTGGAGCGGGGGTCGCGGAAGCCCAGGACTTCGTCACACCGCAACCGGCCTCCGACCAGGACGTACTGCTGGTGCACACGCCGCAGTATGTTCACAAGCTGAAGACGGGAACGCTTTCGGCGCGCGAAGAACTGGAGATGGAGATTCCCTACTCGCCGGAACTGGTGCGGGCGTTCTGGCTGTCGGCGGGCGGGTCGATTCTGGCCGCGGATTATGCACTGAACGATCGCGTTGCGTTCAACATCGGCGGCGGCTTTCATCATGCCTTTCCCGACCATGGCGAGGGCTTCTGCATGATTCACGACGTGGCAGTCGCGATCCGGCGGATGCAGCGCGACGACAAGATCCGGACGGCCATGACCGTGGACTGCGACGTCCACCAGGGAAACGGGACGGCGGCGATTTTTGCGGGGGTGCCGCGCCCCGCGTTCCGCTGGCCTCGTCAGGCGGCGTGACGATTCCGGCGTCGTATCCGGCGAAGATCGCCAATCGCGCACGCAGGCGATGTGTTCACGATTTCGCTGCACCAGGAAAACAACTATCCGGCGTGGAAGCCGCCGTCTTCGATTGACGTGGACCTGCCGGATGAGATCGGCGACGACGACTACCTGGCCTGGCTCGACAACGCGCTCAGTTCCGGCCTGCGCCAGTTCGAGCCGGAATTGCTGTGCTATATCGCGGGAGCCGATCCTTACCGCGAGGATCAGCTGGGCGGACTGAACCTGACGATTGAAGGCTTGAAGAAGCGCGATGAGCTGGTGTTCCGGGTTGCGCGGGCGCGGGATATTCCCGTCATGGTGACGTTGGCGGGCGGCTACGCGCAGAAGATCGATGACACGGTGACGATTCACTGCAACACGGTGGTGGCGGCAAAGGAAGCGTTTGCGGGCTAAGCTTTGTTGCCTCCTCAAACCTGGGACGTAAGATAGAGTCGGACAAGCGGAAGACCTTGAAGGAGAGAAAGCGCATGCAACGGGTGACTGTGCTTTACCCGAACGGGGCCGACACGAGGTTTGATTTCGACTACTACCTGAAGAAACACGTTCCGTGGGTGGCTGGGCTGGCAGGGCAAAAAATCGAGGTCCGGCGCGGGCTCTCTTCCCCGACGGGCTCGCCGGCGGCGTTCGTGTGCATCGCGACCATCTTCGTCAATTCTGTGGAGGAATTTCAAGCCGTGTTGGCACAACATGGTGCGAAGATTATGGCCGACATCCCCAACTACACGAACAGCGAGCCCATCTTGCAATTCGACGAGATTCTGCAGTAGCACAGGGAAGCATCGAAACCCCGTAGATCAACATGCGTCTTCGCCTGGTTCGTCACGCTACGCTCGTCGGTTGAATACAACGGCCACAAATTCCTGGTCGATCCCGATGCTCGACGAACTGGGACACGGCCGGCGATCCAGAACTCGCCCAATCCGCGGAACAATCCCGCTGGTGCCTCTGCCCATGCCGCGCTGAGAAGGTGCTGGAGGGGGTCGAAGCTGTGATGGTCACGCATACGCACAGCGACCACTGGGACGACGCCGCCGTGCGCTTGATTCCAAAACACCTACCCTTGCTCGGGCAGCCAGAGGATGAGGCCAAGTTTCGTTCGCAGGGGTTCAGCAACGTGCGACCGATCCGGCAAGGTGAGGTTGGAATGGCATCGAGATCGCGCGCACCGGCGGCCAGCACGGCAGGGGAGCGATCGGGAAAGCGATGGCCCCAGTATCGGTTTCGTTCTGCGCGCGGCGGGTGAGCCGACTCTTTACATCGCCGGCGACACGATCTGGTGCCGCGGATGTGCAAGAAGCGCTGCGGGAGCTACAAGCCCGCAGTGGTGGTGGTGAATGCTGGCGCGGCGCAGTTCCTCGAGGGCGATCCCATCACGATGACAGCCGACGATGTGATCTCCGTCTGCCAGGCATGCGCCCGGGCGCAGGTGGTGGCCGTGCACATGGAAGCCATCAACCACTGCCTGCTCACGCGATCGGACCTGGCATTTCAGCTGGAAGCGGCGCGCGTGATCGGGCAGGTCGCGATTCCCGGCGATGGGGATTGGGTGGACGTGGAGGCCTAGGCGCTCTCCACACGAGGTGTGCCACCGACGGCGAGGACGCGCGTCGCTCCACGAGCAGCCCAGGCCTCGCCAACGACTCACGACCAACGACCGCTGCTTCCGGCTGCTAAAATAGCCGCTTACGCCTATGTTTGAGAATCTTCAGGAAAAACTTCAGCGCGCGTTCAAGACCCTGCGCGGGCAGGCCGTCTCTCACCGAAGAGAACATCGAGGAGGCGCTGCGCGAGATCCGGCTGGCGCTGCTCGAAGCCGACGTCAACTTCAAGGTCGTCAAGCAGTTCATCGACCAGATCCAGGCCAAGGCGGTCGGGCAGGAAGTGCTGACCGCGCTTTCGCCGGGCGAGCAGGTCATCAAGATTGTCCGCGACGAGACTGGTTGAGATGCTGGGCAAAGACACGGCGCAAGCTGAAATTCGCCTCGCAGCCGCCGACGGTCGTGCTGATGGCCGGGCTGCAGGGGTCCGGCAAGACGACCACCTCGGGCAAGCTGGCGAACTGGCTGAAGAACGGCGGACATCGGCCGCTGCTGGTTTCGGTCGACGTCTACCGTCCGGCGGCGCGCGAGCAGCTGAAAGTCGTGGCGCAGGCGATCAAGGCGAACATCTACGAAGGCGAAGTCGGCCGAGGCGAACACCGCGACCGTGGAACGGCTGGCCAAGGAAGCGCGGCGCGAGGCCATCAACACCGGCTGCGACGTGCTGATCGTCGATACCGCCGGCCGCCTGCACATCGACGATCAGCTGATGGACGAGATGCAGTCGCTGAAGCGGCTGCTGAATCCGCAGGAGATCCTGTTCGTGGCCGACGCCATGACCGGACAGGACGCGGTGCAACTCGGCCGACGAGTTCCACAAGAAGCTGACGCTGACCGGCGTGGTGCTCACCAAGATGGACGGCGACGCCCGCGGCGGCGCGGCGCTTTCGATCCGCCAGGTCACCGGGCAGCCGATCAAGTTCATCGGCGTCGGCGAAAAGTACGATGCGCTGGAGCCGTTCCATCCCGACCGCATCGTGTCGCGCATTCTCGGCATGGGCGACATTCTGTCGCTGATCGAAAAGGCCGAGCAGCAGGTCGACAAGAAGAAAGCCGCAGGAGATGGCCAGCCGGGCGCTGGCCGGCGACGGCTTTTCGCTGGAAGATTTTCGCGATCAGCTGCGGCAGGTGAAGAAGATGGGCTCGATGCAGAGCCTGATGGGCATGCTGCCGAGCGATCGGGCCGTTCGCCGGGCTGCAGAAGGCCGCCGACAAGGTCGACGAAAAGCAGATCAACCGCGTCGAAGCCATCATCAACTCGATGACCGCGCACGAGCGGCATGCATCACGAGGTGATCAACGGCAGCCGCCGCAAGCGCATCGCGCGCGGCTCGGGCACCAGCGTGCAGGAAGTCAACAACCTGCTGCGCCAGTACGCGCAGATGAAGAAAATGTTCAAGCAGATGGGCAAGGCGAGCTTTGCGCGGCGGATGGCGGGGATGAAGATGCCTGGAAGCAGGCTGTCTGGTTTCTAGTCGTTGGCTGTTCGTCGTTGGCTGTCGGTATGCGGTCGGGCGTCATCCCTTATACTGGCGGTCCCCATGAAATGGCGCTCTCTCGAAGAATCGATTCCCGGCACGGACGATCGGTCCCTGCGCGAAATCTTTGCTGGACGCAAAGCTGCTGATTGCGAAGTATGTGCCGGCGGACGCGCAGGCCGTTCATGCGCGGACGATTGCTCGATTTGAAGGCGCAGGGGGTGGCAGCGAATTCCTTAGGCATCGGTTCGAAGGCGCCGGACTTCGCACTTTCGGATCACAATGGCAAGCCGGTATCGTTCCGCAGAACTGTTGAGTGCCGGGCCGGCTTGTCCTGTGCTTCTTCCGCGGACGCTGGTATCCTTTCTGCTGTGGGCAGATGGAGGCCATGAACCGGATTCTGTCGGAGATCGAGCAGGCCGGCGCGACGCTGGTTGCGATCTCTCCGCAGACCGTCAAGCAGTCGTTCTTTATGGCTGATCAGCACCGGCTGCGCTTCCCGCTTCTCAGCGATGCGGGGAACGAGGTGGCGCGCAAGTTCGGGCTGGTGTATGGCGTGCCGGACGAGCAGCAAGCCATCTATCGGAGAGCGTTCGTCAACCTGCCATTTACAAACGGGGATGAGAGCTGGGAGCTTCCGATTCCGGCGACTTACATTCTGCACCGCGACGCCACGGTTCTTTACGCCTCGGCCAACGAGGACTACACGGAGCGGCCGGAACCTGCAGAGATTTTGGAGGGACTGCGATGAGGTCTGCGGGCATCGTCATTCTTCTGCCGCTGATAAGCGTGCTGATTGTTAGCCTGTACGCGGCGGGTGGGGCGTCGCGAACCGTTGCCCTGCTCTTGCTCATTCTAAGTGTGGCAGCAGCGATCGCTGGATTCTTCCTCAAGCACGCCCACAGTTCGAATCGCTGAAGAGTGCACAGCTCTCGATGCTCCTGAGGCGGATGGACCTCCCCATGGGAACGTCTCATTACCTTTGCGTCGGCCGAACGACCCCGAGGACTTCGGCGACGGAGTCGATTGCCTGCTCGACCTGAGGTTTGGTCGTTTGCCAGTTCAAGACGTTGATTCTCATGGGTCGCCTTCCCCGCCAAGTCGTTCCCATGAAGAAGGCCCCGCCCTGAGCGAGGATGCGTTGGATGACCTGATCCGTGCGACTCCACGCCCCCGCCTTCTGGAAACATGCTATTGGCTGATCCGAAGCAGGACAAAGTTTCCGCCAGGGGGAGCCCTCACTACGCTCGGATTTCGCTGGCGAAATTCCCCCTTCGACCCTGTTCAGGGTCACGCCCCGTTAAGCGGCCGAACTTGCCAATCCCGCTAACTTCCGCGATAATAATGGTTTGTCTTACCCCTGCCGGAAGGACTAGGAAAGGAAAACAAGTTCCGTGTTAATGATTCGTCTATCGCGCACGGGTGCGCGCAAACAACCGCAGTATCGGGTCGTCGTCATCGAGAAGGAGCGGGCACGCAACGGGCGCTCGGTCGAAGTGGTGGGGACTTATAATCCCCGGGGCGCTGCCGCCCACATTGACCTGAAGCGCGACCGCATCGACTATTGGGTGTCGAAGGGCGCCAAGATGTCGGACCGGGTGAGCAAGCTGTTCGCAAAGCCTGTGCCGGCCCCGGCGAGCGCCGGGCCTGCCGCATAAGCGTCGTGCGCGGCAAGACGCAGTTCACCCCACAAATCAGGAGCCGTAGATGAGCGAGCAGGGTGGGGACGCGAAGGTTCTCCTCGAGCACGTCACAAAAGCGCTGGTGGACGCGCCAGACCAGGTGTCGGTGAACCAGGTGGACGAGGACGGAGAGACGGTGCTCGAACTCACGGTCGCCGAGAGCGACCTGGGCAAGGTGATCGGCAAGTCGGGACGAACCGCTCGAGCGCTACGCACGCTGTTGAGCGCGGCCGGCATCAAGCTGCACAAGCGCTACTCGCTCGAGATCCTCGAATAGGATCTGGGCAACCGAGCCTCAAAAGGACTACGAACAGGGACGAAGATGGGCGACGAGTACATCACCCTGGCTCGCGTCCTGAAAACGCAGGGCCGGCGCGGCGAAGTCGCCGCGGAGTTGCACTCGGACGTTCCGGACCGCTTCGTCGAAGGCATGCGGCTGTTCGCGCTCGACCCGTCCGGGACGCGGCGGCAGGTGCAAGTCGAAGAGTTGTGGCCTCACAAGGGCCACCTGGTTCTGAAGTTCGCGGGCATCGATTCGATTTCGGAGGCAGAAAGCTTGCTGCGCTGCGAATTGCAAATTCCGCGGGCGGAGCGAGCTGAACTGGAGCCGGGCTGGACGTATATCAGCGATCTGACGGGCTGCACGCTCTTTGATGGCGACCGCGAGGTCGGCAGGGTTGAAGGCGTAGAGTTCGGCGCGGGCGAAGCGCCGCTGCTGATCGTGCGAGGCCAGCAGAAAACGCCCTACGAAATCCCGTTCGCCGAGGCCTATCTCGCGAGCGTGGATCTGGCGGGGAAGCAAGTCCGGATGCGATTGCCGGAAGGCATGCTGGAGATTAATGCTCCGCTGAGCGAAGAAGAGAAGCAGGAACAGAAGAGGGATTGAGGGATTGGGTAATTGAAGATGGGAAATTGAAAACCGGTGGTCGAGATGTTCTGGTTTTCAATTTTACAATTACCAGATTTCCAAATTACTCAATCATGAGGCACTGAGCTCTGCGATCGGCCTGCGATGCTTGTTGATCTGGTCACGATCTTTCCTGACTTTTTTCGCGGACCGCTGGATTACGGTATTCTCCGCCGGGCCCGGGAAACGGGACTGGTGGAGGTGAGCGTCCACGATTTGCGGGAGTTTACCCGCGACAAGCATCGCACCGTGGATGACCGCCCATTTGGGGGCGGCGAAGGCATGGTGCTGAAGCCGGAACCGATCTTTGAATGTATTGAAAAGCTGAGCGTGGGGGGCCGGGAAGAACGGGTGGCCGGACGGGCG
Organism: uncultured Acidobacteriota bacterium; assembly: GCA_963725575.1. Lineage (GTDB taxonomy): Bacteria > Acidobacteriota > Terriglobia > Terriglobales > Acidobacteriaceae > Gp1-AA133. Next base: position 22,816 of record CAVRZQ010000015.1, read on the forward strand.
AAAGAGTCCGTCATCTTACTTTCCGCGCAAGGCCGGCGACTCGATCAAGCTCTGGCGCAAGAACTGGCGGAACTGGATCGAATCGTGCTGATCTGTGGCCGGTACGAAGGCGTCGACGAGCGTGTCAGCGAGCATCTGGCTGACCGGGAAGTTTCGATCGGGGACTACGTGCTGAGCGGCGGGGAATTGGGTGCTGCGGTGATCGTGGATACGGTGGTCAGGCTGATTCCGGGAGCGCTGGGCAACGAAGCCTCCACGCGGCAGGAGTCGTTTATGGCGAATGCAGCCGTGGGCGGGACGGGGGGCGCTCCGAGTTCGACCTGCGCGTCGGGGGGGCTTTTGGATTATCCGCATTACACGCGGCCCGCGGAGTTTCGGGGGATGGCTGTACCCGAGGTGCTGATGAACGGCAACCACGAAGACATCCGCCGGTGGCGGCGCCGGACGGCGCTGGAAAAGACGTTGCGCAACCGGCCCGATTTGATTGATCCGGCCACGCTCAGCGAAGATGACAAGAAATTGCTGGCCCAGATCACGGGCAAGAATACTTAGAACGATTTCGAAGAAGGAAAAGCTTATGTCGAACCTCATCATTGAAAAATTGCTGGCTAAGCAAAACCGTACCGACCTGCCTGAATTTGCCGCCGGCGATACCATCCGGGTGCATGTGAAGATTCGCGAAGGCGACAAGGAGCGCGTGCAGGCGTTTGAAGGCGTGGTGATTTCGCGCGCCAATGGACCGCAGGCCAGCTTCACCGTGCGCAAGATCAGCTTCGGCCAGGGGGTTGAGCGTATCTTCCCCGTAAACTCGAAGGTGATCGATCGTGTGGAACTGCTGCGCTCGTCCAAAGTGCGGCGCGCCAAGCTATATTACCTGCGCGCTCTTAAGGGCAAGGCTGCCCGCTTGAAGGATGTGGATCGCGAGCGCCCGACCGCGGAGACTGCCACCGCGAAGTAGATTGCGTTGACCCGTCTTGTTGCTCGGCAGGCGCAGAGGTCTCTGCGCCTGCGATTCCTCACCCCACCGGAAAATCTGGCTTCCGGGTCGTCCCTACGGGACTCGAGTCCCTACATCCGAGTTGACCCAGCGCTGAAGCGCTAGGCTAAGGTCGGACGTACCTTCGGCACGGGATGCTTAGCTAAGTTCGGAAGTGCCCTCGGCACGGGCAAGGGACCTTCGGCACGGAATCAGGATCGATAGGCCTCGGGCACGGCACAGGCACGAGCAGGAACGCGGAGAGAGCATTTGGACGCTCTGAGCGAGGTACACAGGTCCGTCGCGTTGCTCAGGATGACAGATTTGAGGGTTAGGAAAAAGGCGCTTAGCGCAGCACTCCAGCTGACTTTGCGTTGTACTTAATGTCTTTGCCTGCGTCTTTGCCTGCCGCGGCTTTTTCCTTTTCAGCCAGCTTGCGCAACAGGTGTTGCAGGATGGCGCGGTCGCCCTTGCGAATTTCCCGGAACTCCACGCCGAGGCCGACATCGAGCGCCGCGTGCCGCACCTGACCTTTCACGCTCAGATCGTAGTTAGCCACTTTCAGCACAAGTTTCAGATCGGTGCCTGGTAAAATGACGCTCTGGGTCGTAACCATGCAACCTGACTCGGAAATATCCTTCAGTGCGCCATCGAGATAGTTGGTGCCGGCACCTCGACGGAGCAAGTCCGCCATACCGCTGGTGACAAAGCGCGGGTAACGGCGGCGGTTGCCGTTATGGTTCCCGGCTCCGGAGTTCAGGCGGTTCAACAGGGTGTCGCGCGCAATGGGATCATAGACCTCTCCCATATCGTGGAGCTCAGCCGCCCACAAGGTCTTCTCCGACTCCACGCACTGGATTCCCACTTGACCGTGCAGGTGAGAAGCCGACTCGCCGACCCACACCACGCGGCAATAGGCTTTACTGCGGCCGCGTTCCACCACCAGGATCTCCCCCGCCTCCTTAACGCATCGCAGTCCTGTGACCCGCGCCCCGTGAGAAGAAATGTCATAGGTGCAGGCCATTTCAAGGCGGGGCCTGGCCTCTGCGTCGAAATACGTGACCCGCACGGGCAGGGCGACGTGAATGCGCTTCTCTGTGCGATCGGCAGCTTGCTTCACAAGTTGTTGTGTCACAGCATGATCCTGGATTCTGGGACGGCCGATTAGCGACCGTAGGGGAGCATTCGAAGCGTACCAAGGGATGGGGGATCGCTCAATTTACTCCCGTACCCAGCGTAGAGGTTACGATCTAGCCATTGCGGCGATGGATGGCTCGTGCGTCACGCGCCAGACGACACGCGAAGGGAAGGCCCGGTGGTGGAAATCCCCCTTGCGCTCGCACCCGGCGCTCGGTGAAGATGCAAGCAGCGACCGATCCGTGTGTCCGAAAACACAATCTGTTCCGGGAAAAGAACTGTCTGCTTCTGCTGCCAAGCTGCGCCTGCTGAAGCGGCTGCGTTGCACGCTGCGTTATGAGAAGAAAGCCTGGGATGCGGGTGCACAACTGGTGGCCGGCGTCGACGAGGTGGGACGGGGCTCACTATTCGGGGCAGTCGTGGCGGCCGCGGTCATCCTGGATCCGACATATCGCATACGCGGCCTGCGCGATTCGAAGCTGCTGCCAGCGGAACGGCGGGAGGTTCTGGCGGTGCGCATCCGCGAACATGCGATCGCGTGGGCGGTAGCGGCAGTGGATGCGGCCCGCATCGACCAGATCAACATCTACCAGGCCTCGCGTCTGGCCATGCGAATGGCGGTTGCGGAGCTGGCACCTGCCGCCGACTGTTTGCTGGTGGACGCGGTCCGCATCGATTGCGAGTTGCCGCAGCATCCCATCATTCATGGAGATGCGCTCTCTACGTCAATTGCGGCGGCATCCATCCTGGCGAAGGTCGAACGCGATCGCATGATGCGCGCCTGGGACCCAGTCTTCCCTGTCTACGGACTTGCGTCCAACAAGGGCTACGGCACACCTCATCATCTGGCCGCCTTGCGCGAGCACGGCCCGTCGCCCCTGCACCGGCAGTCGTTCGCCCCGGTGTGGAATGCGCCAGTGCCGCAGGAAGTGTTGAGCTTCATGCGGGAGCAGGAGATGGCGAAAGAGAAAGTACTCGAGGAAGCGTGAGGGCTGCGAGTTACGAGCACCCACTTGCGATTCGAGTACCTTGCTCACACAGCACGAACCAAACCGGTAAGATGTGTGCTCACCACTCGAATCTCATCCCTCTCGCTCGCAGCCCGTCACTCGTAGCTTAAAATCCTTCCATGCCCCGAATTCTCTGCGTCACTGCGCATCCTGACGACGAAGCTGCCGCGTTTGGCGGGAGCCTGCGGCTTTACCACGAGCGCGGCGTCGAAATCTCTGTCATTTGCCTCACGCCGGGGCAGGCCGCCACGCATCGCGGCGCCGCCAAAAACGATCATGAACTGGCGACCATCCGGCGCAAGGAATTTGCAGCTTCGTGCGAGATTCTCGGCATCGATCGCGGCATCGTGCTGGATTACGCCGATGGGCAACTGCACCGGGTCGAACTTCATAAGGTGGTTGAGGAAGTCGTGCGCCACATCCGGGTGTACCGTCCGCAGGTCATGCTGGCATTTGGCCCGGAAGGAGGATTGACGGGACACACCGACCACTCGATGGCGTCGGTGTTCGCGACTCTCGGCTACGAATGGGCAGGGCGCAATAACCGCTACCCGGATCAGTTGATCGATGGCGTCGAACCGCATCGGGTGCAGAAGCTGTATTACGCGACCGCCCACTATGTGCTTCCTGGCCGCCCGCCAACCTCGCCTTCGCCCGTCAGTACGGTTATTCAGATCGGCAAGTACCTTGAGACCAAGATTGCGGCTTTTGAGGCGCACGCTACCCAGGCTCCCGTGTTTCCGCTGGTTCGAGACACGATTCTGGCTCGCGGGCGGGAAGAGGTGTTCCACCTGGCAGCCACGTCGGAGCCAACTACTCTGACTTCGGAGACCGACTTGTTCGCAGGGGTAACAAAAAAAGACTAACCCGCAGAGCTCGCGGAGAACTTCCGCAGAGGGACACAAAAAAATCGCTGGGGTTTGTGCCCTTGATTGCCTTGGCGAACTCCGCGGTGTTTCTCCGCGATCTCTGCGGTTGTGAGCTTCTATCTCGCTTTGAGGATATCGCCCAGCAAGTCGGGCTTGCTCTCGTCCCGGACCAGGCGCGGATATTTTTCGCCATCGTGATAGTTGAGCTTGAAAGTTTTGTAATAGTCCGTGTTCTCGACCAGCAGTTCAATGGGATCCGTTCCGCCCTTCGCGGCCTTGATGGCCTCGTGGAGCACCTCCGCTGAGAAGCGCCGGCCATTGACAGCCACAATTTTCATGCCCGGACCAATGCCAGCCTGGGCGGCCATCATGCCCTCGATGGTGTCGATCACCCCGCCATCTTCGCGAAGACGCAAACCGACGGTGTAGACCTCCTGCACCTGGCCCGCTTCGCGTTCATCGCTGCGAAAGTAGTCGGTGGGGGTGTCTTGGTATGCCAACTTCCATCCAGTCTCTTCGATCCCGCTGAGAGGTGCACCCGGGCCGTGGTTGGTGAGGCGCTCGGTCCAGAAGCCGGCCCAGTCGTAGGCCGCCACCTGATTCAAGGCTTTCACGACCTCGTCAAATGTGTAAGGCTTCAGGACCGGCGCGCCTCCGGGCGCTCCGTGAAACAGCTTGCAGAAATCGTCGAGAGATTTCTTGCCCTTGGTCTGCTGGCGGATGATGGCATCGGCCCACATCCAGTTCAGCGTGTCCTCATCGTAGAAGTCCGTGGAACGCCGCCACGAATACCAGGACTTGGACGCGAAGTAGAGCTGGGGCGCAGCGTCCGCGGTATCCTGCAGGTTGCGCCAGGTGCGGCCCGGAAGGTGGTCGAGATCGGCGGCCACCCCCGCCAGGTATTCGCGATACTGTTCCGGAGTCCAGAGGCCGCTGCGCGCCGTCAGGATGCTTCCCAGGTATTCAGTCAGGCCCTCATAAACCCACAACAGGTCCGTCTGCATGGGCTGCTGGTAGTCGGGCGTCGAAAGGTCGGCGGGCCTGCGATATTTCCCGTTCCAGGAATGCACGTATTCGTGGGGGAGCAAACTGGCGTCCAACTTGCGGTCGTTCTCGTCGATCAGGCCGCGCTCGCCGACCCGGCTGTCGTCAGATTCATGATGCTCGAGACCGAAGTGCGCCACGTGGTCGCTCAACGTGTACAGAAAGTGATAGTGGCGATAATGCTGCGCCCCGAACAGGGCTCCAGCCTGGGAGACCAGATTCCGGTAGCGATCCCAGACCTCTTGCGGGGGTTCGAGCGCGGCGGCGCTGTCGGATGCGACGTCGAGTTCAGCGGAAGGTTCCTGACCGGAAGTGAGCGGCACGCTCTTCAGGTATTGGCCGGTCAGCACCGGAGAATCGACCAGCATGGTCAACGATACCGGGCTGAAATGCAGATCGGAGCCGTTGGCATTGCTGACTGGGAGCGAGGTGGCATACTTCCAGCCGTCGGGAATCCGGATGCTGGCCGTGTACATGATGTCGTCGCTCTTCCAGCCCTTGGGATAAAGGAGCACCTGGTTCCAGCTGAGGATGAGAAGCTTGTCGGTGGCGGAAGATCCGGCAGAGAATCCGCCTACCAGTGTCGCGGGCTCAAGGTAGTCGAGGTCGGCCAGCACCTCGCTTTCTCCGGCTGGGACTTCCACATGGATGGTCCATCCATCTAAAAGATCGCGGCGCCACTTTAGCGACTTTCCGCTCGCCGAGAATTTCAATCCGGCCAGATCGATGACAGGTCCGGTGGGTGCGTGTTCGCCGGGAATCCACTTGGGGTAATAGAGGGTCAGCGTTCCTGGAGTCGCGGGAATGCGCAGTTTGGCATGGATGATTTTGCGCGGCGCCTCGCTGGCATCGACCGCGATCGAAACAGTTGGCCCAGTCACTGCCCACGAAGGGATTGCGAGCACAGCAACCAACATGAATCCAGACACAACACGACCTCGTAGAGAGGACATGCAGAGGGCTCCTTGTAACCCCAAGCGAAGTTCGGCGTACCGCCGGCAGAGCGATGAATATATCAGCCCGCTCCCGTCGGAGACAAAGCGGGGACCGACACCCAGTCTTCTCTGTCTAGTTTCCGCCGCTTCCCGGTGGCCCCCCTTCCCCGTACAATCGGAGACGTGATTGAGGCCCTTTGTGTCTTCTGCGGAGCAAATTATGGACGACGTCCCGCCTACCGCGAAGCGGCACAAGGCGTGGGCGAACTGCTGGCCCGGCGCGGCATCACGCTGGTCTACGGCGGCGGCAACGTGGGGCTCATGGGAACCCTGGCGGAGGCTTGTCTCGGCGGCGGTGGACGGGTAATCGGCGTGATTCCGCTCGCGCTGGCGGAAAAGGAAATTGCGCACACCGGGCTGACCGAGATGCATGTGGTCGGCTCGATGCACGAGCGTAAAGCGCTGATGGCAGATCTGGCCGATGCGTTCCTTACGCTTCCGGGCGGCTTCGGCACGTGGGACGAGTTCTGCGAGGCGCTCACGTGGTCGCAGCTCGGGTTGCAGAAAAAAGCTTGTGCTTTCCTCAACGTAGAGGGTTATTACGACGCGCTTCTATCGTTGACGGAACGGGCGGCTGAGGATGGCTTCATCCGGCCAGAGCATCGCGAACTTCTGCTGGTGGACACGCATGCCGAGAGACTGCTGGAGCGCTTGCAGAACTATGAAGTGCCTTATGTGCCGAAGTGGGTAGACCGGGCGGAGAGATAGGTGTCAGGCCTTGGGTCTCCGGCCTTGGGTCTCTGGCCTTGGGTCTCTGGGGTCTCTTGCCTAGGGTCTGGGCTTCGGGGTTGGCTTGCAGGTCTTGGGCGTGAATCGATAGCAAGGTTTCGAATACTCGGGCTGACGTGTCGGAGCATGCACGCTGTGCGCTACCTCGCTTTCCCTGACACCTGAGACCTGCCTCCTTTATCATCCTTCCGTGTCCCAATCTCATCGCGGCAAGTTCATCACATTCGAAGGCCTGGACGGTACCGGCAAGAGCACGCAGATGGAGAAACTGGCGAAGGCGCTGCGGGCGCGCGGGCAGTCGGTGGTGGTGACGCGCGAACCCGGGGGGACGGCCACAGGCGAGAAAATCCGGCATGTCATCCTGGACTCGGCGACTACGGGGCTTTCTTCGATGGCGGAGATGGCGCTGATGTTCGCCTCCCGAGCGCAGCATATTCGGGAATTGATTGAACCCGCCATCGCGCAGGGCAAGATCGTGCTCTGCGACCGTTTCACCGATTCCACTGAGGCCTACCAGGGCAGCGGCCGCAAACTCGGCAGCAAACCGGTGCTCGACCTCCATCGCATTCTCTGTGACGACCTGCAGCCCGACCTCACCATTCTGATGGATTCGGACGTGGCTATGAGCGTCGAGCGGGCGCGGCGTCGCAACGTGGCCAAGACCGCCAAGGGCGGACGCTCTCACAGGGATGAGAATCGATTTGAGCAAGAAAATCGAGCCTTTTTCGGACGCGTGCGCAATGGCTATTTGGCGATCGCGCGGCGCGAGCCAGGCCGGGTAGTCGTGATCGACGCGCGCGGGACGCCTTCGCAGACGCACGCGAAGATTGTGGAAGTTGTCAGCCGGAAACTGCGCCTGGCAGGCAAGATGCTGTGAATTCCCCACAGAGTCACAGAGAGAGACTCCTGCTGGTCGTCGCATCGAGTTATCGGTGTCAACAGTCACAACAAGCACCGCAATTGTGCAACCGTTTTGCCTCTCCTCTCAGACTCCGCTTCGCCGTGGTAGATTGAGTTTCGTGTCTTTT
>CAVRZQ010000016.1:0-89038 GCA_963725575.1 uncultured Acidobacteriota bacterium
CTGAAAGAATTCCGTGCGTCGAAACTGGAAGGACAGCGGCTTGGGTTGGAACCCGCCCTCCGTAACCGTCACCATATAATTCACGACCGCCAGGTCGCCATCCACGCGAGCGCGAACGTCGCGCACGTCGCCGCGCTGTTCCTCCTCCGGCGAATGTGCTGCAAGTCGCTTGAGGAGTCTAGCTTTGGTCAAAAAAATCCCGTCATCGGCAGAGCCCATAAAATCATCAGCCACGTAATGCGCAAAGGTCTCAAGATCTCGATGGTTGAACGCGTCCCGCCAGGCTTCGCTTACCTTCATTACTTCTTGTTGTTGAGTGGTACGGGCTGGTCCATCGGCGGCAACGACGCCCATGGGAAATGAACATCATGACGGCTAGAAACCAGGCATATCGACTGCTCATTGGCACCTCTCACCTTTCCTGCCGCTCGCTCTTCAGCCAACGCCTCAACCACTATCCCATCTTCAAGAATGATCGGAATGATGCGTCACTTGCATCTCACGACATACACGCTCGTTTTGCGCCATGACCCGCAGTAGGTTTTCCCCGAGAATCTTGCGGATTGCATCCTCGCTATAGCCCTTGCCGACGAGTACTTCGGTGATTTTGGGTAGCTTTGAGCAGTCGTCCATCCCCTCGGGCATGCTGGCGCCGTCGAAATCAGATCCCAGTCCGACGTGATCGGGACCGACGAGTTTCACGACATGATCAATGTGCTCGATGATCTTCTCCCAGCTCACGATCGGCGGTTTGCCTTCCTTCGTTAAACGCGCTTCCATCTTGACGTTTTTCCCGCCAGTAGCAGTCGATATCGTCTCCACATGCTTTGGCGATGTCATCGGTCCGGTAAAAACGTTCCCCACGACCCTGTCATACGCTTCTCGATAGGCCTGATCGAGATAGGTCTTCTCGTAGACGATCTGGATAACGCCACGCTTTGCAGCGATATCCCGGATCATCTGGTCGGTCATGTTGCGCGGATGATTCGAAATGGCTCGACAGGAAGAGTGAGACGCAATTAGAGGCGCCTTGCTGACTTCCAACGCGTCATAGAATGTTTTGTCGGAGACGTGGGAAATATCCACCATGATGTTCCGCCGGTTCATCTCACGAACGACATCCTTTCCGAAGTCGGTGAGTCCGTTGTGAACTGGCTTGCCGTTCGAGGAATCTGCCCATTCGTTATTGGCGGTATGCGCGAGCGTGATGTAGCGCACGCCAAGATCGCCGAACAGCCGCAATACCGCGAGGTCGTTGCCGATCATCTGCCCGCCTTCGATCCCAATGAGAACGGCTATCTTGCCTCGGGCGTGCGCGTGGCGGATTTCGTCGGCGGTTCGCGAGAGTACAAGATCATCGCTGTATTTCCGGACATTCTCATGAATCGCGTCGATTTGATCGAGCGCCTTCTGTACTGCTGGTGATCCCGTGACGTGCTCGTCGAAAATGTAAACGGAAAAGAAGATTGCATCCAGTCCGCCTTCCCGCATGCGGGGGATGTCGATATGGCCGTCAGGATTGTGCTTGCCGAGATCGTAGGTTTCGGAGAAGAAGCGGGAGGGGGTATCGTTGTGCGTGTCGAGAACGATTGAAGAGAAATGGATCCTGTGGGCGCGATCAGCAGTCGAGTCGCTGCCGGCGGCGCGTGAGAGCAACACAGTTTTACGGGTACTAAGGGCGGTCAGAAAACTTCGGCGGGTGCTGTCAGGGTCCATGAGGTGGCCCGCCACCCCTTCATGTTCTCCTGCGAAATGCTCGCTTCCACGGGCAGCATGTGGGAACATGGTCGTCAGCTCGGATCTACCAGACCCGGCATGCGTTGGCTCTCACCATCGGTTGTCCCTCCTTGCAACGGAACGCCTGTCTGGAATTCCGGCATGTTGGAGACAACACCATTGACTCTGTGCTTAAGCGTTGAATGCGGATCTCCGGAAGCAACCATCTTCAACACCTCCGGCGTGATATTGCCGCATGAGCGAAGGGCAAAAGAAAGGAAGAAGCGTTGCTCGGGAGTGAATCCGTCGGTTAACTTGCCCGCGGGGAGGCTACTCTTGGCCCTGTTCTGGAAGGCCAGGTATGCGAGCCTTGCCCCCGCCCCGTCGGCAATGTTCTCCGCCAAGGTGAGCTCGCCGTTGAGCTTGACATCGTCGACTGCAACGTAGCTGGAGTACTGATCTACCAGGCATTTGCTCCGCTCCGTGAACCGCTGAGCGTCTTCCGCAGTCCACCACTCTCGCAGATTTCCCGAAGCGTCATATTTTCGCCCCATGCTGTCGAAGCCGTGGGTGAGTTCATGTCCAGCGAGCGAACCGAGAGAACCAAAATTGATGGAGTCGTCGGCTGAGCGATCGAAGATGGGAGCCGCCAACCAACCAGCAGGAAAGGTCAGGGAATTCTGCCGCGTGTTGTTGTAGGCATCCAGCGTGGTGACGGTCATCCACCATTCATTGCGATCGGGTGGCTTGCCGATGTGGTCCAATTGCCGAGCCAGTTCATACTCACTGCTGCGAAATACGTTCGCAGCCCAATTGTCGCGGGCGATGTCAAGAGTGGAGTAGTCTCTCCAGCGCTCCGGGTAGCCCACACGGTTGGTGACCGCATGGAGTTTGGCGAGAGCCAGAGTCCTGGTATCCGGCGAGAGCCAGTCCGCATTGTGGATGACGCCATCGAAAGCAGCCTCGACCTCCTTCACAATCTGGAGGACGTGTTGCTTGTCATCTTCGTGAAATGACTCCTCCACGAAGACTCGCCCCAAGGCATCTTGAAGGTCACGATCGGTTGCCCATACGCAGCGTTTCCAACGCGGCGCATCTTCTTTCGCACCGGTGAGAACTTTGCCGTAGAAGGCGAAATTCTCGGTGACGAAAGATCGGCTCAGAAGACCAGCAGAAGCGCGCAATAGATTCCAACGAAGATAGGTTTTCCAGTCATCGAGCGAAACGGAGCCTAGCAAGGAGTTCACGGTCCTAAGAAATTCCGGGCTGGCAACCAGGTAGTTGTTCTGAGGGAGGGGCTGCGACGGCAGCCAGGAACTTCGTCCAGTCGAAATTCGGCATCAACTGCTGCAGAGACTCGCGTGAATAGCGATTGTTCAAGTTCTTTCGATCGCGGCGCGTGACCGGGTCCATCCACGAGCGGGCGAGAGCTAACTCAATATCCATGACTCGCCGCGAAGCTCTTTCAGGATCGGAGTCGACCTTGAGCAGAGCAAGCATGTTGTGTACGTGGACTACGTACTTTTGGCGGAGCTCGACAGAATCTTTGTCGTCGCGGAGATAGTAGTCGCGATCGGGCAGACCGAGACCGCCCTGGTCCACGAACGCAACTACCTTGGTAGCGTCCTGATAATCCTGATAGGAAAAGAAACCGAACAACGGTTCCTTACTGCCAGGATCAGCGATGCTCGGAAATATGTTTCCTTGAACAAGAAGATAGAGCATGCGGTGAAGATGACCCAATTCCGCGGCGAGGTCGGTTCGACTGTTGATCGCCGCAATGCGCTGCAATTCTGCCTCGATGGGTTTGATACCGGCTGCGTCAGCGCTGGCCTCGTCCATGCACGCCGCATAGTAGTCGCCGATCTTCTGATGGGTGGAGTCTCGCTTGGGGTCGGCGGCCATTGATTGTTCCTCAATCGAGCGGAGAAGGGCTTCGTTTCGATCTTGCAGCGCGGAGAAAGTGTCCCACCACACCTGATCTTGCCGGAATCGGGTGGGATGCCATCCACCCACCGCAGGCGTACTGATAGAAATCGACGCAGGGATCGGCTTTGAGGTCCAGATTGTCGAGGCTGAAGCGAGTCAATTGCGGAGCCGAACTCGGGGCAGGCGTTCCGTTGGTTTGACTCTGGGCAAAGCAAACGCAGGCCGAGAGTATGAAGGCTGTAAGGGCGATGATTACGAGTCGCTGTGACAAGGCTTATCTCCATTTCTCAGTTGGCATTGTCTTGGATTGCGCGTTCTCGTTGCGCTAATTGTGACTAGCGTAACCCGACCAGGCCGCGCACCGAATCCAGCAGCTTTGCAGGATCGTAGCCAACGCCATCCTTAAAGACGATCTCAACGTTTTCGATATCCGATATTTTGGACGATGGGTCTCCGCGAACGACCACCAGGTCGGCGCGTTTCCCCGGAGCCAGACGTGCCAATCCGGTCTTCCTCTTGCAGAAATCGCGCGCCATTCTCCGTGGCGATATGAATGGCCTCCAGGGGCGTGAAACCGGCTTCCACCAGAAGTTCCACTTCGCGCTGATCACCGAATCCTGCCACCACACCGCCGATGCCAGTTGGGTCAGGCCCCGCCAGCAATGTTCCACCAGCTTTGGCAAACGCACGTTCCAATTCCATCTCCTTCTTCAGACTACGGGTGACGGGCTGTTGCACTCGCTGCGACAAATACCCAGCCTGAGCCTGTGGAGACATGACATCAAGAACGCGATCTTGCAATGGTGGTCGATCGGAGGAGTACGCCTCAATGACTGGGAGAGTTGATGTGATCGCAACATGATGCTGTATCAGTATCTGGAATAGCTCGCGAACCGCTGGGCTCTCCGGAGTGAGAGCCAAGAAAGCAGCTCGCGACTGCTCGGTGGTCGGCGGGCAAACGTCCGGCTTTTTCTCCGAATTGAAATCCGTGGCAAGTACAAATCCGTGTTCGATATTGTCGATGCCAAGTTCGGCGGCCTCGCGGTACGTGATCGAACAGAGATGCCCCGTCACTTTGAGGCCGCGCTTGTGCGCTCCATCAATCACAGCCCTAAGCTCACTGGTGGTGATGTGCACGAACGCTTTGAAGGAAGTGACACCCTGATCGGCCCAGAATTCAACTGTCTTGCGAGCGTCCTCAGGACCGCTGAGTTCGTGGACGGGCAGACGAAAGTTTCCTTCGCCCTCCAGATACGGCCCCGTCACGTGGATTTTCGGGCCAGGAATCTTGCCAGCGTCTATCCAGTTCTTCAGGTTCAGGTCCGCATATGGCTCCACGCTCGCAGTGGTGCGGAGGCTCGTGACACCAGCAGCGAGATAGAGCCTTGGAAAAGTGAAACTAGACTGCTGCTCGAACTGGAGTGCTCCTCTGACTCGTTGACCTGCCAAGTTCACGGGCTGGGGATAGAACATGTGATCATGCATCCCGACCAGACCGGGCATAACCGAGTGATCGGGGAGATCGAGCACCTTCGCACCCGGCGGAATCGGCGTGGAGATCACGTCTCCAATAGCAGCGATAGCTCCGTCTCGAATGATCAAGGTCTGATTATCACGGGCAGGCTGTCCCGTGCCGTCGATCACGCGGATATGGGAGAGCGCGATGACGGCATCGTCGAGTTTCACATACTCTCTCACCTCTGGTGCAAGCTTCGTGGTTACGGGGAGTCTGTGCGCTGGCCAAAGCGACGGCAAGGCCGAGCGACAGCGACGAGGGCGCAAATGAACGATCCTACGTCACGTCCGTCCCGCATATCGTTTTCTTCAGCCAAGAAGACGCTCCTTTAATGTCCATCCCGCTTAATGCTCATCTGCTCGACCTAATGCTGCGGCGGTATAAGCGCAGACCCACTGTAATCCGCGGGTAGGATTTCTATATTCATGACTTTCAAAATCGTGCTTCCTCGATTGTAAGCACGATGTGTCACATCGCCTGGCTCGAAGAACGCGTCTCCGGCTTTGTAGACAGTCGACTTATCGCCTTTCACGTAGGTGAACTCACCGGTCATTATGACCCGGACGCCAGGACCAGCATGATTATGGTCGCCAACGTAGCCTCCCGGCCGGTAGGTGACTTCGGAGACGCGGAATTTGTACTTGCCATTCAGATCTGTGACATGACCTGACATAACCTGCTCAAACCGTTGAATGGGCTGCACGTCCTTTGTCTCGACACGTGTATTCTGCGCGAACGAACTGCCAGACAAAGCGGAATCGCCACACCCAAGATGCATTCCCATTTCATAGAGCCTCCTTCGATTTGCGTCAGCCATGCGAACCCGTTGAACGAACGGCGAAACCCCGCAGTGTCCGCCTGAGTCTTTACTTTTTCGACTGTTTTTCCAGTTCCTTATATGTAACGTGCCCTTCGTGATCGCAACGTTCCTGTTCCTCTGGGGTCCCGGGAGTTGGTCTTTCATTTGCCGCCACCGATACGCATCGCAGGTGATTTCTCGAACGGTCCGCGAGTAAACAGTCGGCTGTTACTTGAACCAGTCCATCATATGCAGATCCAGATCGACCAGACGGCGGCTGAGCAAGAAGTCGTCCCGGTTGGCGTTGGCGAAGGCGATGGCCCCGACGCCTTTCTCGCGATCGAAGAAGACTGCCGTACAGTAGCCGCGGTCGTGGCCGTCATGACCCCACACGAGGCGATCGTCCAAGTCCCGCGTGCCGAAAAAAACAAGGCCCTGTTGGTAGCCATAGATACTCCAGTAACCCGAATGGGTCAGCAGCAGGTCCACGCTTGGGGGTTCGAGAATCTTGACGCCGTCAAGCGTCCCGCGATTCAGCAGCATCATCACCAAACGAGCGAATTGGACTGCGCTGGTGTAGAGGGTTCCCGACGGCGCGTCTGGCAGTCCCATCTGTTCGTCCATGACGGACCGCCCGGCTGGAAGATGCCCGAATGCCACCCGATTGGGCGCGAAGACGTAGTGATCGTTAGGGGCGGAGGTGCGGCCATACCCGACGGCTAACTTGTTGGAGGGCAGGTCCGCTAGCGAGTAGGAAGTCTCCTTCATGCCCAACGGCGACATGATTGCCTGGTTGACATACGTCGTGAAGGGCTGGTGAGCAAGCCGCGCGACAGCATAGCCGGCCAGATCAATCCCGTTGTTGCTGTAGATCCGTTCGGTGCCGGGCTTACCGTGCAGATAAGAGTCGGGGCGGTTGTAGATTCCGCCGGGCTTAAAGGTACCTTCGACATATTCCTCGAGACCTGATTGGGCTAGCGGCCCCATAGACGTATACAGCTTCTTGAACATCTTCAGCGTCGTTGATGCTGGAGGTATGCGTGAGCAGCATCCGCCAGGTGATCGGCACGTTGGGCCACTTTGGGTTGCGGACGACGAACGGGACGTAACCGTTAATATCGTCGTCCAGCGACAGCCGCCCTTTCTCGACCTGCTGCATCACCGCCACAGCCGTTACGATCTTGCCGATCGAGCAGGCAAAGAGGATCGAGTCGTCCCGCATCGGGGTCGGTGGTCCCGGCTGGGCAAGCACTGCTTGACCGTAGCTCTTCTGCCACACGATGTGACTGTTTTTCACGACGACGGTTTGGAGTCCTGGGATCCCCGCGTCCTTCATCATCTGCTCCACGAAACCGTCCTTTTCGGCATCACTGGAACGCCCGGAACTCGACTGTCCGCGCGCGTCCCCAAACGTGACCAGCCCACTCGCCAGCCCCAACGCTATGCAAAGTGCCCAACTCCACCGCCGCAATTGAACCGACGCCCCGCCAACTCCCTGGTGCGAGGACTCCGATAAGAACGAAGACGCTGTCAAAGATAGACTCCTTATTACCGCATTAAATGCTGCCAGCCAATCGCCGAAGTGTCCGACTGAGTCCTTACTTTTTCGATTGTTCTTCCAGTTCCTTGTATATGACGTGCCTTTGGTGATCGCACTGCTTCTGTTCTTCTGGGGTCACGGGAGTTGGTTTTTCGTTCTCCGGCACGGATACGCATCGCAGGTGATTCTCGAACCCCGGCGCCGAAAATACGAACACCATGCTCGCTGGCTGGGTGTATTTGTTCTTTAAACTCACCCAGGTATATGCGGGGATGAACGCCATGCCTCCCGCATGCAGGTCGCGCGCTCCAGATCGCCCACCCGAACATGAATGACTCCTGACTGAACCAGAACAATCTCGTCCTGTCCGAGATGTTTGTGCCTCGGTATGCCATCTCCAGGAAGAAGGTCTTCCGTTCCCATGACGAGGTGCTGAGATCCGTTGTTTTTAGGACTGACTTTGAGCGTGAATCCCCCTGGGGGCGGATCGCGCCATATTCGCCGTTCGCCTTCATTCTTTTCCAGCAGGAGCGGGGCAGGACCGCCTTTACGAGCGGACGGCCGAGCTTGGGTTGACTGCCCCTGACAAACACACACGGCAATGAGCATTGTTGCGATTGGTCCCAGTTTGAGTGGATTCATGCTGCACCTTGTCGCAATGGGGCCCAGACTCTTTCCCCACACTGAGCCCCAGCGAAAACATGTGGCTGCACTGATTTTGTCTAGCGGACCGGGGCGGCTCCAAAAATAGGGCCGGGATTGGGAACGATATCGGCGACCTTTCTGGTTTTGCCCGTTCTTAGATCCAGCGTTACGAGTTCGGCATGCGCGATGGGCACGTTGTAATTGAAATCGAACCCGTCGAACACGTCTTCGAAAGCATAAAACTTTCCGTCGACCCCCACGATGGCGCTCACTTGCCAGTCGGTGTTGGCGATGAAGGTTGCGGCTCCCGTACGAGGATCGATCTGCCACACATACGGAGACATGTATTCGTGTGCGCGGGTCGGGGGAGTCTGGGTCGGATCAATGGCATAGGAGTCGAAGGTTGCATAAAGTTTGCCTTCGAATCCGTAGAGACCCTCGTCGCAGAGATTGAATGTGCCGTCGTTATTGAAGGTGAAAGGAATGTTTGGATCGGGCCTCAAACCAGTGGTTCCGCCGCTGCGTCCCACGGGCTTCGCATCGCCGGTCGCAAAATCGACGGCATAGAGATTGTTACTGAAATCCGTCACATAGAGCCGTCCTTCAACCTTTGCAAGATCGAAGGCATTGAATCCCAGTGGTTGCCCGTTGTACGTAATTGCACGGAGGACCGTTTCGTCGCCTGTCGCGGGATCAATCTTGACAAGGTAGCCGGCATCGGCACCCGTCGTTGCAAGGCTGAGCAATGACCCATTCCACCACACAAGGTTTGACATTCCTTCCGGCGTGGGGCTGCCGATGGGAGTAAATTGGCCGGTAGCAAGGTCAACGGTGCCAAACTGCTGGCTTAGGGTGACGACATAAACATTAGGTGCGGCACTGGCCGAGGCGGCAAGCAAGCTGCACATAAAGGAGACAACCAGCGACAATCGAGCGAATCTTGCCGCTGTACGACCACAACCTGCCCGTTGCACCCACCACAAGATTTTGGACTTCATAATTCCTCCTTTTCACATTGCGCGATTACGCACTAATCGGTTTTGGATTTCTGTACGCGCTTGAGCAGGGAGTTCAGGCAAATCAAGCGCGTGCCATCTGGGGCCTGCGAATGGTGAATGGCCTCGCATTCGAGCCACGCCTGCACTTCTGATGGCGTCAGGTTCGAGATCACCCCGATGCCGTCGAACGGAATGAGTTCGCTGTCAGCCGCACACTCCGGACACCAGCCTCGCGGTGAAATTGTTCCACGCATAACCAGCAAGGAATCGGTTTCGATCGTGATCTTCGTCTGCTTTGCCATAGTCCCCCTGCTGTGGCGCCCCATTAGCTCGCTCGTTCAATTGAACTTGGTGGGGAACCTGTTGGCAGCTTGCCCAAAGGGAGGAGAAATAGTCCTTACAAAGCCCTTGATAATTTCTGATAGTTTCTCGTAGCCACGCAACGAACAGAAAACACAAGAGTTGATCTGTGCGCCGATCACAAGGCCTACAGCATGAGTCAGCGGTGGACCGTGCTAGAATCTTCCTCCAAGCTCGTCTTTCCTCCTTGGAGCAGAGTGCACCCGATGGCCACGACTCCAGAACAAAGGATGAAACGAGTCTTCGAATTTGGTCCCTTTCGGGTTGATCCGGATAGAGAACTTCTGCTCCGGGGCGACGAAACCGTCCCACTGACGCCAAAGACCTTTCAGATTCTTCTCGTCTTGGTACGTCACGGCAAAGAGGTCGTCACCAAAGACGACCTAATGAAGATGGTCTGGCCCGATACGTTTGTCGAAGAGGCTAACCTCAGCCGGAACATCTTCCTGTTGCGCAAAGCATTGGGTGAGACTCCGCAGGACCACCAATACATCGTCACAGTTCCGGGACGCGGTTATCGGTTCGCAGAGGATGTGAAACTGGTACCGAGCCCCGAACTGAGCGTTGTCGCCGCAAGCCATACCAAACTCCAGGTGCAGGTGGATGAGTCTGGACCGTGGGGCTGGATCGCTGCTGCTGTCGTCCTTCTGGTGGCCGTGGCCGCGGGCACCTTTCGGCTGTTCTTTCATCCGTCGCCAGCGCTCAGCGCGAAAGACACTCTCGTGATCGCCGATTTCGCGAACTCGACGGGTGATCCAGTCTTTGATGGCACATTGCGGCAAGGCTTATCGGTGCAGCTGGAGCAATCGCCGTTTCTGCGGTTGGTCTCCGAGGAACGCATTCACGACACCCTGCGCTTGATGGGCCAACCGACCGATGCGCGTCTGACTTCTGAAAATGCTCGGGAAATTTGCGAGCGAACCGGAAGCGCCGCCGTGTTGAACGGTTCCATTGCAACCCTTGGAAGCCAGTATGTCTTGGGAGTGAAAGCTGTTAATTGTCACAGTGGCGAAGTTCTTGACGAGGAGCAAGTGCAGGCAGCTCGCAAGGAAGAGGTCTTACATGCGCTGGACCAGATCGCAAGGAGGCTCAGGATCCGCGTTGGGGAATCGCTCGCGAGCGTGGGACAGCACGATATGCCGCTGGCGGAGGCTACAACCCCATCGTTGGATGCGCTGAAGGCTTACAGCAGGGGGTGGCAGTTAGTCTATTCCGATCCGCCGGCCGCGATCCCGTTCTTCACCCAGGCGGTGGAAATCGATCCTCAATTCGCGATGGCACATGCCGCCTTGGGTCTCATGTACGGCCACACGGGAGAATCTGCTCTCGCGGCCGCGCACACCGCCAAGGCGTACGAATTGCGCGATCGTGCCAGCGAGCAGGAGAAGTTTTTCATCACCGCGTACTATGCAGGGCGGACGACCGGAAACCAGGAAAAGGCGCAACAGATTTGCCAAGCGTGGTCACGATCCTATCCCCGCGACACGACTCCGCACGATTTCCTGGCCGGCTTCACTTATACCGCCTTAGGCAAATTTGAGAAAGCTGTGGAAGAGGCCCAGAAATCCATCGAGCTCGGTCCTGATGCCCCCATTGGATATCTCAACCTCGCTTCCGACTACATCTACCTTGACCGTTTGGCGGATGCCGAGGCGGCCCTTAAGATTGCCGCGGACCGTAAACTGGAAATGCCGGACTTCCTCGTGTTGAGATACGACTTGGCGTTCTTAAAGGCCGATGATTCAGCGATGGCACGTGAAGTGTCGTTGAGTCAACGAAACTCGGAAGCAGAAGATTGGCTCTCACATCACGAGTCATTTGTGCTGGCTTACGGCGGCCGACTGCGCGACGCACGGAAAATGTCGTTGCAGGCGGCAGAGTTGGCGCAGCAGGCTGGACATGGTGAACGAGCCGCTCTGTTCGAAATCGGAGCAGCGCTGCGGGAAGCATTTTTCGGCAATCCCACGGCCGCCACGCAGCGAGCGTCGTCAGCACTTGCACTCGCGAAAGATCGCGAAGTTGAGTATGGTGCTGCCTTGGCCCTGGCTCTCGCGGGTAATTCTTCGCGGGCACAAACTCTGGTGGACGACTTGGAGAAGAATTTTCCTGAAGACACTTCCGTCAGGTTTAGCTACCTGCCGGTGCTTCGTGCGATTCTTGCGCTGAATCGTCGGCAGCCTTCAAGAGCGATCGAAGTGCTGGAAAGCGCCGCTCCCTATGAACTAGGCACGCCACGTAGCAATCTACAAGGATTCTTCGGTGCACTCTATCCAGTGTACGTGCGCGGCCAGGCTTATCTGAGTGCGCATCAAGGTGCCGAAGCCAGCTCTGAGTTCCAGAAGATTGTCGATCATCGAGGAATCGTGGCTAGCGATCCAATTGGAGTTCTGGCGCGCCTGCAACTGGGGAGATCCTATGTTCTATCCGGAGACACAGCAAAGGCAAAATCCGCCTATCAGGATTTCCTCACGCTGTGGAAGGATGCCGATTCTGAAATCCCCCTTCTGAAGCAAGCTAAGACGGAATACGCGGAACTCAGGTAACAACTAGCGATTTGGCGTTTCACGCTTTGCTGATAGAGATCGGATAAAGAGTAAACGGAAGCAAGAGGGAATTTGCAGAACGGCAGACGGTGTCGATGGGTAAGCAGAATCCGTTTTGCTTAATTTCGGCGGTGATCCATAGTGAGCATGGTTAGGGTATTGAGGGAGACGTATCCGGATGCTGGTGCTGGAAATGTGTCCACCGTGGTCACGAACCTGAATGAGCACCAGTTCTGCAGCATGGGCCAGTCCAGAGTAAAGGCCGTGACTCAGAAAGCCGTTGCCGGCGGCCACTGTGCTGGCCATCGAGCCGTGCCACTGCCAGTCAAGCGCACTGGTAGAGTCGGGCCACGTAGGCGTCTCCTGCGGCTCAAAGTGGAAAACAGAAACAGGATCACGAGTCGCGTCTCCCCAAACACGAATACGATTTCGCGGCCGCACCAAGTCGGGATGCGGATAGAAAGCCAGCGTCCACCAGAGCGATAGTTACGCCTTTGCCGGAGAATCGGGGATCAGCGTGCAAGCGAAGACGGGTGGGCAATGCCCCGAAGGCGGCCTCCGCGTCCAGAGGCCATTTCGTCTGAATCGCTTCATGTAGGGCCGGGTCACCTCTGGAGAGGAGAGTTTGGAGAAGATTCTGCTGAACGCAACCGGGACATGCGCCGTCTTCACGGTTCCAGAAGGGGTACCAGTGCGCTTCGGCCAACACTGCTTTGCTCACGGAATTGCCACACACAGAACATTGTCTGAGTGCTTACGGCGTAATGGGGACGAGGGTTACAGGCATTTGCTTACCTTTCCGACAGTTCTCTTTCCCGCAGCCAAGTGAAGATCACGGGAGTCACAATCAGCACATGCAGGAGAGAGCTGACCATGCCTCCGAGCACGGGGGTGGCGAGCGGCTTCATCACTTCGGCCCCGGTGTGCGTAGACCACATGATGGGCAACAGACCTGCCACAACTGTGGATACGGTCATGATTTTAGGACGCAAGCGTAAGAGAGCGCCTTCCATCACCGCTTCACGCAGGCCCTGTACAGTGAGTCCGCCCATCGCGACTCGCTTTCTTTCCACGGCTTCTTCCAAGTAGATCACCATCACTACGCCGGTCTGCACAGCGGTACCAAACAGGGCGATGAAGCCCACCCAAACGGCAACGGAGAAGTTGTACCCCAGCAGCTTCAGGAGAAATACTCCACCGCTCAACGCGAAAGGCACGGCGAGAATCACGTGCGAGGCCTCCTTGAAGGAGTTGTAGGTTTTGTAGAGCAATAGAAAGATGATCAGGAACACGACTGGAATGACGAGTTCGAGGCGCTTTTTCGCACTGATCTGATTTTCGTACTGACCGCTCCACTCGATGTAGTAGCCAGGCGGCATTTTCACCGCGCGGGCCACGGCGCGCTGCGCTTCGTCCACGAACCGGCCAACATCACGTCCGCGCACATTCATCAATACGCTGCCTCGCAGCAGTCCGTTCTCGCTACTGATCATGGAGGGCCCCATCACTACGCCAAGGTCGGCCACCTGTCCAAGGGGAATCTGGGCGCCGTTGCTAGCCGTGACCAGAACGTTGTTCCGCAACTCCTCGGGATCTTGGCGGAAATCAGGGGAGTAACGCACTCGCACGGGCAGACGTTGACGGCCGTCAATGGCGGTTGTGAGGTTCTTGCCGCCGATCGCGGTCTCGATCACGTCCTGCACGTCGCCAACGTTGATTCCGTACCGGGCGGCCGCTTCGCGGTTCACCTTGATCTCTAGGTAGGGTGCGCCGGTGATGCGCTCCGCATAGAGGTCAGCGACGCCAGGAACCGGGCGCAGAGCCCGTTCGATTTCAGTTTCTTTCTGCTCAATGGTCGCGAGATCGTTACCAAAGACCTTGACTCCGACCTGGGTGCGGATGCCGGTTGAAAGCATGTCGATGCGGTTGCGGATCGGCTGGGTCCAGATGTTGGTCACGCCGGGCAGTCGCAGCTTTTCGTCCAGTCTTTGCAGGATAGCTTCCTTGGTCGTACCGGCGGGCCATTCATCCTTGGGTTTGAAGTTGATGACCGTTTCGGTCATATTCACCGGGGCGGGGTCGATGGCACTTTCCGCTCTTCCGATTTTTCCCACGACGCTCTCGACGAGCGGGTCTTGGGCAATGATCTTGTCCTGCCAGCGCAGGATGTCGGTTGCCTTGGTGAGGGAAATGCTGGGGTCGGTAATGGGCATGAAGAGGGCAGTTTCTTCATCGAGCGGCGGCATGAACTCGGAGCCGATCGTGGTTGCAAGCCAGAGCGCGGAGGCGAAGATTACAACTGCAGTACTCAGAGTCAAAATCCTGTGCTTCAAGGCCCAGCGCAGTACCGGTTTGTAAATCATTCGCAGACCGTGCATCACAGGATTGGCGTCCTCGCGATGCAGTTTTCCGCGGATCAAGAAAGTGCAGAGCACCGGCACCAGCGTGACCGCGATTAGGGTGGAGCACACCATGGCGAAGGTTTTGGTGAAGGCCAGCGGGTGAAACATCTTGCCTTCCATGCCGGTGAGTGCAAACACCGGGACGAATGCCAGAATGATGATGGTCATCGCGAAGAAGATCGGCCGACCTACCAACTTGGCTGCTTCCAGAGTGATCTGGCCAATCGCCGACTTGTACTCGCCATGTTCTTCGTAGTACTGCTCTGCGTGCCGCAGCACGTTTTCGGTCATCACAATCCCGGCATCGACCAGCACCCCAATCGCGATTGCGATCCCACCGAGTGACATGATGTTGGAGGAGATGTCGGCATAGTGCATGAACAGGAACGATCCCGCGACCGCCAGCGGTAATGGCAGCGTGACGATGAGGATGCTGCGGAAGTGCCAGAGGAAGATTACATGCGCGAGCGTGACCAGAACGATCTCTTCGAGCAGCGCCGACTCTAGCGTATTCACCGCGTGAAGGATCAAAGTGCTGCGGTCGTAGAAAGGAACGATGTGGACGCCCTTGGGTAACCCCGGTTCCAACGCTGCAAGTTTCGCTTTGACGCCGCTGATTACTTCTTGTGCGTTCGCGCCGTTGCGGATGACTACAACACCGCCCACGACATCCTTGCCGTCTTTGTCGAGAACGCCGCGACGGAATTCCGGCCCCAAATGAACATTCGCGACATTGCGGATGTAGACAGGTGTGCCCGCCGTGGCGGTGAGGACGATATTCTCAAGGTCCTCCGTCGAGCGAATCAAGCCAATTCCCCGGACCGCCATCTCCTGGTCGCTGGCTTCAATGACCTTTGCGCCGATGTTGGTGTTGCTGCGTTGGACGCCTTCGATGACGGTGCGCAAGGGGATGTTGTAAGCGCGCAGCTTGATGGGATCAACGTCGATCTGGTATTGGCGTACCCAACCGCCGATGCTTGCCACTTCTGCAACGCCGGACACCGAATTCAGCTGGTACTTGATGAACCAGTCTTGCAGGGAGTGCAACGTCCCGCCGTCGTACGGTCCCTCGACCGTGTACCAGAAGACCTGGCCGACACCGGTCGCATCCGGGCCCAAAACAGGTACGACTCCCTCAGGCAGGAATCCCGATGCCAAGTTCAGGCGTTCCAAGACGCGCGTGCGTGCAAAATAGGGATCAATCTTGTCTTGGAAGATGATGTTGATCATCGAGAAGCCCAATGCCGAGGACGAACGTACGTCCCGTACTCCTGCCAGTCCCTGCAAGTTGACGGTCAACGGATACGTGATCTGGTCTTCGACTTCCTGCGGGCTACGGCCTGACCAGTCGGTGTAAACGATCACCTGGTTTTCACTGAGATCTGGAATGGCGTCGATCGGAGTCCGGAGCAGCGCCCAGTAACCCCAGACAGCAAGCAGAGCGTAGGCCAGCAGTATGAGGAAGCGGTTCTTCAGCGAAAATTCAATGAGCCAGTTAATCATGGTTTCTCCCCTTTACTGCGCACTCAGCCGAGCGTGATAGCTGCCCAGGAGTTGCCCGTTGCGGCTGGCATTCACTTCGACATTCCAGGAGCCCGCTATCGGGACCTTGATCGTGCCCGCGTAGTCAGAACCCTTCCATGTGAGGCCGCTTGCGGTACGCATCTCGCCCATGCCCATCGCTGGCATCGCCGGCATGATGAGCGTGACCTTTACCTGCACATCAGTCACCGGCTTCCCTGATGCGTCGAGCACGGTTACGTGCAGCGTCGCATCGGAGTTGCCGCGAGGTGTTTCCGGATCAGAACGGAAGGTGAGCTTAATCTGGGGAACGGCGGGCGCTTGTGCTTGACCTTGGTCGGCCTGACCATGATCGAATTCCTTCGATCCGCCAAACATCCCGGTCATACCACCTGTGATTCGAGTCTGGGAATCGATCAGGAAACTACCTTGGCTGACTATGTGTTCGCCTTCCCTAAGGCCGGCGAGCACTGGGTAATAGTCCGTGCCTGCTGGACCGAGCTGCACCTGCCGTCCTTCGAATTCGCCATTGCCCTTGGCCACGTAGACGAACTTGCGCCTACCCGTATCGAGAACAGCAGAGCGCGGTATGGCCAGAACGTCGTGTCCTGCGTGTGCGGAAAACTTAACTTGCACGAACATGCCGGGACGTAATCGCATGCTGGGGTTCGGAACCTCGATGCGAGCTGAGGCAGTGCGGGTCTGTGGATTGATGGAAGTATCGAGAAATCCGACTCGCCCGTGTAGCGTGGTGCCAGGCAGTGAGTCGGAAGTGATCTCAACGGACTGGCCGATGTGCACCGAAGGCAGATCGGGCTGGTACACGTCTGCCTTCACCCAAATCCTGCTTAGGTCAGTAACGGTAAAGAGCACTTCTCCAGCGTTTACGTATTGCCCTTGCGTAACTTTGCGTTCTGTCACTATGCCGCTGACGGAAGAGTAAATGGGAAGTTCGATCTGAGGCTTCGCCGACGACGCGATCTCATCAAGCTGCTGTGTCGTGAGTCCCCAGAGTTCCAGCCGGCGGCGGCTTGCGTTTACGAGGTCTTCGGCGCCCGATACTGCTAAGGGCTCGGCACCCGTGCCAAGGCGCTTTCGGTTCTCAAGCGCAAGTCTGTATTCCTCGGCAGTCGAAAAGACTTCTGGGCTGTAAAGGGAAGCAATAGTCTGACCACGACGCACTTGCTGGCCCGTGAAATCCAGGTAGAGCTTGTCGATGCGGCCACCGATGCGCGCACTGATCGAAGCCAGTTGCGTTTCCGGCTCGTCCACCTTGGCGACGGCGATGAGAGCGCGTTCAAGGTTACGTCGCCTGACTTCAACCGTTTCGACACCGATGTCTGTCTGCTCTTTCTGGTTTAGCTGAATGTTGGAGACGGAGGCGTCTGCCTGCTCTTCTTCAGGTTTTGTGCGTTGAGAGGTGGTCTCATCCGACGTTGTCTCGTACTTGGGAATCGGGGCATCTTGCGACTGGGCCGCGCTGCGCTCGGGATGCCATAGCCGCATTGCGCCGAAAGCCCCGCAGGCCAACACCAGTCCCAGAGCGAGTCCTGTGCCGAGGATTTTCTTCTCATTGCGTGTCATTGCCGCACCTCCGGAGTGATTTGAGGCAGAGAGGCTTGAGGGACAGGTGTATCGGATTCGTGTCCATCCCTTATCAGGGGAGCTCCCACTGCACGTTCGAGATCCGCAATCCGCGATTCCAATTCGGACGCGGCGCGGTAGTAATCGAGTTCAACGTCGAGAGTCGTATTCTGGCTGTCGAGCAGGTTGAGGAAGTCGGTGCGGTCGGCCTGGTAAGCAGCGACGGTTGACTTCAGTGTCGCCTGTGCTTGAGGACGAAGCGTCTGGCTGTAAAGATCAACGAGGCGCTTGGCAGATTGCGCGCGAATCAGAGCTTCCTGAATCTCTTCGAAGACGAGCGCACGTTGGTTGTCGTACTCTGCTTTCTCAGCCGAGAGATCCGCCTGTGCCTCGGCGATCTCTGCGTCGTGACGCCCGCGGTTCAGCCAGGGTAGTGTGACGGCGAGCTCGGCCATGTAGGTGTTGCGATAGCGAGCGCCGTCCGGCATGAGCATGTAACCCGCGCTGAGGTTGTAGTCTGGCGTGTACGCCTTTTCGGCAAGCTTGGTTCGAGCCTCGCCCTGCCGCACACCGGAGGACGACATCGCCAGTTCTGGCCGATTCTCCAGAGCGTTTTTTTCCAGGTCCAAGAGTGCGGGAAGCTTCTGCGGCGGCGAGTATTGGCCCTGAACTTCGAGTGGAGATCCGGGGTCCCGGCCCAGCAGAGTATTCAGTCGGGCTCGCGCGAGACCGCCGTCCTGTTCGAGCATCACGAGGTGCTCGACCAGTTTGGTGAGTGCGATCTGTGCTTTCAGCACGTCCTGCTGCGGGACGCGTCCGACAACATACTTGATCCGCGCCGACTCCGACGACTGGCGAGCCAGCGCCGCCTGTTCGTCGTGCAGCAGGAGTTCGTCCTGATTGCGGAGCAGGTCGTAGAACGTCTTTCGGACTTGGGCCGTCACATCGCGCTTCTTGGCCTCCAGTTCCGCTTTGACCTGCTCCACTTCCTCGGCAGCAAGTTGTGTGCGAAGTGCTCGCTTGCCCGGACCGGGCAGTGACTGGTTGAACATGAACATGTGCTGCGTCTGGTTCAGGTCCCAGGGCTTGGCGAGTGGTGTGCCCCAGCCGCGATACATGAACTCGGGGTCGCTCAACGACCCGGCACTGCGCACTCGTGTCTCGGCGATTGCGACACGACGCATAGCCACCCGGATTTCGGGATTGTTGGCCAATGCGGTTGTTTCAAGTTCAGCAAGGCTCATCGGCGGCGTGGATGGCCGAGAGTGCTGATGCTCCTGCGCCAGAAGGCCAGTGACGCCAGATAAAGGATCGGCGTCAGCGACTGGCTCGTTGGCAAAACCGAGCGCACCGCTGAAGGCGATCAGCAGACAAACACATAAACGTAAAACTTTCATTGCTCCTCCGTAAACAATTCATCAATAGAGGGATAGAAGGCGTGTCTCCATAAAGCGCACCAAGGGCGCAACAAGGCAGAGCACGGCCTCATCTGGGCAATGAAAGCTAGTCTAGATTCGCAGAACGGAGTTACAGCCGGGAGACGGTTCGGGAGGTGGAGCATCAAGAAATGAGAGGTGGGCGCGCACTGTTACCGCCGGCAAAGCCCCTAACGAGGCGACCGGCGGTACCACAGCAATTGTGAGAGGACGAACCGGTCCGGCAGCCTGCGCCTGGGGAAGAACAGTGTTCGTCGGTCCCTGAGCCTTGCAGCAAGAGTGACTGGCCGGCATCATGGAACTTCCACACTGCTCCGCCATGTGGTGGCAACATTCCCGTTCCGCGGGAGTCATTGTCGCCCCCGGCAGAACACAGGCCATGGCTGGCGTGATGGCCCATAACAAGGCGATCGTCAGCAGCGCAAATGCTCGGATTCTAGTCACCCTCATAAGTGTACTGCGTTTTCTGACTGCTATGGACGAGTTCTCGCTTCAAACAAATAATGTTAGGTCGACCTTGGCGACAACCGCAGTGACGGGGATCACAGCCCAAAGGGTGTGACGGGTAACCGCCAATCCTCGTCGGCAAGGTGTTGATCTGGACGGGAAGGCCGATTTCACGCGCCCAGCGGACGGCTTGCAGTGTCCACTCGTAGGAGCCGGGCACGCGACGAAATGCATCGTGAACCTCGGCTGTCGGGCCATCCAGGCTGATCGCAAGTCGCGCCAGCCCGCAGGCTTTGAGTCGAACGATGGCTTCTTTGGTTAACAGAGGAGTAGCGCTCGGGGTCAAGGAAATCCGTACACCGTGGGAGGATGCGTATTCAACCAACTCGAAAACATCGGGACGCTTCAAAGGATCGCCGCCGGTCAGGACGAAGACCGGGGCCTTCAGGGCTGCCACTTCATCGATGAGCCTCTTGGCTTCAGCAGTGCTCAGTTCCAGCGCGCTGCGGACGGGTTGCGCACAGGCGCGACAGTGCACACACGGCCAGATCGCATGCCTGCGTTGTTTCCCAGATCACAATAAACGGACGCTCATCAAAGTCCAGTTTGAGTTCCACAGCCATCCTCCTGCGGTAGATCCTGAAAACAAGGGTGACAGACGGGTGACCGCCTGCATGTGACTAATGTCACGGGTGGAATTCAGATGGCTGTCGTCTTAGGGGTACGGAGGATGGAGTTAACGACGGTTGTCAGAACCACGGACTTCGGAATCGACGCGATCGACAAAAGGATAGAGACCCAGGCAGATCAAGAACATCACTCCAGAGAATATGGCGGCTGGCAGCGCACTGTGATGATTTCCAGCCAGAAAAGACTCCAGAGCAGCGCTCAATAGCCAGATTTGTACGATCAGAAGAACGGCGATCAGAGACATCGCTCCCGCGATGGCCGTCAGGCCGCGATTTTGAGGAGGCAGGTCGTTTGAAGTTGGCATGGCGTTAACCTTTTACCTCGATCGCAACTAATTGTTCGCCGCGCGCTTCGAGAACAATACGCGGCAGATGGACGCGATGGAGGCCCTTGCAGAACGGCGCCATCCTTGATCGAGAAGAAGCCCTTGTGGCACGGACATTCAAGCCTGTTTTCCGCTTGAGAATAATAGACCGCGCACGAAAGATGAGTGCATTTCTGGCTGTAGCCTACGTATTCGTCTTCGCCGGTGCGGATCATGATGCAGTGGTCTTCTTCTGTTGGATAGCTGAACAGTTTCACTCCCCCGACCGGAATCTCTCCGAGTTGGGCCACAGGTTGCTGCGGGTAGACGGGAGCCTTGTAGAAAACCGAACGAATCAGAATCCAGATGTTGCCCACGAACATGCCGAGGCTGGTCAGGACGAGGAATTTGGTGAGCTGCCGACGCGTGACGTAGCGCTCGTCTGCCGTGCGAACCGAGAACTCTTCCTTCCAGAGCGGTTCGCTACTGCCCCGTCGCAACCAATTCATGGTTCTCCTCCCACATGTAGTCCACGACATCGAGGGCGATGGCCTCTCGTTCGGCCGGGGCCATCATGTAAACCTTGGTCGTGATCTTCTGGCTGCCGAAATAGAAAATATTCGTCGGCTTCTCGCGACGCTGGGCGATCTCCTCGGGCCTGACGTAGGACAGTGCCTGACTCGGACAGACGGTCGCGCACATCGGTCGCTTGCCGACGGAAGTGCGGTCATAGCACATGTCGCACTTCATCATCTGCTGCTCGGGATCATCATCTTCGGGATGCCGAAGGGGCAGGCCAGCACACAGTTGTTGCAGGCGATGCAGCGCGGTTTGAGCGAGGAGTGGACGATTCCATCTTCGCCTTTCTTGATGGCATCCGCCGGACAGACCTGAGCGCAGGTGGGCTCGTCGCAATGCCAGCACACGTATGCTGCGGAACGGATGCTTTCCTTCCGTTCGATGAAGTCGAAGTTGATCATCGACTTTCCCCGATGGGTGTCGCATTCCTCGCACGCCTGCAGGCAAGAGCGGCAGCCGATGCAGCGCGAGGGATCGACATAGAATTCGTATCCGAACACTAGGCGCCTCCTCGCGATCGCGCCGTTCTTGTGCGCGCCACGATCGTCGGGGGACTCGTCAGGTCCCGTCGCTTTGGCGATGCGGCATGCCGAAACCTTGAATTCCGGAATCTTGCTGCGAGGGTCGAGTGTCCGATGAGTGAGGCGGTTTGCACTGCGAGTGCCCGCCCAGTGATAAGGAATGAAGACGGTGTCGGGGCGAATGGTCTTCACGACCATGGCGCGAATCGTCAGATCGTCGCGTCGGGTTGTTACCGTGATCCAGTCGCCGTCGTTGATGCCATACTGTTCAGCCAGTCGCGGATGAATTTCCGCCCGAGGTTCAGGGTTCTGATCCACGAACGCTCCGATGCGCCGGGTTTGAGTCCCAGACAAGTACTGGCTGACCACACGGCCGGTGGTCAGGAATAGCGGATATTCATCGCCGATTGGATCGCCGCTGGGACGCCATTCCGTGACGTTGAAGTGCGCTTTGCCATCGTGGGTATAGAACTTCTTGTCGACGAATAGGCGCGGGGTGCCTGGGTGGTCGAGCGATGGGACAGGGCCAGAAAATGCCCATCTGCTCATCCACTCTCTCGTAGGTGATGCCGTAGTAGTCGGCTACACCGCCTCGCGAGGCGACTCGCAGTTCCTCGAAAATGTCGGCAGGATTCTTGAATGGAAAGAACTGCCCGCGACCCAGTCGGTGCGCCAAGTCGATGATGATGTCGGAGTCGCGTCTGGCATCGCCCGGCGGATCGATGCTTTTCTGCCAGTGAATGACGCGACCTTCGGCGCTGCAACCGAGCCCATCTTCTTCCTCATGGAGGCTGCCGGCCATGACAACGTCGGCGTGATGAGCCGTTTCCGAGAGAAAGAAATCGACAACGCCGAAGTACTCCAGCTTCGACAATGCTTCGCGGGTGAAGTTCGCGTCGGGAAGCGAAACCAGCGGGTTGAAACACAGCGAGAGCAGTCCCTTGATTTCGCCGCTGTGGATGGCGTTCATGATTTCTTGGGCGCTGTAGCCCGGCTGGGGAAGTTCTTCGGGCTTGATGCCCCAGACGCCGGCAACGTACTCGCGGGCCGCAGGATCGGCGAGAGAACGCTGACCTGGAAGTTGGTCGCACTTCTGCCCATGCTCGCGTCCGCCTTGGCCGTTTCCCTGGCCGGTAATCATCGTGGGCCCAGCACCCTCGCGGCCGATGTTGCCGGTGGCGAGAGCGATGTTGAGCACCGCCAGACAGTTCTCTACGCCCTTGGACTGATGCTCCAGTCCGCGAGCGTGCATCATGATGGCCCGCTTCGATTTGCCGATCCAGCGCGCGGCCTTCTCGATGGATTCCGGCGGCACGCCGGTCATTTCAGCTACCTTGCGGAGATCCCACTGCTTGGCAGATTCAGCCACGGCCTCAAAGCCGGTGGTGTATTGGTCGATGAATTCGCGATCCTCCAACCCGTCACGCAGGATGACGTGCAGCATTCCCATCAAGTAGTGCAAGATCGGTGCCCGGACGCAGTGGAAGATAGAGATCGGCGTTTCGCGTGATGGGAGTCATCCGAGGATCGGCGACGATCAGTTTTCCGCCGTTGTCGCGACAGCGCCAGATGTAGTCGGTCGTGATGGGGGCACAGTCGCCGATGTTCGCGCCGATAACAAACAGTACTTCCGCCTTGGGGATCTCGCTCCATGGAATTGTGCTTCGATCTATGCCAAAGGCCAGTTTGTAGGCCGTTCCGGCGGAGACCATGCACAGTCGTCCGTTGTAGTCGATGTGGCGAGTGCCTAGAGCCACGCGGGCGAATTTACCGAGCAGGTAGGATTTCTCAGTCGAGAGCGATGCGCCGCCGTAGATGGCGAAGGCGTCCTTGCCATACTTCTCCTGGATCTCGCGCATCCGGCTCACCGTGAAGTTCAGAGCCTCGTCCCAGGACGCAGGACGAAATCCCTGCTCGCTGCGCATCAACGGGGCAAGCAGACGGTCGGGGTGATTGCCCTGCAGATAACGCTTCACGCCTTTTGGGCAGAGCATGCCGCGGTTGAACGGAAACTCCTCCCATGGCTCGAACCCGATCACGCGATTCTCGCGGACCTTTAATTGAATTCCGCATTGCTGACCACAGAAGCAGCAGTGTGTCTTGACCAAGCTTCTCCGCCGGATGGACCGACTCATCGTTCCACCCGCCGGGCGGCTGGTAGTTCAGATGCGGCCCGAACTTTTCTTTGAGAATCTCTTCGGAGACAGGAGCCTTAGCCATTCGCTTCCTCTTTCAATCTCAATTGCGCGAGGGAAAGTGACTTGCGCTTGCAGGCTGGACACAATTCCTGCCAATTGCCCACTGGCCCCGACATCGAATAGTTGAATCCGACTTGCGGCAGCACACGTTTCAGATCTTCGACGTGCATGAGGGATGCATAGCGCTCGCCACAACGTGCGCAGATCGCGCCCTCGCCTTCGTCGCCCGCGCGTTGGTACAGTTTCACACCCAGTTGCGCGGGACGCTGAAAGATGTGAAAGAACTTCCCGAATGGAAGATAGAGCAAAGCGGCAATCACCGTGATCGCGTGCAAGATGGCAATGAAATCGTAGAAGCTGCCGCCCAGCCACTCTTGGGAGACCGTCAGAGCCAAGCCGGTGATCGATATGGCAAAGAGCAGAGATCAACGGCCAGAAATCCATGGCCAACGTTTGAACTGCGCGCGCACCTTCGTCCCGCATGCGGCGCCACAGGGAAAGCGCAATTCCACCCAGAACCAGGAACGCCGCAATATCAAGACCATGAAATAGCATCAGCGCTGTGAACGTGTGCAGATGAAATCTGCCCGCCGGAATACCCGAACAGGTAGCGTGACATACGTCATCTGATCGTTCGGAGCGCTGGTGAAATGAATCCATCCGAATACCAGCGGGAAGGTGATCATCACCGCCAGCACGCATCCCCAGAAAATCATCTGATGCATCGCCCAACGCAGTCCGCGAGCGTTTCGCGATGAATGTCTGGGCCAGAAGATGAGTTCCTGCCAGACGCAATGACGTGCCCGAAACTTCGAATGACTCCTCGTTCCCTGAACAGTTGCCATCCGCGCTGCCAGTACACATAGGTCGGAGGCTTTCGAATCCAGACGGAGTAGTGGTAAATGACACCCCAGGTCGCGAAAATGATCGCGAACGTGTAGATCACCAGCGCAGGGTCGAAGTTCTGCAGATTGCGCGAGCCAAGCACAATGGCGGCGATCAGAACCAAAGTCCACAACGTGGCCCAGGCTCCCGCGCGGACTTTGTCCGCGGTACGCGTTAGAGCCGGCAGGAAGCTTGGCGCAAGCGCTTCTTCCCGCGGCAAGAAGACGCGTCCATTCATCCACCAGAGAAGACAGGCCACCGCGACAACAGCAGGAATCCTGGCCAAACCACTCCGAGTCGGTCACGGAAAATGCCTAGAAGCAAAGGCGGAAAGAATCCACCCATCCCGCCCATTGCACCTACCAGGCCGGTGACAGTGGCTCTCTGGGTCGGGAAATATCGGGGCACAAGTTGAAATACTGCGCCGTTGCCGATGCCGAGCAAGGCAGCGCATCCCAGTGCGCCAACCGTGAATGGCAGCATCGATTGCACGCCGAGCAACAATCCGAAAGCAGCCACAGCGGGCAGAATCCATGAAAGAACTCGCGATCCGCCAATCCGGTCCGACAGCCAGCCACCGAGCGGTCGGCAGAGAGTGGCGAGCACGACGAATCCGGCGGTTCGGAAGCCGGCGTCCGCAGGTCTGCAGCCCAAATTGATCACGCAACAGTGTCGGGAGATAGATCGAGAAGGCGACGAATCCACCAAAGGTCAGAAAATAGAGTGCCGCCAGTGCCCACGCCAGAGGTTCGCGTGCGAGTACGCCGAGCATCTCCGAGAGACCCTTGGGACGAGCAGTCTGGGGAGCGTTTCGAGCAAAGATGACGAACAGACCTGCCCAGACCAGCAGGATGACTGACATTCCCCAATAGACGGAGCGAAATCCGTACGCGGCAGCGACCACCGGCCCGAGGAACACCGCGGCCGACTGGCCAATGTTTCCCAAGCCGTACACGCCGAGCGCGCTGCCCTGGCTCTCCATGGAAAACCAGCGGGAGACGTAACCAACGCCAACAGCAAATGAGGACCCCGCCATTCCGAGAAGGAAGGCCACGACGAGCAGATTCCTGTAGCTGGTGGCGGCCGGAACCAAGGCCACCGGCACGGCGACGAAGAACATGCAGAACTGTGAAAACGGCGCGGCCTCCAAAGCGGTCCGCCAGCATTCCTATCGGAATGCGAGCCAGCGCACCCAGCAGAACTGGGACCGCGACCAGAAAGGCGGTTTGGGTCGCTGAGAGGTGAAACTGTTGGCGAAAATGCGGGGCGAAGGCACTGATCAAGGCCCCATGCCGCGAAGCAAACCGTGAAGGATACGGTGCCGAGGAGCAGATGTCGCTTTTGCGAATCTTGAGGATGCTCCACCGTATACTCCTCGTACGATCTTTTTAGAAATTCTACTCTCAACTCGTACTGCTTTGCCGGGTTGTTGGTGATGAGTCGCGGCTTGCGCACTTCTGTGTAATTCTACGACTGCGTGGAAGGAGGATGCCGCACGAATGTGGCCAGCAGATTGGCGCAAATAATGTTACAGCTGTCATCTCAGTGATAGCGGAAACCGGCAGCCACGACCAAGCGGAACGTACCAAGCCCTGATAGGCGAGAATTTCTGAACTGACGCGCAGGAGACATCCGACGGCGAGAAACAGCAGTCGCGATGAACATGAGCTTGGTGCTGAACAGCAATCGCATCCCGGAGAAGGCCGGTAGTACCCGCTGTCCGATTGCAAACACCATCGTGGCCAGAAAACCGACGGTCAAGGCGTGTCGTGATGCGCCCCAAATACCGTGCGAGTTCTGAACTGAGGCCGCCCAGATCCCAAGCGTGCCCGCAACCAAAGCCCAGATGTAGGCTAAACGAACGAAGACTGGAAAGCTGGTGTGCACTCCTTTGACCTTGGCAGGGCGCGCGGTCGGTTCAAGCAATCGTAGCGCATACACTGCCGTGATCAGGCCGGCGACCAGCACGAGGCTTGCAGCCATCATCCAACCTGCGAATGCGACCAAGACACCGGCGGAATTTAGAGCGACCGCCAGCAAGAGAACGCGTCCACGCACGGGGCGCAGTCCTAGAAAGACGGGAAGCCACTTGGCACTGAATCCCCAGACAAAGGGAACCAGAAATCCCCAAGTCTGAAGAACCAGAAAACGTTGGTCGAATTCGGCTGGTATTTCCGGCGACGTTCCTCGCAGCGCGAGAATCAACGTAATCCCAAAGTTGACCAGAAGGGTGAGGAGCAAACCCACCGAACCCGCGATGACCACAAATACCCATTCGTCCAGTTTGCTTTTGTCAGAATCTTGAGGACGGTGGCCGGAAACCGTGCGGAAGAAGATCAGCAAAGGCGGCCAGTTCGAGTGCTGCCGACAGCGGCAGAAGGGTTCTCCACTGCCACTGGTAGACGCTGGTCAACCATCGCAGCGTGACGCCGATAGTCCACAACGCCCACGACGACCACACCGCCGATAACGCAAAGGAGCCTAGTGTGATGTCCCATAAGTAAGTGGCATTAGTATTGCAAGGAAAATAGGCGTCTCTGATGCACAATGGAGGTGCCTATGGCGATGGGACGACCGAAAGCGGTGTTGGTGTTGAGCCCGGAGCAGCGTGCGCAACTGGAAAGCATGGCCAGTTCCCGTTCGCTTCCGGCGGGACTGGTGACTCGGGTACGGATTGTTTTGCTGAGCGCGGCGGGAAAGATGAACCAACAGATTGCCCGGCAATTGGGATTGACCAACGCCACCGTGGGCAAATGGCGGCGACGCTTCGTGGAGCAGGGGGTGGCGGGACTGCATGACGAGTTGCGCCCAGGCCGTCCGCGACCCATCAGCGATGAACGAGTGGCCCAGTTGGTGCGCAAAACACTGGACACGAAACCGAAGGTGGCACGCACTGGAGTGTGCGGCAAATCGCAGGCCAGACCCGGCTTTCGAAATCCACGGTGCACCGCATTTGGCGGGCCTTCGGGCTGGAACCGCACCGGCAGCGCCACTTCAAACTCTCGACCGATCCGTTTTTCGTGGAGAAGGTGCGCGACATCGTGGGACTGTACTCGCATCCCCCGCAGAACGCGGTGGTGCTGTGTGTGGACGAGAAGAGCCAGATTCAGGCGCTGGAACGCACCCAGCCCATGCTGCCCATCGGGCTGGGGTACGTCGAAGGCGTAACCCACGATTATCGGCGTCATGGAACCACGACCCTGTTTGCCGCGCTGGACACGGCCAAGGGCACGGTGCTCACGCGGTGTCGGCAACGCCATCGGCATCAAGAATATCTGGATTTTCTGCGGCAGATCGACAACAACGTGCCGCCGGACCTAGACGTACACGTGATCGTGGACAACTACGCAACCCACAAGCATCCGCGTGTGAAGCGCTGGCTGGCGACGCGACCGCGCTTTCATGTGCACTTCACTCCGACCTACGCCTCTTGGCTCAATCAGGTGGAGATCTGGTTCAACCGGATCACGCAACGAGCTATCCGACGCGGAACCTTTCGCAGCGTGAAAGAACTGGTGACCAAGATCGATCAATTCGTCGAAAACGATAACCAGAACGCCCGGCCCTTCGTTTGGATCAATCAGGTGGAGATCTGGTTCAACCGGATCACGCAACGAGCTATCCGGCGCGGAACCTTTCGCAGCGTGAAAGAACTGGTGACCAAGATCGATCAATTCGTCGAAAACGATAACCAGAACGCCCGGCCCTTCGTTTGGACGGCGACAGCAGATTCCATCTTCGCTAAAGTCCAGCGACTATGTGAACGTATTTCCGGGACAGCACACTAGTGTGATGTCCCATAAGTAACTGGCATTAGTATTGCACGGAAAACAGGCGTCTCTGATGCACAATGGAGGTGCCTATGGCGATGGGACGACCGAAAGCGGTGTTGGTGTTGAGCCCGGAGCAGCGTGAGCAGCTGGAAAGCATGGCGAGTTCTCGTTCGCTTCCGGCAGGACTGGTGACTCGGGTACGGATTGTTCTGCTGAGCGCGGCGGGAAAGATGAACCAAGAAATTGCCCGGCACTTGGGAATGACCAACGCAACGGTGGGCAAGTGGCGGCGACGCTTCGTGGAGCATGGGGTGACGGGACTGCATGACGAGTTGCGCCCAGGGCGTCCGCGACCGATCAGCGACGAACGAATGGCCCAGCTGGTGCGGAAAACACTGGAGACGAAACCGAAAGATGGCACGCACTGGAGTGTGCGGCAGATCGCAGGCCAGACACGACTGTCGAAATCCACGGTGCACCGGATCTGGCGGGCGTTCGGGCTGGAACCGCACCGGCAGCGCCACTTCAAACTCTCGACCGATCCGTTTTTCGTGGAGAAGGTGCGCGACATCGTGGGACTGTACTTGCATCCACCGGAGAACGCGGTGGTGCTGTGCGTGGACGAGAAGAGCCAGATTCAGGCGCTGGAACGCACCCAGCCCATGCTGCCCATCGGGCTGGGGTACGTCGAAGGCGTAACCCACGATTATCGGCGTCATGGAACCACGACCCTGTTCGCGGCGCTGGACACGGCCAAGGGCACGGTGCTCGCGCGCTGTCGGCAACGACATCGGCATCAAGAATATCTGGACTTTCTGCGGCAGATCGACAACAACGTGCCGCCGGACTTAGACGTACACGTGATCGTGGACAATTACGCGACCCACAAACATCCGCGTGTGAAGCGCTGGCTGGCGACGCGACCCCGCTTTCATGTGCACTTCACTCCGACCTACGCCTCTTGGCTCAACCAGGTGGAGATCTGGTTCAACCGGATCACGCAACGGGCCATCCGGCGCGGAACCTTTCGCAGCGTGAAAGAACTGGTGACCAAGATCGATCAATTCGTCGAAAACGACAACCAGAACGCCCGGCCGTTTGTCTGGACGGCGACAGCAGACTCCATCTTCGCTAAAGTCCAGCGACTATGTGAACGTATTTCCGGGACAGCACACTAGCAGGCTGCTGAAAAACCACTCCCAATCCACAGGGTGACATGGTAGTAGTTGCGAATGCGAGGAGACGATCAGCAGCAGGACGGGATGTTCAGCTATATCTCACCCGACAAGAGAGTGCCGCAGGACCATCCGTTGCGGCGGATTCGAGTCATGGTGGATCGGGTTTTGGAGCAACTCTCACCGCGGTTCAACAAGCTCTATGCACGAGCGGTCGGCCGTCGATCGCTCCGGAGAAGCTGCTGCGGGCGTTGTTGCTGCAGTTGCTGTACTCGGTGCGCAGTGAGCGGCTGCTGATGGAGCAACTGGATTACAACCTGCTGTTCCGCTGGTTTGTGGGACTGAGCATGGACGACGCGATGTGGGATGCCAGCACGTTTTCCAAGAACCGGGAGCGCATGCTGGAAGGAGACATCGCCGAAGCGTTCTTTCAAGGGGTGTTGGGAGAAGCACGGGCCGGGCAGCTACTCAGTGACGAACACTTCACGGTGGATGGGACATTGCTGGAAGCTTGGGCGTCACACAAAAGCTTTCGGCCAGTCGATCCTGTGGCCAAGGATAAGAACGACCAGGAGCCGAAACCACCGGCGGCACGGTGGGACGAGAATAACCCCACGATCAACTATCGCGGAGAGAAACGCAGCAATCAGACGCACTGTTCCACCACCGATCCGGAAGCCATGCTGGCCCGCAAGGGACCAGGAAAGGAAGCCAAGTTGAGCTACCACGGACATCTGATGACGGAGAATCGGAACGGACTGGTGGTGAACACACAGGTGACCACGGCCTACGGCTCGGCGGAGTGTCATGCCGGGTTGCTGATGGCGGAACAGTTGCCCGGCTGCGGGCGAGTGACGTTGGGAGCAGATAAAGGGTACGACCAGCGGGAGTTCATCGAAGAGCTGCGACAGATGGAAATCACGCCCCATGTGGCGCAAAACCAGAGTCGTCGTCGGAGCCGGCTGGACCAACGCACGACTCGACACCTCGGCTATGAGGTAAGCCAGAGGAAGCGGAAACGGATCGAGGAAGTTTTCGGCTGGATGAAGACGGTCGGGCTGTTGCGCAAGCTAAGACATCGTGGACTAGAGCGAGTGGGTTGGATGTTCACGCTGGCAGCGGCGACCTACAACTTGGTTCGCATGCGGACGCTGATGCCGAAGTGTGCCTAAAAGGCGCGCAAGCGGCCAGAACGACACACTTCCTGGCGAAATCAAAACAAACACCAGACCCCACGGACCACAGAATCAGCCACGAAGAGAGCTAGACCGTGTTCAATCGAGATTTTTCAGCAGCCTGCTAGGCGACGCAGCTTAGGAATGGAATAGAAACCAATGCCCAGGATGAATGTTCCGATCCAACCGAAGATCTGAGCATGGCCATGTGCCTGAATCCACGCCGCGGACACGGAATCTGCAGCGCGATGACTGCTGATCGCCAACAGATTCCATACCCCGAGAAAGGTTCCTGGAAGCAACATGAACAGCAGTCCAGTACTGATATAGAGCATCAGCAGGCGCGACAGTGTCGTTTCTCGCGCCGCTGTTATGTCGAAAATCTGCAGCGGCGTGAGCGGCCGGCCCGCTTCTTTCTCAATGCGCGTTGGCAGTGCGGACATGGCTGTTCTCTCCGTTAGTGCGCCTTTTCCATCGCAATCGCCCGAGGAAACAGAATGTTGTTCTCCAGGTGAATGTGCTGGTGAAGATCGGCTTCAAAGTCCGCGAATGCCTTGTACAGCGTCTGGTAGCTGATACACGCGTCGCCTGGAGCCGTATAACCACAGCTGGCTTCGCGCATGGCACGCAGTGCGTTCCCGGCGGAGTCGTGCTCGTGTTCCATCATGGACACGGGGTTTTGCACGCTGCCAAACGGTGGTGGCAGAACCGGTTCCTTCTGGATGACGGCCTCCTCCATCCTCACTATGTAGGGGAACAGAACCCGCTCTTCTTTCATCATGTGTGTCGTCAGCTCCTGGACCAAGCCCTGAAAGCTGGCGCGGACCTGTTGCAGTTCGGGATGGTTCTTCCCATGGACGGAGCAGACCTTATCTAGGAGAGGAACGAGACGAGCCATTTCCTCACGCGTGTACTTATGGTGCGTGTTCTTGATGTGTGCGATCAAATCCGCGAGGGGTTCAATCTGCCAGTTCCGGTCTTTCTGGGCGGCATGCGCGGCTTCCTCGGCCATCTCCAGCGAATCGATCACCTGATCGATCGAGAGATTCGATGCTCGGCAGGCTTCTTCCAGCGACTTGTTGCCTCCGCAGCAGTAGTCAATGCCTAGCTTTTCAAAGACTCTGGTGGCGGCTGTATTCTCCAACGCCAATTCACGAACGGTTTTTTCGGCGGTCATGTTCATTGCATTCTCCTCACGACCCAGCTCCATGCCTACAGGTCGCGCTTGATGTTCTGAAGTTAGCGGAGATGGGAACCGCTGCCGATGACTTTTGTCACGAAGGACAAAGTCGGACTAGAAAGTGCAGATTCGGAGGGATCAGCAAGAAGGTGAGGATGCCTGGAGGTTCAGATTTATTCCGGTGAATCGGTTTCGGCTTCCAACGCTTTTAGATTGGAGATCGTCACCGTCCGACCGTCGATCTGAAGCATCCCCTCTGCCTGGAGGCGAGAGAGGTTGCGGGAAACGAGCTCGCGGACCGTGCCAATATGCGACGCCAATTCCTGATTGCTGGCGGGCAATGTGATTTCCACGCCTGCGGCGGAACGTTTGCCTTCCTTCTGCGCGAGACGCAACAGAAACGAAGCCAGCCGGTGACGCACTGTGGTGAACGAGAGTTCTTCGATGATCCCAACCAGTCGGCGCAAGCGAGAACCGACCACCCGCAAGACCTTCAGCGCCACCTGAGGATGGGCCAGGCACAATGCCTGAAAATCCTGCTTGCTGACAAAGAGCAGCTTGGCCTCGTCGATAGCCGTTACGGACGCGGGATAGTTCCCGCCATCGAAGACGGGAAGTTCGGCGATGGAACTGCCCGGACCATCAATACTGAGTACCTGTTCGCGTCCATTCGGTCGAACTCTTAAAGATCCGTACATGGCCGGACTCGACGACATAGAGTCCAGAGCAAGGCTCGCCTTCGCCGAACACGCTCTGCCCCGCGGAATAACTGCGTGGCACTGCACGTTGCGCGAGAAAGCTCAATTCGCCTTCCGTCAGCCCGGAGAAAATAGGGACTTTGGCGAGTGTTTGGCCCACGGCAATAGTCGGTTCCGGCACGATGGCTATTGTATCGGAGCACGGTGTTGGGAGAAGTGTGTTCCCGGTCAAAGCATCTCTGGCAAGACCGCACAACCTTGAAAGTCCGCGGGCTGGAAGAGGAGTTGAAGCAATTCTGGTTGTGACATAAGTCATCGTCTCGGTTTCGTGCCTCGCCTAGTCTGTCTTCAGGAGAACAACTGTGAGCGAATTGATTGACAACCGGGCGCATCGAATTTCCGTTCTGAAGGAAATCATCCAGCACTTGCATGCGGGAGCCGCTCCTGAACTCGTAAAGGAACAGCTTCGCAAGATCGTCGGCGAGACGGATGCCACCGAGATCATGGCCATGGAGCAGCAGCTGATGGCCGAAGGGATGCCGGTCGAGGAAGTGCGCTCGATGTGCGATCTGCACTCTCAAGTCACGCGTGATGTCCTTGTCCAACTTGCTCCGCCGCCGTCTATTGAACCGGGACATCCCCTCGACACCTTCCGTCGTGAAAACGCCGCACTCAAAGAAGTGATCACAACGATGCGTGGGACTTCGGCCAGATCGCTGGCCCACCTCAGCGATGCGGAAATGCTAAGCTCAAAGGCAGTCGCGCGGTGCGATCACGCTGGTTCCCTGGAGCAGAACAGTGGCGTCCCGAGAAGCAAAGAGTTGTGTGCTTGCTGTCCTATTGTTGGCAGCTTGCCGTCAAGCATCCACGCAGACGGCGTCTCAGCACGCTCTGGCTATCAACTCTCTGATTACCTCCTACGTTTCGAATCACCATGTGCCGGGGTTGTCAGTGGCCGTGGTTGATCGCGGGCAGGTCATCCTCACCCAGGGCTACGGTCTGGCCGACGTTGAGAACAACGTGGCCTCCACCGCCGATACGGTTTACCGCATCGCATCGTTATCCAAATCCATCACTGCGACCGCCACCATGAAGCTGGTCGACGCAGGAAAACTGGACCTCGATGCCCCCATCCAGACGTATTGTCCAGACTTTCCCGGGAAGCCCTGGCCGATCACGACGAGGGAACTTCTCTCCCATCAGAGCGGCATCCGCGATTACCGGAACGAAGAAGAAACTATCAACACCAAGCACTACTCGACCATCAAGGAAGCATTGACTCAGTTCGCCAACGATCCGCTGGAGTTTGAACCTGGAACCAAGATGAAGTACACCAGCTACGGCTACATCGTACTCGGTTGCGTGATCGAGGGCGCTTCCGGTACCAGCTATGACCGCTACATGCGGCAGGCGATCTTCGAGCCTGCACGGATGCCGGCTACACGACTGGACGACGTTTTCGCGATTATCCCGCAGCGGGCGCGGGGGTACAGGGTTACGGCCAGTGGCGAACTGCAAAACTCGGTATTCGTGGACATTAGCAACAAGCCTCCCGGGAGTGGAATCGATTCGAGCGCGCGAGATATGGGCAATTTCGTGGCTGCGCTGTACTCGGCAAGTTTGGTTCCCAAGGCGGTTCTAGATCAGATGCTCACACCGGCGCCGACTCGTGACAAGAAGCCGACAATCTACGGCCTCGGCTTCTTCCGAGGTGGCCCGATTGGCACGTATCGCGGGTTGCAGGAGGCTGGCCACGGCGGAGATCAGCAGGGCTTCAGCAGTGTGCTGTATCTTTTGCCGGAACGACAGTTTGGAGTAGTAATCCTGTCAAACCTGGAAGGACAGCAGAACTCGCTGGATTTCATCGAACTTGCGCGCAAGATTGTCGATGTTGCTTCTTCACCATGAGTCAGACCTGAGGCCCTGGCAGCCTGCGGGCTGTTCACGAGACGGGTTGTCTCGGCACGCTAGCGCGACCTGGATGTCGACGAGGCCGCCGAGATCTTGGCGGGTATGAACGCCGTTACCGCGAAACAGCCGTGAGGTCAGTGGTGGCTAAGGCTGCGGTTGGTGCAGGGGTTGTGCTCGATCGATTACCCATTGAGGAAACGCCGGCGCGCCCTGCGGAGGTTTGCCCATCGTAATGGCCCAGTGATCGAGCCACCCGGTTCCTTCCTCTCCGATATAAGTATCGGGCAGACCGTAAGCCTGATCGCCCAACGCGTCTGTTAGGGAAACGAAACGATAGCCTCGCTTCCGCAGGACGTCTAAAAGCTCGCCGATGTGGTCGGCTTCCAGTTGATTGCCGTGCAGCAGCAAAATCTGCCTTGGTTCATAGCCGAGAGTCTGCCTGGAAAGCTGTTCCGCGTAGGCGAATACTGAATCGCTGTAGGAGAGGTAGCTCTTTACGAGGTCGTCTTGCAATTTCGCGTCCCCGCGCTTCTTGGCGTCGTCGTAAACCGGGGCATACATCCAGTCCCACGCGTCCAGAGTC
The DNA here is from genome assembly GCA_963725575.1 of uncultured Acidobacteriota bacterium. Taxonomy (GTDB): domain Bacteria; phylum Acidobacteriota; class Terriglobia; order Terriglobales; family Acidobacteriaceae; genus Gp1-AA133. The sequence goes on from CAVRZQ010000016.1 coordinate 35,109, forward strand.
ACGGGGGCGATGCGGTAGCCGCGGTCCGCCAGAAATGCTTCCGCCTGGCGCCGGGTTTGAAGGTCACGGCCCGTGTCCAGGAACGGGTGCCGGAAATAGCGGAGTTTCATGTGGTGTTCCGCGAGCAGCAGGCGAGTTACGTTTTCGCCCTGAATCACGTCATCTTCCCAGGCCTTTAATCCCGCCTGGTTGAGCGAGGAGTGGCTAAAGGTATGATTGCCAAGTTCAAAACCATAGTCGAGCCACATCCGCAGGGCTTTAATGCGCTCGTCGACCTCTCCGAATTTGTAAAGCTTCTTCTCGTTGACAAATCCGACCACTGGCACCTTCTGATCACGCAGCGTAGTGAGTAATTTCGCAGTCATCTCGGTAATCGCCGCGCCCGACATCGAGCCTGTAGCAGCGGGCAGGTCATCGATGGTGATGGCCACCTGACGATCGGTCTTTTCTGCCGCATTCGACGCGGTTGCTCCGGCCACAGCTGATAGGGCACAGAGGAACAGGAGAAATATGCGTTTGCCTTCATAAAAGAAGTACTCCCTGCAGAGCGAGTGAACGTTCCGAACAGCGACGAGAACGCTTAGTGCAAAATGCGCAGCCTGCTGAGGCTAGTTCGCCAGGCCCTTCACCTTGCCACGCAACACCGTAATGGACGCTTTGGGCAGTGTGAAGACCGTTTGTGGGTTCGAAGGGATGTGCTAACGCCGACTGGCGGCCCGTCCGGGTCCGCATGACTGTTGGTTGAGTCATTCCTCCATTCGTACTGCTCGCTGCCAAAGGTCGTGAAAGCGACGGTGCCGGAGAAAAAGCCTTTCCGCTTATCTGCTGAGTTCTCAAATGTGACGCGGACGGCATGCGCGCTCGACTGGTCGCGATTGACCAGCAGCACGGACCAGTTCCCATCCGGACGATGCACGGCGTAGGTGGTAACCAGCGCATTGCCTTCGTCGTCTTTGATGGTGGTCGAGGAAGGGAACATCTGGTGGATACCGGAGCGATGCTGCACCCACTCCAGGTTGATCATGTGCGCGGCAAAGTACAGCGACGTGTACCCGGTGACGTTGTAATCCTTGTCGGCGACGAAGTTCGACCAGCTCGCCCACCCCAGGCAACTGTCCTGCACCGGTTGCGGCTGAATCGGGGAGTGGTAGAAAGCCGCTCCTCCCCCCTCGAAGAACGAGCCGATGTTGTCCGCCAGCCACAGTGCGGCGAAGATCGTGCTCATCGGACCGGTTAGGTTCGCCGCCAGATGGCTTTCCGTAACCATCAACGGGAATATTGCCGGGAACTCCGTCGTCCCTCCACACCTGGAGGATGTGCTTCATCAATCCCGGTTCGGAATACAGGTTCTTCCATGTAATGCCGCAGGGATTCTCGAATGGGTAATGCTCAAAAGAGACGAAGGCCAGGTCGGAAATGTGTCCGTGCGTTCTCAGATAACTGACGAAGCGGCCCATCCAGGAGGTTCGGCCGCGCACGTCCGGCCACACGTGAATGTCTTCATTGACTCCCTCGAAGATCGGGCCGCCCAGCTTTAATTTGGGGTCCACCTTGTGAATGGCTGTTGCCCACTGGATATACAAGCGCAGCATAGTCTTCGGGCATGGCATGCTTGCCGTCCGGTTCCTCGCCCATCTCGATGTATGAAATCGGATAGCCCCGTTTCTCGATGTAGGCAACCTGGGCGGCCGAGTCCTCCGGCGTGCCGTAGAGCATCGTGACCGGAATCATTGCGGGCAGATGATTGGTAAGCCCGCTGGTGAAGAAAAGATCGAAGCCGCTATGCTGGTAGTTTCCCGTGGCGTTGACGTCTGTCTCGGAGTGCCACGGATCGATCGACGAGGAAGCGAACGCGGGAGCAGTGTCGCCCGAGGCATTCTTGGCGGCATCGACAAAGGCGCCGCCGGCATCCAGCGTGCCCGCCTGAATCTGCTGGATGGCGTACCCGATGCAATTGCGAACGTCATCTGACCCATGCAGGTCGCAGGTGTTGGAAGACTCAGTCATCAGCACGCGCAGGAACCGCATGGAGACTGGCTGGGAGGCCAACGAAAGAGTCACTGTGCTACCTTGGCCATTCTTCACCATGCCGGAAGGGAACAGCTTCCAGTCGCCGTCCGGCCCGTGATCGAAGTCGAGCGCATCATTGCCGACCCAGTACTCGACTTGGTAGGCAGTCGCATAGGGATTCGCCCAGCCAATGCGGACGGCGTTCACGGCTTGCACCGTTCTCAGATCCACCACCACCCACTGGGGATGCAGGGCATCGCTCTCGCCGGTAAACTTGCTGGTCAGGTAGGGGTTGCTTTTCCAGTAGGTCAGGTTCGGACCCTGCACCGGGCGATCCCCGCTGGTTGAGAACCCGCGGTGGGGCAGGGCATAGGCCAGAATGTAGCGCAGGGGTTCTCCGAGTTCGGTGCTTCCGGTGAAGTACCCGCTCCTGTGGACAGGATCGCTCCAGGTTCCGTTCTCGGTCCAGTGCCAGGCGGCCATGCGCAGTTCGGTGTTGTTCCTATAGGTGATGGGACCCCAACCTGCGGAAAGAGATTCCTGGATGATGTGCGGGGTGTACACCTTGTCGATACCGGTGCGGGAGAGGACGTCGATCGAACTGCCCAGCGCTTGATCGGGATCAAATGAATTCAAGACGCGCCCGGGATTCGTCTCGATTCGGACGGTTGCAACCTCGGATGCCGGGCGATTGGAACTACTTTGGGCATAGGCGGAGGGGGGATTGTGTCCAAACAGGCAGACAAAAACTGCGAGCGTGACAGCGATTTCGTCGACGGTCCCGAAAGCTCTTTTCACCATGTATTTACAATTTGAAGATAAAACGATTCAATACTGGAATAGCAGCTAAGTCAACCGGAGTCCCCCGCATGTCCCGTGGTCTTTTGTGCGCAGCACTACTCATTCTTTCTTTCTTAACCCTGCCTGCGTTCAGCGACGAGGGCGGGCCCCCCACCCTTGCAATGGGCGCGGCCGCTCCTGATTTCTGCCTGCCAGGCATCGATGGCCAGACGCATTGCCTGAAGGACTACGCCGCCAGCAAGGTGCTGGTGATTGCATTCACATGCAACCACTGTCCCACCGTGCAACTGTACGAGGGCCGCATAAAGGAGTTGGCCGCTGACTATCGCGACCGCGGAGTGGTCTTGGTGGCGATCGAACCCAACAACCCTAATGCCGTTCGGCTGGATGAAATGGGCTACACGGATGTTGGCGATTCGTTCGAGGACATGAAGACGCGGGCAGCCCACCGCCATTTCAATTTCCCGTACCTCTATGACGGCGAAACGCAGAAACTTTCCCGCGCTTACGGTCCGACCGCGACTCCTCATCTGTTTATTTTTGATGGCGAGAGAAGACTGCGGTATGAAGGCCGCTTGGACAACAATCCGCGTGAGCCCCTGGTAACCGTTAAGGATGCGCGCAACGCGATTGACGCGCTGCTTGTGAACAAGCCTGTTTCCGTGGCGAAGACTCCGTCGGTTGGCTGTTCCACCAAATGGTTGTACAAAGAGGAAGGCCGGAAAGAAGAGCTGGCAGAAATCGAAAGCCAGCCGGTCAAGGTACAGCCGGCAAGCGCTGAGGAGCTAAAATCCTTACGCAAGAACCAGACCGGGAAGCTCGTCCTGGTCAATTTCTGGGCGACGTGGTGCGGGCCCTGCTTCAAGGAGTTGCCGGACCTCGAAACCATGTATCGCATGTACGGCCACCGGGCCTTCGACCTGGTAACCGTGAGCATCAACTATCCCGATGAGCAGCCCGGTGTTTTCTCCGCCCTCGAAAAACAACATGCGACCAGCCGCAACCTCCTGCTGGGGTCGACCGATATCTACGCACTTATGGCTGCCTTCGATTCCGAGTGGAATGCGGCTGTTCCGTATACCATGCTGATCCGGCCCGGTGGGGAAGTGGTATACAAGCGGCAGGGTCCAATCGATCCGCTCGAACTGCGGCGGCTGATTATTGCGAACCTCGCGGACGATGACTACATTGGGCACCAGGCTTATTGGAGAACTTCCTCCGAAAAGTAAGGCGCGAACCCGGAGGCCGCGCGAGAAGGCGGGGCTGAGCATGAAAACGACACGCCGTAGTTTCGTCCAGGCTTTTACCGTGACCGCTATGTCATCTGCATTTGCGTGGGACACACCCGCGAAGCCGGTTCCCATCGCGTTCTCAACCCTGGGTTGTCCGGCGTGGGACTTCGGCAAAATCCTGGACTTCGCCTCGCAAAATGGATTTGCCGCTGTCGAACTGCGTGGCCTGGAGGGAAAACTCGATCTACCTTCGCATCCCGTTTTCGCCGCCCAGCGCATCGAAGAGACCAAGCGGGCGATTGCCTCTCATAACTTGCGCATCGCTTGTGTGAGCAGTTCGACGGACGTGGGCGAGGCGGATCCGGCAGCGCGCGCCAACGGATTCGAGGACGCCCGGCGCTTCATCGATCTCGCGTCTTCACTGGGGGCTCCCTACGTGCGTGTCTTCGGAAAAAGTTCGGACTCCGGGCATCCGACCCTGCCCAGCGGAAATCTCAAGAAACAGGTGGCGGCGGGGCTGCGCGAATTGGGGGAGTACGCGGGACTACGAAAGGTTACGGTCCTGATCGAATCGCACGACGATTTCACCTCCTCCGCCGTCTTGCAGGAAGTGCTGGGGCGCGCCGATTCCCCGCACGTTGGCCTGCTTTGGGATGCTTTCCAGACCTTTGCGAGTTCGAACGAAGCCCCCGAGGTCACGGTGGCTGCCCTGCGTCCATGGATTCGACACACGCACTTGAAGGATGCCGTGGGCGCGGGTCCCGATCGGAATTACGTTCTGACGGGCCGGGGAAATATTCCCGTCCGGCAGCAAATTGAGGTGCTGCATGCGTCCGGCTACCAGGGTTACTACTGCTTTGAGTGGGAGAAGGTATGGCATCCGGAATTGGAAGATCCGGAAATCGCGATTGCGGATTACGCGCGCGTGGTTAAGGGTTACTTCGCAGACTTGAAGTCCCAGTGACGGATTGGGTTGTTCCTAGTCTGCCCTGGTCGCGGGTTGCACCTTGAGTGTTGCTTATGACTGAGAACGCCAAGCTCCCCATCGTCTTGATTCCGCTTGCATCCCGTGGAGCCGTGACGCGGCGGGAAATGCTGCAGAAAGTTCTGGCCGGTGTAGGTGCAGTACTCACGGGGCCTGTAGGCGCCGCTGCCCATCCCATGCTCAGGCACCTGTCGAATCCGGCGAGCCTGGAAGGTGCCGGCGCGAAGGTGGAAGGGCCGGGGGATGGTCTCCCCAGTTCCTTGATTCGCATCAGAATGAAACTCTGATTGCCTTGGCGGAGGCTACGGTTCCGGGGGCAGCGAGCGCCCAGGTGAACCGGGTGATCGACCTACTGCTCACCGTGGAGACAGCGGAGAATCAGCAGAACTTTACCGCAGCCCTGGCGGCGCTTGATGGTGAGTCGACAAAGAGTTTCAACCGCGCCGTCTCGCGTGTTGACGTGAGCCAACTCAATGAGTTGCTCTCGAGATGCACGGCCCAGCAACCTGAGCATCCGGCTCAACACGACGACTCCGCGGCGGACTGGAAGACAAATCAGGTGTTGCCAGGCCCTGCCCCTGCGAATTCCCGCGATCATTTTGAAAACCTGAAGGGCTGGATCGTGGCCACCTACTTCTCCTCAGAAGCGGGTATGCGGGAACTGGGCTGGACCGACGATTTTTACTTCGATAGCCCCGCGGAATGTTCGCATCCGGAAGGCCATCCATGAGCGATACGATCAAGCAATCATTCGATGTCCTGGTGATCGGCTCGGGTGCCTCCGGGGGATGGGCGAGCAAGCGACTGGCGGAAGCCGGTCTGAAGGTCGCTCTGCTGGAGGCTGGACGTCCGCAGTCCAGCAGCAATTTCACCGAGCATAAGCCTCTGTTCGAGTTGCAGTACCGGGACCTTGCCCGGGGGATCGTTCGCAAGACTCGTCCAATCCAGTCCGAATTCGATATCTGCACCGAGTACAACTACGAGTGGTTCTGCAACGACCTGGAAGAACCCTACACGACCCCGAAAGACAAGCCTTTCCACTGGCTCGGCCGCGTTCGTATGACCGGCGGCCGAACCAACGTCTGGGGCCGCGTCAGCCTTCGTTTCAGCGATTTCGATCTCAAGGCTGCCAGCCATGACGGTTACGGCGAAGACTGGCCGCTCAGTTACAAGGATCTCGAACCCTACTACGACCTGGTGGAGGAGTACGTCGGTATCTGCGGACAGGCCGAAGGGCTCAGCGAACTACCCGACGGAAAATTTCAGCCGGCCATGCCGATGACATGCCAGGAAATACAGCTTCGCAACGGCGCGAAAAAGAAGCTGGGCTGGACGGTGACCCCTACGCGCTCGGCGAATCTGACCCGTCCCCTGAAAGGCCGAGCCGCGTGTCACTACTGTGGTCCATGCGAGCGCGGCTGCCAGTCGCGCTCCTATTTCAATTCGGCATTTACCACCGTGGCGGATGCAATCAAGTCGGGCAATTGCAGCCTGATTACCGACGCCATGGTGCATAAAATCCTGATGGACCCGGACACGAATCGGGCCCGGGGAGTGCTCTACGTCGACCGCAACACGCGGCAGACGCGCGAAGTTTACGCACGGGTGGTAGTTCTGTGCGCACAAGCACAAGAGTCGGTGCGGATTCTGCTCAACTCGGCGAACCGACAGCATCCGAACGGACTCGGAAATTCGAGCGGAGTATTGGGCCACTACCTTACCGCCCACGTGCGGAGCGGGGGCGGCAGCGGCGAGATGCCCGCCTTCGACGCTAAGCCCACGCTCGCCGGTCCCCACCGTCCGGTGGGATTCTACGTGGCACGCTTCCGCAACAATAAGGGCGGGCCTCAGTCCAAACGCTTTCTCCGCGGGTACGGGTACGAGGGCGATACCGACGTGAGTTTCAACTGGTCCGCGCCCGGCTTTGGGGAGGCTTTCAAGAAGGCTCTCCGCGAGCCGCAGGTACAAGTGAACGTCCTGGGATTTGGAGAGGTGCTTCCGCGATGGGACAACCATGTGGAGATCGACAAGAACACCATCGATCACTACGGAATTCCGGTGCTACGCATCCACATGGCCAACGGTCCCAACGAGGTGGCCATGGTCAAAGACATGGGGGAGAGCGCAGGAGAACTCCTGCAAGCGGCCGGCGCAAAAAACATTCGCACCTTTGCAGATCCCTCGAAGGGGAGATGGGCTGTGCACGAAGCCGGAATGGCTCGCATGGGTGACGATCCGAAGAAGTCAGTCCTGACGCAGTTCCAACAGACCCACGACGTTAAGAACCTTTTCGTCATGGATGCTTCGGGGTTTCCCTCCAACCCCTGTCAGAATCCCACGCTGACGATCATGGCCTTGTGCGTACGCTCCTGCGACTACCTCATGGACGAGATGAAAAAGGGCAATGTCTGATTGTTGCGAAAGACCGAATTCGCCCACTTGACCTGGAGCGCCGCAGCCGTGACTTCGATCAATGTGCGGGAGGAAGATTGCCAGTCTTCAGAACCTGCTGGCAGCGTGCAGTTTCGCGACTGATTTCGTCTACACGGGCTGCGCCGCCATACTGTGCTGGCGCATGGTCGCGGAGCGCCTGGAAGGCCGGTAGACACTTGGCGAACCAGAAGTCGGCTTCGCGGCAGTGCTGCGCGGCTTTCTGCTTTGACGTTGTGTGAGAAGCCAGAACCACCTCCGTTTTTCCCATCCAAAGCTCATCCTCAATGACAGCAAAACCAACCAGTGTTTGAGGGTTCTTGAAATCCGGAAGCTTCTCCAGAGTTGACAGGGACAGACGAAGCTGTTCGATGCCTGACGATGGATCACCCATATTTATGAGGACCTGAGCAATCTGGCCGCGCACTCGACCGATATCCTGTTGAAACTGCGCATTGGCAGGGTCCGCTGCCGACAGCTTCAGGAATGTAGAGAGCGCTTCGCGGTCTTGCGAGAGGGCAGCGTTGTTGTCGCCCATGCCGGCTAGCAGTTCAGCCATGGTAAATTGATCGTACGCGACCAGTCGCTGGAAGTCAGCGTTGGTCGGTTCAGCCGCAACCAGTCCCTGCTTGGTGGCAAGGGCCTTCTTATAGAGAGCCAAAGCGCGTGGGCGGGCTTTCGAGTCATCCAGCAAAATCTCCGCCGCTCGGCTGTAGCTCAAGCCAAGGAGTCGACGCACGCGCAGGTCCTTTGGGTCCTCGGAGGTTATCTGCTCAAGCATGGCGGAACCCTGCGAGAGGTTCTCAAGCCCCGCGGCGCGGTCGCCGGCCACCACTGCCTGCTTGTATCCGTGGTCCATCCGATAAGTAGCGAACAGGACGCGATCGGTCAGTCCGGCGGAATTAGCTTGATACAAAGCCTCCGCCAGACGGAATGCTTTTCCGGAATAGTCCATGGCGGCGGAACGGTCGCCCATCGACCAGAGCAGATCGCTGAGCTTCGCATAGTTGGGGACGAGCTGACGGCGCACTTCGAGGTCGGGGGAATCCGTGCCAGCGAGAGATTCGCGAATCGCCAGCGCTCTCCTGTAGCTGGCGGCTGCGCCCGCGGGGTCACCCAGATTCGCCTGCCGCGGCTGGCCCTGCACATCGCCGATTTTCTCGTACGCGGCCGCGAGTTCCTGTTGCAACGAGGCGTCATTCTTTGCTTCCGCGCTCAGGCTGTCCAGATACTCCAGAGCGCGGGTGACCAGGAGCTTACGGGCAGGAGTCGATCCCGGCAGGTCTTTGATCGAATCGTGCAGCTCAAACATCAGCGAGTTGGCCAGCTTGCGAACGTCGTTGAAACGTCGTTCGGCACGGATGCGCTGCTCCTGCGCCTGTTGCGCTTGCTGGCGAGCTACGCGTGCCTCGTGCACGATCGCAGCCACACCCAGCAGGAGCGCCACAGTTGCCAGGGCGCCGGCCAGCACTCCCGCCCTGTGCCGGAGCACGAACTTGGATGCCCGATACCGCAAGGTGTCCTGTTGCGCGCTCACCGGCAGGTCTTGCAAGTGGCGTCTTATGTCTCCTGCAAATTGCTCTACCGACCCATAGCGCCGATGCGGTTCCTTGCGCAGCGCCATCAACACGATGTTGTCAACATCGCCGCGCAACCGCTTCGCCAGTTTGGCGCTCTCGGCCGCATCCGACGCCAGGACATGCTCCTGTGGTCGCTGCTGTCTCTGTCGCACCACCTGACTGGGCCGGAACGGCTCATCCTCGCACACGGCTCGACTGATCTCATGGGAGGCAGTGCTGGCGATTCGGTAGGGACTCTTTCCGGTTACCAATTCATAGAGGACGACGCCCAGTGAATAAACGTCGCTGGCCGTGGTAATCGGCTCACCCTTAATTTGTTCGGGACTGGCATAGCCTGGGGTCAGCACCTGGAACAGAGTTGCGGCTGCTCCCAGATTCTCGGTCGCGCTGGGATCCAGAATCTTGGCGATCCCGAAGTCCAGTAGCTTGGGATCTCCTTGCTTCGTTACCAGGATGTTTCCGGGCTTGATGTCGCGGTGAATGATTAAACGCTGGTGTGCAAATTGAACCGCAGAACAGACTTGAAGAAAGAGTTGCAGGCGACTCTGCACGCCCAGGCGGTGTTGTGCGCAATACTTGTCGATGGGGTCGCCATCGATGAGTTCCATGACCAGGTAGGGCAAACCGTCTTGTGTGGTGCCCCCGTCCAGCAGGCGGCAAATGTTGGGATGCTCCAGCGACGCCAGAATCTGCCGCTCTTTCTTGAAACGGCTCAGGATGAGCCCGGAGGCTTGGCCCGCCCGTACGAGCTTTATCGCTACTTCCTTGCGATACTCATCATCCGCGCGAAAAGCACGATAAACCTCTCCCATTCCACCTGCTCCAATCAGGCAGGTCACCTCGTAGGGGCCGAGTCGGCGGCCAACAACGTCGTCCTGCTGGCTTGGGAGCAGGTTAGCTATCTGGGCAACGGGTTGGTTGAGGAAGTCCGGGTTGGCCAGTTCCTGGCAGGCGATCAGCGAGTCAAGTTCGATACGTAATTCCGGATCGTGCTCTGCGATCTCCTCAAGAAAGGCTGCCCGGCGCGCCCCTTCCAGTTCAAGCGCGGCGTACAGTCTGTCCTTGACGATGTTCCAGCGTTCCGGAATCATCGAGGGCCGTTCCTTTCACTTGGTCGTCCGAGACCTGGTCGTCCGCGGCGAAAAATGCGCAGGTCCCGAAAGTGGTGGAACCCGGTCGTGCTCGACCCGAGCGAGCGTGGGCAAAAATCATAAGTCGGCAGTTGCCGGTCGTCAATGATTCCAACCATCCCTCTGTCGAAATCCGTGCCGTGGCAGATCGGCTTTCATGCTCGTTGGGGACTGCCGCCTACGGATGGAGAGGCGGGCGCACCCGCCTGCTCGGACGGGCGAGACGGCCATCCCTCCATGTTGGGTGTGTCCCCTCAGCTTGAATAAACCGCCGCGGCGGGTCCGGCGAATAGCCCATCGGTGCCATTCACAAGCCGGAAGCCGAAAAGTAAATTTGCAGGCGAGCAGCACTTGGGGGAGGGCTGTTCAGGCGAGCGTCCCATGACTCTTTGAGTCTGGGACGTTTCGTTTTGGGCGGTCACGGTCTTGTTTCAGGTACCATGAAAGATTACCGAAGCCCCCGGAAGTGCAGGACAACCCAGCATGGAAAAGAAGCGCATCGACAAGTTCAAGAAACAGCTGCTGGAGCGGCGCCAAGAACTCCTGAAGAGCATCGCCCAAACCCAGGAGGAAGGCCGCGCCATGCAGCATTCTTACGGTCCCGACGAAGGCGACCGCGCCAACAGTTCGCTCGACAAGGAACTGCTGTTTCAGCAAACGACCCATGCGCGTGGCTTGCTCGGCGGCATCGATGCGGCCCTGGCCCGAATTGCCGACGGGACCTTCGGACAATGCATGGTGTGCGAAGAGGAAATTGGCGCGAAGCGGCTGGAGGCGCTGCCGTGGACACGCTACTGCATTGCCTGTCAGGAAAGTTCGGAAAAGAATCGCTAGGCAGGAAAGGAAAAGCTTCGGGGAAAAGTAAAAAGGCTGCGACTTTGGTTATGCTCCAGCTGTCCGCTCCTGCGAGGGAGCAAAACAACCCGGATGCATGTACCGTCGCAGCCCTTGATGCGATCACCGCTTTCGCGGTCCCAAACCCCAACTGCCCCTCGCAGAGCCGTCGGTTTTTTCAGGTCTGGTCGTTCGCCGAGTTGCCCCGGCTCGCTGATCACCCAGCCTACTTCGGATCGGCCAAGTTTTAATTTGGGCCAACCCTTTCAGCCGTCGACGAGAGTGAAAGTAAATGTCAGGTTAAAAAATGTCAATGCCGCATTTCAGTGCAACGTGTGGAAATAGTGGATGAAAACCGGATCGTCGCAAGCGCTTGAGCAAACGATCTTTATTCTTCGATGGAGGAATTCTTCCGCTTTTTCCACATGCGATGCACAGCCCCTCCAGCGAAATCCCTAGTAACTCAAGTTTCGGAGAATCAAGTAAATTCCTTGACTACGCGCTTTTTATTCAGCATCTTGATACCAACAGATGTCGGATTTAGTTGCCTACGTCGATGGTGGTTCCCTGGGGAATCCGGGGTCCGCTGGTATTGGCGTTGTGATCGATGATTCGCAGGGCGGCAAGATTCGAATTGCCAAGTGGATTGGTCGCCAGGACAACAATGTAGCCGAGTATCTTGCCCTTCTGGAAGCGCTGCAATGCGCGCTTTCGTTGAAGGCCAGAGCCATCCACGTGTATTCCGATTCTGAAGTGGTAGTCCGGCAAATGAACGGGCAATACCGCTGCCGCAGTCCCAGGCTGTACTCCCTTCATTGGATCTGTCGGAAGTTGATTCGCTCCCTGTGTTTCTCGATTTCCCACGTGCCGCGGGAACGCAATGCTGAGGCGAACGCGTTGGCAGGCTACGCAGCACGCAACCGCAGACTAGTTCGTCGTTAAACGGATCCTTCCCACAGACGATCTCAGCTCCGCGCATCATTCTGCTTCTCCGGTACGGTCGCTCCGTCTCACGCTATAATCAGCGCCGCGCTTTCGAAACACATGCGTGAGGCGACCCGCTTGGCAAGCCATAAAAATGATCTCGAGTTAGGCATGGATCGAACGATCTCCCGCCGGGATTTCCTGAATGGGGTAGCAGTAGCCGCGGGCGGGCTCCTGGCCGCAGACCCAGTGTTCGCCGCGCTTGCTGCAGCCGAGTACGCGCCCGAAAAGTCCGCCAACTACTACCCCCCTGCATTGATGGGAATGCGCGGGAACCACGACGGGACCTTCACCTCTGCCCACCGCCTGCGAGACGGAGAAGCGTGGGATTCAGACGGCGCCTCCACCAAGACAGGCGAAAGCTACGACTTGGTAGTTGTGGGTGGCGGCATCAGTGGATTGTCCGCGGCTCACTTCTTCCGCAAGAGTGCGGGTGAAAAGTCGCGCATCCTGATCATCGACAACCACGATGATTTCGGCGGGCATGCCAAGCGCAACGAGTTCCGGGCGGGTAATCGCATGCTGCTCAGCTATGGCGGCACTCAGTCCATCGAGAGCCCGGGACGCTACAGCAAGGTTGCCCACGGCGTGCTTACGGATCTGGGCATCGACACCAAGCGATTCTACAAGGCATACGATCAGAGGCTTTACAGCAAACTTGGAACCGCCGTCTTTTTTGATCGCGAGACGTTTGGCGAGGATCGTCTGGTTCCTGGCCTCGGATCCATTCCTTGGGCGGAATTTCTGGCGAAGGCTCCGCTGAGTGATGAGGTTCGCCGGGACATCACTCGTGTGTACACCGAGAAGGTCGACTATCTTCCCGGTCTTACTGTTGCGCAGAAGCGCGCGAAGCTCGCCAAGATCAGCTATGCCGACTTCCTGACCAACATCTGCAAGGTCCACCCGGACGCCCTCAAATTCTTCCAGAGCTATACGAACGATCTGTTCGCGGTGGGCATTGATGCGGTACCCGCTCTTTCCTGCTACGAAGAGGGCGATGACTACGGCGGTTACAGCTACGCCGGTTTCATGGGAATGGGCCTGGGAGATGAGCCCGGCAAGGAAGAACCTTACATCTTCCACTTTCCGGACGGAAACGCCTCGATCGCCCGGCTTCTGGTGAGGTCACTCGTTGCCGGCGCGATTTCGGGTCGCACCATGGACGATGTCGTCACGGCAAGCGCCGATTACAGCCGGCTCGACCAGGCGAGTTCGCCGGTGCGCATTCGCCTGAATAGCACCGTCGTGCACGTGGGAAACGTTGGGGCGAATGCAGCGTCTAGAGAAGTCGAGATCGCCTACATGCGGGGCGGGGAACTGGCCAGCGTTCGCGCAAAAAACTGCGTGCTGGCCTGTTACAACGGCATGATCCCGTATCTCTGTCCGGAACTCCCCGCGAAGCAGAAAGAAGCCCTTTTGTATCTGGTCAAAGCTCCCCTGATTTATACCCACGTCGCGATCAAGAATTGGACGGGCTTCCAGAAGTTGGGAGTGCACCAGATCGAGGCTCCAGGAAGCTTCCATACTTATGTGGCGCTCGATTTCCCGGTCAGTCTCGGCGAGTACCAGTTCCCCAGCAAGCCTGACGAGCCCATGGTCCTGTTCATGCTGCGTACACCCTGCAAGCCGGGACTTCCGCAGCGCGAACAGCACCGGGCGGGCCGACAGGAACTCATGCGCACGCCGTTTTCGATATTCGAGCGCAATGTCCGTGATCAACTGGGGAGAATGCTGGGCGCAACGGGCTTCGACTCCGCTCGCGACATCGAAGGCATCACCGTGAATCGCTGGGCCCATGGCTATGCTTACGGATACAACTCTCTGTTCGATCCGGACTGGACGGAGGAGGAGAAGCCGTGGGTGATCGGCAGAAAGCCGTTTGGACGCATTGCTATCGCCAACTCGGATGCGGGAGCCTCCGCATACACCGATTGCGCCATCGACCAGGCTTACCGTGCGGTGTCGGAACTGATGAAGAGCTAAAGAAACTAACAATCCTTCCGGAGTCAAACTACGTCTGACTCTGGGAGGTGGCTCACTATGAAAAAGTCAGCCTTTCTTATGACAGGCGTGGCGGTCTGTGCCGTCTTCCTGTCTTGCAATGCCGATCGCAAGCCGGCGCGGGTCGAGGCGCCCGCCGCGCGGCGGCCGCGGCAGCCGCTGCGAAAGCCGACACTTTTAACCTTGTCGGGACTGATTGGGTGCTGGAAGATCTCGCGGGCAGCGAAGTCATCCATAACGTGCGGGCAACCCTGTCCTTTCCAGAAGCCGGCAAGGTCGCGGGCAACGGCTCGTGCAATCGCTTTTTCGGTCTGACCCAGATCGCCGGCACCGAGATTAAGCTTGGCCCGTTGGGATCCACGCGGATGGCCTGTCCGGAGCCGATCATGACTCAGGAGACGAAGTACCTGAATGCTCTGCAGGCAGCCGAACGCTACGAGTGGCAAGATCCTTACTTGCTGATCTACTGCAAGGACCTCGAAAAGCCTCTGCGTTTCAAGCGTGCGGCGGCGGCGTCCACAACGGCGCAGTGATCCGCAGTCCGCCGAGGTTGTTGTACCGGTAGGCGGCTTCGATGATATTTTTGAGAGCGGCCTGCAGCCTGGTGGCGACACTTTTGTGCGGTGCTTCGCGCTGCAGATCCGGGGAGAAGGCTTGCAAACCAGCAATGATCTGATGGAATATCGGCCGCCGGTCCCCGGTACTCAGCCGGAATATCTGCACCCCGCCTATGTTTCTTCAATCAAACGTTCCCCAACCCAGCCTTTAGTCGTGATCCCGCACACGCTCTCAGAAGTAACCGGTCCGCAGTTTGGTACGGACGACATCGCTCCGGCCATCTTCGATCTGACATGCCAGCATGAAGGTGAGCCGCTGGGTGAGAGGATCATCGTGACCGGCCGGGTGCTCGACGAAGATGCTCGCCCGCTGGCACACACGCTGGTGGAAATCTGGCAAGCCAACGCTGCTGGGCGATACTTGCACGGCTGCGATCAGCACAACGCCCCGCTCGACCCCAATTTCACAGGCTGCGGGCACACGTTGACGGATGCGGAAGGGCGCTACCGGTTCGTCACCATCAAGCCCGGTTGCTATCCCTGGCGCAATCACTACAATGCCTGGCGCCCGGCCCATATCCATTTTTCGCTGTTCGGCCCTGCCTTCAGCACACGGCTGGTGACGCAGATGTATTTTCCGGGCGATCCCTTGCTGGCTTTCGATCCTATCTATAACAGTACGGCCGACGAGGAAGCCCGAAAGCGGCTCATCTCGATCTTTGATTGGCAGACCACGGTCCCTGAGACTGCGCTGGGGTACCGGTTCGACATTGTTTTACGCGGTCGCGGGCAGACTCCCGTGGAGGGAAGCCGAGTGATTCTCCGCGCGACCACCTCTCAAACCGTCGGCCCGTTCTTCCAGATTGGTTTCGAACGGTTGTGCTGCGCGGACCTGGCCGCTCCTGGAGTAACTGGAGACAAGATCATCCTGGAAGGCACGGTGTCAGATGGAGACGGCCTTCCCGTGCCGGATGCGGTGCTCGAGATTTGGCAGGCCAATGCTCACGGCAAGTATGCGCACCCGGAAGACAAGCAGGACAAGCCGATCGAGCCTGCCTTTAAGGGCTTCGGACGCGTCGCCACCGATGCCAGCGGTCATTTTCGATTTACCACGATCAAACCGGGAGCCGTTCCAGGGCCACATGGATCCATCCAAGCCTCGCACCTGCAAATATCCGTCTTCATGAGGGGATTGCTCAAGCGCCTCGTGACCCGGGTCTATTTTCCGGATGATCCAGGGCATACGCGTGATCCGGTGCTTCAGTTGGTGGACCCGGCGCGCCGCAAGACTCTCATCGCGCAGGCCACAACGGGCGACCCGGGCCGGCTGCAGTGGGATGTCATTCTGCAAGGCCCGGGCGAGACCGTGTTTTTCGATTGCTGAAACTTGTCGACCCAAAAACGTTCATGAACCTGTTTGATCCACTCTTCGGCTCCGAAGCAATCGATAAGATCTTCGCAAACGATTCGCGGCTGCAACGCATGCTCGACTTTGAGGCCGCTCTGGCGCGAGCGGAGGCGCGCCTGGATGTGATCCCACAGTCAGCCGCAGCTCCCATTGCCAATCAGTGCCGGGCCGAGCTTTTCGACCTGGAAGCGCTGGGTCGTGCAGCGGCAAGCGCGGGCAATCCTGCCATCCCAATGGTGAAGCAGTTGACCGACCTTGTCGGCAAGAACGACAAGGAAGCGATGCGGTACGTCCACTGGGGTGCGACCAGCCAGGATGCGATGGACACCGGCCTTGTTCTACAGCTGCGCGATGCCTTCGAAGTAGTCGCCACTGATCTCGAGCGGCTAAGCTCCGCCCTGGCAGAGCTTGCCTCCGCGCACCGTTCGACTGTCGTGCCGGCGCGCACGTGGATGCAGCAGGCCGTGCCGACGGTCTTTGGACTCAAGGTCGCGGGCTGGCTGGACGCTGTCACGCGCCATCGAACTCGCCTTCAGGAGTTGCGCGGGTGCGTGCTGGTTCTGCAGTTTGGCGGCGCTGCCGGAACTCTTGCCAGCCTGGGCCAGCGCGGACTCGATGTGGCCAAGGCGCTGGCCGAGGAACTGCACTTGGACCTGCCTGCGCTCCCCTGGCATGCTCATCGTGACCGTATCGGGGAGGTAGCCACCACTCTGGCTCTTTTGACCGGCACGCTGGGGAAAATGGCTCGCGACATTTCTCTGCAGATGCAGACCGAAGTCGCCGAAGTCTTTGAACCGGCTGGGCAGGGACGCGGAGGCTCCTCCACGATGCCCCACAAGCGCAACCCGGTTGCGTGTGCCGTGATCTTGTCGGCGGCCGATCGTGTGCCCGCGCTTGCCAGCATCATGCTGGTAGCCATGTCGCAGGAGCATGAACGAGGCTTGGGCGGCTGGCAGGCGGAATGGGAGACCCTCCCGGAAATTGTCCGGCTGAGTGGCGGCGCGCTGCATCGCATGGTCGAAACCATCGGAGGGCTGGAAGTCGACACCAATCGCATGCGCCAGAACCTGGAGATCACGCAAGGTCTCATCTTCGCGGAAGCAATCACAATGGTGTTGGGAAAGCAGATCGGCAAAGCGGCAGCGCATCAACTCATCGAAGCTGCGACCCGAAAGGCAATCGGCGAGAAGAAGCATCTGCGCGAAGTGCTCGCGGCGGACGCAGAAGTGACATCTCACCTGAGCAAAGCAGAACTCGACGGGCTGTTTGATCCTCTCCGCTACACCAGCGTGGCCGGGCAATTCATCGATCGGGCAATTGCCGCGAGCAAGGCGAAGAGGCGATAGCATCCCATGCCGGTTTTGGAACTCAAGGACGCCGAGATTTACTACGAGCTTGCAGGCCTCGAACAGGAGACCGTGCTGGTGTTGTCGAATTCTCTCGGGACCAACATGGCAATGTGGGAGCCACAGATGCCGGCTCTTTCCCAGGCATTTCGTATCTTGCGATACGACACGCGCGGACACGGACGATCTTCCGTTAGTCCTGGACCCTACACGATCGAGCAACTTGCCAACGAGGTTCTTGCTTTGCTCGACAAACTCAGGATTGAGAGGGTCCATTTCTGTGGCTTGTCGATGGGCGGCATGATCGGCATGTCGCTGGCTGTGCGAGTGTCGCACCGGCTGCGGAAACTAATCCTGTGCAACACCGCCCCAAAGATTGGATCTCCAGAAGTGTGGAATACGCGCATCGATACTGTCCGCAGGAATGGGATGAAAGCGGTGGCTGACGGCGTCCTCGAGCGCTGGTTCACGCCTGCCTTCCGCGCGGCCTCTCCTTCCGCGGTCGAATCGACAAAACAGATGTTGCTGACGACGCCCGTGGAGGGCTATGTCGCTTCGTGTGCTGCGGTTCGCGAGATGGATGCTCGCGATTCGATCTCGAGCATTCGGGTGCCGACCCTGATCATTGGCGGCACGCACGATCCCGTGACGCCGCCCCATGACGGGCACTTTATGGAGGAGCGAATTGCCGGAGCAGGGTACCAAGAACTCCCGGCTGCGCACTTATCGAACATCGAAGCATCCGCGGCATTTACGATGGCAGTGTCGAGTTTCCTCAGAGGGTGAGCGAGGTCCGCATGGATGATCGTGAGCGGTACGAAAAAGGCATGTCTGTACGTCGCACCGTGCTGGGTGATGCCCACGTGGACAAGTCTGTCAGGAACAGGAACGAGTTCAACCAGGAGTTTCAGGACCTGATCACGCGCTATGCCTGGGGCGAGATCTGGACGCGCCCTGGTTTGCCGCGCCACGCCCGCAGCCTGATCGTAATTGCGACCCTGGTCGCGCTGAATCGCACCGAGGAGTTGCGGCTCCATATCCGCGCGGCCTTTCACAACGGAGTCACGCGCGACGAGATCAAGGAAGTTCTTCTGCAAGCCGCCATTTATTGTGGCGTTCCGGCGGCCAATTCCGCGTTTCATGCCGCCGAAGCAATCTTCGCCGAAATGGATGCGAAGAAATAAGACAAAGCACGGAAACCCATGCTGACCAACCGGAAAACAATTCACGTCGAATGGGGAGACTGCGATCCGGCCGGGATCGTCTACTACCCGCGCTACTTTGCCTACTTCGATAACTGCACGGCAGCGCTGTTTGAAGCCGCCGGTCTGCCTAAGCACCAGATGCTGAAGGCATACGGAATCATCGGCATCCCCATGGTGGATACGCGGGCGCGCTTTCTCGCGCCTTCTCGATTTGGGGATGACCTAGTGGTTGAATCGTCGATCTTGGAATGGCGGCGCAGCAGCTTTGATGTGCAGCACAAATTATTCAAGGGGGACGTTCTGGCCGTGGAGTGCTCGGAAACCCGTGTCTGGGCCGTGCGCTCAATGACGGATCCCGACGCGATCGAGGGTCAGCCGGTTCCGCAAGATGTGATCGCCCGGTTCGGGGCTCCACAAAAGCCCTGACGACTTCGGGCACCGCCAGCCAGAGAAAGCAGGGAAGTGAGCCAAATACGCACGCAAGTCGGCATCGTGGGAGCGGGCCCGGCAGGGCTGGTGCTCTCGCACTTGCTGCACCTGCAGGGCATTGATTCGGTGGTCCTGGAGAACCGCAGCCGCCAGTACTGTGAAGAGCGCATCCGGGCGGGCGTGCTCGAATGGGGTACGGTGGACTTGCTGGTTCAGATGGGCGTCGGGGACCGGTTGAAGCGCGAAGGCCTGGTTCATTATGGCATCGAACTGCGCTTCGGCGGGCGTGGCCATCGCATCGATTTCAGGGATCTGACAGGTCGGGCGATCACTGTCTATGGCCAGCATGAAGTGATCAAGGACTTGATCCAGGCGCGTTTAGCTACCAACGGTCAGATTCTTTTTGAAGTGGACGATGTCAGCGTGCACGATCTCGATACGGCATCGCCGCGTATTCGTACGCGAAGGACAACGAGCCTCACGAGATTCACTGTGACTTCATCGCCGGTTGCGATGGTTCCCACGGAATCTGCCGCCCCAGTGTGCCGGCTGGCGCCCTTACGGTCTTTGAGCGCATATATCCTTTCGCGTGGCTGGGAATTCTGGCTGAGGCACCGCCGTCTTCCGAAGAGCTGATCTACGCCTACCACGAGCGCGGCTTCGCCCTGCACAGCATGCGATCGCCGCAAATTACGCGCATGTACCTGCAGTGTACCCCGGAAGAGGACCTAGCGAACTGGCCTGATGACCGCATCTGGGAAGAACTGCAAATTCGCCTGGCGGGCGATAGCAATTGGAAACTGATCGAAGGTCCGATCCTGCAGAAGGGCGTGACCGGAATGCGCAGTTTTGTGGTCGAGCCGATGCAGCACGGAAAATTGTTTTTAGCGGGTGATGCCGCCCATATCGTGCCTCCTACAGGCGCCAAGGGCTTGAACCTTGCGGTAGCCGACGTTCGTGTATTGGCGCGCGCCTTGAAGGACTTTTATGCCTTGGGGCGCACCGAATTGCTGGACCGTTATTCAGCAGTCTGCCTGCGGCGAGTCTGGCGGGTGCAGCGTTTTTCGTGGTGGATGACTTCGATGCTGCATCGACACGAAGGCAATCCCTTCGACGAGCGGCGCCAGCTGGCCGAACTCGATTATGTCACCAGTTCCCGAGCCGCTTCGCAATCGCTGGCGGAGAACTACGTCGGCCTTCCCATGGAGTGACCGATCCGCAGAAGTGCGTTCGCGTCAGGCTATTTCTGGACCTCCGGGTATGCACCCTGGCCTGTGATTCTTACTGCCCCGTTTGCTCTCTCTTAGCCTATGCACATGTGCCCGAGGTCACAGCCCTTTGTCGCGCTTCGATCTATAACCGTAAGCGAGGACAACATGGAGAAACTGAGAGGAAAAGAAGCGGTTGAGAAGATTCTAAAAATGGACGAGAACCACCCGCAGAAATCGGCGGTCTGCACGATGTGCGGTAAGCCGGCCACCCAGCTGGTGGATGGCGAGCCCAGCTGTGCCGATCATGTGGAACAGGTATACGAGCATCAACTGGAGGAATATACCAGCGAGCACCTGACCGACAACGAGTGGCGCAAGGTGTAACCCTGGGCGGACACTTTCGGGTGCGTCCGGAGGGCCGGGCCGGCGAGGCAGGAGCCGGGTTATCGCGCTGAATGCTTGTGTGCCGGGTTGAGTGACAGGCGCGTTGCGTTGTTAGGGAATTCCGGTTATATAATCGACAGGCCTACCGAGTCTTCGGATGGGGTGTCCTGCTCAGCCGTCGCGTGGAGTTGCGATCGCGGAGAGAGTTGGTCAGTTTCAAAAAGAAGTGGCAGCGAGCCAGTCGTAATTTCTCTCCAGCGAGGCGTAATGCAGATTCGGCCCGGAATCGAGGTCGCCAGCCTGAGCGATGTAGGCTGTCAGCGCGAGAACAATGAAGACGCGCTGTCCTATTGGGAATCCCAGAGCGACGACGAATTCCAGCGAAAGGGCAGACTTGCCCTTGTGGCCGACGGCATGGGGGGATACGAGGGCGGCCAGGAAGCCAGCCGCCTGGCAGTTGAAACCATCCGGGACATCTACGATCATGACCCATCCAACGACCCCCGGGATGCGCTGCTCAAGGGGTTTCGGGTCGCTCACGAACGCATTCGCCAGTACGCCGACGCTCATCCAGAATTCCACGGCATGGGCACGACCTGCACCGCCTTGGCTCTGAATGGGTTTCGTCTGTACTTCGTGCATGTAGGCGACAGCCGGCTCTACCTGGTGCGAGGAGATTCGATTTCGCGCCTGACGCGTGATCACTCCTACGTGGGACGGCTGGTCGAGTCCGGGGTGTTGAACTCCGACGAGGCCGAGCGTCACCCGCAGCGTCATATTCTGACGGCTGCGTTGGGTGCGGGAGGCGAGATCGTCGCGGATTCCCCCCCCACTCCCGTAACGCTCGAAAGCGGCGACGCACTTGTGCTTTGCACCGACGGGTTATGGGGCCTGGTGCATGAGCCCGAAATTCTTAAGATCGTCGCCGAACTCGAAGCGTCGGCTGCGTGCGCCGAACTGGTGAAGATGGCTCGCCAGCGCGGCGGCCCCGACAACATTACGGTGCAGATCCTCCGCCTTTCTGTCAACGGCAGTTCCCGCCACTAACTCAGTTCCTGAATAGCCGCCCCTCCTCGTCGAGTGCAAAAGTGTGCACAAGGAGAGCTGCCCTTCGCCCGCCGCAGGCAATCGTAAACCATTGATGACAAAGGAGAACACGTCGCGGCCGGGGCAGCTCAGGGTGGCAGGCTGCGTGCAATGTATTCGAATGAAATAATCTCTATGGGTAAACTAGACTTAAACTCTATGGATCAACTAGACTTTACGGGAAGGTAAGACATGAAGATCTCTCAAAAAGGCCTGTACGCCCTGCAAGCGATGATGATGCTGGCGCGTCGTCACAACCAGGGCGCGATCAAGATTCGCGATATCGCCTACGAAGAAAACCTGCCGGAAAAATTTCTCGAACTTATCCTTCTGGAAATGAAGAACGCGCGCATGGTGGAGAGCGTGCGTGGCGCGAAAGGGGGCTACGCGCTGCGCCGCCCCCCTTCGGAAATCTACCTCAGCGAAATTATCCGCCTGATTGACGGTCCGCTCGCGCCTTTTGGAGATGCCGAGCAACTTCGAGTTCTCATTGATAAGGACCACGCCCACCGCGCGCTTTATCAGGTGTTCCTCGACGTGCGCGATGCGGCCGCTCATATCCTGGAGAATACGACGCTAGCCGATATTGTGAAGAATCCGCGCGGCGGTACCGGCAGGCGGGAAAAGCGCCCGAAAAAGAAGAAGGAGAAGGTGCCGGCCAAGCTTCTGCCGATGGTCGTGCCGGTAACGGGAGGCAAGGGCTGATACATGAGGCGGAGGCTGGCATTAGTCGTGATAGGCGTATTCCTGGCGAGTTTGCCGGGGATGGCGCAAACGACCGTCACCGTTCGCGTAGGAGCGTTTCCGAACATTACCCACTCGCAAGCCATGGTGGGCAAGGCCAACGGCGCATTCGAAAAGGCAATGGGTCCGAGCGTCAAAATTGAGTGGAAAACCTTTAACGCCGGTCCGTCGGCAATCGAAGCCTTGTTCGCTGGGGCGATCGATATGACCTACATCGGACCAAATCCGACCATCAGCGGGTACGTGCGGTCGAATGGCGAAGCGCTTCGGGTGGTGGCCGGCTCCGGCAGCGGTGGCGCTGCCCTGGTCGTGCGCAACGACTCAGGCATCCAGAAGCCAGCAGATTTTCGTGGCAAAAAGGTCGCTTCCCCGCAGCTCGGCAATACGCAAGACGTCGCTTTGCGCTCCTGGTTGAAGGCAAACGGCTTGAAATCCGTCGACAAGGGCGGAGACGTTCAGGTCATTCCATTGGCGAACCCCGATCAACTCATACTTTTTTTGAAGAAAGAACTCGACGCAGCCTGGGCGCCCGAACCTTGGGCCACGCGGCTGATCCGGGAAGGGAACGGCCGCTTGTTCCTGGATGAGCGTACGCTCTGGCCCAATGGACAGTTCGTGTGCGCGAACCTCATCGTCAGCGCGAAGTTTCTAAAGGAGCATCCGGATCTCGTAAAGAACTGGCTGCGCGCCCAGGTCGAACTGACTGACTGGATCAACTGACATCCCGCCGAAGCGAAGAAAATTCTGAATCAGCAAATCCAGAAGGAGACTGGCAAGGCGCTCCCGGATGCAGTCCTCGAAGAAGCGTTTAGCCGTCTGCTGGTCACCTACGACCCGCTGCGCAGTTCGCTGCTGACATCCGCCAAGTCGGCGTTTGACGCGGGTTTTCTGGGCCGCCAGATGCCGGATCTTTCGGGTCTGTACGACTTGTCATTGTTAAATCAGGTTCTGTCGGAAAAGGGAAAGAAAGCGATCCAATGAGCCGAACACCGAAACTAGCTGCGTCGCAATTGCCGTTGCCGACGGAATATCGAAAGCCTGTCCGGGGTACCGCTGTTTACGCCAAGTCCGCAGCAGTAGTGTCGATTCGTCAAGCCGGACCGAGCACGCCCAAGGTCCGGCTGCAGGATATTTCGCTCAGTTACCAGACCGAGAACGGAACCGAACTCCTGGCCCTCGACCGGATCGATCTGAAGGTGCAAGCCGGCGAGTTTCTCTGCATCGTAGGACCTTCCGGTTGCGGCAAGTCGACGTTGCTGCATTTGATCGCGGGGCTGCAAAAGCCAACTTCGGGCAGCATCGCGATCGACGACGAGAATGTGACCACGCCCGGAACCGACCGCATCCTGATCTTCCAGGAACACGGCCTGTTTCCGTGGCTGACGGTGGGGCAAAACGTCGAATTCGGAATGAAGATGAAGGACCTTTCAAAAGCCGAGCGCGAGGAGAGAACACGCTACTACCTGCGACTGGTACATCTCTCCGAGTTCAAAGACAGCCATCCCCACCAGCTTTCCGGGGGCATGCGGCAGCGTGTGGCCTTGGCGCGGGCGCTGGCGACTGAGCCAGATGTTTTGCTGATGGACGAGCCTTTCGCTGCGCTGGACGCGCAGACGCGCGACCTGTTGCATGACGAACTGGAGCAAATCTGGGCGGAAACCGGCCGCACCATTATCTTCGTCACGCACAACGTGCGCGAAGCGGTCCGGCTGGGCGATCGCGTCGCCTTGATGAGTTTCCGTCCCGGTCGCGTGAAGCAGGAGTTTGTGGTGAATCTGCCGCGTCCGCGGCATCTTGAGGAAGTCGAAGTGGCGCGCACCGCCCGCGAAATCCTGGACAGTTTGCGCGATGAAATTAACAAGTCCCTGGAAGCGGAGTACGCCGATGATCGACGCAGCTGAAGATACCGGAGCGGGTGCTGTCCCGGAGCGGCCCGACCTGCCCTCGAGTTTCCGCCGGCCACGGCCGAGCGTCCGCCTGAGCGGGAAGATGGGTCGCAAGGGAATTGTGCGTAAAATTGCAAATCAGGTCATTTTTTATTCCATTTTGCTGGGTGTCTGGGCTTTGCTGGCCAAGCTGCGCATCTGGCCTCCCTACCTGTTCCCGCCGCCCTGGAAAGTTGCCGAGGCGCTGTGGGCCGGCTGCAGCGATCACAGCTTCCTGATTGGCATCGCGGTCACCATGAAGCGCATGCTCATCGGCTACAGTTTGTCGGTCGGGCTCGGAATGATCCTGGGGCTGGCGGTGGCCAGCAACCAGTTCCTGGAAGAAACCCTCGGCGCATTGCTGGTCAGCCTCCAGTCTTTGCCCAGTATCTGCTGGGTACCTCTGGCCATTCTGTGGTTCGGACTCACGGAAAAAGCTATCCTGTTCGTCGTTTTGATGGGCTGTATTCTGTCAGTGACGATTGCCATGGAAGACGGCCGCAAACAGATGCCAAAGATCTACACCATGGCGGGGCGCAATCTGGGGGCGTCCGGGTTCCGACTGTTCTGGTACGTCATGCTGCCGGCCAGCTTGCCCTTCATTGTGACCGGCCTGAAGCAGGGATGGGCATTCGGCTGGCGCTCGCTGATTCAAGCCGAGATGATTTTTCTGACCGTCGGGCTCGGACAACTGCTGATGATGGGTCGCGATCTGAACGACATGAACCAGGTGATCGCCGTCATGCTCATGATCATTGCTCTGGGATATCTCGTGAACCGGCTCGTGTTCCGCAATCTCGAGCGTACCTTGCAGAAGCGCTGGGGACTGATTCCCGCGGCGTAGATTCTGTCCGCGCCTTCTTCGCCGCGAACGACCGTGTACCAGTTGCGATTGCGGCCCGAGGTACGGCGGACACCTCAACCCACGCGGGATGCAGTTGATCGTGCAGCCACTTCCAGTGCGCTCTGCAAAGCTTCCACGTGGCGCTGCTCGGACAGGTAGCTGATTACCATCATGCGCAAGACGCTGGCACCGTTCACGACGGTATCTGAAATCCAGAGCCGCCCGTCGCGCGTGACTTGATCGACGATGTCGGTATGGATCGCCGCTACCTGTTGCGCACTACGGCCTTCGGCCTTTATCCGGAAATTGACAATGGTCAGCATCGTCGGAGCTGCCAGCTCGAAGACCGATGACTGCCCTACCCAGTCCGCGAAGCTGTGTGCCAATTGCAGCTGGCGGTCGATGTGTTCCTCGTAGGCCTTGCGTCCGTGCACGCGCAGTGTGAGCCATAGCTTCAACGAGTTCATGCGCCGTGTCCACTGCGTGCTGACGCGCGAATTGTCCGGCAAACGCGCGCCCGCCGCCTTCGGCATGTACGGGGCAGCAACCGAAAAAGCCTGCTCGAGCATCTGGGGGTGGCGCGTAAGAATCACCCCGGCGGCAAACGGTACCGCCAGCCATTTATGCGGATCCACCGTGATCGAATCCGCCAACTCGATCCCGCGCACCAGGTCGCGATGACGGTCGGAGAACACAACCGCCGCCCCGAATGCTCCATCCACATGCAGCCAGAGGCTGTGGCGGCGGCAGACGTCGGCTATTGCCGCCAGGTCATCGACGATTCCTGAGTTCGTCGTGCCCGCTGTGGCTACCACGCAGAATGGCAAACTTCCCGCGGACCGATCCCGTTTCACGGCTTGCTCCAATTCCGCCGGGTCCATTTGCAAACGGTCGGTCACAGGAATTCGACGCAGCGCGTTGCGTCCGATGCCGAGCAGGCCGGCGGACTTGTCGAGCGAGTGATGGGATTCGGCGGACGCGTACAGCACAGGGCGGCCCCCGATCGAGGCCACGCCATCCTCAATGGCATCTGGAAACCGTGCCGCCAGCGCCAGTGCGATCCCACTGAAGTTGGCTTCGTTCCCGCCGCTGGTAAAGGTCCCGCCGAACTCGTCTCCCCAGCCGACCCGCTCCGCCATCCAGCGGACCGTTTCGAGCTCAATCTTGGACGCCAGTTGCGACCGCGCCAAGGTTGCCAGCTGCGGATTCAGCGCCGCCACCAGCGCTTCCGCCAGGAACCCCATGTACGTTGGGGTCGGGTTCATCAGCCCGAAATAGTTCGCGCTCGGAACATGGAAACCCTTGTCCACCATCTCCCGAAAGAGCTCGTCCAGCACGCGAGCCGGATCCGCTCCCAGTTCCGGCATGGGATCGTTCAAAGTTCCGTAGGTTCGCTGGTTGGCGGGAAGCTGGACCGGGCGATCCGGCAGCGAAGCGTAATACCGGTCAACTTGATCAATCAGCGCGTAGCCCAGCCGGCGGCGAGTCTCGGAGTCGAAATCGAAACGCATAGCCATTGGACGCAAGTTTTTCGGAAAAGAAGCAAGTGCACCATCCGGAGATTGCCGTCAGACCGACGCAGGAGGTCCCGATTGAGGTTGCCCGGGAAGGCTGGAAGTCATTTTTCAACGTCCTCTGGGTGATCTGCGGCCACGGCCTTCTCCGGGCGCAACAACGGAAACAGAATCACGTCCCGAATGGTTTGCGAGTTGGTTAATAACATCGCCAGACGGTCAACCCCAACTCCGCAACCGCCCGTCGGAGGCATACCGTAGGAAAGCGCGCGAATGTAGTCTTCATCCATCTGGTGCGCTTCCTCGTCGCCGCGCGCCCGTTCCTTTAACTGTTCCTCGAATCGCTGCCGCTGATCCTCGGGATCGTTGAGTTCACTGAACCCGTTTGAAATCTCCATGTGACCCGCAAAGATCTCGAAGCGCTCCACCCAGTCCGGTTCGTCGGGCTTTTTCTTCGAAAGCGGAGAAACCGCCACCGGAAACTCATACACGATGGTCGGCTGCTGCAGGTGTTCCTCAGCGACAGCCTCAAAGAGATTGGCGATGGTTTTGCCCGGCCGGCTCATTGGGATCGTAGGCCATGTGCGTGCCGGCGGCGTTAAAGCGATTGACGAGCGTCCTTACGGAATCGTGCGACGCGAAGTCGCTCATCTCGGGCTTAGTCCCAGCCTTCTCAGGCCAGAACTGTATGATCGCCTCCCGCATCGTCATGCGTCGCCAGTTGGCGGCTGCCCAGTCAATCTCCTCGTCGCCCCACTTGGATTTTGTAGTGCCATTCACGTCCTGTGCGGCCTGTTCGATGAGATTCTGAGTCAGGTTCATGATGTCGCCGAAATCGGCGTACGCCTGGTAAAACTCGAGCATCGTGAACTCGGGATTCCAGCGCCAGCCCAGCCCTTCATTGCGAAAATTCCGGTTGATTTCGTAGACCCGATCGAACCCGCCCACCGTCAACCGCTTCAGGTACAGTTCCGGAGCGATTCTTAGAAACAGGTCAACGTCCAGAGCGTTATGGTGCGTCTTGAATGGCTTTGCGACGGCCCCGCCCGCGATGGGTTGCATCATGGGCGTTTCGACCTCGATAAAACCCTGCGAGTCCATGGTGCGTCGCAACGACTGTACCAGCTTGCTGCGTTTGAGAAAGACTTCCCGAACTCCGGGATTCATGACCAGATCGACGTAGCGCTGCCGGTAGCGCAGTTCCACGTCGGTCAGCCCGTGCCACTTCTCCGGCAGAGGAAGCAGGTCCTTGGAAAGAAAAGAGATCTCCTCGACGTGCACAGTGAGTTCGCCGGTTCGCGTGCGAAATAAATAGCCGCTTGCGCCGATGTGATCGCCGAGATCGAGTAGCCGATATAACTCGAACCCCTTGTCCCCCAGCGCATCTTTCTTTGCGTAGATTTGCAGCCGCTGTGCGTCCTGCTGCAAATGAGCGAATCCCGCCTTACCCATCAACCGGTTCGCCATGATGCGCCCGGCCACGCGAACATTGATACGTGCCTGCTCCAGTTGCTGGGCCGTTTTTTCGGAATAAGTTGCCAGGATCTGGGGGACCGTGTGGGTATAGTCGTAGCGGTTCGGATACGTCCGCTGCCCCAGCGCTTCGATTTGCTTCAGTTTCTCGCGGCGTAATTCGTAGATGTTTTCGTCGAGTGCCAATGGGTCCCTTTGTCGATTCAAGTGCCGCGAAGATCCTACAAGAGGGCTCCGGAGGCAAAGTGGGAAACCACAATTATAAACAAGCGAAGGAATGCCGGAGTGAAGGGGCTCATTGCGACCGCGCAAACAGCCCTTTGAGATGCTTAGCGCTTGATGCCGCAGCCTATCAGCGCTACTATTCCTTTTCCCGTTTTTCCCCGCGGGAAAGAGTGGTAGCGCGAGGAAGACATTGCCTCAAAATTACGTGCCGGTCTTTATCTTCATTGCAGTTGTAGGAACGTTGATTCCGATCACACTTCTGTTGACCAAGCTGGTTCGGCCCGATAATCCCAACCGCGAGAAGCTCCTGCCGTATGAATGCGGCATCGACCCGGTCGACCGGGCCCGCGGGCGCTACACGGTCCGTTACTATATCGTCGCAATCTTGTTCGTGGTTTTCGACGTCGAAACCATCTTCCTCTTTCCCTGGGCCGTGAAGTTCAAGGCTTTCGGCCTTTTTGGATTGCTCGAGATGCTCATCTTCCTCGGCATCCTGATCGTGGGTTACATATGGATCTGGCAGAAAGGCGCGCTGGAGTGGGTGTGACGTGCGTGCTAGTTTGCAAGCTGCCAGCCGGAATCCGCGAGTGCAGGTCACAGGTGTGCGTGATCCGCTATCGTTGACATCGGAATCCGCGGACTGGTAGAAGTAAGCGGCTTTTGAGTGCGGTCGAAAGTTCTTCTAGTTATGCCCGAGGAAACCAAATCGCCTCCACCGCAGCCACCGGATGGAGAGAAGCCGCCGGGGGCAGAGCCACCCGCGACCACTGGCAGCACCGCCAGCGCGGCCCCGCCTCCCTCCGCTCCAAAACCTGCAACGCCAGCTCCAGACAAACCGGCAGCAGCCGCTGCCACTCCTCCGCCCAAGCCTGCAGCACCAGCCAAGCCCGCGGGTCCCGTACCGCTGCCCTGGGCCTCTCCACTAGTCGACAAGCTGACTCGTCAATTCGGTTCGGGTCTCGAAGCGTTGACCTACCTTGGACAGAATTACCTGCAGGTGGATCGCTCGCTGATCCCCACCGTTCTTCAGATCCTCCGGGACGAAGAGCAATTTGACTACTGCGTGGACCTCACCGCGGTCCACTATCCCAAGCGCGAGCGGCAATTCGACATCGTGTGGATCCTGTACTCGTTTCCGCGGAACGAGCGCGTCCGCGTGAAGACGCAAATTGCCGACGGAGACCACATCCCGTCAGTGGCATCTCTTTGGCCCACCGCCAACTGGCTGGAGCGCGAAGCGTTCGACATGTTCGGCATTCAGTTCGACGGCCACCCCGAATTGAAACGCATTCTCCTGCCCGATGGTTGGAAAGGCCACCCGCTGCGCAAGGACTACAGCATCATCCAGCAGGACCAGGAATGGGTTCAGATCAATCTGGGGATTGAAAGCGGCCAATGACCGACCCGACCAGCTCCGTCTCGCACCTCGATCTCGACGAAAGCAAAAAGACTTTCCTCGATGCGAACGAGCTCATCCTGAATATGGGCCCTCAGCATCCGGCAACGCACGGGGTGCTGCGCGTCATCCTGCGGCTCGATGGCGAGAAGGTGATGGGCCTCGAGTGCGTCATCGGCTATCTCCACCGTGGGGTGGAGAAGATCGCCGAGCACCGCACCTATACCATGTTCAATCCATACGTCGACCGCATGGATTATGTGGCGGCCGTATCGAACGGGCTGGGGTATTGCGAAGCGGTGGAGAAGCTGCTGAACATTGAGGCGCCGCCGCGAGCGAACTACATCCGGGTCATCTTGACGGAACTGAACCGCCTGGCCAGCCACCAACTCTGGCTGGGCACGCATGCGCTTGACATCGGCGCGATGACGCCGCTTTTCTACACCTTCCGCGACCGGGAGGAGATCCTCAAAATCTTCGAGAAATACTGCGGCGCGCGCCTGACCACGCACGCATTCCGCATCGGCGGCTGCCTGTACGAGACCTATGAGGGTTTCGAGAAGGACGTCAAGAAGTTCCTTACCTTCGTCGCTCCCAAGATTGATGAGTACGAAGAGTTGCTGACCACGAACCGCATCTGGGTGGAGCGCACGAAAAATGTCGGGACGATTTCCGCGAAGGACTGCATCGCGCTCGGGGTCACCGGGCCGGTCCTGCGCGCCAGCGGCGTCAAGTGGGATCTGCGGAAAGCCCAGCCCTACGCGGCCTACAAAGAATTTGATTTTGAAATTCCCACCGGCCAGCACGGCGATACCTACGATCGATATCTGGTGCGCATGGCGGAGATGCGACAGTCCTTGCGTATCATCCAGCAGGCGATCGACCGCATCCCGGAAGGCCCGATCATGGCGAAGGTCTCCAAGGTCCTCAAACCGCCGGTGGGCGAAATCTACCACTCGATCGAAGCGCCCAAGGGCGAGCTGGGCTATTTCATTGTCAGCGACGGTTCGACCCAGCCCTACCGGGTGCGCGTACGCCCGCCCTCGTTCGTGAACCTGCAGGCGCTCGATCTGATGTGCCGCGGCCAGTTGGTGGCCGATGTGATCGCCGTGATCGGTACGCTCGACATTGTCCTGGGCGAGGTGGACCGCTAATGCCGGGCTTCATAACGAACTATCTCGACAAGAGTGTCCACGTTACCCCTGGCCAGTATGGCAGTCCCTTTTGGGCGCTGGTTTATATACTGCTGGTCTTTGCAGGGGTCTCGCTCGCGGTCGTCTGCATGAACTGGCTGGAGCGCAAGATTCTCGCCCACATGCAGATCCGCCTCGGCCCCATGCGTGTGGGTCCGCACGGCCTCCTGCAGCCGATTGCGGACGCCATTAAGCTGATCCTCAAGGAAGACATTGTCCCCGAGGGTGCCGATCGCTTCGTCTTTCTCCTGGCTCCGGTCATTATTCTGCTCGCTGTGTTCAGTGTCTATTGCGTCGTCCCCTTTGGACCGGCGCATGCGATTACGGATATGAATATCGGCATTCTCTTCATGCTCGGCGTATCGTCGCTGGGCGTGCTGGGAATCGTCATGGCCGGATGGGCATCGAATTCGCATTACCCGTTGATCGGAGCGCTACGTTCGAGCGCGCAGATGGTTTCTTACGAAATCGCAATGGGCCTGGCGGTCGTCTCGGCGGTCCTGATGACCAGCCTCAACGCAGACGGCACCGGAACGTTGAGCATGATCGGAATCGTGCAGGCGCAGAATGCCCAGCACGTCTGGTTTATCTTCAAGTTCTTTCCCTTGGGGCTGATCGCGTTCTTTATCTTTGCAGTCGCGATGGTTGCAGAAACCAACCGCGCTCCGTTTGACTTGCCGGAAGCCGAATCGGAACTGACAGCCGGCTTTCACACCGAATATAGCGGCCTGCGCTGGTCGCTGTTCATGCTGGGCGAGTACGGCGCCATGATCGCCGTGTCTTCGATCGCCGTGACTTTGTGGCTGGGCGGTTGGATGCGGCCTTTCCCGAATTCGCTCGGCGGTGCGAACTGGGATCTTGCATTCTCCCTGTTTCCAGCGCTCACCTTCTTCGGCTTGGCTGGACTCACTTTCTACAGCACGATGCGCATGCCGAAGCACGCTTATTTCCGCATCCAGACCATCGGACTGGGAGCCTTCGCTGCGGCGTTTGCCTTGATTGGACTGATCCTGCTCGTGCCCCCCGTTCGCGATCGCGTGCAGGATATTTACTGGTTCATTTTCAAGATTGCCGCGTTTATGTACCTGTACATCTGGTATCGCGGCACATTCCCCCGTTACCGTTTCGATCAATTAATGAAGGTAGGATGGAAGATTCTTCTGCCGATGGGCATTGGCGTGTTGATGCTCACCGGTATCGCCGGACTACGAACCGAAATTCGGGATTTCTTCGAACGCTTGGTACACATCTGACATGGAGCCGGTAGCGACAACGTTTTTCTTCTACTTCCTCTCTGGACTGGCGATCCTGAGCGGAGTGCTGGTCATTACGCGCAAGAACCCGGTGCATTCCGCGCTGGCGCTGATTCTGACCCTGTTGTGCGTGGCCGGTTTGTATCTGATGCTCTATGCCCCTTTCGTCGCCGGCGTGCAGATCATTCTTTATGTGGGCGGCATCATGGTGTTGTTCCTGTTCGTGATCATGCTGGTGAACATCGAGCGCTCCCAGAAGGAGAAGCAATTCAACCAGCAATGGCTACCTGGAATTCTGGCCGCAGTCGCCCTGGGCACGCTGTTCGTGCTGATCTACGCCAAGGGCAAGGTAATGTTCTCGCAGGCCGTGGTGCAGATGCCTGAAACCGAGAACACGCAAAGAGTCGGCCAGATGCTCTACAGCAACTATATGTTCCCCTTCG
The DNA here is from genome assembly GCA_963725575.1 of uncultured Acidobacteriota bacterium. Classification (GTDB taxonomy): domain Bacteria; phylum Acidobacteriota; class Terriglobia; order Terriglobales; family Acidobacteriaceae; genus Gp1-AA133. Next base: position 67,732 of record CAVRZQ010000016.1, read on the forward strand.
AAATCGCGTCGTTGTTGCTGCTGGTCGCGATTATCGGAGCGGTAGTCATGGCGAAGAAGAGAATTTGAAGATAGCTTGTAGCTCTTAGCCGTTAGCATTCAGCCGATTCGTGTTGTGCGGTGAGCATTCCGTGCTAACAAGCCGTTGCTAAAGGCCAAGAGCCATAACTGAGAACTTGCGACTGAGAACTGCTTTATGGCTCCAATTACAACCGTGCACTATCTGGTCGTAGCGGCGGCGCTCTTTGTGCTGGGTGTGATTGGTGTGCTCACCCGCCGCAATGTAGTCATCGTGTTAATGTCGATCGAGCTGATTCTCAATGCCGTGAATCTCAACCTGGTGGCGTTTTCGCGTATCTGGGGACTCCATGGCCAGGTCTTCGCAATTTTTGTAATCACCGACGCCGCCGCCGAAGCCGCGGTGGGCCTCGGCATCCTGATCGCCTTCTTTAGGAATAAGGAGACGGTCAACGTGGACGAAGTGGATTTGTTGAAGTGGTAGGAAAGCAGTTCGTAGCCATTAGCTCTTAGCTGGCCGGTGTGCGCGTTTACCTCCGAGCTAAAAGCCAAGAGCTAATAGCCATCAGCCAATAGCCAAATCATGTTCTTTCTCGAGCACATCTGGATCATTCCGCTGCTGCCGGCCTTCGGCGCGACCCTCATGTTCTTCTTCGGCAAGAGGCTGCAGAAGCAGACCGTGAGCGCCGTGTGCGTCGGAGCGGTTGCCCTTGCTTTCGTGATGTCGTGCGGCGCGGTCTGGGAATATACTCACACGCACAGCGCCGGCCAGCCCTTCGAAAAGGTGATGTACACCTGGTTGGGCAGCGACACCGGCCACCTCACTTACACAACCAAAGACGGATACCCTGCGGAATTCAAGGCGCAGGTCGGCTTCCTGCTCGATCCACTCTCCAGCATCTGGCTGCTGTTCGTTACCGGCGTCGGCATGCTGATTCACATCTATTCCACCGGCTACATGGCGCACGAAGGCGGGTATTACCGCTTTTTTGGATACATGAACCTCTTCATGTTCTCCATGCTTACCTTGATTCTGGGCAACAACTATGCCCAGATGTTCGTCGGGTGGGAGGGCGTGGGCCTGTGTTCGTACCTGCTGATTGGTTTTTATTTCCATCGAAAGTCGGCGAGCGATGCGGCCAACAAGGCGTTCATCGTTAACCGGATCGGCGACGCCGGCTTCCTCCTGGGCATGTTCACGATTGCCTGGTACCTGGGATCGCTTCGCTTTACCGACGTAAATGCGATGGCGCGCAGCGGCCACTTTGCGATCGGCGATCCCGTGCTGACCGCGGCCGCGTTGTTGCTGTTCGTGGGCGCCTGCGGCAAGTCCGCCCAACTCCCGCTCTACGTATGGCTGCCCGACGCAATGGAGGGTCCCACCCCGGTTTCCGCGCTGATCCATGCAGCAACCATGGTGACCGCCGGCGTTTACATGGTGGCGCGCTCGAACGCCATCTTCGTGCTGGCCCCCACCGCCATGAAGACCGTAGCCATCGTGGGCGCTCTGACGGCGATCTTTGCTGCTTCCATCGGCCTGGTGCAAAACGACATCAAGCGCGTGCTCGCTTACTCCACCGTCTCTCAACTCGGGTACATGTTCCTGGCGCTGGGAGTGGGCGCCTTCGGGGCAGGTGTCTTCCACGTCTTCACGCACGCCTTCTTCAAGGCCCTGTTGTTCCTCGGAGCCGGTTCGGTGATCCACGCGATGAGCGGGGAGCAGGATATGCGCAACATGGGCGACCTCGGGCACCGCGTCCCGACGACGCACATCACCATGTTTATCGCGACCTTGGCGATCGCCGGAATCCCGCCCTTCGCCGGGTTCTTCTCGAAGGACGAAATTCTCTGGCAGACATGGACGTCAGAGCACGGTGCCTACGTGTGGCTCTGGGTGATCGGTTGGGGGACGGCGTTGATGACGGCTTTCTACATGTTCCGGGTGATGTACCTGACATTCCACGGCCAGCCCCGCATGAGTCACGAAGTGGAACATCATGTCCACGAGTCGCCCAAGTCCATGACGGTCCCGTTGATGATCCTGGCATTCTGCGCGATTTTTTCCGGTTGGCTCGGTTGGCCACACAGCCTGGGCGGCAACGACCGCTTTGGAAAGTTCCTCGAGCCCGTGTTCGCGCGGGAAGCGACCGTTCTCCAGCAGGAGGGCAAGGCGGGGCAGGTGTCTGCCGGGCAGAAGGAGGAGGAGCACACCAGCGGAACCGAATACGCGCTAATGTTGCTCTCCGTGGCCGCCGGAGTCGTCGGTTGGGGCATGGCATGGGGATTCTATCGCCACGCTGACAAGGGCTACGCCGAGCCACTTGCCGGCGCAGTGCCTCCGCTTTATGCCGCGCTCTACAACAAGTGGTACGTGGACGAGGTCTATGACTACGTCTTCACAGGCCGTCGCAAGGTCGGAGACGTGCATCTTGGTGTGATGGGTTTGGGAAATGCCTCAACGTGGTTCGATGTGCACGTAGTCGACGGGACCGTGAACGGCGCGGGCTGGACGACGCGTGCTTTCTCATCCATTTCCAAGTGGTTTGACACGTGGATTATCGACGGCATCGGAGTGAACGGCCCTGCCATCCTCGCGCGCATCCTGTCGTACCCGTTCCGCCTGTTCGAGTGGGGTCTAGTGCAGTGGTACGCGCTGGTTATGGTCGCAGGCTTGTTGGGCTTCGTTTTCTACTATGCGTGGAGATAGACGCTAGCCGCGAGCCATGAGCTCCGAGCTGCGAGCGATCCAAATAAAAGGGGGTTGCTCGCAGCTCACAGCTCGAAGCCCGGTAGCCGCTTTTGAGAACTGCCTTTATGCAGAATCACATTCTCTCGATCATTCTGTTTACGCCACTGCTAGGCGCGCTTGTGCTCCTGTTCGTTCCCAAGGAGAACAAGGGCGCGATCCGTTGGATCGCGAACATCTTCGCCTTGGCAGGCTTTCTGATCTCGATTCCGCTGGTGCCAATGTTCTGGGCACAGCGCTTCGACGCCAGCCAGGCCTTCAAGTTCATTGAAGGTGCGCCCAATACCTGGATTCCAACCATCGGCGCGGGCTATTACCTCGGCATCGATGGCATCTCCTTCCTCCTGATCATGCTGACCACGCTGCTGGGTTGGATCTCGATCCTCTCCTCGTGGACCGCGATTGAGAGTCGGGTGAAGGAGTACTACATCTGGTTCCTGGTGCTGCAGACCGGCATGCTGGGCGTCTTCATGGCCCTGGATTTTTTCCTGTTCTTTGTGTTCTGGGAAGCCATGCTGGTGCCGATGTACCTGCTGATCGGCATCTGGGGCGGCCCACGCAAGCTGTACGCCGCCATTAAGTTCTTTCTCTACACGCTGGCCGGTTCCGTGCTGATGCTGCTCGGCATCCTGTTCCTGTATTTCAATCACCACACCATCACCGGTCTCTACACCTTCGCGATCCCGGAACTGTACAAAACCGCGCCCCAGATCTTCTTTAACCCGCAGTACGGTTCGACCTACGCCACGTTGCTGTTCTTCTGCTTCTTCGTGGCATTCGCCATCAAGGTGCCGATGTTCCCGTTCCACACCTGGCTTCCGGACGCGCACGTGGAGGCGCCCACCGCGGGCTCCGTCATCCTGGCAGGCGTTCTGCTGAAGATGGGCACGTACGGCTTCATCCGCTTCTCGCTGCCGTTTTTCCCGGCCGTTGTGATGAGTCCGAAAGTCCGCGGCTGGATGATCTTCCTCTCCATCGTGGGAATCATCTACGGCGGCCTTGTGTCTCTTATGCAGAAGGACATGAAGAAGCTGGTGGCCTACTCTTCGGTGAGCCACCTGGGTTTCTGCACGCTCGGCATTTTCGCCCTGAACCCAGTCGGCTTAAGCGGATCGGTTCTGCAGCAGATCAACCACGGCATCTCGACCGGTGCGCTCTTCTTGATTGTCGGGGTTCTCTACGAACGCCGCCACACCCGCGAGATTTCCGAGTACGGAGGCATCTCGAACGTCATGCCGCTCTATGCCACCATCACCATGATCATGTTCCTGTCGTCGATGGGGCTTCCCCTGCTGAACGGCTTCGTGGGCGAGTTCACTATTCTCCAGGGCACGTTCATGGAGAACTGGAAGTGGGCGGCATGGGCGGTCCCGGGAGTGATCCTGGCCGCGGCCTACCTCCTCTGGCTCTACCAGCGGGTATTTTTCGGGACGGTCACCAATCCGAAGAACGAAAAGCTGCCCGATCTTACGCCTCGGGAAATCGCAACTTTTGTTCCGCTGATCATCATGGCGCTGTGGATCGGCCTCTATCCCAAACCGTTCTTCCAGATTCTGGAGCAGCCGGCCCTTCAGATTTCCCGGAACGTGCATGAAGGGGCAAGGAATGCCAATGTGATGGCCGCTAATCCGGCGAACCATTCGACCGCAGCCTCGGACCCAGACTCATCGAAAGGAAAGAATTAAGTGCCCGGCGGCAGCCTCACACAATACTTCACCGGCGTGGACTATTTGCTGTCCTTGCCCATGCTCCTGCTGACTCTGTTCGCAATGGGCATTCTGCTGATTGATCTCATGCTGCCGGCGGAGTGGAAGTGGGCGAATGCCGTCACCGCCCTTGTAGGAGTCGGGTTTGCGGCGGCCGGAGTCTGGAGAATTCAATCCTGGTACAGCACCCAGGGACCCATCATGGGCCGTCTCGGCTTCATGGGCACGCTCCTGGTGGATCGCTTCGCCATCTACTTCTTTTATCTCTTTCTGGCGGGAACCGCGGTTGCCATCCTGATGTCCCTTCGTTATCTCGAGATCGAGCACGAAAACCACGGCGAGTACTACGCCCTGATGCTGTTCTCCGTAGTCGGCATGATGTGTATGGCGGCCGGGTTCGATATCGTGCTGATTTTCATCGGCCTCGAACTCATGGCGATCTCCACCTATGTGCTGGTTGGCTTCCTGCGCCGGGACAAACGCTCGAATGAAGCCGCCCTGAAGTACATGTTGTTGGGAGCATTCTCCTCCGGCATCTTCGCCTACGGCCTATCTCTCTTCTACGGCATCACCGGTACCACCAATCTTCAACTGATCACGCAGCGGTTAGGGCAGCGCATGGCCGACAACGGAGGTCATGCGGACCCGATCCTCGTCGTCGCGATGTTGACCACCGCAACCGGATTGTTATTCAAGGTCGCAGCGGTGCCGTTCCACCAGTGGGCGCCCGACGCCTATGAAGGTGCGCCCACCAGCATCACCGGTTTCATGTCGGTATCGGTCAAGGCGGCAGGCTGGGCCATGCTCATCCGGCTCTTCCTGATGATGTTCCCGCTGCGGCCGGTGTACGTCCCGTTCCTCGTATTCGTCTCGATCGCGACCATGACGGGCGCAAACTTCGCGGCCCTGACCCAGAGCAACCTCAAGCGCCTGCTGGCCTACTCTTCGATCGCGCACGTCGGTTACATGCTGCTCGGTCTGATTGCCGGCACCAATGACAGTTTCAACCAGGACGGTATCAAGGGCATTCTCGTCTACCTGCTGGTGTACACGTTTATGAACCTGGGTGCCTTCGCGGTGATCACGTCGCTGCGCCACCGCAACGTGATCGGGGATGAGATTGACGACATTGCCGGCCTGTACTCGCGTGCGCCCATTGAAGCCGTCCTGATGTTAGTGTTTCTGCTTTCGCTCGCGGGCATACCCCCACTGGCGGGGTTCTGGGGCAAGTACTTCATCTTCCTTAGTCTGGTTGAGACGGGTCACTACGCCCTGGCATCACTAGCGGTTCTCTATTCAGTGTTCGGGCTCTACTATTATCTCCGCATCGCCAACGCAATGTTCATGCGCGAACCGCTGGAGAAGGAAGCCCTTCCGCTCAGCCCGGCCATGGGCGTGGCGCTCGCCGTGACCGCCTTTGCTACCATCGCAATCGGCCTCTTCCCCAATTCCATGATCCAGACGGTAAATTGGGTTTGGGGCCTGACAGAAACTTCGCCGGTGGCACATCTGATACGCTAGTCGCGGAAACAAGGAACCCCGTGCCCGAGGACCGCGAAACCCCGGAACAGAAGAAAAGCCTCATCGTCCAACTGGCGAACTATAGCCAGCTCGCTTTCATCTTTCCCGCGGCGACTGTGGTGGGGTGGCTCATTGGGTTGGCCCTGGACCGCTGGCTGCACACGACCTGGCTCTATCTTGCGGGACTGATCCTGGGAATCATTGCCGGGTTCGTGGAACTTATCCGGCTGGTCATGTCCTCGGAATCCAAGAGCGGCCCCGACTAATATCGTGACGTCCCCCGTTGGACAACCGAACTCCGAGCCACCTCCCGGCCCGTCCGAGGGGGCAGCCGAGACCGTCTACGAGGGCGCCCTTCCACGCATCCAGCGCTGCATGCTTGTGCTCGCGGTTCTGGCACCGCTCGGCGGGTGGTACCAATTCGGCTGGCGCACTGCTTTGGGACTTGCCTGTGGGTGTGTGGTCGCCTATTTGAACTTCCAGTGGCTGAAGCGGGGAGTAGAGGGGCTGGCGAATCGAATCGTCGAGGCGGGGAAAGCGCAATCCAGTAAGGGAATCATCGTCCGCTTCCTGATGCGTTACGTTTTGATGGGGCTCGCCGCGTATGGTATCTTAAGTGTTTCTCCCGCGAGTCTCTACGGGCTCCTGGCTGGCTTGTTCTTACCCGTAGCGGCCATCGCGTGCGAAGCCGCCTACGAAACTTACGTAGCCTTGGCGCGTGATCTCTAAGGGGATTCGAACCTGATTTGAAGAATTTGAGCTGAGAGCGAGAGCCCAAAGACCGTCCTATGCCTGAGCAACTCTGGTTTACCGACATCCTGAACCGCTTGTTTGGCATGGCCGTGACGAGGCTGCTCGAGGCGTTGAAGATTCATCCCCACCATCCGCAGGCCCCGATCCCGAACTCGGTGGCCATGGAGATTCTGGTCTGTCTTTTCCTGATTGTCGTGTTCGTCGTGGTCCGTTCCCGGCTGTCGGTAGACCGGCCGGGAGCATTGCAGCACGCGTTTGAAGGGGTGGTTGGGTTCATCGAGCAGCAGAGCCACGAAATCATCGGTCCGCATAGCGAGGTGCACACGCCGTTCCTCGTGAGCTTGGCCCTGTTCATTCTGTTTTGCAATCTGATCGGATTAGTACCTGGATTTGAGTCGCCGACCGCCGTGCCCATCGTTCCTTTGGGGTGCGCGCTCGTGGCCTTCTTCTACTACCAGGCGCAAGGGTTCAAGCATGGAGGAGTCAAGTACTTAGCCCACTTCGCGGGCCCCATGCCGCTGTTGGCACCACTGATGATCCCCATCGAAATCATCAGCCACCTGGCGCGCGTTCTTTCGCTGACCATCCGTCTTTTCGCCAACATGTTCGCCGGCGATATGGTCACGCTGGTGTTCTTTTCTCTGGTGCCGCTCGGAGTTCCAATCTTGTTTCTGGGCTTGCATCTGGGCGTTTCGTTCTTGCAGACCTACATTTTCGTACTGCTGACGACTGTGTACCTGGCGGGAGCGGTCGCCGAAGAGCACTAGGGACAGTTCGAGTTTCAAGTTTTGGGTTTCGAGCATATTGCCGCGATGATGGCGGAAATGCTGGAAACTCCGAACTTGAAACCCGAAACTGGTTTCTCAGCCATCAGCGTGAGGGCGTCTGCACGGGATGACGTCAACCACCCACTGACGGCCATTTGATACGAGGAGCAACATCCATGCGTAAACTCAGCTATCTGTTCATGACTCTGTCCGCGCTGTGCCTGGCGGTTCCGGCATTCGCGCAGGGCGGCGAGGCATCCACCGTCAACTGGGTCGCCATCACGGCGGGATTCTCCATGGCCATTGCGTCCGCGGTATGCGGAATGGCACAAGCCAAGGCCACGGCGGCGGCTGCCGAAGGCCTGGCCCGCAATCCCGCAGCCCGTCCGGGCATTCAGTTGGCGCTGATCCTGGGCCTGGCCCTGATCGAGTCGCTGGCTCTCTACACCCTGGTCATCATCTTCGCCAAGGTAAAGTAAGGAGGCAGCTGTTAGCTTTTTGCCCTTAGCTGTGAACGTCAAAAGCCTCTGCCCTGGGCAGAGGCTTTTATTTTTTTGAGCTAAGAGCTAATAGCTTAAGAGCGAGCAGCTGGTATTCACCCCTTGCGAACGCCGTCCCACTCCTGACCCTTGTTCTCGGGAGCGCGTTCCATGGCGTCCACCAGGATCCGCCGCAGGCGGTAGCGGCTTTCCAGGTCGGTGTTGACGATCTCAAATCCAACTTCGTTGACCCGGGCGCGGCGCAGCAATACCTGGGCGCGCACATGCCGGACCCCCATCGAAATATCAAGATTCGCCTCTGACCCGATGCGGAGGTTATCTTCTTTCGTGCCCATGCCGCCGCCCAGGCTCATCTCACGAATCAGAATGCTCGACTTTCCCCATGAACTGCTGATGGTCGCGTTAAGCGTCTTGGGAAGAACGATGCGTTCGTAGCGTCGCTGCCGCACCCACGGGCAGGCGGGGGCGGAATCCAGCGCTGCGATGGCCAACTCGCCCGGCTCCAGGCCACTGTCGGAAAGAATCTGGCTGCCGTACCGGGGATCGATCTTCGCCAGTGCCTGGGCCGCTGCGATGCGGATTTCACGATGGTTCGACCACTTCCACATCTTTTTGGCTTCCAGCAGTTCGCGCAGAACGTTGGTGGCTTCGGTATCGCGCAGACGCCCGATGGACTCGATCGCCTTGAGTTGCAGGAATGGCGACCGCCCCTCGGCGTCTCCCGACTTCGCCATCACCACCAGCGGGCCCACCGACGTGCGATCGCCGCTCATGCCGATTTCGTCCACCGCCTGCGGGATGACCAGCGGGTCGAGGATTTCCAGAAGTTCAAGCAATGTCCGTCCACGATCCGTCGCGGCGCCGTACGCGATCTGCCGCACGACCACATCGTGATAGAAGCGATTGAATTCCGGCAGCCGCACCGGCAACAGTTCGAGCAAAGTGAGAACGTCCAGACGGCTCAGGAGGCCGACCACCGAAGCGGCCTGGCGCGGTTGCCCGGTGCGCAGCATCTCCCGCATCTGGGCGATGGCCGCCTGGCCCAATTCCCGGACCAACTCCACCATACGGTCGCATTCGTCACGCCGCATGCACCGGAAGAAGCGGTCGGCGAGATGTTCGACTGCGGCCTGGCTGGTCCGCCGCAAAACCTCCAGCAGATCGTCGGGAACCTGATCCGCCCGCAAAGCCTCTTCGATGAATTCCGGCAGCCGATTCTCTACCCCGATCCGCGGACGCAAGTCGTTGGCCAGCACCGGGCGCGCTTTGGCCAGCAATTCCATCGCAGTGCAAACTTCGCCTACCGCTCCATAGCTCTTGCGGGTGCTGGCTTCCTGGCTCAGGCGGACGAACGCCGCGCTCAACATGCTCTGCAGTTCGGTATCCGTCTCCTTGCGATTTGTTCCCCCACCCTGCGAATTGCGCAGGCCATCAGGTTGCCGCCGGGGCCCGGGTAGAGGTCCGCGAGCTGAGCCAAACCGGTGGCAATTTTCTTGCGAGGCTCGGCGTCCTTGGCATCCAGGCAATTGAAGTAATTTCGCAGGATCGCGTCGGCTCCTTCGTTATCCCCACGTTCCAGCAAAACTTCGACGAACTGTCGGACGTTGCGAGGCGGGACGCAAGGTGCTTCGTTCGAGGTGAGAACACTTTTCTTGCCGGCCTCCGGCACCTCGGCCCAGAACATCCGGTCCAGGATGTCGGCGTGCGACTCCACCAGAATTCCAGCCTTGCCCATCTTCTCTTCCTGCACGCGCAGGATTTGACGCAGCGTGTCCATCTGCCGGCTCATATGCTCCAGCATCTGGTGCACCGCGTTCACCTTCACTTCGCCCTTCTGGTAGCGTTCCAGGGCGAAGCGAATGGCCATGTGCTCGGCCGCCTTCATGAGCAGCGGCGTGTCATTGTCAGTCTGGACATTGCTGGCGAGATTTTCCAGAAGTTGTTGAAGGTTAACCCGGGTATTTGGGTCCGCGTCGCCGAGTTCCTTTTGCAGGACCTCCGGTCCGACATTCGGATTGGTGGAAACCTCGCTGAAGCGCGTTAAGAGTCGAATGGCCTGGACGACTTCCTCTTCCTGCAAAGGTACCGTCTGGCCGTCCCAGCCGCCCCCTCCGCCGGTTCCAGTTCCACCGCCCCCTCCGCCGATCCTCACAGTAGGCACGCTGCCGATGGGTGCGCCTCCGGGTTCGCCCCCGCCTCCGCCTTTCGCTCCCTCTGCGGCCGCAATCAATTGAAGAAGCTTCTGAGGATCATTCAACCATTGCTTGAATTCTGGTCCGAGCGTCTGCGCGGCGATCTGCGCAGCGATCGTCACATCGCCGGTGGCCGGGTCGGCAGCCACGAACTTGACCTCATTGATCTTGATCGACGTGCCTCTGCCATCCCCCAACGTTTCCTTGATCTGTTTAGCGACGTCCTGGCCCTTGGAGCCACCCACGGCAAACGCCCGCACCAGGCGGGCAAAATCCTCAACCGTCACTTGATTGGAAAAATTGATGCTGGCTAGACCAGCCGTGGTCAGAAGCTGGGCGAAACTGCGTTCCGCTTGTCCGGTCTCGATTGGAATGCCGTCCAGAAGAAGCTTGTTGCCGGAAACCCCCAGCAGAAAGCCTTGATCGCCCGTCCGCGGCAGCGCCTGCTGCAGTTCATTCCACGCAATCTCAAATTGGGTCTCGGTCCGCTTATGCTCGAATCCGTACAGGCGTACGTATTTTACGAGGATGTTCAGGCTATGAACGAAAGCGCTGGCCGAAGCGCCACGGCCCGCTTGAGATGTTCCTGCGGTCGAGATAAGCCACTCCCGTACTACTCGATTTCAGAGTCAGGGTAATGCGAAAAGTAAGACTGTGCACGTTACTGAGGTAATAAGCTCGGCGCCATGCGAAAATAGAAGTCGGCCGCGCGCCGGTGCAAATCCTTGGCCTCTCAGACCTCGGCAGAAAAACCACGCCAACCCTCGCAGCCGGTGGGCTTTGCCCACTGGATGCGGCGCGTCCCGGAAGAATGCGAGCGCGCCGCCGGGGATCTTGCTCCCGACCCCGTACATGACCTTCGTGTCGCCCTGCGGCGTTGCCGTTCGATGGCCGACGGCTTGATGGCCGTCGATCCCGAGCGCGCCTGGAAGGACATGAAGAGAGCCGGCAAGGCGCTGTTCGGCAGCCTCGGCGCACTGCGCGACGTGCAAGTGATGATGGAGTGGGTCAAGAAACTCGGCGCCGCGGAGGATCCCGAAACCGAAGCTCTGCTCAGCCTCCTGGCCAGGCGCGAGCACGAGAACAAGCTGGTGGCTGCCGAAGCAGTGCGGGCATTCGATCTCCGGCAATGGCGCAAGTGGAGCAGGGAATTGCCACGCAGGGCGGCCCACCTGCGGCCGGGAAGTGTCGTCTTCAAACACCTGGCCCTCGAGCGCTGGACCGAGGCGCACGAGCTTCATCGCCGTGCATTGCGCAATCGCTCCCAGGTTTCGCTCCACCAGTTGCGTATCGGTATCAAACGCTTTCGCTATATCGTCGAAAACTTCCTTCCGCAGCAACATGCGGCCTGGAGTTCCGACTTGAAGGAACTCCAGGATCTGCTGGGCGACGTCCACGATCTCGATGTCCTCTGGACTACAGCGACCCAGGTGAATGCGTTTGGCAGCCCGGAATCACGCACGCGCTGGCACGCCATCGTCCACGAAGCGCGAGAGAAGCGGATCGCGCGTTATCGCGAGCGAATGGTCGGGCCTGGTTCCCTCTGGAGCATGTGGCGGGCGGACCTGCCCCAGGGCAAACAGATCCAAGCGTCGGCCATGGCGCGTCTCAAGCTATGGGCTTCCATGCTCGACCCTGGTTTCGCCCATTCTCAGCGCGTCGCGGAACTCGCCCGGCAGGTATTTGAGGGATTGGCTGGCCTGGGCCTGGCTGCTTCCAGCCCGAATCAGGATCTGCTCGCCATTTTATTGGCGGCCGCCTTCATGCACGACGTCGGCCGGTCGAAGCATCAGAAAGGTCATCACAAGACCTCGTACCGTATGATTGGGCGACTCACGCCTCCATTGGGCTGGACCGCATCTGACCTGCAACTGGCAGCGGCGGTTGCGCGTTTTCACCGGGGTGCGTTGCCGCAGACCCGGCACAAAGCTTTGCGGGAACTCGCGCGCGACCAGAAGCAGATCGTCCTGCACCTGGCCGCCATTCTTCGCTTCGCCAATGCCCTCGATTGCGAAAGCGGCGGGCGAATCCAGCACCTGCAGATCGAAAATAACGACGGCCACCTGCTGGTTTCTGCCTCGGGCTATGCCGCGTGGACCCGAGCCGCCGAGCACATCGCCGGCGCCAGCTACCTGCTCGAACTTGCGCTCCGCAGGCCAGTCCTGGTGAAAGTGCTGACGCAAGCCCGCAGCGCGAACTCGCGTCGAAAATCCCTGGGCTGAAAAGGGCCGCACCAGAAACTCCTCAGGTACTCCCGCCGGTAGTGGTTTTCAGTACAAGCTGGAGAGTCCGCTCCTATGACCCATACATTGTTAGTGCGCAAAGCTGTCGAGTGGTTGCGCCGCTACCGTTGCGGCGTCGTGCTCTCGGAACAGGCTTGCATCAGTGGTGAGATGCCGGACGCGATCGGCTGGAAGCGCGCTTGTCACTCAGTTTTGGTGGAGTGCAAGGTTTCGCGCGCCGATTTCCTGGCGGATCGCGCCAAGCCCTTTCGCCAGAAAGCAGAACTCGGTGTCGGCAGCGAACGTTTCTACCTGGTGCCGCACGCTCTGGTGCGTCCAGATGAGTTGCCGGCGGGTTGGGGCTTGCTCGAATATCGCAAAGGCCGCATCCAGATGCTGCGGCCCTCTCGCAAAGATCTGCGCAACGAAGACGGCTTCCGCTGCGAGATGAACCTCCTGTTGGCGAGCCTGCGCCGCGTCGAGATCCGGATCGAGCCACAGACTATCACCGATTTCTTGAAGTGGCAGAACCGCATGGCGGAATACAACCGCGGGCAGTTTCCCGAGGGCGTGACCCCACCCGATCGGGAACAGAATTTCTTCCTCGAGGGCAAGGCATGTGGAGAGGAAACAGACGCGACAGTCACGGAGCAGGTGCGGTAAACCACAGGCTAGTCGCCCCAAGCTTTAAGGTCGGAGCAGGTGGCTCGCAGGTCGAAAAAACAAAAACCGGGCTGGTTGGCCCGGTTCAAGAGCGTCGGTTGGGATGCGGTTACATCGCAGCGCGGCGCGACTGGCGACAAGGTGCGGCTGGTCTGGTTGTGGCCAGTTTCGGTTTCCCGAACTGCGCTTGCCTCGCGTCAGCCAATTCCGGAGGAGCGAGGATACGAACACGCCTCCCTGTGCAACTACGCTTCCATCCGTGTATTCACTGAAAACATGAAAAATTACTTTACAATGCATTGAAAACATTGGCTATATGCCGTTCATTAAAGGCTGAATTTGACCGTGGCAGCGGGGAGTGCGCGGTAAGGCTTTGCACAAGTTGGAAAGGGAACTAGTCCGGGTGCGAGCAGCCGCGGATGAAGCGAGCTACAGCTCCCGTCGCCCTTCCATCGCCTTCAGCATGGTGATTTCGTCGGTGTACTCAATGTCGCTGCCCACGGGAATTCCCATGGCGATGCGCGTGACCCTCAGTCCTTGCCGTTTCAACTGCTGGGACAGGTAGGTTGCGGTCGCCTCGCCTTCCACGGTGGGATTGGTGGCGATGATGACTTCATCCACCCCGCCAGCTTCCACGCGCCGCAGGAGGTTGCCGATTCGCAATTGATCAGGCCCCACGCCGTGCAAAGGCGAGAGCGAGCCGTGCAGCACGTGATAGGCGCCGTTGAAGTGTTTGGTTTTCTCGATGGCCGCGATATTGGTCGGCTCTTCCACCACGCACACCAGGCGCTGATTGCGCGTCGGACTGCTGCAGTACACGCACGGGTCGACATCGGTGATGTTGTTGCAGACCGAGCAGAGCCTGAGGTTCGCTTTCACGTCATGCACCGCCTGAGCCAGTGCGTCGGCATCCGCATCGCTGGATCGCAGAATGTGAAAGGCGAGCCGCTGGGCGCTCTTGCTGCCGATGCCCGGCAGCTTCTTCAGTTCGTCAATCAGCCGGGTCATCGGCTCAGCAAACTTGGACATAGACTTGAATCGGGGAAGCTCGAAATTGAGTAATTCTGTAATCGTGGGTCGTCAGGCGCACTGGCCGTCAAATTACGAAATTACAAATTTGGGGAATCCTCAGAGTCCCGGCAGCCCCATGCCGCCGAGCATGCCCCCTACGGTTGACTGCATGGCCTGATCGATCTGGCGCGCGGCTTCATTCACCGCAGCCGTGATCAAGTCCTGCAGCATTTCGATGTCACCCGCCTTCACCGCCTCGGGATCGATCTTGAGGCTCAGCAGTTGCTTGCGCCCGTCCATTTTGACCTGCACGGTTCCCCCGCCCGACGACGCTTCTACCACCGTTTCCTGCATTTTCTTTTGCAGGGTTTCGTACTGCTGCTTGGCTTGCGACATCAATTGCTGAAGGTTGAACCCGCCCATCCTGTTCCTCGCTACTTCTTGTCGCGCTGGTCGATAATCGTTCGAATCTCGGCGCCGAATTTTTCCTGCATGCGCCGCACGATCGGATCCCGCTCGGCGCGTGCTCGCCCCCCGCCATTGGATGCGGCCTCTTGCCGTGCTGGCGCAGCTTGCGCGTTGCCTCCCGGAAGGATCTTGAGCTTCATGGCCCTGCCCATGGCACCGCTTGCAGTGGCAGTGGCGAGACGTTTGGCATCGCCACCCAGCGACATATCGATCACCGTGGCCGAAGCCGCCACTTTGATCGCCAACTCATTCCCATCGATGGCCCATTCCCCAGTCTCCAGCATCGCAACGAGCATCCGGTGGCCAGCGTCCCCCAAGGCGGTCAGCACTACATCGCGAACGCCGTCCAGATTGGCAACCGGGGCGCTCGAGGATTCCGCCTGAACCGGGACGGCCGCTCCGGGATGCTCGTCGTCAATCGGTTCCAGCAGCGCACTTCCCATGATGACGGGCGCGGCTGAACCCTTGCTGGCGACCTGGCGCGGATTGGATGCCGGCCCGGCTTCCGCGGAAAGCTCGGGTTTGGAGCCGCTCTTGCGCGACGAATCGGCGGCGAAGGGGGAAACAACGTTCCCGCGCGGCGGCGGCGCTGAAGACGGGTTGCGCGACTCCGAGATGATCGACGGCCTGCTCGCACTGCGTGCTCCCGCACCGCCGCCCGCTGTGCCCGCGACCTCGCTAAGCAGTTGCTCAATGGGCAGAAGCCGCTGGGCGTGGGCCATCTTCAGCAGGCCCAGCTCCAAATGGAAGCGCTGTTCCTGCTTGTAGCCCAGTTCACCGTGAGTACGCAGCATGATCTGCAGGTGACGCGCCAAGTCTTCCTCGCTAAACAACTCCGCAATGCGCGCCACTCGCGCCCGTTCGTCTCCGGAAATCTGCAACAATGCCGAATCCTTGCCGGCCACCTTGGCGACCACAGCATTGCGAAGAAACCGCACCAACTGCCGCGCGAAATGCGCCGGATTCTGCCCTTCGCTGATCAGCTTGTCCGCCAGCCGCAAGACTACTTCGCTGGAGCTGCGTGCCACCGCCTGCATGACGTCTTCAAGCACGCCCGACGGGGCCGCGCCCACCAGTTGCCGGACAGACTCCGCCGTCAACCGACCTGTGCTGGAAGCAATGGCCTGGTCCAGGATGGAGAGCGCATCACGCATCGAGCCATCGCCCGCTTCCGCGAGTAATGCGAGGGCATCTTCGTCCGCCTCCAGTCTCTCCCTGCCCACCAGGTCCTGCAGTTGCCCCATGATTTCCTCAAAACGCACCGCCCGGAAACTGAAGTGCTGGCAGCGCGAGCGGATCGTCTGCGGGATATCCTCGGGCTGGGTGGTTGCCAGCATGAACACCACGTGCCCGGGAGGCTCCTCCAGCGTCTTCAACAGGGCATTGAAAGCGGGGTCCGTGATCTGGTGGGCTTCGTCGAGGATATATATTTTGAAGCGGTCGCGCGCCGGACGGTAGCGCGCAGCCTCGCGCAGCTCACGGATTTCGTCGATTCCGCGATTGGTGGCTGCGTCAATCTCGATCACGTCGACCGAATTGCCCGCGCGGATCTCGGTACACGAGTCGCAGATTCCACAAGGCTCCGGCACCGGATGATCTGTAGATCGGCAGTTCAGGGCCATGGCCAGGATGCGCGCCACCGTGGTCTTTCCGATGCCGCGGTGCCCGCTGAAGATATAGCCGTGCGCGGTCCGTCCCTGCTCGATGGCGTTCTTGAGGGTGCGCGTAACATGTCCCTGCCCGATGACTTCGGAGAACTTCTGGGGACGGTATTTGCGCGCCAGAACCTGATAGCTCATGGGACGAGAAGTCTCGATTATACGTGATGCGCACCCTTCGCACGACGGCGCAAGCCGCGCCCCGCCGATTCCCAAGCCCGAACCGAATCACGCATTTCCCCGCGTCCATCCCTTGCGCGCCGGCCTCCGAAGCGGTAGGCTTTCGCCGATGACGTTCTGATAAGCACAAGGAGAACTCTCCCCATGCAAATGAAACTTACTACTCGGACGGTGGACGGCATTTTGGTCGTGAATTGCGATGGCCGTATTGTGTTCGGAGAGGAATCGGCCGAACTCCGTGATACCGTGAAGCAGTTGCTCTCCCAGACCAGCAAGCTCGTCCTCAATCTTGGAGGAGTCACCTACATCGATTCCGGTGGGCTGGGAACCCTGGTGGCCCTTTACACCACCGCCCACAACGCCGGCGGCGCGATCAAGTTGTCCAACCTGACGCAGCGCGTCGGAGACCTGCTGCAAGTCACCAAGTTGCTCACCATCTTCGAAGTCTTCGATACCGAGGACGAAGCGGTCCAGTCTCTTCGAAAGGGCGCGGCGGCTTAACTACACTTCTGGAGCCGGGCCCGTTGTTCACCCGGCTCCTCCCATCATGATCTCTAAAGTCCTTTTCTTCCTCGGCCTGCTGTGTGCCGCCAGCGGATTTGCGTCTCCTCCAGTGGCTTTGGCCATGGGCCTGGTATTCGGATTGCTTTTTTCACATCCGTTCGGCAGGGAAGCCGCCAGATTTTCCAAGTTCCTATTACAGGCTTCAGTCGTCGGCCTGGGATTTGGCATGAATCTCGACGCCGTGCTGCACGCCGGAAGAAGCGGCTTCCTATACACGTTCCTCAGCATTGCCTTCGCCATGATCATCGGCATGGCGCTGGGTAAGATTCTGAAGGTCGAGCGAACCTCCGCTTACTTGATTTCGACGGGCACTGCGATTTGCGGCGGCAGCGCCATTGCCGCGGTCGGTCCCATCACAGGGGCGAGCGACGAACAGATGGCGGTCTCTTTGGGAACGGTCTTTGTGCTCAATTCCGTGGCTTTACTGACCTTCCCCGCGATTGGGGCGGCCCTGAAGCTTACCCAGACGCAATTTGGCCTCTGGGCTGCCCTTGCTATCCACGACACGAGTTCCGTCGTCGGTGCCGCGGCAAAATACGGCGCAGCCGCCCTTCAGGTGGGAACCACGGTGAAGCTGGCGCGCGCTTTATGGATCGTTCCCCTGGCCCTGGGCACCGCCCTCATCAAGCACGCCAAAGCCCGGATCCAATGGCCCTGGTTCATCGCTTTGTTTTGCCTGGCTGCTGTCTGCAACACCTATCTGCCGGCCGGAGAGCCCGTCTACGCGTTTCTCAGCAGGCTTGCCAGGATCGGGCTCACCCTGACGCTGTACCTGATCGGAACCGGTCTTTCTCTCGCCACCTTGAAACAGGTGGGCCATCGCCCACTGATCCAGGGCGTCCTGCTCTGGCTGGCGGTGTCGATGACGTCGCTGTGGCTGATCTATATAGGCTGGATCGCCCTCTGAAAGTCTTGGCTCACGCGCGGACGACCGCAAAGGGCCTCAGCCATCAGGCGTCGACGCCGAGGCTTCGAAGAAAAGGCCGTCGATCAGTTCAGATCATTCAGCAGCAACAGCGTATATGGCCCCCCGCCGTTTGGCGAGTCGAGCACTACCACCGTGCGGATCTGACCGGCTGTCAGGGCATAAGTGCCGGTGAGGTTGCTGATGGGGTTCTGCGTTCCAGTTACGGTCATAATGACGTCGTAGCTCGCTGCGGAAAGCGACAGGTAGTTGCTAGCGCTTGGATATGCCAGGTTCGTGAACTGGGGATTGACGCCGGCGATCCCCTGGCCCGTGGGGACGACGTAGACATCAACGCCCTGCGGCGGAATAGCCACGGTAGGCGAGGCCTGAAGAATCCTCAGCTTTACGTTGCCCGTGGTGGGAGCGGTGTTGTCGTCGGTGTAGGGAGCGAGGGTGATGGTTGCGAATGGGTTCTCCGCAATCAGCGTCGTGTCGCCACTGCCCAGCGAAACTGTGGAACTCAAATACGGGCTGGTGGTGGTGCCGGTGGCAAACAGTTCGAACTTGCGGGACCCGGACGTCGCGCTGCGATAGGTCGCGGTCTGTCCGAAGCCAACGGCAGACTGAACGGTTTTTCCATCCACCTGCAGGTCCACATTGGTGGGAACGGCCGTGGATGCCTGCACGAAGCGAAAACGTGCCTTACCCGACCCACAACCGACGGTTAAAAAAGCGGCGCCCAGGCAGATCAATGCTACTCCGAGCGGGAGAATCCTTGATACCTTGCCTCTCATCGTTTCGCTCCTGTAAAGATTTGTAAAAATGCACGCCGCTACCCTTTGGACCTCGTTGGATGCACGTATTTTCGGCCGAGATGCTCGGCTGGCTGCCGCATCACAGGTTGCGGTGACGGGTCGTGCAAAAATAGTTCTGCGCACCCACAAGGAAATTCCTATGCGTGATCGCATCATCGCCACTATCCGCAAAGTGCCCAATGGTCACGTCTCCTCCTACGGCGCGATCGCCCAAGCGGCGGGATATCCAGGCGCCGCCCGCCAGGTTGCGTGGACCCTTCACTCGGCGGCCGGTCTTCCCTGGCACCGGATCGTGGGTGCAGACGGAGAAATCAAGCTGCGTGGGGATTCCGCCATCGAACAGCGACTCCGGCTGGAAGCCGAAGGCGTGACCTTCCGCGGCCGGCGCGTGAACATGCGTCTCCATGAATTCAGGTTTCAAGCCAAGAAGAAAAGTCAGTCGAAGAAAGGCCGCCAATCCCAGCATAAGAGGTCGAGAACCTAGAGCCCATCCTCACGGCGTCTTAAACCGTTCGTCAATCTCTACCTGATACCCAGCCACCACGCGGTTGGTTTCGTTCGCCATTCCCACCACCGCCATCAGTTCCTGAAACATGGCATCCGTCATGCCTTTGCCGCGAGCACCCGCGGTATGGGACGCAATACAGTACCCGCACTGGTTGCTGACGCTCACCGCCAGGTACATCATCTCCTTGGTAAGGGGATCGAGCGCTCCCGGCGCCATGATCTGCTTGATGTCCTCCCAGGTGCGTTTCAGCGTGGCAGGGTCGTGGGCGATGGCTTTCCAGAAATTATTGATCCAGTCCGTCTTGCGAGTCGCCATGATGTCGTCATACACGGCTCTCACTTCCGGGCTGGCGTCCGCGTACTCGATAAGCCCAAAAATCGACACAGAAATTCTCCCATCAGGAAATGTTACAAATCCGCGACAATCCCGCTGCGAACGCAGCCAGGCAGGTCACGGCCACCAATGTACGGAAATCAGCCAGCGTAGTTACTTTGATACCGGCGGCAGTTCGCCTTCCAGCAGGGTTCCAATCTGCTCGGCCTGGGCAGCGCAGTCCGACGTAGAACTGCCCGAACAGCGCGTACACCGCGCTGACGTGATCGAAGCGCATTTCATAGATGAGTTTTTTGAAGACCAGGGGATCATCGGCAAACAGGTCGACTCCCCACTCCCAATCATCGAACCCGATCGACCCAGTAATGATCTGGCGTACTTCCCCTGCGTAGCGCCGCCCCACCAGTCCGTGCTCGCCCATCTGCCGCGCCCGCTCTTCGATGGGCAGCGTATACCAGTTCTTGTCTTCCCCCCGCCGCCGGTCCATCGGGTAGAAGCACGCGTAGCGGTTCGCGGGAATCGCCGGGAAGAGCCTGGGCCGCATCGCCTCTTTCTGCCGGGCCAGCGTCTCACGGATCTCGCGGTTCCAATCTTCTGAATGGGGTTCGATCCCGCGTTCGACCAGGGTCTTGTACACCTTGGTGGTGGAATCATAAAGCCCAAGTTCAATCACTGATAAGTAGGATGTAGTCGGCTCCCAGTACTGGCTGAGGCGCAGTTGGGCCAACTGCAGTTCCGCCCGGTTCAAGTCATCAAACGACTCGCGAAAGTGCAGAACATAAGGTCGCCCTTATGCCCGAGCAGCGAAAAAAATGCCGACTGACCGCCCGTATTCTTTTCCATAGCCGCCATAACGGGGACCGCTTCGCCTACGATTTCCCGCCGCTCTGCCTCACGAAGCGCGCGCCACGCGGTCCAGCGAAAGCGCATCATCTGGTGCAGTGCGCTGTAGCCTTCAAGAGTCAGGGGAACCGCAGGAATCTCCGAGGCGGCCGCCTCTGTATGCACAGGTCTGGTTGTCGTCATGTTCGGTCCTTGTAGTCTCGCACATATTGTACCTGCGGAGTGGAAGCGAGGGAGGAGACCGCCGGCTTCTCTGCCGGATCGAGCGGCCCTCCCAGGGGTTCTCATTCCCATTTACAATGCTGCCATTGCCCTGAGGACATCTTTTGGTCATGGTCAAATTCTTGAAGTATTTCCTGGGGGTGGTGTGCCTCACCGCCACGTGTTTCGCGCAGGGTCGGCGCCTCTGGGTTCTCACGGCCCCGAATTCCATCGTCGAATACGACCCTGTGACTTTTGCACCCAAGCAATCCGTCACGGTTCCAAATGAGGTTCTGAAGTCTCCCGGGATTCTCCAGGTCAACCATCAGGGCCAGATGTTGTACGCTCCTAACAGCGACGATCCCTCGCCCGATGTGGGCAAGAACGCCGAGAAGTTCTGGCTCTGGGACGGTCACGCGCCCACATGGCTCGGACGCGAAACCATGCGAATTGCTTCTCCGTCCGGCTCCAACCAGAAAGTCACCGAATCCTCGCCCTGGCCGTTTCTTTCCGCGGAGGGCACGCATCTTTTCTGGTTCACCAACCAGTTCAACAAACTGCAGCGCGAGAACGTCGAGTTGTCGGTCTCGACGACTTTCCGAGCCTGGCGCTCGGACCTTGCTGGAAGGCAAAAGCAGGACGTGGCCACTTTCGAGTTTCCCGAATGCCGCTGCCCAACCGGCTCCTGTTCAGAAACCTGTCCCGAGGCGCGGTTCTGGGTTTCCGAAAACG
>CAVRZQ010000017.1:0-81310 GCA_963725575.1 uncultured Acidobacteriota bacterium
ACCTTTCACGCTGTCGTAAGCGAAATTGGCAACAATGCCATTGTGCGTTCGACTGGAGTGGCGACTTCCCAGCAGGCGAGCGCCAGCCAGGAAGCTAAGGACTTTAAAGTCGTCGTAACGCTGCGAGATCCTCCGGAGGACTTGCGGCCCGGGCTTTCGACGACCGCCAAGATCACCACGGCTACCCGCACGAATGTGGTCACCATCCCGATCCAGGCGCTGACCATTCGGCGGGAGGGGGACTTGCAGACGACCAGCGCGGAAAAAGGCTCAGTACAAGCCGCCGGCCCTCAGAAAGACTCGTCGAGGGGCAAAGAAAATAGCGAAGTGCAGGGCGTTTTCGTGGTCCGCGACAGAAAAGCCCAATTCGTACCCGTCGAAACAGGAGTGACGGGCACAACGGATATAGAGGTTCTGAGCGGCTTGAAAGAGGGGGATGAGATCGTTACCGGCAGCTACAAGGTGCTGCGCACAATGAAGCCCGGGACGAGCATCAAAATCGACAACTCGGTGGCGAAGAAGGAAGACAGCAACTAGTGTCGAGTCGGGAGTACTCGACAACTAACCAAGGTTGGGGTGGCTCGTCCAAAGGGGAGCCGTCCGGATGGAGAAAAGTAAGTGTCCCCAGAGGACCAGGAGAAAAAAATGGCAACCGCTGAAGTGGTGAATATTTCGCAACCCGCAGTGTTGGCGCCTCCGGACCAATGCATGATTGCTACCGAGGACCTGTGGAAGACTTACGATATGGGTTCGGAGCAGCAGGTGCACGCGTTGCGCGGCGTAAACCTGCGCATTCAGCGAAGCGAGTATGTCGCCATCATGGGCCCCTCCGGTTCCGGCAAGTCGACGCTGATGAACCTCATCGGCTGTCTCGATTCTCCCAGCAAGGGGAATTACTGGCTGAACAACCAACTGGTGAGCGAACTCGACGACGACGAACTGGCTCGCATCCGGAACAAGGAAATCGGGTTCGTCTTCCAGACCTTCAACCTGCTGGCCCGAGCGACGGCCCTGCACAACGTCGAGCTGCCGCTGATTTACGCGGGCGTTCCGGCCGAGGAACGGATGGCGCGCGCCGAAGGCGCACTCGCCGCCGTCGGCATGGAAACGCGCATGACGCACAAGCCCAATGAACTCTCCGGCGGCCAACGGCAGCGCGTCGCCATCGCGCGCGCTCTAGTCGAACAAGCCATCGATTATCCTGGCCGACGAGCCCACGGGGAACCTCGACTCCCAAACCGGAAATGAGATCATGGCCTTGTTTGACCGGCTGCAGGCGGAAGGAAATACGATCGTGCTGGTGACTCACGAGCACGATATCGCGGAGTATGCGCACCGCGTCATCTTCATCAAGGACGGCGTGATCGCGGGCGACGAAAAGAAGAGGTAGTCATCTCCCGTTGCTCCTCAAAAGCGCCCGGCCTAGCGGCCGGGCGTTTTGTGTTTAAGAGTGTTCCGCCTAATGTTTCCCGGTGGACACGCCGATAGACAAATCAGGAGCGATGATCGACGTGAAAATTCTCCTGGTTGAGGACAGCAGGACTTTGCGGTTGAGCAACGAACGCGCGCTGCTCAATGCAGGGTATGAGGTGATCTGCGCTGAAGATGGCGAATCCGCCTTGCGTTGCGCCAAGGAACAAATGCCAGACCTGATTCTGCTGGATCTGTTGCTGCCCAGAGTGAGCGGCTTAGAGGTCTTAACGCGCTTGAAACATGCGCGCGGCACCTGCAAGATTCCGGTGATCGCCCTCAGCGGGCTCTCCGAGCGGAACCGGCAAAAACTGATTGAGGCGGGCGCCGAGGATTATCTCGAAAAGAGTGCGATCCTCACAGAAAAAGGGGCCAACCGTCTGCCCCAGATATTGGCGGAACTCATTTGCAGGATCAACCGCAAGCGGGAGGTCCCCATTGCGCCGGCCCTCGTGAAGCAGGATTGAGTCCGTCCCAGTCGAGGCTGGCGCGCGAAACTCTCCGCTCCAAAGTGAGCATTGCCTTATCCATTCGACTGGTCGCTTGCCTCGGTTCCTAGTGACCAGGTCGTGAATCAGCACAACCATCGCGACTAATACTAGCCCGTGAATTACGTCGCCCGCGATTTGCAGTACGAAACCCAGCAGGCCCAGGATTAGTAGAACCGCGATGATGGCACGCAGCATGCTGTGAGCGATGTCCGACTCAAATTTCTTCTCGCTGCCGCTGGCAGCAGAGTTGAGGTACCCGACGTTATCAGGAACTCGTCGGCACACGAATTCTTCGGTACGAATGGGGGAATGCAGCCCGTCCGAGTCCGTTCTACCTGATATGCCGGATGGGAAACGGGAATTCTCAAGCCTATGGTCAAGATAAGCGCCAGCGTCGAACAAATTGAACTCAACCCGAATGGAAAGGTGATCTATGAATACCGAAAAACCTGGACAGCAATCCGACCCGCAGGATCCCACGCAGAGGGACAAAGACCAACAGCAAAAGGGTGGTCAGCAGAATCGAGAGGGCTATGGTCAGCACAACCCACAGCAGGATCGCAAGCCCGGACAAGGGCAGCAGGGTGATATGCCGGACAAGGACAGAAAGTCAGCTTAGTACGTCAGGAAGATCTCTGAAAAACAAACCCCCTCGTAGGAGGGGGTTTCCTTTGCAGGTCACAGTCTGCTATTGACTGTTCCCGGGTTGCTCGGAAGAGACTGCGGTCAACGTACCCAAGAGGCCGTCAGCTTCATCATTCGGACCGGCGGTGAAATACAAGCTGGTGGCCAAGCCATTGTTGGTCGAATCTCCGCCAAAGCTGATACCCCACAACCCGCCAATCGTCAGCGCCTGGCCGGTGGTATCATTGAGCATTGCGCCCTCATGCTTGCCGGTTATCAGATTGAAGGCATGAATGGTTCCGTCGCCAAAATTACCAACCAGCAGACGGTGTGAAAACTTGCCGAAATCGCCCGGGGCCAGGGCGACCCCCCAGGGAGCGTTGAACCACGGGCCGTGCTGGAGCCTCAGCAGCAGGCGTCCCCTGGCATCGAAGACCCCCGCAAAACCCAGGCCAGCGCCGTGATCTTCGTCGAGACTGCCCGGCGTGCGGTGAGCAAAAGTCACGACCAGATTCCCGCCCACATTCTGGATATTGAAGGGAGCATAATCTTTCGAAAGACCGGGAAGACGGAAACCTTCCTTATCATCGTCGGATTCCACACGCTTCAGATCGCTGTTGAAGACCTCGACCCGGCCGGACTGGAAGTTGGTGGCGTAGAATCTCGGCCCGCTTTGCAAGTTGGCGATCGCACAACCCTTATAGACCGCTTTTCCGGCGCGGTTCTTCAGAATTACCGCATTTGGATTAACTGCGGGATTCCAACCGGCGATCGTGCCGTCCTCCGTGACGAACAAGAAGATCGCTTTGGCTTTTGGACCCACCAGAAATCCAGTAGTCGAGTTGAATACGGTACCGGTGGGCGCAGACGTACCGCTGCCATCGGGCGTGGGAATCGTGACCACCAACGGTTGGGTCGCGCCAGGCGGAACAAACGGAACCCCGGAAGCGTTGTAGAGCGTGGAAACACCGGCTCCATTGTCCGAAATCCACCAGGGGCTACCACTGCCGCGTGAGATCCCCCAGGCATTCACGAGGTGCAAATCAACGTTGGGGGCGGACTGAGAAACCGCAGATGAATCGACTGTGAGATCGGTACGGTGATACTGCTGGGCGCCGGCAAGGCCGGGCACCAGCAGCGCAAAGAGAGTGCTTGCAAACGAAAGCCGGCGAACGGCTGAAGTCGACATACATCTTCCTCCACTGAACATGAGATTCTCTGACGGGTGCTTCGAGTGACGCTATCCTTGGGCAGTGGAGTAACCGTACGCCTCGTCGGAATCGCGTTTTGTCACGGAATTGTCGTGTTTCGGCAATATTCTTGTCAGGATTGAGAGGTTTCAGGCGAGATTGACCCGCGAGGCGAGAAACAGAGCACGCATTCCGACGTTGGGTGAGCGTTATTGCGTGGTGGTCGACTGCACTCCGGCGGTATCGGTGGGAAGTACAGGTTTGCCGGCGAAGAAATTGTGATCGTAGAGGTTGCGGTACATACGCCCGGCGATCTCGGCGGCTTTGGGGCCGAAGGTTGGACGGCCGCCTTGCAGGAACACCACCGTCACGATTCGCCCAGCGTCGGTGTTAGCGTACGAGGCAAACCATCCATAGCGCGTGCCCGCGCGTGAACAGGTTCCAGTTTTGCCGAGCACCTGCTCCTCCGAGAAGTTGTAGCGCACGCTGCGTGCGGTGCCGTACTGGACGGCGGCGGCCATGCCGTCAGAAATTTCAGGAATCAGAGGTGCGATGTCCAGATGCCGCTTGACGCGCGGCTGGAAGTTCGCGACCTCGTCCGGCGTGGTCGGATGCTGCACATAGTAGAGCGTCCCGCCGTTGGCAATCGCCGACACCATTGCACCCAACTGCAAGGGAGTCATGGAAACGCCCTCACCGAAGGAACACATCTTTCCAACGCCCCCAAGCTTTGAGGAAATTTCCTGCTCGGGATAAGTACCGAGGTGTTCGCCTTCAATGTTGTAACCAGCCAACTCGCCCAAGCCGAATTCGTGGGCATAGAAACTGACCTTCTCAAATCCAAGTTTGCGGCCGAGCGCTTCGAAGTACGCATTATTCGAACGTGCCAGAGCGTGGGTGAGGTCCATTCGGCTGCGACGGCCCAGCGTGATGGGCGTGTCTTTGTCGATGAGGCCTTCACTCAGCGCGGCGAGTGCGACCGACACCTTGATGGTCGAACACGGCTGCGCACCGCTGGACAGCGCCAGTTTCTGGTTCACCATGGCCAGAATGCGGCCGCTCGTCGGTTCGATAGCAACCACCGTGCCGTTCATGTTGCCGAGCGCGTCAATAGCAGCTTGCCGTACAACAGCATCCTCGCCTGCAATAACGTCCCCTTCGGCGATGTCTTCAGCATAGGAACTCGTGTAGAACCGTTCGTAAGAGCGGTGGCGGCGACGGTGAACTGTGGTGCGTCGACTCGCGGAAGTAACAGTTCTGCTCTTGGCCAGTCGGCTCATGCGCCTGCGCGCACGCTGGCTTTCTGCCACTTTTTGTGACTTTGACTTACCAGTAAGTGTCCGGGTGTTGACGTTTGCGGCGCTGCCAAATTCCGCGAGCGCCAGCGTCAGCACTACTAACAATAAGAGCCTAACGATGTTACTGGTCTTCGACGACATCTGATCCTTTGTCTGTCCTGGAACCTTCAACAATTTGGATGCACGCATCATGCCAGCACACGCCGGCCATACACCCGTGCGTCCATGTTCTCGATAATAAGGGACTTAGGGTATACCCCACAATCGAAATTTAGATTGCGTTCATATGCAGTTCGAAGCCTCTAACCCTATTTATAAGAAGGGGTTAAAGCAGACGCACCTGGGGTCTGGACCTTCCGTAATAGCTCCCAATGGGTTACTTTGTCGGCACCTGCCGCAAAGAGCAAGACTTTGCACACGTGCAGAGGGATCGGCTACTCCAGCACCGAAAACCGCCAGCTGCTCCGGCGAGTTGCTTTCGGGAACGGAGCCCCTTGCGTGCGCGATCGGACTCCAAGGGACCTGGTTGCATGCCGCCGGCGCAGACCAGAACTCGCCCGAGAGCTGGGGGTTCGCAGCACCGGTCGCGAGTTCTTCGCTCGGAACGTGGGGTTTCAAGGCCGCTGTTCTACATGACTTCGCCGCGTTTCCGAAGAAATGCAGGAACGTCGAGATCATTCTGCTCGAAATTCGAGACCATCGCAGTTCGTAAGGCATCGAGGGACGCTACTTCCGCGGATACCTGCTGCAGTCCGACCACCGGCTCAGGCGGTACCGTGTCCTCTTTCATGATCCGTTCGGGCGTGGGATCGGGCTCGAAGGGCGCCGGCTCGGGTTCCGGGAAGTTCATGTGATCGTTGTGCGTGCTTGCAAAAGAGGAACGGGTCTCGTGCTGGCGTTGCCGCATGGCGGGAGCTTCGCGGAAGCCGGTCGCGATTACCGTGATCTTCACGTTGTCTTTCATCTTCTCATCGAGCACAGCGCCGAAGATGATGTTGGCATCCTCGTGGGCCGCGCTCTGGATGATGGTGCACGCCTGCTGGACTTCCGCCAGCTTCAGGGAATTTGAGCCGGTGATGTTGATCAGGATGCCACGTGCTCCATCGATCGCACCCGCCTCCAGCAGAGGCGACGCAATGGCCTTCTGGGCAGCATCGGTGGCGCGGTGATCACCGCTGGCGGTGGCCGTGCCCATGACCGCATAACCCATAGCAGCCATGATGGCCTTCACGTCCGCGAAATCGCGGTTGATGATGCCAGGGATCGTGATGATATCGGAAATCCCCTGCACGCCCTGGCGCAGGATGTCATCCGCGACCCGGAACGACTCGAAGAAGCCGGCATTCTCGGCGACCGCAAGAAGCTTTTCGTTCGGGATGACAATAGTGGTATCGACCGACTCCATGAGTTCGGCAATGCCGCGCTCGGCTTGCGACATGCGGCGCTTGCCTTCGAAGGCAAATGGCTTGGTGACTACCGCGACCGTCAGCGCACCCATCTCGCTGGCCAGCGACGCGATGATTGGCGCCGCGCCCGTGCCGGTGCCTCCGCCGAGGCCGGTGGTGACGAACACCATGTCGGCACCCTCAAGAGCTTCGATAATTTTGTCGGAGTCCTCGAGGGCAGCCTTGCGGCCGACTTCGGGATTTGCGCCCGCACCCAGCCCATTGGTGAGCTTTACTCCCAGCTGTATTTTGACCGGGGCGTGCGACAAGCGCAGAGCCTGCAGGTCGGTGTTGGCAACCACGAATTCGATACCTTCCATGCCGGCATCGATCATGCGGTTGACGGCGTTCCCGCCTCCACCCCCGACCCCGATGACTTTGATCTTGGCATCGTTGCGGGTTTCTTCGTTAAAGCTGATGCGAATGTCGCTCTCGTCCTTTTTCATATTCACCACCGTGTTTTAAGTTTATTGGTTCTCGTCTTCCGAACTGTGTCTCCCAGTACAATCTTGGTTTGTAAGCCTTGATCGAATCTCTAAGCGCCTTTTTTCACGAACATCGCCTTTAGGCGTGAACTCCAGCGATCATCCTGAACGCCGCGGGCGACACGCGCGCGGTGGCCGTAATAGACCATGCCAAGGGCCGTCGCAAATTCAGGTTCCGCCAGCTCTGCCGGCATCCTCGCCAGTGGTACGGGCCAGGAAAGGCGCACGGGTTTCCGGAGAACAGACTCGGCGATGTCGAGCAGGCCGGGCAGCCGTGATGCACCGCCGCTCAAAACCAGTCCCGCGATGCAAGCCTCAAATATGCCGCTTTGCCGCATCGCTTCCCGCAACATTTCACAAAGCTCGCGGGCGCGTGGTTCCAGGATTTCGCCCAGCAAACGCTGCGGGAGCAGGCGGGACGCACGGTCGCCCACCGAGGGCACCTCGACTTCGTTGCCTTCCGGAATCAAGGTCACGATGGCATTTCCGTAAAGCTTCTTGAGTTTTTCCGCCTCGTTCACCGGCGTGCACAGACCCACGGAAAGATCACTGGTGAAGTGATCGCCCCCGATGGGAATGACGCCCGTATATGCCACTGCTCCCTGGTGGAAGACAGCAAGTTCCGTGGATCCGGCGCCAATGTCCGCGAGGCACACGCCCAGATCTCGTTCGTCAAAACGGAGCACGGCGTCGGCGCAGGCCAACGGTTCAAATACCGTGTCGTCGACATGAACACCGGCGCGGTTGACAGCCGTGACCACGTTTTGCGTGGCGCTTGAAGCGGAGGTCACCATGTGCACCCGCACTTCCAGCCTCGCCGCCATCATGCCGAGGGGATCTTGCACGCCCGGTTGCTCGTCAAGAATGAACTCCTGCGGGAGCAGGTGGAGGATTTCGCGGTCGGCGGGCAGCGGGATGGCACGCGCCTTGTCGACCGCCAGGCGAATCTCTTCGCGGGCGATTTCACGTGGACGTGTGCCGAAGGTGACGCCCCCGTGAGTGTTCAGGCCGCGTACATGCGCGCCCGCCACGCCCACGAGCGCGTGTTCGACGGGCGCGCCCGCGGTATCTTCGGCTGCTTCCACCGCTTTCTGAATTGACGAGACCGCCTTATCCAGATCGACTATGACACCCTTGCGCGAACCGCGCGACTCGACCACGCCGTGACCGCGATAGCGCAGCCCGTTTTCTGTCACTTCCGCCACCAGCGCACAGGTCTTGGCGCTGCCCACGTCGATCACATTCAGAAAATTCCCTTGCTGGTTCGGCATGCCTATGGGTGATCCTGTTGAGCTTGGTTTTTTGCAATGGCCGCGCTCGGCTTTTTCTTATTAGCTGCGGACGTTTTCCGTGCAGCCTTCTTTACGCCGTTCACCGGCGGTTTGGCCGGCACCGCGGAATTCATCACGGACCTGGCCGCCGGTTGTGGGCCGACGGGCTTCGCTGCCATTGAACCTGCTGTCTTCGGCGCGAACTTCCGGGCTCGAACCCTGGGCCTTGCTCTCCTGTGCGTGGCCTTCCTGGCGACGGATCTCGTTTCCGGCTTCGCTGCCTGGGGGCCGGGCTGACGATCTGCGGGTTTGCCACTGGCAAGTGCGGGCGTGGTTGGCTTGGCTGCCGAGACCACGTGAATGAGTGCAGCCGGCTTTACTCCGGCAGCGATTGCGGCCTTGGCCGCGGCAGGGGTGATTTGCGCCGGCTTCACCGTACCCTGCATGTCGGGATTGACGATGATCTGGTGTTCGTAGCGCAGGTCGACCGACTCAAGTTTTGCGAACTGCTGACGCCATCCCTGCACGTGGGTGACATATATTTTGTAGCGGCTCAGAAAATCAGAGGAACCGAGATGCACCAGCACGGCGCCGGCGGAGTCGTTGGTGAGCACCTTCACGTCATCCGGATCCGCGATGTCGACCTCGCTCAGATCCTGCGAGTAATGGGCACCGTCGACGTCGAGTTCGCGGATCAGTTCGTTGTAAATCTTCGTGCGCGCAGCGCGGGTGGAGAGCGGCTCTCCGGGGTTCATCCCCACAATGACGGGAAAGGAATATTTTTGTTTGCCGGCGCCGGGCAACTCCATCAACGTTCCGCCGGCATCGATAAGCCAGATCCTCGACCCAAGGCGGGCGAAAGCGATTGGGGTGCGCTCGTGGATCTCCACCTGCAGGCGATTGGGAACGAAGCGCATCACGCTGGCCGATTCGACCCAGGGGATTTTCTCGAGTTGCGCTTTGCGTTCTGCCAGGGGAATGAAAAAGATATTACGACCGATGTCGCCGCCGAAGACTTCCATCACCTGCCCATGCGGAACGTTATGAGTGCCGCTGATATCGATATCATCGCTCGACTCGATCCGAAACCGCCAGTTGCGCTCTCCATAGTGGTAAACCGCGGCGCCGGCCACTCCCGACACGCACGCCAGGACGAGCGCAATCGCTGACCACGCCAGCAGATGAATCGTCTTCTTGGGAAGAGGGCCACGCCGGGCGGAAACCCGCTTTTGGCCACGCAGGAACGGGGATTCTTCCTCTACGTCGAGATCGACCAGGCGCGCGTCGTCTAACTCGCGCTCCGGTTCGCCCGGCGGAGGGTACAACCCTTCCTGCAGGATGGTGGGACTGCTTTTCCGCGCCATCAAATCAGGCAGTTGTCGAAGAAAATCGCTGAGCGGAAATAACTATAATTGCTTTTCGCGGATTGAGATAGACAAAATCTTGGTTCGGCGGCAGGAATTTTCATGCCGATGTGCGACCAAGCCACAAGAGTTTCTTAGGAGCCCGGTAGCTTCGCACAATTCAGGCCAGGGACGGCGGGTTCTTAAATGGGACCGTTCGAGGAGGCCTTGTGCCCCGGCCGAAACTCGGAGATATCGGGACCCTGGAAGTCAGGTAAATTCGACAAATCGATTTGCGGGATCTCCGGCATCGCGACAAACGCAGAAGTCAGCCCGCGGCAGTTCCTGAACCGATTGGCACGGTCGATCGTAACCATGCGGACCTTGTCCATTTTCATCTGGGCTCGATCGAGTTTCCTCTGTACATCGGCCTCGACCAGTTGCCGCCGTACCTGCGCCATCGCGATCTGGCGTTCCGCCCTGGCCACCCGCTGGCAAACGAGTTTCGTTTGGATCCGCTGCAGGACCACCTCGGTGGGACCGGAAGCCTCAGGGTTTCGCCCAAGCATCATCTCCGCCAGGGCGACCGCTCGCAGGCCCTGATCAGAAACTCTCTGAACCATGCTCGCAGCGCGGCCGGCGAGGCAGTGAGCCCAATTCAGTTGGCCGTCCTGATAGGCTCCGTTCAATCCTAGGGCGAAAACCCCTGCCGCCAGCCAATACCAAGCCTTATCCGATCGCATACGCCGCTCCTCAACCCTGTTATTGTTGCTTTAGACGAAGAGACTCTGACTTTGTTAGGGATAAGTACGGCGTACGGTGGAAAAAGTTTCGGGAAAAGCGCCCTTGTCTCGATTTGAGACTCGGCTACCGGGACGGTGCACGCGATTCCTAGCGACGAAACAGCGGCGTTCTAGCAGGGTCGGCCCACGGGTCGGCGGGCCTGCAGTTTTTCCAGGATCATCGGGCCCAACTGCGAGACGCTTCCCGCGCCCAAGGTCAAGATCACATCCCCATCTTCAGCCTCATTCGCGACGACTTCGACCACTTCGGCAAACGAGGGCAAGTAGCGCGCGTCTTGCCGCGCAGTTTCCCGGATGCGGTTGGCCAGCACTTCCCCGGTGATTCCTTCGATCGGCCTTTCGCTCGCCGCGTAAATATCGAGTATGCAAAGGGCGTCAGCGTCGCGGAAGGCGTGAGTGAATTCGTCCATCAGCGCTTTCGTGCGCGTATAGCGGTGCGGCTGAAAAATCACGTGGATCCTGCCGAATCCACACTGCTTGGCCGCCGCCAGGGTGGCTTGGATCTCCGTGGGATGGTGGCCGTAGTCATCGACCACGCTGACGCCGGCGACTTTGCCCCGTAGCTGGAAGCGGCGGTCTACACCTCGGAAGTTCTCAAGGGCGGTGCGGACACTCGCAACGGGGAGGTCGAGACCGATGCCCACGGCAATCGCGGCGGTGGCGTTAAGAATGTTGTGCGCACCGGGAACGTGGAGCGTGAAGTCATCGAGATGCTTGCCACGGTAACTGACACGAAAGTGGCTCAGGGGACGGTGTTCGCCGGGCTGCTGCTCGATTGTGCCCGGTTTGATCAGGAAGTCGGAACCACGACGCACGCCGTAGGTCACGACACGCCTCTGGACTTGGGGCAACAACTTGCGCAGGAGTGGATCGTCGTTGCAGGCGACGATCATGCCATAAAACGGCACGCGATCCATAAACTCCAGGAAGGTCTGCCGCACGTCGCGCATGTTGCGGTAGCAATCCATGTGCTCGCGGTCGATGTTGGTGATCACCGACAGGATCGGCGAGAGCTTCAGGAAAGAGCGATCGCTTTCATCCGCCTCGGCGACCAGATAATGCGATTTGCCGAGGCGAGCATTGGAGCCCATCGCATCGACGCGTCCGCCGACCACGACCGTGGGGTCGAGTCCGCCGGCGGCAAGCACGGCCGCCACCATCGAAGTGGTCGTCGTTTTGCCGTGCATGCCGGCAATGGCGATGCCGTACTTCAGGCGCATTAACTCGGCGAGCATCTCGGCGCGCTGGATGACCGGGATATGCAGCTTGCGGGCCTCTGCGACCTCCGGGTTGTCGGCAGCGATGGCCGAGCTGGTTACTACGACTTCGGCGCCTTGGACGTTTTCGACTCCATGACCCTCAAACGTGGTCGCACCGAGCGAAGCAAGGCGCTCCGTGACCGCCGACTTCTTTAGGTCGGACCCTGAGACCTTGTAGCCGAGATTCAGCAAGACTTCAGCGATGCCACTCATGCCGATGCCGCCGATGCCCACGAAATGGATGCGCTGGATTTTTGCGAACATTGGAAATCAGGTTTTAGATCTTAGGTCTTTGGTCACAGGTCTCGGGCCCCAGTCCATTCTTGGCACGGTAGCATAAAGCATTTTCAGCACCGTTACATGGGGTCGAACTTTGCCACATGAGGGGCTTGATCAACCTGCGGTCCGTGGCCGGGTGTGAGACGCCACTTCCTCGACCATGGCGGCGATCTCCTCGACCGCGTGCGGGTGGGCGAGTGTTTTCGCCGCCATGGACATTCTTTGAAGACGGTTTGCATCATTAATCAGGGTGCCCACGGTTTCTACCAGGTAGGCCGGCTCCAGCTTCGACTCCTCGACCACCATGGCCGCTCCGGCGCGTTCGAGAGCACGGGCGTTCACGTTCTGATGGTCATCGGCCGCACGTGGGAAGGGCACAAAGATGGCGGGCTTGCCTGCGGCCGTGATCTCGGCAACTGTGCTGGCACCGGATCGGCAGACAAGCAGGTCAGCGCGCGCGAACATTCCCGGCATGTCGTCGATGAACTTGTGTACTTCTCCGGAAATGCCGGCATGCTCATAAGCCGCGGATACACGCTCATAGTCGCGCTCGCCGGTCTGATGAATGATGTGCAGTGCCGGCACTTTCTCCCGCAGGCCGGGCAAAGAGTCGATCACCGCCTGGTTGATGGCGCTCGCTCCCTGGCTCCCGCCGAAGGCCAGCAGCGTGGCCTGGGCGCCTGCTTCCTTGGGAAGGATCTGGAAGAACGCAGAACGCACGGGAACGCCAGTGACGCGGCAGTTAGGAAAATACCGGCAGGTCTCCTGAAAATGCACAGCAGCGGCGGAAACCCACCGGGCAACCAGGCGGTTCGCGAAGCCCGGCACGACATTGGGCTCGAAGGCTATGCTAGGAATGCGGCGCAGGATGGCGGCGGCCATCGCCGGTCCCGAGGCATATCCGCCAACACCAATGACGACATCCGGCCGGAACTCGCCCAACATGTGCCAGGAGCGCCTGATCGCCCGTGGCAGATCAAGGGACGTCCTGAACCGGGTAGCGAGGCTGACATTCTTGAGAGCGCCCACCTGCACCAGGCGTAGCTGGAAACCTGCCGCGGGTACCAACCGGTTCTCCATTCCACGCGGGGTTCCAATGAAAAGCAGGTCGGCTGCATATTTTGTCTTCAGTTGTTGGGCGATGGCCAGCGCAGGGATCACGTGTCCGCCGGTCCCGCCGCCCGCCAGCACTACGCGCATAGGGTCATTGTCAATTCTTGATGGGCGATTGTCGATGGTTGCAGTAGTTGTACGCTCGGAACCGGGGCCTTGGAGCAAACAAAACCTCTAGTCCGTGGTCGTTCCCGGCATTCAATCGGGCATTGTGCGCTGGCTCGAAGGTCAAAGTCGAAGGCCGCGGCTCGCACCTGGCAGCTCACTCCGCCTGCTTCGAAATGTTCAGCAGTACGCCGACGCATCCCAGCATGACGAACAACGAAGATCCGCCATACGAGACAAAGGGCAATGGAATTCCCTTGGTGGGCATCAGTCCGAGCACGACGCTGATGTTGATGAACGCCTGCAGGATGATCATGCTGGTAATGCCCACAGCCAGAAACCGGCCAAACAAGTCGTGCGTGCGGAGGGCCACGCGTGTGCCCCGCCACAGGAAAACTGCAAATAGTACGACCACAAACAACGCTCCCACCAGCCCGAGTTCTTCGGCGGTCACGGCAAAGATGAAGTCGGTATGCGGCTCGGGTAGATAGAACAGCTTCTGCTTCCCTTCCATCAGTCCCAACCCGGTCAAGCCGCCAGTACTGACCGCGATCAGCGACTGGATAATGTGAAAGCCGGTGCCGCGCGGGTCCGCATAGGGGTTCAGAAAAGCCAACATGCGGTCGCGCCGCCAACTCACATGAAACAACAGGAAGTAGAGCGGCAGAATGGAGGTTGCGAAGGCGTATGCAAAGTAGCGAAGCTGCATGCCCGCAACAAACAGGATGGCGGCGGTAATGCCCGCGCAGGCGATGGCGGTGCCAAGATCCGGCTGAGCCACGATTAGCAACAAGAAAACCATCGTGGGAACGACCGCCGGAAACAGCGTGTTCTTCCAGTCCTCAATTGCCTTAGTACGGTTCTCCAGAAAAAATGCCAGGAACAAAATCAGGGCGGGCTTGGCCAATTCCGAAGGCTCGAACGAGAAGCCGCTCCAGCGAATCCAGCGATGAGTATTGTGCGAGCGGTCAAGCAGAAACACCGCGAGCAGCAACAATGTCGTGACGGCCAGCAGCGAGAACACCACCCCCGGGTGTTTATAGCGGCGGTAGTCGATCTTCATGGCGGCCACCATGGCGAGAATGCCCGCGACCGCCCAGAACAATTGCTTCAGGACAAAGGTATACGGGGAGCCGAAACGCTCCTTGGCCATTACGGCCGAGGCGCTGAAGACCATCACCAACCCAACGAAAACGAGCAGCATGGTGACCGCGAACAACCAACGATCGACACTGACACGCTTCGCCATAAAGTTTTATTTGACCACGGTGCGCGGAGGCAGGGGAACTCTAGATTCTTGATTTTGGGTGAATGATTGGCAAGTTTGGTTCGGCGGGTCCCAGTTCCGCAACTACGGGTGGGTATTTATTTCCCTTGCTGGCCCAGGGCCTTGACCACTTCTTTGAAGACCCGACCGCGGTGATTGTAGCTCTGGAACTGGTCAAAACTGGCGCAGGCAGGGGCGAGCAATACGATGTCCCCGGATTGGGCCACGGCCGAGGCCCGGTGGATGGCGTTTTCCAGGGTTTCGGCGTGGACGATTTCGGCCGCCCCCTTGATGTGGGATTCGATCTTCTCGGCAGCCGCTCCGATGGTATACACGCGCTTCACCCTCTGGCGCAGCAGATCGTTCAGCACGGTATAGTCGCTGCCCTTGTCTTTGCCCCCGAGAATCAGGTGAATGTTTTTCGGAAAAGATTCGAGCGCCTTGATGGTTGCATCCACATTGGTGGCTTTTGAGTCGTTGAAGTACTCGACGCCCTTAATCGTGGCGACGTATTCCAGGCGATGCTCGACGGCCTTGAAATTCTGAATTGCCTTGCGGATCTGAGCGGGCTCGCATCCCATGAGCGCTCCCGCACAAACCCCAGCCAGCACGTTCTCGACGTTGTGCGCACCTTTGAGGGGGATCTCGCTCACCGGCATGATCTCGCGCAGACCACTGCCATCGCGGAACAAGATCTGTCCGTCGCGTACTTGGGCACCCTGCGAAACCTCTTTCTTGCGGCTGAACCAGAACACCTGCGCGCGCGTCCGACCGCCCAAGGTCTGACAAGTGGGGTCGTCTTGATTAAGTACGGCATGGTCGGACGACTGCTGGTTCTCGAAGATACGGGCCTTTGCATCCACATAGGCTTGGAACGTGCGATGCCGATCGAGGTGGTCCGGGGTGACATTGAGAATCACAGCGACTTTCGGCCGGAAGGTTTGGATCGTCTCCAGTTGAAAGCTCGAGACCTCAAGGACCGCGATGGTGTCCCTGGTCGCCTGCCCGACCAGCGAGATCGCCGGAGTTCCGATGTTCCCACCGACCGCGACCGGGAAGCCGCCGGCGGCAAGGATACCGCCCGTCAGCGTAGTCGTGGTTGTCTTGCCGTTGGAGCCGGTGATCGCAACGATCGGTCCAGGCAGATATTTGGCGGCTAGCTCGATCTCGCCGATCACAGGCTCACCCGCGGCACGGGCTTGCACCAGCGGCGGCGCGTCGACCGGCACGCCGGGACTGACTACGATCAGGTCCTGCCCACGAAAAGTACGCTCGCCATGGCCGCCAGTTTCAACGGTGATGCCATGGTCCAGCAGCGCCGGGATTTCCTCGCGCAACTGGTCGGGAGACTTGGTATCCGACACCGTGACCCGGGCTCCGCGCGCCTTCAGAAAAAGAGCGGAGGCAACGCCGGATTTGCCCAGCCCGACGACCAGAACGCGTTTGTCTTTGACGTCCATCGTCCCAGTTCTTTATCTACCTCAACTTCAAGGTCGTCAATGCGAACAACGCAAACACGAGGGATGCGATCCAGAAGCGGACAATCACCTTGGACTCGGACCATCCCATCAGCTCGAAATGATGATGGATAGGAGCCATTTTGAAGATTCTTTTCTTCCGCAGCTTGTAGGACCCGACTTGCAGGATCACCGAGAGGGCTTCGATCACAAAAACGCCGCCGATGAAGGGTAGCAGCAGTTCCTGCTTGATCATGACCGCAACCGTACCGATCGCGCCGCCCAGAGCCAGCGAACCTACGTCCCCCATGAAAACCTCAGCCGGGTGGGCGTTATACCAGAGGAAGCCGATGGAGGAACCCACCATCGCGCCGCAGAAGATGGTGAGTTCGCCGATCTGCGGCATGCGCTGCAACTCCAGGTAGGATGCAAAGGTCGCGTGGCCGCTCACGTAGGTGAGCACGGTAAGGGCACCGGCGGCAATCACGGTGCAGCCGATCGCCAGGCCATCCAGTCCATCGGTAAGATTAACCGCGTTGCTGGAGCCCACGATCACGATGCAGACAAAGACAACAAAAGGAAAAAACGCCAGCGGCCACAGGTGAGGATTGTGCGCCCAGCGTTCGATGACCAGGTCGGGGCGGAACTGCTTGACGAACGGCACGATCAGCTTGGTGGAATACAGGCCGCGGGCCTGCATCGCGATGAGAGCGACCGCAATCAGAAGGCTGGTCAGGATCTGCAGGCCAAGCTTGGCGCGGGCGGTAAGACCCAGATTACGTCGCTGCACCACCTTTATATAGTCATCGGTGAAGCCGATGGCCGCGAATGCGCAGGTGGAGGCAATGGCGAGCCAGACAAAGACATTGCTAAGGTCAGCCCACAACAACGTTGGCACGACAATGGCAATCGCGATCAGCAATCCGCCCATGGTGGGCGTGCCGGCCTTTTTCTGATGTGCCTTCGGACCTTCCTCGCGAATATATTGCCCGATCTGAAATTCTCGCAGACGATTGATGACTATCGGCCCGACGATGAGGCCCGTAAACAGGGCCGTGAGGCTGGCAAACGCTGTCCGGAACGTGAGATAGCGAAAGATACGGAACGGCGGGAAATAGTGGAACAGCTTGACGAACAGCAGCCAGTAAAGCAATCAGCCTCCGAGACAGTCGTTATTCGTTGGCTCTTGGTCGTTAGCCAATTTCCTTCCACTTTTCCAGCGCCCTTTCGAGCTTGACCCCACGAGACGCCTTGAGCAGCACTACATCGCCATCGCGGGCCTCGCGGGCGAGCCATTCGCCCGCTTCTTCCGGAGTGGCGACAAACTCCGCACGTATGCCACTATTCTTCGCAGCTTCTACCATGGGCTGCGCCAGCCCGCGAACCCCTACCAGAACATCCATCTTTTTCTCGGCGATGTGTTCCCCGGCCGCGCGGTGCATCTGCTCGCTGGCTGGACCGAGTTCCAGCATTTCACCTGCCACCACAATTCGTCGTTTTGCCGGCATCGTCGCCAGCGCGTCCACCATCGCGTCCAGAGCTTTTGGATTGGAATTGTAGCAATCGTTGATGACGCGGATGTTACCCAGTTGGACGACCTGCCCGCGCTTATCTGCCGGCTGCAATGTTGCCAAGGCCGCCACGGCTTCAGAGAGTGTGCTCGCACACTCGAGTCCCACTGCCACCGCTGCGAGCGCGTTGGAGATGTTGTGAACTCCAACCAGTGGCAGAGTGGCCTGCTCGCGGACTCCATTCACAACTACATCGAATACCGAACCCTCGGCGCCACGTGATTGGATATGCTCTGCACGCACGTCCGCCGGAGCACGAGTGCCGTACAGGACAACCTTCCCTTTAAAATCACGGCCGAACTGAGAGACATATTCATCATCCGCATTCAGCACGGCGGTTCCACCCGCGGGCAGTGACTCAATCAGTTCGTACTTTGCGCGCGCAATCGCGGCGACGGACTCGAAGTATTCGAGGTGCACGGGAGCAACGACCGTCACCACACCAATTTCGGGTTGCGCAATTTTGGCGAGGGCCGAAATCTCACCGGCATGAGACATCCCCATCTCGATGACAGCAATGTCTTGCTCGGGCTCCAGTTTCAGCAGCATCAAGGGCAGACCAAAATGATTATTGAAGTTACCTTCCGACTTCAGCACACGCTGCCGCCTGGCCAGCACGTGAGCAATTGCCTCCTTGGTGGTGGTCTTGCCGGCGGATCCCGTGACACCAACGACGGGCTTACCCCAGAGGCGACGGACGGCGGTAGCCAAGGTCTGCAGCGCTACCAGCGTGTCGTCGACCGCCAGCAGGCAAGTTTTCACTGGGAAGCGTGCCAGTTGATCTTTGCGCAGCACGGCGGAGACGGCTCCACGCTCCAGTGCCTGCTGCACGAAATCGTGACCATCAAAACGGTCGCCCTTCACTGCAAAGAAGAGCTCGCCCGGGCGAATAGTGCGCGAGTCGATCGAGTACCCCTGCGCGACCTCTTTTAGCTCACACTCTCCGGTCGCACTGAGAAATTCCTCGATCCTCGAAAGGGGCAGCCTCATGCCTTCTGCCCCGCACCGGCTTTTGCCGCCTGGCACTCATACCCGGCTTTCCCCAGAACCTCGCGCGCGACCTCCACATCGTCAAAAGGAAACGACCCCTCGCGTGAAATTTGTACCTTCTCGTGACCCTTGCCTGCGATCAGCACGATGTCACCTGGGAAAGCTTCGCGAACGGCGAGTGCGATGGCGGTGCGCCGGTCAGGCTCCATCGCATATTTCGCACCCGAGCGCTGCAGTCCGACGACCGCATCATTCATGATCGCCAGCGGATCCTCGCTACGCGGATTGTCGGAGGTCAGTACCACGAAATCGCTTCCCTTGCCTGCCGCCTCGCCCATCAACGGGCGTTTGGCGCGGTCGCGGTCGCCCCCGCAACCAAAGACTGTGATAACTCTTCGCTTCTGTGCAGCCTGCGTGACGAACTCCCGGGCCAGCGCGGTCAAGTTCCGCAAAGCGTCGTCGGTGTGGGCGTAGTCCACGACCACCGTGAACGGCTGCCCGCAGTCCACGCGCTCAAAGCGCCCGGGAACACGGACCAGAGCAGCAACACCCTGGGCGACGGCCTCGCCGGAACATCCCCGGGCCATGGCCGAGCCTGCAGCGGAAAGAATGTTATAGACGTTCACTTTGCCAATCAGCGGCGAAAAGATAGGGATCGTACCGCCCGGTGTCGCCATGTCAAAGCGCGTCCCGCTGGACGTGATTTCCACGTTGTCGGCGTGGAAATCGCCTTCTGTCCAGCCGAAGGTGAACACCTGCGATCCTGCTTTCTTACTGATCTTCGTGAGCTTCAAACCATATTCATCATCAGTGCCGATCAACGCGCTGCGGGGCGCATCTGTGCCACATCCCTCGAACAGGATCCGCTTAGCCTCGAAGTACTCCTCCATGGTGTGGTGGTAGTCGAGGTGGTCGCGCGTGAGGTTGGTAAAGACAGCGACGTCGAAAGGAACCGCGTACACACGCTGTTGGGCCAGCGCGTGGGACGACACTTCCATGACCGCCTCAGTGGCACCCTGTCCAAGTCCTCCTGCGAGAATCTTGTTCAGTTCGAGCGATTCGGGCGTGGTGTGAGGTGCAGGCAGCACTTTGCCGGCAACGTGATACTCAATCGTCCCTATGAGGACGCTCTTCCGGCCCGCGGAGGAGAGTATGGATTCGAGCAAGAAGGTCGTGGTGCTTTTACCGTTCGTACCGGTGACGCCGGTGATGGCCAGTCGTTCGGCCGGTCGTTTGTGAAAGTTCGCGCTCAACCGGCCAAGAGCACGACGGCCGTGCGGTACCCGCGCCCAGGCGACTCCTGGGCGCGGGTGCTCGATAGCGGAATCCGTGACCACCGCGACCGCGCCGGCACCGATCGCTCTGTCAATAAATCGATTGCCATCGCTGGTCTCGCCCCGTATGGCGATAAAAACGTAACCCGCTTTCACCTGCCGCGAATCGTACGCGAGACCCGTGATGTCGGAATCACCGCTGTGGAAGAGGACCTCTCCTCCTTGCAGGATCTGCTGAAAGGTCATTGCTGTGATTTTAGTGCATGTGGCCATGTGCGCATGTTGCCATGTTCAACGCCTGGCAAAAGGCCAGGCCAGCCCCTGGAGAGCGCGAAGTGCCTGATAGGTGTCTATCGGACGAAGTAAATATGCCTGGCCTGACGGACGAGGCATCCGGGCACACTTGATTCTAGCGGCCAAACTTCACAACCACTCTGGATCCCGCCGTTACGTGGGTGCCGGGTGCAGGAGACTGCTGGCGCGCGATTCCGCTGCCGACAGGATTGAGTTCTAGACCGCTATCTTGTGCGGCCTCAAGCGCGCTGCGGACACTCTTGCCAAGAAAGGACGGCACTTCGATTCCGCCCTGCTCGACATCGAGAACCACGGTCCCGCCGGCGGGAGGTGCCGTGGGATCGGCGACATTGCTGGCTGCCGGAGCGGCGGTCGCAGGCGCACGCGGAATCTCTTTTTCGCGTAGAGCGACTGCAACGACCGGACCTTGTGCGGCCGAAGGTTTCATTGCCGGGTTTGCGGGTGGGGACATAGGCTCTGCAGATCCGGTGTCCGCTATTTCAAGTGCGGACCCGAGGTGATCGGGCGAGCTTTCGTCCAGGTCAGAATCCTTCACTCTGTTTTGTGCCAGCCATACTTGCCGATTCGGCGGCAACGACAGATCGTGCGGCACGTGCAAGTATTCCAGGACCTGCTGCGTGATCCGCTGAAAGACCGGCGCGGCCACCTGTCCGCCTTGATGGAGCCCGACAGCCGAGTCCAGAATTACGGCGACAACTACGGAGGGGTTGTTGATAGGGGCGAAGCCGGCGAACGAACCCACGTACTTCGTGCGGGAGTAGGCTCCAGTGGCGGGATCGACCTTCTGCGCGGTCCCTGTCTTACCCGCGGAGGTGTAGCCCTCGAGCACTGCCTTGCGCCCGGTCCCGTGCAACACGACCTGGCGCATCATCTGCCGCATTTGCGCCGCCGTCAGGGCTGATATGACGCGTCTCTCGTGTTCCGGACGAAACACGACGGCCTGGGGCATGCTTTGGGGTGGAGTGGTCATGGCCACGATGCGCGGAGCCTCCCAGACTCCGTCGTTGGCGAAAGTGGAAACCATGGCAGCCAGTTGAATGGGAGAGACACCGATTTCCTGACCCATCGAGATGGCCCCGATCGACACCTTGGACCAGCGGTTCACAGGCTTGGTCAGGCCGCGTGTTTCTCCCGGCAACTCAATCCCGGTCTGCTGCCCGAAACCGAACGCGCGTATGTACTTGTAGAACCGGTCTTCGCCCAGGCGGAGCGCAATCTTGATCGCGCCCACATCACTCGACTCTGCCAGTACGTCGGAGACGGTCAGCAGTCCGTGCGGCTTGCTGTCGCGGATGCGCATGCCGCTGATCACGATCGAACCCATCTGGCAATCGAATATTTCTTCCGGCCGCGTAAGCCTCTCTTCGAGGGCCCCGGAAATCGTGACCAGCTTGAAGGTGGACCCGGGCTCGTAGACGTCGCTTACTGCACGATTCTTCAGAGCCTCGTTGCGGATTTCTTTCTTGATGTTGGGATTGAAGGTGGGGCGGTTCGCTAACGCCAGAATTTCTCCGGTGCGCGGGTTCTCGACGACGACGGTGCCGGCGATTGCCCGCGTGTCCTTAATGGCCTGTTCCAGTTCGCGTTCGGCGATGTACTGGATCTTTTCGTCGATGGTCAGAACCAGGTTGTTGCCGGCTTCCGGTTCCTTCTCGATGCGGGCAAACCACTTTTTGCGCGCGTCCACCGAGATCTGCATGCGACCGGGCTGGCCTTTCAGCTGGTCGTCATATTCGCGCTCAATGCCGCTCAGGCCGCCATCGTCGGTGCCGACGTAGCCGAGTACCTGCGCCGCCAGTTCGCGCTTGGGATAAAAGCGCTTCGATTCCTTCTGGAAGTGGATTCCCTGCAGATTCAAAGCACGGATGCGATCGATTGTATCCGCGTTGGCTTTACGCGCAATCCAGCAAAAGGTCTTGTGGGCCCGGCAATCCGCTAACACCGCGCGGGCATCCTCGCCGGTGATGCGCGTGATCAAGGAGACAGCATTCGGAAGATCAGGAACTTCGCTGGGCACGGCGAAGGCCGAGTCCACCAGGATCGACATGGCTAGTTCATGGCCTTGACGATCGAAGATGATGCCTCGCTTCGCGGAAACATTGATGGCGCGTTGCTGCTGGCGGTCGGCCCGCTGCTGAAAATCACCGTAGCGGAAGATCTGGAGGTAGACCAGGCGCAGACAAATAACGCAGAGCCAGAGCAGAAGCAAGGCCGCCTAGAATGTAGAGGCGATGGTTTGCGGCACGGCGAAACGTGGCCAAGGTCAGTTCCTCATCGAAATCCAGGTCCGAGACAAACATGGCGGCTCGCCGTATCTGGGGAGCCGCCAAAAGTGCTTGCTTGGGGGAAGGGCCAAAATTACCTTCCGTGCCGAGTGCCGCTCGGCTGCTGCTTATCGGGCCGAGATCACCGAAATCGGAGTT
The DNA here is from genome assembly GCA_963725575.1 of uncultured Acidobacteriota bacterium. Lineage (GTDB taxonomy): Bacteria > Acidobacteriota > Terriglobia > Terriglobales > Acidobacteriaceae > Gp1-AA133. Next base: position 22,474 of record CAVRZQ010000017.1, read on the forward strand.
ATGCTTGCCATGACCGGAGCGCCGCCATCGGCGGATGCGTCGAGGCGCACGACCTGGCCGGCTTGCGGAGATTGCAATCCCAGCTTGCGCGCCATCAGGTCGATTCTCTCCGGATTTCGCAGGGACGCATCTTCCAGATGCAGTTCCCGATTCATTTCGACCATGCTGTCGCGTTGCATCTTTAGCGACTCGATCTGGTAGCCATACTCGATAGCTTTGAAATGCTGCCAGGCATAGGTCATGACCAGCAGAAACAGGCAGGAGAGCGCGATCCCGAATTGCCGCATCTCGCGGCCTCGACGCGGATCTTCTACCTTTACCAGGCGGGTGTTGTCGATCGCCTTGGAGAAGTAGATCTCAGGGGTTCCGATCCAGAATGACTTGCGCCGGCGGGACATCATGCTTTCCTGTGCTGTCGCTGCCGCCGCCATTTATGCCACCCCAAGCAGATCAGCTTCGAGCCGCGCGGTCTGGTGCTGGGTTGCAAACCAGTGTTCCAGTTCGTTCTCCGGGTTCGCGTCGCGAACGCGAGCTTCCGAGCGCTCAACCATTGTCATTAGTTCCTTGATCAATGTTCCCGTGTACATGGCCCTGACTCCTGTCTCCCTGAATTTCAAAACCTCGCCCCGGCACGCCTTCCCTGGTGCGTGCCGGGTCACCCTTCACTACCCACCCCAGCGCAAGAAGCGGTCACGCTGGGGACCCGGCGGGTTCTCCGGGGTAAAACTTCTAAACTCGTTCGGCGGCTCGCAGCTTCGCGCTGCGCGCCCGCGGATTGCGATCAATCTCTTCTTCACTGGCCGTCACCGGCTTCTTGGTCAGCAACTGGTATTGACCTTGTTTCGCTCCGTCGCGGAGGGCGTCTTTCACAATCCGGTCCTCCAGCGAGTGGAAACTGATGATCACCAGCCGTCCTTCCGGTTTCAGCACCTGCGGAGCGGCTTTCAGCAGATCCCGCAGATCGTCCAATTCGCGGTTTACGAAGATTCGGAGAGCTTGAAAGGTACGAGTCGCGGGATGAATTCTTCTCTCCGCCTGATTCATTGGCCGGGCCGCGGCTGAAACGATATCCGCAAGTTGCGCGGTGGTTCGTATCGGCCGCGACCGGACAATGGCTCTGGCGATTCTCCGCGACCTCCTTTCCTCACCGAATTCGTAAATCAGGTTGGCAAGTGTGACCTCATCGACCTGATTTACCACTTGTTCGGCGGTCTCGCCGGACAGCGTGTTCATGCGCATGTCCAGCGGTCCTTCCGCCTGAAAACTGAATCCGCGCCCCGCGTTGTCAAGCTGCAGGCTGCTCACGCCCAGGTCGGCCAGCAAACCGTCGATGGTGGTTGGGCGTTGGTCGTTGGCTAACTCTGCAAACGATCCATGCCGCAATTCCACTTTCGGCCAGTCGCCGAGGAAATCGGGCGGAGCCTGAAGTCTTACGCGAGCCACTTCCAGCGCTGCGGGATCCTTATCGACCACAATCAAATGACCCGGTGCGCCGAGGCGTTTTGCGATTTCGTAGCTGTGCCCGCCCAGGCCCACCGTGGCGTCGATATACGTCCCACCGCGCCGGATGGCTAAAAAATCGATCGCTTCCTTTAAAAGAACCGGTACATGGCCAGCCTTGCCGCCATGCCCCCGCTCGGGGGTATTTTGTCCAAAACCCTCGTCCACTAGATGCCCAGTTCGTCGAGCGTCTTCTCATCTTCGGTCGTGAACGACTCGGTCTCGATCTCCCTTTGCAACGCTTCCATGTTGCGCACTTCCAGATAGGTCAGATTCCCGAGCACGGCCACTTCGCCCTTGATCGCCGCGTTCTCGCGTAGCAATTGCGGGATCAGCAACCGCCCCTGACCATCCATTTCGACTTGCTGCCCCCAGTAGTTGACACGCGACAGAAACCTCTTCTTCGTGGGGTTGAAAGTGGAGAGATTGGCCAACTTCTGCTCGATCCGCTCCCATTCCTCGAAGGGATATATCTGGGCAACCCTTCCATCCAAGCTTGTGATGTAGAATTGCGTCCCGTATTTCTCGTCGATCACCCGCTTGAACTCGGCCGGGACTTTGAGACGGCCTTTGTCGTCGACGCGAGTTGGGTGATTGCCGCGAAACATAAGTTCGTCTGCGCCGGTGAGGGCGACCGCTACAACTGACAGTTGCCACTACAGCAACCAGGGAGGAGGTAAAAGCGGCTTGCAACGTGGTCCATTCCGGTTCGTTCGGGCTGTTTTTCAGGGTGTCAGTCTTAATTTCCACTGGCGCCTCAAAATGCATCACCGCTGCCCACGACCTCTACCGTCTCGACCACTTCGTACCACTTTTGACCACATCCTACGCCTAAATGGTTTGTTGTCAATAAGAAAGTTCGAGGTAGCGTGGGCATCGAAGGGGTGATTTCGAAAACCGCCAAGTCTTGTAGCTAACGTTTGTGGTGACCACAAGATGTTGCGTTTAGGAAAATGGTTCTTTCCCTCTTTCTTCGCCTTTGTTTTCGCTTGCGCTCGGGAAATTTCTGTGGATAACACCTCGCGACGCACGAGAGTGGATGTCTTGCCGACTTGAATTCGCGCAGTGGGTTGCGTTTCCGCCAGGGCAGGTCTTCCTTTTCTTCGCCGATCCCAACAATTTGCCGCGCATCATGCCGGCTTGTACCGGCACGCGGATTGAGCGCCTTTCGCTTGTATCGCCTACGTGCCCTTCCCTTTCGGATTCATGCAGTAGGCATGGTCCTCTAGCCGGCGTAGGCTCCGCGATCGTGACTTCGTTCCGGGTTATGCCTCCACTTCCCTTCCGCAGCCTGTGGATCGCCCGCATCACGGAGTTCGAATGGAATGACCACTTCTGTGATGTCCAGGTGCGAGGACCGTTCGCGAAGTGGCTTCATCGCCACGAACTTGCAGCCGAGACAAGGAATGGAATCAGCGGCACTCTGGTTCGCGATCGCATTGAATATGAAATCGCTTTCGGAGCTCTAGGAAAAGCTGTACAGAGGCTAATCGTTGACCGGCAGTTGAAAAAGACGTTCGCGCATCGCCAGAGCGTTCTGGAAGGGTTGCTGCGTGCGACTGATTTCGACCATTCGGTGAGATGAGGACTTGCTCCTCTGGGCCAAGGAATTGCTGCGCGCTGCGCTACTTGCTTGGCTTCAAGTTCTCTGCACGACGTGCAGCCTCCTCCGCTTCGGACAGCATTCCTTTCGCGCGGTAGGCGTCCGCGAGTCCAGTTTCGGAATCGAAGTCTTCGCCGATATTCTCTACCTGCTTGCGGAAGGCAGCGATGACCTGGTCGTAATGCTTGAGTTTCGATTCGGCAACTCCCATGCGGTAGAGAACAGACCGTAAAGCGATTCGCACATTGCACCCAGGTCCCACAGACACTACATGTTGAACAGGATGTGCATCAGACCAATGTGCAAGAAGGTCGAGGTCAGCAGGCGCCATGGCTGTCCTCGAGTGTGAGCGGACCGCAGTTGGCACCCAGGTGCATGAGCTGCTCGGAGGTGGGGTCCATGGCGATGCCTTGCAGCGCCATGGCCGCAAAAACTGCGATGTTGATCCCGAACAACACTTGCGTCACGATGACCGACGAACCGGTGCTGCTTCCCCAGGGCACGGGCATCACCGGCTGGACTGCATCTTCAGGCTCTTCGCCGCGCTGTGCGCCTTCATGACGGACACACCATTCGCAGATCTTCTGGAACGAAAAGGCGGGAAACTTCCGGCCAATTGGGCGCATTTCGCCATAACTGAGAGGAATCGAATCGCTCGGCCGGACCGAACTCCTTACTTGGTAGGCTCTACGTACACTGCCGTGCCGTATGCCAGTACTTCGGTGACGCCCTGCATGATTTCGGTCGCATCGTAGCGAGCCCCAACCACGGCATTTCCGCCCAGTTCCGCGGCGTGCTGAAGCATCAAGTCGAAAGCTTCCGAGCGCGTCTTCTCGCACAAGTTCGTCAACAGGGTGATGTTGCCACCGACGAGAGTCTGCAGGCCGGCCCCGATGGTTCCGAAGATCGATCGCGAGCGAACTACGATGCCACGCACGACTCCCAGCGTGCGGCTGACCCGATAGCCATCCAGTTCAAACTGCGTGGTGACCATGTTGTGCGAAACCATTCGTCCCGTGGACGGGCTGTATGTAGACATGGCCTCTGCTCTCCTTCAGACGCAAGAATACGCCGGCCGAAAACGCTCCGACCTGTAACTATACCGCGTGCTCCAAGAGCAAGCGGAATCCTGGCCCGCTGGTGTGATTCCTGGATGGATAGGTCGCCTACTCGAGTTCAGCGGCGATCAAGAACTCCTGTGTATCAGAATCGTAGGAGATCCGCAGCACGTTCGGCTTGCAGCATACCTGACAGTCTTCGACGTAGCTCTGTACGGTTCCGGCAGACTCGTCTACCGAGGTCTCGTTCCATTCTCCGCAGCCGGCACACTGAAAACCCGCATCCATGCCTGATTTTATCGGGCTGGAGGCTGAGGAATGAAGTGACCCACACGGCCATCTGTCGAACCGAGTTTTTCCACTGCTTGCAGCCCGACTACGCTTTGCCCGCTCCGCTCACTGCTGTCGCGTAGAAGCGGTTTCGCTTGGGACGCTGCCGCCCAGGTCTCCTATGGCATCACCTGACAGTACCAGTTCGACACGGCGATTTTGCTGCCGGCCTTCAGCTGTGTCGTTCGAGGCGACCGGAGCGGTTTTCCCAAATCCACTGGCGACGATCGCATCTGTGGAGATTCCCTGTTGCACCAGGTAGTCGCGCACCGCCTCGGCGCGCTTTTCAGAGAGCTGTTGGTTGTAGTCATCGCCTCCGATGCTGTCGGTATGACCTTCCACCGAGAGGTGCAGGCTGGGATAGGCCAGCACGATGCCCGAAACTTTGGCCAGCCGTTCCCGCGCACCAGCCAGTAACTCGAAACTTCCGCTCTTGAACAGCACGTCAGACATATTGGCGATCAGACCGCGCGCGGAATCACGCGTGGCCAGCACCGTATTCAACTGCTGGAGCAGGCGGGCGCGGAGTTCCTGCTTTTCTTTCTCTGCCTGCTGGCGAAGTTGTTCCGACTGGGCAGCGGCCTGGCGCGCCTTGTCTGCTTCGGCAGCCAAGGCTTGCTGCTGGGCCAGCGCTTCCGCTTTGGCCTTTTCGGCTTCTGCTTTTTGACGGGCTGCTTCTGCGGCAGCCTTTTGCGCTTCTGCCTTCGCGACCTCGGCTTGTGCACGTGCAGCATCAGCGTCCGCGCGGGCCCGGGCCTGCGCTTCCGCTTCCGCTCGAGCCTTAGCCGCGCGATCATCAGCGGCTTTCTTCTCTGCTGCCGCCTGCGCGTGGGCTTCTTCTTCGGCTTTCTGCTTCACCGCCATCACACGCGACTCCTCCGCAGTCTGGGCAGCTTCGCGCGCAGCGGCTTCGATGGACCTTTTATCTTGCTTCCCACGGTAAGCAGACTCGGCCTGCCGCAATTGCTCGTCCGCCTTCGCCAGGATCGCGGGAGCGTACTTATCGGCTGCCACGAGATGGGCAATGCGAATCGCGTTACGTGCTTCAAACAACTCGCGGGGAGTGTTCGGATCGATTCCGAAAATCGCATCCTGGATGTGCGTGTTCACGGAAGAATATGTGCCCTTCGCGAGCAATTCATACTTAGCCGTGATGTCTTCACCGGCAGCTCCAGCGACCACCACGTTTTCCAGAACGACCGTGTTTCCGGGCTGCGAGACGGCTGAATAGGGTTCTGCGGTGACGATCATCCCGAACGTCTGCATGTCCGTGAAAGTCTTCAGGCGTCCCTTGCCGTGATCGAAGACCAGTTCCCCCAAATTCACGGCGCGCCCTTGAGGAGAGATTGCCCAGAGGACATAGGTTAGGTATTCGAGGCCAAACTTGGTCGAGTCTTCGAGTCCCTGCAATTTCGCGTCGATCTCAATGTTGGTCTTCTTGCCTTCGACCTTCGCTTCACCGGTCGCGCCGGACATCAGTTCCGATCCCTGGAACTCGATCTTCACCGTGGCACCCTGGCCATAATGCATGGCCTTCGTGGTGTGGACGACGTTGCTGGTCTTGGCGGCGACCGTTCCGCCACCTTGAGCTTGCGCGGCCGCGAGCATGCTTGCGGCAAAAATCAGCAGGGCTATGGCCAAAGGTCTTTGCACAGGTATCTCCCAGTTCATTTGGAATGTCTAAGCCCATAACTTTACGTGGGAGTGAGAGAAGATGAGAGATGCGACAGGTGCTGGGAGCCAGATAGTACTTTCGTGCGCCAAGCGGTGGACCACTGGGAGGTACAGCCGGCACCTGGAGCTTCTGGTCCGGTCACAGCCTGCCGAGAAGGTCCGGGTTCTATAATCTCGTGACGACCATGCCTACCCGACGAACTTTTCTCCATGCCGGCACTGCCGCCGCTGGCGTTGCCCTTTTCCCATGCCGGAGTTCAGCAGGAAATCCGGATGCGACCTCTTCCCCGCTGCCACCATCGATTGCAGGTCTGAAGTCGATGAAGGACCAGGCGCGTCCCATCAGCAACGAAGAGCGCCAGGCGCGGCGGGAAAAAGCGCGGGCGCTGATGGAAGCGAATGAACTGGACGCGATTCTTCTCATGGAAGGCACCTCGTTGGACTACTTCAGCGGCATTCGCTGGTGGGGCGGCGAGCGGATGTTCGCCATGGTTCTTCCCGCCAAGGGAACGGCTTTCTATGTGTGCCCGGCGTTTGAGGAAGGCCGGGCGCGCGAGCAGATTGCCAAGGCCCCCGAGGGTGGCCAACCCGACGTCCGCATTTGGCAGGAGGACGACAGCCCCTACCAGCGCATCGCCCAGGGGCTGAAAGATCGCGGGATGCTCGCGGGCAAAATCGGGATCGAAGAAACCGTCCGCTTCGTGTTCCGCGAAGGTGTCGAGAGAGCAGTTCCGCAAGCGAAGCTGATCAGCGCGACGCCGGTCACCGCCGGATGCCGGATGATCAAGAGCCGGGCCGAACTCGAACTCATGCAACTCGCCTCCCATGTCACTCTCACCGCCTATGCGGCGGTGTACCGGTCTCTGCGTGATGGTATGACGCAGTTCGAAGTGGCGCACCTGGTCGAAGCCGCGCACGATAAGCTGGGATTCTCTGGAGACGCGTTGGTCGAAATCGGTGAATATGCTGCGTTCCCACACGGCTCCGTGCAACCGCAGATGGTCCGCGAGGGTGTGCCAATCCTGATGGACGGCGGCTGCAAGGTGGAAGGGTACCAATCCGATATCACGCGCATGCTTGTGATTGGCACGCCCGCGGAGAAAGTGAAAAGAGTCTTCGAGATCGTCCACCGCGCTCAGTCGGCGGCCCTGGCCTCGGCGCGGCCGGGCGCGGAATGTGGATCGGTTGATGCCGCGGCGCGCAAGGTGATCACAGATGCAGGTTACGGCCCCGACTACAAATTCTTCACCCATCGGTTAGGGCACGGAATCGGCATGGACGGGCATGAGTGGCCCTATCTGGTACGCGGCAACTCCATGAAGCTCGCACCCAACATGACCTTGAGCGACGAACCCGGGATTTATATTCGCGGTGAATTCGGGGTTCGCCTGGAGGACGACATGCATATCACGGAAAATGGCGCGGAATTGTTCACGCCCCAGAGCCCATCCCTGGAACTTCCATTCGGGAAGTCCGAGGTCACTGCATAGACAGGCCGAGCGGCTAGCGCGCTCTGGCCGGCAACAGGTGCAATCCCTCCAATTGTTCCTTCACCGCGATGCTCAAGCGCTGGATGCCTTCGCGGATCTGGTCGGGCGAAGGGGAGGAGAAGTTCAGGCGCATGTGTCGATGCCCGTCGTCCGAGTGGCCATTGGGCGCATAGAAGCAGTCGCCCGGAACGAAGGCCACATTCTCGCGCACTGCGGCTTCGAAGAGTTTTTGCGCATCCGTGCCTTCCGGCAAGGTTACCCACAGAAAAAGGCCGCCCTTGGGGCGCGTCCAGGTCACCTCCGGCGGAAAGTATTGCGTGAGCGCTTCGAGCATCACGTCGCGGCGTTCGCGATACACCCGGCGTATGAGCTTCACATGTTCATCCAGGAAGTTGTCGCGCGCGACTTCATGGGCGACCATCTGCACGAAGGTCGAAGTATGGAGGTCCGCGCCTTGCTTGAGTTGCACCAGCTTGCTGATCACTTCCGGGGGAGCCACGATCCAACCCAGGCGCAGGCCAGGCGCGAGCGTCTTCGAGAAAGTGCTCAGGTAGATCACATTGCCGATCGAGTAGCCGTTATCGCGACGCAGGTTTTCGCGGTCCAGCACCACCAGGGGCGTGAGATGCTCGCCTTCGTAGCGCAGCTGGCCGTAGGGGTCGTCTTCGACGATCGGAATGCCGTACTTGTCGGCCAGAAGAACGAGTTCATGACGACGCCCTTCGGAGAGGGTTGTGCCTCCCGGATTCTGAAAATTCGGGAGCACGTACATGAACTTCGGTCCGGAGCGGAGTGGGTCTTCCAACAGGCTGGAACGAAGGCCATCGTCGTCGCTCGGCACGCTGACGTAGTCCGCGCCGTACACGTTGAACGCCTGCAGAGCACCCAGGTAGGTAGGCGCTTCCACCAGGACGCGGTCGCCAGGATTGATGAGGAGTTTGCCGATCAGGTCCAGGGCTTGCTGTGAGCCGGAGGTGATTAGCACATTTTCCGACTTCGCTTTGATTCCGTAGCGGGCAATATGCCGGGCGATCATCTCTCGTAAGGGCTCGTAGCCTTCCGTGGCTCCGTACTGCAGGGCCAGGTGCGGTTGCCGGTCGAGCACTTTGCAGCAGGCCTCTCGAAAGCGCTCGGTGGGAAACACCTCCGAGGCGGGCAAGCCGCCCGCAAAGGAAATCACTTCGGGCCGCTGCGTGAATTTCAGCAGCTCGCGAATCGCCGAACTACGGATCCCCTTGGTACGCTGTGCATAACGCGACGTCCAGGCAGTCGACATCGTGGTCTCACCTCTTCCCTTATATTAAGCCCGGGGAAACCGGTGCCGATGTGACGCAGACCACCCGGGACGTGACGAAAATCACTAGAGCAGGTGACCTCCTGCGGCGCTGGCTGCTTTTCCAATCCCCGCGCGGATCCGCCGAGTGCCCTTCCGGTGACTGTCCTCCGGCAGTGCGGCTTGGTAAACTCTGGTACTGTGCCGTTGTGCGGTGGTGAGGGGCCAAGCGGCGTCCAACCAAAAACCCGAGGGGCGAAATTCGTTTGCTAGATTTTCGAACTCAACAAAAACAACGCAGTTCCGCAGAAGGCGATCCACCGTCCGGCAGAGTACACATTTCCTGCTTGTCTCCCCTCGGACCGTCCTTTCTCTGTGCCTTCCTCTTCATGTCGGTAGCTGCAGGGCTGCTCGTTGGTTCGGCTTCCGCCCAGATTTCGCCCGGGCCCCTCGCCCGCCAGCATCAATTCCTCGACGGCGCGATGCACTGTACAGACTGCCACAAGATCGGGGGCGGCCAGCCGGAGTTCAAATGCGTCGGCTGCCACTCCGACATTGGGGCACGAGTTGCCGCCAAGCGCGGCCTGCACGCTTCCTATCACATACCGGCCGGCTCCAGCCAGGAATGCGTGCGCTGCCACTCCGATCACAATGGGGCAAATTTCCCACTGATCAAGTGGGATCCGAACAAGTTCGATCACAAAGAGACCGGCTACCTGCTGGAAGGAAAACACGCCGGGCTTGCCTGTAATAAGTGCCACCTTCCCGAGAAGATTCCCGCAGCCGAGCGTGCCAAGATCAAGGCGAAGGACTTAAACAAGACCTTCCTTGGAATCCCGCAAGCTTGCGCGGCCTGCCACAAGGATTTTCACGAAGGGCGGCTGGGCCAAAACTGTCTCCAGTGTCACAATTTCGTCGACTGGAAAGATACCTCCGGGAAGTTTGACCATAACAAAACCCGCTACCCGCTAACGGGATTGCACCAGCAGGTGAAATGCGAAAAGTGCCACACCCCGGATGCAAGTGGCGCGCCGCGCTACAAGGGGCTGCCTTTTGGCAAATGCAACGATTGCCACGCTGATCCTCACAAGGGCAGCTTCGGTGACAAAAGTTGCCAGTCCTGCCACAACACCAGCAGTTGGAAGCGAGTCTCCTCGTCCGGACTGAGCGCGAACTTCGATCACTCGAAGACTAAATATCCGCTGCTGGGAAAGCATGCCACCGTCGACTGCCTGCTCTGTCATGCCAATGGAGACTTTAAAAAAGACCTGGCTTTCGCCAAGTGCACCGACTGCCACAAGGATGAGCACCAAGGCCAGTTTGTGAAGCGGCCCGAGGGCATCGAATGTGGCGCTTGTCACACCGTAGATGGCTGGAAACCGTCCCTGTTCGATGTCAAGGCCCACGCCAAGACCGACTATCCGCTAATCGAGGGTCACGCCAAGGTACAGTGCGACAAGTGCCATACCCCAAAAGGTAAGGACACGGTGTTCAAGATCGCGAACTTTAAGCGTTGCACCGATTGTCACATGGACGAGCACAACCATCAGTTCGTCGCCAAGCCGTACGAAAACCAATGCGACCAGTGTCACAACTTGAAGGGCTACAGCCCGTCCACCTTCACGCTGGCACAACATAAGAAGACCAAGTTCGAGCTCACCGGTGGCCACATCGCAGTCCCGTGCAGCGATTGCCACAAGCTGGCCGACAAGGATCAACCGAAATCAAGAATTCCCTATCACTTCGAAAATCTATCCTGCACCAGCTGTCATGAAGACGTGCACCACGGCCAGTTCCAGGAGCGAATGGCCAAGCTCGGCAAGAACGGAAAACCCATGGGCTGCGAGGCCTGCCACACGACCAAGGCCTGGCGAGAACTGGATGGGTTCGACCACAGCACGACTTCGTTTCCGCTGCTAGGTGCACACCGGGCGGTCGCCTGCATTGACTGCCACAAGCCACCGAATCTGGAAACCAAGCTGATCAACGTGGACTTTAAGAAGGCACCTGAAAAGTGCGAGGAGTGCCATGAAGACGTCCATGGCGCTCAGTTCACGAAGTTGTTCCCGAATCAGGTTACCCAGTGCGGAGATTGCCATAACGCGACAAAATGGAAGCCATCGCTGTTCGATCACGACAAGCGCACCAAGTTCGCTTTGGAAGGCGAGCACCGAAACGTCGCCTGCGCCGCCTGCCACAAGCTTTTCCGCGCAGTGGATGGAAAACAGATCCTCTTTTATGCGCCCACCCCGACCGCCTGTGCCGACTGCCACGGACCTCAGGTCAAGCCGCTAAAGAAAAGCTAGCCCCTAAGCCATTGTGGACTATCTCCAAAAAGGCAGGTCGTACGATTTTTTTGACATTCTTGCCGTCTGGCCTGCTCTGACTGGGGAAAAAATGCGCGGAGCGCTGCAGAAGTTACATTTTTTTACACTTCTGGGGTGTGGTTAAAGGCAACTATTTCTCCATTTCTCATTTACAAAATTCACCCCGGCACATGTACTTGTGTAACCTTCCACAACAATTCCCAACTCAATAAGCTTGCTGGACATCAGATTGCTGTTCTTTCTCATAACTTTACTGACTTTTGCTGAAGTTTCCGTCTCGTGAGTCGGAATCCTGTTCCGTTTGGGTTAGGCAACCTTGGGATCGACAATTCTGCTGCATTTGGTGATCGCGATTGCGATGCTCCCCGGCGGGCAGCCAGCTGGTGGGCAGGCGCAGTCGTCTGCCAATACGCGAAGCCCGCACGGAGGCCTCAGCGTTCCTTGCCAGAACTGTCACACGTTGAGCGGGTGGAAGCCCATCCGCGCCGTGCCCGAGTTTGACCACAACACCACCAAGTACCCCTTACGCGGAATGCATGAGGGCGTGGCCTGCACCCAGTGCCACATCAAGATGGTCTTCTCTAATGTGGGTACCCAGTGCGCGGACTGTCACGCGGACATTCATAAGCGGCAGATGGGCGCTAACTGCGAACAGTGCCATTCCGTGAAGGGCTGGCACGTCTCCATTCAGCAAATCAATCAGCACCTGAATCGTTTCCCGCTCATCGGTGCTCACGCCGCCGTGGACTGCGATTCTTGCCATAAGGGCGCTGCGGTCGGCCAGTTCCAGGGCCTCTCGACGATGTGCTTCTCCTGCCACCAGAGGGATTTCGTGAATACGAAATCCGTGGGGATCGATCACGTCGCATTGAATTTGCCTACGACTTGCGAACAGTGCCACACCATGGACAACTGGATGGGCGCAAAGTTCGACCACCTGAAGTTCACGGGGTTCGCATTGACGGGGGCGCACGCCGCCCTGGACTGCAACTCGTGTCACGCGGGCGGGAAGTTCATCGGGACGCCGGCCACCTGCGTGGGCTGTCACCTGGCGGACTTCAACAAAACCAACAATCCGCCGCATGCGCAGGCCGGGTTTCCGACCACCTGCCAGACTTGCCACAACTCGAGCGCCTGGGATCCGACAACTTTTGATCACAATACGTTCACGAAATTCCCGCTGACCGGCGCGCACGTGAATGTGGGCTGCACCCAGTGCCACATCAATGGTCAGTTTGTCGGGACTGCCACCGATTGCGCCTCCTGCCACATCAAGGACTTTAACGGGACGACCAACCCGAACCATGTGCAGTCCGGCTTCCCGCAGACCTGCCAGCAGTGCCACAGTACGACTACATGGAACAGTGCGACCTTTGATCACTCGTCAACCGGATTCCCGCTGGCGGGCGCCCACTCGACCGTGCAGTGCGCCCAGTGCCACGTCAATGGCAACTACAACCTGACCAGTGCCAATACCACCTGCGTCAGCTGTCACCTCAAGGATTTCCAGGGAACGACGAATCCGAATCATGTGCAGTCCGCCTTCCCGCAGACCTGCCAGCAATGCCACAACACGACAACCTGGACGAGCGCGACCTTTGATCACTCCACCACGGGATTTCCACTGACGGGCGCTCATTCGAGCGTGCAGTGCGCCCAGTGCCACGTCAACGGCAATTACAACCTGACCAGTGCCAATACCACCTGCGTCAGCTGTCACCTCAAGGATTTCCAGGGAACGACGAATCCGAACCATGTGCAGTCCGGCTTCCCGCAGACCTGCCAGCAGTGCCACAACACGACGACTTGGACGAGCGCGAGCTTTGATCACTCGACCACCGGGTTCCCGCTGACTGGCGCCCACTCAAGCGTGCAGTGCGCCCAATGCCACGTCAACGGCAATTACAACCTGACCAGTGCCAATACCTCCTGTGTCAGCTGTCACCTGAAGGACTTCCAGGGCACGACGAATCCGAACCACGTCAGTTCCGGTTTCTCACAGACTTGCCAGCAGTGCCACAACACGACAACTTGGACGAGCGCGAGCTTTGATCATTCCACGACTGGGTTCCCGTTGACCGGTGCGCATACAGCCCTGCCGTGCGCTCAATGCCACGTCAACAATAACTACAACCTCACCAGTGCGGATGCGACTTGCGTCAACTGCCACCTCAAGGATTTTCAGGGGACGACGAATCCGAACCATGTGAGTTCCGGATTCCCGCAAACCTGCCAGCAGTGCCACAACACTACGTCGTGGACGCAAGCTACCTTCGATCACAACAACACCGGGTTCCCGTTGACAGGTGCACATACGACGGTGCAGTGCGTGCAGTGCCACGTCAACAATAACTACAACCTGACCACCGCGACCTGCGTGAGCTGTCATTTGAAGGATTTCCAGGGCACCACCAATCCCAATCACGTAAGCTCGGGTTTCCCGCAGACCTGCCAGCAGTGCCACAGCACCACGACCTGGACCAGCGCGACCTTCGATCACTCCACCACCGGATTCCCCCTGACCGGCGCTCATACGACCGTCCAGTGCGCGCAGTGCCACGTCAACAATAATTACAACCTGACCAGCGCAAACACCTCGTGCGTCAGTTGCCACCTGAAGGATTTCCAGGGAACTACAAATCCTAATCACGTGACTTCGGGCTTTCCGCAGACCTGCCAGCAGTGCCACAACACCACTACCTGGACCAGCGCGACCTTCGATCACTCCACCACCGGGTTCCCGCTGACCGGTGCGCACACGTCGCTACAGTGCGCCCAGTGCCACGTGAACGGCAACTACAACCTGACCGCAGCGAACACGGCTTGCGTCAGCTGCCACCTGACCGATTTCCAGGGCACCACCAATCCCAATCACGTGCAGTCGAATTTCCCGCAGACCTGCCAGCAGTGCCACAGCACCACTACCTGGGGCAACGCGACCTTCGATCACTCCACCACCGGGTTCCCGCTGACCGGTGCGCACACGTCGCTACAGTGCGTCCAGTGCCACGTGAATGGCAACTACAACCTGACCGCAGCGAACACGGCTTGCGTCAGCTGCCACCTGACCGATTTCCAGGGCACCACCAATCCCAATCACGTGCAGTCGAATTTCCCGCAGACCTGCCAGCAGTGCCACACCACCACTACCTGGGGCAACGCGACCTTCGACCACTCGACCACTGGATTCCCGCTGACCGGTGCGCACACTGCTCTGCAGTGCGTCCAATGCCACGTGAATGGCAACTACAACCTGACGGCAGCGAATACAGCCTGCGCCAGCTGCCACCTGACCGATTTTCAGGGCACCAATGCTCCGCCGCACGCAGCCGCCGGCTTCCCGCAGACTTGCCAGCAGTGTCACAGCACAACCAATTGGACGTCAGCAACCTGGGATCACTCGACCACCGGATTTGCTTTGACCGGGGCGCACACGACCGTCACCTGCGCGCAGTGCCACGTGAATAACGCCTACAACCTGACAAGCGGAGCCTGTGTCCAGTGCCACCTGAAAGACTTCCAGGGCACGACCAATCCGAATCACGTGTCGGCCGGCTTCCCGCAAACCTGCGACCAGTGCCACACCACCACCAATTGGGGCAATGGCACGTTCGATCACTCGACCACGGGATTCACGCTGACTGGCTTCCATACGACCATGGCGTGCAGTCAGTGCCACGTAAACGGGAACTACAGCTTGACAGCCGCGAACACGACTTGCATTTCGTGCCACCAGACCGATTACAACAACACGAATTCGCCGCCGCACGCGAGCTCGGGATTCCCAACGACGTGTGACACTTGCCACAGCACCACCAACTGGACGGGCGCGACCTTCAATCACAACAACACGACATTCCCGTTGACCGGGTTCCACGCCACCGCGGCCGTGACTTGCGTGATGTGCCACGTCAACAACAACTACACGACGTTGCCCACGGCCTGCGTCGGCTGCCACCAGACGGACTACAACAACACGACCAATCCGAACCACAAATCCGCTGGGTTCCCGACCACTTGCGACACGTGCCATACGACGACCGCATGGACTGGTGCGACTTTCAATCACACCTACTTCCCCACGAATCACGGGAACGCCAATGGAGTCTGCGCAACTTGCCACACCAACCCCAATGACTATTCGGTGTTCCAGTGCACCAATTGTCATGGCGGCGGGAACGCTAACAACTTCCAGCATCCCAATGTGAGCGGGTATGTATACAACAGCGTGAACTGCTACCAATGCCATAGGAACGGTGGCGGCGGCTAGCCAGCAGCAGAAGGTAGGTGGAACCGGACGTGCCTCCGGTTCAGCAGTATCGTTCGGTAACTTTCCCCCCGCGGGTTGATGCCCGTGAGTTATGAGGCCTGATGAATCGTACGCGGCTACTCCTTGTGCTCCTGCTCCTGGTGTCCTTGGGCGCTGCACAGAGCACGGCAGGCGGCGCGGCCGAGATCGAGCAGTTGCAGGTTAAGCGCGACGGTGCGGATGTCACGATCCAGGTAATGCTGACCGGTCCCGTAAAACCGGCAGTGGAGACGGCGACCAACCCTGACCGGCTTGTACTTGTGCTTCCCGGTACTCTTTCCGACGCGAAACAAAAACACTTTCCCCTGGACGCCAACGGCGTGCACGGCGTGCGCCTGGGTCTCAACAGCGCCAATCCGCCCGTAACCCGTGTGGTGGTGGATTTGAACGAAGCCCATCCCTATACGCTGAGCGCCGACGGCAATACCATTACTCTGCGCGTGCAATCGGCCGAGAGCACTTCCGCCGCCCGGCGCAACGGGCCGGTTCCAGCCGCCTCGGCTCCGCTGATTGGCGTGTTCCGTCGCAAGCCGCAACCTGCCGCCAACGATGCTGGCGCCACCAGCGCGCAGGCTCCGATTCCTGTTCCGCCCAAGTTCCCTCCGATCAGTTTCCCGGAGAAGCAACCCGTGGCCAGCACACCGTCGACAGCAGCCAGTTCGACCTCGGCGCCATCCGCGTCTCACCCGAAGCTTGGCAGCTTGCAGCAGGGCACCGTGTTCCCAGGTATGGGTACCCCGGGCGCGGGCACGGTTCCGTCCGCACAGAGCGTGCCGGCCACGCCAGCTAGCGCAACCTCGACAGCTAACCCCGCAGCAGGCGTCGTGGCGCAGACTAGCCCGCTAGCGGCCGTGGGAAAGGCTGCGCCCTCTACGAGTAGCACAGCCGTGGGCAATCCCGCCTCGGTAACAGTCAGCATCGCACCCGGCCCGGCTGCCAAGCCAAGCGCGCCCCCGGCGGCCAGCGTCGCGAGCACGACGAGCAACCCGGGTGGCCCCAGGGCCACCGATTCGAGTGCTGCCGGGAAAGCGAACGTTCCGGTGGCAGCGGCTGTAAACGGGACGGCTCCGGTCGCGAAACCTGCTTCGGCAACGACCACTTCAAGCTCCGCAGGCTCTCCGAATGTCACGACAAACGTTCTGTCCGCAACCGTGGCGACTCCGCCTCAGTCCGTGCCTCCGGTTGCAACGGTGGCAAATCCGTTAGGATTACCTCCCGCGCCTGCAACCGCACCCAGCGCCAACCCGCCGACGAGCACCACACAGGTTGCCCAGGTCGCGAACCCGCTAGGCACAACGCCCGCAACCATCACAACTTCGCCAGCCTCGAATCCGACCGCCACTTCCACGCCCGCCGTCCCGCAGGGAGCGACAGTGGCAAACCCTCTGGGAGTACCGGAGAACGGCGCTACGGCAACCGCAGCTTCGACGCCCTCCGTGCCCCAGGGCGCTACTGTTTCGAATCCGCTCGGCCTCGCACCGGGAGCTTCGGCTCAGGTTGAGGTTTTCGAGGAAGCGACGCCCGCCTCGACGGACGAGGTTGCTGCTGACAAGAGCGCTGCCCAAAACACGGTTGTGGCCCACGAAGTTGAGCCTGATATTCCAGCCGCGCTCGCCCTGCGCGCCGCACATCCCGACTTTCGCACGGCGTTTCGTATCAAGTATGTCGCCGCCGGCTCTGCGTACCTGGACGGTGGCCGGGGCGCAGGACTTGCCGAGGGTATGAAACTGGTCGTTCGCGAGACCCCAACCGGTTCCTCAGTTGCCGCAGCCAGCGGTAACGAGAACGACATCGTGGCTGAGTTGGAAGTTACCTCGGTGGCAGAAGCTTCCGCTGTAACCGATGTTCACACCCCCAAGCGCGATGTGAAGCCTGGCGATCTCGCCTATCTGTCCGCGCAGGACGAACAGGCTCTGGTTCAGCAGAATACCTTGAGCGCGACTCGCAAATATCCGACGGTCATTTCCTTTACCGAAGGAGACACGTTGGACGAAGAAGCAAGGGTCCAGATTCCCCGGCCCCCGATGCCCTCCGTAAACCGGGCGCGCGGTCGCGTCGGAATCGACTATATGGGAACCTCGTTCCATGGAAATGCGGGTGGCACCAGCACGAATCTGAGCCTCGTGGCCCGCATGGACATGACTCGGATTGGCGGCACTTACTGGAACTTGAGCGGGTACTGGCGCGGCCGCCTGAATTCGAACTCTTACGCGGGGACGCCCACGGTCCAGGATCTGCTGAACCGCACCTACCACCTCAGCATGACCTACGATAATCCCAACTCCGCGTGGGTGGCTGGCTTTGGACGCATGTACCTGCCTTGGGCATCGAGTCTGGATACCATCGACGGAGGATATTTCGGACGGCGCATAGGGCACGTCGCAACCATGGGAGTCTTCGCTGGTTCCACCCCCGACCCAACCTCCTACAACTACAATCCCGACCGCCGCATTGGTGGGGCATTTGTGAATTTCGAGGGTGGCAGCTTCGATAACTTCCGCTACAGCAGCACTTCGGGCATCGGCCTTAGCACCATCAACTGGAAGATCGATCGGCCGTTCATCTTTATGGAGAACGGTATCTACTACAAGCGCTATGTGGCGATTTATGACTCACTCCAGGCGGATAGCCCCGTCGGCTACCAGGCTGGCGCCTCACCCGGGGCCGGGATCGGCCGAAATTTCCTGACGGTGCGTTTCCAGCCCCACGAACGCATCGAATTTGACGCCAACTACAGCTATTTGAGAGATTTACCGACCTTTGACACAACCCTCGTCTCGACCACTCTGTTGGACAAGTACCTGTTTCAGGGGTTCAGCGGGGGCGTACGGCTGGAAGTGCTGAAAAACATCTGGGTGTACACCAATCTGGGTCGTAGCAACCGCTCGGGAGACACGAGCAATTCCCTTAACGAGCTGTACGGCCTGACATTTGGACGCCTTCCCGGGGTTCACATCCGCGCCGACGGGCACTATGCACGGTTCAACAGTTCGTTTGGAAGCGGCTATTACGAGTCAGTCTCGCTTTCACGGAGCCTGAGCGACAATTTCCGCCTGGAGGTGTTGGCCGGGAAGCAAAATTTTGTGTCCACCTACACCAATAACAGCAACTCAAGATTCGTGACCAGCAACCTCGAAATGAACATGGGAGCGCATTATTTCGTGCAGGGAGGCTTCACGGTCAGCCGCGGGGCCACGCAGGATTACGATCAGTGGTTGATGACCCTCGGCTACCGGTTCGACTCACGGAGGGCCAAGGGTCAATGAAATGGCAACCTAAGTGCAACATGTTTGTTGTGAAACTCCTTATAGCCAGTGTTCTCATTTGCATGGCGGCGACCTCGCGCGCCGAGACCACTCCCCTCGAGGAATTGATCGGGCGCGCGAACGATCAAGTCGCGAAATTTGTGGAAAAGTTCTCCGACGTAAAATGCACGGAGCACGTCACCCAGGAAAAACTCAAGGCGGACGGCAAGGTCGAACTCAAGGAAGAATCGACGTACGACTACCTGGTGATCTTGACCAATGCTGGCGGAGAAATCAGCCTGGACGAATCACGCCTGGCCGTGCACGAACAGAAAAAGGACGAAAAGAAGGGCGTCTCCATGCTCGTCAGCAATGGATTCGCGACTTTATTCCTGGTTTTCCACCCCTACTACTCCTCCGGTTTCCAGTTCACGGATCTCGGGGAAGATACGCTTAACGGGCACAAGTTCGACAAGGTTCAATTCAAGCACATCCCCGGCATGCGTTCCCCGGCGGCGCTTGCGCTGCGGGGCCGGGAATATCCTCTGGACCTGGCTGGAGTGGCCTGGATTGATCCGGTAAGCGGCATCATTGGTAAAATTGATGCGGGGCTGGCAACCAGCATGGAAGACATCGGCCTGAAGACCATGCGCTCCGAGGTTCAGTTTCAGCCGGTGCCGTTCAAGAACGCCAACGATGTGTACTGGTTTCCGGCCCAGGCCAGCGTCGAAGTAGAGACCCCGCGCCAACACTGGCGGAATACCCATAACTTCACGGACTACAAGCAGTTCTCTGTGAGTACGGAAGAGAAAGTTGCTGCGAAATGAGTGCTAATGCTTCGGTGGCTACTGCGGTCGCGCCAGTTCGGGACCGCGAACGTGGTCATCGCTCCCGGGTGGCAGCCGGATATTTTCTTTTTGCGACCCTCATCGTCGCGCTATCCGTCTACGGATTCGACTATTACACGCTGGGCTCCGCCGACCGTCCTTTTTCCCCCAAATACGTGGCCCTGAGGCCCAGCGGCACGATCGGACTCAAATTGGGATGGTTAGGCGTATCCATGTTCCTGATCATTTTCCTGTACCCGTTGCGCAAGCACTGGTCCTGGCTGATGAAAAAAGGGAACTCCCGGCACTGGCTCGATTATCACGTGATCCTTGGGATCGCGGCGCCGTTTGTGATCGCTTTCCACTCGTCGTTCAAATTCCGCGGGTTCGCAGGTATGGCGTTCTGGATCATGTTTGCGGTCTCAGTCAGCGGCATCATCGGCAGATATCTGTACGGCCAGATCCCGAGGAATCTGAAAGCTGCGGAAATGACGCAGAAGGAATTGCAGGAATTCCACCAGCAACTGGCAGAGCAACTGAAGCAGCAGCGCCTGGTTTCCGAGCGCGATCTGCGGGCCCTGCTGACTCTGCCCAGCCGCGAACGGGTGCAACAGCTTTCAATGGTCACGGCACTGGGCTATATGTTTGCCCTGGACGTTGCACGTGCTTTTCGCGTGGCCAGGCTTCGCCGTCACGCCTTGAGCTTTGGAGAGAAACTCACCACCCTTGGGGGCTTCCTGAAGACCTCCAATCATGATGTCGAAAAAGCGGTAGGAGTGGCGCGGGAGGACGCTGCACTGTCCAAGCGCATTCTCTTTCTCAAGCGCTCGGAGCAGGTGTTTCACCTGTGGCACGTGGTACACAAGCCGTTCAGCTACACCTTCGCGCTGTTGGCGTTGTTCCATATCGGCCTCGCTCTTTCCATGGGCTTTCGGTGGTAGAGTTTGTAGAGTGGTATGGATACACTGATAGCCTTCATTGTCGCAGCAACCCTTACCGTTTTCTTCCTGAGAAACTACTTTAAGGGAATCAAGGAACGGGACGCCAAAGCGCGCGCCGCCGCGGAAAAGGGAAAGCTGTTTTCCGAGGGGCCCAAGGCGCAGCACCCCCACATCGACAATACCTACTGCATTGGTTGTGCGACCTGCACCACAGTATGCCCCGAAGGGGACGTGCTTGCCATGCTCGGTGGCAAAGCCGTCATCGTCAACGGCTACAAATGCATTGGACACGGTCTGTGCGCCGATGCTTGCCCGGTGGGCGCGATCGCTATGGTCATGGCCAGCCCCAGCATGGGCGCGGACATGCCCACGCTTACCGGCGAGTACGAGACGAGCGGTCCCTAACCTGTTTATCGTGGGAGAGCTCGGCGGCCTGGCTTTGATCAAGAATGCCGTCAACCAGGGACGCGAGTGCGTCGACACTATCCTGAATCGATTCACGGCCAGAGGCACCGCCAGGACGCTGCCCGATGTCTATGACGTGTTGATTATCGGGGCCGGGCCTGCCGGCATTGCCGCCTCCCTCCGTGCCATTCAGCATAAGTTGAAGTACCTCACGCTCGAGCGGGATGAGATTGGCGGCACCGTCGCCAAGTACCCGCGCCAGAAACTGGTGATGACCAGCCCGGTGGAATTCCCGATGTACGGCAAGTTTAAGAAGACGGAACTCTCCAAGGAGAACCTGCTGGCCTTTTGGGACAAGGTGCTCCACCGCGCTGACTTTAAGGTCCGGACCGGCCAAAAGGTGGAGGACATCAAGAAGGGTTCGGACGGTCTGTTCACGGTTAGCACCCAGGATTCGCAATACCGCTCGCACGCCGTCATTCTGGCCCTGGGTCGCACTGGCACCCCCCGAAAACTTGGGGTGACCGGCGAGGAACTATCCAAGGTGATGTATCGCCTGATCGAAGCAGATCACTACATCAACAAGAAAATCCTGGTGGTTGGCGGTGGCGACAGCGCGGTCGAAGCAGCCATGGGGCTGGCTCATCAGGTGGGCAACAGAGTCACGATTACGTACCGGCAAGGACAGTTTAGCCGCATCAAGGAACGCAATTCGCAGCGTATGGCGGAATGCATGAAGTCCGGGAAGGTCGAAGTATTCTTCAATTCGAACCCGGTCGAGTTCAAGGAGCAATCCGTCGTCATCGACGTCGAGGGGCAAGTGCGCGAGATTCCGAATGATTTCGTGTGGATCTTCGCCGGGGGAACTCCTCCGAACGATTTCTTGAAGAAGATTGGAGTCGGTTTCGGCGCCCGCGACATGACCCAGGACGCGTGCGAGGAGGCGAAACAGGCCGCTGCCGCGAAGAAAGCCGTCGCGAGTAAGCCGGGGCCCCGGCCGGTAACTGGTCCTCAAACGGTCGCGGAAGGCGACATGGCGGCATCCCGCCTTGGAATCCCTGGCGAAGAGCTTCCCAAAGTTGCCTATCGGCTGGACGACGCAGCTAAGTATGCCGACAACGACATTCTGGTTGTGGGCGGCGGCGATGACGCGATCCATGCAGCAGTTGCCTTGAGCCATGCCGGCCGGAACCGCGTTACGTTAAGCTACCGGGGCGATCAATTCCAGCGAGGGCCCGAGCGCAACCGTGTCCTCATCGAGACAGCGGAGCGGGAAAAGAAACTGCGTATCCTGCGGCACTGCAGCGTAGCGGCAATCACTTCGGATTCGGTCATTCTGGACGTCAACGGGAACCCTGCAGAGATTCCGAACGATCGCGTCTTTATTCTGCTCGACAGCGATTCCACCGCCGAGTTCCTGCCCGAGGCAACCGAGAACACCCAGACGGTTCGCTAACGGACCGGACTTACTTGCTCAAAATTTCAGCTGATGAAGGTAGCGAAAGCTCGCCTGGATGCTGGCGAACTCCGACTTGGGCTCGTCTTGCTCGACAAAATAATGCTGGATGCCCGCCTCGTTAGGCTGCGCAACGACCGCCTCCCAGACGAAGCCAGACCCGCCTGATCGAGGGATTTCCTCACGTCTTTCGGAGCGCGCCCAAGATAGCCTGCGAGCTCGACCTCGAGATATCCAATCGCCGCCACTTTGGCCAGAGTTCCATAGAAGTCTTGCCCCATCATCCTTCGGACCGTGTAGAGCTGTACACCGACCGATGAATTCCTCTTTGGCTGGTGGCCCACCCGCGACCATGCGCAAGTAGTGCTGTTCCTGCGAACATTCCTAAAGAGCTCCGGCGGTTCATCACGCAGGCCCCCCTTTACCATCAGCACCCGCCTTGCGAACAGGGTCGGTGCAATGCGTTGAAGCGGCATGGCGGGGCTGCGTCCCGCCTGGTGCGCTACTTCACCACGAACATCGACGTAGGCGCGGAACCGGTGCTGGTGGTTGAAACCAATGTCAACGCACCGCTGGACGGCGTGATTTTGAAACCTGAAATCGTACTTGAAGTCTGATTGCCGACAAACAACAATTTTCCAGTCGAATCGGGGGTAATGAAACTCGCAGATCCGCCCGCCGCGAAAGGAGAACCACTGATCGGCACCGCCGGAGCCCCGGTAGTCGCGTCGATCGTGAACCCGTAGACGCTGCTGCTCGAAGTCAGAGTCGTGACATAAATGTATTTCCCAGATGCATCCACGACCAGGGAACTCACGGGAGTGATCGCGGTGCCGGTGGACGCCACGCCAAACGGGGACCCGCTTATGGCACTCAGCGCCCCCGTGCTGCCATCCACCGTGAATCCCGAGAAAGTTCCGTCCAGCAGGTTGGCCACGTACAGAAACTTTCCCCCCGGGTCGGTGGCGATCCAATTCGGCCCGTTTCCCACGGAAACAGGCGAGTTCGGCACGGGACTCAATCCGCCTGAAGCATCAATCGAAAAACCGGATATCGAGGCGCTACCCGAGTTCGCTACGTAAAGAAACTTTCCTGAAGGCGAGATGCTCCCCCGGATAGGAGTGAAACCGGAAGTCGGGTAGGACGATCCGGTAGTTGCTGACAGCGCACCGGAACTTCCAGTGATCGAATAGGTCGCAATGGTATTAGAGGCGCTATTGACTGCGAACAGAAACGCTCCGGCAGGGTCAATCAAAAGGTCCGACGGTTGTTCTCCGGTTGGGGTCCGCGGAGTGACTTCCGTGAGTGCGCCAGTACTCCCCACCTTGTACAGTGAGATGGTGTTCTCTCCCGCATTGGACACATAGGCGAACTCTCCAGACGGGTGAACGCAAACCGAGGTAGGGGAGATCCCGGTCGGGTACGGCGAGCCCAGAATCTCTTTGAAGGCGCCGGTATTGGTGTCGAGGCGAAAAGCCGACACTCCGTCGTTGAGGGGAGTTGTAATATAGGCGGTTTGCCGCCGACTGCCACCGCACGCGCCCAACACCATAATGCTGGTTAAGGTGAGGATCGCGACGCTTGTTCTGGTTAACACCGTTCGGCTCCTTTGCGCCGGGCGATCCAATCCGCCGGATCACCGGGCGTGAGTCTACGTAGATTGAAAACAGGATCGAGCTATTCTATTCCATCCCGGAGTGAGGCCGGCAGCGCTGCACGCGCCTTTCCTGGCGATCGGGCTCGTCATCCGTGCTTAGAAGGCCGTCTCCGGCCCCGCGTTGCCCGGAGATGCACCCGACACAACAGAATGGCCGACAGACGGCCAAACTCAGGTTAATATGCAGTTGTCGGAGGGCAGATCCGCCTTTCATCTACACTTCAGGCTGCAAGGGTAAAACAATCAGCGTGAATCTGGAGTTTCATTGAAGTTGCTAGTGGTCGAAGACGAGGCGCGCATGGTAGAACTCCTGCGCAAGGGCCTGGCCGAAGAGGGTCACACCGTGGTGTGCGCGGGCGACGGAAGTGAAGGCCTGGACCTCGCACGCAACTATGAGTTCGACGCGATCATTCTCGACATCATGTTGCCAAAGCTCAACGGCTACGACCTGGCACAGCAGATTCGCCGGGAGAGGATTGCGACACCGGTCCTGATGCTGACGGCCAAAGACTCCATTCCCGACCTCGTGCGTGGGTTGGACGCGGGCGCCGATGACTACCTGACTAAGCCCTTCGCATTTGAGGAACTGCTGGCGCGTCTCCGTGCAGTCAAACGCCGGGCGCCCGTCCCGCAGGCGACCCGGCTACAAGTGGGCAACCTGGTTCTGGATCCGGCCACACGGGAAGTCTCGCGAGGCGGCGAGGATATTCTCCTTACGCGCACCGAGTACAACCTGCTCGAGCGGCTCATGTACCGCGCCGGCAAGGTGGTGCCGCGCCGATCCCTGATTGAGGCTGTTTGGGGCTTTGATCGCGACATTGAGGAGAACACGCTCGACGCGTTTGTGCGTCTTCTGCGCACCAAAATCGATACCGACGACCAGCCCAAGCTGATCCACACCGTGCGCGGAGTGGGCTATATGATCCGCTCGGAGACTCACTCGTGAAACGGCTCTCCATCGGATTGCGCCTCACGGTCTGGTACCTGGCCATCTTCGCAGTGGCGCAGCTGATTTTCGGCGTTGGAATGTGGTTCATCCTGCGTGAGAACCTGCACGACATCGCAGATATCACGCTGGAGACTGAAGTCGAGGACGTGAGACGCTTCCTCGAGGCGCAGCGCTCAGACCAGACGGTGGACGAACTTCGCAAGGAGGTCACCGAGGAGTACAGCGCCGAAACTGGTGGCGACTACTTGCAGATTATTGACGTCAACGGCAATTGGATCTACCGCTCCCCGGCTCTGGCACAGCAGGGGTTCCCCGCAATATCCCCAAGCCTGCTGCGCAAGCCTGTCCACGAAGACAAGCGCGCGGGCCAAAAGCCGTTCCGCTTCGTAAGCCAACGAATCGATGTCAACGGCCGCGCCTATACCGTACAAGCTGGCACCGCGACTCAGGAGGAGGTCGAGACTCTCGGGCGCTTCCAGAGGTACCTGCTCATGTTTGCGCCGTTACTTCTGCTGGCCGCAGGGGTAGGTGGTTACTGGCTCAGCCGCAGGGCCCTCTCGCCGGTCGATGCTTTGACGCGCACCGCGCGTACTATCACCGGCAATACCCTAAGCAGCCGCCTCGAGCAGCTTCATACGGGCGACGAACTGCAGCGGCTCTCCGACACGCTGAACGAAATGCTGGCCCGCATTGAGATCGCATTTACCCGTGTCACCGAGTTCACCGCCGATGCGTCCCACGAACTGCGCACTCCCATCTCCCTGATTCGGACCGAAGCCGAACTGTCTTTGCGGCGTTCTCGCGGGGAGGAGGAATACCGCGAAGCCCTTCGCCACATTCTGCTGGAAGCGGAGCGGACCACCTCCTTGATTGAAGAATTGCTGGCGCTGGCGCGAGCCGATTCTGGCCGCCAGGCTTTGAACATCCAGCCCATGGATTTGCGGGGCACACTGAGGGAGGTCGCTTCCGGATGGCGGCAGGTGGCGAACGTGCGCGGCCTTCAGTTCAGTGAACGGATCCTGGACGCGGAGTTGCGCGTACTGGGAGATGGGGCCGCCCTGCGACGCGTGCTCGACATCCTGCTGGACAATGCCTTCAAGTACACTCCCTCCCCGGGTGGCACCGTCAGTCTGTCCGCGGAGGAGAAAGACGGCGCTGCGGTGATCAGCGTGCGCGACAACGGCGTGGGCATTGCCGAAACAGAACAGGATCGTATCTTTGAGCGCTTCTATCGCGTCGACAAGGCCCGGAGTCTCGGCGAAATGGGAGGAGCCGGACTCGGCCTCTCCATTGCGCAATGGATTATCCAGCAGCACCACGGGGAAATCCTCGTTGAGAGCACGCTGGGCGCTGGCTCCATCTTCCGGGTTCAGCTTCCGCTGGCCGCTGCGAATATCTCCCAGCAACTGCTTCTTCAGTAGCCGGTTTGATTGGCTTACCCCGCCACGAGCAGGCTTTCCGCAAACGGCCATTCCTGGTCGATCCACTGGGCGTCGCAGCGGAAGCCGGTGTCCATCGCTAACTGGCAGACTTCGTCTTTGGTGTATTTATGGCTGCTTTCGGTCCAGATGGTTTCTCCGGCGGCAAAGCGTACGGAGAAACCCGCTGCTGGAATCGTGACCGTCTGTGCGCATTTCGATAGCAGATGCATCTCCACGCTGCGGGCTCGGGGATTAAACTTCGCGACGTGCTCGAATTGATTGAGGACGAAATCGGCGCCAAGCTCGCGGTTGATGCGGACCAGGAGATTTCTGTTGAAGGCAGCTGTGACACCCAGGCGATCGTCGTAGGCCTCTAACAACTGAGGAATGGGCTTCATCAGGTCCGTTCCCAGCAGGAGGGAGTCGCCCGGATCGCAGACTGCCCCGGATACTTTTCAGGAATTCGATGCCGGCGGGACGGTCAAAGTTTCCGATGGTGCTGCCCAGAAAGAGCACCAGCAAATGCTGATTGTTTTTCCTTCGGGCCGCAACCTCCGCCAGACCATCCAGGTACTCGTGCTCGAAGCCGACAATGCTGATGGCATCGATGTCGCCCAGTTCGCGCTTGCACATAGCGAGCGCGGTGGGCGAGATTTCGATCGGACAATAGGCTGTGTGCTGCCGTCGCGCCAGGGCCTTCAGGAGCCAGCGTGTCTTCTTTCCGCTGCCGCTGCCGAGTTCGGCGACCATCAGTGGCAAGGGCAGTCGCTCGACGATGTCATACGCGTTACGCTGCAGAACCCGCTCGTCAGCGCGGGTCAAGCCATATTCCGGCAGCACGCTGATCACTTCAAATAGAGCCGATCCCACATCGTCATACAGATACTTGGAAAGCAGTTCCTTCTGAGGCTTGATCAGACCCGTCCGCACTTCGGCGGCAAACTCCGAGACAGGCTGGGCCGTAATAGCGTGTGTCAGCATGCTTGCTCCCTTGGCTCTTGCGAGCTGGTTCAGTGGCTCACGCAGCGAAAACCCGCGTAAACGTGTGGGTAGTGAGGTTGAAACCAGTTACGGAACGAGCGGCGCAGCATGCAGGCGGCTGTGCGTGCGGAACCGCCCTTCATGACGAAATGCTTGTCATCAAAAAAATCTGCGGAATATCCACGATAGAACGGGAACGGCTCAAAGCCCGGGAATGGTCCAAAAAGCGTTGCCGTCCACTCCCAGCCGTTGCCCAAGAGATCGGCGACGCCGAAGGCACTTTGACCTTCCGGAAAAGCACCCACTGGGGTCGGGTCCCAGCGTTGAAAGTCGAAGTTGCCGCGAAGGGCGCTGGGGGCTTCGGTTCCCCACGGGTACAGCCGGTCCTGGCCCTCAGGCGTGCCATATGCCGCGCGCTGCCATTGCGCCTCGGTGGGCAAAGACTTCCCTGCCCAATGCGCGTAGGCGCTGGCCTCGGCGTGGCTTACATATACCGGCCAGTCCAATGGGAGAGGAGCTTCTTCAAACATTGCGCTGAAATACCAGGCATCCCCGTGCCGGCGCCAGAAACCGGGATGCGTAATGTCGCTTTTCGTTCTCCAGGCCCAGCCCTCGCCAGTCCAGAAATCGGGGTTGTCGTAGCCGCCCGCCGCTACGAATTCGAGATACTGCTGGTTCGTCACTTTGTATTGATCGATGGCAAACGAAGGCACCTCGACGGTGTGCTCCTCATACTCGTTATCCCATCCAAAGCTGTTCGGGTCATCCCGGCGCAATCCCAGGGTGACTCGTCCCGCGGGAATATCGATGGTGGCGGGTATGGCCGGACCAAGCACGAGTTCCGGCCTGACCTGCAGATGGACTTTTCGGTCTAAGGGTAACTGATGCAGCATGTAGGTCAGCGTTTCAGCGTGCATCAGGCGATGCTCGATCGCCACCTGCAAAAGCAGGCTTAAAGGAAATTCTCCCTGGCTCCGCGCTCGTTCGCCCGACAGTCGGCTTTCCAGACATTCATCCAGATCGCGCCGGATGCGAGCGACGTAGTCCCGTACCTCGGAGATGGCAGGCCAATCCTTGGGCAAGTCGGTCGGCAATCCGCCACCTACCGGGTCGATGCCGAATGCAAACAGACGATCGAACTCCGGGTGAAATGCTTCTACACCAATGGCCCGTTCCCGCACGAGATTCCAGTCGAAGGCTTCAAGGTGACCGATATAAAAGACAATGCGATGTCTTTCTGGAATAGGCCGGTCATACAGAAACTCAGGTTTAACCAGTTCAAACAGTTGGTCGGTGTTCGCTCGAGCTTCCATCAACCGGTCAAGGAGTTCGTGACGCAGATCCACTTCCCGCTGTACTACGGGCATATTCGGATATCCCCCCTTAGCGCAATGCCTCCATTGCACCTTCGGGTAAGATGCCCTCCTGCCGGAAAAGGCTCAAGCATTTCTCGAATGGGAAGGGCCGAGTCGCCGCCCGCCGGAAGCCAAGAAATCTTCCTGTATCTTATTGTTGTTAATTGACTTATATTATCGACTCGGACGAGATCGATGGCCTTCCGCGACAGAACCGGGGGCGTGTCTTGTGCGTCTACTGCCATTGAAGTAGGCTGCCCCGGAGACTTAACTCAGACAGCCTCAGAACGAGATTGCGCCTGCCAGGTACAGCACGGCTTTTCCCTTGATCGTCACACGGGAACCGCGAGGTTCCACCACCAGATTGCCGCCTCGTTGCGAGATCTGTCGCGCATGCAGCACGTCCTTACGGAGGCGACTCGACCAGTAAGGTCCTAGAGTGCAATGCGTGGAACCGGTGACGGGATCTTCCGGAACTCCATAGCTCGGCGCGAAGTAGCGCGACACGAAGTCGGATTGTTCGCCGGCCGCCGTAACGCAGACGCCGGCGGGATGCAGTTGTTCAAGAATCGTCAGGTTGGGGCGCGCGCTGCGCACATCGTTTTCCGTCTCGTAGACGACGAAATAGTTTCGCTCGGCGGCGGTAGCGCCGGTCTGCAGCACGATCTGCGGTAACGGTTCCAGCCCGTCAAGCAGCGCCTTCGGAACCGTTGCACACGGCATTGCCGGCAACGAAGGAAAGTCCATTGCCAGAGAATCCCCGTCCTTCTCGACCACCAGCGGTCCGCTACAGGTTTGAAAACGAGCCGACGTTGTTCCGGGCTGCACGACATTGAAAATGACAAACGCGGTCGCAAGCGTCGCGTGCCCGCAGAGTTGAACTTCAGACTTGGGCGTAAACCAGCGCAGGCGATAGTCTCCATCCTCCGGAACAAAGAAGGCCGTTTCCGAAAGGCTGTTCTCCGCCGCGATTGCCAGCATCTCTTTCTCTCGCAACCAATTCTCCAGCGGGCACACAGCTGCAGGATTTCCGGAGAACACCTTGTCGGTGAATGCGTCCACCTGGAACAGAGATAATTTCAAGATCGTCTTCCTCCCTTTCAGTTGCCACGTCAGGCGCTCGTTCTCCTCAGCACAAGATTTACCACAGCCGGCGAGATGAGCGGAGGCAGGTAAGAAGAACGCTGGAAACGACGCAACGTTGTCTGTGGTCGGGCAGGGTACCCATTCGGAATGAACTGTTGGAGTTCTGCTACTTTTCCCTGAACTCTACCCAGCCGCGCGTTTTTCCGAAGTCAATGTTGATTTCACACTTCTTTGGGCCGGTGTGGCCGAAGTAGATCGCCAGTTTATCGGCCGGCGAGCTGAGCTGTCCGGTTGTCATAGTGGCGCGCGCGAGGTCCTGCTTCTCGTCGTACTTTGCATCGACGGTAGTGTTCTTGCTCACAATGAGAATCCATTCCTTCTTTCCCGGGATGACGTACATTGTGTATCCGCCGATCGGGATGTCGACATCGCCGAAGCCGAGGTCGGTCTCCGTGAAAAAAGTCATCGCGGAACCGCCGGGCATCAGGACCTTACCAAGTGGCGGCCCATCACTGTGGCCAGCAGGAATGGGGTTGTAATGCGCGGTAAGTTGCTTGCCATCCTCAAAGGCGCAGATTGCGCTCTCGGAGTCGGAGGCTTGCGAGGGCTGCTGGGCAACAATCACAGGAACCAGCAACACGTCACACAGCAAAACTGCGCAGGCCAGGATGGTACGCATGAGGCTGTCTCCGTGGCGAGATTGAGTGCCCGATATCATCGCAAAAAGATTAGCCAAAAAGAATACCACCGGGAAGATATTTTGCAATGCTTGTGTCAGTTTGGGCCAACGGCGGAGGTGCGGTCTGTCTTCATACGGGTCTGCGCACCCAAGAGAAAGAGACTACGATGACGCAAAGCCCTCGTGGAGGTGATTTATGCAAGAGAGCGTTTGGCCCGAGTTGCCCCTCGAGGCGTGGAACGACACGTATGCCACCCTGCACATGTGGACCCAGATCGTGGGCAAGGTACGACTCGCACTGACTCCACGCATTAACCACTGGTGGGGAGTGCCGCTATACGTAAATGCCGTCGGCTTGACCACGTCTCCGATTCCCTACAAGAAGCGGGTGTTCGAGATCCAATTTAACTTTCTCGAACACGAACTCGTGATCTCGACCTGTACTGGGGAGGAAAAGGTCTTGCCCCTCCGCCCACAGTCCGTAGCAGTCTTCTACACTGAATTCATGGCCGCTTTGCGATCTCTTGCGATTGAGGTGCGCATCTGGCCGATGCCGGTCGAAATTGCGAATCCCATTCGCTTCGATCAGGATGCCGAACACGCGTCTTATGACGCGGAGTACGCCCAACGCTTCTGGAGGATTCTCACCCTGCTCGATCCTGTCTTCCAGCAATTTCGTGGTCGGTTTATAGGCAAGCACAGCCCAATCCATTTTTTCTGGGGGAGCTTCGACCTAGCCTCTACCCGATTTTCAGGACGTCGCGCCCCCGAACGTACGGGTACCGATTCGATCACTCGTGAGGCCTACTCTCATGAAGTGATCAGCGCTGGTTTCTGGCCGGGGGGAGGCGATGTGAAGGGCCCGGCGTTTTACGCGTATGCCGCTCCAGAACCTGCGGGCTTCAAGACTGCGTCGGTCCGCCCCGAAAAGGCTTTCTACTCGCCGCTGGGAGAGTTTCTCCTGATGTACGAGGACGTCCGCAAATCCGCCAAACCCGAAAATACGTTGCTGGAATTCCTGCAGAGCACGTACGAGGCGGGAGCGAATCTTGGGAAGTGGCCGCGAGCAGAATTGGAGCGCGCGCCCTAGGTCGAATGTCCGCTGGCGTATGCAGTGTTAACGAATAAATTGGCGGGCATGCCTACTAGCGGTTCTCGCTCGACTTCATGCGCCGAAGCT
Organism: uncultured Acidobacteriota bacterium; assembly: GCA_963725575.1. GTDB lineage: Bacteria > Acidobacteriota > Terriglobia > Terriglobales > Acidobacteriaceae > Gp1-AA133. The sequence goes on from CAVRZQ010000017.1 coordinate 54,220, forward strand.
CTTGATCGTAAGCCTGCCGCGGATCCCGCCCGGTGATCTCCTTGTACCACGCGGGATGAAAGGTCCAAGCCCAAGCTTCACTCACCGCGCCACGCGTCATCGATTGGAATGTGCCCGGCTCGCCGACCGTGCTCAGATAGATGTGAATGAAGATTCCTCCGAGCATGATCAGGGCCGAGATGTCGTGAAGCACGTAGCTGACCGCGACCGTAATCCGTCCAAGTGTCTCAGCCCCTATCCACAGGACGATTCCGGTGATCAGGTACACGACACAGCCGATCACGATCTCCCAGAACTGCACTTTCTGGCCGGCGTTGAAGAAGCCCGTGTCGGGCGGGTCCAGCTTTTCGGAGCCGTTAATCACCGCTTTGATGTTGCGCATCCAGCGGGAGTCGGCCGCAGTCCACCTCATCGGACCGAGCCAGTTCAGCATCTGCAGTCCGAAAAATATTACGAATGCCAGGCCGAACCATGGATGCATGGAGCGGGCCAGCGCACCGCCGCCAAAAATCGGCGTGAACCACCGGAACAGCCAGGGCAGATAGATACCGAAGCCGGAAAACAAGGCGAGGAAGAAGAAGAGCGCGACCATCCAGTGCAGGAAACGCGTGTAAACGGGATGGCGCAATAGTTCGCCCGGATAGACTTGCGTGCGGCCGACGGAGTCGAAGGCTCGCCGGGCTTTGTCGTCGAAGCGCTCAACCGCGGTTCCCATGGGTGCCCTCCTCCTGCGCATCTGGCTGGGGCCGGCGCGGACCTACCGTCACGTAGTGCAGGCAAACTCCCAGCAGGCCGAACAGCGCGAATGTGCCCAGCACCGGCTTGGCCAGCCACTTCCAGATCGTGTAGCTCCACGGAATCTGCGGGTTGCTGGGCAGTCCCCCGTAGCGTTCGGGATCGGTGGCGTCGTGCAGAACGTAGATCACGTGCGTTCCGCCAATGGACTGCGGATCGTACACGCCGGCTTTCTCGAAACCGAAGTTCTCGCGAAGCTGCTTGGCCCGTTCTCCCGCGATGAACTTCATGTCATCCTTCGAGCCAAACTTCAGGCACCCGGTCGGACAGGCCTTGATGCAAGCCGGTTCCAGCCCCTGGCCCACGCGGTCGGAGCACAGCGTGCACTTGTAAACTTTCTTCGAGATGCCGTTGAACTTGGGAATGTTGAACGGACAGCCCGAGACGCAAAACTCGCAGCCGATGCAGTTTTCCTGCTGGAAGTCGACGATGCCGTTCGTGTATTGCACGATCGCGCCGTCGGCCGGGCACGCGCGCAAGCATCCCGGATCGGCGCAGTGCATGCACTGATCCTTGCGCATCAACCACTGGATCGTGCCGTCTTCCCGCTGGTGTTCATTGAACTTGATGAGGTTCCAGAAGTTCCAGCGGGTTTCCGGCATGGTCTGGTAGGTGTTGTCGAACGTGGTCGCGCCGAACGGCATGTCGTTCCACTCGACGCACGCGACCTCGCATGCCTTACAGCCGATGCAGGTGGTCGTGTCGACCAGCTTGCAGACCTCGTAATTGCGCTGCACTTCTTGGCCGGGCTCGCCTCCCGGGATGGGCCCCGGGTGAGCCGACATTTGTTTGATCTGCAGCGTTCTTCGATCGCTCATCGGTCGCCCTCGCTATGCCTTCTCGAGCTTCACCAGAAAGCCCTTGAATTCCGGCGTGAATGCGTTGGGATCAATGACGGTTGGCGTCAGCTGATTGGCAGCGTCCTGGCCGTCTTCCCTTCGTCCTCGGCAATTCCGCGGAAACCCCAGTGAATGGGTATGCCGATCTGGAAAGTCTCCTTGCCGTCGATCTTCATCGGCCGGATGCGGCGCGTGACCATGGCCTTGGCGATGTAATGACTGCGGATGCTGCTGACCTTGACCTTATCGCCCCCACGTATGCCCATTCGGTCCGCCAGTTCGACCGGAATTTCGACGAACGGCTCGGGCACCAATTGCACGTTCATCGGGATTGTTCTTGGTCCAGTAGTGATAGTGCTCGGTCAGGCGGTAGGTGGTGCAGATGACGTTGTATTCCTGGCCAGTCGTCGCGTACTTGTCCAGATCGGTCTTGTATCGTTTCACGACAGGATTGTTGGACTGGTTCGGATGCAACGGATTCGCAATCGGGCTTTCAATCGGCTCGTAGTGCTCCGGAAACGGCCCGTCATTCATCGCGCCTAGCGGCACGAACAGGCGCCCGACGCCCTCGGGATTCATGATGAACGGACCCATGTGATCCTTGGGCGATGAGTCGACCTTGAAGTCAGGAACGTCATTGCCCACCCAGGACTGCTTGCCCTCATCCCACCAGACCTGACGCCGCTACGGATCCCAGGGCTTTCCGTCGATGTCGCACGAGGCGCGGTTATAGAGCACGCGGCGGTTCGCCGGCCATGACCACGCCCAGTTGGGATAAATGCCGAGACCGGAGGGATCTTCGGTGCCACGGCGCTGGATCATCGCGCCCGCTTCGGTCCACGATCCGCAATAGAGCCAGTTGCCGGCGAAGCGTCGTGCCATCGTCTTTCAGCCAGGCGAAGCCGGGAAGTTGCTGTCCGGCCTTGATGGTCTGGTTCGTCTTCGGATCGGTCAGGTCGCGCCAGCGCCTTGCCGTTGATCTCTTTGGCGACTTCGGCGAGCGACGGATTGTACGGGTCGGTGTACGGGAACCAGGCATTCAGGATCGGATCGGGAAACTTGCCGCCCTCCTTCTTGTAGAGGTCGCGGACTTTCAGGAAGATGGTGGCGAGGATTTCCTGGTCGAGTTTCGCCTGTCCGGGTGGCGGCACAGCCACATTCTTCCATTGCAGCCAGCGCGCGGAGTTCACGAAGGTACCGTCTTTCTCGGCGAAGCCCGCGCCCGGCAGACGGTACACGGTGGTGTTGATCTTCTTCAGTTCGTCCGGCGTGATGCCAGGAGCGCGCCAGAATTCGCTGGTCTCGTCGGGATAGATTTCGCAAACCACCAGCCAGTCGGCCTTCTTCAGCGCGTCGATGTTCTTGTTGGAATCGGGGCCGATCATGACGCCGTTCATGCCGAAGGCGAAGATGCCTTTGACCTTGCCCTTCGTACATGTCGTTCCAGATGTTGACCCAGGAATAGTTGCGGTCGATCTTGGGCAGGTAGTCGAAGGCCCAGTCGTTTTCCTTCGTGGCAGCGGGGCCGTACATCGCTTTCAGAAACGAGACTGCGAACTTCGGCGTGTTCGACCAGTAGTTGAACGAATCCCAGGGATCGGGTTTGGCGACCGCTGGGCGTGATGCGCTTGAGATACGTCGCCAGATCGGTATCGGCCGGGTTCGGCATCTTCAGATAGCCGGGCAGGATGTCGAAGATGCCCGCCATGTCGGTCGCGCCCTGAATGTTGGAGTGGCCGCGCAGCGCGTTGACTCCGCCGCCGGCGCGTCCCACGTTGCCCATCAGCAGCTGCAGCATGGCGGCGGTGCGGATGATCTGCGTGCCGAAGCTGTGCTGCGTCCATCCGACGGCGTAAATGATGGTGGCGACTTTCTTCATGTCGCCGTCTTTGCGGACGGAGGTGAACAGGTCGGCGGCCTTCAGGAATTGGTCTTTCGGAATGCCGGTGATGCGCTCGACCATTTCTGGCGTGTAGCGTTCGTACTGCTTTTTCAGCAACTGAAAGACGCAGCGCGGATGCTGCAGCGAAAGATCAAACGCAACTTTCGGCGGGAGCATGGGCGGAGGCGGGTTGCCGCCGCCAGCTTTGGCTCCCATCGGGCTCGCTGCCTGGTAGCCTTGTCCGCCGCCGGTGTCACTGGTATGCGCTGTGTGGGCCGCAGGGGCCGGTCCGCTGCCTGATGTCGCGGCTACCGGCTTGCCGGTCAGGTCGCCGCCTTCTTCGTAGTTCCAGGTGGACTTGTCGTAGGCTTCTTTTGCGGGATCGAAGCCGGAATACAGCCCGTCGTCGGGAAGCTTGAATCCGTCCTTGATGATGAACGCCGCGTTGGTGTAGTTGACGAGATAGTCTTTCGCGATGCGGTTGTTCTCGATCGCGTAGCGAATCAGGCCGCCCAGAAAGGCGATGTCGGCGCCGGCACGGATCTGCAGGTACATGTCGGCGTTAGCCGCGGTGCGCGTCAGGCGCGGATCGACGACGATCGTCTTTGCGTTGCGGTGAATTTTGGCTTCAATCGCCCACTTGAAGCCGCAAGGATGGTTTTCGGCTGGATTGCCACCCATGATCAACATCATGTCGGTGTTCTTGATGTCGATCCAGCCGTTGGTCATTGCGCCGCGTCCGAATGTTGGCCCCAAACTGGAGACCGTGGGGCCGTGTCAAACACGGGCCTGGTTTTCCAGGTAGCAGACCCCCAGGCTGCGCATGGTCTTGACGACCAGATAGTTGAATTCGTTGGTGTCGGTGCAGCCGCCGGTGAAGGCGATGCCTTCGCAGCGGTTGACGGTGCGGTCCTGCGCGTCTTTCTCGACGAAGGTATCGTCGCGCGTCTTCTTCACTTTCTGCGCAATCTCGTTGTAGGCCTGCTCCCAGGAAATGTCTTCCCAGTCGGTTGCGCCCGGACGCCGCACCTGCGGCTTTAGCAGGCGGCGGTCGTTCAGGATGTCCTGCTCGAGCGACGATCCCTTGGGGCAGAGCGTGCCGCGATTGATGGGGTGATCAGGATCGCCCTCGACGTGCACGACCTGCGGGATCGCGTTCTTGGCCTTGTCGCCCAGTGTGTAGATGATGACGCCGCAGCTCACCGCACAGTACGGACAGGTGCTGCGCGTTTCGCTGGCGCGGGAAATCTTCAGGCTCTGGGTTTGGGCGTAGACAGGTGTGAGATCAAAACCAAGGGCGGAGACGCCTACTCCACCTACAAGCGTGCTTTTGAGAAAGGTACGCCGGGAAAGTTCCATTCACGGCCTCCGTGGTTACTCGTTCGACGGAGAATAGTTGCGGCCGCCACAAATCGGCCGGGCTTACACGCCAAATTCAGGGAATACTACTCCGCATCTCGGCGACCCGTCAATTGGCCCTTGCTGGTAGGGCGTTGTTGCAGGATTTCTGGTGCCGGCCCATAATCGATGGATGTCTCAAGACCCTTGGCAACGACGGATGGAACGAGCCGAGGACCTGGCAGGTCAGCACCCTTTCGCTGCTGAGATTCTTCGGTTTTACCTTCAGGTCGCACGCTTCCAGGGAGAGCTGTACCGCCGTCTGGAAAGCTTCGCAGCGACCCGGCCCCAGAGCCGGGCCGGAGCGGCTTCCGGCCCTCCTGAATTGCCGGAACTGGTGGCCGGCTTTCCCCGGTTTCTGTCTGTGATCGAGCAGCACGCTCCAGCGCAGCTGGCCGAGTTTGCGCGCACGCTGCGGTCCGCGCCCGAACAGTCTCTCGCCGAATTGCTGAATGATTTCTGGAGCGGACCGGGGGAGCTCGCAGTCTCAAGCTTCAGCGAGTTCCCGATTCGTGCCTTTCTGCAACCCTACGCTGAATTCGTGCGTTTACATTCCGAGATTCAATGGGACGGCTATACCCGCCCTCTGTGCCCGTTTTGCGGCCGGAAGCCTGGACTTGGCGTGTTGCGGCAACAGGGCGATGGCGGAAGCCGCTCTTTAATTTGCTCTTTCTGCCTTGCGGAATGGCAGTTCCGCCGGATACTTTGTCCGGGTTGCGGAGAGGAGGATCACGCCAAGCTTCCGGTGTTCACGGCGGCTGAACTTGAACACGTGCGAATCGAATGTTGCGACACATGCAAATCCTACCTGAAGACGGTCGATCTCACGAAGAACGGCTTAGCCGAGCCGATGGTTGACGAAATCGCCGCGGTTCCGCTCGATCTATGGGCACAAGAACGCGGATATTCCAAGTTGCAGCCCAACCTTCTGCAAATGTGATGACGATTGCAAGCCACTGGCGCAGGCGCGGATTTCCAACATCCACTGGATTAGCGGAACCGTTCGTCCCGGGTATATTTGGCCACGCTAAATTTTGGCGTCATCCTGAAGGACGCTCTTAGGGATTCCTATCATCGCGCCCCATCACAAAGAGTAACTCGATGGGCGAGATTGCCAGTTTTGCGCGGCAGTTGACCCGGTTTTCGCAAAGCGCGTACCCATCGACTCGATGGGTCCATCGAACTCTTCAGAAATTCCCTAAGCGAGTTGTTGGCCGCGCTCTTGGTAAACAAGTCCGCTGGTGGGTGCCTGGAGTCCGTTTTGACTTGTGCCACCCACCGACTGGCTTTCCCGCTTCCTGCTTCCTCTTTCCCCTTCCGCATGCCGACGAGCTTTTCCATGACAGATTGGCGTGTGACTTGCAATTGGCACGCACCTGCTACGTCGGCACAATTCTCCCTTCCGCGTTTCCTCGGCACAATACCGGTGATGATGGAGCCACACTCCCGGCGATTATGGGAGATGCCTTCTCTGAGAACCACGCATCGCTTAGTTGACGGTGAGTACGAGTACGCTGCTAGTCCCTCCGCTTGTACAACCCAAGTCTCCAGAATTCCCGCTGGGGGTCTGCACGGCAACCTTCACCGATCCGGGACCGGAAATGACACTGGTTGTAAGCATCACCTTCAACTGCTGACTGCTTACAACGCTGGCGCTCAGCGGTTTCCCGTTGATGAGAACTACCGAGGACGAAACGAACTGGCTACCCTTGATGACCAGCATGGACCCCTGCTGAACCTGGGCAAAGCTGATAGTGCTTGGCGCTAGTGCACCGATAAGGGGCGCGGGCCTGGCACTCCCGCAAAATGGGTTCAGAGTGTTGCTGCAGCCGGGTAGAAACAGAAAAGCGAGCAAGGCGGCGACAGACAGACTGCGCGTGGGAGACGGCATGGAGGAACTCCTTTTGTGATGTCCGGGCACCCGATCGTCAAGGTAGCTCTAGGTGAGGCCACCCTGATCCGAGACAGGCTCAGCACTATTCGTGTCGAACACGGGGAGCGGAGATTAGTTTCGCCAGGGATCAGCTATTCGCATGGGACATTCCATACAGCAGATGCATTAGGTCGGTTTTCGAGAAGTTCTGAAGGGAGAGGTTCTTGGGAGCGATCACGGTTGTCGGAATCTGCCTCGGCAAAGCGAGAGTTTGCAAAGGAAAAACCCGCTGCACCCCGCGGCGCGTCTTTAAATAATGAGGTTGAATCCTGCTCTAACGGCTAGGCGAGCCGTGCTTGCGCCAGATTACCCCGGCCAGTCCGAGCAGACTAGCCGCGACCGACGCCGTGCTCAGCCTTCCCCACCTTTTCAGCCCCCCTCAACCCTGGTCGCCCCATAGTCACATCTTCGCTTAGGCGACTGCGTCCACTACTTCGGACATCTCTGTGTCCAACTCCATGTCTTTTGCTGAGGCCACGCTACGTGTCTTGGCAACCAGCACGTAAATCGACGGAACCACGAACAATGTGAACAGGGTCCCTATGATCATGCCGCTCACCAGCATGATGCCGATGCTATTGCGCGCTCCCGCGCCTGGCCCGGTCGCGAGCACTAGCGGAAAGTGTCCAATCACCGTGGCCGCGGTCGTCATCAGGATTGGTCGCAGGCGGGTGGTGGCGGCCTCAATAATCGCAGCCAGCTTTTCTTTTCCTGTTTCCTGAAGATGGTTGGCAAACTCCACGATCAGGATGCCGTTTTTCGACACTAATCCCACCAGCGTGATCAAGCCGACCTGGCTGTAGATATTAAGCGTCGTCAAGCCCAGAAACGAGAACAACAACGCTCCTGCAATGGCCAGCGGCACCGACCCCGCAAGGATGATGAACGGATCACGGAAGCTCTCAAACTGCGCCGCCAGTACCAGGTAAATCAGGACGCCTGACAACAGGAAGGTGCCGAGAAATTTGCTGCCCTCGACCCGGAGCTGGCGAGATTCACCGGCGTAGTCAACCGTAAAGCCCTGCGGCAGGATCGTCTTCGCTTCGTCTTCCAGCAGCCGCAGTGCACGGTCGAGCGGCACGCCCGGAGGTACCACGCCCTGGATGCGCACCGCGTTGAGCTGCTGAAATTTCTTCAATTCCCGCGGCTCGGTCGTGGTACGCAACTTGGCAAACGTGGACAACGGCACGAGTTTATTCTGCGATCCTGTGACGTAGATTTGAGAGAGTTGCTCGGGTGTTAAGCGCTCTGCGCGCTTGACCTGTGGAATCACCTTGTAACTCCGGCCCTTAATGCTGAACCGATTGACATAGTTCCCCCCCAACAGAGTGGAGAGGTCCTGTCCCGCTTGGCTAAGCTCGACCCCCTGGGAACGAAGCTTATCGCGGTCGAAGACGACCTCGGCTTGCGGCTGGTCGTACTTCAGGTCAGAGTCGGCAAAGATGAAGATGCCGCTCGTCATCGCCTTTTGCACCAGCTGATTCGCAAACTGGATAAGCTGTTGGGGCTCACCGGGAGAGGCGATCACGAAATCTACCGGGAAGTTTCCTCCGCCAGGTAACGGAGGCGGAGTCAGCGGGATTACCCGGATTCCAGAAATCTTTGATAGCGGGCCGGCCGATTCCACCAGCAACTGCTGGGCAGTCTTCTTCCGTTCGCTCCAGGGCTTGGTCACCATGCCGCCGAAGCCTCCATTCGGGCTGGTGATCTGAAAGATGCTTTGGCTCTCGGGGAACGAGTGATAGACGTCGTACACTTCGTTCGTGAAGAGGTTGGTTTGGTCGATGGTGGAGTTGGGAGAAGCCTGAATGACTCCGAACACCACGCCCTGGTCCTCAGCCGGCGCCAGTTCGCGCTGGGAGAACATGTAGAACGGAATCATGAGTGCCGCAACGATCGCCCAGAGTGTCAGAACCACCGGCCGGTAACGGAGCGTTCCGGCGAGATTTCGGGAATAAGCCTCGCGCACCCGCTCAAACAGCCGATTTACGACACCTGCGAAGCCACGGTCGGTGCCTCCCGCGCGCAGCAATCTCGATCCCATCATGGGCGAGAGCGTCAGGGCGACAATACCGGAGACGATCACAGCGCCCGAAAGCGTAAACGCAAATTCGCGGAAGAGCGCGCCCGTCAAACCGCCCTGAATACCGATTGGCGCATACACCGCGGCCAGCGTAATCGTCATGGCGATGATCGGCCCCACCAGTTCGCGGGCTGCATCCATGGCCGCCCGCAGCGGAGGCTTGCCCATGTGAAGGTGGCGCTCGACATTCTCCACCATGACGATCGCATCGTCCACCACCAGGCCCACCGAGAGCACAATTGCAAGCAAGGTCAGCAAATTAATCGTGAAGCCGGCCGCGAGCATCAGGAAGACCGCGCCAATCAGCGAAATCGGAATCGCGACGACCGGAATCAGAACCGAACGCATCGACCCAAGGAAGAGGAAAATGACGACAATAACAATGAGGAGCGTCTCGGTCAGAGTTCTAAGCACCTCATTGATCGCGTCCTGGATGTATGCGGTCGAGTCGTATGGGATCCCAACCTTCATCCCTGCGGGCAGTTGAGCCTGGATACCGGGAATCGCCGCCCGAACTTGCTTGATGACTTCGAGGGAGTTGGAGGTCGGAAGCACCCAAACTCCCATGAACGTTGCCGTCTCACCATTGAAGCGGACGTCCTGGTCGTAATTCTGTGCGCCCAGTACGACGTCGGCGATCTCTCCGAGACGCACAACGACGCCGTTGTTCTCCTTGACTACCAGTTGCTTGAACTCTTCCGGGGTTTTCAGATTGGTATTGGCGACCAGGTTCACCGACACCATCGAACCCTTAGTGCTGCCGATCGCCGACAGATAGTTGTTCCGCGCCAACGCGTCGCGCACGGCAGAGGGCGAGATTCCATAGGCCGCCATCCGGTCCGGCTTGAGCCAGATCCTCATGGCGAAGGTTCGGTCGCCCAGGATGTCCGCGCGCTGGACGCCGCTGACCGCGCTCAGCTTCGGTTGCACGACCCGGGTCAGGTAGTCCGTGATCTGGTTCTGATCCAGGTCGCTCGACGAGAATCCGAGATACATCGCTGCAAACTGATTGTCCGCTGTCTGCAGATCAATCACGGGCGCTTCCGCTTCGGGCGGAAGGTCATTGCGCACCTGCGCGACCTTGGCTTGAATCTGAGTGAGCGCTGCATTGGTGTCGTAGTTAAGCTTCAGGTGAACTGTGATCGTACTTAGCCCCTGGGCGCTCGATGATTCCATGTAATCGATGCCATCGGCGCTGGCGATCACGCGTTCCAGCGGCGTCGTAATGAATCCGCGCACCAGGTCCGCGTTGGCGCCGACATAAGTCGTGGAAACCTGCACCACGGCGATGTCACTCCGCGGATACTGGCGAACACTCAACGAGCGGATGGATTGCAGTCCGGCAATCAGGATCACCAAATTTACGACGATCGCGAGGACCGGTCGCTTGACAAAAAGATCCGTAAACTTCATGAGCTGTCCTCGTTGTTCAGCTATCCTGCGGTTTGGGAGCCGGATTATCTCCAGGCTGGACCTTGTTATTGACGTTGACGGCGGCCCCGTTGCGAAGCTTAAAGACGCCCGACGTTACGACCTCATCGCCGGGATTCACCCCCGAGACGATCGCGACCTGGTCGCCACGCGATCCGTCGATCTTTACGAACTGCTGGCGCACGCCGCGGTAGGGTTGACCTTTCGGATCCTTAAGTTCGGTGATGATGAAAACCGAGTCGCCATACGGCGCGTAGCTGATAGCGGACGCCGGCAGAGTAATTGCCTGGCGGTTCGCGCCCACCCCTAGCTCAACCTGAACGAACATTCCGGGCTTTAATTTCCCTTGTGGATTGGGGAGAGTCGCCTGCACCTGAAGATTGCGAGTGGTCTCATCCACTACGGAATCGAGGGCTGTGACTCGGCCAGCAAACGCCTGGCCGGCGAGGTCCTCCGACGTAACGTGCAGATCCCGCCCCACTCGCACTTGGCCGGCCGCCTGTTGCGGAACGCCGAAGTCTACATAAATAGGATTGAGAGCCTGCAGGGGAACCACTGGATTCCCCGCAGCAAGATACTGCCCAAGGTTTACCTTGCGAATGCCCAGAACACCGCTGAATGGTGCCCTGATCGTCTTGCGCTCGATAGTGGCGCGTACTTCGGCCACATTCGCTTCGGTCTGCCTTTGCTGCGCGGTTGCCTGGTCATACTCCATCTTGGAGATGACCCCCTCCTTGACCAGTTGCTGCATGCGGTCGTAGTTCACCTTGGCCAGGTCACGCTGTGCCTCGAGCGCGGCCAGTTGGGCCCGTTCTTGGCGGGTGTCGAGTTCCACGATGACGTCACCCTGGTGAACGGCCTGGCCTGACTGAAATGCGATCCGCGCAACCGTGCCCGGCAGGTCCGCGCTCACCGTTACACCCTTGACCGCCTCCATGGTGCCGATGACCGACATCGTTGCCGACCATAGCTCCCGTTTGGCGACAATGCTGGTAACCGCCTCCGGGGGCGGTTGAAACGAGGCAGCGGCGTGCACTGCCGTCTCGACTTGATGGTACTTCACGAATCCCAGGGCCGTGAGCAGTAAGACGGTCACGGACAGCATTAGAATCATTCTCTTAGCCATCGCTTCCTCTTCAGTCCAAAACGATGGATATTTAGATTGATGCTCGCCTCTGAAGGATTCGCCCTTAATTCGCTCTTTTGGTTCTTGCCTTGGAGCTGGGTCACCCCGGGTTGCGGTTCCGCGCCGCCACCCATAAAATCAAAAGGGAAGTTCGTGGGGCACTCCCAAGGCGTTCGAAAAGCATCCTGCCAGCTTCCTGGTATCTGCTTCCAGTTGCAGCAACGTAGTCGGAGAGATGGCCGAGTGGCTGAAGGCGCACGCTTGGAAAGCGTGTTTACTCGAAAGGGTAACGTGGGTTCGAATCCCACTCTCTCCGCCAAGTTATTCAAAATAAACAAGTTGCTTAGAATCCTGAACCTACTCTCAGAACCTCTCTCGTCTTTGGAATGAGTGACATGCAGTTTTGCAAGGCTCAGGTGCGTGCCGTTAAGGCTAAAAACCGACTGATTGGGAATCGGTTTTTCGAGCACCCGCATCTTGACGATGGCTACGCAGTGACCAGCTACAGCAGGCAGGGCCAAACCGCGGATCGAGTGCTAGTCCACGGGGACACCGAGTAAAGCGAGCTGTTGGTCAAACAGCCCCTTCGCGTACCTATCCGTTTCGCGGGCTGAACACGACGCGCAAATCTACACAAATGACGGAAGCAAGCCTGGCGCTTCTTGGAAAGGATCAGGCAGGAGTCGCACAGAACAAGTAACCACCTGCTAGGCGCTTGGGCACAAGCAAACTAGAAACTAACGGTATATTCCGATCAGCTCTGGTATGCCTGTTACTCGCCCATTCGGTTCGCTAAACGGGCTGGATGTTTTGGGTCGGTGAATTCGAGCAGTTCAATGGGCGCGCCATTTTCGACGATGAATGCAACGCGGGCACCGTCCGATGGGCTGTTCGGAGGAATTAGGATTTCGCGGCCAAGTTCCCGGAAGAGAGGTCGGTCACTTCAAACGCGACGTGCGGCACTCGCCGGACGAGATCGGGAACCGCCGCATCCGCTTCGAAGCGCATCTATTCCACGCCAAATCCGCTTTTCTGGTGACTGACGACAAAAGTTCCAGATGCTTCCGCAGTTCTCATGGCGGGGCAAGCTTTTGCCAATTTTATCGCTCGCGGAGAACTCAACGGCTCGGCTGTGCTTGTCGCAATCGGCGTAGCGTTGATCGTACTTGCTCCGGCGAAGCAGCCCATTCAGCGAGCCTCTGCTGTGGTCGCATAGGTCTCTAACGAGAGCACCGCATCATGCCCTCCTCGCGGTCATAAACTTGTGAGCCATGCCGAGCAAATCCCCGAATCTTCTGCAAGTGTCTAAATCCGCATCCCATCGCGGCCAGTGTTAACCGTACACCTGGTCGGTGCTCTGTCCGACCTCGATAATGTAACCGTCAGGATCGCGGATGTAGCAGCGGATCTCGCCGTACTTGGGTATTGGCTCGGTGATGAACTCGGCTCCTCGACTCTTCCACAATTCGTAGCACGCTTGAATATCCGCAACGCGGAAATTCATAAAGCTGTTGATGTGATTCGGGTCGGGGACGCTGAGCGTTACCGTCGGCTTATCCGGGGTCGGCCCGCCCCCTACGTTCAGAATCATCCAGATATTCGCGAGTTGAAGGTACCCAGGCGCGTTGCCGTCACCCAGGCTCAGAATGCGAGCACCGAAGACCTTTTCGTAGTAGCGGGCCGATCGCTCGATGTCGGCGACGGTGAGAAACTGCGCGATGCTGATCCCTTCTCGCGGGGGCATCTCATAGCTCTTTTGTTCGATTTGTACGCTGCTCATTGACGACTCCTTTCCGATGCAGCACTCATTTGTTGATTCTGATTCTCTCGTATTCATAACTGCTGCTGATTACGCCTCTAGAAACCATGCAAGCTAGCCGGCCATCGTAAACACTTTAAGTTCCTCGCCTCCCACCCATCGAAAAACGCGGTGAGTTGGGCAGTCTTTTTTGTGGTCGTGAACACACAACAGGCAAAGCTGGGCGAGCCCCCGTCGACTACGCGGCACTCCCTGATTTCGGTTCGATCGCGTTCTTCCTTTCGAGTGCCGGTAGAAGAAGATTCAGAAGCGCTTGATCGGAGAACGGGTTCTGACCTGAGATCAACTCACGATCCTGAAGGACGTAGCTCTTCCATGGAGCGACCACACTTACGTCACCGCCCGCCGTACGCAAGGCGAAGTCCGGGTAGAAGAGAACCTTGCCACCAATTTCAAGCGGCTCCCGTTGCTGCTCTTCTGCTGTCGAAAAGATAGTCATCTTATATCCGGAATAGATCCAGCCTTGAGCCTTTGCCCGCGCTCCGCCGTCATCGCCCGCCGCCAGCGCGGCGACCACTTCCTTCGAATTCGGAAGAGCCGAGAGAAGTGAAATCGGACCATGGCAGAGCACCGCCGTAGGCTTGGATGTTTTATGGAAGTGTCTCATCACGGTGCCGGCATCGGGATCATCGAGAAGATCGATCATCGGGCCATGGCCGCCGGGGACGAAAACAGCGTCATATTGATCCAGGCCCGATGCGACGACATCCGAGATGCGAGTTGGATTTTTGAGTCCAGTCAGGCTGTCGCGGAATTTTAGATAGTCCTGAAGCCTGGCCTCGCTCCCACCGAAGAAGTCAGGTACAGCTGAGTGAACATCTATTTGCGGCGTATTGCCTTTGGGGTTGGCGAAGGTGATTTCGTATCCCTCCTTCATCAGGGGGCGAACCGGAACCGTCAGCTCGTTGAGGTAGTAGCCGGCGCCGGCATAAACCTTGCCATCTTTCAAGGGTAAGCCGTGACCGCTTGAGACTAGTACCAGGACTTTTCCTTTTGTTGCCATTTTGTTCTCCTCTTTGAAATCGAGTCTGTTTTCGCATCCGCGGTTGAATACAGGTTATGACTGCGGGAATCCGAACATCAACCACGACTGATTGGCTACCCAATGTGGGTATAGCTCCGTCATCTTGTCGAACAGCTCCTGGTCGGACTTCGCGGTTTTCTGCACCCGGTCGAAGTCCTCGAGGTAACGCTTGGTGTCCTGGATCGCCGACGGAGAGTCGGGCGCGCCCGCCTTCTTGTGACCGGCGACAACCATCGCCGGGTTCAGCGCCGCTAACCGGTCAAGCGCGGCGATCCAATTTTTTCGGCTCTCGAGGGTGGTGTCGCCGACGTACATGCGGCATTGGTTGTACACAACGTCGCCGGCAACGACGAGCCCGATCGATGGAACGTAGAGAGACGTCGAATCGGGACTATCGGTTCGGCCCTGCTCGATGATGCGCAATTCGTTTCCCTCGAGAGTGAACGTGTCGTGCTCATAGGCCTCAGGGGCAACCTCGCGCCTTGGCCGGCAATAATGGCTACCAACGACGCGCCAGAGCTGCGCCATCCACGTGGAGTATCTCTCCGCTCACATGACCTGCCTTTACCAGGTAGAGAACCGCATCGACAATATCCTTCACCGTCGCCCTTTTTCCTGCCGGTTGCGCCGAGTCGCTGGGATTGTTCTGGTGCATTGGCGTATCCACTTCGCCGGGTGCCACGGCATTGAAGCGGATGCCGTCCTTTGCATACTCGACTGCGAGATTCTGAGTTGCTGAATTCAACCCACCCTTCGTGATCATCGAAACCGAGCCATTTACGCCGGCGATTGGCCGGTCGGCAAGCGCCGCGGTGATGCTCACAACGCATCCCGATTTTTGTTTCAACATCTCTTTCACAGTGCGCTGGGTGATGTAGAAGAAGCCGAGCAGATTAACAGAAACCAGAGCGTTGAAGTCCTTGTCAGTGAAGTCGAGGAAAGGCTTGTTAAGGAAAATGCCAGCGTTGTTCACTAATACATCGATGGTTCCGAAGTTCTTAATGGCTGCTTCGACAGCATCGGCAGCCGTTTGCTCCTTGCCGATGTCGCCGTCGACGAGAACCAGGTTGGACGAGGCAGACAACTTTTGATCGGCTTCACGAGACGTCGCAACGACGTTATAACCGTCCCTCAGAAACCCTTCCACCAACCCTTTGCCAATGCCTCCCGATGCTCCGGTTATAATCGCCGTCTTCTTGCCCGACATAAGTGACCTTACGTTCAAAGGTTCGAATCAACACCTCTGAGCCCCGCACTTCTCAAAGACCTCATCCCGCCAGCCGCGCCAGGGGCCCCTCGCGTGAAGAGTCGACAAATTCGTGCACGAATGCGGCGACCTGATCGGCCGCCGTATCCATTGCGAAATGACCGCCGTCGACAATGTGAAGTTCAGCATTCGGCACATCCCGGTGATAGGCTTCCGGCTCTGAAGGGTCGAACGAGAGTTCGTACTTGCCCCAGATCACCAGCAGCCGCGGTTGGTTCTCGCGCATCCACGCCTGCCACTTCGGATAGGCGTCTACATTGGTTCGATAGTCGTAGAACAAATCGCTTTGAATCTCCGCCTGCCCCGGCCGGTTGAGAAAATAAAATTCGTCGGTCCACAGATCGGGGTTGTAGCGTTCCACATTCGGATCGTTCCCCACATGCCGAGTACATGTTGCGGCCAACGAGAGCAAATTCGCTCGCAACGCATTTTCATTCACCGCGCGATCCGCCCAAAACTCGCGCCGCGTCTTCCAGTTCACTCCGAGCCCTTCGTTATGCGCCACCGCGTCTTGAACAATCAGAGCTTCCACGCGCTCCGGGTGCGCCAAAATCATGCGAAAACCCACCGGCCCGCCATAGTCCTGCATGTAGAGCGTGTAGCGCGAGAGCCCTAGCGCTTCGGTGAAATGATTCATGATCTCGGCGTAATGATCGAACGTGTATGCGAACGTCTTCGCATCCGGCCAGTCGCTGTGCCCGAAACCAGGGTAATCGGGAGCGACCAGATGATAGCGATCAGACAATCTAGCGAAGAGCGGCTCGAACATGCGCGACGATGAAGGAAGTCCATGCAGCAGGAGAATCGTCGGCGCGTCTTTGGGACCAGCCTCTCGATAGAAAATCGAGAGGCTGTCAATCTGTATGGTGCGATAAGAAGCTGGATACTTCATCGATTGTTCCTTTCCTCCCTTTGGGCGAGCTGTCGGCGCCCGACGCTTACGCAGCGATTCGCTCGGCCGACCGGTCCTTGTGCGGCGCTCCCACGTAAGGGAACTCCGCAAGCAGGTCTTGGTGAGGACCCACCTTGTCCTGCGTTACCTTTCCATTGCTCAGAAGAGGGAGGAAGAAATCTACCACGTCGTCGGTGAGCGTCCGGCCATTCTCTGGGTAGACTGCTGGGCGCGTGGGGTCATAGTGGAGGACGTCCGGCAGCAGGGTTCCGGCAACCCGCGTCGCTTCCGCCGTAGTATATCCGCCAGTGTGTTCCAGCGCGTGCGCGAAGACGGGGATGAAACGCGCATCGCCCGCCGGTTCCGCGGCGAGATAGGCGGCGTTCTGCTCGCCGGCAAGGAAGGGAGTTTGATTGGAACGCGCACCGCGGTCCGCCTGAACCCACTTTCCATTTGCGCCGTCCAGCGTGCGAACCCACAGGCCCATCTTCTTACCGAGGGCAGAGTTGGGCACCTCCAGCACGATGCTGCATACATCTTTGTCGGCGAAGTAATCGTCACCGGTGAATTGCAGGTTGTTCAGCGCGCCCTGTACGTCGAAGAAAAAGGGATCGCCGCGCCAGCCGGCGAAGAAGCGGTAGTCCCCAGCGTCCGTCACGCGTGTTTCTGTCCCCGTCGAGACCGGCGCGCCCTCGACGATGACCTCACCGTCGTCGCCTGTGCCGGCGGCCTTGGCGCCTTCAACACGGCGAAGCTTCGCGGTCTGCGCGCCATTCTTGTCTGAGGTGAAGCGCACGCGGTACGCGATATCGGCAACGAAATCACCATCCGTGTCAATCTTCAGTTCATATAAGGCCTCAGTCGCGAAGGGTTCGTCTGTTGTAGGCCCCGGCGGATTCACGCCTGCCGACGGATGAACGTTCATAATCAGGATCGACTTGCTGGCATCCCCAGGCTTGGGGAAAGCGTACAAGTCCGTAAAATCGAGGAGGGCATTGCCGTGAGGAAAGCCAAATTCCGGACCCGAGTAATGGTGTGACATTTTATGTTCTCCTTATTCCTTAGCTTTCATTCTCCAATCTCTGATGCTCAACACTTCGAAAATGACTTTAATTTCGAAAACACTTTGATAACGACTAACCATTCGCGCATGCTGCTGCGCGCCCACCTGTAATTACATTTTCGTCCTGTCCGCCGCCACAAACGTGGCAGGCTGCTGAAAAACTCACCAAGCGCATATTGCCGTGGAGCGCGGCGCTTCAGCGCAGCGTAAGGCTTTTGTACCGTACATTGCCTACTGCACGTTGAATGAATCGTGTTCAGTCCGGAAGCGGATTTTACCGTGTCGCTTTTGGAGTGTGTTGAGTCGGACACCCTTGTATGAAACTGCTGGTTTTGTTTGACAGGTTTGCAAGATCGGTCATGGCTTTGAGGAAAGGATTCCGGGATTTTATACAGACCGGCGAGCAAAGACTGTGCAATTGTGAACACCCGGACGGGATCTGTACGGGTCGCGCGCGCGTTCAGCGCTTCTGGTACGGGTGGAAGATGTAGTCCTTCGCCTTCACTGGCGTATGGCACGCGAATCCGCAGTCTGAGAGGCTTTTGGCATCGGGGGTGAACTTGTCCGATGCGGCGTCATAGTTAAACACCGCGTATCCCCATCCGCCGCTTTTCGCAAATTTCTTGCCGTCCTTTTCCATGACGAAAGCCTGGCTAAAAACATCTGGCACCTCCACCGCGAAAGGCGCCTCCGTGCTCTTCTTGTGCTTCCACTGGAGCTTTACGATCATGGAACCGTCGGGGAAAAACTGGCCGTTGCCCGGAACGCCGGCCTTGAACGCCTTGATCATCGTCGGATTCGCGACAATTACCTTGAGTATTTCGTCGGTCCGGGCGGATGACACGTCAGCCCAGTCCTCGTATCCCCTGAAGTCGGAGAAGGCGATTCCGCTCGGCGATTTCAGCGAGTACTTGTCGTTGTTTTGGCCTTGGTTTTGGCTTTGCGCGATAGCTTTGCGTGTAAATCGCGACAGCGGCGAGGAAGTTGAGCACTGCTGTGCCTGTCGCAATCGTGAGCTTGCTCTTGCGCGTCACTCGACATTGGCAGATAATCCACTACCATATGGTTGTGGATAAATTAGGTACAACGTTTGCGGCTTTGTCTGATCCAACCCGGCGGGCAATGATCGAACGACTCTCCCATGGGCCTGCCTCTGTGCATGGATTGACGGAACCGTTTGCACTCTCGCAGCAGATGATTTCAAAACATATTGCCTACCTGGTGCGGGCGCGGATTGTGATCAAGACGAAGCATGGACGAGAGAGTGTGTGCACGCTTAGGCCAGAGGCGATCAAGACAGTCCGCGACTGGGCGATTAGCTATCGCCGATTCTGGGAAGAGAGCTTCGACAAACTGGATGTAGTTGTAAATCAAATGAAGAAAGAGGAGGTCAGAGATGACAGAAAACACGGTTAGCGAAATTGAGCGGATGGTTGTCACAAAAGTTTTTGATGCCCCACGCGAGTTGGTTTGGAAGGCGTGGACAGACCCGAAGTACGTGATGCAGTGGTGGGGACCGAAGGGCTTTACTGCGCCGGTTTGTCAGATGGATTTTCGCGTTGGGGGAAAATTTCTCTGCTGCATGAAGGCGCCGGATGGGCAGGAGTTCTGGAATGCGGTTGAATACCACGAGATTGTTCTGCACGAGAAGATCGTTTCCTCCATGTACTTTTCGGACTCGGAGGGAAACAAGGTTGAGCCTGCGCAATTAGGAATAGAACATGAGGCCATAGACGGTGCGTACGACGTGACCATCTTTGAGGATCTCGGAAACGGCCAGACGAAACTCACCTTCATTGGAAATGAACCCATGGAGAGCGCGAAAAATAGCGGTCAAATGGAGGGCTGGAACCAGATACTCGATAAAGTTGCTGCGGTTGTTACGAAGCTAGCGCAGGCGAAATAAGAAGTTGGAGTTTTGATGATTGTCATGCGCGAGATCTGAACGTAACGCAACGCCGGTCCGTTCCGGAAACCTAAGGGGGCGGCGGAGGCTTAAAAGACCGGGGACACAAAGACGGGGGAGTGTCCCCAGGTTTCCGTCAGAGCATTTAATATCCCGACGTGGGAGCGATTTTCCTGCGAGCCGATCCCTAAATCGAAAACGCCGGATTGCCTTCTATCACCTTCTGCTCGAGATTCGGACGTTCGTGCTTGCGCCAGAGCTTTGCAGCGTGTCGAACCCGATAGAGAATAGGTCCGCCATCCGGCTGGTCCTGGCGAACGATGGGACGCGGCAGGCAGATGAAATCCGTCTCTAGCCGGTCCGCTGCTGCGTGCACTACCGAATACCCATGGCCGCCCATGTCAACAAACGACAGGTGCGGTGACAAATCTCGGTTGGAAAGCTGGCGTGCCTTGTGCACGTCACCACTCTTCGCATATTCCAGGCATGACCGAACACCGTGACGCACCAGCATATTAATAGTGGGTTGCGGACGGTTGTCACCAGGACCTTGCCCGAGGAACAGAGCCCGCAGCGGATCGTCTTTCTGCAGCTGATGTTCCATTGCCTCCACCGCTCCGGGCGCGGAGATTGATCCAACCACGAATGCCACACCTACGGGGTCAAAGGACTTCGGCGGGAGAGACTTCGCCGATAAACCAGCCCAGAAGCTATGCGCGTCGCCCGCCACCGTGGCAAACCCCGTAATCCCATGCTCTTGAATGAAATCGTAAATTTCACCGCGCTCCTGATAGGCAGTGCTGACGTCCCCGCCGCCAAAGCTGGCATACCCAGCACCGGGCCAGGCGCTTGCAACCATCCCTGGAGGAAGGTTCTGCGGGTCGGCGCGCATATCCAGCGTCGAAGTTGTGCTTCCCCAGATCTTCCAGGTAGTTTTCGAATTCCGCAGTCGTTCCAGAAACCACGCTTTTTGCTCGGCTCCGAGGATGGTCTGCGCGGGATCCGCCTTACGGAGGTTCGGAACTTGCTTGTCCCCGAAACGGATGGTGTTGGGCGGTTTGCCTCCGTTGTAATCCCGGCCGCCATCGATGATCTCAAGCACCTCCTCAGGCACGAACTGCGAATAGTCCTTATTAAAGAAATCTGCGTCAGCGAACTTGCTTCCGGGGTCCTCCGATCGGTAGCTTCGCTCGTCGGTGATCATGAGCTCCACGTTCCGGCCCCAGCGGAGCGACCGGTATCCCTTCAGACTATTGATCGCCGCAAGATTGTTGGCCTCCTGCCCGAGTCCATGCTCATCGAAAACAGTGACCGGGGCATCCTTAACCTTAGGTGGGTTGAACTCTTCTGACGAGGGACCACCGCTCTTCACCATACGCGCGGGCTGATACTCAAAAAATGCCTGCATGGCAGCAACCTTGCGCGTCTGCGCGGGACGCGTTTTGCCGTCGAACACTTGCAAGGCTTGCCATCCTTGCCAGCTGTACTCATGGTTGTCCCACATGGGAACAAAGGGCCAGCGGGCACGAGCGTCCTGCAGGTCGGGATCATGCAGGTAGGCGCGATACACAGCACGGTAGTCATCCACGTCCACTGGGATGTGGAAGTCGTCAATTTTCTCTCCTTGAGGATAACGAACGATTTCCCTCACCTTGCGGTCGTAATAAGTGGCGCGGTCCTCCGGATACCAGACCAGCTCGTATATGAAGTCGCCCAGGTGCAGAACAAAGCTGAGCCGGTCCTGCTCAGAAGCGTGCTCATCCTCGAAGATCATTCTTCGGTACGCGTTCTGCGCTCCGAGGTTTGCGTTCTGACAACTGACGAACGCGAAGTGTACCGGCCGGGAATCATCATCGGCAGGCGCGGTGATGGTGCGGCCGAGGCGGCTGCCGGAACCGTCAGGATCGGTAAAGCGATACCAATAGACCTGGGCCGGCTTCAGTCCTCCGACCAGCACACGACAGGTCCAATCCGCCTCCGCCGAAATCGACACTTTCTGAGTTGCGATCACACGCTGGAACGTCTGGTCGAGCGCCACTTCGACGATCAATTCCTGGGCCGGTTTAGGCTGCGGGGCGCGCCGGGTCCACAGCAATACGCTGTTGCTGTCGGGATCGCCGGAGGCTACACCTTCCGGGAAAAGGTCGCGACGCTCGCGCCAGGAAATCTTCGAGGGAGTCGAGAATGAGCGACCCCAAGCCGCTTCCGCACCAAGCACCGCGGCCACAGCCAGAAAATCGCGACGGCTAATATTTCCCATGCTGTAACTCCTTCTTTCCGCTGCAAGGCCCACGCACACACTCGAGATGAGACGTCTCGTCCCAAATAGTGAGAGCGAACATGTCGGCCCACTATCTTGGACGGTCTAGCGCTGCGAGCGTGATCACAAGATCTTGCCTATTGAGTTGGTTCGCCTTTGGACGAAATTCGGGGACAGACGGAACTGACCCCAATTCAGCCAGGACATACCGCATGCCGTTGGTCAACCAGCAACACGACGTCCGTAGCATGATCACAATTGGGTCCGTCCCCGAATTTCTCCTGATTTGAATCCCGCCGTGAACCTACTGATGCAATGAGAATCCAGACGGCAAAGCTGCCTCAAGATTGATTTGTTCGCCGGTGATGGGGTGGTGGAATTTTAGAAATCGGGCGTGCAGGAAATATCCTCCATCGCCCGGGAGGCCGGGGAGATTTTCAAGAGGCTGGCCGGATAAACCGTACAGAGGATCGCCTACCAGAGGATGGCCGATGGATGCCAGATGGATTCTGATTTGATGAGGGCGGCCCGAATTTAGGCTTACCTCAAATGTTGTGGTGCTTGTCGTGCGTGAGATCACCTTCGCCAATGACTTTGACGGCTTGCCACTCGGGTTGGCGGCCCACACCGAACCGATGCGCGGGTGCGGTACAAGGCCGATGGGTGTGAGGATTTCGTAGGCGTCGTGCTGTGCAATGTTTTGAGCCAGCGCCCAATAGATTTTTTGAATTCTGGGTGTGTTCCAGTCTGCGCCTAGTTTAGAGGCGGCCTGCGCTGTTTTGGCGAAGAGAACGATGCCGGTAGTGGCTCGGCCTAACCGGTGGACAGGGTTTGCGTTGGGGGTTTGCTTTTGCACCAGGCGCAGGAGGGTGTTTTCCATGAAGCCGCCGCCGGGGAGGGTGGGCAGCCCGCTAGGTTTGTTGACGGCCAACAGATGGGGGTCTTCAAACAGGACTTCGAAGTGCTGAGGAGTGTCTGGTTCGATCCAGGGTGGACGGTTCCAGACAAGGGTTTGGCCTGAAGTGAGCGATTCGCTTCCGGTCGGCGGTGACGCCGTTGACGGTGACTTCGCCGTTGTTCAGTTTTTGTTGCCAGGCTTGTGGGGTTGAGTGTGGGTAAAGGCTTGCCAAGTGGGAGAGCAGGGTTCGTCCATGATATTTGCTGATGATGATTGTGGTATAGGCATAGCCCCGGTTGAGCATGTGGTTTGAGTGTAAGCTATGGCATCTGCGGCAGGAGTTGCTGGGTTTCGAGCGTCACTGGATTTAGGCAGTAAGCGGATGACCTACAGTGTTTTTTATCGGCGTTCATCCGCCATTGGTACACCCGCTGGATTCGCCCTGGAAAGAACTACCAGATGCGAAAAGGGTCTACGAGAAAACCACAAGCGGACGAGCCCGCGACGCACATCAAGAACTACATCACGCCGAGCGGGCTGCAACGCCTCAAAGATGAGCACCGGTTTCTGCTCACCAGGGAACGCCCGGCCGTGACGGCAACCATCCGACGTATCATTCTTTTCGGCGTGGCTGCAGCGTTATTGCAGATTTCGTTTTGCTTCCCTCTATGCTAGTTTGTGAATCCTGCTGGTCAGCAGCTGCTGCGCTCACAACATAATCGGCCCAATAATGAGGTCAACATGAAAAGAAGACGCCTAACACAGATCGTCCTGGTGATCGTGGGACTGTTGAATCTGGCGATGATTTATTTTCTATATACGGACCTGCGGCATTCCAGCTGGCTTTTGGTGCAGAAGAACGAGACCGAACCGATGTTTCTGAGCTTTTTTATTCCGGTCGGGGTCTTTCTCCTCATGGCCGCAAGGAGACCATCTGAGCATCGCTCGATGATTGCCCTAGCAGCCTGGTGGAACATCTCCCATGGCACGGTGATGGCGATTCAAACCGTGGAAGCGTGGATTCACGGCGTCCACAGGAACTTTACTGATGTGATCATATTCCTTGTGATCGGAGTCGTCCTGTTAGTGCTTCTGCCAGCAAAACGAGAGGCAGTCGCGCCAGGAGTTGCGTGAACGAGCGCAGAAACCCCACACCATGAACGCGGATAACCTACGGTGTTTTTTATCGGCGTTCATCCGCGTTCATTGGGGCACCCACTGGATTCGCCCTGGAAAGACTACGAGATGCGAAAAGGGTTTACGAGAAAACCACAAGCGGACGAGCCCGCGACGCCAGTCAAGAACTACATAACGCCGAGCGGGCTGCAGCGCCTCAAAGATGAGCACCGGTTTCTGCTCACCAGGGAACGCCCGGCCGTGGCGGAGGTGGTGGCGTGGGCTGCCAGCAACGGCGATCGCAGTGAAAACGCCGACTATCAGTACGGCAAGCGGCGGCTGCGGCAGATCGATGGGCGGATTCGCTTTCTCACGAAGCGAATCGAAGCCGCGGAAGTGGTGGACCCGGAAGCTCCGAGAGCGGGGCAGGCGGCGACGAGGGCATTCTTCGGAGCGACCGTGCGCTATGCCAATGCCGCGGGAGCGGAGCGAGTGGTGAGCATCGTGGGCACCGACGAGGTCGATCTCAACCGCAACCACATCAGTTGGGTGTCACCTCTGGGGCGCGCGTTGATGAAGTCGGCAGCGGGTGACAGCGTAGTCCTTCAATTGCCGGGCGGTACAGAATACCTGACCGTGCTGGAAGTGTGTTACGAGCGCATTTCTGTGGAACCGTTCCGTGAACCACCTGGATCCGAGGCCTCGGCAAAGGGACTCCCTCGCCGACGCTAATCCACCTGACGAAAAAAGAGACGAAACGGCACAGGTGGTGAAAGAGCGACGACCGTAATAGCGCGCTATCGGCTTTTGGCAAGCGACAGGAGATGAGTTGAGTCCTCATAAACGATAGATCCCTATCGGGACTGCCCCGAAGCAGAAATGCGGGATGCCGAAGTTAGTGTGGTCGGGGCAGTTTCGATAGGGTCGTTTGAAGTGAGCCGCTAGCGTTTGCGGCGGACGCGGGGAGATCTATGGGATTTCGATTCAGCAGTGCAGGTTAGGAATCGTCTTTGCAGAAACAAACCGGAACGAAGAGAGTCTTGGATCTCTTCTTGTAAGCCGTCGTGGAGTCTCGGACTGCAGAAGAAGAGTGCGGATCGGTGGGCAGAACCGCCGGTTGAGCACACGAGGGCATGGCGTGTTTGAACACGCCTGCGACCGACGATGATCGGAGCAAGTTGCGTCATCGATATCTCAGGAGGAATCAAGACTGCACCTCTGTGGATCAGGCAGGATCAGGCCTGAGCGGAAATGAAGCTGGCTACTGGTCATCCGTTCGATGACGAGCATGGGACCGGTGCAAACCGGACAGCGCAGATGGGTGATCTCGGTATCATTTGCACAGTCGTCTACGCCAAGGAAAGCACGGCAGCGTGCGAGCGTATTGCTGCGCCTGCGGTTGGCAAAAAGGCCGAAGTGGCGGATGCGGACCAAGCCCTTAGGCAGAACGTGGATCAGGAATCGGCGTAGGAACTCATCGGCTGAGACCGTCATGATCTTCTGCTTGCCGCCGTGCGCGTAGTCTTTCCAGCGAAACGAGACTCGATCATTCTGGAAAGCCACCAGTCGATGGTTGGAGATGGCGACACGGTGCGTATAGCGGGCGAGATAGTTCAGAACATGTTCAGGGCCTCCGAAGGGTGGCTTGGCGTAGACCACCCAGTTTTCGCGGAAGAGGAGTCGCAGCAACGCGTGGAATCGGCGGGGTCAGCAAGACTCTGAAGTGAGCCATGGAACTGGAGCTTGTGCTGAAGAAAGAGTTGCTTCAGTCCGGCTGCGAACTTGCCCCGGAAGACGCGACTCAGCGCAGCGACGGGCAGGAAGAATCGTCTCGAGGAGGGGATCCATCGGGAACTGTCGGGTGCAAGACCGCCAGCAGGAACAACGTAGTGTATGTGCGGATGATGGTGAAGGTTCTGTCCCCAAGTGTGGAGTACGCCAAGAAACCCGATGTCCGCACCCAGATGTTTCGGGTCGCCGGCGAGTTCGAGCAGCGTCGCTGCACTAGCTCGGAACAGCAGATCGTAAAGCAGTCGCTTGTTCTGCAGGGCTAGAGCGGAGAGCTCGTGCGGCAGCGTGAAGACGATGTGAAAGTACGAGACGGGCAACAGCTCCGCTCTGCGCTCGGCTAGCCACCGGGAGCGTGCGTTTCCCTGGCATCGGGGACAATGCCTGTTTCGGCATGAGTTGTACGAGATAGCCTGATGGCCGCAGCGCACACACTGATCACGATGACCGCCCAACGCCGCAGTTCGACATCGGACGATGGCATCGAGCACCTTGCGATGCTGCCATGCAAGATGTGATCCGTGATGCTCCCAGAATCTGTTTCCTGCTGCTCGGACGATATCGGCCACCTCAAGGGTGGGCCGACTCATCGCTTGATCAGCCTCCTGGAACGCTTCACCTGGTCGGGACTAGACACCTCGATGGTTTCCAGCGGACTCGGAACTGCTTGCAGATGACGCCGGGACAAGTGCAGGTAGACAGTGGTGTCGGCGAGCTTGGCATGACCCAGCAGAATCTGGATCGTGCGCAGATCGGCGCCGGCTTCGAGCATGTGAGTAGCGAAACTGTGCCTGAGCGTGTGCGGAGACACGTGCTTGCCCGACGCCCAGCATGCTTCGCGGCCTCGGCCACGGCAGTCCAGACAATCTTCTCCGTGATGGGTACATCGGCCCGCCAGTTGTTGACGGTGCCGGGGAACAGATATGTCTTGGGCTTCATCCAGCGCCAATACTCGCGCAGGGTCTCCAGCAGCTTCGGGGTCAACAGGACGTCGCGGTCACGGCCACCCTTGCCCTGGCGAACATGAATGACCATGCGTTCGCTGTCGATATCGCAGACTTTGAGGTGGCATAGTTCAGCTCGGCGCAGGCCGGTTGCATACAGCATCATCAGCATGGTGCGGTGCATCAGATTCTGCGCGGACGCAATGAGCCGCGCCACTTCCTCCTGACTCAGTACTGTGGGCATCCTCCTCTGACGCTTGGGAAACGGAATGTGATCGGGAAGATATGGACGTCGGAGTGTCTTGACGAAGAGAAAACGCAGAGCAGCGGTGCGGCCTTCGATCGTTCCTGGCGAAAGTTTGCAATCGCGAAACAGGTGAACCTGGTACTCGCGAATATGTTCTGGGCCGAGACGATCGGGCGAACGGTGGAAGTACTTCGCGAAATCCTCTATGGCGTGGATGTAAGCACGAACGGTGTTCTGAGCGTAGTTGCGACGCTGGAGTTCGTCCAGCACCAGCTTCCTGAGTCGGGTCACAGTAACCTCCTTGTGACCCAAAACCCTACACGGGCAACAATGCTGGCGACGACCACGCGGTAGCGTCCGCCGCGCTAGCGGCTTAGTTC
>CAVRZQ010000018.1:0-141760 GCA_963725575.1 uncultured Acidobacteriota bacterium
CCTATCCAAAGAGTCCCAGGCCACACTCGACCTCTACGGCCCCGACGTCGCGCAAGCCCGGCACCTTCGCCGCCAACTGCCTGCTGGCCCGCCGCCTGGCCGGAGCGCGGCGTCCGCTTCATCCAGCTCTTCCACCGCGGCTGGGACCAGCACAGCAACCTGCCGACGCAGATCTCGCCATGCAGTGCCGCGACACCGACCAGCCCTCCGCCGCCCTGGTCACGGACCTGAAGCAGCGCGGCCTGCTCGACGACACGCTGGTCATCTGGGGCGGCGAATTCGGCCGCACCGTCTACTGCCAGGGCCGCCTCACCGACGCCAACTACGGCCGCGACCATCACCCCCGCTGCTTCACCATCTGGATGGCCGGCGGCGGCATCAAGCCCGGCATCACGCTACGGCGAGACCGACGACTTCGGCTACAACATCGCCGAGGACCCGGTCCACGTCCACGACCTCCAGGCCACGATCCTGCACCTGCTCGGCATCGACCACACGAAGCTGACCTACCGGTTCCAGGGCCGCCACTTCCGCCTGACCGACGTCCATGGCGAAGTCGTCAAGGATGTCCTGGCGTAGGTGCGGATTCGGGAGGTTGCATCCGCTGCACCCACGACGGCCGGGATCCCGTGACTGCGCGGGCCGCAACCGCGCCGTGCGAGTTCGCGCCGCCCATCTCCATCACCAGGCCTCCGGCGGTGAGGAACAATGGCGCCCAGCCGCGGTCGGTAGAGGGCGCCACCAGAATCTCGCCCGGTTCCATGATCACCCGCGCGATACCCGTGACACTGCCGGCGAGGCTGGGCGACGGATTGACAGTGGCGTGCAAGCTCTGACCCGGACCCAATCGAGTTGCTGTTGTATTCCACCAAAAGGCCCAGCCGCTGATTCTCAGTTTTCACTCGCCTGGATGTCGGGTAGGGTGAAGAAGAAAGTCGAACCATGGCCTTCTTCGGACTCCACCCAGATCCGGCCTCCGTAGCGCTCGACCACTTTCTGACAGATGGCCAGGCCGATGCCGGTGCCGGGATATTCGTTTGCCGTCGTGCAGGCGCTTGAAGATTCCGAAGATTTGCTCGTGAAATTGTTTCGGGATTCCGATTCCGTTATCGCGGACGGCAAACCGCCAGAAGCCTTCCGGGTTCGGCTGAGATCTCAACCGGGGCGGCGCTGCGCCCCGGTATTTCAGAGCATTCGAAATCAGATTCTGAAAGACGTGCATCAGAGGCACCGGGTCCGCGCGGATGGCAGGCAGCGGTGTGCAGACGGTGACGGCTCCCGTTTCGCGGATAGTGGCTCCAGGTTCTTCTTCGCCGACTCGACGACCTCGTTCAGGTCCACGCGCTCACTCGATTCCTCCGAGGTTCGCGCCGCCTGCGAGTATGCCAGCAGATCGCTGATGAGCATTCTCCATCCGCTGCGCGCCTTCCACGCAGATACGCCAGATACTCGGCGGCATCGCCGTCCAGCCGGGCGGCATACTTGCGCTCCAGCAACTGGCTGTAGATGGCCACCTGCCGGAGCGGTTCCTGCAGGTCGTGGCTGGCGGAATACGCGAACTGCTCCAGATCGGCGTTGGCGCGCCGCAGCTCGTCATTGGATCGCCGCAGCAAGTCTGTCCTGTCTTCTTGCCGCCGGTGATGTCTTCCGCTAGATGAAACTGAAGCGGGGCTGGCCGGCTGGGGCCCTTCCGAGATAATTCACGTTGGCGCTGAGCCAGATGTTAGCGCCGACTCTCGAGGGTGCTCGTATTCGAATTGAACCGAGCCGCCTGCCCGCTGGCTCTGCCGGTAGTGCAAGATCCACAGATCGTCAATTTCGGGTGGAATGCGCAGATCCTGGCTGGTTCGCGCGGAAACGTATCCAGATCCACGCCGAAGAAGATCGCGGTGGCCGCGCGGTTGCAGTAGACCGGAACAGCTTCGCCGTCAACGATCTCGATGACGCCCATCAGAAACGGCGAGCTGTCGTAAAAGCTCTGCAGCGTAGCCTGGCTTTCCTTGAGCGCCTGCTCGGCTTCCCGCCGCCTGCCGGTTCATGGAAAGGTGCGACGCTACCCGCGCCAGCAGCTCGCGAGCCGTGAACGGCTTGATGAGATAGTCGTCAGCGCCGGCGCCCAACCCCTCTACGCGGCTCTCTTCTCCCGCCCGGGCCGAGACCAGCACCACTGGAATGGTTCTCGTTTCCGGCCGCGCGCGCAATCTGTGAGGAGCTGGAATCCGTCCAGATCCGGGCATCATGACGTCGCTTAGGATCAGATCCGGCGGATCGGAAACGGCGGCATCTCAGCGCCTCTTCGCCGTTCGAGACGGCCGCTACTTGATAGCGCTGCGCTCAGCAGGCGGGTGACGTACTCCCGCATGTCCGGATTGTCGTCCGCCAGCAGAACTCGCTCCGCTCCATTGCGTCGGGCTCGTCTTTGCGACTTCGCTCGAGGCCGGATCGCCCGTCTTCCAGCCAGCGCAGCGCCTCCTCGAACAAATGTGTCCGCACGCAGCGCGGTGGACGAGAGGCCCCGCTCCTGCAACTTCTCTTTCGGAAGGTGCTCGGCACCAAGCGGAATCCTGACTTTGAAGGCGGTGCCCTGCGCGACCTCGCTCTCCACCTGGATGGAGCCTCCGTGAAGCTTGACCAGCTCCTGGACCAGAGCGAGGCCGATGCCGGTGCCTTCGATGCTTCGTCCGCGCGCGCCCTCCACGCGGTGGAAGCGCTCGAAAATGTGGGCCAATTCCGAGGCCGGAATGCCGGTGCCTGTGTCTCGGACGGCCAGTTCCACCCAGCCGTCCGAGCCGCTCAAGGTCGACCTGCACACTTCCTTCGAAGGTAAATTTCAGCGCGTTCGAGAGTAGATTGAGAACAATCTTCTCCCACATGATCGCGATCCACATAGACGGGCGGCAGCAGCTGGCGTCGCATTCCGACGCGAAATTCGAGCCCGGCCTTCTCCATGGCGGAACGAAAACTCGCGGCCAGTTCCGATGTACTAGCGGGACAGGTCGGTCGGCTCGTAAATGGCCTGTACCCGGCCGGCTTCAATCCGGGAGAAATCGAGTAGCGTATTCACCAGGCGCTGCAGCCGTAGTCCGTTGCGATGGACTAGTTCGAGCAATCGCGCTGCTCCGGATCCGAACCGTTGCGCCGCTCTTGCGCCAGAAGCTCTTCCACCGGACTCAGCATCAGCGTCAGCGGCGTTCGAAGCTCATGGCTCACATTCGAGAAGAAGGTGGTCTTGGCGCGATCGATTTCGGCTAGCGACTTCGGCGCGCTGGCGTTCGGCTTCGTAGGCACGCGCATTCGCAAGCGCGGCGGCGATCTGTCCGGCAAGAAGATCGACAAAATCGCTGTAAGCGGCGTCGTAGCGCCGATACGGATTGATCCCCACAAGGCCAGGAAACCGGCCGGCGCTCCTGCGCCTTGTTGCCGGATGGGAACGACTGACGGCCTGTTCGCACAGGTTTGTTCCAATTCGCCCTGCGGTGCAGCGGTATCCCCGGACACCGCTCGATAGTCCTGCGGATCGGGATGTTGCGCAGAACCAGGATTTCGCGGGCCAGGCCAGGGTTGAACGGAGTCCTGCCCGAGCTGCTCGGCGGCCAGCGGATGATCCGGCCGAATACCGGTCGAAGACGCCAGCCGGGCCTGTCCGCTGTCGGCCAAAAAGGTAGGTAAGCGTGAACGGCAAATCTTTCTTGTTCCGGCTGAACTGGTCTCTGAGCGCCGTAGGACCTCCTCTTCCGTGTTGGTGCTGGCGAGCGCCGACGCGACATCGCGCAGCGTCTCTACGCGCCGTTTGCCCAATCAGCCGTTCGGTTTCCTCGGTGACCACACAGAGCATGCCGTTAATTCGGCCTGGTCGTCAGCCAGGGGGCTATAGGAGAAGGTGTGATAAGTCTCTTCGGGAAAACC
The DNA here is from genome assembly GCA_963725575.1 of uncultured Acidobacteriota bacterium. Lineage (GTDB taxonomy): Bacteria > Acidobacteriota > Terriglobia > Terriglobales > Acidobacteriaceae > Gp1-AA133. The sequence continues at coordinate 3,907 of CAVRZQ010000018.1, forward strand.
GCTGCGTTCCAAGAAGCAAAAGCAGGCCTTCGTCGTAGGTGGCCTCGCCCGTGGTGAGAACCGTCTCGATGCGAGGTCCGATATCGGGCCAAATCTCCGCCCACACGCGATCAGCGCGCGCTCCCAGCGCCCACGGATCCTTGATCCCGAGCGTAGGACGATAGCGTCGTTGCACAGGAACGTCAGCTCCGGTCCCCACGCCATCCACATTGCGTAGCGCGACGAGAGCAGGATATTGACCACCGTGCGGAGGCTCTGGGGCCACGCGCCATCGGTCCCAGCGGCGTGGAAGCCCAATCGTAACCGGCAATGCGAGCTTCCAGCGACGGCATCATTCCTTGATCTAGTTTGGCAATTATGCCAGAGGGTACGGCGATGATGTGTGCGTTATCTTACCTGGATACCGACTGTGCCGTATTGCTCCCGCGATCCTCGGTGGCTGCATGCTTCAGCTTGCGCGGTGACCGCAGGTCGCCCGGAAAGCGGACCTGTTTTTTCCACGGCGGGAGCTACTATTTCCTGACATCGGGGCGCTGGTGCCGGGCGGCTGGATTGCAGGGGCCATGGCAGTACGCATCGGCGCCTCTTCCGGTGATGGGCGCGCCGTTCGCCTTCATGGCCTTCCTGGGAATTGTCAGCCGGGTCGGCGTGATCGCCAGCCACATCATCGTGCTGTTCGATTTCATCGAGGAGAAACACGCCGAAGGAGGGCCCTTCGAGCAGGACTGGGATCATGCGCCTACGTCCGGTCATGATTACGGTCGGCGCAACCGTGATCGCACCTGATCCCGATCGCCATTCATGGCGGTCCCCTCTGGGAGCCCATGTGCTACGCCCAGATCGGCGGACTCGGTGCCGGCGACTTTTATCACCCTGCTACTGGTGCCCGTGACCTACTCAATCTGCGTGCTGGATTTGAAGATCGTGAAGTGGGAAAGTCCCGCCCCGGCTGATCCCGACGCAACCGTGGAGATGGAGCTGGCCGGACATTTGGAGGCAGGTGTGTAGTCCGCCAGCGCCCCCGCCAGCACTCCGACTCCGCGCTGCAACTCCGCCGCGGGGCAGCCTGCGAACCCGAGTATGAGTGCGCCGGGTTGGGGATGCTGCAGCGTAAAGTCGGACAGGGCCGAGACCTCGAGCCCGCGCTCGCGAGCGCGGGCTGCAAGCTCCGCATCTTTCTGTCCGGTGCGGATCCAGCCCAGGGTCCGCATCCCCGAGTCGGCCGCCACCACGTCCAGTCCCCGGCCAGCGTTTGATCGCTTGCCTCCCGCAGTGCCGCCATCCGCTCGGCATACAGTTGCCGCATGCGCCGCACATGATGTCCGAAATGGCCCTCCAGCATGAAATCGGCCAGAATCGCCTGATCCAGTGTGGGAGGATGACGGTCGATGATGGTGCGAGAAGCGGCGAACGCATCGGCGACCCGTTCCGGCACAACCACAAAACCCAGCCGCAGGGAGTTGAACAACATCTTGGTGAAGGTCCCGAGATAGATCACGCACCCGGCGCGATCCATACCTTGAAGCGAAGACACAGGCTGCCCGAAGTAGCGGTACTCCGCGTCGTACTCGTCCTCCACGATCCACGCATCCGCCCGCCTGGCACATCGGGTGGGCTGCACTGGCCGCGGAGTACCGGTCAAAACGTGACTGGAAAAACAACCGGTGCAGCCTGCGCACCAGGTCCTCGGCGAGAGATTCCTCCACCAGAAAACTGATATTGCGTTCCGACGCCCCCTGGCAAATCATGCGCAGGTCCACGGCGGACAGGGCGCGAAAGACCTGGCTGGCGATTTCGGGTTGCCGCCGTACTTTCTCGCCCACCAGGCAGACCAGCGCCTTGCGATTTTCCCAGCGCACATTGGCCAGTCCCTTCAACTCTTCCGCGATCGCGGGCAGCGCCTCAGTGGAGGTCACGAGCAGGGAGAGGCTGCCGCGCGAGGCCGACAGCGAAGTCCAGGCTGTATTGATGGCGCTCGAAGACTTCGAAGATTTCGCGGAGCAATTCGGGCGCCAGCCAGCGCACCGCTTCCACATCCACGACGGTGACACCCTTCTTCGCGGTAATCGCCTTCATGACGCATTCATCCCCAGGATGGGCAACGATCTCGGTTCCCTTTCCTTCGGGATGGCGCGAATTGAGGACCCACACCGGAATGTTCTTGCGCATCGCTGGAGCGATGCTTGCGGGATGCAGAACCTTGGCGCCGAAATAGGCCAGGTCCGCGGCCTCCTCGAAGCTCATGGTGGGCACGCGGCGGGCCTCGGGCATAACTTGGGATCGGCAGTCAGGATGCCGTCCACGTCAGTCCAGATTTCGATGCGGGAGCCATGCAGCGCGGCGCCCACGATCGATGCGGTGAAGTCCGAGCCTCCGCGGCCGAGAGTGGTGGCAATGCCGTCCCGAGTCGCGCCAATGAAGCCGCCCAGCACGGGAACCCTGGATTCCGCCAGCAAGGGCGCGAGGCCAGCTCGCAGGCGCTGGTTGGTTTCGTCCCAGAGCGGAGTCGCCTGGGTATGAGCGGCGTCGGTCACGATGCAGGCGCGGGCGTCCACCCAGGCCGCATCGATGCCGGCTTGCGCAAACGAGGCCTGGACAATCCTGCTGGAGAGGCACTCGCCGGCGCCCAAAAGGTGATCCTGCAGTCGTGGCGTAAGTTCACCGGCGGAGGCAATGCTCGCCAGCAGAGAATCGAGTTGCTGGAATTCAGAATCAAGCGGAAGACGGAGATCGTTGTATTGGTCGGGACCGGCGGCGTCGAGAGCGACCTGTTCGTGGCGACGGCGGAGATCCTGCAGCGAGCCCCGTGCCGACGAGAGTTCGCCTCGGGCCGCGGCCTGCCCCGCCAAGAGCAACTGGTCCGTAACGTCGGCAAGCGCGCTGGCGACGATTACCGGATGATGTCGCAAACGCTGCTTAACGATCCGGGCCGCTCGGCCGATGGCAGCAGCATCTTCCAGCGAAGTTCCGCCAAACTTCATAACGACCGATTGCGCGTTCGGCTCTGCCGCTTGTCCTGCCTGATCTCCCACTTCACTCATGGCCACGTCTCCTGTTGTTTTTCGGACAAACAAAAACCCACCGCGTTTGTTTCTGGCGGTGGGTTCTTACCTGTTTTGAACTTTTGGATTAGCTCAGCAGGTGCCCTCCGCCAGAAGACGTGTAATTCGCTTAGCCTTGGCCATTGTGGCCGGCTTGGTCATTCGCGTCTTCGGGGTCATGGAAGTCATCTGTTTGCTGAGCCTGATCGGTAATCTAGTTATCCAGTTCGCGGGAGGCCTTTGCGTCCCGACCTTCCCACTTCAGCCCGTCTTCAAAGAACTGAACCAGCCGGTCGATCAGCCGTTGCTGCCCGCCTATGATGTGGAGGCCGCTCTCATGGCGGTGCTCCTCCAAAACCTTACTGATACTGCGTTCCAAGTCAGTCATCGCCACACCTCCTGAGGGGAATCAGCGAAATTCTGCTGCGGCCGTAACCGGCCCAACAAACTCTCACCCAGGACTCAGGCGCTGATCTGAACCGGCCAGCCTGCGCCGGGACAGGATATCGCAGCAGCCTGAGATCACTGATCCCACCTTAAGCCGCAACCCGGCCGATGGGAAACGAGAAATTCTGATGGCGCCGATCCAAAAATGAGATGAGGATCTGGACCGGTCACTTGGACGCGGCTGCCAGTTGCCGCACGGTTGCGATGAAGGTGCTGGTCGCGCGGGTCAGGGTGCGGTCGCGCCGATAAGCGATGGCCAGTTCGCGCCACAGTTCTTTTTCCTTGGCGCAATCAGTTTCACGCGGCCCGCCAGCACCTGGTCGCGCGCGAAGCTGACGCTGATCAGCGAAACTCCCAGGCCAGCGGCTACGAAACTTTTGATCATCCCCACGCTGGGAAGTTCCATGGGAACCTGGAGCTGAGCCTTGTACGGGCGCAGCAGCTTATCCATAAGCCGCCGGGTGTAGCCCGTCTTGGGTAGCAGGATGGGCTGCCGGGCGATCTCCGCGAGCGACACCACTTCGTGCTTCGCCAGGGGATTTTGCGGGTTCACCATCCACATGAGCTGGTCGCGGTCAATGGCATGCGTTTCAGGCTGGCGGATTTCACCGGCAGGGTCACGATGCCCACATCGATCGATCCGTTTTCCAGTTTTTCGAGAATCTTGTGACTGAAGTTCCGGTAAATGCTGAGCTGCACTCCCGGGTACAGGCTGCAGTACTTCGCGAAGACATCGGGTAGAACGTAGAGGCAAGTGGCTTCATTCGCGCCGACCACCATTGTGCCGCGAGGGTTCGCGCCGTGGTCGGCTACGGCCAGCAAAGATTCGTCGCGCAGTTGGAGCAACCGCTCGGCGTAGGCAAACAGCACTCGCCCGGCCGGTGTCAGCGTGACATCTTTGCCGGACCGGTCCAGCAGGCGGTCTCCAAAGTCCTGCTCGAGCTGCCGGATCTCGGCGCTGACCGCTGACTGCGAGCGGAATACCTTCTGCCCCGCACGCGAGAAACTGCCGAGCTTGGCAACCTCGAGAAAGGTAGTGAGCTGATCAAAATCCATGGATTGAGCGCGATTATACCGAAGAGTGAAGACTTCCCGGCAAAAAGCCCGAGGCCCCATCCCGGGAGATGGTCGAGCGATCCATCGTCACATCACGACTGGCTCCTTCGGGGGGATGACTCCCAACGAGTCCACCGAGGCGATTTCGTGTCTCTTGAGCTGAGCCAGGGTGGCAGTCCAGGTTTCGGAAATGGAGCACGGCGGGCGCAAAGGCTCCAGCCGCAGGAAGGGTAAAGGTGCGTCGGAACTGAGCAGGCTAAGCGCTTTGGGGCTGCCGGTATGGCGCAGATGGCGGCGCAGCACCAGGCGCAACCACAGTTCCTCGCGGACTTCGAGGGGTCGCAGTTGCACGGAGTGCTGGTTGTACCCGTGCCCGGCGAGGGAATCGCGCAACACGTAGGCTGCGCCGCCAGTCATGCCCGCGCCCAGGTTCATCCCCGCCGGGCCAAGTATGGCGACCACGCCCGCAGTCATGTACTCGCACGCGTGCTGTCCCACTCCTTCCACAACGGCCAGGGCGCCGCTGTTGCGTACTGCGAATCTTTCTCCAGCGCGTCCGGCCACGTACAGTTCACCGGAGGTCGCACCATAGAGCACAGTGTTGCCCACCAGCACGTCGCCACGCAGCGAGGCATCGTCTCCCGCCGTGATGGCGATGGTGCCGCCGCTCAGGCCCTTGCCTACATAATCGTTGGCTTCCCCCAGCAGCCGGAACTTTACTCCCGAGATCAGGAAGGCGCCGAAGCTCTGGCCTGCGGTCCCGGTAAACTCGCTGGCGATCACGCCCGCGATCTCGGCGCCGCTGCGGCGGCGCAGGACTTCCCCGCTGAGGTGCGCTCCGATGGCGCGGTCGGAGTTGGTAATGCGGAAACTGTGGCCGCGGGTGCTCAAGGTATCGAGTTCGTCGACCATTGCGGTCAGTTCGAGATGCAAGCCGCCATCCGGCTCGCGAGGACAGGCGGGCTGTGCCGGACCCACCGCCGGTGTCAGCAAACTGGCAAGGATCTGCCGGGCTTCATCGGTGCGCGGTTCAAGGCGCTGGGCCGCGCCCACGATCTCGTCAATGGACGATGCTCCCATCGCCGCCAGCAAGCTCCGGACTTCGGCCGCCAGCCCGCGGAAATAGATCTCAACCATTTCCGGATTCCCCGTGAAGCGGGCGCGCAGTTTTTCGTCCTGGGTAGCAATGCCGACCGGGCAGGTGTTGAGATGGCATTGCCGGGCCATGACGCAGCCAATCGCCAGCAGCGCCGCCGTGCCGAAGCCAAATTCCTCGGCGCCCAGCAAAGCAGCGACGATCACGTCGCGACCAAACTTGAAACCGCCATCCACCCGCAAGCGCACGCGGCTGCGCAACCCGGTGCGCACCAGCGCGCAATGCGCGTCCCGCAGCCCGACTTCCCAGGGCAGCCCGGTGTTCTTGATCGAGGTGATGGGCGACGCACCCGTACCGCCGTCGTGACCGGCAATCGTGATTACGTCCGCACCCGCCTTCGCAACTCCAGTGGCGATGATGCCCACACCTGCGCTCGAAACCAGCTTTACGCCGATGCGCGCATGGGGATTGACGGCGCGCAGGTCATAGATCAGCTGCGCGAGATCCTCGATGCTGTAGATGTCGTGGTGCGGCGGCGGCGAGATCAGCATCATGCCCGGAACCGCATGCCGCAGCCGCGCGATGTACGGCGGTGACCTTGCTTGCGGGCAGCTGGCCGCCTTCGCCGGGCTTCGCGCCCTGAGCAATCTTGATTTCGAGTTCGTCGGCATGCACCAGGTAGTCGGCAGTCACACCGAAGCGGCCCGAAGCCACCTGTTTCACGCGGTTGTTGGCTTCGCCCTTCCGCGTGTAAACGCGCGGATCTTCCCCGCCCTCGCCGGTATTGCTGCGGCCGCCCAGCCGGTTCATCGCGATGGCCAGCGTGCTATGCGTCTCCGGCGAAATCGCGCCCAGCGACATGGCTTGCGTGCTGAAGCGGCTGAGCAAGGAGGCCTCGGCCTCGACATCCTCGACAGGGACGCGGAGAATCGTTGCGCGACGGCCAGCAGGTCGCGGATGGCAACCGGTTGCCTTTCGTCAGCAATCGCGCTGTACAACTTGAAATTCTCGTCGGTCGGCGATTTGATGTAGCGATGCAGGCGCCGCACGATTTCCGGCGAGTTGGAGTGGCGCTCCCCGTTGTGACGGAAGCGGTAGAGGCCGGTATCCTGCAAGGCTGCGACGTTGGGCGAATGCGCCGCCGCGTGCCGGACCAGGCAATCCTCGAAGAGCCCTTCGAGCGTCTTCCCTCCCAACACGCAGTCCGGCATCGGCGAAGACATTCGCGCACAGCTCAGGATCGAGGCCGATGACTTCAAAAAGCTGGCTGTTGCGGTAGCTGGCGATGGTCGAAACGCCCATGCGCGCCAGCACCTTCCGCAAGCCTTTTTCGACCGCGAAGCGATAACGGGCTACGCCGTCTGGACGAAGGCGACTGCCTGCTCCAGCGCCAGGTACGGAAACACTCCGCTGGCGGCTGCGGCCGTCAGCAGGGCGATGTGGTGCGTGTCGATCACCTGGCCCGACTCAACGACCACGGGAACATCCCACGCGCCGGCTTCGATCAGGGACTTGATCGCCACGGCCAAGCGCGAGCAACGCGGGAACCGCGGCATGTTGTACGTCGACGTCACGATCGCTCAGCACAACCAGTTCCGGCCTTGCCCGGCTGGAAGGCTAGCCAGTTCCTGTCTCAGATATTCCAGCACGCTCCGCGCCCCTTCGACTCCACCGGTCGCCAGGAATGTCAGATCGATGCGCCGGACCGCGAGTTCCTCCTCCAGCTGCTTCATCTGCCCGGCATCCAGCAGCGGCGAACTGAGCACAGCCTTCTCGCCCAGGTACGACGCGCAGCGACATCACGTGCGTTTCGCGCAACGGATCGATAGGCGGGTTAGTGACTTGCGCGAAGCGCTGCTTGCAGTAATCCCACAGCGGCCGGGGCAGCGCGCGACAGAAATGCGGGCGGCGCATCGTCGCCCATGCTCCAAACGGCTTCTTGGCCGTCGAGCACGAGCGGCTGGAAGAGCAGCTTGTACTGATCTTCGGTCCAGCCGAGGGCCGCCATCACCCGCTCGGGCTCAGGGGTACCGTGCTGCGGAAGCCGTTCCGTTGGGACAATGTGCAGCGCGGTGGCCGCGTGCCATGCTTCGTGGAAATTCCGCCGGTGCCCAACCTCCGCGGGCCGGGTAAATTCCCCAGTTCGCGAGATCGCACAGCAGCATCTCGCCGGGGCCCAATCGCTGGCGTTCGGCAATTTCCTTGCCGTGCAAGTCAGCAATCCCTACCTCGGAGCCAACCACCAGCAGTCCATCCGAAGTCAGCGTGTAGCGCAACGGCCGGAGCCCGTTGCGGTCGAGCTTCGCGCCCACCGTGATGCCGTCGGTGAACACCATGGCCGCCGGGCCGTCCCAGGGCTCCTGGGTCAGGTGCCTGCGCTTCGAGGAAGCGCCGCAGGTCCGCCGGAATCTGCGGATTGGTTTCCCACGCCGGGGGAACCAGCGCGAGCATGCCCGCTGCCGGACTGTAACCGCGGCGCAGCAGGACCTCCAGCCCGTTGTCGAAACTGGCCGAGTCGCTGACGCGCGGCTCGAGAAGATGAACCTGGTCAGGGAGCCTGAAGCGCCTCCTTCAGGCTGCGTTCCTTCGCGTGCAGCCAGCGGCGGTTAGCGCTGATGGTGTTGATCTCGCCGTTATGGGCGACAAAACGGAATGGCTGCGCGAGCGACCAGCTCGGTTGCGTGTTGGTCGAGTAGCGCTGGTGGAAGATGGCGAATGAGGTCGCAAATTCGGGATCAGCCAGATCCCGATAAAACGCCGGTAACTGGTCGGGCGTTAGCAGCCCCTTATAGACAACGGTCCGCGAGGAAAGGGAACAAAAGTAAGTTCCGCAAGGAGCCTCCGCTTCCACTTGCTTGCGCAGTCGAAACAGGGATTTTTCCAGATCGGCGGTTCCTCGCGCCACATCGAAGAAACACTGTCGGATGGTGGGCAGAGTGGCGCGCGCCCGCGGACCGGTAATCGTCGGGTCGGTTGGCAGCACTCGCCAACCCGGGCAGCGCAGGCCATTCTTGTGCGCGAGGTCTTCGATCACCTGCCGCGCGGAGCCTTCTTCCCCAGACGGCAGAAAGACCATCCCGACGCCAAACTCCCCAGGAAGTCGGATGCCCTCCTCACGCGCTCGTTTGCGCATAAAGGCATCGGGGATCGCCATCAGCAGTCCAGCACCATCCCCGCTACGGCCATCCGCGTCCATGCCACCACGGTGGGCCAGGCGCAGCAAAGCCGTCAGGGCGCGCTCCACGATCTCGTGCGACGGGGCGCCGCCCAGCCGGGTCACGAAGCCGACACCACAGGCATCGTGGTCCGGAGAGTAGTGCGGATGTGCCATTGGACATTGTTAGCCGGGGTGGACGCTCAAAGTACAACGCAGAATTTCGATGCGCGTGATGGGTTTTTGAAATAGTCGAGAATCGCAACAGAGCGTTCAACTCACTTCGCGCGGGCGAATGCGCGGGAATGGAATTCGATGACCTCTCCGAGATGCGACAGGAAGTAAGTCATGCTGTGACCTCCCGGGTAGGGATGGTATTCGTGCGGAATGCTTTCGGCCGTAAGCTGCTTGTCGAGCGCGGCGGCGCCCGCGTCGAAACCATAGTCATCGCTCTGCCCGCAGTTGAAATAGATGGCCATTTTCCTGAGAGCAGCTTTGTTTTTCCTGGCTAATGCGAGAGGATCGTTCGCTTTCCAGTGCGCGATATTGATCGGATCGCCGAGCAGAGGGGCGAGAGCTTCCGCGGCGGCGGAGCGTGATTGGGCCAACTCATTCAACTCCTCCGGCGATTCTTGAATCAAAGCCGCACTCTGCGCGCTGACCGCGGAGAACAGCTCCGGATAGGCAAACGCAAACCGGAATGCACCATAGCCTCCCATGGAAATGCCGGTGATGGCGCGGCCCTCTCGACCTGGCAGAATGCGGTATTTTCCCTCGACGTAGGGCATGAACTCGCGCAGGAAAAAATCGCTGTAGCGCTCCTTCCCGTCGGCTGAGTTGATATAGAAGGTCGCGCCACCCTCCGGTGCGACAATCAGGAAGTCGCCGATCTTGCCATGCTCGCGCAGATCTTCGATCAGCGTCCAGCCTCCGGTGCGCGAAAAGGACTGCTCGTTGTCGCCCAGACCGTGAAGGTAGTAGAGAACCGGATAACGGGCGGCCTGGCCGGTGGGATCTTTCTTGTCGTAGCTCCCCGGTACCTGCACGCAGTAGCGGACCGCGCGTTTCAGAATCCGGCTTTGGAAGGAACTGCAGTCGATGCGTCCCTGAGCGAGGGCCGATGGAGAATATACCGTTGCGAGAAGGGCGAGAAATCCCAGGAACCGGCCCATATTTCGAGTTTACTCGTAGCGCAGTGCCTGCACCGGATCGAGCCGGGCCGCTCGAGCCGGCGGGATAAAGGCCCGACAAGCAGGCTTACCACGATCGCGAAGGCAATGGCACTGGCGACCAGCCACCAGGGCACAAACCAGATCTGTTCGGGCGGCAAGATCCTGGCGCTGCAAGTAGATGTTCGTCCCGACATTGATCACCCGCCCGATCACCCATCCCAGCGTAACGCCCAGCACACCACCCAGGGCGCCCATCACGCCGGCTTCGGCAAAGAAGAGTTTCTTCACGTCTACGTCGCTGGCGCCGATGGCCTTCATGATGCCGATTTCGCGGCGCCGCTCCAGAATCGCCATCACCAGCGTGTTCACGATGCCGATGGAAGCCACGGCCAGCGCCAGGCTGCCGAAGATACCGAGGAAAAGATCAAGCACGGCGAAGAAGCGCCGTACGCTGCGGGTGGCGTCGAGGATCGAAAACGTGTTGAAGCCCAATCTTCTTGATCGCGTCCTCGACCAGTTGAATCTTGGCGGGATCTTTCACGCGCACGCTGACCGTCGAGTAAGTTGGCATCTTGCTGGTGGCCTGCGTGGTGTCGCGCATGGCGGTAGGCTGCATGACGTGCAGGCTCTCCAGCAGTTTGAGAGGAAGCAGCACTCGCGCGCGAACCGGCCCGCGCATGCTGTCGGGATCGAGATCAGTCACTCCCACGATGCGTCAATTTCAGCTCGTGGGATGGATCGAGTAGGTTGCGGCCGAGGATGCATCCTGCGCACCTGTTCGCGTCGGTAGGCGGCTGGAGGCGCAGTCTACGCGTTCGGCATAGCGCATCGTCAGTTCTTTGCCGAGCAGCGGCTTGGCCAGTTCGGCAACCGGCACCTCGTCTCCTCCCGGCTTGGGCGTCTTGCCCAGCAGTTCCGCGGCAAACGATCTTCTGCAGGATCACTTCTGGCGCGGTGTCGGAGGAGAAGAAGCTGCCCTGCAGGCCTTCAAACGCATCATTCGTCTTGTCGGAAGACGGGACGCCCGCCACCATCGTCAGATGCGGTTTGTCGTCATAGGTGAAGGACGTGATGAAGCGAAGGTCGGGATAGGCCTCCATGCACGTTAGGCAACTGCTCAATCTTCTGACGCGAAGGTTCGTCGAGAACCGGGCTCTGCGCGGGATCGAGACCGCCCGCATCCTCGCCGCGATTGAAGTTGCGCAAATCGCGCCGCGAGGTGACAACCACGGTATCGAACAGGCCCGACTTCTGACCAGGCGGCGCGTTGCCAATTGCTGCAAGCCGATGCCCAGCGAGAGCATCGCCACCAGCGAAGCCACGCCGACCGAGATGCCGACGGTCGTCAGCGAATTGCGCAGCACCGACTCGCGCAGGTTGCGCACGGCGAGTTCCGCGAGGTCGTAGGCCTTCACGCGCGGCCTCCTTGTGAAGGTACACTCGCGGCGGCGACGTTCGCCTGATCATCCACCAGTTTGCCGTCCGCCAGAAAAATCATCCGCTGCGCATACTGCCCGGCAAGCGCTCGCTCGTGCGTCACCATCACGACCGTCATTCCCAACGAATCGTTGAACTCGCGGATCAGGTTCATGATTTCGGTGCCGGTGCGGCTGTCAAGATTGCCTGTGGGCTCGTCCGCGAGAAGCAGTTTGGGCCGGTTGATCAGCGCCCGCGCCAGCGCCGTGCGTTGCTGCTCCCCGCCGGAAAGCTCACTGGGACGGTGATCGAGCCGCTTCCCGAGACCCACCCGATCCAGGGCCGCACGCGCCAGCAAATTCCGCTGCCTCCGGTCTACCTCGGCGAAGCGCAACGGCAACTCCACGTTCTCGATGACGGTCATGCTCGGAATCAAGTTGAAAGACTGAAAGACCATCCCCACGGTGTGCAGCCGGTGCTGTGCCAGGTCTTCACGCGACAATTCCGCGAGATTCTTTCCCTCAACTACGACCGTGCCCGAGGTCGGCCGATCCAATCCCGCAATCAAGTTCAGCAGCGAAGACTTTCCCGAGCCCGATGTGCCGAGCAGGGCCAGGAACTCGCCGGACGGCACCGACATTGAAATTCCGTCGACGGCACGAATCAGGCTTTCACCCATGGAATAGTGGCGGCATACATTCTCGGTGCGAATCGCCGCGCTTGTCTGGGAAATCCTGGAATCGGGACCGGCGGTCATGAAGGGTTAGCGAACCTCTCCTCGAATCACGCGCAGGGCATCGGGATCAGCGGGTTCTTTGCTGCCGGGCGAGGCCGTTGCCATTCGTCGACGACCGGCATCTCCCTTCGCCCGGCGCCAGAAACAGATTCGTTTCCAGCCCGTGCTGCTTGGTGTAAAGGTCGTAGTAGCGGCCGCGCATTTCGTAAAGTTCCTCGTGCGTGCCGCGCTCGACGATCTGCCCCTGCTCGACCACCAGGATCTGGTCGGCACGGCGGATGGTCGAAAGGCGGTGCGCGATTACAAACGTCGTGCGCCCCTGCATCAGGTACGACAGACCCTGCTGGATCATTTGTTCCGATTCTGAATCGAGGCTGGAAGTTGCTTCGTCGAGAATCAGGATGCGCGGCTCGGCCAGAATGGCCCGCGCAATCGAGATGCGCTGGCGCTGCCCGCCCGAGAGCTTCACGCCACGCTCGCCCACAATCGTGTCGTACTGGTCGGCGAAACTCTCGGCGAATTCGTCCACCCGCGCGATCCGGCAGGCGCGCATGATTTCCTCTTCGGTTGCGTCCGGCCGCGAAAAAGCGACGTTTTCGCGAATGGTGCCATCGAACAGAAACGACTCCTGGAGAACTACCCCCAACCGAGTGCGGTACGAATCCAGCCGCACAGTGCTGAGATCAATGCCGTCCACCCGGACCACGCCTTCGGTCGGCACGTGAAAGGCCGTGATCAACCCGATGGTCGTCGACTTGCCGGATCCGGAAGAGCCGACCAGCGCGGTCACGGTGCCCGGTTCCGCCGCGAACGACACGTTGTGCAGCACGGTACGGTTCCCGTCATAGCTGAAGCTGACATCATCAAACTCCACCAGTCCCTCGATATCGGTCAGGATTACGGTGCGGTTGGGATCCTGATCCTCAGGACGCTCGCGCAGAATTTCCTGGGTGCGCTCGAGCCCGGCGAAGGCCTCGGTGATCTGGGTTCCGATGGCTACCATCTGGATGATGGGCGCGACCAGGAATCCCAGAAATAGCGTGTAGGTGAAGAAACCGCCCACGGTAAGGGTACCCGCCAGGATCTGATGAGCGCCCACGTACATGATGATCGCGCCCACCACGCCCATGAGCAGGCTGGCCGACAGGCTCATCATCGAGGTAGCCGTGAGCGTGCTTATTACGTTGTCGAGCAGGCGGCGCACGCCCTTCGCGAAGACGGCTTCCTCGCGCTGCTCGGCGTGATATCCCTTGATCACGCGCACACCGCCCAGCGATTCCGCAAGGCGGCCGGTAACTTCGGCGTTGATCTTTCCGCGCTCGCGGAAGATGGGACGAATCGTGCTGAAGGCCTTGTTCAGCGCCAAGGCGAAGCAGAGCAGGAAGCCAAAGGCGAGTACCGTCATCAGCGCGCTGATCCGGAACAGTACCACCAGCGCGATCAGCGACGTAAGCAAACCGCCGGCCAACTCGACCAGCCCCGTTCCCAGCAGATTGCGTACGCCCTCCACATCGCTCATGATGCGCGAGACCAGATTCCCGGTCTTGTTCGCATCGTAGAAGGAGACGGGAAGCCGGGAAATGTGGCGCTGCACTTTCTCGCGCAACTCGGCGATCAGACGCTGGGCCGCCTTCGACAGCAACTGGGTCAGTGAAAATGAGGTGATGCCCTGGATGATCGTGGCGCCCAGCACGGTGAGCACGATTGGCCGGAGCAACTCGATGTGATGCTTCGCAATGACACTGTCGATCAGGTAGCGCGTCGAATAGGGCAGCACGAGTCCCGACACACGATTGATCGCCATCAGCACGAAACCCAGGGCGAGCAGCTTCTTGCGCGGCCGCATCAAGTCCCAAACCACTGGAGCCACGGCGCGCAAGCGCTTGGCGGTTAGCGGAGGCTTCTGGGGCAGCTTAGCCGGCGGCTTTTGCGGTGAATTCACCGTTTGGTTAGACATCGGGGCATCCCGGTTTGTTTCATTTTATGTGGATTGCGGAGAAGAAGGAACCTGCCCGATTGGGCAGGTGCGAGGGCGCATGCAGTGCGGGCCTACAGGAACTGGCCCGCGCAGAAGCCCGATGCCCAGGCCCACTGAAAATTGAACCCTCCCAGGTGCCCGGTTACATCGACCACCTCGCCGATGAAATACAGCCCGGGCATCTTGCGGCTCTCCATCGTCTTCGCCGACAACTCGTTCGTGTCCACGCCGCCGGCCGTCACCTCCGCCTTCTCGTAGCCTTCGGTGCCGCTCGGGATGACCTGCCATTGATGCGCCCGCTGCTCCAGTTCGTCCAGGGAGCGGTTCGTCCAGTCTTCGGGAGCATGCAGGTCGAGCCAGCGATCGGCGAGACGGGATGGCAGCACGCTCGCGCAACGCTGTCTTGGCCGCACCCAACGTCGCGTCGTGCTTCGGCTGTCGCAACGCGGTGATCCATTCGCTGCCGGGAGCGAGATCGATCGGGATGGGCTCGCGCGCTCTGCCAGTACGACGAGATCTGCAGGATCGCCGGCCCGCTCAGGCCGCGGTGCGTGATCAGCAGCTTGTCGCGAAACTCGCTGCGAGTCGTACGACACCATCACGTCGGCCGACACGCCCGCCAGGTCGCAATAGCGCTCGCGGTCTTCAGCGTCGAACGTCAACGGCACCAGCGCCGGGCGGCACTCCTGAATCTTGAGTCCGAACTGCCGCGCCAACTCATAGCCAAACGCAGTCGCTCCGATTTTCGGAATGGACAGACCGCCGGTCGCGACCACCAGCGCCGGCGCGTGAAACTCCGCATCGCCCGCGCGCACCACGAATTCGCGATCTCTCCGCACTTCGCGTACCACGGCATTCAGAAAGATCCTCACTCCGGCCGCGCGGCATTCCTCTTCGAGCATGGTCGACAATCGTCGCGCGCCGATCCGTCGCAAAACAGCTGTCCCAGCGTTTTCTCGTGATAGGGGATGCGATGCTTCTCGACCAGCGCGATGAAAGTCTGCGGGCGTGTAGCGCGCCAGCGCCGACTTCGCAGAAGTGCGGATTGGCGGAGAGAAAATTCTCCGGCTGGCAATGCAGGTTGGTGAAGTTGCAGCGGCCGCCGCCGGAGATCAGGATCTTCTTGCCGACGCGCTCGGCGCGTTCGAGCACCGCCACGCGCCGGCCGCGCTTGCCCGCCTCGATGGCGCACATCAGGCCGGCAGCTCCCGCGCCCAGCACAATCGCGTCGAACTCTTGGGTCATGGTCAGGTCGGAACTGGAGCAACCCTGCTCCGACGTCGAAATGCTAACGGAAGCGGGACTGGTTGTCGCGCCGGACACCCGTCATGTTGCGATCACTCGCAAAAAAGGATAGGGCCGGCATCCGCGCCGGCCCTTGAGAACCCCAAGAAAGATCCCAGCTATTTCTGCATGCTGTCGTCCTTCTTCATCGTGCCCTTCTCGCCTTTCAGCATCTTGACCGAAGTCACCTGGATCTCGCCGGTCGAGGCGTCGGTGCTGCCCTTCAACTCAACGTGGTGGCCTTCGTGGCCCTTTACAGCATCCGGATTGGCAATGGTCCAGCTCTTGCCGTCGCTGTCGCTTACCAGGGACTTGCCATCCTCGCTGATGGTGCCCTTGACACTAGCGGACTTGGCGGCGTGCTTCATCGGGGACTCATTACCTTGCATTACCTGCGTGTTGGTCTGGGTGGAACCCGGCAGGCTCCGCCGCCGGATCTTTACTGGGCGACGAGGAACTTTGTGCCAGCGCGACCAGCGGCGCCGCCAGAATCATGGAAAGTGCAATTCCTAACAATGTCTTCATGCTGACTCCTCCGAAATGCAATTTCGAAATCATAAACTTCATGGCCCACTAAACCCTGTTAACCGGCTTTTCGCTGATAGTCTCTCGGGGAATCCACGTCCGAGGGATTCCAGTTAGCGGTCTGACGTTCCGCTTCTTCCTTGGCGATACCGTAGCGCTCCTGGATCTTGCCCACCAGTCGCTCGCGTTCGCCATTGATGACGTCGAGATCGTCGTCCGTAAGCTTGCCCCACTGCTTCCGTACCGACCCTTTCATCTGAGTCCATTGGCCCTTGGCCTGTTCCCAATTCATCTGTATTGCCTCCTTGAAAGTGCGTAATACGCGTTGCTTAGTTGCTTAAACGTTCGCATTCGAAATAGCAGATCACTCCCTCTGAAGCTACGCCAGGTGTGGCGAAGAAAGTCTCCGGTAGATTCTGTAGACTGCTGCAGAAGAACCTGAGGCTAAAATGACTTTTCTTCTCACCAGCTTAGGGCGCCTGTGTCGGGCCGAACAGTGAGCTATAACCGTCCACTCAGACAGAGCAGTTCGGTGCGCCTCTACAGGATTCACCGGGCATGGGATTTTATGGGCGATAGGCAGTCTTGCCAGGTCAGATGTGCTACGGAGGGAGCTATGCCAAAGAACAGGAAGAGGGGCGCCTGGATGCTGGTTGCTGCCGTTATTTTCGGCAGTGCGAGTCTGCGCGCACAGGAAAACCCGCCCGTTGAGAAAAATGCGCTCCTTGTTCTGACTGGATCGATCCCATTACCGAACGTGCAAGGGCGCATCGATCATATGAGCTATGACCCCAAGGGCAGGCTTTTCGTATCGGCCCTGGGAAACAATACAGTAGAGGTTCTGGACCTTTCTGCCGGCGTCCGCACCCATAGCATCAGCGGCATTGCGAGACCCCAAGGGGTGGTCTATTGCGCGGATTTGAACAAACTCTTCGTAGGTAGCGATGAGGGCAAACTTTATATCTACGAGGCTACCTCACCTCGGTACTCCATCAACCGGGGCAGGAACGCACCTGCGCTCGTTAAGAACGGAGATGCTCGGATCCCGAAAATCAGGTTGCGAAATTTCAGAATAAATTCAGGTTAACTTCAGAATGAGGGAATCTCATGGCGCACAACGTTGATGGGGGAATGGTGGCTACCCATCGTGGAGCAAAATTATGCGTCAACGTACCGCTAGAATCTCCTCCCCTGCCCGCACCTCAATCTGTTCGTTTGTCTCGTTCACCATCTTGTTATTCGGCCTGATTACGAGCGCTCACGCGCAGTCCGCTGCGGCGACCGGTCGACTGGAAGGGAGCGTGACTGATCCCACCGGAGCGGCGGTGCCCGAGGCCGATATTACCGTGCGGAATCAGAACACTGGGATCGCAACCACGATTCAGTCGGCCGCCGACGGAGAATTTACCGCGCTCTATCTCGACCCCGGCAGTTACGAGGTTTCAATTCAGAAGTCCGGCTTCGGCAAGCTGGTGCTGCGCAACATCACGATCTCGGTCGGCACGCGCGCCCTCATTCATCCGCAGCTCAGGGTCGGGAAGATCGACGCTGTGATTACGGTCAGCGCCGAAACCCCGCTCGTGGACACGGCCGCATCTTCTCTTGGCACGGTGGTGGATCAGCAAGACATTCAGTCCCTTCCCTTGAACGGGCGCAACTTTACCGACTTCGCGCTGTTGACGGCCGGAGCTACCACCGATGGCGACTTCGGGATGATCAGCTTCAACGGCATGTCTGGCAACTTCAACAACTACACGGTGGATGGCGGCAACAATAACAATGCGTTCTTCTCGCAGCAGATCGGGCGGACCAGCATCCCTTACCAGTTCAGCGAAGACGTGATTCGCGAGTTCCAGGTCACTAGCACCGGCTTTGAGGCTGAATTCGGTCAGTCTGGCGGCGGCCTGGTCAACACCGTAACCAGGAGCGGAACCAACGCTGTGCACGGCGACGGCTACTACTACATTCTCGACTCCGCAACCAATGCAAATGACCGAATCAACGAGCAGTTGGGAATCGCAAAGCCCCACAACCGGAGGCAACAGTTTGGCGGAACCATGGGCGGTCCAATCCTCCGCGACCGGCTCTTCTATCTGGGAAACTACGAGGGACAGGTCCGAAATGAGCCTCTGACCGTCAACGACGCCCCCGCGCTTGTCGGCCTGCCTCCCGACTTTTTCGCGAACAATCCAGACCTGGCAACCCAGGTCCAGGCTGCCGCCGGATCGTTTCCGCGAAGCTTCAATCAGAACACCGCCTTCGCAAAGGTCAACGGCGTGCTCAGTGACAGGAACACCTTTAGCGTTACATACAACTACCAGCGCTTTCGCAGCCCGCATGGATATTTCAACACGCCGACCTCCACCGGCGACGGTTTGTCGCTAACCGATGGCGCGACTAGCCAGTTCTTCCAGGTGTCCCTGCAGACGGCGTTCAATGCCAAGACGATCAACGAGCTTCGCTTCCATTTCGGCAACGACTACCACTTCGACTTGCCGGCTTCTCCCCCAACCTCCCCCGCCGTTACCATTCAAAATCCTGACTCCGGTTTCGTCTTTGGTGGAAATCGATTTCAACTTGCCAATACGGACAAGCGCTACGAAGTCACCGACAACTTCACCAAGATCATCGGCAACCACACCGTGAAAGCCGGAGTCGACATCAATATCAGCCGAAACGCGGATTCCTTCACCTACGGGCCCAAAGGCGAGTACCGGTTCGCGACCCTCGCCGACGTGCCCAGCGGAAACTTTGAGCTCTATCTGCAGTCGTTCGGACAATCAACCATCAACCAGACCTCCCCCACCTACTCTTTATTTGTACAGGATCAGTTCCGCGCCACGCCGCACCTCACCTTGAACTATGGTGTCCGCTACGATCTGCAGGTTTTACCGCAGCCGCCGCAGTGCAATCCGGCATTCCCGCTCACCTGCCACATCCCCTACAGCAAAAACAATTTCGCCCCGCGGGTTGGCTTCGCCTATGGGCTGGACAACAACGGCTCTACGGTCATTCGAGGATCCTTCGGCCTCTTCTACATCCAGGAAGATTTGCTCGATGTGTCCCAGGCGTTCGCCTCCAACGGCGTGACGCGTCCCTTCCTGGTGGTCGTGGGCCCAGCGTTCGGGAACTCCAATCCGTTGGTGACCTACCCCGACAGCTTGACTTCGTTTCCTACGGGAGCGGGAGGAACCCCGTCGATCGTTGTGTTCATTCCGAACTTCCGCAGTCCCTATGTCGAACAGGCCAACCTGGCAGTCGAGCACCAGTTCGGAGGAAGGACTGCCCTGAGTGTCGGCTACGTCTACAGTCATGGGTTGCGGCTGCTCGGGAATTCCAACGGCGTAACCCGGCAGGCCAACGGTAATTTCGGCTTCGACCTGAACCTCGTGCCACCCGACCAACAGGTCGCCTTTGGAGGAGACTTCAACACTGCGAGTGTCACCCTGCCCAACGGAACGACCTACAACAACCTGCCGGATTACGAGGCGATCGACGGCATCCTGGATCCAAACTTCGGCACGATCAACGCCATCGATAACTCCGGAAACTCGATCTACAACGGCCTGCTGGTCTCGTTGCGCCACCATTCACGGCAGTTTCTTTCGTCCGTTTCATACACGTTCTCGCGCACTATCGACCAGGGAACCGGATACTTCAACCAGTTCGATCAGAACTCGCAGCGCGGTCCCTCGCAACTGGATCAGCCCCACCGCTTCGTCGCCACCGCTGTCTGGACCCCGCAATTTCGCGCACTCAAGAACTTCGAATTCAGCGGAGTTTTAAACCTGGCGAGCGGGCGCCCGTACACGGCCGTATTCGACCAGTCGGAGGTGAATTTTTCCGTCGTGCCTGGAGAAGGCTTTAACTCGTTTCGAGGTCCAACCGTCAAGAATGTCGACTTCAGTGTGTCGCGAGTCTTCCACCTGGGAGAACGCTGCTCGCTGGCAGCGACAGCCGAAGCGTTCGATCTGTTCAATCATCCAAACTACCTTCAGAACACTGTCGACAACGTGCAATACTCGGTAACTCAAACCGGTGCGAACGGAACCAACGGAATCTGGACGGCCACCGCGAATCCCGATTTCGGTGCGCCCTTGGCAGTGGTGCCCAGGTTCGGCGCGCGGAGCTTCCAATTCTCGACCCGTTTCAGCTTCTAGACATCAGAGCGGTGGGAACGGGTTCGATCACCAGCGAGAGCATCCTTTCGGAGCAACCGACCTCCGGTTTCCGGGGAATCATTGATAAGACAGTTGGCGACGGTGGGACTCAAGCCATCGACCCCGGGGACTATGCGCCTTTCTGGATACGTTGTGGGCGAAGAGAAAGGGTCTGGCTCGGACGCAAGTAATACAGAATCAGCAACCAAACCCTAGCAAGAAGTAACGCGATCTTCGGTCAACCTGGAAAGCCCAGCTTCCTCTGCAATGCAATGAAGCGCGGATTCAAGCGCAGCTGGTCGAGTTCAGGTTCCACTTTCAAAAAGACCAGGCCATTGGACCGATCTGCGAACGCCTGCTCGAGCCAGTCCAACGCTTGCTCATTCCGGCTCAAGCCGACATAGACCAGAGCCAGGTAGTAGGGCGACACGTACTGCTTTTTCGATTCGGCTTGCAGTTCCGCAAGAAGTTTTTCTGCTTCCGCACGATTCCCGGAACGCGCGTAGGCATGGGCCAGGGCCGAAACCATGAGCGGTGTTCCCTTCGAAAGCTCGACCGCCCTTCTCAGTTCAGGGATCGCATGAGCATAGTCCCCCTTCTGTTCGTAGGCCTGCCCCACGATCAGGTGGGGAAGTTCGTAGGAGGGGTCCATTTCCAGGGTGTCCTTCGATTGCGCGATGGCCGCGTCGTACTGGCGAGCCATGTAGAGACGCCACCCCAGACTGAAGTTGATACTGAGGGAAAGAGGATCGAGTTCGCGGGCTTTCTGGATTTGAGCAAAGCTGTCCTGCACCCTGCCCATCGCAATGAGGTACAGGGAATAACGCTGGTAGGCGGTGGCGTAGCTCGGATTCAGACCAATCGCGCGTTCGAACCCTTCGGAGGCGCCGCTCCAGTCCCAGTCGTAGTTAAACTTCACCGTGGCCAAGGAGGTCTGGGCCTCCGCCAATGTCGGATCCAGTTCGAGGGCGCGCATCGCGGCAGCCTTTGCCTTGGGTGCGGCCTCTGAAGCAGGCATGGTGCCGAAAATCTCGGCACTGATAATTGCGTAACAGTCGGCGAGACCCGCATACCCCAAGGCGTACCGCGAATCCAGGCTAGTGGCGCGTTCGAAATATCCGATGGCGCGGGTAAGGTTCTCGTCCGAGCGTTTGTTCCAATAGTAAAGACCTTTCAGATAGTTCTCATACGCCTGGGGTGTGACAGCGGGCGCCTTCGCGAGTCGATCCCTTTCTTCCGGCGTCAGGTTGATGCGAATTTCATTGACGATCGCCGAAGACACGCGATTCTGCAGCGCCAGAACATCGCCCATCTGGCTCTCGTAAGTATCCGCCCACAGGTGGTGATCGGTGGAGACCTGGACGAGTTCGGCCGTGATCCTGACCTGGTTTCCGACGCGCATGACCGTGCCTTCGACAACCGCGTCCACGTTGAGTTCACGGGCGATTTCCGACAGAGGCTTACGCGTACCTTTGTACGCCATCGCAGTGGAGCGGGAGATTACGTGCAGGGAACGGATCTTTGCCAGATTGGCAATTAACTCGTCCGTCATGCCATCGGCAAAGTAGTCCTGGTCCTTGTCGCCCGAGAGGTTCTCAAGCGGCAGGACGACGAGCGAAGTGCTGTGCGTCAGATTGGCCTTGCCGGCAGCGCTGTTACGGATGCCGTGGAGGGCGAATGCCAAGAGTGCGAGCAATCCAACTAGCACGGTAAGAGCCGTAAGGGCGGCCCGAGGTTCAGTGAACCAACGCCGGAAACCGATCTGCCATCCGACACGACCTGAAGCCGGGGAAGCGGGCGAACCCTTGGATTCCAGGGAGGGTGGTTCGGGAGAAGAAACTCGCTCTGCCCCGTTCTTGGCGGGAATAACGGATGAGCCCGGAACATCTTCTACAGGCGCCACGAAACGGTACCCGCGCCGCGGGATGGTCTCGACATAGCGCGGGTGATCGGAACTGTCGAGGAGGACTTCGCGCACACGCATCACGGCATTGTTCAGACCGTGATCGAAATCGACGAAGGTGTCGCCTGGCCAGAGACGGTCGCGCAGTTCTTCCCGCGTGACGGTTTCGCCTGGCCGCTCCAGAAGCATGGCCAGAACCTGAAACGGTTGTTCGGCCAACTTGAGACGAAAGCCATGTTTACGGAGTTCGCAGGCCTTCAAGTCTGCCTCGAACACTCCGAAACGTACAACTCGTCCCGCAACTGCAGGTGATCCCATTTTCGCCCCTAAGTTGGGTCTCAAAGTATAGCTTTGCAGAATCACAAGGTCAAAGTGATGAGAGACCCTATCTCCCTTATTTTCAATCCGAAGTTCGCAGATGTAGAAATGCTTTCGATTGGACAGATCGAGGATTGCATTGGAACTCAAGCCTCTTGCAGAGTCTGCGGCACGGCAAGAAGTCTGCGGGTGTGCAGCCAAGCATAGCTGTGGGGTTCGGGAATCGCCACAAATACTGTTGCTAGACCAATCAATCCCTGTGAAGGGGTCCGGGGACAGAGGGATGCAATGAAAACGAAAAAAAGAAGTGGAGCGTCAGTCAGTTTCATACAATTTGGGCTCATTGCAGTAGCCGTAGTCGGTTTCTTGTCCATGCCATCGACGGCTCAGGTGGCGGGTGCCACTCTTTCGGGATTGATCACCGATTCCTCCGGAGCCGCGATCGCGAATGCGACGGTTACGACCAAGAACCTGGGGACCGGAGAGGTACGTGAAGTGCAAACGAACGGCGAAGGTTTTTATTCACTGCCGAACCTGTTGCCCGGTTCCTACGACGTTACGGTCGCCGCGAAGCAGTTCACAAGAACTGTGCAAAAGGGAATTGTGCTCACGGTCGGGGCGCAACAGGCTCTGAATCTTTCTCTCAAGCCGGGGCAGGTGACCGAGGTTGTCGAAGTCATGAGTACGCCGCCCGATGTCCAGACTGCGTCCTCTGCTGTCAGTTCAACGGTAGATTCCCGTACGGTCCGCGAACTGCCTCTGAATGGGCGGGACTGGACGACCTTGGCGACCCTGGAACCGGGCGTGCTAAGCGTGCCCAACCAAGCCACGACCTCGTTCAATGCGAACAAAGGCAATCGCGGTTTTGGTAATCAGCTGGCCGATTCCGGTCATCGACCGAATGAAAACTCCTATCGCCTGAACGGACTCACAATCAACGACTACTCCAATGCTGCCCCCGGCGGCGCAACGGGGTTGAATCTGGGAGTCGATTCCGTGCAGGAATTCTCCGTGATCACCACCGGATACACCGCGGAGTACGGGCGGACTTCCGGCGCGGTCATCAACGCGATCACCAAGTCCGGCACGAACCGGTTCCACGGCACTGGATTCTTCTTCGATCGCGACAGCGTATTCGATGCGCGCAACTACTTTGACGGGCCCACGATCGCCCCCTTCCGGCGCATTCAGTTTGGCGGATCTGGCGGCGGTCCGATCATCAAGAACAAGACTTTTATCTTCGCAAATTATGAGGGCTTTCGTCAGAGCCTGTCCTCTTCCGGGACCATCCACGTGCCTGATGCCGCCTCCCGCGCCGCCGCCGTCCCGGCAATCCAGCCCTACCTTGCGTTGTGGCCAGTTGCGCCGGCCAGCGCTCCCGACAATGGCGCCGGCATTCAAACCATGAACGTAAACGTGAAGACGATCGCCAACGAAAACTACTTCATTACGCGACTGGATCACAAGATTTCGACGGCGGATTCCCTGGCAGGCAGCTATTTCATCGATTCCGGTCCACAATCGCAGGCCGATCCCCTGGGCAACACCGTCCACCAGGTTTTCTCGCGGCGGCAGATGGGCAGTTTCGAAGAGACTCACGTCTTTGGCCCGTCGGTAGTAAATACGTTCCGCTTTGGCCTGAACCGAGCCTTGGGAAAGATCAACGATCCGGTGTCTGGCGATGCAGTCGCCAAAGATGCGGCACTGGCCATCGCACCTGGGGCTGCGGCGCCTCCCCAAATCCCGGTATCAGGACTAACTACCGCCTTTGGATTGGGAGGATTCAACCGCTTTACCCATGCCTGGAATTCAGCGCAAGTTGCCGACGACGCGTTTGTGACCCGTGGGACGCATGCGATCAAGTTTGGGTTCACCTTCGAGAACATGCAATACAACGTCCTTGAGCAGTTGAGCCCGAACGGAAGAATGAACACCTACAGCCTGACCGACTTCCTGAATAACGCTCCCGATAAACTCAATGCGCTGGCGCCCGGCGGCTCGCATGAGGTCGGGTTCCGCGAAAAGCTATTTGCCGGATACGTTCAAGATGACTGGCGGGCGCGTCCGAATCTCACGGTGAACCTGGGACTGCGGTACGAAATGACCACCAGGCCCACCGACGCGAACCAAGTCCCAGGCTACACCGTTGCGGGATACACCGTGGCCGCAGCGGGCTTTCAGGAAATTATCAGCCTCGCGAACTGCACGCAGAGTCCCACCGCGTGCGGCCCGGTGGGAGTGAGCAGTCCGATCCTTCAGAATCCGACCACTAAGAATTTCGAACCGCGCATCGGGCTCGCATGGGATCCCTTCCACGACGGGAAAACGGCCGTTCGTGCCGGCTTCGGTATGTTCGACGTATTGCCGCTGCCTTATGAGTTCGGATTGAACACCGCAGCCACGGCGCCTTTCCAGATCATCGGGGCGGCCACGGGCGCGACGCTGGGAACAGGTCCCAATCCAAACGTCAGTTTCAACCCGCTTAAGATCAGAAACCGCTTCATCGACGCTTATCCAAAGCGCGCTGACGTGCTCAATTGGAATTTCAACATCCAGCGCCAACTGGCGGAAAACCTGACCCTGATGGTCGGCTACGTCGGATCTCGCTCGATTCATCTTTCGGCGGCGTCCGATGACGTGAACCTGGTGCAGCCCGCCGCAGTGAGTGGAGTGGGACTGGTTTTTCCGTGTGATCCCACAGCAGCCGCTGCCGCCGGTGGAACGTGCGCTAACCAGCAAACAGGCACCCGCATCGACCCGAACTGGGGAGGCGGTGCGGGCATCCGCCCGGTTCTATTCGATGGCGCCTCTTCCTACAATGCCTTCCAGTCGCAACTCAAAAAGAGCTTCAGCCAGGGCGTACAGGGACAGGTTTCCTACACGTTTGGCAAGTGCAGGGATTTAAGTTCCGCTCCGGTCACCGGCGACACCTTCCTCAATTCGATCGCCGTGCCGCTCATGTTGATCAAGTCCGCTAGGCTTGGAGCATGCGACTTCGATATCCGACACGTGTTGACTGGCACGTTGATGTGGGACCTCCCCTCGATGAAGAATTCTGGCAGGTTGGTGTCGACCCTCACCGGCGGATGGGAGTTGGGGACGATTGTCACCGCCACCAGCGGCGCACCCTTCACAATGACCGTGGGGGACGGCAACGATCCTCTGGGAACCGGCTTCAATGGAGATTTCTCCATGGATTTTGCGAGCTTGCTGCCGGGTTGTAATCCGATCCAGGGTGGATTGAACTATGTAAATGTAAACTGCTTTACGCCACCGACGGCGCCAGCATCTCTTCCCCTCGCGACCACAGCGAATCCCTACGGATGCGCGCCGACTTCCTTCCCGGGCTATGGCGGCATTCCGCCTAGTGGAACGCAGTTCTGTTCCAACGTGCTCGGCAACACGAGGCGTAACCAATTCTACGGTCCGGGCCAGACGACCGTGGACTTTTCGGTCTTCAAGAACACGAGGATTCCGAGCATCTCCGAGACTTTCAATGTTCAGTTCCGGGCTGAGTTCTTTAACGTTCTGAATCACACAAATTTCCTGTCCCCGGGATTCCTCAACACCTTCGGGCAAAACAACTCGGCATTCGATTTCGACGGCAGTTCCCTCCCCACAGGGTTGAACCAGACGGCGACTACCTCGCGACAGATCCAATTAGGGTTAAAGCTGATCTGGTAAACGCGCGTTGGGAGCCGAGGTCTGCGGGCCTCGGCCCCCCGCTGCTTCAGGGGCGCCTGGCCTGCACGGCCAGGGGAGCGGCGGTCGGGGCCTGCAGTCTTCATCTCCACTTGCCAAATCGATATTTTGCAGCCATCCCCGAGTAAGGAGATCGCTTGACTACGACCAGCCGCACTGCCCAAAACCTGAATTCCCTGGAAACAGTGGTGCAATCCACGAGGGCGAGCCGAGTGCGCTGGCACATGATGGCGATCGTCATGGCCATCATGGCTGTGACCGCACTGAATCGTCTGAATCTGAGCATCGCGGGAAAATTGATCGAAGAACAGTTCAGCTTTAACACCGTCGCCATGGGAACGGTGTTCAGCGCCTTTCTATGGGGCTATGGTTTGTTCCAGATTCCCTGGGGATATGTGTGTGATCGGATCGGTCCGCGGCGCACCCTGACCGCAGCCATGCTTTGCTTCGCCGTGGGTGCTGGCGCGATGGGGCTGGTGCCAAGAGCGGCAGCGATCTCGGGAGGCAGCGTTTTGGCCGGGTTCCAACTGGTCCGCTTTCTGACCGGCGTGGGCGAAGCTGCAATCTCGTCAAACGTGACCCGGGTCATTGCCTCGTGGACTTCGTTTCGGGAACGCGGGTTCGCCAGCGGTCTGCAGGTTTGCGGGCTCGGTTTGGGCGGAACGTTGACCCCCGTATTCATCGCGTGGACCATGGTGCACTGGGGCTGGCGGGCTTCGTTCGAAATCTGTGCGGTGCTGGCTTCTCTCGTAGTGGCCCTGTGGCACTACTACGCAACCGACTGGCCCGAGGAACACGCTGCTGTAAATGATGCCGAACTGCAGGTCATCCACCCCGGTTCCAGAAAAGGGGACGCCCGGGCTCGCTCCAGTTACAAGGCAGCTACCAGCGTGCCGTGGCTGAAGATGTTCACCAGTTTGTCGGTGTGGGGTTTGATTCTTGGCTACGGTCTGCAGGGTTATACGTTCTACGTCTACTACAACTGGTTTTACTTTTATGCGGTCAAGGTACGCGGGTTGGGAATCATGCAGGCGGCAGCCTGGACGTCAGCGCCATTCCTGGCGATGGCACTGTTGTCGCCGGTGGGCGGATGGTTCTCGGACTGGGTGGGCCGCCGAACTGATCGCCGCAAGGGCCGTCTGGCAGCCGTCTGGCTTGGCATGGGCATCTCTGCGCTGCTCCTTTATAGCGGCAACCATCTTTCGGTGACCGTCATCGCCCTGCCCATGATCGCGCTGGCAGCTGGCTTCAATATGTTTGCGGCTGCCAACTTTTGGGCCACCTGCATCGACCTCGCACCATCGTACTCCGCGTCTTTGTCAGCCCTCATGAACACCACCGGAAGCCTGGGGGGAGTAATTTCTTCTACCGTGACGGCTTCGGTTGCCGTTCAGCAAGGGTGGGGGCGGGCTCTCGACATCGCTGTTCTGATCACAATTGGTTCCGGGCTGCTCTTCTCTATCGTAAATGCCAATCACAACATTGAAGGGCAGACCAGTTAGGAAATTGGGAAGGACGAAAGACCCGAGCAAAGTGACCACTCATTGACTGAAATCGATGTCATGCCTGTCGCCGTTGAAGCGATCTTAAAACGAACGTGAATCAATTGGCTTCACGTTTGCTCCAGCCGTTATCCCTAGATATTGCAGCAACGCCTGTGGCAAATGTCGCTTGAGGGTTTGCAGAGCAGAAGTGGCTGACCAGACATGCGATCCTGCGTACGCACCGGCGGAAGGGGGACAGTCGAGATCGCTTCACGCTCTGCAAGTCGCAGCTCGTGCGATTCCAAGCGGGAGACGAGCAACATGCCGAGCTGACGATTCTAACCAAGCTCTACGCCTGGATAGTTCCGATTGACCGCTCGTCCCCTAAGATCTGCCACTTCCGCGGAAGACTTTATCGGTTGCCAAAAGCGAGGGCCCAGATGAACACATTTTCATCTTAGCTTCAGCAATTCTTAAGACTTCGCACCTCAACATGGTCTAGCCTTGACTGCAGAGTCAACAGACTTTGGGGGTAGAGATGTTTTCGCGACTGCACTGGAGACGAAAGTGTGAACTCTTTCTCATACTCGCGTCTTTGGTTATGGGCTCTCTTGCCTCGTTGCCAATCTACGCACAAATTGCTCAAGGCTCTCTATCCGGCACGATTACAGCCACCTCTGGTTCCCGCGTTCCGAATGCCCTCGTTTCGTTGAAAAATATGACGAATGGCGCAATACAGTCTGTCACTACGAGGGGGGATGGCTCCTTCATACTGCGCAGCGTGTTCCCGGGAGCCTATGAGATCACCGCGTCGGCTCCTGGTTTTGTCAACGTGCGCACGACAGTGACGATTGTCGGCGCGACGGACCAGGTGGTGAACCTGGTCGTGCAGCCGGGGAGGACGACCGAGCCCGGCAAGGGACTGGTTGGCTCTGCAAACGTGAAAGGAGATGTCACGACCCGAATGAGTGAGCTGCCGCTCAATGGACGTTCCGCCTCCGATGTTGCAGCACTGGAGCCGGGGGTAGCAACGACACGCACCCAGGCCTCGGGTCAGGCGCAAAGAGGATTTGGGACGGAAATGACGATATCGGGAGGCCGTCCGCGGCAGAACGACTCCCGGCTCGACGGTGTCAGCGTCAACGACTACTCCAATGGCCCACCCGGCAGCGCCCTGGGCGTCAACCTGGGAGTGGATGCGGTGGAACAGTTCTCAGTGCTGACCAGCAACTACCCCGCGCAGCACGGGACGGTTGCTCGGGTAGTTCGCACTATGCGCCGAGTTTTTATCCCGAGCGCGATTATTTCTGTCCACGCTGCAAAAGGACTGGACCAGGGCGACCTGGGTGTTGAGCGGACGTCGATACAGACGACCGGATGAATCACGTAAGATGTAGAATTCACGAGTGCGAAAGTGGCGGAATTGGCAGACGCACCAGACTTAGGATCTGGCGGGGAAACCCGTGGGGGTTCGAGTCCCCCCTTTCGCACCAATTATCCAACCCATTCCATTCAGGTCGGTTAGCGGAAGTGTGCCCCGCGGCACCTAATCACGGCAAGCTCCCGAGACTAACCGTGTTACAAACAAAGCATTTATTGGGTTCGTTCCGTAATTTTCCAAGCTCGCCAGCGTTGTAGACAGAGGTAATGAGTTCTCCCGAACCCAGGAGAGGAGAACCGCAATGAAAGGCAGCCTAGACCTGACCACAGCTTCGGGCCGACTGCTGTTCCAGCTTCTGGCTGCAATGGCCGAGTCTTTCACCATCACCCTGGGAATCGCGACGCAGAAGCATAGTGCGCGCTAGCGCTCTGTTTGCCGGCGGCATGGTGGACAGTCGACGCAAAATAGGCGATTACACGCAATATAAAAAGGCGCCCATTTGCGATAGGTTGTGATCGTTCAGAACCACCACTTACGCAAAGGAACGCCGTATAAACTCATTGACCCGGTTGTGATGTTACGCCAACTACCGCGTGGTTCCGGTCTGCCGGCCTAGCAAAGCTTGGCGTGTAGCCTCGAGAGTATGAATCAGCGACTCCTTAGGGAGCTTCTGGATGATCGGTTCGATGACCCATCCCAGTCCCAAAGGCACGTCACGCGTCAGCGAAATAGCTCGACACTCAACATACGCACCACCTTCCCGCTCCTCGAATCGCCAGTAGGAATGCAGGCGCCATAGAAATCCGGCACCGGTATCGGGCGGCAGCACTCTCTCCTCCGGAGTTCCGGCGTGCTCCACTTCAGAAATCCGGGTCGTGTACGAGCGACAAACCCAGCGCACTCGATCCAGCGAACGATAATGCACCTCATGATCAGTATCAAGGACTACCGTTACAATTTTCTTCTTGAGAAGCCGCAAATAAACTTGGAAATCGTTGCCGCGGTGGCTTATTAGCCTTGAGCCAATCACCTCTGGTTTGTAAATGTTCTTATGGTCATCGTAGTCCTGCAGCAGCGTCAGCACGTCTCCGACGTTCGTATCAAGAATAAATGAGGTGCCGATCCAGTCATGGATCAAACCATTCGGCACTTTGACTGGCCCGTGTCCTGACCAGAATTGCGCTACAACCTGGCCTCCTCGGACCTGCTGCGCTCTCTCCGAGTTGACATCGGACCATAGGAATGGGCTGCCGTCGTCCAGAGCCCGCTCCATGGTCGCTTCGGCGTCACGAATGTAAGCGCTGAAACACTTCAGTGTTTCCTGCTTCAACTGTACTGGCGTAGCAGTTTGAGCCATAGCGCCCGACCTAATGCGAATCGTGATCCGCCCATATTTGCTTGTCAAGTCGGCCTGCGGCCTGGATCAGTTGCTGTAATCAAACGTGGCTGTTGAAAAACTCACTCCCAGAAGAGTGCTCAGAAAAACTTTGCGTTAGGAAGGCCTACAAGCGACGATCGCGCCTCGGGTAGACATTTTCCATCCCGGAAATTTTGGCTGTTTTTATAAAAACGGACTTTTTCAACACCCACAAACTATCACACTCAATTGAGAAATTGGCCGAGATTTGGGTCAATGAGTGCATTCCGATTTTACAACAGTTACCTATTTCCTGAGACGCGACACAACTCCCAGACACGCGATATATGTGACCGTCATGCTCAGCAATGAAGAGCAGATGGTAATGACAAGGACAATGGCACTACGCAAATGCACTCGCACCCTCTGGGCGCAATTTCTGACAAAGAGAGAGAGCCGCCAAACAGCGACGGCTCTTCAAGTGTTCATTCAGAACCTCTACTTGCGTTTGTGTTCGCGAGCTGTTTTCAAGTGATCCAGCCTTTGCTGCACAGGTGTCGCTTTCTGAACGGCTCGGGCTGCGGCAGTAGTTGAGTTGTAGCCCATCCACCAAATACTAAAGCCGTCGTAGAGGTTGTTGTTGGTGATCCGGACACTTCGCGGGCTGCGCCCCTGGGGAAGCGTCCCAGAGCACGAGCTGTGGCACCGACACAAAGCCGGACCGCCCCCCGCGGGATCCGATGGGACAAGCTAACAATTGGGCCCGAGAGACAGAACCACCGCCGGAGTCAGCTTCGAACCGTCCGGCAGGATGCAATGCATCGGTGCCGAAAGTGTTCGCCGACGAACAACTGGACAAGAACTGGACCGAACTCCTGTGCCCACCCTTTTTGACGAAGTAATCTGGCTCAGGATAGGCGAGATTAGTCCTGATAAGTCGCCTTGTAGAACGTGATTTTCAGTGATGACAATCTCAAGTGATAGCAGCCGGATGACGCTAGTGCTGACGGGCTCCCCGGAAGTAATCCGATCAGGAAAAAGTGGGCTTCGCGTCGGCGTTGGTTCCGCACACGCGGGCCAGAAGTCCAATTCGAGGAAATCGCCCTGAATTCGTCTGTTAGGGAGTACTGGCGTTTGTCTCGCGCGAGCCCAGGGTGCAAGTTGGTGGCGCGAGCAGCGGGGCCCTGTGTAGCTTTCGACCGGCGGCGTTATACTCTGCCGACTCTCAAGCGTGGTGTGGAGGAGGCGAGTATGCGCAAGCGGCGGGCATTGATTCTTCTGAGTTGCGTTCTGTGCGTGGCGGCCACGGCACAACAACCAGCGCTCACTGTGGGAACCGCGACAGCAGTCGCCGGACAGACCGTTACCGGATTCATCGAAGTGTCGGCGGGGAGCGACGTGGGCACGAATATCCCGGTTGCGGTAATTCGCGGCCCGAAGCCCGGGCCGACTCTCGCCCTGGTGGCCGGCGCGCATGGCACCGAGTATGCGTCCATCATTGCGCTCGAAAAGCTTATACAGGAACTCAATCCCGCGGATATTTCCGGGACGGTCATCATCGTCCCATTGGTGAACATCGCGTCATTTGAACAGAAGGTGCCGCATGTGAACCCGGTGGACGGCAAGAGCATGAACCGTTTCTATCCGGGCAATCCCAACGGAACGCAGACCGAGCGCGCGTCGTGGGCGATGACGAAGCAGGTCGTGGAAAAATCCGACTACCTGATTGACCTGCACGGCGGCGATCTCGATGAAAGCCTGCGGCCGTATTCCTACTGGGCGCCGACCGGTAACGCGCAGCAGGATGCCGTCTCGCGCGCCATGGTGCTGGCCTTCGGGCTCGACACGATCATCCTCTCAACCGATCGCCCCCGCGACCCGAACGCCGCTCGCTATCTGGAGACCAACGCCAGCCTGCGGGAGAAGCCGTCCCTCACGGCCGAGGCGGGCCACGCTGGCACCGTAGAACCGGAAGACGTGACGGCGCTGATGAACGGCTGCCTGAACGTGATGCGCTACCTGAAGATGCTGCCGGGCAATGTGCCTCCAGTGCAGAACCCAGTGTGGATCGAGCGCATTGCGAGCGTCACCAGCGAGACCTCGGGCGTCTTTTATCCCACGGTGAAGCGCGGCTGGTACGTGCAACAAGGCATGAAAATCGGCTACGTCACCGATCTGTTCGGCAAGACGGTGTGGGAAGCGCGTGCGCCGTCGAGCGGCGTGGTCCTGTATGTCTGCGCCGTACCTTCGATGAAGAAAGGTGAGACGGTAGCCAACATCGGCGTGGTTGCCGACAAGGCGCCATAGCGGGCGGCTACCGATTCGGTGATGCGGGCCACGCTTATCACCCACATGGGTCCCAGGGAACAAGAACGCAGGGCAAGGTGGACGATAAAGTGGGAGAAGCTCGTGAGCGGCGTGGGCCCAAGGAAGTCTCGAGTCAAATTGCCTCTCCGTGCCTACGAACAAGTCCGCCAGCAGATACTCCAACGAGACGGCTGGCGATGCCAAAACTGTGGAAGTTTGCGAAGGCTCGAGGTCCACCATATCCAGCAGCGAAGTCAGCAAGGTGACGACGCAGAAGAGAACCTCATCACACTCTGCAGTTCTTGCCACGCCAACGAGCATTCCGCCGCCGGATAATGCGCCGGTGGCTTGTACGTAATGAAGCGCAGCCAGGTTTTGTGTCCGGCCACATTAGGAACCCCTCACCTTGGCGCTGAGGGCACGGCAATAAGACTACCCTGAAGTGAGCTATTGCACGGCTGGTCGATGCTTGCCAAATCGGATATCGATCCCAACCCAAGGTCCGTAAACATTAATGCCATAGTTCAAATATTTTGGCTCAGACAAATAGAGATTCGATATATGCATATAGTTCATGCCAGCCTGAATTGCATATCGAGGATTGAAGTTGTATCGCACTCCACTGCCCAGGCTGAGAGTAAACGTGAAGTTTTGTCCCTGAGAATATTCGACCCCTAGGGGCCCTTTAGCATCAATATTCCCGAGGCCGGCGCGCCCATCGAGGTAGGGCGCAACCCTCCATCGACGCGGGACAAAATTGCGTCGAATCCCCATCATGTAAGAGAAATACCGTGTTTCAGCTCCCCGCGGAATCGCAGTTACAGATCCGCTGAAGGTAACATCCCAGTTGCCGCGCAAAACCCAAGGACCTCCGACGTCATCCACTTGCCATCGGACGGAAGCAATAATGGGCACTAGAGTGTAATAAAGCCCTGGGAAGTTATAGCCACTGCCTAAGAGAAAGTCGAAAGGAAACGGGATGTTGATGGGAAGCCATCCACCTTCCAGGGAGAATTCGAGCTTATTTTTGTAGTAGATGCTTCGGTTGCGATCAGTCGGGCTATAGTCCCGCAATATCGGATTCGACGATTCTTTGGAATCTTTACCGGGCGTGTTGCCCTCTGCTCCTGGCTCAGGATGAGGCGCACCTGACCGTGCCGAGGGTTTCAGGGCGGAGAACAAACCGCTGCAGGAATCCCTCGCTTCCCATGACTCCCTAAAAGTGGCGAAAGGGTACGACAGCGAAGTTTGCGCGGCCACTTCGGTTTCTGCACGGGCCCCGTCCCCCGCCTCTACTGCCGATGTCCCCCGACCGCCGAAGCTGAACGTGGCATCAGGAGTGTAGTTGTTCTGCAGATTCACTACGTCACATTCTTGATACACAAGAATGAGGCCTTGATCAGATTGGGCCTGCAGCGGCATTGCAATTGCCAGCACTGCCAGCATGGCGATGCCCAACGTTGGGACTGCAATCCGGGAGAATCTTCTTCCCAGGCTCAAAGGCACGCCGAAATGTTTGGAAACTGAAAGATGCCTTCCCAGGGTCCCATACGATTTCGGGTTTCTTTCAGTTTGATACGACGTGAACCACGCCGTAAGATGACGGATACGATAACGACTCTTGAATCCATCACCCAAACGACCGCTCATAGACGCGAGTCTTATATCACACGAGCCAAACGACTGACGCTTGTGCCCCTGCGCGGATCTACCGAAATGGTGTTGGCTCCTCTGCTTTCTCGCTTATGATGGAAAGAGGGACGTAACTGACTGCCCGTTGGTCTTCAACCGCCATGGTAATAGGAGGAGAGGATAATCTGTCCTACGCAGACGCAGGTTTCGTAAGCTTCTATGCGAGGTTTTCAGGTAAGTCTGCCGCCTTGGACTAGGTAATGTCAGTGGCCGCGCGGCTGCTATGGACGTTGAGCGCAGCTATGGCGGGATTGGTGGCATTGAGCTGCGGCTCACCCGCTGCAAATCTTGAGATCAGCGCTCCCTCCAGCGCAATAGTAGGTTCACCCTTTACCGTTACGGTTACCGCGATGGTCGACGGACGCAGGGACACGATTTTCAACAGCCCCATACACTTCACCAGTTCCGATAGCGCCGCCGTCCTTCCAGCTGACTACGCATTTACGACGGCTGATGCAGGTTCCCATGCCTTTACCAACGGTGTAACCTTGATGACTGCCGGCAGCCAGAGCATGACCGCGACAGATATCATCGCGCCTTCCATAACCGCAACCGGAAGCGTCGCTGTCACTGCCGCGACCACCGACAGGCAATTCAACGTAAGCGCGCCCTTTGTGCAACCAAGTTGCAGGATCAAACTCCTCACCCTCCGCCCTTCAGGTGCACCTGCGCTTACGGCAGAGTACTCGTGGATCGACATCAGGTAGTAAGCCTTCTTTCTCGATTCCGGAGACCGACGCTCGAGGAGATCGTCGAAAGACTCCACCATTCAGGCCCGCCAACCCGCTGTTCGCCCCTGGTATTTTGAAGTGCTGTCGGAACTCGGCCACCTGCTGGTGAACCGTCCTGGCGCAGGTCGGTCAATCCTTTCCCTTGGCATCCTCAGTGGAAAACTGTTGTACCGAAATCTGACCGGCGGCCACGTAAAAATGCCCGATGCCAGAGGACCACTTCAAGCGAGAAGGGAGAAGGGACGACAGGACGAGACTCAGAGCCGCACGATATCATTTACTTCAAGATCTACAAGAGCCAGATCCCAGTCATCGAGCAAGCGCTGGAAACTGCGGGCCTGATGTTGGGTACGGACGGATCGCGCGGCTACGGTCTGGAAATGATCTGCGCCGACTTCTTGGCGGGGGCCAATCTGGAGAGCGACAACCCTGAGATCCTCCTGCAATCCATGACTCGATTCATCAATTTCCTGCCCGAGCAAGAGAGGGTAGGCATTCCTAGAGCGATTGAGCGAGAAATTGTCATGACCGGCTTTCGCACCAAGGCCTCCCGGTTTAACACCAACCCTCCATCGATGCGGATTGCGCAGGATCCGCCCTGTGAGAGAAATCCATGTTTCAGGTCCCCGCGGAATAACAGTTATGAACCCGCTGAAGGTAACATCCCGGTTACCGCGTAAAACTCAAGAAACCCCGACGTCATCCGCAACAAAGTTCCGTCGATAATACGACATTCGGGAAACAAACCGGGAGATCAAGTTCACCTGTCCAGGCACGTCGTTCCACTGTACTCGCTCAAGACGCGTCTCTGTGGTCGGAATTCGGTGGCCCCAATACGCAAGAAGTTGTGGATTCCCAGGGTGTTGGATTCTGGCTTTTCCATTGACCGAGCCTGGATGGATAGCTGTATTCAGGAACAATCCTCTTGATGTACGCGCGAATGCTGTCCGATCCGTTCAAGAACAGCGTAGCCTCAAGATCCGCTAGACTACTCACGAGCACAGACCACTCTTGTTCTGGCCCGCGCGCCTTCCTGATCTTCGGACACGATGTAAGAAGAACTTCCTCATTCTCATAGAAGAGTTCCTCGATGAGCTTTTCCCCGTGCCTTAAACCAGTAAACTGGATTGTCACGTCTTTTTCATTCCGACCCGAAAGTCTGACTAAGGTTTTCACCAACTCCAGGATGGATATCGGCTTCCCCATATCTAGCACAAGCGTGTCGCCTTTCTCTCCTATCACGGATGCTTGCAGGACCAAAGACACCGCTTCCCGGATAGTCATGAAAAAGCGCTTCATTTCCGGGTGCGTAACGGTAAGGGGTTGATTTTGCCGGAGCTGCTGCTGGAGCACCGGAATGACACTTCCATTCGATCCTAGGACGTTGCCGAAGCGGACGGAGGCGCAACGCATCCCATTGGTAGGCTGGTGAGCAATGATCAGTTCCCCAATTCGCTTGGTCGCACCCATGACGCTGGAAGGGTTCACGGCTTTGTCGGAGGAAATCAGGAGAAAAGTCTTGCAGCCACTCTTTTGTGCGGCTTCGAGTAGGGTCATCAACCCGAACACGTTGTTCTGTACGGCTCCGGGCACGCTCGACTCCATAAGTGGCACGTGCTTGTATGCGGCCGAATGGAATATTGTTTCGGGACAGCTCTCTCGGAGGATATGCTCCATGCTGTCGTGATTCCCGACGTCCGCCACGTGGCATTGCAGCGTCGTCCCCCTCAGATGAGAACCTAGTTCCCGCTCAAGATAAAACATTCCGGTTTCGTTCTGGTCAATGCACACCAGCATTCGAGGTTGGTGTTCGAGGATCTGCCGACAGAGTTCGGAGCCGATGGAACCCGCAGCTCCTGTCACCGCCACTGCCCCACCATAAATTGCACCTTTCACTGATTGGAGATCAATCTCTACCGGGTCTCTGCCCAATAGATCATCCACATCCACGTCGCGAAAATCGCTGATATTAACTCTTTGTGAAATGACGTCCCGCAACGCTGGTACGGTTCGAAACTTCGCTTTTGAGCGTTCGCACACCTCGACGAAACGGTGCATCTGTCTCGATGTTGCTGAGGGTACCGCTATCAATATTTCGTCGATAGGACGGGAACCTACCAATTCCGGCAATTCGTCCACGGTTCCGATTACCGGAAGGCCCTCGATCTTTAGGCCCAATTTTGAGCGATCATCGTCTACGTATCCGAGCGGAGCATACTCGCTTCCCGGGCGTTTGATCTCTCGAACTACTGACTGTGCTCCCCGGCCTGCCCCGATGAGGATCACCTTCTTCGAACTTGTCAGGTTTTGCCGTACCGATTCCGCCAACACGCGAGAACAAATACGAACGCTCATCAACAGTGCGGCAGTCAAAAGAGGCTCAAGTATGTAGATAGCCCGCGGAAAACTCGTGATATGAAGCACATACTGCATGACGACAATGAATATCAAAGACCCGGATAAAACAGCTTTGATGACGTCCAGTGCATCGCTGAGCCCCGTATACTGCCACCAGCCGTGAAGCAATCCGAAATTAGCAATCGGTACCATGCGAACTGCAATGAGAAGGCAGCCTGCTGAGGCCAGTAACGGTCCATCCGGCAAGGTAAAATCGAATCGCAGTAACCATGCGAGGGTGAGCGAAAGGCAGATCAAGGCAGCTTGGAATGTGCCAACGAACCAGGAATTCTTTCGAAGAAGCGCATTTGCAAGCCTAATGATTTTCATTTGGTCGAGGTGTTTCGGCTTGTGGGGAGCGTTAATGCCAGACTTCTGATTAAGAGCGTTGGCACTATTAGTTGGGCACGGCAAGAACTCGCAGTGTCAATGCACTCATTCTGTTCTAGGAATCCATTGCGAAACAAAGATGCTGCGCGTTGTGCGTAGCACCAAAGAAGTGTCGTAAGAGAAAGAAATATGACTCAAATACTCGAGATTTAACCGAAGCTTGTCAGGCAAGACCACGTCTCTGTAATAACGATCGGGATCAGCTTGCTGACCGAGCAATTCTTCTTCGTGACGATAGAGGATCGAGGCAGGGTCTGTAATCCCAGGACGCACTAGCAGCACGCGTCTTCCGCAAAGGAGAGTAGGTCTTAACGTAGCGAGGAACCTCTGGACGAGGTCCAACTAGGCTCATTTCACCCTTCACAACATTCCACAGCTGGGGAAGTTCATCCAGCTTGTATCGACGCAGGAACCGACCCATACACGTGACACGTGGGTCGTCGGTCGAAGTGATCAGGGGTCCGGATTTGTCTGAGTTTGTGACCATCGACCGAAACTTCACGATCCGGAAGAGTTCACCGTTCCGCCCGACTCGTTGCTGTCGATAGAAAGCTGGACCTCGCGAAGTAAGGATTACGAGGAGCGCAATGATCAACAGAAAGGGCGACAGCATAGCCAACCCCACGGTGGACAAAATAAGATCCAAAGCGCGTTTCCCCCAGCGACTGTAAATCATTGGTCTAAAAGCAATATCGGTGTTTGTGACCTTTCGAGATCAGCAATGGCGGAAATCAGCGAGCAAAGGTGGAAGCCACACCAGAAACGGCCCAAATCACCTGGTCGATTTCCTCGACTCGCATATCTGGATAGATGGGCAAAGAGATACACCGCTCGTATTCACGTTCTGCAACCGGAAGGCTCCCAGCACGGTAATGAAAATCACGCTGATACGCCGGCTGTAAATGTAGAGGGATAAAGTGAACGCTTGTGCTCACACCACGATCTGCCAACTCGCGAATGAACTGATTGCGATCGATGCGCAATTGATTCAGATGCAGCCGCAGCACATACAAATGCCAGGAGGATTCACGATCCGCTGCCGTGGGAGGTACCTCGAGCGCCTCGATCGATTGCAGCTTTCTCGTATAGATCTGCGCAATCCGCTTGCGCGCTAAGTACATCGACTCGCACTTAGCAAGCTGCACGACCCCAAGAGCCGCTTGAAGATCAGTAAAGTTGTACTTAAACCCTGGTTCCAATACTTCATAGAACCAGCTGCCCTCCGAGCTGTAGCGCTTCCATGCGTCTCTCGAAATGCCATGCAATCGCATCAGCTGCATCCGTTGAGCGGAGTCTTCGTTCTCCGTTGTTATCATGCCACCTTCGGCTGTGCTGAGCGTCTTGGTGGCGTAGAAGCTGAACGCAGTGAGTTCGCTTATTCCACCGATACGCCGACCCCGATATTTCGAAGGAAGGGGCGTGAGCCGCATCTTCAATGACATGCAGGCGGTGCTGGTCTGCCAATTGCGAAATCTCGTCCATGTCGCAGGGTAGGCCTGCGAAGTGTACAGGAATAATCGCTTTGGTTCGTGGACTGATCTTTCGTTCTAAATCCAGCGGATCGAGGGTTAGTGTTTGTGGATCGACATCAACGAAGACTGGACGCGCACCAAGGTAGGTCACCACCTCGGCAGTCGCAGTGAAAGTCGTGGTCGGCACAAGCACTTCCTCGTTTCGGCACACTCCCGCCGCCTCTAGAGACAGGTGCAGCGCGGCGGTACAAGAGGAAACAGCTATCGCGTAGCGGCTGCCAACGAAGCTCGCGAACGCCCTCTCGAACTCAAATGTTTTGGCACCCATGGTCAGCCATCCAGAGCGGATGACGTCTGCCGCAGCATGCGCTTCTTCTTCGCCCATGCTGGCGCGGTGGAACGGAACTTTAATCTCAGCAGCTTTTGTAGACATGGTTTCAGGGTCGCCGCAAGGGCGAACAAGCTCACCGCTATTCGATGGTTTGATATTGCGAAGCATCGGACGTCGCAATCGCATGCGAGGAACAAGCCACTGAAGGAAGCAATTCTGCGAACCGGCGCGCCATTTCGCGCCGATCATAATGAGAACAGACGTACCGATTACCGTTCTCTCCCAGGGCGTGACACAAATCTGGATCAGAGGCCAATTGACGTGCGGCATCCGCCATTTGGCTAACGTCCTCCGCAGGAACCCAGATGCCACCGTTCGAGGTCTGGAGCAAGCGACTCGCCTCACCATCCACGCTCGCCAAAATAATTGGAAGCTTGGCCGCCATGCAGTCAAACAGGCGAGATGGTAGAGTTCCGCGGAAGAACGGCAGATCCTTGAGAGGGATGATCGCAGCATCGAGCGAAGCTAAGACTGCGGGCATGGCATCACCTGGCTGGGGTCCAAAGAACATAACGTTTGTCAGTCCTTTCTGCTTTGCCAACTCCTCGCATAGCTGCTTGCGAGGACCATCCCCGAAAAAAACGAACAGGACTCGCTCGTCACTTCGTCCTACAAGTTCGGCTGCCTCTAATAGGCCCTCCAAGTCATATGCGAGACCGTGTAATCCGGTGAACCCCACTACGAAATGGCTTCCAAAGCTGAAGTCGCCACGCATTTTGTATCGCTGTTCGGCCGCACCAATAAATTTCTCAGGATCGACGCCATTGGTGACCAGTTCGACTCGCACATTCGGTATGATTTCGCGAACATATCGGACAATATTCTCTGTTTGTCCCGTGATCGCATAGGAGGAGCGGTATCAGGAATGTTTCCAATGCAGTGGCTAGTCGTATGAGTATCTTATTGTGCAAAATCCCCATCGATATTGCCGACTGCGGCCATAGGTCCGAAACGTTCACAATCATCGGGACATCATGCCACCGACTCACAACGACACCTGTGACACCCAGAAACAATGGCGGCGACTCCACGACGACAACATCTGACCTGCCGACGCGTATTAGGCCAGTGAGCATCGCGAAGAATGCAAATGACAGATAGTTAAGCAATCGGGATATGAATTTGCGACTTGTCGTCACGTAAGCCCATGTTCGCAGAACGCGAATCCCCTCTTGTTCTTCCTGAACGAACAAGCGTCTTCGGTAGCCGTCGAATATGCGTCCCTGCGGATAATTCGGCATTGAGGTCACCACTGTGACTTGATGACCGAACAAAGATAGCCGTTGCGCAAGATCCCACAAGCGGTTCTGTGCTGCCCCGGTTTCCGGTGGAAAATACTGCGTTATTAAGACAATCCGCATGACGGAATTAGACCCCAAGACGGGATTTAGTCTGCGCACTCTGCCATAGCTGAATACGATTCACGCGTATCATTGTGAAGGGGCTTACAGCTGCCGTCTGTGATTACGTAGCGTCGGCCACACGCCGTACAAACCGGGCTCTTGACCTCAAGAAGACGAATCCCGCAATAACACATCCAGCCCGCTTGCCTCGCCGGCGCTCCCATCACCAGGGCATACGCAGGAACGCTCTTGCTCACGACCGCACCCGCGGCAACAAAAGCGTATTCTCCCACCGTGACTCCACAGACAATGGTGCAGTTCGCACCCAGGCTGGCTCCGCGCTTTATGAGAGTGCGCCGATATTCGTTCTTACGCACAATATGGCTGCGCGGGTTAATCACATTTGTGAAAACCGCCGAAGGTCCGCAGAAGACATCATCCTCAATTTCTACCCCCGTGTAGATAGATACATTGTTCTGTACTTTGACCCGATTCCCCAGCGTGCAACCAGGAGAAACCACTACATTCTGTCCCAGATTGCAATGCTCCCCAATCCGAGCATTTGCCATGACATGCGAGAAATGCCAGATCTTTGTTCCCGCGCCGATGTCGCACGGGCTGTCAATGACGGCGGTTGCATGTGCAAAGTATCTCTTCGCCTCAGTGTCGATTGACATTGTCTGCCCCTGTGCCCGCAAAGAGCGCTCACTGGCATCGAGGACTTCTAACACCCGCAATCCACTCGTGCCGTCTGTCAGAGGGGTCCGTCGGTCTCGTATGCAGTCGAGGAAGTGCTGACATTCTTCTCGCAATGGCTCGAGCTGTGGAAGGGGGATTACTTCGCCATCTTTCTTCGTCACCGTCGGCAATCGGTTTACCCAGTCTACGCGGTGGCGATAAAGCACAAGTTTGTTTTCAGCTTCTACGTCATCGAATACAGCCATACTGCGTTCTCCGACAACGCATAGCCTTTGTTCCTTGAATGGGTGCAGCCAGCTCACAAAAATGTGTGCCATGACACCGCTGCGAAAACGACACGTAGTCAGAGTAGTGTCCGCAATGCGAGGATTAAGAAACGATCCGCCCTGTGCGCTGACACTCTCGGGCATCTCGTCTAACAACGATAGAACAACGGAAATATCATGCGGAGCGAAGCTCCAGAGTATATTTTCCTCTGTGCGCAGTTTTCCCAGATTCAGCCGTGAGGAGTAGATGTACTGAATTCGTCCCAACTCGCCTTCGCGCACGAGCTTCCTCAGAGCACCAATGGCCGGATGATATTCCAAAATGTGGCCAACCATTAATATACGGCGGTTTCGGGTAGCTATCTCGATCAGATCCCTCCCTTCGTTCAGCGTCAGCGCAAGCGGCTTCTCAACGTAAACGTCTTTGTCCTTCGTGAGTGCATGTTTCGCGATTTCATAGTGTTGGGCTGCTGGCGCCGCTATCACAATGCCTGATATCGCTTTGTTATTGAGAACATCCTGCAGGTTACAGGTGACGTCGACGCCATATGTTCTGCTGACTTCTTCGAGGGCATTCGTCCGAACATCACAGACGCTCACCAGTGATCCCAGTTGGTGAAACACTCGCACGAGGTTCTTGCCCCAATACCCACACCCTATTACGGCAATTTGTGGAGTCGACATCAGATCAAGACCTCCCGATTGCGATGCTCGGCCTGTGTTTTTGAGGTGAACCTCGCAATTGCGTCTACTACTGCTTCCTGCTGCTCAGGGGTCAATTCCGGGTAAATGGGCAGAGACAGCACTTGCTCACATGCCAGTTCCGCATGAGGCAAAGAGCCGGGTCGATATCGCAGATTCTGTAGCGCTGGCTGCAAGTGAAGTGGATAGGGATAGTAAATCTCAGAGGGAATGCCTTCACCTTGAAGAAATTTACGAAGGGCGTCACGTCTCTCGAGACGGATCGTGAACTGATTGTAAACATGTTTCGAATGGGCCGGCTGGAACGGGGTGATCACGGTATCAGAGAGATCACGCTCCTCGAAAAGTGCTCGGTATCTCATGGCATTTCGGCGACGAGCCTCGGTCCAGCTATCAAGGTGAACCAGTTTCACTCTCAGAATGGCAGCCTGGATTGCGTCTAATCGGCTGTTCGTACCTAGGCACTGATATTCGTATTTGTTTCGGCTACCGTGGACTCGCAAAAGCGCTAGACGGGCAGCAAGCTCAGAGTCGTTGGTTGTCATTAAGCCGCCGTCACCCGCTGCGCCGAGATTTTTCGAGGGGAAAAAACTGAAGCACCCGATACTGCCGATGCTCCCCACTTTCTCGTTGGTGTATGTAGCACCTATGGCCTGCGCCGCATCTTCGATGACCGGAATACCGTGACGATTCGCGACCTCAAGAATGGGATCCATTTCAGCCGCCAAGCCAAATAAGTGGACCGGTAAGATGGCCCTGGTTTTGGAGGTGATCGCAGCCTCCAACCTGTTGGGATCAAGGTTGTAGCTAACGGGATCTATATCAACGAAGACAGGTAACGCACCCAATCGGGCAACAGAACCCGCCGTGGCAATAAATGAGAACGGTACAGTGATCACCTCATCGCCGCTCTTAATACCAAGCGCCATGAGCGAAAGAAGTAGCGCATCGGAACCCGAGGCGCACGTGATTGCAAAGTCGACATCGAGATATTTCCCGAGTTCTTTCTCTAATGCTGATACTTCCTCTCCGAGGATGAAATGTTGGCTGTCTAGGACCCTAGTCACTGCCGATACAACATCATTCCGAATTGTCGAAAATTGACATCTTAAGTCCAGAAAAGGAAACGTGGGTCTAGGTGCTACACTAGCGGCACTCATGAAGAAACCTCCAGGTCTTAGTAGCGAAGGGAAAGCGGACCAACAATCCAACGAATGACCATTGGTCAATGGTGAGATTGCAGCACATCCGGGGACTCTTGCGAATCGGCTGCTATAGCTGGTGGCAGGTCTTCGAGTGCTGCTTGGTACATCTCGACACTCTTTGCAGCGGCGTCTCTCCAAGACTTCATCCCTCGAACAGTCTGCCTGCAGCCCTCGGCCAAGCGGTCGCGCTCGCGAGGGTCTTCGATCATACGATCAAGTGTACTTGCCAGACTGTCGACGTTCCCATAATCGATAAGAAGGGCATTCTTTCCATCCTGCAATATCTCGCAAAAGGCTGGGAGGGAAGTCGCAACAATTGCTTTGCCG
The DNA here is from genome assembly GCA_963725575.1 of uncultured Acidobacteriota bacterium. Lineage (GTDB taxonomy): Bacteria > Acidobacteriota > Terriglobia > Terriglobales > Acidobacteriaceae > Gp1-AA133. The sequence continues at coordinate 48,039 of CAVRZQ010000018.1, forward strand.
AAAGTAAGTCCCGTCAGAAGGGCAGCACTGTGAGTAATAGCTTTGTATGGGTATACGAGGATGTCAGCAGCCAAGTGATGTGTCACGAGGAGCGTGCTGGTAACGAACGTCAAGTTCAGATCAACGGTCGCTTGGATCCCCAACGCCGCAATCTGCTCGTTGAGCATTTGTGCGGTCACGGCATCAGCCTGGCCGACAATCATCAGCTTGGCCGGCGTTGTCGTTTGCCTTATGGTCCGGGACCATCCTTCTAGCAGGAAGTCGAGGCCTTTATACGGAGCTATGTTGCCGAAAAACAGAACGGCACAGTCATCATCCTTCAAACCGAGAGCATTGCGAGCCTCCTCGCGGCTGAGTCCGGATGATTGATGAAACCAGGGTCCCGGAGGAATTAACCAGACGCGGGATGGATCTTGTCCAAACTCCGCAATTATTCGTTCTCGCGATTCTGTCGTGTGGCACACCAAACTGTCCATCGTGCTGTACAGTTTTTGATACGCCTTCTTATACCGTTCAGATGTGTCATGAGGAAGCACGTTGTGGACCGTATACACCAGTTTGGCTCCAAGGATCTTGACGAATCGGAGAAACCAAACTTCCAATGGAGCACGAGTAACAAGGGGCACCCACTGGATGTGCACGATATCCGGCTTCGCGAGGATGAAGCGCACAGAGAGCCCAATGAGGTTGACAAACATCTCGATAAACTTGAGGCCCTGGCGTAACCTGGTGTTGCGAATGCCAAGCCGTGAAACGATATCCAGCAATCCCGGATCATTCTTCAGATGAGCGCGCCGAAAATAGTCTCGCTCAAGATGAAAGGAGATGGCAGCAAGGCTGACGTCTACCCCTTCGGCCTGGAGAGCTTCGCAAAAATAGCCATCGTGATACGGCGATATGCACAACAGGTCTAATACCACAACTCTTAGTGGTTTCATTGTCGTCAGGCTAGTGACGCGATTCTAGATGCCTTAGCAGGCTGCTGAAAAATTGATTTGCAGCACGTTCTTCTCTCTACTTTTCGTCTTTCTCGATGTCGAACGATCTGATTTTCGGTGGTTTGGCGGTCTTAGCGTCTAACTCCAGGCTCTGCCGGACACACTTCGGTCCGGACTTACACCGCCGGAACTACGGCAGCCAGGTTGCGCATGCGCACCAGATTGTAGGCCGCGCAGGCGAAGGTGAAGATCCAATCCACCCGACACACTCCGCGATGGCGCACCTTTCGCATCAGCGCGATCGTCTTCAGCCAGCCGAAGCATTCTTCGATCCGCTTCCGCTTTCTTTGACTGATGCCGTAACCCGCATGCCGCGTGGTGCGACCATCGATCGCACTGCCGCCCGGCCGTGCATGGTTTTGCGCCACATGCGGCGTCACCTGCAGATTGCGGCACTCGTTCACGAAGTCTCGTGTGTCGAATCCTTTGTCTCCGCCTACGGTCACCGGTTGCGTGCCGGGAAGTTTCTCCAGCATCACCAGCGCGGCATCGCGTTCCGCCGTGCCGTTGGCCTGAAACACTTCCGCGTCCACGATCAGTCCGTTGCGATTCTCCACCAGCAGGTTTCCGCTGTAGCTCAACTTCGACTCCTTGCCCTCGCCTTTGCGCGCCAACAGCGACTCGGGATCGGTCTTCGACGCGTGCGTCTCGTTCGACCGCCTCTCGCCGCGAAAGTTCACCGTGGGATTGCCGGGATCGTCCGGCGGCGGCTGTTTCTTGTCCTTCGGCTGAAAACTCTTCGCCCCCGCCCACGCCTCCAGCAACGTGCCATCGACGGTGAAGTGCTCGTCCGAGGTCAAGCCTTCGGTTCGCGCTTGCTCCACCACGTGCGCCAGAAACTCCTTGGCTACGTCGGCTTCCAGCAATCGGTCGCGATTCTTGGTGAACACGGTCGCGTCCCACACCTCGTCGTCCAAGTTCAACCCGATAAACCAACGAAACAGCATGCTGTAATCGATCTCTTCCATCAGCAGTCGTTCGCTGCGAATCGAGTACAGCATCTGCAGCAACTGCGCTCGCAGCAGTTGTTCCGGCGGAATCGACGGACGTCCCACCTTCGCGTACATCGCGTCAAACCGCCGCGACAACTGCTTGAGCACTTCGTCCACCATAGTCCGGATGACGCGCAGCGGATGATCCTTCCGCACCCGCTCCTCCGGCGACAAATAACTGAACATGTGATTCTGCTGCTGATCGTCTCCGCGCATGCCTTCTCTTACCATATGAGCCTGTGGATTAGGAGTAGTTTTTCAGCAGCCTGCTAGGAAACAGGACATCTTGCTTGCCGCGGAGGCACTCAGGTGATTGGCAACTTCACGATATTGTGGGCGTCGCCGCTACGAGTAATCGTGGTCCAAGCATCACTCGAGCCCCTGAAAGGTGCCACGCCGCAGTTGATGCCGCCGAATATGCGCCTGCGACCAGATTTCGTAGAAAAGCACCTTGATCGATAGCTGGAAGTGGTCGCATGGCTATGACGCGGAAGCAACAACTGCTTAGCAACGATCGGATGGCATGACCGGTGTAAAAGAAAATATGAGTGCCTTCCAACAGTGATCGATCTGAACTTGGAAAGAAACTGCGTCTCCACCCTGTATTACGCCAGATGTGGCTGCCCGCCCAAGGCAGCGCAATTATTAACAGTCCATCCGGTTTTAGTACTCTTCGGATCGAAGACAGCTCGTCCCGCGGGTCCGCAAAGTAATAGAATGTATCGAGTACAGTCACAACATCAAAGAAGCACAGCGGAAGCTCAACCGACTGAATCGTGCCTACCTGCACGTTGATCGACTTCCTAATGGCAGTCGCTGCCGCAAACTTTGACAGTTCGATGCCCCATTTCTTCCAAGTACTTGCTTTGAAATAACGATCGAGAAAATGACCGCCGGCACAACCGATATCGAGAATTGTTCCCGCCGTTTTTCGATCAAGAATAAACTTTGCGACCTGTGTGTGACTTTTCTGTGGCCGGGTCCCGAACCGCACTTCCACGTCGTCAGTTGTCGAGATGTACCCGGACGAAAAGAAATCGATTAACTCGCGTTGCTGTGGTCGAGGGTGAAGAAATACAAGACTACAAGTAGGACACTTCATTAGGCTGCGGTCACGACCGGCGAGAACAACAGCCAATCCAGGTTGGGAACAGAGAGGACAGTGTTGTCCGGTCTGGATTTCCGATGACTCCAGGAATGACTCCAGAATAGGACCGCCGTGCAATTTCATATTGCCAGCGCGTCCTGTTCCGGCCGGCTGTCACAAGAAATCTCATCGCTGGCCCGTACCGATTCACAAATGAACTCGACCTCCCGATCTGAGAGCCAAGAATGGTGCGGAATTGTGCATACGGTTTGGGCGGCGTTCTCCGCATTGGGACAATCCCCCGAGTAGCCAAACCGATAAGCCGCCTCAACACAGTTTTGATAGAGCGGGGCGGTGTCCACGTGATGTCGCAGAAGAAATCGACGTCCCGCAGATCGATGACGCTCATTTCGATACCGAACAGGTGTCAAAAAGTGATTCCAACGTCCATACGGTGGCTCGTGCGGAGTCTGCAGAGAGGATCCTTGAAGCGCTAAGCGGATCCGGCTTGCATTTCTGGCAAGATACGGTAGCCTCTTCCGGAATTGCTCAACCCGTCCTGCGAGTAGAACCCGGTCACATTGACGAATCGCCGTAACCGCATAACGCTCTGTTTCTTTGTCGCGTGGCCCCGGGTCACGAAAACGGTTGAACGGCGATGCTAATAGAAGTCCATACACAACACGATGGTAGGCGAACGCCCGGATCCAGCAAGTGGCAGCATGCCGAAGTTCGCTCCATCTGGATTCTGCTTTTGCGAGAGATATTTGTTGAGCGGCTCTCTTTTCCAGCTCGGGGTCGTTAAATATCACCATGCCGCCGCCCCCGATTGCAGCGGGTTTATGGATGCCGAAGCTAAGGAACGAGACCTGCGTCATAGTGCCCAGGCGCTTCCCCTGATACTCACTGAACAGTGCGTGAGCACAGTCCTCGATGATCGGAATCTGCCGTGAGCCCAGGCAATCTCGCACGCTCGTCAGATCACTCGGATATCCGAATGTGTGCACAATAACGACTGTATCTAGATCGTGTCTGTGCCGTTGAAGCGAATCTAGATCGATCGAATACGTCTTTGGGTCCAAATCGAGGAACACGGGCACGCCGCCAGCCGCAGAGATCGCTTCGAAAACGCTTGCGCAGCAATAGAGCGGGACCCCAACGCGTGCCCCAGTCGGCAACCCAAGAGCCTTGATTATGGTAAAAAGACACTCCCTCCCGCTTCTAAGAAAGTGGTGCTTGCCACCCTCGCACAACTGCGCTTCTGCCACACCACTGTGTTCCTCACGCAGCACCAGCGTCCTCAATGCTTTGAAAAAGTCCGATGCACAATACTCGCGCTCATATCGCGGGATGCACCGCCAAAACTGCCAGGCATGTTGATTGACATTCGGACTGCGGGGAGTCAACGATATTTGCTGTCGGTTCCTCCGCATCCACCTTGACGTATGGTCTGGGCGACATCATCTTTCTAATTCGTTCTGGATTCGTGCGTCGCGCTCGTAGACCGATGCCATGATGGAAGCTCGCGAGGAATAGGGAGGACGAGTGGCCATCCGCAAAACTTTGTAGGCGAGCAGCGTTTTTTTGGCATGCATGCGGGAGAGACTACAATCCAGCCAGACATGCCAACGCGGATTGTGTTTTGTTACGAACTGTAGCCTGGCCTCTGCCTGAGCTCGGAGATACCTATCGCTATAGCCTTCCAGCCTTATTGAACTCCCCCCTCGTATGTGGGTTACCCGAATCCTGGGATCGCTAACGACTTCCCATTTGGCAGTTTGCAGCCGCAAGCAGAAATCTGCATCCTCAGCGTAGAAGTGGAAATTACCGTCGAACCCACCGACATCGTTGAAAGCTGTTTTCCTGATCATCATGACAGCCCCATCGACGTAGCCGACATGTTTCGGGGGGCCGGGTGGGAGTTGGCGCCCGGCAGTCGACGCAACCCTTGTCTAGCTGATGTTATTCCGAGGAGCGTTTTCCATGCTTCGCAGATGCCGGGGACATCCCCATAACTGCGTTGCCATGCGCCATCTGGAAAAACCAATTGTGGACCGATCACACCGCATCGGGAATGCTCCACCATGTACTTGAGTAGGCTATGTAGTGAATGCTCCGGAAAAGTGGTATCAGCGTTGGCGACTATGACAAATGGGTGTCCTGTATTGGCAACACCCCAGTTGACTGCCGTTGCGTATCCGAGGTTCTGATCTGCCCTGGAGGACCTGCACCTTGGGGAATTCCCCGCGGATAATGGCAACCGTATCATCATGTGACCGATTGTCCACCACAACAATACGCGCGCACTGTCCCTCCAATCACCTTAAGCACAGTCGTATGTCATGTGCATTATTGTAAGTAACGACGACCGCTCCACAATCCTGATTCACTGGCTGGTAAGAGAGAAAGACTCGACATCATCAGCAAGTTTCGATTGTTGCCGACTTCCTTGAAAGCGTGTCAGCCGATCGCCCCGATCGCGCAGCCAGTAACAGGCAGCGACCCCTAAAATCAGGCTGATGTACCAAACACCTTGAGACATCGGATTATAGGCGAACGAAAACATGATCACTACGTATGCGTGTGCCAACAGAACCACATAGACCGGATCAAACTTCTCATCCAGTCTTAACCTAAGCCATGTCATCACTGCACCCAACATATATGGGAAGAGCAAGACCCCCGTTCCTCCGAAATCCGAGTGAATGTTCTTCAGGTAAGTCATGATATTGATGTCGCGTGGGGTGAAATAACTCTCCTCATAGGGCGGAACGGAAGTATCAGCGCCTAAACGTGCAGCAAACCTTAAGAGCGGTGCGAATGTATACATACCCCAAAACGCGTGCGGGTTTCGGTCCGGATGTGCAAGATAATCGCTGAAACCAACAACCGGACCGGTGTAGTAGAAAAACAGCGACGGCAATACGGGAAGCGTGTCTGAAGCTCGCTCCATGGCGGGTGACAGGCCTGGAAAATCCAGTCCCAATCCTCGCGTGGCGTTTATGAGGACAAAGCCACCCACCAGCACAGCGCCGCTCAACACCACCGCTACCGCAACCTGCCATCTATGGACCTTGATTGGTGGGCGAGGAGTAAGCAAAAAGGCAGACGTAAACCAAATGCCGGCCACCACCGATTCCTGCACGTCCCATGACAAGGATGCCGCTGAAAACAACTACGAACAAGGGCATAAGAGGCGTGATGCCGAACTTGCCAACTCGCGCCGCATACATTCCAGCAAATGTGCAGGCAGCTGGGCAAAAGGCGCCCACATAGGAGGCGCCTCCCCGAACTCGGGATTGTCCAGACGTGCGTGATAAAGATCATTTGCTTGAACAACAATTGCCGCTGCAAGGTTACCGAACTCGTGCACCACTGCTACTGCCTGTAGGATGATGCCAATAAGTCCAATGAGAGTGAATGACCAAATAATGAACCGTAGACGCTTCAGCGATTGACCGTTAACACTTTGCTGACGTGCAACACGCCCCCGAATGCCGAGTGCGGTGAAGCTACCCAAAAACAGACATAACCAGGCAGAGAAGATATAAAGGAATGTATCCCAGAGACAGGACTATAGGCGATCAGGCGACTCTGGACCAAGATCAGAATCGAACCCCAGATAGCAGAGTATGCCGTGAGGTGGTTGAACCAGCGGTTCAGGGCAATGCGCCCTCCCACTATGCCGCAGATCGTAATTATCAACAAGAGTGTTATCATCTCAGGTTTAGGTCAAGAGGCGAAGCGAGATGTAAAAGAGGATAACTATGTGGGCTTACTACCGTTGCCGCTCTGCTCCGGAACCTCGTAGCTCGGCGGATTTCCTTTCTGCAAGGACGAGCCGCAACATTCCTTTCGCTTTTGCAAGAATGCGGTTCCCGGGCAGCAGCTGTGATAAGGCGCTGAGAGCGCGGTAGCTGGCTTTATTGGCGCAAACCTCAACTTGAGGTCGAAGAGCAACACGTTGTCGAATCGGTTTCATTTGGTACCCACGTGCATTTTGAACTCTGCGACGCCCTCTGCAGCATCCAAGGATTCTAGGCCGTAGAACAGAGACCGTACTCCGGATTTCGTGGTGGCATGTTGAGTCACTTCATAGGTAAGGGCATTGTTGACATTCAAATGAAGAAACTCACGGTGGGATTTGTGGTCCAGCATGAAAATGCAATCGTCCATCGGGAAGGTGACAAGGTATGCAGCCAAATGACAATTTACAAAGGCGCCCCAAACCTCGAAACCAGGCAGGTTCGCGGCAAGTAGGTAGCCTTTTCGCCACGATTCATAGTTTGCGATAGAGCTTCGGCCCTGCCGGTCTAAAGTGTCTCGTTGCAAGTCCCAACCCTGGTTCACCAGACATTGAAAGCTAGTTGGTTCAACTTTGCAGTTCCTTAGACCCAATCGGACATTCTTTCGCGTCCGATGTCCCAAGTGTTCGAGATCAAAGTTCCGGTTTTGAGCATGACCGCATAGCTTGGGTAACCTTTCGGGCTCGTGGGCTGCATGCTGTACCTGGCGGCCAGCGCTCCGTGACGAAAAAACAACTCGGAGAGTTCAGGTTCGGTGGGATCGATTAACCAGTGATATGGAAATGCCTGGTAAACACGAAACGAATCACTGTGCCAATACGAACTGGCAGTTCGGACGCGCCTACCTCGGTTCCGCAGCCATTGAGCATAGATTTCCGCGTTGATTTTTTCCAGCGCTGCACGCACTGTTCGGTTTGCGCCAGTTGAGCTTCGGGTCGGTCCCACAACTTGCGTAAGGCCGCACTGATCTTCGGTCTCTCGAAGTCCCCAATGGCAAATATCCAACTGGCCACTGCATAAAGAAGACCTGACACTAGCCCTAGGCCTATCCTTAGCTTAGAACTCTCTACCCCCATGCGGATCGCTACCAGCAGCCCGGCCAGCGCGAGCCCAAGGAACAAAATACGGCGAAGCGGTTTCGTCCAGACGCCCTGGAATGTGCAGCCGGACTGTTTGTCCGCGGCCCAAAACAACAGTGCGAAGTCGATAGCGAAACGAATCGTGCTCGCCATGGCCGCTCCGGCAATTCCAAAGCGCGGTATCAGGACGAGACAAAGCAGCAGATAGGGGCGGCAGTTCTATCAGGTGGAACTTTCCTGTTATGTCTGGTCTTCCTACCGCCTGCAGCATGTTATATGGAACGTATGACAGACCATTTGCTAGCACCCCGAAGCCCAGTATCTCCATCACCGTGGCCGTCTCATGATTGAGAGCTTGTCCCAGCCATATGGTCAATAGATCGGGTGCGAGAAGGACCAGGAATATAGTTGCGGGTAAGAGCAAAAGCAACAAACAGCGAATCGACCGTTCATATAGTTGCTGGAGATACAGTTCCTGCCCCTTGGTACCTCGTTCGCTGAAAGCCGGATAGAGGGTCGCAGCCAAGCTGGATGGAATAACGCGTAGCCGCGTCATCATTTCGTAAGGAATGGTGTACAAAGTAACGGCGCCAAGCGAAACCAGCGAGGCTATCAGTACTCGGTCAAAATATACCAGAATAGGACTGATTACCTGCGAAACACTCACCCAGCCTCCAAATGCACTAATTCCCTAAGATGCTCCAGACTGTACGAGTTGTGTGAGCTACCTGCTGGAAGTAGCCGATGCACAATCAAGCCGTATCCACTGGTGGCAAGCAGACGCGCTATTACAGTCACGAGTACCACCAGGGATACCTGGGCACCTTTCCAAGCTAAAAGTACCGCGAGGCTCCACTGCGGAGTCGTGGCAAGGAGATTGACGGAACTTATCCAGCCAAAGCGCTGGTAGGAGGTCAGCACGGCCCGAAGTATGCCATGGAGTAGAGAGACAGGTACAGCGAAGGCAACAATATAGAAGGTCCAGCGCGCTTCATTGTCGAGAGCTTGAGAGATGTGCAGTACCGAGTGAATGAGAGTATGGTCGGACGCTCAGAGCCGTCACCCACTTCTCCGCCTAACAACCCCAATCCTAAGTTAGTAAGGATAGCCAATCGAACTAGTTGCGGAACGGACTGTTCGTTTCCGGTAGCGAGATACTCCGAGAGAAACTTGGTTGCTGCGCGATTCACTCCGATGTCCAAAAAAGCCAAATAACCTATGACGACCCACGCAAGCGAGAAAAGCCCAAATCGTGTATTCCCCAGGTAGGCAACCAACTTCGGAAAGGCCACAATGAGAGTGAGAAATGTCCATCCCTCAGCGATCAAGTTGAGAGTCGCATTGCGAGCCAGCAAGGGTGACGACGAAAGCTTCGCGCTCGTTGTAAAGTGCAGACCAGCGGAGGCATCGTTCATTGCGGAATTTGGATGAATTTGTCTATCCATGCCTCGTGCCCTCATCCTCCGCAGTATCACTGCCACAAGTGTCATGGTTCTGCGTCATGCATTTACTGTCAGCCCGACGATACCTCTGCGTTAGCCGCACCCAAATTCTATGACTCGCCGATTGAAAATGTGACCCATTGGGAGGCGCCCATGGCATTTTTGCATCAATCGCGCGAAACACTTCCAGGGCAAGCTGCTTTTGCGGGTCCTCGGGGCGGATATCATTCCATTGTGCTCGTCCCAGGACCCAGACAACAGAAATTGCAAACGAGAGCAACATACCCACAAACATGATGACCAACCGCGGCGGGAACGACTTACGGTCGGGTACCGTCGGTGAATCAAGGACTGTAACGCTAGGGATTTCCTTTGCTTCGGCGACTTTCGCCAACTCATACTCTTGGGTAAGTGTTTCGAAGACGGCTTCCTGCACCTTTGTACGCCGATACAGGTCCGCAAACTGTACCCCCAAAACCGGCAGTTTGCGGATCGAGGGATAGAGTTCAAGCTTTAGGTCCGTTGCAGCCGTTCCACTTTCGTCCTTGCCACCTAATTTCTCAAGCTGCCTGTGGAGTTCGCTTACTCGAGCGCTTAATGATCGTACTCGGACATTTCCATCGGAATAGATCTGCTTCAACTCCTGCAGTTCGGACTCTGCGGCTATGAGCTGTCCCTGAAGGGTCGCTGCCGCCCCAAGCATGGCTCGCGCTTGTTCCTTAATATCAATCGCTGTATTTTGGCTGGAAAAGTCGCCAAAAGTTTTTTCCGCAGATTCAAGGTCCTTCTTCACGTGCTCAAGCCGTTCCTCTAGAAACTCACGTTCCCGATGGGCCGACGAAGTGCTGAGTCGGGTGACGACGGCGATGAGCTGTGCCACGTATTCCTGCGCCATGGCTTGGGCCCGCTGCGGGTTTCCGTCGTTTACGGTGACGGTGATAATGCCGCTCTTTCGATCCTGCGAAATTGAAGTTCTTGCAGCAAGAATCCTCTGCGCGCTCTGCCAATCTCGGGTGCCGTAGACTCTTCTGAGCTCGAACTTCCTGATCAGGGCATCCTTGACCGTACTGCTACCTAAAATTCCGACAAAGAGATCTGCGGAATTCTTTAAACCCAGGAGGTCCCCCGCCAATCCCGCAACCCCTCCATTCATCTTGCCGGAGAGGGCAGCCGCCATCGCCAGTCCCGAGCTTGACCTGTCATCGGGCGGCATCAAAGAAGTTGTGGCTTCGTATCTTTTCGGAATAAGGAACGCGATGAGCGTGAACGCTAATAATCCGTACATCGAGACTCGAAACAACAATCGGCGCTGTTCCCAGAGCAAACGTAGCCTTTCTACTGCATGCTCTTCTGAAACAAATTCACTCCTGCCCAGTCCCGTGGAGTCCCGGGGAAGCTGCAATTCGTCGAATTCGGGCAATTTGCTCGGTTGAGTTCGAGACATACTTATGTGGTTGTTGGTTTCAACCTGCCTGACTGTTTGCTCGACAGGCGGTTGAAACTCACTTCGATACCGTGAGTAAATGCGAGAATACAAGCGGAAGCAAGGTCTGATTACCGAAAAAACAGGTCTGCAGCGTCTTCACGCAAGGTCGAACTTTTAGTAGGCCAATCAGTGCGAGTGCGCTCCTGGTTGGTAGCTAATCTGAAAAGATGTCAAGATGTTGCTTTGTCGCCTCGTGACCAGTAATGGGATTAACCAGCTCTCATACTGGAATTTGCCCGACATATGAAAGCCTGATCTCAAGGGAAACTCGACATTGACAGCCACATCATCCTGCGTTCCTCCTTGTGGCAGGAACTGCCGGTCCACGACCCTGTGGCGAGCTTGGGCTGTGATCTTCTTCTGAGCGCCAAGCCAATAAGTGCTCGATATCCCTTCACCCTGCGCCGCTCGTCCCAGCCAGCTGCCCATCGAATTACCATCACTCTCATACCCGTTCAAATAACGGAAATGAGAGTAGTAACAGCCGTTACAAGTGGGAAAGTTCACAGGACTAGTCGAGCCACCTTCGAGTCGTAGATCCATCCTCGAAATTCCAGGCAACTTCGCGAAATAAAGACCTCCCTGAAACGCCGCCTTTCCCATGTGATTGATAGGGAAGGGCTCGTCCTCTTCAAGCACTTCCCCGTAAACGGAAAGCCAATTTCGCATTTTCGGAACACGATAGGTGAAGTCCCATGCGACGCGGCCGTCCCCTAATGCCTCCCCGTTCACGTGCGGTCCGAAAGTGCTCTGCAAAAGTGTTTTCGGCGTTAGCGGATTTCCAGGCCCACCGTAGATTGTCGTTTTGGACAAATTGAATTCGAGATTTGGGGTGAACTGGAAACTGATCTTGGCGCCCTCGAGGAACGGCTGAGGAGCAAGGCTTTGACCATACTGTCCGATGATGGTGGGACATTTTTTACGAACTCCTGGCCCGACAGCTGTCCCAGGAATACCTCCAGCCGCATCTCTCCCAGATAGCGGAGGATCCACGGTAGTTGAAAAGGGCTGACCCGGATCATACTGAACATGTTGTTCATCGGAGTGGCATTGTTTGCAGGAGCATCGTTCCGCCTTCGCTGGGTCCCCACCACAAGCTCCGCTTGCCATACGAGATCTGCCAGTTGGCCAGATTCATCCCGACATAGGCGTCGAGCAGTTGAAAGCGGCTGGTCGCCGCGATCGGGGAAGAAGGTGGATTCGGCGGCAAGCCGTCCGCGCGCTGATGAAGTCGAGACGCGGCCGACGGGGCTGGCGCGGATGGAGCCGACTGGTACTCTCCGCGAGTGTAGATCACGAACGGGCCCGCAGTGGTCCAGCCGGACACTCCCGCCACGCTATTGAATCCCTCCTGGTACGGTCTGCCGTAGTCGTTCAAGAGAGTCTGGCCGAAGTGTTGATTGTCGGTGAGGGGCTTACCCGAAATGCCGGAGGATCGGACGTAGGCCGATTCCACTTGCGCGTGCAGGTTCTGGTCCCCGCTCATAAGACTGAATTCATGTGCAAATTCCTGCGAGAGGGACGCGTACATCTCCTGAGCCTGTCGCGGGCCATCTTCCCCCGCTTGCAGATCCGAGGCTTCGCTCACCAAGCGCGCGCACTCCAGACGCGTCCAGGGACGAAGACCGAGCGACGCGGTTTTCACGTAGCCCATCGCCGCCAGTCGCTCCAAGGCCGGATAGATCCAACTATCTAGCGGAACGTAAGGAGAACCCATGTTTGCGGGCGAATGCCTGCTCTCCTCGCTCACGAATTCACTCGGTGACTCCCAGGCGCGGCCGCCCAGCTCTGGTTCGTGACGGCGGTGGTAGACGTTCTGCGCCATCAGGTAGCCCAGAACGCTGCCGACCAAGACATCCGACGGAAAGTGCTGGCGTCCATGAATTCGAGAGAAATCGATCGCGGCTGCGGTTCCGTAGGCGATCAGTTTGGGAAGGACTCCGGGATATTCGTGGGCAATCACTCCGGCAATGGACCAGGCCGCGGCGGAGTGCTCTGAGGGGAACGAGGTTCCGCTTTGGAAGAATTTTCCGCTACCGGTTCCCTGATAGGGACGTTCTCGCCCGAACGAATACTTCATGATCTCAATCGGGATCAAACTGTTGAGAGCGGCTTCACCCGCCAGAAAACCGGTTTCACGCCAGTGCTCGTTGTGAGAAGGAAAACTCATCAAATACATTCCTGCGCCGGCGCCGACCAGGCCTGCGATCCCTGCGTTCGATATCGTCTTGTAGTGGTTGATGGTAGTTGTACTGTTCGGTAGCGATGCGCTGTACTGGCGGTCGGTTACAAGCAGGCCCGCGGTGAGTCCACCGAGTGGAACCAGCCAGGTTGCGTCGGAGAATCGAATTCGGGACGGACTGGTCCATATCTGTTTCTGATCCTGCCCCAAGTCCAGCAACAGACTTTGAAGGCCCCCAAACGGTTTACTGCGATCGGGATCTGGTTCAATGAGCGGGCTGACGGGAGTTTCATGCGCTGCCTTTGCAGCCGATCCCGCGTCGTCAGCCTGCTGCGCCCAGATGCTATGCGTCCAAACCATGGCGAAAATCAAAAGCGCGCATTTCGATCCCGCTGAATTCAAGCAGAGGCCCACTTCTTAAGGATGGATGTAAGCGACCGTCAGGGCCACCGAGGATGCAACCTGGGCGGCCTGCAAGATCGGAGCCCAGTTCCGTGAGCCAATCTTCGGGGCCTTTTCCGGAACAACGATTGAGTCTCCCGGTTTCAGTACCGCACTCATCGGGTCGCCGGACCAAAATCCGGAGTTGTTCTTCGAGGAAAGGACAGATCCATCGGCGCGGATCACAAACGCCCCGCTCTTGTCGGCAATTTGCGTCAAACCTCCAGCCTGGTTCAGGTACCACTTCGCGCTCTTGCCCGGGATGTAACTCACCGCGGTCGGATTGAATACCTGGCCGCTTACCACCACGTAGTTGTTCTTCTTGGGAATGATGAGTTCATCCCCGTTACGGAGCTGGATATCAGCCGGACTCTTGGCGAACCGCGCCAGAGAATTGGAGTCTGCGGGAATATGCACGACCACGCGACCGATAGGCTCCGTCGCCTGCAACTGCTGGAGCGTCGTTTGAGTCTCGGCGATCGCAGTAAGCTTTGCATTCTTCTGGTCGGCGTCTCCCTCGGGCAAGGCCTTCAGGTAGCGCTCTTCTGCCTTCAGTCGCTCAATCAATTCAAGATGAGATTTCATCTGCAAGTCGCGTACGTCGCGGCGCACCAGCAGCGCTCCGTACGGATAAGCTTGCGCAGTAAAGCCGCCACTGCGCTGCAGGACCGAACTCAGGCGTTCGCCGGGCTCAATTCCGTAGCTGGCGGGATGCTGCACTTCGCCTCGTACTGCGACCGAAGCGCCCAGATCCTCCCACTGCGGAACCTGCCGGACGGTGAGCACATCGCCATTCCGGATGGCAACATCTTCGTTCGCATCACCGCTCAAGGCTGCGGCGAGCTTGACTTCAAATCGCTGGTTGGAATTGGAGGGAGCATTGCCTGCCGCGAAGCGCGTCAAATCCGCACTCTCCGAATCGGCACTTCTCTTGAGTCCACCCGCGACGTGGACCAGATCTCCTACGCGCATGTTCGTAGTGAGCGGGTAGCGCCCGGGCTTGGCGACTTCTCCTTTGATATAGACAGTCGGCGGTTCGACCCGCGCAATGTTGCGATGCACCAGGATGCGGTCCCGAGACTGGAGCAGGATGTTGTCGACCGGATCTCCGGCCAGTGCCTTCTGAAGGTCAACGCTCATGATCCTCAGCGTGCCGTCTGCTTGCGTGCGGAACAGCTGGGCGGCATCGACGGAAGCGTCTTGCGTGATTCCCCCCGCGAGCTGAATGGCGTCGAGCAGATGCGCTTGGCCGGCTGTCCGATATTTGCCAGGGGAGTGTACTTCTCCGCCAACCCACACGTCGGGAGGAGGCTCAAAGTCGTAGCGGCTGAATACCCGCACAGTATCGAGCGGCTTGAGAGTCGGGCCCGCCGCCGGGTTGGCCAGAGCCGCGGAAAGATCGAAGCTTTCGACGCTGGGCCGGAAGTCTGGTGCATTCAAGCGAATGATTTCCCCGTAGTGGGGCGCCGGCTCAGGCAGCAGATCGCCATAGGAGGAGATCAGGTCGCCAACCTTCATGCCAGCCTTGTAGGAGTAACGTCCCGGGACGCACGACGTGGCCCTGCAGGTAAATGGAATCCTGGTTGTAGGAGGCGATGGGGAAGATGTGGATCTGATCGCCCCCCTGGATCTTGAACGCTTCCAATTGCCGGTTGATTCCGGGGTCACCGTCGGCCGAAGAGATATCCAGCGACAACATGGTTCGCTTTTCGTGGGCCTCGAGACGCTGCACCTCGACGTGACGCAGCGCTGCGGTGGGCAGAATGCCGCCCGCGAGTTGAAGAGCGTCCGCCAGAGATGTTTCGTTCAGCAGCTCGTAGATCGCCGGACGCCGGACCATCCCTTCGATGGTCACCTGGGGACCGACGGGAGACACCATCAGCGTGTCGCCGCTCTGGAGTTGCTGTACGTCGGTCCGAACTCCGTGCAGAAGCAAATCGTAGGCGTCGACTTCCTGGACCAATTGCTTCCCGCGATAGTGCTTCAGCGAGCGTAACGAGCCCCGGGCGGTGACTCCCCCAGCGGCAAACACAGCATTCAAAGGGGTCGATAGTGAGCTGATGTCGTAGGCTCCGGGTTCAGCCACTTCGCCGACGACGTAGACACGTACGGTTCTCAGCCGCCCGACCGATACATCCGCCGAGACATCACGGAACTGGCTGCGCAGCACGCGTTGGACGGCGGATTGAACGTCGCCCAGGCTCTTGCCGCTGACCAGCAGGGGACCGGCTTCGGGCAGAGAGACACGGCCCTCCCGGTCGACGACCCGCACGAATCGTTGCGAGACCCCGCCCCAGAGATCGATCGAGAGGCTATCTCCGGGACCAACTACGTAATCGGGGCCGACGGGCAGATCCATCGGGATGATATCGGGCTGGTTGATCGTGTTCCGAAAGATCTCGAGGCCGAACGGCTGGGCGGGACGCTGCCAGGCAGCCGCCTGCACGTACATGTCGTAGAGCGACGGAACGTCGGCATACGGATTCGCGGGACGGACCATCTTAACGGGGCTTACATCTTCCTCCTCTTCAGCTCGGCCGTACTGATAACGGTCATATTGCCGCTGCTGCCCCTTCGGCCGGAGGGACTGCGACGGATAGCTTGCTCCGGAGGTGGTTGGACGAGAACCGCCGCGATCGGGGTAGGACTCCAAGCCACGAGTTGCGTCTGGGTTCTCAGGCAGCGCGAGGTTGGGCGGCGGCAGGCTTGGGGCGGCTCCGGCGCCGGATCTGAAAGCGCTGGGAATCAAACTGAATTCACCGCCTTGCAGTGATTGGTCCCTCGAATCGAAGTCCGGGCTTGCAGAGCTGGCCCGGAGAGTTCGGGAAGGAGATGGAGTGAAGTCGGGGAATGGTGACAAATCCGGCGGGGGAGTTGGGTTTTCATCCTGCGAGGGAGCGCCGTTCCGAATCGTGCGCTCCGACTGCGGGCGTCTCCCCTCCCGGTTCTCGCACAGGGCGTCCTGGCGTGGATCGCAGCCGGCCGCGCGTTCGATCTCCGATTGCGTGTTTCTTTCAGGACGCGAAGGGTTCGTGTCTTCCTGGCTTTCCAGGGCCACCAGGCGGCGGGCCCGTTCTTTCAGGATGAATTCTTCCTCTTTCCCGAAACTCGAATCCGGATTCGGGGCAGGCATCAGGTACCCATAGCGCTGCAACAGGCGCGTCGCCACCGAGCGAAACACGATGTCGCGATCGAGACGCTCAAAGATCGCCTGGTCCGTGAGGTCCGTATCTTCGACGATCTGCCCGTTGTCGGTTGCTTCCTTTGCGACCCAGCGCTTGAGTTCGACCAGTAATCCCGGCGTCCCGCGCGAGGACGGCCCGGATCTGTACGGTGGAGGCAGCCACGCGACTGTAGTTGTCTTTGGCGAGTTCCGACGCTTCGGGCCTGCGAGCTGGGGTATAGACTCGTTGAATAGCAGTCCGGTCACCACCTCGATCGCCCACCTGCCCTTGCAGAGCCGGACACAACAAGATCCAACCCACAGCCGAGAGTTAGAATCGCTCGCGATTTTATCGTCATACCGAATACCACCTGCTTCTTCGCCCCCACGATGATTTCTTTATTCACGAGAGAATCTGGGATTCCTAGATCGGTTCAACATCCGCTTCATCGATGTCGATGGATACGGAGCGTTGCAGAAGAGAAATGGAAAGCACCACTCGGGCACTGTCTCGCTTGCGCACCAGGATTCCCTCGACGCCCGCCATGGCGCCAGTCCGGATTCTCACCTTGCGACCGGCCTTGAGGTAGGGGTGCGGATGCAGGACCGTCCGGCCGGCCAGCCCCTGGCGCAGGTTTTCTATTTCAGCGCTTTCCACCGGCGCCGGCTTCCCTTGAAAACAAACCAGACCCAACACACCCGGGCAGCCGCAGCAGGTCCAGTCGATTGCTCGGCGTTCATCTGCACGAAAACGTAGCTCGGGAAACAGCGGGAATTCGAGGAGCTTACGCCGATCCTTCCAACGACGGACTGACTGGTAGGTGGGCAGGAAGGACTGAATACAGCGCTCCTCCAGTTGCTGCGTCACTCGCTTCTCGTGGTTGGCAAGGGTATAGGCTGCATACCATGGTGAGTCGGGTGATAAGTCGGTGCGAGCGGGAACCATGTCACCAGCTGCTTGACTCCTCCTCGCTGCGGTCATCGTACTCATAGCTTCGCCACCTCACTTACATGGGTATTTGTGAGGTAAACCCATAAGAACACTGGTTCTAACAGCACGTTAGGCAGTTTGCCGACGTCAATTCACTTTCTTGCTGGCTTGCCCTTCAAACACGCCCGCACTTACAGGCCGGCGGCCGCGTAAAGCGTCGAGAATCCCTCTCTCCGATGATTCGACACGGCTCGATCGAATGCTCGTGGTTGCCCAGTAGAATATGCAGTCATTCCGCCCGGGAGCGAGGGCAAGGATTTTCAGATCTGGGTACCGGTCAAAAAGAGGGTCACATATACGCGGCTTACTGTCTGATTCGTCAAGCGCGATGACTACCCAATCCGGATGCAGTTCGCCGACGAGGTCGACGATCTTACTATCATCCTGGACTTCCGCCATCACCTCGATATCCAGCTGCCCGGAGATCATCTCCAGTAAAACGTCACGCATAAGGCGGGGCCGGCTTGCAACAAGCACTCTGATTTTTTCCACCGTCCGGACCTCCGGGAGGCACGAGTATCTTCCGGCATGTCGCCAGGCGAAAGGCTCTACTTGGAGTCAAGCTGCAGTCCCTATTTCGGGTAAGTTGAAGGTACTAATCTGGAGCTAATTGTCTTGAGCCCACAAATAGTGGAAGCATCGTGATTTGTCTCCACCTACATTCATGGTGTCGTCGTTGGTATGGGTTGTTAGGAGGATGCAGTCGCCGTCTAGGCCCGGTGGCCGGGGAAACGGCGATTGCCACGGGGAGCCCGTCGGATTCCGCGGTCTTGCTTGAGCGGGGTCTAGTTGCTGCGTGGCAGTCGTGAAAGACGAGGCGGAAGGAAACAACCATCTCTTCCTGAGCGCCCGTGCGGATTAAAGAAGGTCATTTCGTCCCTTTCCGTGCTCTGCCCATGCGAAAGAGGGCGTCTTCTCCCCGCGTACTCACGTGTCACCCTGTGCCGTGACTTAGCTGCTTGATATCAGGTCCAGAAGCCTTGTGCACGCCAGCGTTCAACGGCTTCGAGTCGATCCGTAGCACCAGCCTTGCGCAGCATCCTGCGCACGTGGTTTTTGACCGTCTGTTCTGACAGGCAGAGGCTGGCGGCGATCTCTTTGTTCGTGAGACCTTCGCTGACCAATTGCACCAACTGCTGTTCTCTGCGAGTGAGGCCCAGATTCTTCCGCACCTGGATGCCCGGCTGCCAGGCGCTGGAGCCCGCCACATGATCGAAGAGAATACGGCACAAGGTAGGGGGGCACACAGCCTCGCCGTGAGCCACTGCGCGAATCGCGTTGCCGACTTCTACAGCCGAGGCGTCCTTCAGCACGTAGCCGGTTACACCATGCTGGACTGCAATGAGGAACTTTTCAGGGTCGCAGTCCATTCCGAACATGAGGATCTTCGCATTCGGCAGATTGCGTTTGAGTTCGAGGAGTAAGTCTCCCGGCGACAGGGCCGTCGCCAACGAATCACAGAGCACCACATCGGGGTTCGCGGCAACTAGCTGCAATACAACTTGGGAGGAACGTGCAGTCGCGCCCACCACTTGAATATCGTGCCTTCTGGCAAGCAAGCGGCCGAACACATCCAGCAACAAACGACTTTCCGCCAACAAAAACACCTTAACGGACTGCTGACCGTCCATACATACATCCTTACGTCAATGCAATACAAGACAAACGATCGCCGGTTGTCTACTCGAGCAAAGGTCGTTCGACCTCTTTCGCTCGAAGGCGCTGGCTAAAGAACGTGTTTTCCTTCAGCACTTTCTAATTCCTCCACCTTGTCAGGCGGTGCTCGTTCCCGAAGTGTCTAGCAGACTAGGCGGCGTTTGCCTTGGTGTCAAGAGCTTTGGTGAACGGTGGTGAGTAAGTCCGAACAAGTTTTTACAATGCCATAGCATTTTGTGTGTTAGTTACTGAGTCGGCCGGATCACCACTGTCGCTTCGGCGCACGTTCCAAGGACTCGCCATGTCGATGCCACCCAAGGATCCTGCAATCACCCCCAGAACTACTCCCAAAAACGGTAGCCTCTCAGGCACCGGGCCGCGGCGGGCAGCACCGCCCAAATATCCCGCGCAACGGGCACCAAGCACCATATGAATAGGAGAAGATGAACCCGCTTGGACGATCAAAGCGGGCACACGTACCACGGCCATGCTCCAAGAGAAATGGCGATGCAGCGACTGTGCACAGGCCTCAGGTTGACCCTACGCGCCTCGCTTCCATTCCGATCGCGCTCGCTCGACGTAGTGGCCGGTTGCTACATCGACCCGGACGACCTCTCCGGGGGATATGAACAACGGAACCCGAATGGAGAGTCCGTTCTCAAGGGTCGCTTCTTTCCACGCGCTATCTTGCTGCGAGTGCGCGGGTGGCGCAGTGTGGACCACTCGCGCGTCGGCCACACCAGGAAAAATCACACGGATGGGTTGGCCTTCGAAAAACTCCACGGGCAGTTCCATGCCGGGCTGCATGAATTGTGCCGCCAGACCCAGGATGGCGTTCGGGACCTCTACCTGCTCGAAAGTGTCGGGGCGCATGAAGGTGCAGGTATCGGCTTCGCTAAAAAGGAACTCCATGTTGAACCGCTCGAGTTCCAGGTTTTCCATCCGCTCTTGTGGACGGAAGTGGGGCTCCCACATGCGCCCGCTTCTGGCATTGCTCAATTTGGTTTTGACTACTCCGCCGGTCTTGGCTGCTCCGACCTTGGATTCCACATCCAAAACCCTGTAAATCTGACCTTCAATGCGAATGACCATCCCTGTTTTGAGATCGGATGCAAGGACCATGAGACCCTCCCTCAGTGGAGCTAGTAGAGCTGAAAATTGACCTCCACGTTGACTTGTACCGCAACCGGGATACCGTCCTTGCGACCCGGTTCGAACTTCCATCGCCGGATGGCTTCGACGGCCTTCTCATCCAGCCCCATACCCAACGAGCGGAAAATCCGGACTTCGTGGGGGCGCCCATCCGGCCCGACGATCAGCAACAAAACGACCGTACCCTGGAACTTTGCTTTGCGGGCTTCTTCGGAGAACTCGGGGTCCGGGGCGTAGAGGATTCGCGGCGCGCTCACGCCTCCGCCGACGCGATACGCTCCCCCGCCTATTCCGCCTCCCCAGCCCGGGCCCACGCCCGGTCCGCGCCCTGAGCCGATACCGCCGCCACTGCCGGACCCGATCCCGCCGCCCGAGCCCGGCCCGTTCGAAGGCGGGCCCAGAACCGCGGAGAGAGGATCCCCAAGAATACCGGTCTGTGGCAGCTGCAGGTGAATTTCCGGGGGTACAACCACGGTCGGCTCCACGGGGAGCTTGGGGTTCTGGTTGCGGATCACCGCGGCCGGGGGAGTTATCTGTTCTCGGGATAAGCGAGGTAGACTGCCTCTGGAAGCGGCCAACTTGTCGCGATCGCCGCCGCCTCCGCCGCCTCCCGATTTGGAAGACGATGCAGGCAAAACATAAGGGCTGACTTCGGTGGCGAGGCTGATCACCTGCTGGCGAATCTCGTGGCGATGCGCCGCCACGAACCGGCCGCCGGCTAGCAGCAGGCCCACCGCCGCGAGGTGCCCGAGGTAGGACAGAACAAACGTGCTACGGTGCGACCGGTATAACCCGTAGCCCTCGCCAAAGAGGGTAGGCAAGACCGCTGGTTCGGTCGAAGCTAACTTCTGAGTCAGCTCCGGTCTGCGCTGCAGAACCGAGCATGACATCTGTACCTCCTTAAAGCTCGCGTCGCCTGCGCTTTACGCCAGTCGGCACCGGGCACCAACAGGTTGGCGCGGATGGGATCGCCTGGCCGATTGCTTCTGCACCGTCCATAGTCATCCCATGCTCGGTAAATCCAGAATGCGGACCACTCCGCTGACGCGATCTCTGCCTCGTGAGCGGGGTCGGTCTACTGCAGCGTGCTGGCTACGGCCGAAAAAGCATTGTTGGCGTTTGAGCCGATGAGCCTCAACGTGGCAACGACAATCACCAGGATCACCGCCAGCATCACTGCGTATTCAGCAATGTCCTGACCTTCTTCTCCGGCCCACATCCCGCACAGAAGATCTGTCATACTTCATCCCCGGCCTAACGTTGCGTGGTCATTCAAGCCGCAGTTGGTGCGGTTACACCCTTCTTCCCGGCTACTTTCGGGAGTTCGAACTCGAGCAGCCCAGCCTGCAATCTGACCATTGAACTTCCCGGGATCACGTCTGCCGCCAGGTCGATGCATTGCAAGATCTGGTCGGGATGCCAGTCGATATACTCGAGTTTCCCCCCCTCGGTTTCCGTTGCGCTGACCTCCTTTTTTCCCAGGATCGTGAGGCAACGCGACTCGATGCTGACTTTGAGCTCGTTCTCCGCAAACCCGAGCACGTTGGCTTGAACCCGGATCCGGTCTTCCAATTCCATGATCGATACCGACACGGGCCGCAACAGCTCTGATTCCGCGCGGAACCAATCTTCCCAGTCGTGGCCGTGTTCCCGGGTGCCTGCCTCGAATAGCTCGTATGCGCGACGCGCAATCGCCAGCTGCACCAGTTGAATCTCCTGGCGGAGATCTTCGGGATTCGTTAGGCTCAACAATGTTGCGGGAGGGTTTGGTTGTTGCGGGTAGAACGCCTTTTGCCGTTTCATGACATCCTCCTTCGGATGTTGCGCTGAAGGGGCCTTCCCTCCGCCTCTTGTCGCAGTCGGCTCAGGCGAGGGCAAGCCATCAAGGATGATTTGGCCTGGGAATTGCGTGCCTTTCCCTTCTTAATTGTCGCGAAGGGATCACCAACCCGCAGTGATACTCATCACAAGGACACGTTCCGGCCGGAAGAGATCCGGGCAGCGAGCCAGTTCTTGGAATTACCGCTCGCCTGCACTCCGTCCCGGCCCAATCACTTATTGGGGGACGATCTCTATCGCACTCACGGTGGCGTAATCGCGGGTGGGAACAAATTCCAGCAGCAGCTTTCCCTGCGCGTTTGGCACCAACCCATTAAACTTCCTTACCAACGGCCGGTTCTCCCCAGCCTCTTCGAGGATGTTCACATCGTGCAGGAGGAGCTTCCGGTTGCCGAACACGTTGAAGAGCCGCAAGCCGGAGGCAGTGCCGGGATCAGGGGACGGCTGGCTGTGGTTGCCGCGCAAGTGACGTTCGATGAAGTAGAAAGTCACGGAGTACTTGCCGGGAGCCACCGGGATGGCGTAGGAGAAGTGTCCCCAACGCTCAGTGGCATAGAGTTCCGGATCGTCGGTCGCGGCCGCAAGCTCTTCGGCGACCCGCAGTTGGCCGCCCTTGAAATACAGGTCGGCACTCCACCAGCGGCTGTCGTCAGAGTAATAGGGCACATCGCGGGCGACAATACGCACCGGCCGAATCTGCCCGGGGATGCCGGGGAGCAGCTCAATCGCCGACACCATGGCGCGGCCACCTTTGACCGAAGAGAACTTCAGGTGGAGCAAGCCGTCGTTCGCGGGGTGAATGTCGGCGAACACGCGGACATCGGCGATGCGGCCGCCGCCAGCATCGGTCAATACGTCGAAATCAGCCAGCAGCGGATTGCCATTGGTGGTCACCGTCATGATGCGGCTGCCCTCGCCACCTCCGCCCGTATCTTCCGGGCCGTAAAAAGTCTCCGCGAAGTGCAGGTGGAGTTCGTAGGTGCCGGGCTTCAGGGGAATGTCGTAGCCGAAATCGCCCTGCCGGCTGGTCCGGTAGATGGTCGGATCCTGGGTGCGCCAGATGTAGGTTACCGAGCTGTGCACGGACGTGCCGCCGGAAAAATGCGCGTCTGGGGACCACGATTTCCCGGATCGATCCACGAAACCGCGGGCGGCGCCGGCTAGAATGCGGACCTCGTCCCCCACCGGCAGGCCCACGGGAGACTCCTCCACAACCGAGGTTCGCGACGCAGCCGGAAGAGGAGCGGGGGGCCACAGCCGGTGCCGGGCAAGATAGGCGGCTCCTCCGAGAAACAGCAGCAGTCCGACCAAACCAAGGAGCAGCCAAGTGTTCGGGACACGCTGGGATTCCACGACGGCGGACGGCGTTCCTGGTTGGTTGGTTTCCTGTCCGTCGGTGGGAGGAGCGGTTCGCTCCGCGACTTCCTGGAAAAGTGGAACGTACTGCCCCACCGGGATGGTGATATGCAGCGAGTGGTCGGCGCCCTCGCCTCTGTAGTAGTCCGCTAGCCGCTTGCGCAAGCGGTTGGCCTGCACGCGAACGATGGAGTCGAGGTCCTGGTCGAATGTCTCACGACGGCCAAAGACATCTAAAGCTATCGAGTACTCCTTGATCTGATCCCCTTCGCCCGCAAACGCCTTTTCGCACAGGTAAGAGAGCAGGTGGGCAAGGGTGGGAGAACGAACAAACAGAATAGACTTGAGCACGGCGTGCAGTTCGGCCCGCTCCTGCTCCACGGTGCCGAATTCTGCCGTCGTCGAAGGCACGGTGTCTCCCGGTCGCTTCTCTTCTCTTCCTTGCTTATACCTTTTTGCGAGCAGCGATTGCAGTGACATCGGACACTTAACGGTTTCATCCATGGATGTAACCCGCGATGCCGGCGACTTCACCCCACCGGCGAACTCCAGGCCTTTCGCGGGGGCATGCCCAAACCTCGGTGCCGCAAGTGATTACAACTACGGCGGTCTGGCCCCCCCAGCGGCGGGCTTAACCCATGACGGTAGCGGTGGGGTAGCGGTCGTAGCGTTCTGCTGCAGAGGGCTTTCTGGCATACAGGAGATGAACGCGGCGGGCCGATCAGCTTGCTGGACAGAAAGCAAGCAGGCAAGCCGGCAACTGCGGGGGAGGTACATATGCGAACACTCATGTGGAGCGTGATCTTAGTCGCGGGGGCGGTCTTGCTGTCGACATACAGTTTCGGCACCAGCGAACCGGTCCAGACTCAGGCGCTGCAGGATATGAAATCAATGACCGTCGCCGAGTTGGAGAAGGCCGGCGACGCCTGCCGGGTGGAGAAGGACTACGCGCAGGCCATCCAATATTTTCGGGAGGCGCTACGCAAAGACAAGAAGAACGCCCGGCTCTACAACAAGATGGGGCTGGCCGAGTTGAAGAACAGCAATCTGGATGGTGCCCGTTTCGATTTCGAGAAGGCATCCAAGCTGAACAAGAAGTACGCCGACGCATTAAACAACCTGGGTGCGGTCTACTTCATCCAGAGGAACTTCGGTCAGGCCGCCAAGTACTTCAAGAAGGCGGTGGCGCTGGAAGAGACGCGTCCGGCCTTCCATGTCAACCTGGGCGCGGCCTGGTACAGCCAGAAGAAAATGGATCGAGCCATCAACGAGTACAGCCGAGCGTTGCAGCTGGATCCGATGGCATTGGAGTCGAACTCCAGAGCCGGGATTACCGCGCAGGTTTCGAGCCCGGAAGAGCGAGCGCAGTACTTCTACATGCTCGCCAAGATTCAGGCCAAGCGCGGCGATATGCAGGAGTGCCTGGTCTGCTTGAGAAAAGCGAAGGAGATTGGCTATCGCAATCTTGCCAATGTGTACAAGGACGAGGAGTTCAGCCGCCTGTGGAGCGACGCGCGGCTGGCGGAAATCGTGCCGCCACCGGCAGCGAAGTAGCCGATCGAGAGAGTGGAATCCTCACCGAACCGGAGACCGACTCCACTCTCGGGACAGCTCACGGAAGGGCTGCACCGCAATTGCGAGTGCAGCCCGGCCCGTTCCGGGATGTTCTGGTTTCGATCGACCGGACGAGCGTGAGTGACGGCGATGGTAGTCACGCCCATGCAGTTCCTGGGTTCCCAGAGACTGTCACCCTGAGAGTCGCACTATCCCACCAGGCTGGACTTCAACACTTCGTTGATGGTTACGGTATCCACCAGTCCGAAACAGCCATAAATCGCCGGCAGGAATTCGTCCGCCGGGTGAAGGCGTCGCAACTGAGCGACGATTTCCGTGCCTGCCCGATAGGCCGGAAGATACATTCGGCCGAGCAGAGGGTGTTTGCCCCAGGCGCCGGAAAGCTTATCCGCGCGCTCTTCGGTGACCAGGAAATCCCGACGAAGAATGGCAGCCACTTTCTCGCGCTGCATTCCTTCTCCCCAGGTCAAGTACGACGACTGATTCTTGGCGTCATCCTGTAATAGAGCAAGCAGGACACCGATCTGCAAATCTTCATCGGGCAGTTGCTCGACTTCGGTTACGCCGTGCGCGATGAGAATCGCATTATTGGCAATGCCCTCGAACAGGGTGGCCGCGCGCGTGTTCATGGTCAACACCGTCGCTTCAAAACCCACCTGGCCGCGCACCTAAAGATCCTGCAAGTAGGCGAACGTGGTGACGTGCCCCGGCACAACCTCGTGGCTAACCAATTGCTCGAACTCGGGAACAGACATCCGCAGCGAGGCGTTGATCTCGTAGGTGGCCTCGTATCTCGGAGCTGCCTCCGGAGTTCGCGCCCGCCCGATGTAGTTCATGGAGCCAGAGAACCAGGCGTCTTTAATCGGCAGGAATTCGATGTTCGCTCGAGGCACTCGCTGGAGTTCCACGGGGAGGTAGGGCGACAAATTTGCTTCGGTGAGACGATCAAACTGGGCAATGACGGCCGCGCCCAGAGCACGAACCGAAGCCATCGGAACCAGCCGGTCCTGGCGCCATGCGTCGACGCCACCCACCAACCCGCTGGGGCCGACGGTGGAGTAGCCGGCACGGCCCATTAACTCGGCAACCCGCTCGCGCTTCGCCTCTGGCTGGGAAGGTTCCGGAGGCCGCCCCGTCGACGCTTCCACACAACGCTCGTACGGCACCGGATCGCCTTTGCCTAGAACCTCCATGGCAAGATCCCACATGGTTTCCAGGCAAAGCGACAGGCCGAGCAGGTAGGAGCCACGCACTCCGGCGATCTTTCGGGCCTCATCGCGAATACCCGCGATCGCTCTGGGGATGTCGATCCGGCGCACGTAGTCCTCCACGGCCGCACGGTCGAGGTTCTTGCCTGTGACGCCGCCGCTCTCCCGCAAAATCGCGGCCGCCGGATCGGTGTACGCGACCGGAAGGGGCTCGTCGGAAAACCACGAGTCTGCAATGAACCGTCCCGTGCCCGAGGGACACATCACGTCACCGCCCCAAAGAGTGTCAATGCCGAGCACCGCATCCGCGACGAATCGACCTACCTGGTCCATAAGTCTCATCTCCTTATACTTGTTCTTCTGCAACGGAGTCTTCCTGACGAACCAAACCAAACATACAGGCAGAGGCCAACAAACAGCAGCGCGGAAACGGTTTGCGACACCGGTTCGTTGGCGTAGAAAGGCGTCTTGATCAGGTCTTCGCGATAGCCCGGTATCAGACGCAAAGCAGCGCCCAGCACGCCGCCCAGCGCGCCGCCCGCCATGAGCCCGGAAGCGATGATTACACCACGTTCCCGAATGGTTTTGCCTCGCTCTCCGCCGGTTCTTTCGGATCTCTTGTTCAGCCAGTGCGACAGAAATCCCCCCACTAATGCGGGAGTATTCAACTCGAGCGGCAGATACATGCCGAGGGCGAATATGAGTGAAGGCTGCCCCAGCATCTCCATGATCAATGCAATCATGGCGCCGGTTCCGAACAGCAGGTATGCAATGGGCTGGTGGCTCATGAATCCTTCCACCAGCTCCTTCATAATCGACGCTTGCGGGGAAGCCAGGACGGGCCGCAAATCGCCCGGCAAGGCTTCGCCGAACTGGAAGGTCCGCGCCAGCATCACGATCGTGAATCCCACCGCAACTGCCGCCGCAATTACGCCCAGGAATTTCACTTTCTCCTGCGCGGAGGGTGTAGAGCCAAGCCAGTACCCGGTTTTAAGGTCGGTGATCGCCTGGCCCGAAACAGACAATGCCGTGCATACCATCGCGGCGATCACCATCACGAAGAACATGCCGCTGGTGCTCGATACCCCAAACCTAAGCAAGACCGCACAGGAAATGATGATAGTCAGCATCGTCATTCCGGAAACAGGGTTGCGGGCCGTGGTCGCGATAGCATTGGCCGCGACCGACGTAAAGAAGAAGGAAAAGACCAGTGTCAGCACCAGGCCAATTCCAACCACAGTCCAGGATACCGGCAGAGTGCCCAGCAGCATGGCCACGCCGATCGCACCAATCACAACTCCGAGAAAGATGGCCATCATCGATATGTCGCGATCGGTGCGCTCCTCCGCAATGGCCTCGCTTCTGCCAGAAAACGCGCAGCGCAATGCGGAACGAACTGGCCACGATCCGCAACGACCGGACGATGCCGAAGATGCCCGCGGTCGCGATGGCTCCGACCCCGATAAATCGCACGTAGCCGCGGTAGATCTGTACTGCCGTCATGGTCGAGATCGG
Source organism: uncultured Acidobacteriota bacterium (assembly GCA_963725575.1). Taxonomy (GTDB): domain Bacteria; phylum Acidobacteriota; class Terriglobia; order Terriglobales; family Acidobacteriaceae; genus Gp1-AA133. The sequence continues at coordinate 76,007 of CAVRZQ010000018.1, forward strand.
AACCGTGGCGGGATAAACCGCGCTGTCGAGATGACTGCCGATAAACCATATCAACGGCACCAGCACAAAATTTGAAAGCACGCCGCCCGCGCACAGGATCATGGAGCTGCGCAGGCCCATCACATAGCCCAGACCCAGGATGAAACCGATGGCATCAAAGCTGAACGCCATTCGGGCACGTTCGGAGAGAGTGCGAAACACCGGCACGAACCGGAAATCGACAAACTCCTTCCACACCTGGAAGGTCGTGACAAACAAATCGTAGATACCGGCGATGGCCGTGGCCTGCAGCAGCAGCTTGGCTTGTGATCCGCCCTTCTCTCCCGTCACAAGGACTTCAGCGATAGCAGTGGCTTCCGGGTAGGGGAGCTTGCCGTGCATGTCGCGCACGAAGTAGCGCCGCAAGGGAATCAGGAAGAGAACGCCGAGACACCCGCCGGCCAGGCAAATGAAGATCGTCTGCACGGGGTGTGGATCCAGCTTCAGGATGTATAACGCCGGGATCGTGAAAACGGCCCCTGCCACTACCGGGCCGGCCACTCCTCCAATGCCGGTGATGATCACGTTCTCGAGCAAGCTGGAGCGGCGGCGGTAGAGACGGGCCAGGCCAATCGCCAGGATCGAAATCGGAATGGCCGATTCCATGACTTGCCCGACTTTCAGGCCCGAGTAGGCGGCCGCGATCGTAAAGATTACGCAGAGCAAGACGCCCCAGCCGACGGACCGGGCTGTAAGTTCCGGCATCTTCACGTCTGCGGCCACAATCGGCGGGTACGTCTCGCCCGGTTTCAGCAGTTCATACGCACTTTCTGGAAGAGACTTGGTTTCGACTTCGGGCATGGGAGAGTGAACCTCCTGACCGGGCATGAGACTCGGTGGTCATCGACACCCGGATGACGTTACTCCGGCCTGGATCACCGGGTACGACGCCATTGGAAAGTTCATCATTGGGGGTGCAAATGCCGCAAGGACAAGGATCACACTAGTTTGGGGGCGCGAGGCGAGGCCCGGGAACCCGGGGCGTGCTTTATTGGGCCGGAGCGAAGAAGTAGTAATCGGCCGTGTAGCTGCTTTTTGTCTCGGCGTTCTGCTTTGAGGCGTTGCAATCGGTAGAGGCCGGAGGCTGACCGCCGTGAGTATGGATACGCTGAATGCTGGTAACGTGGCTGAGCACGCCCGCGCCCGAATGACCGGTAACGTTCACCAGCAGCCAGGGAACGGAATTGGCGTCCGGTGAATCGACGTGGGCCGCGGCCTTGCCGGTTACTTCACTTCCGTCGTTGTGCTTCCAGGTGGGACCGGCGTAATGCTTTCCGATGACCGTTCCTTTCTGATCCCGGAGCTCTGCGTCCGGCGCTTTGAGCGTCCAGCCGTATTTGCCGTCCGCCCCGGGCTGGCAGGTGTAGATTTGTGAGCCCACCCCCTGCGCTTCGAGGACAACTTGTTCGCCGGGCGGCGCCTTGATCTTCTCAGGAACATCAGGGCGTGGAATTGACTGGCCGCTTGCCGGGATGGCGGCCCCGATCAAGAGAACGATTTGCAGGAATCTTGTATTCACGGGACGGAAGTTTACACCAATCTGAGGCGATGCGCAGGGTGGCGACGGAACCATCCCTTTTTCGAGCGATCGACGGATCGCGGAACTACGGACGGGGAACGGATTGACAAGAGGCGGGCGCCCCGGCGCGTCATGCGTGGGGACGCCGCTCTTTGAAGTTCAGGGAATCGCCGTGAAGAACGATTCGGGGTTACAGTGCGCCGCGAAGGCCGAGCAAGATCGCGCCGCAAGTCACCGTGTAGTAGACAACCACCAGTGTCCAGGCTGTGAGTCGTTCGAGAAGCATGGGGAACCTCCACTTTCGGGGGTGGACCTGACCGCTTCCGCAGCCTCCCTGGCTGGCTTCACGCGGATGAGGAGGAGCAGCGGCGGTCCGATCTTGGCTGCTCCCCGCATTCCACATCCGTTGCCTCGAACTCACAAGAGCACCGCAGTACAATGGCCAGCATCCGCTGGTACAAAGCAGGGATGTCCGAAGGGACGCGGGGACCATGTTCGGCCGCCCGGATCCACATGGTCCAGAGTCCAATACAGAGGGGTGCGGCCAGCGGTGAGAGAGCGGGATGGAGGTGCTGGTCGATGTGAAAATAGCTTGCCGCCGCGAAATCACGACGCCCTGGCTGCGCACGGTCAGCAATCGCATCGCGACCTACTCCTATGGCATATACCTTTCGCACCAGTTCAGCATATGGATTGCGCTGGGAGTGCTTGCGCAGCGGTCACTCTGGCTGAGAATTCCGGTTTTGGTTGCTCTGTTGGTGGTGCTGCCGGTCATTCTTTACCACGCCATCGAGAGGCCGATGATTCAAAGCGGGATTCGACTGGCCAACCGATGGTCGGAACCGCACGTGGAACCACTCGAAGCCGTCGCGGCAACTTGACGTCGAAACCCTTGCGCGGGCCTGGCAGGGTGGCTGTCGATCCGCTTCCTTCCACGCCATAAAACCCGCTACACTGGCATCCCTATGGCGAATCCGATTCAGCCCTCCGTCAAACTGACCAACACTCCTGACTATCGCGAGAACTACGCCAACAGCGTGCAGATCCGCGTGAATGTCTGGGATTTCTTCCTGGTCTTCGGAACCCTGCTGCAGCAAAGCGAGACCCAGGTCGAGATTCAGAACTTTCAGGGAATTTACCTGAGCCCGCAGCAGGCCAAGGCGTTGCTCGGCGTTTTGCAGCAGAATGTGACCGGGTATGAGAATGCCTTCGGCGAAATCAAGCTGGACCCGCGCATGATGGGGCATGGGCCGGTGCACTAGAAGCAGGTCTCAGGTGTCAGGACTTGGCTTCTGGCTTCTAGCTTGGCGTCTGGCTTCAGCTCAGCGCGGCTCACTCGACAGTAGCCGTTACTTCTTAACAGAGCCCGTACCACGCCTTTCCTGAGACCTGACACCTGAGACCTAAGACCTGACACCTGCATGAAATCGAATTCCGGTCCATCGTCGGGCGTGGCGTTCGCTGTCATCTTTGGCGCGATCTTTTTGCTGCACGCGCCGATGTTGCGTCTTCCCTACTTTTGGGACGAGGCCGGGTACTACATTCCGGCAGCGCGTGATTTGCTACTGACCGGAAGTCTGATTCCGCACTCCACTCCTTCGAACGCCCATCCTCCGCTGGTGATGGCGTATCTGGCTGGCTGGTGGAAGGTCGCCGGATATTCACCGCTCGTCACCCGCACGGCGATGTTGCTGCTCGCTACGTTTACGCTGCTGGGCGTGTTCCGGCTGGCTGGTCGCGTGGCCAATCGGGAAGTGGCGATTGCGGCGACCGCGTGCACGGCGTTGTATCCGGTGTTCTTCGCGCAGAGCACCATGGCGCACGTCGACCTTGCCGCTGCCGGACTCACGATCTGGGGTTTGGACTCGTATCTCGGGGAGCGCTGGCGTGCCGCTGCCCTGTGGTTTTCATTGGCAGTTCTGGCCAAGGAGACCGCCCTGCTTGGGCCGCTGGCGTTGCTGGGATGGGATTGGGTTGCTCCGCGGGCAGGTCGCGTCTGCACGTCACAAATCCGCCTTCATGAACGGCGTGGGCGGGCGGCGCCGCGCTACTCATGCCAGTTGCCGTGCTCGGCCTTTGGTACGCATTTCACTACGCCCGCACCGGATACGTCTTCGGCAACCCGGAATTCTTTCGCTACAACGTGCAAGCCACTCTCAGCCCGCTCCGCATCGTGCTTGCGCTGGGCCTGCGCGTGTGGCAAGCGTTCGGGTACATGCACCTCTGGGTGCTGACGCTTTTGATGGGCTGGGCGATGACGCGGCCAGCGCTGCGCGACGGCAACGTCGAGCGCCGACGAATTGATCCGCCGGTGCAATGCACGTTCGGCGTCTTGATTGTCGCCTACATTGTAGCCATGGCGGTGGTAGGAGGCGCGGTGCTGGCGCGCTACCTGCTGACCATCGTGCCGCTGGTCGTGATTCTGGCGGTCTCGACTTTGCGGCGGCGCATTCGTCGATGGCCTGGGTTGATCGCGCTGGTGTGCATCGCGTTCGCGGCGGCGTTGTTCCTGAACCCGCCGTACGGATTCTCGCCGGAAGATAATCTTGCCTATCGTGACTACGTGGTGATGCACGAAGACGCCGAGTCATTCCTGGAAGCGCGATATCCGGCGGCCCGTGTGCTGACGGCATGGCCGGCGTCGGACGAAATCAGCCGGCCCTATCTCGGCTATGTCGCGCGCCCGCTGCGGGTGGTCCGAATCGAGGACTTCACGGCTGAGGAAGTAATCGCGGCCGGGCAAGAGCGCAGCCGGTTCGATGTGGCTTTGTTGTTCTCGACCAAGTACGAGCCTGCCCGTCCGTTGTTGGGGCATTGGCACGCGTGGGAGAAGCTCAAGACGCGGTTCTTCGGATTCCATCGCGACCTGCCGCCTGCGATCGCCGCGCAATTGCTGGGCGGGCGGGTCGTGTTTACCGAGATCAGGCCAGGCCAGTGGGTGGCCGTGATTGAACTGGAGCGGGTCTTGGACGCCTGCCTGTGCAGACCGGATCAGGTGGACATGAGATGACAGGAGTGCGTTTTCACTACCAGCCACACTTCCCGGCCGGGCGCTAACTGCAGGGCGTCACGGGCGGCCAGGGTGAGATGGACTTCCAACTCCACTCCGATGTCCACACCAGCGGCGATGATGACATCCCGGCGCACGACCGATGTCACGTTGCCAGGGAGGATGTTCCGCGCGCTGAGCCCTTCGGGGCGCTGGGTCGCGAGCAGGATGTCTCCGGCAGGGATGCCGATGCGTAACTGGGATCCGGGCTCGGCGCGCACCAGGGGCGTTTCCAATTCCACCTGGCTGCCGGCCAGCCTGCAGGTCATGGTGCCGCGGTCCTCGTGCGCCGCGACCACAGTCGCATCCAGGATGTTTTCCAATCCTGTGAGCTGGGCGACCGTCACCTGGCGCGGCGCTCCCATGACTTCGTGCGGAGTTCCCTGCGCGAGCACGCGGCCGCGGTCGAGAACAATCACCCGCTCGCCAAGGGCAAAGACTTCTTCGCGGCTGTGGGTGACATAGAGGATCGGAATGCGGTGGGCTTCGTTCCACGCGCGCAGATCGTCCAGGATGCGGCCCTTGGTGGGGGCATCGAGCGCGGCCAGGGGTTCGTCGAGCAGCAGGATGCACGGATCGGTCACCAGCGAGCGGGCGAGCGCAACCCGCTGGCGCTCTCCGCCGGAAATCTCACGGGGACGCCGGTGGCGCAGGTCGCGGATGCGGAAGGCGTCGAGAATAGCCGAGATGCGCTGCTCGCGATCGGGAAGCGGGAGGCGGTTGAGACCGTAGGCGACGTTGCCCTCGACCGACAGGTGAGGAAACAGCGCGAGGTCCTGAAACACGTAGCCGACGCTGCGTTTGGCCACGGGCAGGTTTACGCGCGATGGGCCGTCGAAGTACACGCGCGAGCCGACCTGGATGCTTCCGCCATCGGGAGTGGCCAGGCCGGCGATGCAATCGAGCAGGGTGGTCTTCCCCGCCCCGGAGGCGCCGAACAGGATGGTGAAGCCGGCGGGCGCGGAGATGTCGACCTCGAGAACAAATTCGCTGGCGTGGGCATGGCGCTTGCGGAAGCGGGCAGTCAGCAACGGCGCGTTCGCGCGGGACTCCATGGACGCTGGAGTAGCCCTCGCCTTTGCCATCGTGTCAGTTTGATCCAAACTCAAACGAGTTGTTAGCCGTTAGCTGCTAGCGAGAATCTGTCTGATTCGGGCTAGAGGCTAAGAACTAGCAGCTTCTCCCTTCGCAGGCGTGCCGTCGCCGCAAGCTAGCGATTCTACTCGTTCGAACCAGGACGGCGGGACGATTCAGGCGCCCTGGCCAAAAGTTGTCAAGCCCTCGAACATCGCAGATTCCCTGCAAGCGCATGCAGGAAAGGCAGATATGTTTTTGACGAACCTGTCCCATTTACCCCTTCCCAGTTGCTATTCTGGAATCAGGAGTAAGAGAGATTTAGAAGTTTCCTTCCGCGACTTGGGGCTCCGGCGTGCGCCAGTCACATTCCCATTTTGAAGAAAAACTTCAACTCATGTGATGGCCGCTACAAGGCCTGGAAGTCTTGCCGTGCTCGAATGAGCCGGAAGAGGTGTGGAGGCAACGTACTGCCTCCCATGCCGCGGTATGTCATTGGTAACTAGATCGTCAGTAGAGATTTTGCATTAAGTTGCTGAATGCACTGGGACTACCCGGGGTAGGCGAGATAAATCATTCAATGCGGCGAACTTTATGAGAGCGTCGTGGCGGAGCTGGACACGCGCACTGTGGATCTGCGCGTTTCTTATTTCCTCGATCGGCCTGGCCATGGGCCAAGGATCCAAGCAAACCTCGGAATTCGACCCGGTCGAAGAACGGGACCGCGACCATCCCAAAGCGCGGGAGCAGTGGTTCATGCGCGGCCGCACGGGACCGAGTGGCGGACCGGCAGCGGCGCTCCGTTTCCACGCGTACCAGCAGAAACTGCAGTTGCGTAGCCTGCAATTCGCCGCGCGGGCGGTAACGGCGGTGCCGCATGCCGGGTTGGGCTCCAGTTGGACGTCGCTCGGCCCTGCCCCCTTGGCCTCGGACCCGGGCACGGGCCAGAACTACGGCTCGGTTTCCGGACGGGCCACTGCGGTCGCCATTGATCCTGCGGATGCGACCGGGAATACGGTGTACATCGGAGGGGCCAACAGCGGGGTGTGGCGGTCAACGAACGCCGGACCGCTGAGCACAAACCCGGCGAGCGTTGTCTGGACGCCGGTGCTCGACTATGAATCGACGCTGGCTGTGGGGGCGATTGCGATCCAGCCCTCCGGTAATGCCGACACGACCAAGAGCGTGATCCTGGTGGGTACGGGCGAGCCCAACAGTTCCGCGGACTCCTACTACGGGCTGGGGATTTTGCGCTCGGCCGATGGCGGCGCGACCTGGTCGCAGATCGCTTCTGACGCAACCCTCACCCACTCCTTTGCCGGACTTGGTTTCAGCAAAATTGCATTCAGCACGAGCAATCCGCAACTGGTGGTCGCGGCGGCGGCGGCGGCGGCAGAGGGCTATGCGCTGGGACTGGAGAATCCGGTCACGGTGAATCGCGGAATCTACTACTCCCAGGACGCAGGTCAGACCTGGCGCTACGCGAGCATCAAAGACGGCAGCAGCACGGTCTCGCCAGGATCGGTGACTTCGGTGGTCTATAACGCGGCGGCGGGAAAGTTTTTCGCGGCCGTGCGGTATCACGGGATCTACTCGTCTTCTGACGGAATCAACTGGAGCCGGCTGGCTGATGCCAACCAACCGGGCCCTGCAAGCCTCACCTCGGCGAACTGTCCGGCCACAACGGCGGCAACTTCGCTGTGTCCCATCTATCGCGCGGAGCTTACCGTCGTTCCCGGGCGCAACGAGATGTACACGTGGGTGGTAGCGATCGACAGCTCGGGGAACGAAGTAGATGGCGGTCTCTGGCAGAGCCTGAACGGGGGAACAGGGGCGTGGACCGCGATCGCGGACGGCGGAATCACCGATTGCGGTGATCCCGGTCTGGGCGGCTGTGGCGTGCAGCAAGGCACCTATAACCTGGAAATCGCACGCACTTCCCGACGGGACCGGCACAGACCTGTACGCGGGCGCGATCAACATTTACAAGTGCCGCATCACCAGCCCCTCGTCACCCTCGAGTTGCGTGTTCCAGAACCTGACGCACGTGTATGGGTGCCTCTCGATTGCCAATGTGCATCCGGACCAGCATCACCTGGCGGGGGTGATCGCGGGTGGTAAAGAACTGATGTACTTCGCAAATGATGGCGGTGTGTATCGGGCGCTCGATGGCTACACCGGCCTCTTGACGGGCACCTGCGGCGGGCAAAACCAGTTTGACAATCTGAACGGGACGCTGGGGTCGATGACGCAGTTCGTGTCGTTCTCCGTGCATCCCACGGACGCGAACACGGTGCTGGGAGGCACGCAGGACAACGGGTCGCCGGCAAGCTCGTCGGCCACCACGAGCACAAGCTGGTCGAATGTGCTGGGGGGAGATGGAGGTTACAACGCGATCAGCCCGGCGAAAACGACACGACTGGTTCACCGCCAACCCCGACATACCGCCGGCTTCGCTGAGTATCAACTACTGCGGTTCGGGGATCAATTGCACGAACAACGCGTTCCAGCCCGTGGTTTTGAGCGGACAGGTAGGGGGCGACGACGGCGCATTTTATTTTCCATACATTCTGGACCCGCAGGCGTCGACACAATTGATCGTGGGGACATGCCGGGTGTGGCGCGGAGGCCCCGCAACCAGTGCCAGCGGCACATACACGGCGCTGAGCAATAACTTCGACAGCGGGGTTGGAGGTTCGGGCGGGACGTGCGGCGGGAACGAATTCAACCTGGTGCGATCGCTGGCGGCAGGCGGGCCGAAGGACGGCAACGGATTTTCAAAGGTCATTTACGCGGGAACCGATGGCTTGGGGTTCGCGACGAATCCGGCGGGAGGACGCGTGTTCGTCACCACCAGTGCCGGGACGACGTTGATGGCGGACCGGACAGGCACGATCAATCCCGGGCAGTTTCCGGTGTCGTCGATTGCGATCGATCCGTCGGATGCGACCGGGCAGACCGCCTACGTGGCGATCATGGGATTCCACGTGGGACACGTGTTCAAGACAACCAACGCGGGGCAGACTTGGACTGCGTTTTCCGGGAATCTTCCCGACGCTCCGGCGGACACGCTGGTGGTGGACTCGCAAGCGGGAGTGGTGTACGTGGGAACGGACGTGGGTGTCTTCGTGAGCAGCACGGCGAGCGCGAGTTGGACGGAAGTAGGTCCGGCGAACGCAGCCAGCGCTTCAGGATATCTCCCGAACGTGCCGGTGACCGCCCTGCGGATGTTTAACAGCGGCGGCAAGAAATTGCTGCGGGCGTCGACTTACGGCAGAGGCATCTGGCAGTTTGATCTTCTAGCATCGACGACGCCGGACTACCAGATTGGGATCACGAATCCGACAGTGACAGTCTTCCCCACGCAGAGCGCGACGTTCAACGGCAGGCTGACGGCGGTGAACGGATACGCGAGCCCGGTCGGGCTGAGTTGCACGGCGAGTACCACGATGGCGCCCAGCACGTGCACACCGAACCCGACGAATGTCACGCCGACCGGGGTCGGGACAACGTTCACGGTCAGCGCGGCGGGAGCGGTGGAGGATTATCTGTTCAACGTGCATGGCGTGGGCACGGATGCGGCCACGCTAACGCACGACGCAGGGGTCACACTGCACGTGGTGGACTTCTCGCTGGGATTGCCGTCGCCCGCAAGTGTGTCGGTGCCGCAGGGGAGCACGTCTGGCGGGATTGCGTTTGTGGTATCGGGCGCGGGAGCCTTTAGCGGCACGGTCACGCTCGCCTGTCCCAGCAGTGGATTGCCCGCGGGCGTTACGTGCAGCTTCATGCCTTCGGCTTCAGTTTCGGCGTTGCCAGCGACGGTGACGCTGATGTTCACGGCCGCGTCGAGTACGCCCACGGGCACGACCGCGATCACAATTGCAGCCACAACGCCGGGGGCGCCGGCCGCAAAGACACAGAACGTGAACCTCACCGTAACTACGCCCGCACCCGACTACACGCTGACCATCAGCAACTCGCCGCAATCGGCAACGGTGAACCAGGCGGCGACGTTCAACGGCACGCTGAAGGCTGTGAACGGATATGGCAGCGCGGTGACCTTGACCTGCGGCGCGAACGCACCGCCAAACTGCACGGTGTCTCCTGCTTCGGTGACGCCCACCGTGGCGGGAGCGGCGTTCACAGTGACGGTGAAGAGCAGCCTGGCGCAGACCTACAACTTCACCGTCAACGCGGCGGGCACCGATACGGCGCACGTGGCCCACACCGCGCCTGTCATATTCAATTCGTTGTTCACGTTCACGATCAGCGACAGCAGCGAGGTGCAGAGTCTGAAAGCGGGACAGACCGTGACCTACAGTCTGGTGGTGACGCCGGTGGGAGCAACGACATTTCCCGGCGTGGTCAGCTTTATGTGTGCCGGGCTTCCCGGTGGTGCAACCTGCTCGAATCCATCGATTACAACTGGAGTAAGCGGTGTACAGACCGTCTCTCTTTCGATCAGCACGAGCGGACCAAACCGTTCGCTGATGCGGCCGAGCGCAAGCAACCGGCGATCGAGCGCGCCGTTCTTCCTGTGGATATCGGCGGTTGGAATGGTGATTGGTGGGTTTGCGAGGAGGCCGGCGGCGCGGAAGGGAGCGGGAATGGTTGCGCTGACGCTGGTCGCCGCGTCTGCTTTCATTCTGTCCTCATGCGGCGGGTCGAGTGGCGGAGGGAGCAGCGGCGGAGGAGGGGGAGTGATCGTAAGCGTGAGCCCGCGCACAGCCAGCAAGTTCCCCACGGAGCAACAACAATTCACGGCCGCGGTCAGCGGCACCACCAACACGCAGGTGACGTGGCAAGTGAACGGGGTGACGGGAGGGAGCGCGGCCGCAGGGTTGATCGACAACACTGGAATGTACACTGCGCCCGGGGCGGTGCCGAGTCCAGCCACCGTGACGGTGGCAGCGGTTTCGCAGGCGGACGTGACGAAATCGGGCTCGGCGACGGTGTCAATCCAGTCGGCAACGCCCTCCGGCACCTACACTGTGACGATCACCGCCACTGCGACGATCACCGCGACCCTCGGAAGCGTGGTACAGACTACGACTGCAATCCTCACGGTGCAGTAGGTCCAAGCTGTCAGCGGTCAGGTGTCAGCTCTCAGCTGGTCGTTATGGTGCTGACATGTGAGGACTCGCTGATGGGTCTGTCCTAACCATGAACTCAACGGTTGAGGCGAGACCTGTGGGCTGAATGCGGTAGGCGTGGCTCTCGCCGCGCCAACGGGCAGGGATCATCGACGGACTCAGGGCAGGCTGCGCGTCGCTTTACCGCCGCCCGACGACCGACGACGCGCGTCGCTCCACCGTCGGCTCCTCAGCTCTGCTTAAATCGTCTAAGTTTCCGGCATCATGTCCTTGCGAACGTACCCGCTCCTGCGCTTATGCTGAGGGGTTGCGCTCTGCCGGCTTTTCGCCGGCGGGAGTGAGTGACACAGGGAATGCAATGAGCATGAGCAATGACGTCATCGTGATTGGTGGGGGAGTCGTGGGGTTGTCGGTGGCGCGGGAGGCTACGCAAAGGTTCCCCCGGATGCGCGTGATCGTGCTCGAGAAGGAAGCGCGCGTGGGCACGCACCAGAGCGGGCACAACAGCGGCGTGATTCATTCCGGCGTTTATTACAAGCCGGGCTCGATGAAGGCGCGCACTTGCGTCGAGGGCGCGGCGGCCATGGTGGAGTTCTGCCGGGAACAGGGCGTTCCATTCGACATCTGCGGGAAAGTGATCGTCGCGACTTCACAAGAAGAGGTCCCACGATTGCAGGATCTGCTGGAGCGCGGGCGCGCCAACAGGGTGGGCGGATTGCGCATGCTCGGCCCCGAGGAACTGTGTGAGATTGAACCGCATGCCACGGGCATGGCTGCACTGCATGTGCCGGGCACGGGGGTCACGGACTATGCGAAGGTGTGCGAGAAGTATGCGGAACTGATCCAGGCACAGGGCGGCGCCGTGCGAACTGCGACGCGAGTGACCGGGATCCGCCCGGGCGCGAGCGAGACGGTGATTGAGACGACGGGTGGGGCATTCCAGGCGCCACACGTGATCAACTGCGCGGGACTGTTCAGCGACCGCATCAGCCGCATGGCCGGGGAAACACCGGACGTGCAGATTATTCCGTTCCGGGGCGAGTACTACGACCTGGTTCCGGAGCGGGCACAACTGGTGAAGGCGCTGATTTATCCGGTACCGGACCCGCGCTTCCCTTTTCTGGGCGTGCATTTTACGCGGCGTGTTTACGGCAACGTGGACGCGGGGCCGAACGCGGTGTTTGCCTTCAAGCGCGAAGGCTACCGGGCCGGGGATTTCAGCCTGCGGGACACGGTGGAATCGTTGTCGTTTCCGGGCTTCTGGCGGGTGGCCGCGAAACACTGGCGCAGCGGCAAGGACGAGATGCACCGCGCGGTCAGCAAGGCGTCGTTTGTGGCGGGATTGCGGCGACTGGTTCCGGAGATCATGGCGGAGGACCTGGTGCCGGGCGGATCGGGGGTGCGCGCGCAGGCGATTACGCGAGCCGGGGCGCTGGTGGATGACTTTCAGTTTACGCAGAGCAAGCGCATGCTGCATCTGTACAACGTTCCGTCCCCGGCGGCGACGGCTTCGATCGCGATCGGGCGCGCGGTGGTCGAGATGGCCGCGAAGCAGTGGGGCTGGCAGTAGGAGAAGCTTTTCGAAAAGCTGGTAAAGTGGAGGCGCCGAGAGGGGTTCCCATCGCTCCGGGTCGTCCCTCCGGGACTTGTTGTGCCTCGGCGGCGCGCCCCAGCGCTAAAGCGCTGGGCTAAGTTGGTGCCGCCCTCCGGGCGGCAGAGGCGGTGATCGCCCGCGGCCCGTAGTGGCGGTGATCGCGCCGGCGCGTAGAGGCGGTGGTCGTGGGGCGCGCGCAGAGGCGGTGGAGGCGGAGCAATGCGCGGGCGCGCCACATGGGCACGCTGCAAGAGTTGAAAAGTGCTGGTGAACTCAGATAGAGGCTAAGCGATATGGAATTGAACTTGGCGGAGAAGCGCGTGGCGGTACTGGGCGCAGGAAAGATCGGCGGGATCCTGGTGAAAGCTTTTCTCGAGAAGAAACTGCTTTCGCCCGCGTTGACCACCGCTACCGTCCAGCATGAGGAACGCGCGAGTGCGCTTTCGAAGAAACTGGGGATCCCCGTGGGGACCGACAACCTCGCGGCCACGAAGGGCGCGGATATTGTGCTGATTTGCGTCAAGCCGCAGGCCGTGCAAGGGGTGGTGGAGGAGATCCGCGCGAACGCGCGACCGGGACAGCTTGTGATCTCGGTGGCGGCGTCGGTTCCGACCAGCCATATCGAGAACGCGCTGGGCGGCAAGGTGGCGGTGGTACGCGCCATGCCGAACACGCCGTGCCTCATCGGTCAGGGGATGACGGCGCTGTGCAAGGGGCTTCATGCAGGGGCTCGGGACCTGGAAATTGCGAGCACGCTTTTCAACGTGGTGGGACGGACGGTGGTGGTGGATGAAAAGCACATGGATGCCGTGACCGGGCTCTCGGCGAGCGGGCCGGCTTACATTTACATCATTCTGGAATCGCTGGCGGAGGCTGGGGTCAAGGTGGGCTTGCCGCGCGACGTAGCCACGCTGCTGGCGGCGCAGACCACTCTGGGTGCGGCAAGCGTGGTGCTCGAGACCGGGGACCATCCGGCGCTGTTGAAGGATGCGGTCACGACGCCGGCGGGATGCACGATCGATGGAATCATGGAATTGGAAGAAGGCAAGCTGCGCGTCACATTGATCAAGGCGGTGGTGAAGGCGGCGCAACGGGCAAAGGAATTGGCCTATTCGGGGTAGGAGTCAGGGGTGGATGGTTTCGAAGGAGGCGAGTGAATGGAGATCGTCCCTCCCGTCACTCCATTCCATGGCTCGATTCGGCCGCTTGTGTTCTGCTTCTTACTGGGCGAGCATGAAGGTGACCCTGACCTGGGTGCGGATGGGGACTTTGCGGCCGTCGACCGTAAAGGGTTTGTAGCGCCACTGGCGGACGGCGTTGACGGCGGCTTCGGCAAGCTGGGGATTGCCGCTCACCGGAGTCACCTGCTGCACTTTGCCGTTCGCGGCAATTAATGTCTCCAGGGTGACCGAGCCTTGAATATGGGCGCGGCGGGCGGCGTCGGGATAGTCCGGTTCGACGCGGTCATCGAGGAGACTCTCGGCAAGTTCGGGTTTCAGGCGTACGAAACGGCCATCGATGAGGCCGGGAGCGGAGGTATCGGGCGCGGGGGACTTCGTCAACAAAGCCGCGGGAGTCGCCGGGGCTTTTGGAGCGAGCGATCGTCGAGCAGCCGCCTCCGGCTTTGGTGTTTCTCTCTTCGCCAGGGGCGGGGAAGGCCGGTTCGGATCGGGGATGGGGGTTCCGTAAATCAGCTTGCCCTTTTCGTCATAGATGGCCAGTCCACCGACGGCTGGAGCAGGGGGCTGAACCTGTTTCTTGCTCACAGCCGAGACGACCACGTCGGCAGCGCTGGCCGATTGTCTGGGTTGCGCTCCGGCGGTTGCGGGCTTCGGCGCTTCCTGTGGCGGCGCGGGAGCAGCAATGGCGGCGGCCGGACCAAGGTCCAGTTCCTGCTCATGCTGCGTGCTGGAAACGGGAGGAGGGGATTTTTCCGCGGAGGCGCGAGTCCGTCCCAAACGCCAGGCCATCAAGCCCAGAATCACGCACGCAATGAGAGCGGCACAAGTGACCAGGAAGGTGGTCCAGTGGTCGTGCGGCCCGGCGGTTGCGGTCGCGGGCTTGCGCTTAAGCTCGAAGATCTTGGTGCGCGGACGTTCGCGGTCGGGTTCCGGCGCAGGCTCCGGTTCTGGATCCGGAGCAGGCGCACTGAACTCCGGCGCCTCGGCACCGCTGGCGGTGAAGCCAGCCAGCAGCCCGGAAGACTCCTTGGTATGGCGGACAATGCGGTAGGCAAGAGCCTGCAAAGTCTGCTCATCGCGCTCACCGAATGCGTTGGGACGCGGCGAGAAAATCTCGAAGATCCCCATGAACTCTCCCCAATACCAGAGGGGAACGACGAGGATCGATCGAACGCCGAGCAGGCGGCAGGCGGGGGCGTCGACGCGCGGATCGGTCTCCGTGTCATCGCAACGCTGAAGTGTTCCGATGCGCAGGCACTCGGCGGAGAATCCGGCGTTGTCGAGGCGAACGCCCAGGTCGGGAGCGGTGCGGCCGGTGGTGGCGCGACAAACCATTTCCTGGTCGCGGGTCAGGGCAATCGCGGCACCGGTCGCTCCGGTGGCGAGGCATGCCTGCTCGACGATCTGATTGAGAACCAGGTCCAAGGCGAGATCCTCAGAAGCGGTTCCCCCCCCGTTGGCGGCCAAGGCGCTGGCCAAGCCACGGATTTCCGCGTCGGACGGGAGCACAGAATGGACCTTGAGCTCGGCGTCAGGGGTGGGCGCTTCGTCGAAGGGATTATAAGGACGGTACGGATCCGGGCACGACATGGGCCTTTGCACCTGGAGTGAGTACCGGGGGAACTACTCACGGGAACTGTCGGACTCTACCCGCAGTTTCGCGCCAAACGGGACCGTTGTCAACGGATAAATCCAGCTAGAACAATGCTTTCGACCCGATTCCGGGCGGTCAAGGCGAACCGATTCATCAATATAGGGCGAGGGTAGTCGGACCCGGCATTGCCTCGGGGCTGCGGATCGTGTTCTGATGGCGCGGTACTACGGGGCCAGGTAGAGCTACGGGTGGTGAGCCATGAACTACGAGCCCCCAAAACCATGACTTCCCGCGAGACTGCTGGAGAGGCCAGTTCCCTTTCCCGCTCCGACCAATGGCATGCCGTGACCGCCAGCTTCCTGGGGTGGACGCTGGATGCGTTCGACTTCTTCGTGCTGGTGTTCCTGGTAGACACGCTGGCGGCACAGTTTCGGGTGGCGCCATCGAGAATCATCCTGACCATGACGGCCACGCTGGCCATGCGTCCCGTAGGAGCGCTGGTGTTTGGTCTGCTCGCGGACCGCTATGGACGGCGGCGGCCGCTCATGGCAAATGTGGTGTTCTTCTCGCTGTTCGAACTAGCGTGCGGATTCGCGCCGAACTATACCGTGTTTTTTATCCTGCGCGCCGTTTATGGGATTGGCATGGGGGGCGAATGGGGCGTGGGTGCATCGCTGGCGATGGAGAGCGCGCCCAAACGGTGGCGGGGCGTGCTTTCAGGAGTAGTGCAGAGCGGGTACTCGATCGGTTACCTGCTGGCGGCCGTGGCGGCGCGCGTCGTTTTGCCGCACTGGGGCTGGCGAGCGATGTTCTGGGTGGGTGGAGTTCCGGCGCTGCTGGCGTTTTATATACGGTTCCGCGTGAAGGAATCGGTGGCCTGGAAACAGCATCGCGCACCAACGGTGGGATCGATCCTGCGCACGGCCAGCGGACACTGGAAAATTTTCTCGTACCTAGTGCTCCTGATGACGCTGATGATGTTCCTGTCGCACGGAACGCAGGATCTCTATCCACATTTTCTCAAGGAGGTGCACCAGCTGGCGCTAGGGACGATTTCGTACGTAGCCATCGGGTACAACGTCGCGGCGGTGCTGGGAGCGTGCGCATTCGGGTATTTGTCGGAGCACTACGGACGCCGGCGAGCGATCCTGCTGGCATTGACACTGGCGCTGATGGCGATTCCGGCGTGGGCGTTTGGCGGGTCGCTGGCGATTCTGGTCATGGGAGCGTGCGTGATGCAGGTGGGCGTGCAAGGGGCGTGGGGAATCATTCCGGCGCACCTGAATGAACTATCGCCGGATGCGGTGCGAGGACTGATGCCGGGATTCGCTTACCAACTGGGCATCCTGTTTGCAGCCCCGACCAACAATATCGAATATGCACTGCGGGACCGGTTCGGATATGCGTGGGCGCTGGCGGCTTTTGAAATTGTGAACATCCTCTTGCTGGCGACGGTAGTGGCGGCGGGCTCGGAGCAGAAGGGAAAGAGCTTCGTGACCCAGGAGAGAGCAGAATTCGCGGGATCGCCGTAGGCGCACGAGTAGCCTGCGGAGGGAGCAATGAAGCAGCGGCGCCTCGATGGGTCAGGCGGCGTGCTTGCCCGCGGGTTCGTTACTGGACTGCTGGGGACCGGGATGCTTGGCCGTCTTCCGTTCACACAGGACGGCGGCGAACAGCAGAAGTCCAATGAGGCCAAAAGCGGCCAGGGCGATGAGTGCAATCATGAGGATCGGCATTAGGACGCGCCTCTAACCGTATTCTCAGATGCGAATACCCGGAACACGGTGACGAGTATCACGGTTTCGGGTGATGAATGGGCACAGGGAACCTTCCCGTTCCTGCGCGGGGAGCGCATTTTCGGAGGCAAGCAGGCCTGCGCAACCGCGAAAACCTGCTAGATTAAAACTTTGCGCGGACTACGGAATCGACAGCCGTCTGCGGGATCTGGCAGCGTCGCGCAGGGAACACGTTCGGGATTTCAGCGGGGAGTTTGTTCATGCGAATTGCGGTAGTGGGTTCGGGTTACGTGGGGCTGGTAGCGGGCGCCTGTTTTGCGGACATGGGTCATGACGTAATCCTGGTCGACAACGATCAGCAGAAGCTGGCTGCCCTCAAGAGCGGTCAAGTTCCCATTCATGAGCGATTTTTGCCGGAGCTGCTGGAGCGGCATCGCGGACAAAAGCTGCAATTTTCGGACAACCTGCGCGAAGCAGCGCGCGCCAGTGCGGCGATTTTCGTGGCGGTGGGCACTCCACCGACCGACAGCGGGGACGCCGATCTTTCCTACGTTGAGTCGGTGGCGCGCGAGATTTCCGGCGCCATCGACGGTTACAAGATCGTGGTGGAAAAAAGCACGGTGCCGGTATACACGAGCGAGTGGGTGCGGAAGATCATCCTGCGGAATGGGGCGCAGGCAGACTCGTTCGACGTGGCCTCGAACCCGGAGTTTCTGCGGGAAGGCACGGCGGTGACGGACTTCCTGTTTCCCGACCGCATCGTGGTGGGCGCGGATTCAGAGCGCTGTGCGGCTGTGCTGCGGGAAATTTATGCGCCGCTGGGCGATGGCTCGTACTACAAGCGCGCCGATGCGATTCCCGGGCCGGACCGGGCGCAGATTCCGCCGCCCATCATCGTGACCAGCACCAAGAGCGCGGAACTGATCAAGCACGCCTCCAACGCGTTTCTCGCGATGAAAATCTCATTCATCAATGCCGTCGCGTCGATGTGTGAATCGGTGGGCGCAAACGTACAGCAGGTGTGCCAGGGGATTGGAACGGATTCGCGCATTGGACCGCGGTTTCTGAATCCAGGAATCGGGTACGGGGGCTCGTGCTTTCCGAAGGACCTGATGGCGTTTCGCTCGGTGGCGCGGGAATGCGGTTACGATTTCCGCCTGCTGGACGAGGTCATGCGGATCAACGAAGAGCAGCGGCAACGCTTTCTGCGCAAGGTTCGCAATGCGCTATGGACGCTGCGCGGCAAACGCCTGGGCGTGCTGGGCCTGGCCTTCAAGGGAGGCACCGACGACATCCGCGAATCGCCGGCGATCCTGCTGATTCAGTCGCTGGTGCAGGAGGGTTGCGTGGTCGCCGCCTATGATCCGGCGGCCATGGATCGGGCACGGGAAGTGCTGCGCTCCAATGTAGAGTTCGTGAGCAACGCATACGAGGCTGCAGCGGGGGCGGATGCGCTGCTGATTCTGACGGAGTGGGAGGAATTTGCAGCGCTGGACCTGCGCCAGCTCAACAGCAAGCTGCGCTACCCGATCGTGATCGACGGGCGCAATCTCTACAACCCGGAGACCATGGCGGCGCATGGGTTCACCTACTACAGCGTGGGACGGGCGCCCGCGCTTCCCGAGGGCCTGCCGACTGGGGAAGGCCGGGGCAGCAATCAGACCAAGTATGAATAAACGACGCGCCCTTGTAACCGGCGGAGCCGGGTTCGTTGGGTCGCATCTGTGCGATGCGTTGCTCGCAGAAGGCTATTCGGTAGTGGCCGCTGATAATCTGCTAACCGGCCGCCGGGCGAACTTCGAGCACCTGCGCAACGATGCGCGTTTCGAATTTCAGGAGGTGAACGTATCCGAACCGTACGATTGCGGGCCGGTCGACTACGTCTTCCACTTCGCAAGCCCGGCAAGCCCGGTGGATTACAGCGCTCACGGGATTGCGACTCTGAAAGTCGGTTCGCTGGGAACCTTCAATTCCCTGGATGTGGCTCGCAAGTATGGGGCAGGATTCCTGCTGGCGTCGACTTCGGAGTGTTACGGCGATCCTCTGGAACATCCGCAGAAAGAAACGTACTGGGGACATGTGAATCCGATCGGGCCGAGGTCCGTATATGACGAGGCCAAGCGTTTTGCGGAAGCGGCCACAATGGCGTACTTGCGCTACCACAGCGTGAACACGCATATCGTGCGCATTTTTAATACGTACGGGCCGCGCATGCAGATCAACGATGGCCGGGTGATTCCAAACTTCATGCGCCAGGCACTGCGCGGGGAAGGGCTCACGATCTATGGCGATGGCAGCCAGACACGGAGCTTTTGTTACGTGAGTGATGAAGTGGAAGGGATCGTGCGGCTCTCGAGGTCGGCCGAGCATGAACCGGTCAATATCGGCAACCCCAACGAGTTTACGATCCTGGAGTGCGCGCAGCGCGTGCTGGCGGCGACCGGGTCGAAGAGCCAGTTGCGCTATGAGCCGTTGCCGCAAGATGATCCTAAGCAGCGGCGACCTGACATCAGCAAGGCCAAGCGCCTGCTGGGCTGGGAGCCAAAGATCGATCTGGAAGCGGGCTTGCACATGTCGCTTGCATATTTCCGGCAGGCGGTCACGGCGGAAGCATCTTCGCGGGCCTAGGGCCGCAGTTTCCTGGGTAGAGGTCCTTCGCTGCGCTCAGGACAGCAAATTAGTCTTGTGTTCGACGTTACACTGCAAGACCCGCGCCAAGAGACTAGCGCGACCAGGAATCGCTGGGGGGACCGACCTCGGTTCCCTGCTCGGATTCGGCCAGCAGACGGATCAGCGACTGCACGTGGTCGTGATTTTCGGCGGTCTTCAACACCAGCTGTACTCCCATCCCAAAACCCGGATGCACGGTCTGCACGACTCCCTGGACGCGCAGCTTGATGTCCTGGGCCCGCACTACGATTTCGACGCGCGTGCCCGCAGGAAACGGTGTGGGCATCTCGACGTAGCAACCTCCTGAACTGATATCAGTCAAGCTGCAGCGGTTGGGAACGGGTACGCCCGTGCGGTACACATCGGCGCTGAGGCGGCAGGCGTGCCGGGACTGCGTCCGGCGATTTCCGGGAGCGGAGCGCAAGCGCGCGAGCGCATTGTCGGCTTGGGGGATAACGGCAGGGGAGGTGGTCTTGGCAATCTTTTCCGCGGGGCGCGGCACCTGGGGTGCGGCTGTGGCCGTGGCCGGCGCATTGGTGGCAAGCCAGTTGCGGAGGACCCGTCGCGAAGAGGAGGGGACATTAAGGAACCGCATGCCCACGCGGCCGCCAGAGTCCTGCCAGACCATTTCGCCGGAAAGCTGGATCAGAGAAGTATGGCCCGGGAGGGCGAACTGGAAATAGACGCGGCAGTCGGGAGGAAGCTTCTTCTCGCTCTGGACGGCGGTGCCTTCTTCGCTGAGGTCGATCAGGGTGGCGGGGACATTCTCCACGTTAGCGTAGTCCAAAGCGACTTTGGCGTGAACGGCGACCCGGCCGCTGCGCCGCCTCTCGCGCCGTATGAGGGAGCGCGCGGCACGCAGGCTGCTCCACGCACGATCTTCAGAAATCGGTTTGTAGAGGACGAAATTGATGCCCAGGGCAAACAACTGGCGCACGTTGTTCTGCTTGCCGGCAATGGCAATGGCGAGCGCAGTCGCATTGCGCGCAGAGGAGCGCAGCTGACGCAACATGTCCGTGGCTTCGGGGGCGTTCTCGCAGTCCATCACGACCGAGTCGTAGCGGGTTTCGGCCAGTTTGCCCGGAAGCTGGAAAGCGTTGGCGCAGATGTCTACTGTAAGCCCGAGGCTTTCGAGAATCGGACGCAGGACTTGAGTGGTGGCGTCGTCTGCGCACACAACGAGGCTCTTAAGCGCCATACGATTGGCATCGTAAAAGTTACGGTGGGTAAGCCACAAGTTACTCGAGTAATCAAAGCGTGTGTGCAGGCGGCTTCCGGATTCAGCTTGCCAATTGGAACGGGCGCCGATGGTCAAGGCTGGGACTCAGGGCAAGCGTCTCAGAAATGGGGGGTTCGCACGCGCTTGGGCAAACGCCGAGCCGAGAAGCAGTTTGGGGTTGTCGCGGGCATGCCCAGTCACGAGCGTAACTGAGCATGCATTACGTTACAGAAGATCATGACCAGCACAGTACCGCAGTGCTTTGACGCTCCTCAGGGGTGTCCCTACGATGAAGTGAGTTGGAGGCGCCTTGCGGAGCAGTAAGCACGCGGGGCGTGCCTTCCGCATTACGGTGAGTTCGTCATTTCCGACCCTGAATGACGCTGAGAGATCGGCAGTGGAGAGTGCAATGGCTCCTCAAGAGGGTCACGGTCGCGTTTCAGACTCCCCCAGAAAAGATGGAATCGTGTCGCAAAGAGCTCGTGGATTTTCGCTGCTAGAAGCGGCGGCGGTAGTGGCGATACTAATGACGGCGCTGGCCGTGGGTTTTGTGACACTGCAGCCGGCGTTAAAGTCGGCGCGCGCCAACTCGGCCTTCAGCCAGAGTTTCATGCTGCTGCGGCGTTACCGGCAGCAGGCGATCGATGAACGAAAGCGCTACATTGTCGCGTTCATCGCACCGAACACGATCCAGGTATCGCGCTGGGATGTTGCGGTGCCGGTGTCGCCGGCACCGGTGGTGATCACGACCCAGCAGTTGCCTACGAACATTCAATTTCAAATCGTAGCCGGAGTTCCGGCGGCGAATACCCCCGACAACTTCGGCAACGGGGCAAGGGCCATCGACTTCGGCCAAGGCATCGGGCTGGGCGGGCTGAATTACGTGATGTTCATGCCGGATGGTTCGGCGCAGGACGTACTGGGCAATCTGAATAACGGGGTGGTGTACACCGCGATGACCGGGGATCTTTACAGTTCCCGGGCGATCAGCGTATTCGGCGCCACTGGGCGAGTGCGCGGATGGCAACTGGTCAACCAGGCTGGCAATGCGACGTGGGTTCAAAAATGATGAAACAGGGAACAAAGATTCAGTCACGCAAGCGGAACCAGGAGCAGGGCTTCTCACTGCTCGAGACGCTGTTTGCCACGGTCATTCTGATGATCGGGCTGCTCGCCATGCTGGCAACCTTCGCCTACGCGCTGGCGACCACGCATTCGGTCCAGGAAGATCAGATCGCCAAGCAGACCGCGCAGGATGCGCTGGAGAACATCTTTACGGCGCGCGACACGCAGCAAATCACCTTCGCGCAGATTGCGAACGTGGCGGGGGGCGGGATTTTCATGGACGGCTTTACGAATCTTCTGGATACGGGTCCGGATGGACTGGCGGGAACGGCGGATGATATCGCGTTTTCCGCGGGCAGCACCGGATGTCCCAGTGCCATCAATCCCTACGGAGTGCAGTGCATCCGCCTGCCGGGCAGCGATGGGCTGCTGGGGACGGCGGACGATACTTTTCTAGTGCTCTCGAACTTTCAGCGGCAGATCACAATTGCGAACACGCTGAACCCGGACGGCACTCCCAACGTAAATCTGAAGCAAATCGCGGTAACGGTGCGGTACACCAAGCTGGGGTTTCGAGTACCGCGCACCTATACCGTGAATTCGCTGATCTCGGTGTACCGCTAGGGGCGAAACGCGAATGAAAATCAATTGTCGAGAGAAAACCGCAGGATTCACACTGATCGAGCTGCTGATTTCGTTCGCGCTGTCCTTGATCATCCTGGGATCGACCGTGCAACTGTTCAAGAGCGGAGTTGAGGCCAGCACGCTGATCTCGCAGCGCACCGAACTGCAGCAGAACGCACGCGCGGCCATCAACCTGATGTCCAAAGACATAAGCATGGCAGGGGCTGGAATTCCGCCGGGCGGCATTCAGCTGCCGAGCGGGGGGGCGGCAACGGCTTCCAAGTACGGCTGTGACCAGGCGGGCACCTGCTACGTGCTGAACCATCAGTATCCGACCGGCAATTACATGTACGGGATCATTCCGGGACCGAATAACGGAGTGCAGAATGGAGTGGTCATTCCAGCCACCGGCGGCACGGCCGACAGCATTACGGTGGCATACGTGGACTATGGGTTTCCGCTGTTCCAGTATGGCTGCTCGGTGACATCGGCGACCACGATCGGGCTGGCGGCGCCGGTACCGGCTCCCGTCCCCCGATTCCGGCGCCCAATGCGCCGGGAGTGGGTTTGCAGCTGGGCGATCTGGTAATGGTTTCGACCAACGTGGGAACGGTGATCACGGAGGTTACAACGGCAACCGCGACAACGGTGACGCTGGGCTCACCGGACGCTCTGAACATAAACGAAATCGGCGGCGCCATCGGGAACCTGGGGTACATCAAGAGCACGAGCCCGGGCCCGATAGCCTGCGCCGCCTATCGAGTGCTGGTGGTGACGTACTACATCCAGGTACCCGGGAACGGACAAGCGCCGCGGCTGATGCGGCAGGTGAATGGATTGCTTCCGGTTCCGGTGGCCGACGACATCATCGGGGTAACGGTGTCGTATGACCTGTTCAATGACACGACCGGACTAAACAACGCCGAGCAGCGCGATCCGCTGTCGATTGCCGGCGTGACCCCCAATCAGATTCGCAAGGTGAACATTGCGGTCACGGCGCAGAGCCTGGCGCAGGACGGAGCGAAGTCGCAGAGTTTGCAGCTGGCAACTTCGATCAGCGCGCGGAATATGAGTTTTCGAAATCGTTATCAGTAAGGGTTTGGGGGCAGGAGAACAAGCATGGAGAAGTCCACACTTCGTCAAAAGGGATTCACGCTGATTGCAGCGCTTTTGTTATTGCTGCTTCTGTCGGGCGTGGCCGTGAGCCTGATGTACCTGGTCAACAGCGAAAGCCACATGGGTGGCAGCGACATGAACTACAACCTGACATACTACGCCGCGGAATCAGGCATGGAGCAGCTCACGGCCAGCCTGGCGGCGTTGTACTCCTCGGCGCAATCCCCGACGCCGGCTTCCATCAGCGCGCTGGCGGCTACGACTCCAACCACGCTGGGCAATGGCATCAACTTCAACCAGTCGATCACGTGGGCTAACGACCCAGCAAACCCGGGCAACCCGTTGACGTCCTGGAACACGATCAGCTCGGGCGCCAACCAGGGCCTGGTCGCCGAAATCGTGCCCCTGACATTAACGGTGAACGCCTATCAGGGCCCGCTGAACACGACCACGCCGAATGCGGCGACCAATATCACGCGGAACGTGGAAGTGGCGCTGATCCCGGTATTCCAGTTTGGCATCTTTGCGGATGGAGACATCAGCTACTTTGCTGGTCCGACTTTCCAGTTCAAGGGGCGGGTGCACACCAATGGCAGCCTGTACCTGGCTAGCGGTTCGTCGCTGACCTTCTTCTCGAAGGTAACAGCCTTTAACCAGATTATCCGGGATCGGCTGGAGAATAACCACCTGACATCCTCGGGCTATACCAGCCCGGTGTACATTCCCAATGCAAGCGGCGGGTGCGACTCGGGCGCGCCGGCGACGAACTGCCTGAGCTATGCGGTCGGCCAGGCCAGCTGGAGCGGCGGCATTCCTCCGGCGGGCGCCGAGAATGCGACCTGGATTACGACCTCGACGTCGACCTACAAGGGTTTTGTCGCCAATTCCAAGACGGGCGTGAACAAGCTTACGCTGCCATTTGTGGGACCGAATGTGCTTCCGATTGAAATTATCCGGAAACCGCTGCCAAACGAATTGGCGGGCTCGGCGGTGAGCTCTTCCCGTCTGTTCAACAAGGCGCAGATTCGCGTGCTGTTGGCGGATACGCAGAACGACTTGCATCCGGGCCAGGCTGGGGATGCCAACGACGTGTTCCTGAACGGACAAACCATTGCTGTCAATCCGGGCGGAGCAACCGCGCTGGCGATGGCGAAGGTTGGAGGGGATGCGGCCTGGACGGCTTCGCCGTGGGTGAACGGTGCGGCTGCACCTGTCAACCCCTGGCCGCTCGTGAATGGGTGGCTGCGGGTGGAGTACAAGAATACGTTAGGCAACTGGGTGGGAGTCACGAACGAGTGGTTGGGCCTCGGTTTCGCGCGCGGCGTTGCGGTACCGACGGCGCCGGGCAATAACGCTGTGCATCCCAACGCGATCCTGATTCTGCAGGAACTCGCTGACCGGAATGGAGACGGCGTAGTCAATGGGACGGATGCGCCCTCGACGATCACCGGCCAGTTCAGCTGGTATCCGATCAACTTCTTTGACGCGCGCGAAGGTTTCCCCCGCGACACGACACTGGCTGGCACACAGTGCAACGTGAACGGCATTATGAACGCGGTCGAGATCGACGTAGGCAATCTGCGCAAGTGGCTGAAGGGGACAATTGCGGGCACCGGCACGCTGGTGGATTTTCAACCGCAGAACGGGTACGTGCTGTACTTCTCGGATCGCCGGGGCGAAACCATCAATCCGAACCTGAACCCCGGGCCGCCGGCCATCAATGGGGAATACGGGTTTGAGGACGTGGTGAACTGGGGCACCTCCAACGGCACACCGGATGGGGTGCTGGATACGGCGGGTGGAACCTCGGCAGAAGACGTCGACGGGAACGGCAGGCTCGACAACTGGGGCGTGAGAAACGTCGGGGACGGGTTCCTGGTGAACACGAATACCGCTCCACCGAACCCGTACAAGGCGGTGGATTGCCTGGCAAAGGGCCGACAAAACCGAGTGACCGGAGCGCGGCATGTTCTGCGGCTGGTCGATGGAAGCGTAGGTAACCTGCCAACGCGACTGGACAACAATGGCGGAGGCTTCACGGTGGCTTCAGAGAATCCGGTGTACGTGCTGGGCAACTACAACGCGAGCGCAGCCGGATATACCGATCCGCACGCGGCGGCGGCGATCATCGCGGACGCAGTGACCCTGCTGTCGAACGCCTGGACGGATCTGAACGACATGAAGAATCCGAATACTCTCACCAATCGAAACGGAAACACTACGTGGTACCGCATGGCGGTGGCCGCCGGCATGACCCTTGCATTCCCGCAGCCTGCCTGGGGCGCACAAGATATGGGGACTGACGGCGGGATGCACAACTTCCTGCGCTATATCGAGGACTGGAGCGGCAGCAACCTGAACTACGAAGGGTCGCTGGTCAGCCTCTATTACTCGCAGTATGAGACGGGAGTCTTCAAGTGCTGCACCACGGTGTACAATCCGCCGAACCGTCTTTACCAGTTTGACCAGCTGTTCCTGACGCCGGCGAACCTGCCTCCGGGCACGCCGATGTTTCAGGACGTGGTCAACCTGAGCTACCGGCAGAATTTTCAACCCCAGTAAACAGCGCAACTCAACTCACCAACCGGAGCCCCGATCCTGCAATGCAGATCGGGGCTTTGCTTTGCGAGCAAAGCTGGCTGGGCAGGTAGAATGAAATCCTAGCAGGCGGTGGGGAAACCCCGGTGCGACAATCCAGCCGCAAAGGGGCCGATGAGAAATCAGGCGCTTACAGCGTCGCTAAGACGATGCCCTGTTGCGAAACGTGTCCTTTCCCCCAGCCTTCCAGGATAGCGATTGGAGAGGTTTGGTCAGCCAAAGATGACGCAGTTTGAGAAGAGAACTCGCTGGTGGTGGGTGGTGTTTGGCCTGGTCGTCGCCGGCGGCAGCAGCCTGTTTTTTATTCCTGCATTTATCATCCGACCCTTCCGATACCAGTCCCCGAAGGCACTGACGTTGGCACTGATCGTGCGCGAATACGCGGCGGCGGGGACGGCCATCGCCGCTTGCGCGGTCATCCTGCTAGCTATTGGGCAATGGGGCCGAGTGCGGCGGCTTCAGAAGATATGGTTAGTCGCGGGCGTTCTGCTGGCGACAGGGTCGGCGACGATGGCGCGCATGAATTATTTTGAGTGGATGTTTCACCCGGTCGCACAACCGGGATTCGAGGCAGCCGGTGTGTCCACACTCGACTCAGGTGAGATGGTTCTCGCGGTTGCGTTTAACAATGATGCCCGCGCATATCCCATCCGAGAGATGGCCTACCATCACATTGTCAATGACGTGGTTGGCGGGGTAGCGGTGGCGGTCACGTATTGAACACTCTGTCACACCGGTCTGGTGTGGAAAAGAACAGTGGGCGGGCGGGTGCTGCATTTCTACCTGGCAGGCATCAACAACCAGAATTTCCTCATGCGTGACCGGGAAACGGGAACCTGGTGGCAGCAAATTACGGGGAAGGCAATTTTCGGGCGTTTGAAGGGCGAAGTACTGGAGCTTGCACCCAGCGATGAGCTGAGCTTCAGTCTTTGGAAAACGGAGTCGCCGGGCGGACAGGTGCTGGCCGCAGTGGCGCGCGATCAGAAGGAGTACGACAGCAAGTGGGAGGAGGAGGTCGCGAAATTGCCGGTGCCCATCAGCTTCCCGGGCACGGAACTGAAATCGAGGGATGTGGTGATCGGTCTGGTGGTTGCGGGCGAAGCGCGAGCCTATCCCCTGGACACGATCCTGAAACAGAGCCCGGTGCAGGACCGACTGGGAGGCAATCCAATTCTGCTGGTGGCCGGACCCGACGGGAAATCGGTGCGGACCTTTTTGAGCCGGATCGGGGATTCGGACGTGGAACTGTTCCGCAAGAGCGGCGACGGGGAGTTTGCTCTGCT
Organism: uncultured Acidobacteriota bacterium; assembly: GCA_963725575.1. GTDB lineage: Bacteria > Acidobacteriota > Terriglobia > Terriglobales > Acidobacteriaceae > Gp1-AA133. Next base: position 103,461 of record CAVRZQ010000018.1, read on the forward strand.
GGACTCCGAGGGCGGCGAATGGAATTTCAAAGGCTGTGCAGTTTCGGGCGCCGGCGCAGGAAAATGTCTGCCGGAGTTGCCTGGGATCAAGGATTACTGGTTCGACTGGCGGAACTACCACGCCGATACCACGGTGTACCGGCACTGAGCATAAATGACTGGAGTGGTGTGCTGATTGCAGATCTTTGACTCATGCACCAGGAATCACAACGAATTTTCTTGCAGTGAGGGAGGACGCAGTTGCCGGAGATCAAGGCGCTGTTCTGGGATGTGGGGGGCGTGCTGCTGACGAACGCGTGGGATCGAACTCAGCGCGAAGCGGCGCTGGAAAGATTCCAACTGGACCGGGAGGAGTTCGCCGACCGTCACGAGCTGGTGGTTTCCTCGTTCGAGCGCGGGAAGATCACCTTGGACGAGTACCTCGACCGAACCGTGTTTTACAGGCCGCGCCCATTCACCCGCGAAGAGTTCAGGAAGTTCATGTACTCCCTTTCCAAACCTGACCTGGACGCGCTGGCGTTCGCCGGGAAGCTGGCCGGGTCCGGGAAGTACCTGATGGGAACGATCAACAATGAATCGCGCGAACTGAACCAGTACCGGATTGAGAAATTCGGGATGCGCTTAATCTTCAAGCTGTTCGTAAGTTCCTGTTACGTGGGGCTGCGCAAACCCGAGGAAGGCATCTACCGGCAGGCCCTGGATGTGACGCAGCAGGTTCCGGAAGAATGCTGCTTCATTGATGATCGCGCACTCAACCTCGAAGTAGCGAAGCGGCTGGGTATGCACACCATCGAAATGGATACCGTGGAGCAGCTGAGCGCGGAGCTGCAAAAACTGGGGGTTGGATAAAGCGCGAGTGATACTAAGGAGCTTTACGCGGAGGGGCGGGCTTCTGGAGTGGGGTGGAAACTGCGGCGGGTTTGGAGACGTTGGCATCGGCAGCCGTTGCCAGGCTTAAATCACTCGACCAGCAGTCGCTGATGATTCTCCATTCCCCGTTCGTCTGCCTGGCCAATAGGATCAAGTACTTTCCACGTTCCTCGCGCCGCTTGCCCACGACTACCGGAACCAGCATCTTGCAGCGGCCGGCTTCATAGGCAACGTCGCCCAACACGTCCACCCGGATGGGATCGAGTTCAACTTCCCCAAAACCCGCGTCCAGAGCGGTGAAAAAGAATTCCCGGATAGCAGCGGTTCCGCGCACAGCGGGGTGGTTCGGGCGCAGCACGAGCGCATCCGCGGCATACGTGCTGACCAGGTCGTCGAGTTGGCGGCTATTGCAGGCCAAGGCCCAATCGAGCGTAACTTTGCGGACCGCAGTCTCGACACGACTCATGGGCGCGCCCCCTCCTGGGGTGCGCAACTTGGCGGCCGCAGGATCGGCGGAGGTGGTTCGGGGTGCGAGGGCGGCGCCGGACTCCTGGCCCGAAGCGAAATAATGGTGATGATAGTGATGGTGAAAGTGATGCTGGCCGCTAAAGGCCGCTGCCGACTCCGTAGACGATCCGAGACTGAGTGGCGGGTCCTCCGGAGAACGCTCCGCGGCGGCGGGCTGCAATGGAAGTCCGCACTGACCACAGAACTGACTGCTTGGGCGGTTCTGATAACCGCACGCCTGGCAGGTCACAGGGGCGTCCGCACGAATGCCGCCGGACAGGCCAGTGCCGGCGTCCGCCACCGATTCGGCTGCGAGACGCTGCATGGCGTGCAGCGCTGCCGAGATGGCTTCCTGACTGGGAAGCGGGTGACGCATGTCCGAGCGCAAGCGGTTAAAGAATTCGTCGACGGGAGAGTTGAGGGCAAAATCGTCCTGGGAATCCGGCGTAGGCGAATTTGCAGGTTGACCTGCAGGTGGTTTCTTGGGTTCCACGATCGAGTCCAGATGGGCTCAATTCTAGATCAAAGGGCGGGACTAGCGGCTTGAAAACTCGATCTTCCCTTCAGTTTCGGTGGGCACGCCATTACACATGGCGGGACGATAGCGCCAGCTGCGGACGGTCTCCAGAATCGTGTGATCTTCGGCGGTGCCCGCGCTCTCAAGAATCAGCGGGCTGTGCACACGACCATCGGACCCGACAATAAAGCTCACCCTAACCTTAACGCCGGGATCGCTGGTTCCGAGGATCGGGTTGGGAGTAGTAAGGGCTTCGGGGGGATAGGTGCGCTCGCACCGGGAGCGCGCGCTGGTGCGGGGCACATCGGCGAATTCCGAGTTGTGAATGGGGGCCCTCCAGAGTTGGTGCGCTCGCGCGGTCAAAGGTATCGACGTGGAAACACGGAAGGATTGGCGGACGCTCAGCGCGAGCGAAGACTCCGCGAGCAGGAACAGCAACACAACTGGCCAGAGTTTGCGCGAAGACATGTTTTGACCCGACAGGGCGTTGCGAGCCGGCGAATAGTGTACGCCGATTTGCGATGTAGTGGCGCAATCGAGATGCCAGCGCCTCGATTCCTGTAACCACTTCTTTTTCAGATAGATAGTCTTAGGTTGAGGGCTCACGACCGGGGCTGGATGAAAAGTCTTGCAGCTTCAATCAAACTTTCCGCAGCCTTATTCTCCCGAAACAGAACCAGACCTCAGATTGTGAGGGTGGAGTCCTTGCGAAGCGCAGTGGCAAGAAAGAATACTAGCGGAGGAGGGGGGCAAGGACATGTTCCCACGGTCGTCGGGGTATGCCGTTCAGGCATTGACCCACTTAGCGGGACAGCCTTCGGGAAAGCTTGTCGGCGCCCGAGAGATGGCGACGACGCTGCACATTCCCATGCCGTTTCTGTGGAAGATCCTGCGCAAGCTGGGGCAAAGGAAACTGGTTCGTTCGTTCAAGGGTGTGCGGGGAGGATACGAACTGGCCCGTCCGGCGAGAACAATTTACGTGAGCGAAATCCTCTCGTCTGGCCGGGACAGTGACCAGGTGGGGAGATGCATCCTGGGGCTGGAGCGGTGTAGCGATCACGAACCGTGCCCCCTGCACGCGCATTGGAAGGATCTTCGTACGCAGATCGAGGCGAGGCTGAAGACCACGACCCTGGCCGATCTGGCCGGGAACTTGAAGCAGGGCCGGCGGAAACGATCCGAGCGGCGTCGTGCTCCAGCGAAGCTGTCATCCGTCTCCTGAAATGGATGCGCTCCTTCCAGGTGTCGGTTCGACGCCCGGTTGTGACGCCCGCCCCCGCCACCTGTGAGCCAAGTCACATCATTCTATGAGCATGTCGGTGAGAATTTTTTCAGGCGCGGGAGACGACTCCCGGCCATCGCCACACGGAGGATCACTCCAATGTTCGAACAAGAAGTTGAACTGGAACAGCGCCAAGGGTCGGTTGTGCCACTGCTGCTGATCATTCTGATGATCGTCGCATTCGTGGGCGTGGCCGCATACTACGTGGTACAGAACCGGAAGGTTCTTCCGGCTACGGAAGCGAGTAGCTTGATTGAAGAGTCGCTGAAGGAAGGTGGGCCTGTCACGATTCAATTTCGCACTGGGATGGTGATCGGAAGCGTGGCGGACCGGCCGCATGGCCCGAACTACCGGTTTCTGGAGAAAGCGGGCCTGGTGAATATCGGCAAGGACAAGGGACGGGCAACGCCGGTTACCCTGACGGCGGAAGGCCGCCAGCTGCTCGCGGAACTTCCCGGCGTAAGCAAGGCCAAGGACAACAAAGATGGCACGGACATTTACACGGTCCCAGTCGCCAAGCGAGCGCTTTCCGGAACGCCGACGGTGACCATGACGGGCACCGGCCGGGCGAGAGCCGAGTTCACCTGGGTATGGGAGCCAAACAAGGTGGGGGACATGCTCGATGCCAGCGGGCCGCTGGTGAAAAGCTTCAACACGTGGGATCGAGGAACACTGATCGATAAGTTCAACGCCAAGTTCTACCATGGCGCTCCCACCAAGGCGGCCATGGCGTTCTCAATGGGCGATAGGGGGTGGCAGATCGCCACCGAATAGGTCATTAAATCTAGGAACAGTCGGACCGGCCTGGGAATCCGACCTCAGCCACACGGACTCCACAACGCGCGCTGCGCGCTACTGGAGTCCTTGCTGCGTCAGTTTGACGGCGTTGAGTGGGGCGGCTTCGGTGGAGAAATAAATGCTGGAGCCACCGTCCTTGGTGACGTAATTGTTGTCGATGATAATTCCACTCGTGCCGCCGTTTGCCTGAGCCGAAGTCAGGGTCGACCCGTTGGCCAATGCCATAACGCAACCATTGTTGCCAAAGCCCGAACAGTTCCGGGTGACGCTCCAAAAGAAGAAGTCAGTTCCCCCCCCAATATTGTTGTTGAAGTATTCGGTCACGGGGCCGCAACGAGCGTTGCCGTTCCCGGAAATCTGAACGGATGATCCGGGTTGCAGGACGCCACTGGCATTGAAGCCGAGGAGATAGCGATAGGGAGTGGTATCGGCAGCGCCGGTGCCGCAGACCAGCATGTGCCCGGTAGCGGCACTGTTGAAGTAGTTGTTATCGAAGTCTCCGTCATAGAGGTTGACATTGGTGCCGGCCGGGCTGCCCTCGCCGACTGGCACGCGGGCGAGAACCGCGAATGAACTGGTGTCTACCTGCACGACGGCCGCGCGGTTCGATACCGAATCGTTGGACGTAATGGCGAACAGTGTCTTGCCGGTGGCGTCAAAAATAACCGAATCGTAGATAGCAGGGTTCTGGGAACCGGTTCTTCCAATTTGAATGGGAGTCACTGGACCCGGAGTGTTAACGTTCACGGAGTACAAGCGGCCGTTGCCGGCGCCGAGGAAGACGTTACCGGTGGCGGGGTCGAGCACGGGGCTGGTCAAGGTCGAATTCGCATTGATGGTGAGCGGCCAGGGAGCTGTGGTGACCAGCGTGGGAATGCCTTTAAATACACCAGTGATCTTGTACAGTCTGCCGTTGTTGAGACCTACGTAAGCGGTGTCGGTGGTGTAGTCAACCCAGGGGGACGACCGGCCGTTGGTGGACGCAGCGAGAGCGGTGGTGGTCATGGCTCCAAGCGGAACCGCGGTTGACGGATTGGCGGTTGCATGAGTTCCGCTAGTCGGGATCTTCAGGACGTGGAAGACAGAGTTAAGGGTACCAGGTGTATTACTGGTTTCGACAAAAGCGACTTTCTTTCCGTCCAAAGACAATACCGGAGAGGTGAGGATTTTCCCGTTCGCTATGGTGGTGGTGTTGTAAGTGAACAAGAAATTGGGCTGGGCGCCGCCGCACAGCGGATTCCCGGTAGCGCTCGCGTACAAATTGTTCAGGCCCACGATGGAAGGCTGCCCGCCAGTCGCCCCAGTGACATTCAAAGCGTAGATCACGTAATCGGTAGTGCAATTGGCCAAACTGACCGGCAGGGTGGGATCACTATTCCACTTCGCGGGAAACTGGCCAAACTGAATGCGGCCGGTTCCCAGGGCGACACTCCAATCACGGTGGGGAGCTGTCGAGCTGGTCGAGGCGAATTGTGAAACAGGCGATGCGCTGTTTAACATTGCTCGCGCCTGAGCAAAGGCCTCGCGATAGAGTTGCGTGGCAGCCCTTGGTTCTCGCACGGCCAATTCGGGATGCTGGTGAAGGGTGGCCGTGTTGAACTTGATGCGGTGGTGGGTCCAATCCTCAGGCACGCCGACTTGTGGACGTAACTCGCTCACCTGTGCAGTCAGCCCCGAAACCAGAACGGCTACCAGAAATGCCTGTGCGCTCCTGCCTGCGACCCAAGTCGGGCGACGGAAACCCATCACTGTACCCTCCAAGAGAACGGTTGGACGGGCATCATTCTAGCCGTTTTGGGCGGCAAAGGCGATGCCAGTTTGAAAGCGAGTTTCTCGCGAAAAGACCAGGACGTCACGCGGAAAATTGAAGAGGGGATGCCGCTGCAGTTTCGGGCTGCTCTGTGTCGAGGTTACCAACTGCCGTCGACGTGGTCCTTCTGCGAGTCGTCGGCGCGGCTGAACTGATTTCGCTTCTTATACGCGAGCAGAGTGATTCCCACTGACATGAACATCGGGGGTATGACCAGCACAAGAATCCCACTGCGCAAGCCCTGGATGATGCGGGAACCAGCGGAGGCCGCCTGGGTGTAACAGAGAGCGCAGGTTTGAGCGTAGCAGGCGGTGCTGAGAGCGAGCACCGCAAGGGCAGACAAGGTCCGCATAGCAAGACGCATCAGAGGGCGAATGCAAGAGTTGAACACGAACGGACTCCTCTCATTTCGTAAACGGGCTCATGTGCAACAGCCGGAAGCTGTCCGACCATATCATGTTCATCATCAGCATGACGAAAATGGTGGCGGGAATCAGGGCGAACCGGAGGTTGCGCTGTTCGTCGCGAAGGTGCATGAAGTACATGACTCCGAGACCTGCCTGGATCAGGGCCACGGCGAGCATGCGCACAAAGAGTTGGCTGCCCTGGGCGTGATGATATGCCAGCACGACCTGTACCCCTGACAGAGCCAGGATACAGATGTAAACAACGATGTCAGTCTTCAGGCTGTCCTTGGTGGTTGAGGATGTGCTCATTTTTTTCTCCAGCAACTGGCTCGCTTAGCGGGCAACGTTAAGCAGATAGACCATGGGAACGACGAACATCCAGACCAAATCGACGAAGTGCCAGTACAAGGACCAGATTTCGATATCGTCGGCGTTGTAGCGGCCGCGTTTGTATCCGAGGGCGACGACGGTCAGCGCGATGACGCCGCCCACGACGTGAGTCAAGTGCAGGCCGGTGATGGCGAAGAAAGTAGCCCCGAACATGGGCGAACCCCAGGGATTCTGGAATAGCCGGACACCCTCGCCGATAAGACCGAACCACTCGCGGATGTGAAGCAAGGCGAACAGGACGCCGCCCGCGACCGTGAGAAAGGTCCAGCGCAAGGCGCGGGACTTATCGTTTGCCCTGGCGGCACGTGTGGCGATCAACATGGTCAGACTGCTCGAGACCAGAATGAACGTCATCAGCATGACGTTGAGGATGCTGGGGAAGAATTTGAAAGGCTCAGGCCAGTTCGGGCTGGCATTCTTGATATATCCGTAGGCGAAAAGGAGGGCGGCAAATGTGACGGCATCGGAGATGATGAACAGCCACATGACCAGCTTTTTGGAAGGAATCGCGAAGGGGGATGCTTCCATGATCCCCGGCGCGTGCCCTCCTAACGGCAAATTGGCTTCGCTCACAGAGCCTCCTGCAGGTTGTTAGAGCTTGATCCACATCACCAGCAACACGTACATCCAGAGAATGCCCATGAAATGCCAATAGTAAGAGGTGGCGTCCAGGGTGCTGCGACGCAGCACCAGGACGGGCTGGCGCAGTATGTAAATGACCCGGGTCAACCCCGCCAGCCCGCCCAGCACGTGCAGAGCGTGTACCGCGGTCAAGACGTAAAAAAAGGAGCTGTTCGGGTTGGAGGCGAGGTAGAGTCCCTCAGCGCGCAGTTGCTGCCAAGCGAGGTACTGCCCCGCGACAAAAATGAAACCAAGAGACAGCGTCGCCCACAACCAGAGCAAGGGGGTGTTTCGATTGGCAATCTTGGCGCGGGCGAAATCCGCCACGCGACGCCGAGCGACTTCCAACGTAACACTGCTGGCGAGAAGAACCAGAGTGTTCAAAAATACGATCGAAGGGATGGTCAGATGACGCCAGTCGTTTGCGGTCGATTGCCGGACGACCAGCGCGCTGGTAAACGCGGCAAACGACATGGTGATGGCTGCGAGCCCAACCCAGATACCGGTGCGAGACGGCTCTGGAGAATAGTCATCCAGAACTTTGAGGTTGCCGTTGGCCGGACCGAGATTCCGAAAGCTACCGCCTCCCGAGGGACCGTGGTCCAATTCCGCGCTGTTCGGTTTCGGGCGGATGGATTGTCGTTGCCATGGCCCTATGTTCCCTTCACGGTTGGTGCCGAAGTCGCCTTCGTAAGCTCCGCCTGCTCAGGGGAGTCTTGCATCAGGTAGTCGCCGGTGGAACTCTTTACACCGTATTGATAAGGATCGTGGTACACGACGACATGCTTGCCGCCGAAATTGTCGAAGGGCGGCGGCGAGGGCATGGTCCACTCGAGGGAGGTGCAGTCCCAGGGATTGTCGGGCGCCGGAGCGCCGCGGAAACGGCTGTGAATCAGGTTATATAAGAAGATGAGCTGCGCGCTTCCGGTCAAGAGCGCCGCGATGGTGATAAACCGGTGGACGGGAATGAGAGGGACAAGGAAATCGTCGACGAATGCGGAGTAGCGACGAACGTTTCCGGCGAGTCCCAGGTAGTGGAAGGGCATGAAGATGCAGTAGGTTCCGACGAAGGTGATCCAGAAGTGCAATTTGCCGAGGGACTCATTCATCATGTGTCCCGTCATCTTGGGAAACCAGAAGTAGGTGCCGGCGAAGACGCCGAAGATGGCGGCCACGCCCATCACCATGTGGAAGTGGCCCACCACAAAGTAGGTGGCGTGCAAGTAGATATCGATGGAGGGCTGAGCGAGAAAGAAGCCGCTGACGCCTCCGCTGACGAACATCGAAATGAAGCCGAGAGCGAACAACGAGGCCGCGGTGATGCGCAGCTTGGAACCGTACAGGCTACCGAGCCAGATCAGCGTCATGATGGTCGCCGGGATGGTGATGACCAGGGTCGGGAAGGAAAACATCAGCGAGGAGAAGGGATTCATCCCGCTGACGAACATATGGTGGCCCCAGACCATGTAGCTGAGGAATCCGATCCCCATCATGCAGTAGATGACAACTTTGTGGCTCAACAGGGGACGGCGCATGCTGTTGATCAGGATGTGGGAGACGATGCCGATTGCGGGCAGAATCGCGATGTACACCTCAGGATGGCCGAAGAACCAAAACAGATGCTGCCACAGCAGCGGCGACCCGCCGGAATGCGGTTGCAGGCGATCGCTGATGACGAGGCCAGCGGGGATGAAAAAGCTAGTACCGGCCACTCGATCAAGGATCAGCAGCAGGCACGCCGGCAACAAGACCGCGAACGCGAGCAGGCTAATGCAGGAAGTGATGAACCACGCCCAGGTGGAGATGGGCATGCGGGACAAGGTCATGCCCTTGGTCCGCAGGTCAAGGGTGGTCGCGATGAAGTTCAACGAGCCGAGCAAGGAGGCGATGCAGAAAACAAAGATGGACAGGCCCCAGAGGGTTTGACCGAGGCCTTCGCCAGGACCGGCGTCGGACCCGACCGCGCTAAGGGGAGCATACGCCGTCCATCCCGAGAGCGGTGGTCCGTCCTGTACGAAGAAGGCGGTCACCAGGATGCAGAAGGCCAGGAAGGTCGTCCAGAACGACATCATGTTGAAGCGCGGGAAAGCCATGTCCTCGGCTCCGATTTGAATCGGGAGGAAGTAGTTCCCAAATGCAGCAAAGGGCGCGTTGGTGAGGACAAAGAAAACCATCAACGTCCCGTGCATGGTGAGCAGGGACAAGTAGTACTCCGGAGTCATGACACCGCCGGGTGCGCCAACCTTGGAGAGGAGTCCAAGTCCCGGGATAGGCCAAGCCGGCCAGACGAGGTGGATGCGCATGAGCCAGGAGAGCACCATGCCAATGAAGACCGCCACCAAAGCCAAGGCGTAATACTGCTTTCCGATGACCTTGTGGTCAAGACTGAAGACGTGTTTCCGGATGAAACCTTGCGGTGGCGCGTGATGATGAACTGCCTGGACCGATCCATCTGACATGTGCTCACCCTCTGGGAAAACTGGCCGCTCAGACGCGCGAGCGGGCTGGACTGCTCTACTGTTCGGAAGCCTTCTGCTTCAACCAGGCGTCAAAATCTTCCGGAGACAACACGTTGAGATATGCCTTCATGTTGTAGTGCCCGAGGCCGCAGAGCTGGGTGCAGACAATCTCGTACTTGCCCACCTTGGTGGCGGTGAAGTGCACGGAGAGGTCGAGGCCAGGCACGAAATCCTGCTGAATCCGCAATTCGCGGACATAGAAGGAGTGACCCACGTCCTTGGCGTGCATCAGGAGATGCACCTCCCGGTTGATGGGCACGGCGAGTTCGCCGGTCACGATGTCATCCCTGGATTCGACGTCATTAGCGGGATCCAGCCCGAAGAAGTTCGAATTCCCTTCGTCGATCTTGTCGGGATGCAACCCCCCGAATTTTCCGTCAGCCCCAGGGTAGCGGAAATAGAAGGCGAACTGTCCGGCCTGTGCCTGGACCTGCAGGGCATCGGGTCTGGCCGGCGTAAAGTAGACCGCGGCCCAGGCTTTCTGGCCGAGGATGCCGAGCGCCAGCATTTCGGTACCGACCAGAACCAAGGCGGCAATGACTAAGCCCCGCGCGCCCCCGGGGAATGTCCGGATCTCGGCATTCGCTGGGCGATTAGAGAATTTCCAGATAAAGAACGCCAGCACAAACTGAGCGGCGAGGAAAGAAAGGCCGGCCTCGACCATGGTTTCGGAGAGTTGCTCGTCGATGGCATGCCCGTGGGTGGAGATATCGACCGGGGGTGCCAACGAGATGCCGGTTCCGAACCAAGTGTGAGTGATGATGGGAATTGCCGAGGCCAGTGCAATTACCACCAGGATCACTGCGAATAGTTTGCCCATTCCCCCTCGCAATCACCCGGGCCAACTCCGGGTCGGATGCGGAAAGGCGGCCGGCGCGAGGCCGGCCACCGTTTCAACTACCGCGAGAACTGCTTTAGTACGGCTTCGCCTTGAAGGAGAAGTCCACGGTTTTGGTTTCGCTGCCGGAGATGGTCACGTCCTGGGTCTGAGTTCCGTAGTCCTCCTGCCAGGCGGTAAGGGTGTACTTTCCCGGGGGAAGATTGGGTAACGTGAAGCTTCCGTTGTCCCCGGAGATCGCATAGTGCGTAGTTTTGAGCACAGCGAAGTAACCGTGCATCCAGGGATGAACGTTGCACTTCACTGGAATAAATTCCTCCTTGTCGAACTTTTCCGACAGGGGAGGAGTTCCAGGTGGTTGAGACTTGTTCCATTCCCGGTTGACCTTGGCTAAAGGGTGAATGTTGTGCGAGGTCTGATCGGAGTTGACCACCTTCAGTTCCTGCCCGGTATGCATGGCAAGAACGTGGGGAATATACTGGCAGCCCTTTTGAGTGAAGGTGACTGCTTGTGCGGGAGCACTGGACTCGTCGGGAGCGCCAGCCGAGATGTACACCACAACGTTGGCGAGAGTGTTGTTGGCCCCCGTCACCACGCCCTCGGTCGTCACCGGAGTGGCGTGCTGCTTCGCGCAGCTCGGTTCCTTCGACATGTCGATGACCTTTTGCTTGGCGGGGGTTCCGGTGTAAGTAACCTTGCCATTCACCGTGCCGGCGCCAAAAAGCAGGGCCGGAGAAACCATCATCGCAAGTAAAACTACGAACAGTTTGGTACGCATCCGAATCACTCCCTCCTGAACTACGTGCTGCAGATGAACTAGTTGCCGCTGCCGGAGCCCTTGTTCTCAGGCTGGGCGGGCGGATTCGCGTCGGGCGCCTTGGTGGGAATCTTTCCACCGGCAGCTTTCAAGACGTCGTTTTCTTTACTGTGGCGATTGGTCTGAAGTGTACGCAGAAAGTGGACTAGATCCCAGGCATCGTTGGGCTGGATCACATCGGCAAAGGACGGCATGGGAGTTCCGTCCACACCCGTGATGAAGATTTTGTAGATGTCCTGATTGGTGACGCCGCACTTGAAGCGGGAGTCATCCGCACCAGCGGCAAAGTTGTAGGGACGGATGGGATTGTCCTTGCTGTCGGTGAGAGTGGAGGCCGACGGACCGTCGCCTCTTCCCTCCTGGCCATGGCACTTCCAGCACTCCATTTTCTGGAAGAGCTCCGCGCCGTGGGTAATGCTCTGCATGGTGACGGCAGGCTCGGGCGGAACCTTGATGGGATCTCCGGGTTTTTCACTCTGCCACCGGGACGAGAAGGTCTTGATGAAAGCGACCAGGTCGATGCGGTTCTGATCGGTCAGGGCATCCCAATGCGGCATATTGGAGTTGGTAAAGCCGCGTCCGACCGAGTTATAGAGATCCTCGTCAGTGGGGAGAGTCCCGGTGGGGGTGGAGCGGCATTTGAAAGTGGCAGCGGTAAAGTCTCGCGGTTTTGGGTCAATCCACTGGGCGTTCTCGCCGTTGCCGTCGCCCAGCGGGCCGTGACAGCCGATACAGAATCTCCGGTAGAGTTTCTTGCCACTGGCGGCGTGGCCGGTGAGGTTTCCCACGTGGGCTTCCTGCGCGAACGAAGGCAGTGCCAAGGTTACTGCCAGAGCACAACTCGCGAACAACCGCTTCGAGGCTGCGTTCATAAGGATCACCTTCGAAAAAGTTCTGAGGCAGGAGGACCTCCTGCGGGTTATCTGCTATCCGCGACGGACTGCAACTCGCGCGCGGCAATCTGCGTCTCCCCAGGCCCGAAAACACATGGCGAAATCGAGGTCTCCCCGGGTCTCGAAGCAGCAGTAGCAGCAACCACCCTCACAAACGGTTGCCGATACTACCGCTCGCCAAGTTGAAATGCAAATCATTTTTTACAAGTAATTTACAAATGTTTTACAATATATCGCAACACGACTCAGTCAAAAGGCTGCTTTCCCGGTCAGTTCAGTCGCAGGCTTCTGAACTCAGCGGGAGGATCCAGCGAACAACGGTTGACGAAAGCTTCGTCCGCGAGCCCGCCCTCAACCCACTGCCGAATGTCGGGAAGAGTGGCGGCGGCGACGCCACCACGACTACCAAGAAACACGACGACCACGCCTTCCACGTCAGTGTTGGATTGTGAAACCGTGCGGTAGCGGCTCTCGAAGATCCGCTTGGCATATCCGAGTTTCGCGTCCTGACTGGCCATGTCCGACAGCAATCCCCGGGGCTGGGCGTAGACGAACAGGACCTTTTTGCCCTTAAGACGGACCCAGTCTCCCGAAAATACGGTGACGTCTTCGCGGCTCACGGAAAAGCCCAAATCGCGTGGGGCCACGCCGGCGGCAGGTTGCGCGACATCAGGCGATGCGCCGGCCGACTTCTCGACCATTCCATCCGGAAGAGCCAACTCGTCGGCCTGGACGTATCCCGTCGAATCCGGACCCAGGCGGACCTGGGCCCAACCCGGTTGAAGCTCCACCACTTCAAATTCGTCTTCCGCCTGAGCGCGGAATAAAACCGGGCCGCCAAAATTCTGGCGGGACATCACGCCCACTCCCGAATGCTTGACAGAGGCGAGTCTGGAGGCGTTTGCCGGTTTGTGATCGGCGGCCTTCAATTGGTCTATCTGAGCCTGCAGCGCGGTTGTTTTCTCACGCACGGCCTGTCTCTCGGCGAGGATCGCATCCAACTCCTGCTGCGAAGGGGTGGGTGCCGCAGCCTTGACGACCGCATCGGAGGACCTGGGGGACGGCCGAACGACCGGATTCCTTGCGCTTGTATCCGGCGACAGTCCTGGGTTGTGGGAGGCGGAGACCACGGGAGATGAGCTGGGAGCCGAGGTCACGATTGCCCCACGTAAAGCCTCTTGCAGCCGGTCGAGCAAATCTGCCTCCAGACGACCATTCGAAAGGAGAGACCGGTATTCCGAACGCGCCGGGTTGGAGTCTGCATACCAGGCGCTGATTTTGGCCTCGACGCTCACTGCAGTCGAATTGGCGTCCACGGGTTTCACGTGCACCCGGTACTGGTAATAGGGGCGCTCGTAATGCTCGAGTTGTCCCGATGTTGCCGTCACGAAGCCATCCAGCATCGGCAGTTTGCCACCGCCGAAACCGCCAATCTGCTGCAGGCCCTTCTGCACGACCTCGAGCGATCCCGGATACGTGCGCTGGACCGTCGAACTGCCATCCGCCTGCGCTCCAGCCTGCCCGCACAGCAGCCAGGCAAGAACCAAGAAGGCGAGAGCGCGAACCGGAACTTGGAAGACCGCCGGCCTCATGGCCGAACCTCCAAGAGGGCCCGGGAGATCCATCCTTCTTTTCCGTCCTCGGAACGCACCTGGTACCAGTAAGTGCTCTTCGCGAGAACCGTGACTTCCTGGCCTTTCGTCACTGCCTCGACAGCCCGCGCGTGGGCGTAAGGCAGCACTTTCAGTTCGGCCCGTTCCGACTTCACCCGGACAAATTCTGAAGTCCGGAACTGGCGCGCTTGCGACTCCAGCTGTTCGAGTTTGGCGGACTCAGAGGCCAACTGGGATCTCTGCTCGCCAATTACTCGTTGCAGGTCAGCAGTCTTAGCGGAGTCGGCAAATTCAACTTGTCCGTCTCCGGCCTTGCCTGATTTCCGCCGGCTTCGCTTCCGGCTGCTTCGCCTCCGGTGGCGCGGCATCGGGCTGCGAGGAACTCTCCACGGCGGGGGAGAATTGCTGACCCGCAGCCGCTTGCGACTGCAGCCGCTCCCGCTCCTTCAGCCGCTTGCCAATCTCGCCGAATTCGCAGGTCTCGACGTAGCCGTCGGAGGGATGCCCATGATGACGCCCATTCTCGATAAAGACCGCGTCGATGAACAAACGCGTTGAGTTCGGACCCCGTTCCTGGACCACGTACCGCACCGCCACCGTGCCCACGTCGTTGCTATTTAGAAAATGGGCAGGCGACAATGCCCGTTGCCGAACCTTGAAAAGGACCTTGCCCGGCTCGGACCAGGCCGGGAACAACTGGGACTTTTCCGCAAACTGAGCACCGTTGAGCTGCTCTTCGTCCCGGTATTCAAAGGTGCCCTTGATCGAACTGCTGTGAGCCACTTCGCCCACCGCGCTCAACACCTCGGCGAAAGGCTGATCCAGGTCGATCGAAAAACTAGCGCCCCCGGTTTCGCGTGCCCGTGAAAAGCACAGACCGCACAGAAAGAGAATTGACAGGGAGGCGGCGCATGCCCGACGAAGTCCGGTGGACTCCGATTGTTAACTTCGCTGTGCGTGCCAACGCCCCCACAAAAACATCTTCACCCATGGGAAATAGCTTAAACCCTAGTAATCGAAATCAAAACCGATCAGGACGCTGCGAATCGTCTGATCACTGCCCGTGATTGCCGACGTATTCCCCGTCTTGGCTTGTGAGTATTCGTTGTGGAATGCGAGGCCAGCGCGGCTGAACATGATTGGGTACCAGCGGTAGCCGATGGTCCAAGAGTCGACATTTCCGAGGGTCGACACCAACGTCGGGTCGGCCTGGCGCGACATGTGCACCAGTTCGTACCTGCCCGTGAAGATCAGTTGCGGGCTGTAGGTGTAGTGCGCCTCCACAAAGCCACCGTTCCAAGAGGGACCGACCGCGCCCGGGGGCAAGGATCCAGGATCGTTGCCGGCTACCCCGTTCCCCAGATACACGTTGTCCTGCCCGTGCATATAGAGCGTTTCGATGTCGAGGTCCTTGAGGAACCACCACCCGTACGCCCCCACGCGGGAGAAGCTCTTGTTCCCTTGCCCTTCGATCGGTACTCCATCACTGGTCAGGTAAAACGTCGGCGACTGCCCGAAGTAGCCGTACAGCCCAACCCTCTGTACTCCCAGGCTCTTTACTTGGAAGCCCTCATTCACATTCACGAAGGCATCGTAGGTCCGAGCCGTGCTGGGGTTCGCGACACCGCCATTGGAGGTGGTAAGGCCCGGATTTCCGTCCACGCTGCTCAACAGCGCAACCGAATAGCGCGCGTAGCTATTCTTGGAATGGCCCGACAACTCCACTCCTATCTGGTTGTCGCCAATTCCGCCAAACCCGTTGCTGTCGTTCGGGGGAAGGAAGTGGTAGTTGTACCAGCCACCGCCCGCGCCCGACAGCGTGAGGAAGCGCTTCTCAGACAGCAGCATGTCGAGTTCGAACTTACCAACCTTAAGATTGAGCCAGGGAGATTTCAGCAGGTTGTCGAAGCGGACCCAGGCGTTTTCGAAATGGAAGCCGTCGCCTTCGGCCATCGACGGAAGCACCGAAAACGAGATGTTCTTGTAGAGGGTGCCCGCAGTCCAGATGTCGATGCCCGACAAGTCAAAGCCGTGAGTCGTGATCGTCTGCTCACCCCCGGAGTGGTCAGAGTAGGGTCGACCGCCACTTTTGTTTGACTCTCCAAGTGCCACTGTGGCGTTACCCGGAAGGTAATGGGCCAATACGAAGGGTTCTGGTAGATGGGCGAATCGCGGTCATTGCCGATCTGGTAGCCGTTGTCGCGGAACTGCTGGCCGAATACATTCAGGATCGGCCAGCCGATGTGGCAGGCCGAACATGGCAGCCCGTATTTGCGGGCAAATGCTGGAATGGCGTATCCCGGCTGGCTGCTGGAGACAACGAACGACGAGAGAAAGATCGCCATGGTCAGAACTGACCGGAGGACCGACTTTTCGAAAATCGACTCGCTGCTTCGGACATACGAGACTTGCATACGATCTCCTATTGGAGCGCGCTCCGCCTTCAGTGACACCGACGTGGTTAGAAGTGGTTGGTTACGCACAGTAGTGCCAGAACGTACGGCGAGGAAGTGCATAGTTCGTTTCTGGGCAACCTAAAACGATTTTCAACGCAAGATTTTGCGAAAACGACCCCTTGATTTCGCGGATACTACATCGCCTCACGATTAATTGCAAATTATTTGTAAAAATTTTAGTGACATTCTCTTACATTCGTAATATTTTTCGGTGGCGTTACAGAGCGGCTGGTGGTCGCTTCTTGGGAAAGGTGCATTAGTGGTGACTCGCGGGCATGTTCAGGGCGTAAAGATCCAAAGCTGGGCGGCCCAAACGGAGCGATCTACACTTATGAGCACAGTCTCATGTCTGCTGGGAGCGCGCCCGATGCGCGCGACTTCCCTACTGCACGACTACGCCGAACTCACCAAGCTGCGTGTTACCTCGCTGATTGTCATGACCGCGTGGTGCGGATACTTTTTTGCTTCGCGGAAGGCCGGGGCGGCACACTTGAATTCAGGACTGTTCCACGCGTTACTCGGCGTCGGGCTGGTCTCAAGCGGAACCGCAGCGCTGAATGAGGTGATGGAACGGGATGTGGACGCGCAAATGCGGCGCACGGCGTCTCGGCCACTTCCGACCGGTCGAATGAGCATGCTCCACGCTTCGGTAGCCGGGACAGTGCTAGCCGTGGGCGGGTCGTTCTACCTGGCGATCTTCACGAATGCCCTGACCGGCTGGCTGGCGCTGCTGACAGCACTGGTCTACCTCGCCGCCTACACCCCTCTCAAACGAATTTCGCCGCTTTGCACGTTCGTGGGCGCGTTTCCGGGGGCCATGCCCGGAGTTCTGGGGTGGACGGCCGTCCGGGGGCGGATGGAGTGGGGCACGCTGGTATTGTTCGCGATTCTTTTCCTATGGCAATTTCCGCATTTTTTTTGCGATTGCGTGGCTCTACCGGGATGATTACGCACGCGGGGGAGTCCGCATGCTGCCCGTGGTCGAACCGCACGGGAGATCAACCTCGGTGCGCATCATTTTGTATTCCGCGCTTCTCATCCCGGTAAGCCTGTTGCCAGCTGTCACTGGCATGTCCGGGAGGATGTATGTTGCCGGTGCGCTTGTTCTCGGCATTGGCCTGCTTTGGGTGGGGCTACGGCTGGCCGCCTTGGGGATTCCTCTGGCGAGTGCCGCCTCCAAGCAACGGGCCCGGCAACTGCTGCAGGCGACCATCGTGTACCTGCCGATCCTGTTTGTGTTAATGATGACCAACTCTCGGCACTAAGAGGCCGACGAATGGGGCGGTAAGATTGTGCCGGCGATGACTGCGAGGTCGCCCCAAGAACGTGAACCGGGTATCTCACTGCGAAATTCCTACAGGCCACGAAGCTGAAAGCGCCCTCCCACGTACAGAGCAGAACTTCCGTGTTCCGAACGAAGGCGATGCCAGCATTCCACTACGAGATCCGCGTCGGCGCGCTTACCGGACGGGAACAAAGATTCGGGAGCTGTTCGGAATGGTTTCCCGGACCGCCCTGTTGGCGTTCCTGATTAGCTCCAGCGGATGCCTCTCCAGCCAATCTTCGGGAAGCATGGATTCTCCGTTACTGCCTGTCGGCAAACGTGTGCACATTCCGGCGCCGCTCGGCCTGCCGCCTGTGACTTTTCCAGCGGACAATCCGCCGACAGCCGAGACCATCGCCCTGGGACGGCGTCTTTTTTACGATCCCGGGTTGTCCGTCGATGGAACGATCGCCTGCGCGACGTGCCACGACCCGGCAAAAGGGTTTACCGACAACAAAGCAGTGTCGAGTGGGATCCAGCATAAAACCGGGACGCGCAGCGCGCCGACGGTATTGAACAGCGCTTACTACCATTCCCTGTTCTGGGATGGACGCGCGTTGAGCCTGGAGATGCAAGTGGAAGGCCCAATTACAAATCCGATCGAAATGGCAAATACCGCGGAGACGGTCGCGCAGCGTCTTGAGGAGAGCGCGCGTTACCGGGAAGAGTTCAGGAATGCTTGGGGCAGGGAGGCGATCAGCTTTGACATGGTGAAAAAATCGCTGGCGTCGTTTGAGCGGACCCTGGTGAGTGGGAACTCTGCGTTTGACCGCTACTATTACGGCGGCGATAAGACCGCGCTGTCAGCCGGTGCACGCCGAGGGCTAAGAGTCTTTACCGACCCGAAGCGGGGTAACTGCGCGGCGTGCCACACGATCGGGAAGAGTTATGCGCTTTTTACCGACCAGAAATTTCACAACATTGGAATCGGGGCGAACACCGATGGCAGCCTGGACGACGCGGGCCGCTACGCCTTGACTAAGAACGATACGGATATGGGCTCGTTCAAGACTCCAAGCTTGCGAAACGCGGTCTGGACGGCGCCGTACATGCATGACGGAAGCGTGCCCACGCTGAAGGATGTGATTGACCACTACATTGGCGGAGGCAACTCCAATCCTCACCTGGACAAGAGAATCCGCGTTCTCGACTTTCTGACTGGACCGGAGAGAGGAGATTTATTGGAGTTCCTCAATTCGCTTACGGGCTCGATGCCTCCGAATGTGGGGCCACCCGACGACATGCAGAAGATCGAGTCGGACGTCCCCGCGCAAGAATAGGCGCATGCGACCTTATGTTGGCTGCACCAAGGGGGCCTTTGCTTTCGAACCACCCCTCACGCCGCGGAAACGCAGACGCATGCGATCCATATACAGGTAGACCACGGGTGTCGTGAACAGCGTGAGCATCTGGCTCACGATGAGTCCTCCGACGATGGTGATGCCCAGGGGACGATGCAACTCTGAGCCGGTCCCTGTACCGAGAGCGAGCGGCAAGCCCGCGAGCAGCGCCGCCATGGTGGTCATCATGATGGGCCGGAAGCGCATGATGCAGGCCTGATAGATCGCGTCCTCAGGAGATTTGTTCTCTTTCCGCTCCGCATCGAGAGCGAAGTCGATCATCATAATGGCGTTTTTCTTGACGATGCCGATCAGCAACAAGACGCCGATCAAGGCGATGACATTCAGGTCATTGCGTGTAATAAGGAGCGCGAGGATTGCGCCGACACCGGCCGAGGGCAACGTCGAGAGAATGGTGATGGGGTGGATATAACTCTCGTACAGGACACCCAAGACGATATAAACGGCGGCCAGCGCCGCCAGAATCAGAATGGGCTCGCTGGAAAGCGAGCTCTGGAAAGCCGCAGCCGTTCCCTGGAAGCTGGCATGAACCGTGGTCGGGAGGTTGACCTCACGATTGGTCCTCTCGATCAGTTGGGTGGCTTCTCCCAGCGAGACACCCTCTGCGAGATTAAAAGACAAAGTGACGGACGGAAATTGGGCCTGGTGAGCAACCGCCAGTGGGGTGTTCGAGGGCTCATAGTGGCTGAAGGCGGCCAGGGGCACCATGGCACCGGATTTCGATGGCACGTAGATGCTCTGCAAGGCATCCGGCGTCTGCTGATAGCGCGGATCCACTTCCATGACGACGTGGTACTGGTTCAGTTGCTGATAGATGGTGGAAACCTGGCTCTGCCCGAAGGCCTGATAAAGGGCAGCATCAATAGCCGCGGGTTGAATGCCGAGGCGTGCCGCGGTATCGCGGTCGATGACCACCTTGGCCTCGAGGCCGCGGTTTTGCTGGTCGGTGTTGACGTCTTTCAGTTGCCGCAATTGCGCGAAGCTTGGCAAGGACTTTCGGGGCCCACAAATTCAGATCGTCGAGACTTTCGGACTGCAACGTGTACTGATATTGCGCATTGCCCAGGCGACCGCCGATTTGCAGGTCCTGAGCCGACTGCAAGATACAGAGTCGAACCGGGAACGTGGGATAGCTTGCCGCGCAAGCGGGCAATGACCTGGTCGGCGCCGACCTTACGCTCCTGCAATGGCTTCAGCATGATGAACATGCGTCCGGTGTTGGCGGTGCCGCCGCCGCCCACGAACCCGGTCACAGTGGTGACCGCGGGATCCTTCATGATGATGGCAACGTAGTCGTTCATCTTCTGGCGGATGGCCTGGAACGAGATGTCCTGTTCCGCCTGAATTGAGCCGAAAAGCCGGCCCGTGTCCTGCTGCGGGAAAAAGCCTTTCGGAACGAGAATGTAGAGATACACGCTCAGGCAGGCAGTGCCCACCGTGACGAGCAAGATGAATGCCTGGTGACGCAAGACCCAGCGCAATGCCCCGCCATAGAGCTTTCCGAAGACCCTCGAAGGCGCCTTCGCTTACGCGATACAACGGTCCATGCTTTTCGCTGTCCAAGGGTCGCAACAGCTTCGCGCACATCATCGGGGTTGTGGTCAGCGAAACCACCAAGGACACACCGATCGCCGCGCTGAGCGTAACGGCAAATTCGCGAAATAGCCTGCCGACAATGCCTCCCATCATGAGGATCGGGATGAAGACGGCCACGAGGGACGTGCTCATCGAAAGGACCGTAAAGCCGATCTCCTTCGCTCCCAGGAAGGCAGCCGGCACCGGTTTTATGCCTTGCTCGAGGTGGCGGTTGATGTTCTCAAGGACGACTATGGCGTCGTCGACCACGAAGCCAGTGGAAATAGCGAGCGCCATCAGGGAGAGATTGTCGAGGCTGTAGCCGAGCAGGTACATGATGCCAAACGTACCTACGAGCGAGAGCGGTACCGCGATGCTTGGAATGATGGTGGAACGAAGATTGCGCAGGAACACGAACACGACCATGACCACGAGGATCACGGAGATCACCAGCGTGAACTCGATGTCCCGTACCGAGGCGCGTACCGTCAGGGTGCGATCCATCACAACGTCCAGGTTGATGGCGGGAGAGATGGAAGCCTGCAACTGTGGAATCAAGGCCCGGACGTTGTCGACGGTCGAGATGATGTTGGCACCGGGCTGACGGAAGATGACCAGCAGGACGGCTCGTCTGCCATTGGAAATACCAGCGTTGCGAAGGTCTTCGACGGAATCCTGCACGTCGGCTACGTCGCCCAGGCGTACGGCGCCGTTCTGGTTGGATGCCACGATCAGGGAGCGGTACTGGTCCGCTTTAAGAAGCTGATCGTTCGCGTCGATGGTCCATGCGTTGACCGGACCCGTGAACTCACCCTTGGGCTTATTCGAGTTGGCGGCGGAGAGAGCGGTGGCGACCTGCTGAGTGCTGATTCCGAGCTTGTTGAGGAGCATCGGATTGAGTTCGGCGCGAACCGCGGGATTGGCGCCGCCGCCTACGAAGACCTGTCCTACACCTGAAACTTGAGCAAGTTTCTGAGCCAGGATCGAATTGGCCGAGTCGTAGATCTTCGGCAAGCGGATCGTGTCGGATGTCAGCGAAAGGATCAGGATGGGCGCGTCTGCAGGGTTGACTTTGCGGTATCCGGGATTGCTGGGAAGATTGGCGGGCAACTGTCCGCGCGCCGCGTTAATCGCGGCTTGCACGTCGCGAGCAGCGGCATCGATATTCCGGCTTAGATCGAACTGCAAAACGATATTGGTTGAGCCCAACTGGCTGGTGGAAGTCATCTGGTTGACGCCAGAGATCCTGCCGAACTGTCGCTCGAGAGGGGTAGCCACGGCGGAGGCCATGGTTTCGGGGCTGGCGCCGGGAAGGCCGGCATTCACAGAGATGACAGGAAATTCGACCTGGGGCAACGGCGCCACCGGCAGGAATTGGAACGCCAGCGTACCCGACAGCAGCAAAGCTACGGTCAGGAGCGAGGTTCCAATCGGTCGCCGGATGAATGGAGCCGAGATATTCATTGCCTAATCCGCAGCGACGGTCTCTTCGATGGGGTTGCCGATTCTGAAACGCGAGAACCTTCGGCCCAGCCGATCAAAGGCGAGATAAACCACCGGGGTGGTATAGAGCGTCAGCAACTGGCTGAGAATGAGGCCGCCGACGATCGAGATGCCCAGCGGATTCCGCAACTCCGCTCCCGTGCCAGAAGTCAGGGCGAGAGGCAAGCCCCCAAGCAGAGCGGCCATGGTCGTCATCATGATGGGACGGAAGCGCAAGAGGCAGGCCTGATAGATCGCTTCTTCGGGCGGCTTGCCTTCCTGGCGTTCCGCGTCGAGGGCAAAATCGATCATCATGATGGCATTCTTCTTCACAATTCCGATGAGCAGGATGATGCCAATCAGAGCAATGACGGTGAAGTCATTGCGCGTCAGGATCAAGGCCAGGATGGCGCCGACACCCGCCGAAGGCAGTGTCGAGAGGATCGTAATGGGATGAATGTAGCTTTCATAAAGCACGCCCAACACGATGTAGACGGTGACCAGGGCGGCCAGAATCAAGTAAGGCTCGGAAGAGAGCGAATTCTGGAACGCGGCCGCCGTGCCTTGAAAAGCGGTATGGATGCTGGCAGGCAAGCTGATATCGTGCTCCGCCTGGTCAATTGCCTTGGTAGCTTGCCCAAGAGAAACGCCGGGAGCCAGGTTGAACGAGATCGTCACCACCGGGAACTGCCCCTGGTGATTAATCGCTAACATCGCGCTGGTCGACTGGAAATGCGTGAAGGCCGAGAGCGGCACCTGAGCGCCGGTCGAGGAGTGCACGTAGATATTCTTGAGGGAGTCCGGGCTTTGCTGGAAGGTCGGATCGGCCTCAAGCACGACGTGGTACTGGTTCAACTGGGTGAAGATGGTCGACACTTGCCGCTGGCCGAACGCGTCGTAGAGGGTGTCGTCAATGGCTTGCGGCAAAATGCCGAGCCGCGATGCCGTGTCACGGTCAATTACCAAATCCGCTTTCAGGCCGGCGGTAAGCTGGTCATTCGCCACATCGCGCAGTTGGGGCAAAGCCTGCAGTTTTTCCATGAGGCGAGGCACCCAGGTATGCAAGTCGGTGGCGTCGGCCGCCTCGAGCGAATACTGGAATTGCGTGCGGCTGACGCGGTCCTCGACCGTCAGATCCTGCACCGGTTGCATATACAAGGTGACGCCTTCGACCTTGGCCAACTCAGGCTGCAACCGGCGAATGATTTCCGACGCGGTCTCTTTGCGCTGGCTGCGTGGCTTGAGGTTGATCTGGATGCGCCCACTGTTGGGCGTGGTGTTGACGCCATCGATGCCGATAAATGAGGAAAGGCTGTCGACCGCCGGATCTTTAAGAATGACCTGCGCGAGTGCTTGCTGGCGCTGAGCCATGGCAGTGAAGGAGACCGTCTGCGGCGCATCCGAAATGCCCAGGATCACGCCCGTGTCCTGCACCGGGAAGAAGCCCTTGGGAACGACAATGAAAAGCAGAATCGTGAACACCAGCGTCGCGAAGGTGACGATCAGGGTTGCAGTCTGATGCTTGAGGACCCACTGCAACGTGGACCCATACCGGTCAATCACGCGCTGGTAGATACGCTCGGAGGCTTCATAAAAGCGGCCGTGGTGGGAGGAGGCCTTGGTTTTCAGAAGCTTCGCGCACATCATCGGCGTCAGCGTAAGGGAGACGACAGCGGAAACCAGGATCGTGACCGCCAAGGTCACGGCAAACTCGCGGAACAGGCGCCCGACCACGTCTCCCATGAAGAGCAGCGGAATCAGCACGGCGATGAGGGAAACCGTCAGCGATACGATCGTGAACCCGATCTGCCCCGCCCCCTTCAGAGCTGCATTCAGCGGAGTCTCACCCGCTTCGAGGTAGCGATCGATGTTCTCGATCATCACGATGGCGTCGTCGACGACGAAGCCGGTGGAAATCGTGAGGGCCATCAGCGTGAGATTGTTCAGGCTGTAGCCGAGGAGATACATCACACCGAAGGTCCCGACGAGAGAGAGCGGCACGGCGACACTGGGAATTACCGTGGCGGACAGGTTTCTGAGGAACAGGAAGATGACCATCACCACCAGACCGATGGTGAGCATCATCTCGAACTGCACGTCGTTGACCGAGGCGCGAATGGTTTGCGTACGGTCCGTGAGAATCGTCAATTTTACAGAGGACGGCAGCGAAGACTGCAGGCGCGGCAACAGTTTCTTGATGCGGTCGGCGACGCTGATGATGTTGGCGCCAGGCTGGCGTTGAATGTTGACGATGACCGCCGGAGTAAGATTCATCCAGGCGGCTTGCCTAGCGTTCTCAGCTCCGTCGATGACATTGGCGACGTCGCTCAGCCGGACCGGCGCTCCGTTCCTGGACGCAATAATAACGTTGCGATATTCGTCGCTACTGAACAGCTGATCGTTGGCGTTGATGGTGTAGGACTGCCGCTGGCCATCCAGAACGCCCTTTGCCTGGTCGACATTGGCCTGTCCCAACACGGTCCGCAAATCTTCCAGGCTGAGGCCATAGGAAGCCAAGGCAGTCGGGTTCGCCTGGATCCGGACTGCAGGCTTCTGGCCTCCGCTGATGGAGACCAAGCCGACGCCGGGCAACTGCGAGATCTTCTGTGCCAGGGTGGTGTCGGCGAGGTCTTCGACCTTGGTGAGCGGCAGCGTGTCGGACGTTAACGCGAGCGTGAGAATCGGGGCATCGGCCGGATTGACCTTGCTGTAGATGGGAGGATTGGGAAGGTCTCTGGGGAGATAGGTTGTGGCCGCGTTAATGGCTGCCTGCACCTGCTGCTCAGCGACGTCGATGTTCTGATCGAGATTAAACTGCAGAATGACGAGGGAACTTCCGAAGGAACTCGTCGAGGTCATCTGACTCAGGCCGGGAACCTGACCGAACTGCCGCTCCAGGGGAGCGGTGACCGACGACGCCATGACCTCAGGATCGGCGCCGGGATAAAAGGTGACAACTTGAATGGTCGGGTAGTCGACCTCGGGCAGGGCGGAAACTGGAAGCTGGGTGTAGGCCACCAGGCCGACCAGGAGGATGCCAATCATCAGCAGAGTGGTCGCAACCGGCCGAAGAATGAATAAGCGGGAAGGACTCATTGCCCCACGGTTCCTGACGACTGCATACTTTTGCCGGCAGGCGACGAGTTGGCAGCATGCGGCTCGACGTGGCTACCGGCCTGCAGTTTGTCCTGCCCGTCGGTAACCACCTGGTCTCCGGGAGCGAGGCCCGACGCAATCACGCTTACATTCCCTTGAGTGAGCGCGACCTTGACGGGCCGAACTTCCACGGTTTTGTCCGGCTTGACCACGTACGTGAAGCTGCTGCCTTCAGGACCACGCTGGATGGCCGCCGCTGGAATTACGATCGCGCCCTTGCGGACTTCCAGGAGCAGGCGCGCGTTCACGAACTGATTCGGGATGAGCGCGTTATCGTTGTTGTCAAACATCGCCTTCAGTTTGCCGGTACCAGTGGTCTGATCGATCTGGTTATCGATCGTCAAGAGATTGCCGGTGGCCAGCTTGGCGGTATCGTCCCGGCTGTAAGCATCCACCGAAAGGGTGCCGTTTCTCATATGCTGGGCGACGGTCGGAAGAGAATCCTCCGGGAGCGTGAAGACGACCGCGATGGGCTGCAGTTGTGTAATGACAAGCAACGGGTTCGCGTCGGTGGCGTGCACCATGTTGCCGATATCCACCAGGCGAAGTCCGATTCGGCCGTTGACCGGAGCCGTGATGCGCGTGTACACCAGTTGCAGTTTGGCGTTGTCGATGGCAGCCTGGTCAACCTTGATCGTGCCATCGAGTTGACCCACCAGCGCCTGCTGGGCGTTATACTGCTGCTGCGAGATGACACCTTCCTTGAATAGCCCCTGGAAACGGTCGTAGTCGAGCTGGGCGTTCTTCAACTGGGCCTGATCGCGGGCCAAGGCTGCCTCCTCCTGCTCCAACTGCACCTGGTAGGGCCGAGGATCGATGACGAGGAGCAAGTCTCCCTGCTTCACAGATTGGCCTTCCCTGAACGCGATCTGGACGATTTGACCGTCCACGCGGCTCTTCAGACTCACGGTATTGGAAGCCTGGACACTGCCCAAACCAGAGAGGTAGACGAGAAAATTCCGTTGCTCGGCGGCGGCAACGGCCACCTGGACGACTTGGGGACCGGTGCCCGCTTGCGCCGATTTCGTATTGGCGCTGCCGCAGCCCCACAGGGAGGCGAGCAGCGTTAAAGCGAATATGAGGAACAGGCAGAGATGGAGCGGATCATGACGAACATTTGATCGCATAGTTTTTTAACGACGGGAGCGCCCAGCAACCGGACCCGGGCTTGCCCCTGGCCTCCGAACCAAGCCCGCTGGCAGGCAACAAAGCAAAGCGAAGCGCAGAGAGAATGCCCTGGCGCCGGGCCTATCTCTCAGACGCTTCTAGTCTAAAGTAGGGTGCGAGAAAATGTGCGCTTTTACAAACTTTTACATGCTTGATTCGGCGGGAGATAACTTGGATGTGAGAAGGAGTGCCCGCGTCCGATGAAGCGGGATCGAGTGCGGATTCTTCTGACGAGTAATCACGGCAGCCTGGAACAGAAAAACGAGCCGAATTAATTGGCATTTAACCCGGCATGGACGGCCTGCCCTTGTAGGCGTACTGCTATGATGAGCGGCACCCGTATACGTGGGGACGACATCATACGCAAGGAGGAAGCCCATGGCGACCATTACAACGAGAGACGGCGTTGAAATCTACTATAAGGACTGGGGCAAGGGACAACCCGTAGTCTTCAGTCACGGCTGGCCTTTGAGCGCGGACGCGTGGGAAGACCAGATGCTTTATCTGGGGTCGCGCGGATACCGCTGCATTGCGCACGACCGCCGCGGCCATGGTCGATCGAGCCAGCCTTGGGACGGCAACGACATGGACGCTTATGCAGATGACCTCGCGGAGCTTGGTCGAAAAGCTGGATCTGAAGGATGCAATCCACGTCGGCCACTCGACGGGCGGGGGCGAAGTGGCGCGCTACATTGGACGGCATGGCACCAAGCGCGTCGCTAAGGCGGTGCTCGTCAGCGCGGTGCCGCCGCTGATGCTGAAAACGGCGGCCAATCCCGGCGGATTGCCGATGGAAGCTTTCGACCAGATCCGCGCCGGCGTCCTCACCGACCGGTCACAGTTCTTCAAGGATCTCAGTGCTCCGTTCTACGGCGCCAACCGCCCGGGCTCCAAGGTCTCGCAGGGGCTGCGCGACTCGTTCTGGCTGCAGAGCATGTTGTGTGGTCACAAGGCCGCGCATGAATGCATCAAGGCATTTTCCGAGACCGATTTCACCGAAGATCTCAAGAAGTTCGATGTCCCCACGCTGATTCTTCATGGAGACGATGATCAGATCGTGCCGATTGGCGCGTCCGCACTTCTCTCGTCCAAGCTGGTCAAGGGGGCGATTCTCAAGGTCTATCCGGGCGCGCCGCACGGCATGTGCTCCACGCTGAAGGATCAGGTCAACGCGGAGCTGCTCGGTTTCCTGAAGCGTAGCGCCGAAGCGGCGGCGTAGAAAAGGAATTTAAGCGGGCAGCGCTTTAGCGTTTTATCGACACCTGTCCGGCATTCCCAGCGTGAAAACAATTCCCGGCGTCCGTCCTGCTCGCTGCAAAGCGGTCAGGCCGAGCGCCGGATGTACTTGCCCACGGGAGCAGATCCCTTCCACAGCCAGAGTCTTTCCGGACACACCGGGTCGCGGAACAACTCCCCTCCGTCTGCTGTTTCGCGCATGTCACGGTCAACGGGCCCTAAGCGACCCCTGAGCCCTCTTCCTTAATGAATTCGACCAATCTTCTTGGTGGACTCCAAGGCGTTAGATTCGATCGCGTACGGCAGACAGTAGGAGGCGTCGCTGCGGCGAAGGCAATTTTGGCGCTGGGTACGCCGAAGGCCGAACACGCACGAAAGGACATGGCCGATAGCTGATGCTACCAGGTCCCGAGTACAGCAGGCACAAGCGCCCTTCGGACAGGACTCTCGGTGGTACCGGTCTCAAGCTTTCTGGGGGAAGGCCGATGAGGAATAGAGGCATCTCACAGAAGGGCATTCTGCGTCATGGCAACCAGCGGGGATGAAGATCAGCGAGTGGGCGCAGAGGACCGGACCGGCGGCACATTGCTGACGACGGCCGGAAGCAACCATAGCGGGTTGAAATCCCGCAAAAAAGACGAAGAGGCCCACGATTCCGGGCTGTCGAGCCCAACCGAAGCCAAATTGCGCGTGCTGGTCGCGGAAGACGATCCGGCTGACGTTGAGCTTCTGTTGCGAGCCTTGCGGCGCGGAGGTTTTGTGCCGGATAGCGATATTGTTCAGACGGAAGCGGATTTTGTAGAGCACGTGCGCAGGAACTCCTACGACGTGGTGCTGGCAGACTACAACCTGCCTTCCTGGAACGGAATGGAAACGGTGGAAGTCTTGCGCCGCGAGGGCACAGACATCCCGGTGGTTTTGGTGTCGGGCTCTCTGGGAGAACTCAAAGCCGTGGAGTGCATCAAGCAAGGTGCGGCTGACTATGTTTTGAAGGATCATTTGCCGCGTTTGTCGGAGTCGGTGCGGCGCGCCCTGCGGGAAAGGAAACTGCGCGAAGAACACCGGCATTTCCAGGAAGAACTGGCCCGCTCGAACCGCGATCTCGAGCAGTTTGCCTATGTCGCGTCGCATGATTTGCAGGAACCGTTGCGCATGGTGGCAACCTACACCCAACTGCTGGCCGACCGTTACCAGGGAAAGCTCGATGAAAACGCCGACAAATACATTCACTATGCCGTCGAGGGCGCCCTGCGCATGCAGACGCTGGTGCAGGATCTGCTCGCGTTTTCTCGAGTGGGACGGCAAGGAACGGAGTTCAAGCTCATCAAATGCAACGCGGTCGTAGAAACGGCGTTGCAGAACCTGCATAGCGCGATCGAGGAAAGCGGCGCAGAAATCGACTGCGAGCCGCTTCCGGCGCTGGTAGCCGACGGTTCGCAACTGGTGCAGGTGTTCCAGAACCTCATCGGAAATGCCATCAAGTTTCGCGGTGCCAGCGCCCCCGTAATTCGTGTGCGCGCGGAAAAGATGGTCCGGGAGTGGATTTTCTCGGTTGCCGACAACGGGATCGGCATTGCTGCCGAGCACGCGGAGATTGTCTTTGTGATTTTCAAACGCTTGCATACCCGGGCGGAGTATCCGGGCAGCGGCATCGGACTGGCGATCTGCCAGAAAATCATCGAACGGCATGGCGGGCGGATATGGGTGGAATCGGAATCGGGCAAAGGATCCACTTTCAAATTCGCCCTGCCGGCGAGAGGAATACGGGGGGAATACGATCCCATCGATGAGAACCGAGGCTGAAGTCTTGCTGGTGGACGATAATCCCGCCGACATTGACTTAACACGCGACGTGCTGGGCAAAAGCAAGGTGCGCTTCCACGTCAGTACGGTGGGCGATGGAGAGGAAGCCATGGAGTTTCTTCGCGGCCAGGGAAAATTTGTGGCGGCACCCCGACCTGACATTATCGTGCTCGATCTGAATCTTCCCCGCAAGGACGGCCGGGAGGTGCTTTCCGAAGTCAGGTCCGACCCAGCCCTGGCGCGGATCCCGGTGGTGGTGTTCACCACTTCGCAAGCGAGCTCGGACGTCAACCGCAGCTACGAGCTGGGAGCGAACTGTTATCTGCGCAAGCCGGGCAACCTGGCGGACTTCACGAGGGTGGTGCAGTCCATGGCGGATTTCTGGTTGAGTTTTGCGAGCCTGCCCCACAAGGAGAAACGATGAGCGATCCAACAACCCATGTGCTGCTGATTGAAGACAACCCGGGCGACGCGGACCTGGTCCGCCTGCGTCTGATTGAGGGCAAGTCCCCCGTGAATGTGAGCTGCGTGGAGCGGCTGTCGGACGGGCTTGCGTCTCTAGCTGAGAACCGGCCGTCGGTGGTGCTGTTGGACTTGAACCTTCCGGACAGTCACGGGGCGGAAACGTTTCGCAGAGTGCTGGAGCAGGCGCCGGGCGTGCCGGTTGTGATCCTGTCGGGACAGGATGATGAAGCGCTGGCCATGAAAGCCCTGCACCAGGGAGCGCAGGACTACCTGGTGAAAGGGGCCATCACCAGCGCAGAACTGGACCGCGCCATGCGCTACGCTGTCGAGCGGCAGGCGCTGTCGCGGTCGCTGGAGATGAGCCGCAAGCAGCAACTGGAGTTCAAGAACCAGTTCCTGTCTCATGTATCGCACGAGCTGCGCACGCCGCTGACTTGCATACACCAGTACGTCACGCTTCTGCTCGACGGTTTGGCGGGAGAAGTGAGCGCCGAACAGCGCGGACATCTGAGCACCGTGCTCAAGAGCGTCAACCAGTTGGGAAGAATGGTGCGCGACCTGCTTGAGGCGACCCGAGCCGAATCGGGGAAAATTCGCCTCGAAAAGCGCTGCGTGTCGCTGGCGGAACTCATTCGCTCCGGGGTCAGCATCCTGCAGGGCACGGCTCGCGAAAAGCAGGTGGGGCTCGAGGTCGGAGTCGATGTCCGGATCCCGTTCCTGCACGGGGACCCGGATCGCATCCTGGAAGTGCTCATTAATCTTATGGAGAACGGCATCAAATTCACACCTCCGGGTGGAGCAGTTACGGTGCAAGCGTGCCTGGTGGAGACCGATCCGGAGTTCGTTTATATCTCGGTGGCGGATACCGGCTGCGGAATCGACCCGGAGGCCAAAGCCTTAATCTTCGAGCGCCTGTACCAGGACCCGAACGCGGTCGATAACCACCGCAAGGGTCTGGGACTGGGCCTTTACATCTCCCGGGAACTGGTGGGTCTGCATGGTGGACGCATCTGGGTGGCCAGCGAACCGGGCCATGGCAGCACCTTCACATTCACACTGCCGATTTATTCGCTGGCGAAGCTGCTGTTCCCTGTTATTACTGAGCAGGAGCGCTTGCGAGAGAACCTCGTTCTGGTCCGCGTGGGCCTGCGGCCGCGCTCTCATCCGCCGCATGGCAACTGGAAAGAAACCTGCAGCCGCGGCCAGGAACAACTGGAGCGCTGTGTATACCTCGACAAGGACCTGGTCCTGCCGCCGATGACGACGCCCGGACCGGAGCAAACTTTCTTCGTGGTGGCATCGACGGATCTGACGCGCGCGGAAATCATGATGACGCGCATTCGCTCCCAGTTGGGCAAGCTGGCGGAACTGAAGGCCAGTGCTGAAATTGCGGTCTCGGCATCCGCCATACCTCTGCCGGACACTGCGGCCGGCCAATCCCTGGAACAACAGGTGCAGGAAGTCGCCGACCGCGTGACCGAAATGGCGCGGGCGCAGCTGAGCCAAAAATAGTTCCGGCAAGAATCAAGGAACAAGGAAAACTGCCGAACTTAGAACAAGGGCAAGAAAATAAGGAGAACCTAATGGCAATGCAAAAAATCCTCATCGTAGACGACGACACCGATCTATGCCAGGCATTGAAATTGCGTTTACGAGCCAACCATTACGACACTGTGCACGCCGTTGATGGCTATTCCGCGATCGCGCAGGCGTACAAGGAACGTCCGAACCTGATCATTCTCGATCTGGGGTTGCCCGCGGGGGATGGGTTTGTCGTGCTGGACCGGTTGCAGCGGGATGACAAGCTCTCGAGCATTCCCGTGGTGGTGTTGACGGCACGCGATCCGGAGACCACCGAGTGGCGGGCTTTGCAGGCGGGTGCTTGCGCTTTCTTCCAAAAGCCAGCCGACAATGCTGAACTGTTGAACGTTATTCAGGCCACCCTGGTGCAGGCCGCCGTGGGTGGAGGTTTGCCGTCCTGAAGCACAGGTTGAAGGATGGGGAACAAGGCCCGTTCATCGAAAGACTGGTGGACAGGCCTTGTTCCTCGGTTGAAACCGCACTTGGACAAGATCGGCCAATGACGTTCTGCAGGCAGGGGGAGCAATGCAACCTGAAACTCACGCGGGAGCCACGGCGCCGTACGCCAATGAACCCATCCGGCGACATCCTCGAGCGCTTTTGAGCGTTCCGCTCCGGCTCCGTCACCTGATGGCGGGGGGGATCCGCGCAGCGCGCGGTATCAGCCTGGACATCAGCGAGGGTGGACTGGGAGCCTTGGTGCAGGGGGATCTGCGCCTGGGGGAGACGGTGGAAATCGATCTGCAGTTGCCGGAGCACACGCTCAGCGCGATCGCCATCGTGCGTCACACTTCGAGCGTTCGGTCCGGCTTCGAGTTCCTGGGGATGACCCCGGAGGAGCGCTTGCAGATCGCGAAGACTTGCGGGCAGCACCCAGCCAGATTGCGTTGAGGCATCAGGCTTCCCCTGGTATGGCGTGCCGGCTATTCCGTCGGCTTCCTCGTTGTTATCCTCGGCCGCCAGCAGCTATTTTACCGAAAACACGCTTACCGTGATCTTGCCGCTCATGCAGCGCGCTGATCTTGGCACCCTGTTCCGTGTACTTCGCTTGTGGATGGTTGTGCTGTCTGCAAACCTCATGGCACGTATCTGTTCGCGGCGTCTATCGCGAGAGTCAGCCTCTTTGATCCAGAAACCGTTCGAGCACTCACAGACATTGGGGCAGCGCACATCGGGTCCAGCTTTGGGATTGTGTTTATCTGAGCGATATTCGCGGGGTGGCTGATTGCCCTGATGGTGTGGCTTCCTCCGGGCGCCGAGTCGGCGTGAGTGAGCATCATCATCATGCTGACCTAATCATGCTGACCTACCTGGTGGGACTGGGAGGATTCCATCACACCGTGGCAGGCTCCACCACGGTGTTCTTCCTGGTTGTGGGCCACTCGTTGCCTTGGGCCCAGTACTTCCTCCGCTTCTTCCTGCCAACTTGTTGGAAAACATCCTCGGCGGTGTGACTCTGGTGGCCGCGCTTGGGCATGCGCAGGTCGGGGGGGGCAGAGAAGCTCATAATGAGAGCCGTTTACGACAGACCGATACCAGGCGAGCACGAAAGCGGAAAGCCCATCTCTCGGTTGCTCAGAGATAAGTGCGGACGCGGGTCGTCCATATCTTGATCAAGGTATCCTTCGCGTCATCCGCTTAGTCGAAGGTCGAGGTTTTCCGCCAGCGAGGTCATGTGGCCCACCCAGGACTGCGCGGCTGCGTCTCCTTGCTCCGCTTGCACCCTTCTGCGGCTGTAATTTCCGTTCAGCTTTTGCGCGCACAGGTTCTGAACCTGCCACAGGTTCACCTGAAATGGCATACTTCGCGCCAGAAGCACGGCTTCGTCCAGCCGCGCCAGTCTGCTCAAGTCCTCCGGGTTGCTCCAGAACGCGCGTGCCTGCGACTCTGTCTGCCGGCGCACGACGAACTCCAGCGTCGCCGTGTCCAACGCAATATTCATGCTGGTTGCTTCTTCCAACAGGCGCTGCACACGTTCGGGAACGACGTTTTCTTTCCCCAGCGCATCGCGAAGCTGGTTGTTCAATGCGAATTCGGCTAGCACCCGGAAAAGCTTCGGCTGCTCCACGTGCAAGTCCGCCAGAAACCGCATCAGGGGTGCTTCTTGCTCATACTGGTGCAGTAGAGCCGCTTCTGCTTCCGCGAGGGTTGATTTCAGAATGATGTCCAGAATGTTTTTTTGATCGTCGCGGAATAATGATTTGAGTGAGTAAATGTTCTTTTCGAAACTCCGATTCAGCAGACCCAGCACTTCCGGTGTGTCAGCTCGCGCAAATGCCGCGTGAAGCTCTTCTGTAATCTTTCCGAATCGTTCGCTATCGGCGTTTTCGCGAACGCCACCGCTGACATTGTGATCCCCGAGGTGCAGCACGCCAAAGCCCAGGGTTGCCCACTCTCGCGTGATCCTGGAAGTAAATCTCGCCCGGCCGGTAATCAACCTCATCTTTCCTGCTTCCGCACGCCTGTATTCCTCGCGCTCGGCTACGTAGCTGTACATGTTGGCGCGATCGCCGTACTCCTCAAAGACGGAACGAATTGCATAGTGGGCCGCAAGCCTGGGAATGTCTACGATTGCCGGCTTGACGAATTGTTCGTAGATCTGAGCCCCGTTCCTATGTTCCGCGATGTTGCTCTTTGCTTCAGCCAGCTTCGAGAGGAACAAAGACTCCAGATTCGGGTCCTCGAACAGTTCGGTCGCCAACTGGAGTGCGCGTCCGGCATAGTGGATGACTTGAACGGTTTCAATTCCTGACAACTCGTCGAAGAACCAGCCGCAGCTTGTGTACATGAGCATGGCATGGCGCTGCAGTTCGAGCAACTTCAGGACCCTGACCTTATCGGCTTCCTGCAAACCGGTCGCAGCGTGCTGGGCCAGAAAGCGATCGACGTTCTCCGGGGAGCGATCCAGGATCACTCCGATATAGTCATTTCGAGCTCGCCACGGGTCCGTGAGGAGCGGTCGGGTCTTCTCCTCGTAGCGAGCCGCCAACTGATCCCTCAGCCAGTCGAGGGCGTTTCGCAGGGGAGCGCGCCATTGCTGGGTCCATCCGGCATGCCCTCCGGAATTACAGCCACAATTGGCGCGCCAGCGCTCGACGCCATGGACACAGCTCCATGAACTGTTTTCGAAAATCTCTACCTGGTGGGTGGGTGAATTCTTTTCAAGGAATTCCCCATAGTTGGTAATTTGTGCGAGGTTGTTGGATTGAATGTGGTCAAGCGCGTAGGAGAGCGCCATCTCTCCGAAGCGGTGATGATGCCCGTAGCTTTCCCCGTCGGTAGCAATGTGCACCAGTTCCGGCCAGGCGCGCTGGTCGGAAAAACCGCTCATCATGCGCTCGGCAAATTGCTGGCCGTTGTCCAGCAGACGCTCAAACGCGACTGCCTTCGAGATCGGCCCATCATAAAAAAATACGGCGAGCTTTCTGCGCGACGGCAATTTCAACAAGTATGGCCGGGTCGGGTCGATGCGTTCTCCGCTGATATCCTTCCACGACCGGGATCCGATCTTGCGGACTCGGCTGGCCTGGCGCGGCGCCAGAATAGTGAATCGAACGCCGAATTCCGCCAGCAGATCCAGCGTTTCGAGATCTACGGCCGTTTCGGGCAGCCACATCCCTTCCGGCGATCGTTGAAATCGGTGTTCGAAATCTCTCATTCCCCATGCGACCTGGGTTCGCTTGTCGCAACTGTTCGCCAACGGCATGATCACGTGGTTGTATGCTTGTGCCATTGCCGACCCATGCCCGGAGAAGGTTGCGGCGCTCTCGCGGTCAGCTGCAAGGATCGATTGGTACACGTCCGGGGCCCTCTCCTCGAGCCAGGAGAGTAGCGTCGGGCCGAAATCAAAACTGATTTTGGAGTAGTTGTTGATGATATTCGCTATGCGATCGTCCGCATCCATAATTCGAGAGGCGGAATTAGGCGCGTAACATTCCGCCGTTACGCGCTCGTTCCAATCGTGGTACGGGTAGGCCGACTCCTGCAACTCGACGTATTCCAGTGAGGGATTCTCTCGCGGTGGCTGATAGAAATGACCGTGAATACAGACGTGTCTCATGCGTGTGAGTCCTTTGTTGGGACAGAGCGCTTGCAAGCCTGTGTAGCTGAAGCATGCCAGCCCGGAATCATGAGAGCGAAATTGCTTGTTTCCCGATATCAGGTGATTCGTGGAGCACGGGATGAGGATACGTGTACCATATTAAGGCGTGTGGAGCACCGATCTGTTCCGAAAACGTACAGTGAAAACTGTATTGCGACTGGTAACAGGTCAGTGGAACTATGCTCTTGCCTGGGGAGAGTCTCGTAGGCACTGTCAAGGTTGCCTCCCGGACAACAGGCTTGTCCGACCGTAGCACGCGAAAGTTCGGGAATCTCTGTTAAAGACT
This sequence comes from uncultured Acidobacteriota bacterium, assembly GCA_963725575.1. Lineage (GTDB taxonomy): Bacteria > Acidobacteriota > Terriglobia > Terriglobales > Acidobacteriaceae > Gp1-AA133. The sequence goes on from CAVRZQ010000018.1 coordinate 139,337, forward strand.
AAGAACAGGTGAGCTGCCAACGGATCCTGGGCGAAGGTTGTCAGAGGCAGGGTGTGCCTGTGGGACGGATCGGCCGGCCTCTTTTTCTCGGCAGGGATTCCGGATTCCATGATTATCCCGGACTAGGAGAGCATCGATGAAACCCGCGAGAGTTTTGATTGCTGATGATCACGAAGTTGTGCGCCATGGCATTCGTGTCATGGTGCAATCCTGCCCGAACCTCGAGATCTGCGGAGAGGCATCCGACGGTCGTCAGGCCGTTACTCTGGCAGCTCAACTCAGACCCGACATAGTGATTATTGACATTGGCATGCCCCAACTCAATGGTCTGGATGCAACGCGCCAAATCGTCCATGAAAATGCCAACATAAAGGTGCTGATCCTGACCATGCACGAATCCGAGCAGATCGTGCGCGAGGTCCTGGCCGCAGGCGCGCGCGGCTATCTCCTCAAGTCGGACGCTGGTCGCGACTTGATCTCCGCCCTTGAGGCCCTCGCGGGCCGCAAGACGTTCTTTACGTCCAAGGTCGCCGAAATCGTCCTGGAAACCTACCTCAAAGGTGGCCAGGAGCAGCCCGCTCCGAAGGACGTCTTAACCTCGCGCGAGCGGGAAGTTGTGCAACTGCTCGCGGAAGGGAGGAGCACCAAAGAAGTGGCCGTCGCCCTCGGGCTGAGTGTAAAAACAGCCGAAACCCACCGCTCCAATCTTATGCGCAAGCTGGACGTCCATTCCGTGAGTCAGCTCGTGCTGTATGCTGTCCGAAACAACATCGTGCAAGTCGTCTCGCCTCCGGCGGAGCATCTCTGAGAAAGATTCTCACCCCGTGAGCCCCCGATTCTCCCCAGTTGCTGCGGTTCCTCATTCGTCCGGTCTCCCCAGTATAGGCCGGGACCTGGCAAGAAATTCCTAAGGAAAAGTTCCTACCGAAAACGGCAGTGGGATTCGATAAGAATCTCCTGCCTTCCTGCCGGAGGAAGTCTCCGCTATCCGCAGTCATTCGCGCCCCCATGAAGTTCCCATTTTCCAGAGTGCAACCATCGCGTACTTGTCCCGAATCAGAGTCGTGACTACGCGCGCCAATGGAAAGGACGTGAACATGGACCAGCGTACAGCAGTTGTGTTGGTCGGCGTGGCGTTGGCGCTAATAGCAGGAATTGCGGTGATTACCGCCACTCAGCCTGTGAAAAATGACGGTTCGCGGCGATTCAGAAGCACGGACGGATTTTTCAAGCGGATATACGAAGTCTACCCGAGACTGTCGGCTGCTGACTTGTCGTACTTTGAGATGGCTTGCAAGCACGGATAAACGCTGATTGAGGGGTGTGCAATGTCAACTATTTTGCTGGTGGTCCTGGTTCTTCTGCTGATTGGTGCGCTACCAACCTGGCCCTACAGTAGGGGCTGGGGATACTACCCCCAGTGGAGGACTGGGCCTTATTGTGCTCGTCCTGTTGGTACTCGCTTTGACCGGCCGAGTTTAGGCGTTATTGTTTTGTGAATGTCCGCGAAAGAGGGGATTCTGCCCGCGCATGAAATCAAAAGACGTCGCCCTCCAGCGGGGTCTACCTTTTCGGAGATATACCGTCGATTCTGTACCGATTTTTTTCTGGCCAGGCGCCAAAAGTTCCCGCCCATTGTCATCGCCGGAAAGATACCTGCCACAAATCACAACACTTGCCGCGACGGCATACGGCGTGCACCTCGAACGGGCGGGAGGGAATCATGTTCAACATTCATATCGAAAGCGTCGGTGACATGGCGGTCGTTCAGTGCGAAGGGAGACTTGTGCAGAGTGACGCGGCCTATCGGCTGCGCGATGCGATCCTCTCTCAGCGGCATTCCAGTGTGGTCGTCGTGGATCTGTCAGAAGTGCGCGCCATTGAGGGTGGAGGACTGGGTATGCTTTCGTACCTTCAGCGTTGGGCGCATGACCATAACATTAAATTGAAGCTGTTCAACCCATCCGGAATGGTGCAGGACCGCCTGGATCATACATGGATGCCATCCCTGGACATTGCCACGACTGATGAAGTCATCGCCCTGTTGGATCGGGCCGATGGGGCAGGTGCGCCCCACTCACACTAGTCACCCTCCCCAACCCTCTGTGAAGAGCGATTGAGTCTTCACTCCTACGATCCCTGCTTGCGGCGCTGGCCCGGAGTGGCGGAAGACGCTAGCCCATGCCGGACCCTTTCTCGCCGCCACTATCGCGGTCTAGCGATGCTCCTACTTGCCACACGTGACGGGTCTGACTGGGCTATCGCAGGACTCGGTTTTTTGTCGGGTGCTGCTGCGCTTTGAGGTCGAGAGCGATGCTCTCCCCTGTTTCAAGTGGCGTTGCAGAGTCGGCAGGGTCTTAGTAGCGAAGTTTTTCACGTCTGTATCGCGTGCTGCCTTGGATTCATGTCGAAATTCCGCGATGT
>CAVRZQ010000019.1:0-143580 GCA_963725575.1 uncultured Acidobacteriota bacterium
TGGAACTGACTCCGGAAAAAGAGCAGCACTGGAAGAAGTGGATCGATATCTACAACTCCAAGATGCTTTCCCAGGGCGAATTTCTCGATCTCTATACCTACGGCTACGACACGCCGGAGGCCTACGCGATCGCCAAGAATGGGCGCATGTACTACGCCTTCTATGCTCCCGAAAAACAGAAAAACTGGTCCGGAGAAATCGAGCTTCGCGGGCTCAAGCCCGGACGTTACATGGTGCACGACTACGAGCAGAATAAGGAACTGGCAGTTGTGGATGCAGCCAGTCCTCGCATCAAGGTCTCGTTTGACGAGCACTTGCTGCTGGAAGCTGATCCGCAGTAAAGCGTTTTGTCCGCCATCAGTTGTCGGTTGCCGGCAGGGCAGTTCCGCCACGGTAGGAGGTCGCTCATGTGGAGCCGTTTTCGAAATTGTGCATTGCAACCTCAGCCGTGGTTTTTGTGGCCGGAACGGCCTTCGCCCAGAAAGACATGGGGAGCATCCTCGGCACGGTGCGGGATACTTCCGGCGCAGTCGTGCAGGGTGCCAAGGTCACGGTCATCGATGCCGATCGTGGCACCACTTTCGAGACGACGACGAACGTGGCTGGTGAGTACTCGGCCAATCCCCTCCGCATTGGGCGGTACAACGTCACCGTCGAAAAACAAGGATTCCGCAAACAGGTGGTCGGCCCATCGAGGTTAACGTGCAGTCCCGGGCTGAGGTGAACATCGCCTTGCACGTGGGCCAGATTGCCGAAACCATCACCGTGACTTCGGAAGGTCCACAACTCGAAACGGAGACCTCTGAACTCGGACAGGTGGTGAGCGGAAAACAAGCCACAACACTCCCCCTCAATGGCCGCAATTTCGCGCAATTGGCGCAACTGGCGGCTGGTGTTGCTCCCGCAGAACCCGGATCAAGAACCGAAACGAGCTTCGGGTTCAGTTCCAACGGAGCGCGCGCCCTCCAGAACAACTATCTGCTGGATGGCATCGACAACAACGCCAACCTGGGAGACGTACTTAACGGCAGTGCATATGTAATTCAGCCTTCGGTGGATGCGATCGGCGAATTCAAAGTGCAGACCAACTCCTACAGCGCCGAGTTCGGCCGCGGCAATGGCGCCATCATGAACGCCGTCATCAAGTCGGGGACGAACTCATTTCATGGCAACGCCTACGAGTTCTTCCGCAACGACAAGCTGGACGGGCGGAATGCATTCGATTTCCTGGGGCGGCAGCCTTATCAGCAGAACCAGTTCGGCGCCACCTTTGGGGGCCCCATTATCAAGAACCGCACATTCTTTTTTGTCGACTACGAGGGATTGCGTATCCGGCAGGCACTGCCTCAGCCTCTGCTGATTCCCACACCGGAACAGTTGGGAGGAGACTTCTCCAGCTTTCTCGACCTGAACGCGCCAGTTACTTTCACAGACACGCATGGAGATTTTGGGAACGCTGGGACGGTCTACAATGTGCCGGACTGCAACGGGAATCAGACGTACCAGGGAGAAATTTTCGATCCGCATCTCACGCAGAGCGACCCGCGAGCGGCAATTATCCGAATGGCATGTGCGGATTTCCAGTGGCAGTCACCGCTGGCGGCGTGCCCACGAATATCATTCCGGCAAGTTCCATCGATCCAGTCGTCGCCGGACTAGCGGCGCTATTCCCCGCCCCATTGCCTGGATTCAACATCGGCGGGAACAACTACCTGGTGACGCCGAAGAAGCATCTCAATCAGAACAACTTCGATGTCCGTGTGGATCACCGATTTTCCACCAGCGACGATTTCTTCGTTCGGTTCAGCTACGAAGATCAGCCGATTTTCACTCCAGGACCCTTTACAAACTTTCTTGATGGAGGCGGTTTCACGGCCGGCAACCAGGACAACGCCTACCGCAGCGCAGCCATCAGCGAAGTTCACACCTTTTCGTCGAATTTCATCAATGAATTCGGCTGGGATACAACCGCATCAACTCGCATCGTGCGCAGCCGTTTTCGAATCAGGATATTTCGGCCCAGCTAGGACTTAAGGGGGTTCCCTTCTCTCCCGGATATGGCGGGCTGCCCAGCATGTGCTTTGTGAGTTATGCCTGCATTGGGGCGTCGGATTTTCTTCCCTCGATCGAGAAGCAGAACAGCTACGTCATCAATGAGAACCTGATTTGGGTGCATGGCCACCATTCCATGAAGTTCGGCACGGAGATCCGATTGGAGCAGTTCACGATGGGCCAGGTTTCAGCGCCGCGTGGAGATCTGGGCTTCGCTCCGGACTTCACTGACAACCCCGCACTCTCCGGGACCGGTGGTGAAGACATCGCATCCTTCCTGCTCGGCGTGCCCGACAGCGCGAATATTGTCAACCTCCGCACTCCCGATTATCACCGCAAAATCTACGCCTTCTTCGGACAGGATGACTTCCGGGTCAACGACCGGCTCACCCTGAACCTCGGGCTGCGCTATGAACTCTTCCGGCCAGTCACCGATAGCAAGAATCAGATGGCGACCTTTGATTTCGGTTCCAATTCGCTCATCGTTCCGAAAGGGACAGAACCGCGCAATTGACGCCTACCATCGCGTCCTATCTGCCAATCGTGCGCAATGGTTCGGCAAGCCTGGTGAACCCGGACTACCGAACCTTCGCTCCTCGCATCGGCTTCGCCTACAAGATCAGTGAGCCGCTGGTGCTGCGCGGCGGATATGGAATTTTCTATGGCGGGCAGGAGAGCGGTCCTTTTTCGTTTCCGAGCCCAGGATTCAATCCACCTTACTTCTTGACCCAGAGCTTCAGTCCGCCCTGCGGCAGTCCGCCATTCGCGAATGCAAATCCAACGGATCCGGGAAACTGCGCGATCGGATTGAAACCCGGCGACGACAGCCAGATGATCGCGGATTTCTGGACGCAGGGATTCCCTGCAAATTCTCTGACCGATCCGAACAATCCTCTCCTTTATTCCGTCGACCGCAACATTCGAACGCCTACGATGCACCAGTGGCATTTAGGACTGGAATATCAGCTACCCAGTGAGATGATGCTGGGAGTTTCTTACGGTGGGTCGCATGGGACTCATCTTTATGGCTTCTACAACGGCAATCAAGCCACACCCAGTGACGATCCCAATGCGCCACTGGCAGACCGTCGTCCTTTCCCGAACGTGGATGGAACCATTGCTACGTTTCGGGCCAATACAAACTCCAACTACAACTCACTGCAGGTAAGTCTTGAAAAACGCATCTCGCACGGACTCATGTTCCAGGCGGCGTACACGTACTCCCATGCCCAGGACGAAGCTTCGAGCGCAAGTCTTGGCTCGCTGGGGAACGGCGATTTTCGCGACCAGCGCTTCCCCGTGCTCGAGTATGGAAACTCCGATTTCGACGTGCGGCATCGCTTCACGATCAGCTACTCCTACGAGCTGCCGTTCGGCCGGGGCAAGCGCTTCGCCGGAAATGCCGGCGGCGTCCTGAACCAGATCATCGGCAACTGGCAGATTGCTGGCATCACGTCGGCTTCCACCGGAAACTTTTTCACAGTGAGCGACCCACTCGTCAACAGCGCAAACAACGACTGCGGTGGGACCGTGACCTACAACTGTTCGCGACCGAATATTGTCGGCAATCCGAATGGAACGCCGTGCATCGCGGGCACGTTCTTCAACACTTGTGCTTTCGAGAGCAATCTTGTGCAGGGCACATATGGTAATGAAGCACGCAACTCGGTGCGCGGTCCCGGGAGCCAGGTCTGGGACGTGTCGTTCAACAAACTGTTCCCGATCAGAGAACAAATGAGGCTCGAGTTCCGCGCGGACTTGTTCAACATATGGAACCACACGAATCCTCTGTGGGGTCCGATCGGAGCCGCCGGACAGGTCGAGCCCGTGGCTATCGAAGTCGGCACGCCGCAGGAAGGGCAGTTCCAGGCCGCGCGCGATCCCCGGTTGATTCAATTTGCGTTGAAGTTTTATTTCTAACGAGCGCCAGGCCAGTGGAAAGCGATCTGAATAATTGACGGGCTGAGGGCCGAATCACATCGGCCCTTTCTTTTGCAGGAACCTATGTCGACTGCACCGACCAGCAATGCTCCCGGATCGATCGGCCTTCGCCGAGCGCTCAGTTTGTGGGATCTGATCCTTTACGGAATGATCGTGATCCAGCCAACGGCGCCCATGCCGGTGTACGGCGTCATGAGTCAACGCGCACATGGACACGCCGTCACCACCGTCCTGATCGCCATGGTGGCGATGCTCTTCACCGCGATCGCTTACGGTCGCATGGCACGCGCCTATCCCAGCGCCGGCTCAGCGTTCACCTACGTTGGGTCGGAAATCCATCCCGCGCTTGGCTATGTTACGGGGTGGAGCATGGCCATGGACTACATGCTGAACCCGATCGTATGCACGATTCTGTGCAGCAAGTTCGCGCTTAATTTTTTCCCCGAGGTTCCCGTACCCGGTCTTCGTCATCCTGTTCATCTCTATTTTTACGGGGCTGAATCTTTTCGGAATCCGGACCTCAGCGCGCATCAACGAAATTCTGGCGGCGAGCATGGGCGTCGTGATCGTGATTTTTCTCGCGGCCGCGGTGCGTTACGTCCTGCACACGCCGCATGAGGGTCTGGCTTTCTTTACCCGTCCGTTTTACGATCCCCAGACTTTCAGGACCTCGGCGGTTCTCGGAGGCACGTCGCTCGCCGTGCTCACCTACATCGGGTTCGACGGCATTTCCACCCTGTCGGAAGAAGCGGAAAACCCGCGCCGCAACATTCTGCTGGCGACCGTTCTGGTCTGCCTCATCACGGGAGTCCTGGCCTCGGTGGAAGTCTACGCGGCGCAACTGGTGTGGCCCGGCAGTCAGCCCTTCCCGGACGTGGACACCGCTTTCGTCCACGTAGCCGGACGAGCGGGCGGTGCATGGCTGTTCCTGCTGATCAACATCACGTTGCTGGTCGCGACGGTCGGATCAGGCATGGGTTCGCAACTCGGAGCGGCCCGACTTTTGTTCGGCATGGGGAGAAGCAATGCGCTGCCGAAGTCATTCTTCGGGGCCATCGAGCCCAAGCGCCGCATTCCTCAAAACAACGTTATGTTTGTGGGCGCGTTGGCTCTCGCGGGCACCGTCGTGCTCACGTTCGAGCGTGCCGCCGAGTTATTGAACTTCGGCGCGTTGCTTGCCTTCATGGGAGTCAATGCCGCGTCGTTCACGCGCTACTACGTGCGCGAGCGTCAGAGAACGTTGGGCAACTTTCTTCCACCCATTCTCGGGTTCACCATCTGTCTGCTGTTGTGGCTGAACCTGAGCCGCCCCGCCAAGATTGCCGGCACGATCTGGATGCTGCTGGGCATTGCATACGGCGCTTATCGTACGCGCGGCTTCCGTTCGGAACTGGTTTCCTTTGATGTTCCGGATGACGCCGCGAATGGTGTCGAAATGACTAAAAACTAGATTCCCGAATCTCGATCAGGAGGCTGTGTGGCCATCATTCTACGGTTAGTGCAGCGGTTTCAACATTCCAAGAGAGAAGAATTCATCGCGCTGGAGAAGGAGTTCGCACAACTCGAGCACCGCGGCATCCTGCCGCGCGGTGAGCGGCTAATGCCAATCTCAGGCCGCGAACCAGGAAACACCATCGTTTGGCAGCGGCGCTTCGAAAGCCTGGCGGAGGCGGAAGCGGCGCTCAAGCTTTTCGAAACCAATCCTGAACACACCGAACTCGCCAATCAACAGAAGCATTACTTTGAGGGCACGTGGGTCGAGTTTTATGAGATCGTCGACTGGTAGGTCGCCAGTCCGATTTCATGGGAGAGATCACGGCTTTCCTGCAGGACAAGTCGAGTCGCGCACGACCAGCTTTGGGATGACTTTGCGATGTTTGGGCGTCATCGTGCGTTCCTCTGCGGCAGCGCGGATCAATTGCTCGACGATTTCGGCGCCCAGGGAGCCTTGCATTTCCAGTTGCTGTTGGATGGTGGTGAGTGGTGGGTTGTAGAACGCTGCGCTGGGTATGTCGTCGAATCCCACCACCGAGCAGTCTTCCGGCACTCGTTTCCCTGCTTTGGATAAAGCACGAATCGCCGCGCAGGCGCTGAGATCATCGAACGTAATCAGCGCCGTGAACCGTGGAACGTCGCCGCAGCAGTTCCTCCGTGAGCTCGTAAGCTTCCCGAAAGGTTGAGTTCCGCCCCTTGATCTGAACAATGAGCTCAGGATCGAGCTCCAGTCCCACTTCCGCCGCAAAGCTCTCCAATCCCTGCCAGCGCTGGATGCTGTCGACCAGGATGTCAGGGCCTTTGATGAAGGCCATTTTGCTGTGTCCCAGATCATAGAGATGCTGGATGGCAAGGCGTGTGCCAGCCGCGTTGTCGACGACCACTGAGCTGACCGGGACATTCGAGAGCTCGCGGCCGATGACCACCGCCGGGATATTCCGTTCGGAAAATTCCGAGAGTAGCTTGCTGTCGAGGTACAACGGGTTCGCGATGGAGATGATTCCTTCCACCCTGCGCCCCAAGAGCATGTCGAGACAGGTTTGAAACTGCGAGCGATCATCTTGCAAGTCGGTGACAATCGGAAAGAGTCCGGACGGGCGTATGTGGTTCTGAATCCCGCGCAAAATCTGCGTGCAGTAAGGATCGGTGAGATCGAATACCATCACGCCCAAGGTCTGGCTTCGATTGCTGCGCAGAGAGCGCGCGTGCAGATTCGGCCGGTACCCCAGCCGGCGGGCTACCTCCCAGATGCGATTGCGGGTACGCTCAGGAATGCGGTCCACGCCGGCACCATTGTTTAGAACCATGGAAACCGTGGTCACGGAGAATCCGCTTTCGCCCGCCACTTCCCGGATGGTGATCATCGCGAATCTCCGGAGACGGCACTCATCTTCTCAGCGGCATCCTGCAGCATATTTCCGAACAGGAGGACCTCCAATTCTTCGTGATCCTTGACAATCCAATTCGCCTGGCCCAGATCTTCTTTCGACAAGGTTGTGCAAATCGCCGCGACGGCGCATCCCGCGGCGCGCGCAGCCTCGATGCCGAAGGGGGCATTTTCAATCACAATACACTTTTCGGGCTCTATCTTTAAGGCGCGGGTCGGCAAGCAGAAACGGCTCCGGGTCGGGCTTGCCCCGCAGCACGTCATCTGCTGTGATGATGACATCGAACCATCGGGCTTGTGCCTCGGTCAGCACGCGCTCGAGAGACTTCCTGGAAGATCCGGTTACCATGCCCACACGGCAACCGGCCTGTCGCAATCGGTGCAACAGTCGGGGCACCGACGGAAACAACTTGCGCTCCGCCAATCCGGCATCGTATTCGCGACGACGAACCACGAGTTCCCTGATCTTTGCATCATCGATGGGGACGTGGTGCTGGTCGAAGATGGCCTTCAGAAGGCGTGGAGTAGGCTCGCCCTCCCGCAGATAAATTTCGCGAGGGCTCGTGACAATCCCCTCGTCCCGCAAGACCATCTCATAGGCGTGATAGAAGTTGTAACCCGAGTCCACCAACACACCGTCCCAGTCCCACAGCACTGCCGCAAAGCCGTGCTGCTCCAGGAATGGGAGCTGATGGGCGGGTCAACTTTCTGACGTCTGCATTGCCCATAAGCAGCTTCGAGTATAGGTGCAGATCAGCTGTCAGAACAGTGGGAATTCGCAGGGTTTATCGTTTCACTGTGAAGATCTGCGAAAAGATGGCCGGCGATCTCATGGATCACCCGCAAACTCACCGCTGGCGTCCCCTCGTCATGTGTCGACCGGCCATTCTCCCGCATGCTCACCCGTGCGGGGCGGAGGCCTTCCGCTCCGTCGCAAACGATGTCGTTAAAAGATGTACTTCAGGGCGAATTGCATGATCCGTGGCGATCCCGCCGAGAGAATCTTCCCGAAGTTCCGACCGTCGGCAATCGCCGAATACGGATTGTCGAAGTTTGGATGGTTCGGCAGGTTGAAAGCCTCTGCCCGGAAATCAATCCTCTGTGTTTCAGCCAGCGCCCATACGGGATCTTGAAGGATTTGATGAATGCGAGATCCAGGTTCACGAAGCGCGTGCCATGCAAGAAATTCCTGGATGACGTTCGGTTGTTTCCGGGAGTTGGATTCTGGAATGCCGCCGTGAAGGGCTACAGCTCACTCTAGATAATTGAAAAGATTGATGAAACATTGGTGCCGGGAGGGGGGGTCGAACCCCCACGAGGGGTGAACCTCGGCGGATTTTGAGTCCGCTGCGTCTGCCAGTTCCGCCATCCCGGCGGGGGAGATAAGCGCTTGAAACTGCGTGACTAGTTTACCTGAGAGTCCTTGGTTTCGTCACCGTTCTGCGGGTCTGAGGTTGGTTCTCAGGCGGGTGCGGCACGCTCTGCGTCGCAGACGAACGTTAGGTTGACCAGCATTGCTGACCTACGAGAGTCAGCCCGAGATACGTTGGTTACTGCAACAGCAGCTAGTGTGATGTCCCATAAGTAAGTGGCATTAGTATTGCAAGGAAAATAGGCGTCTCTGATGCACAATGGAGGTGCCTATGGCGATGGGACGACCGAAAGCGGTGTTGGTGTTGAGCCCGGAGCAGCGTGCGCAACTGGAAAGCATGGCCAGTTCCCGTTCGCTTCCGGCGGGACTGGTGACTCGGGTACGGATTGTTTTGCTGAGCGCGGCGGGAAAGATGAACCAACAGATTGCCCGGCAATTGGGATTGACCAACGCCACCGTGGGCAAATGGCGGCGACGCTTCGTGGAGCAGGGGGTGGCGGGACTGCATGACGAGTTGCGCCCAGGCCGTCCGCGACCCATCAGCGATGAACGAGTGGCCCAGTTGGTGCGCAAAACACTGGACACGAAACCGAAAGGTGGCACGCACTGGAGTGTGCGGCAAATCGCAGGCCAGACCCGGCTTTCGAAATCCACGGTGCACCGCATTTGGCGGGCCTTCGGGCTGGAACCGCACCGGCAGCGCCACTTCAAACTCTCGACCGATCCGTTTTTCGTGGAGAAGGTGCGCGACATCGTGGGACTGTACTTGCATCCCCCGCAGAACGCGGTGGTGCTGTGTGTGGACGAGAAGAGCCAGATTCAGGCGCTGGAACGCACCCAGCCCATGCTGCCCATCGGGCTGGGGTACGTCGAAGGCGTAACCCACGATTATCGGCGTCATGGAACCACGACCCTGTTTGCCGCGCTGGACACGGCCAAGGGCACGGTGCTCACGCGCTGTCGGCAACGCCATCGGCATCAAGAATATCTGGATTTTCTGCGGCAGATCGACAACAACGTGCCGCCGGACCTAGACGTACACGTGATCGTGGACAACTACGCAACCCACAAGCATCCGCGTGTGAAGCGCTGGCTGGCGACGCGACCGCGCTTTCATGTGCACTTCACTCCGACCTACGCCTCTTGGCTCAATCAGGTGGAATCTGGTTCAACCGGATCACGCAACGAGCTATCCGACGCGGAACCTTTCGCAGCGTGAAAGAACTGGTGACCAAGATCGATCAATTCGTCGAAAACGATAACCAGAACGCCCGGCCCTTCGTTTGGACGGCGACAGCAGATTCCATCTTCGCTAAAGTCCAGCGACTATGTGAACGTATTTCCGGGACAGCACACTAGCTTGACTTTTCGCTTGGTTCGAGTGAAGCAGCGCCTGTGGCGCCTACATCCGATGCCCGTCTTTGGTCGGTCCAAACCGGCTCAGCGTTCTTAGAGTGCCTCTGCTGTCGCCCGCCAGAGTCCTCGTTCTTCGCATGTCGTCACGAAAGTCGGCAGAACTTCTTGGTGGTGCGCTAGCGATTAGTCCGCTATCTACTATCGGTCTGTTGAGTAGGCCCGTCGCCTCAGCAAGGGTCAGGTCATCGGGCACTCGGCTGGAAGTCACTGTGGTTTTCGGTCTCCTGCACGCCGATGGTCTTGAAAGAGAGCTTTGCCTTTCATGTCCACACCCAGGACAGTCATTTCCCACTGACCCGGCGCCACCTCTGCCTGCCTGACCTCAAACTTGCCTCCCTTGTCCAAGTGTCCCAACAGTCCGCCTCCGAATTTCACATCCTCCATGAGATGGCCATTGAGCGCTGCCAGTCTCTCTTGTTTGGTATCGACCGTCATCTCACCTTGCATGCCGTGGAAAACCCGGGCTTCCAGGGAAGGCGGCTGAAAATTCGGGTTGGGGCTGAAGGTTAGCGTTACGAGGTCTCCCTGACGGCCCGCGTAGCCGAACACAAATCCATCCGGCAGCATATTGAACAAGCGCGCCCCTTGTTCTGCCTTCTTGTTGCTCGCCTGCTGTAATTTCCGTTGCTCATCGGGATGGCTCACGAGCCTCTGCATGCGCTGGTTCTCTTTCTGCTCCTGTTTGGCGTCCAGTGGGTGGCCATCCATGGAGAGGAGTCGACTCAGAGAACCATTGTTTGTCTCGAGGATTTCCAGGACTTGTTTCCTCCCGGATTCCTCTTTTTCGAGCCGGTACATCCAGTGGCCGTGATCCTCGTCTTGGAATTTCAGTTCGTTGGTGACCACCTTCCGTGCCAGTTCGTTAGCCGACATTCCGAGTCTCTCGCAATCCGATTGGGGGAGTGCGCTCGATCCCAGCAGAAGGATGGTCACTGTGACGGTTGCAGGCCGTGAGTCCAGCTCACGGCCATGAAGACCGGCACGCCACGTTTTGATCCAGCTATTCATCGGGTCATTCCTCAGTGAGACGAACGCATCGAACGGCTCGGAGATTCGCGGCCGCAGCGGTTGGGTTCCTCACCATGTCGATCATGGAACAACGGCGCCCAGAAAGCTGGTCAAAATCGCGCACTCTCCCGCGACAGATCCCAAAGGAATGGCTTGCTTAACCCCTCGCGTGCGGGCAAGGCAGCTGGCAATGCGGTGATGTAGGCGGCGTTCGACAGGCACCGTACAGTCGCAATCACGGCGACCTCGACGCCGGACGGGTATTGGATGTGAGCGTTCTTGAACAGACATCTCAATCCGCGGGTCGGTATTGTTAGTTTGTTCTTCGGGTTGCGGCAGTCTCCAAAACAGCGACGGCCGTGAAAGGCTTGTCTGACGGCCTGAATACGCTTGACTACCTTGGTTGTAGGGAGGAGCGATATGATCGCCACGATTTTGATTGTGGTCGTTATTCTGATGTTACTGGGAGTACTCCCTCGCTGGTCGCACAGCCGGAATTGGGGTTATTTCCCAAGCGGTGGCCTGGGTTTGGTTCTGGTTATTCTGATCGTCCTGGTACTGTTGGGGCGCCTCTAGTTGGCTGAACGGCGCTGATGTCCAAGTAAGAAGCTCAACAGCCAATAGATCCGGGGGCGGGGATCCGAAGGAAGTCGGCCTCCGGAGCGAAGGAGGTTAACAGACCTATGCCTTTACTTCAAATTGTGATGGTCCTGATCGTGGTTGGTGTTCTGCTGTGGGTAGTCAATGGGTTCATCCCGATGGCTGGAGCGATCAAGACAATTCTGAATGCGGTTGTAGTCATCGTGGTGGTTCTGTGGCTCCTGAATGTGTTTGGGCTTTTTCATTCCATGTCAGGGATGCACTATGGGACTTGAGTTCGAACGAGTCACAGGTGGGGCGTGCTAGCTCCACACTGGTGTCTCTGCCCGAGAGGGGGGGTGGGCGACGACCGCTCACCTCTTCCCTGCGATACAGGACTTGTAGCCGATTACCAGTGGTGAAAGACCCCGATTGCACTGACATCCAAAACGGCGTTCATAGACAAATGATTGGCACAGCGGCGTCGAAGCCGACATCGGTCCCGAGCCTGTGGCAAAAAATCTCCAGAACTACCTATCGAATCCGGGATCGCCAATGCTATTGGGATTACCGGCAACCAATGTCAAGCTTGGCTTGAAATAAATCCGCACGCTGCAAAACTCGCCTTGCGATCGAGCCCGACTGTCCCCAGTCAGTTGTCGCCGCCCATATCAAGCTACACGCATCTTGAGCAGCGACGCGCGGGCTTCACCGCCGCCCTTGTCAGGCACAATGATCAATTCGAGAACTACGACACCGAACAGGTCAACAGCATAGTCCTCGATCTCGCGGACTCCTTCGGGCAAGCTAAAATTCCACTGCTGGCGCACGATTTCCCGGAAAGGTTGTCCAACATGGGAAGAGCATCTCAAAACGAACTCCTGCGTCCGGGAGACGTCATTATCCTCAAAGGCCAGGAAAATACGTCTGAGCTTCTGCGGGGTATCGAAAATGAGCCGTATCGTCTGACTTCCAGGCTCAGCCGCACGCCAGCCTCGCTTCTCATCTCCTAGAAGCGCAGATTCAATCGGATAATTCTCATCTTCCGATGAGACCTCGACCGAAGCCACTTTGTTCAGGTCCAGCCAACCCTGGTCCCAAGCCGCGGCAATCTGCGGAACTCGGATCACCTGCTTACGCATATACCCTACTTTACGCTTATCCGCCCCACGGGTATTGTTCGTCGGTTTCAGCAAACGAGTCAGATCAAGAAATCCGTGAGCACGAGGAAGACCTGCCTGCCAGGTTGCAATCCTTTGATCCCTACGAGCCGCAAGCGGCCAAACGCAAGTGGACGGTATAATTTCGGGCAATGGAGCTTCGCGTGATTGCAAAGAAACTATTCCGAACACTGGCGCGAGTCATTCCACAATGCGGCATGGTTTCGCAGGCCGTAGCCTTTAATATGTTTCTCGTATTTTTCCCTATTCTGCTGGTTGCACTGGGGCTGATGAGCCGTTCCCTGAGAGGGAAGAGCGGCCCGGAGCTTGCGGTGCGGTTGTCGACGATTCTGCCTCCGGGCAGCGGGCCGCTCGTGTCCGATTTCCTGGTGCGCCGAGAAGTCAACCCATGGAAATGGGTGCTGCTCGGCTGGGTCGGGACGGTGCTCGTCGGCACACAGGTAATGAAGCTCATCACGGAGGGCATTCACTTAATTTACGGTGATCGGAAGAGGCCTTCCTTTCTCATCCGGCAACTTCGGGGCTTGCTCTTGTTTTGCGTGTCGATTGTGGCATGGTTCCTGGCCGTCGCGCTGAGTGTTTTCGGACGGCCATTGCGCCAATGGATGACTCGGGGACTCGGTCAGTCTCCGTTGGCTCGTGGCTTCTGGACCGTCTTGCTTCCGGTCTTGGCGATGATCCTAGCGATGTTCGTCCTGGCCTTGATCTATCGCGTTGCGCGACCGCGCGCGACGACGTGGAACTCCGTTCTGCCCGGAGCGGCTGCAGCGACGATTCTGTGGTGGGGCGTTAATTTGCTGTTGGGAGTTTACTTCCGGCAGATGCAGTTTGGACCCCTTTACGGAGGGGTAGCCGGGGCAATCGGCCTGATGGTGTGGATGGAGTTCTCAGCGATGATCGTCTTTTTCGGCGCGGCCTGGAACGCAGAGAGCGCCGCACTGCGTGATTCCCCTAAACTGCTTCAGATTCCCGGCTAGGCCGCGCCCTGTCACCATTCCGATTCGTACGCATATGATTTGAACGGCAGCCATCAGCGGCCAAGTCAGGCGTCTCAGCCGAGCCCATTCTAACGACGGCCACATATTTGCATCATGCGAGCCAGGCTCGTGGGGACATCGTGAGGGGGACCACTTGGCTCTCGACGTGGGTAACTGGCACAATCCCCAAAAAACACAGAGCCCATGCCCCGAGTTCCGCTAAAACAACGGTCTCGACTCCGTGTCGCGAACAATGATAGCTACGATGGGCTGCAGACCACTAAACCAATCGTCTCAGTGCGCTTCGATAACTCGGCCACAACTTTCTGTATGCCCCTGGTTGTGAGCTCGTGCGCAAGGTCAAAGCTCTCCCATGGAACGTTCCTATTCAGGTCTTTGTACGGAATGCTTTCAGGAGATTGCCCTTCGCGTCGACCGCTTTGTTCATGAAATCTTGGTTCGGCATGGGAAAGCCTGCTGTTGCCCATTCCTGTAAAACCTTGCTCGGCACGGTTGCCAGCTCGGCACCTAGAAAATCAAATGGTTGATGCTGGGTATCGACGAGGAGAAGGCCGCAGCTGACCACACTTTATTGGGATGCGGCGGTCGATTCGCTGTAGTACCCGGTTCTGGTTCGGACCCGAAGTCTCTGACGGGTGCCGTCATTGGCTTGAACGTCGATAGCGTGATAGGCGTGACCTGCCATCGGATTCGAGGATTTGTACCCGATCACATACTGGTCACGAATGTCATAGGCGATACTTTTTGTGATGGCATCCACCTGGTTGAGATCCTTGGGAAAGTAAGCTGTTCCGCCAGTGTTGAGGCTGATCGCTTGCAGTGCACGAATCGTGGAAGTCGCGCTTTTCGTTTCGTCCACAAAAGCGATTACATAAACTACAGGCCCATCTGCCTGCTGCAATTGCTGTACGGTTTCGTCGAGCGATTCCTGGCTCGCATTGTCTTTCCCGTCGGTTACCACCAGAAGAACTCGCTTCTGAATTTTTGCGTTCTGCCTAACATGCACCGCCGAGGCCACAATGGCGTCGTATAGGGCGGTGCTGCCCCAGGTCTCAACCTTGTCTAACGCCGCAGTAAGCTTAGCGATATTGTCTGTGAAATCCTGGTCGAGGTAATACTTTTCCCCAAAGTTCACGACGAACACTTCGTCTTGTACGTTGCTCGAGCGGATAAGATTGAGGGCTGCCTCGTTCACTTTCTGGCGCTTCGGGCGCATCGAACCTGAATTGTCAATCACAATACCCAAAGCGAGAGGCACATTCTCGTGACGAAATGAAGTCATTCTCTGCTGTTTCCCATTCTCAAAAACACTGAACGCGCCGCGGTTCAAGGCCGGCATCAAGTGATTCTGCGGATCGACCACGACTGCGTGCAGCACTACCTCTTCTACCTTCTTTTTGAAGACGAATACTCCCTCATCGATCTGGGGCTGTTGCACCGACGTGGGATCCTGAGAAGCCCCGCTTGAGGCTAGCGTCCCAGAGGAAGCGGGTTGTTGAGTCGAGGCCGCCGGCGTGGCGAGGGAGCCGGGACGACTATCCTGTGCCACCGCGCCTACCACGAGGACCACCGCTAACGCCAAGCGGCCAACCAAGAGAACACTTCCACTCTCGAAATGCTGAGTAAGCCGGGACCCCTGATGGGTATTGCTTGGTTCTGAGGGTTTCAACCACGCGCGAGGGGCTTGGGCAGAATAGACTCTCATTTTCAGGCTCCACCACAAAGCTCGAGCCTCATGGACGACTCATGGATGACGAGGATCCCCCATAGGTTGTCTGGAACGCCATGGCCAAAATTGGTCTAGCGGATACCAAGAGGTGCCAATGCGGATTTTCGGTGACAGTTCTGCGGGTATTGCCCGACCGCCCTGCCACCGTCCCATGCGCGAAGCCCCAGACCCGATTGCCGATAGCCGCCTTTCTGTCAAAAGCAGGCGGTGATCGGTGTGGTCTGCCCGGAGACAACCTGGTTGAAATACGTCACGTTGTCGGGCGGATCGTATGTCGCGTTTGCTCCCAGGGTCTGATGCTGCCATTTCACAAGGCCATAAGGCTTGGCCAGGTGAAACTCCTCCTTGTCGGCACAGCTGGAGTAGTTTGCGTCGCAGCTGTAGCGATAGCTCACGACCAGTGTTTGCAGGTTCGCTGGAAGCTGTCCGCCAAGCGATTCTTTGTAGGGCCCCCAGACCTCGTTGATCACGTGGCCCAGGTTCTTTGTGACAAACGAATTGCAGTCAGAATGGATCTCGTACGTAGAGTCGCTGACCTTGATGGTCGAACCTGGATATCCCGCCCTGGCGAATCGCGGGGCCAACGGAAGATTGAATTTTCCCAGTTTCGGGCTCTTGAATGCTTTGAAAGTGCGGGGATTTTGCCAATCGAGTTCGGTCACCCAGAGGTACACGTAGTTCTTGTCGTACAGCTGAATGTCCCAGGGGTAGCCACTGCCCGTTTTCGTCCAGTAGATCCGATCCGACGTGACGCTTGTGTACAGGGGATTGGCCGTGCCCGCCATGTGATGAGCGGCACTAAGATCCGACCGCATAGTCATCCATGCGAGCATGTCATAGTTAGTTGGCGCAGTGGAATCTGAGGTTCGCGCGAGGTTCGGCTCGGCAGAATTGCTCGGATTCATCCCGCAGCCGACAAGGCACACGAGGAGGGTAACAATAACCAGGGAATACTTCATGAAATATATCCTTATAAGGACAGATTAGGTCATGCCGTTGGGCAGACTAGTCCGGCAGATGTCAATACACAAGATTACTTATCACCACAAAGAAAAATACTTAGGGGGGAAGCACTTTTATGGGAATGCCGGACGGGATCACGCAGATTTTGCTCTGTGGAGGTGTTTGTCAGGAGTCTGTGTGCCGGCCGAGCGGCACTGCGGTGAGCGGCCATCTTCCACCAGGGCCTGGGCGACGCCTGAACGCGAGATGGCCAACAGCGGGACGAGTCACCTAGGGCGAGGATTTACCAGTAGGTAAACGTCACCTTGTCCAACCAGATCGAATAGGGCTGCTGCTTGTAGTTGCCATCCTGCTGGTAGTTGATGGTGATGCCATACCACGTGGTCGGGGTTGGGGTCTCATAGTAGTTCAGCGTAGCAGTCTGCCCGTTCAACGAAATCGATTGGAACAGAAGGTGATTGTCAGATGTTCTCTGCGCCTGGATGACCAGGTGGTTCCAGGAGTTGTTCACGGGATTACAGGGAATCCCGGTCGGATGCCACTTCTGTCCTGGATTGTCCCAGATGTCCCATTCATTCCCTCCGGCAATGCGGCATTCGTGTCCCCAGATGAACGATTGGCCGTTAACGAATTGATTGATATCGAATTCCAGCGCTTGCGAGGCACTTATATCGGTCGCGTAGAAATAGACGTCATAGGTGAAGTTATGGACGTTGGGAATGATGGAGTGATCAGCATCGGGCAGACCTTGCGATGAAAAATCGCCAATCAGGTGATTGTTCCAGAGCACATCGGAATAAACCGTCAGCCCTCCCACATCCATGCGGGCAGATTTTCCGCTCAAAGCTGGTGAGGAGACACTTTGCGTCATCGCCCATTTGGTTTGAGGCCCGCTGGGCACACAGGACGAGCAGATGTTATAGAGCGGTGGAAGCAGCGCATAGCCCGTCCACCCCGACTGCTGGTGCAGGTTAGCAAATGTACCAGAATGGCCCAGGGAGCCCACGGTCACCGCGATTGGAGTGGTGGCGGCACCACCGCAGTTGTCCCATTCTTCCACGATGGTATGGTAGGTTCCCGCCTTGAGCGTCAAGAGAGTATTGAGCTTCGCTCCATTGACCTTATACGCCAGCACGCCGGGAGCTGTGTAGATACCCATGGCTGCCACCCCCGCCGTGCAGTTGGTCGTGGCAGATGCAACAAACTGGACGGTGGAAGCGACCGTACTGTTATTCGCGGGCGCGGTCACATGGACCGAACCGCCGGATTGGGATCCGGCCACCGCAATCGCGACAGGCGTTTTCGCCGATCCACCGCAGTTGTCCCATTCCTGGACTACGGTATTGTACGTACCCGGGCTGAGCGACAGCTCGGTATTGAGGGTAGAACCGCTGACGGTGTACGCCAGTACGTAGGGTGCCGTGTAGATGCCCATGGCGGAGACCCCTTTGGCGCACGTCGTAGTCGCGGTAGCCACGTACTGAACCTTGGTAGTGACAGTGCTTTTGTTGAGCGGAGCTACGACAGTAACTCCCGCGACCGCTGGGATTGCGATCGCCAGCGCCGCGAAGAGCGGCAACATCTTCATTTGGGAGGGACCTCTCCTGTCAGGACTGCGACAAAGGAATTCTAGGGGCAAGTCTCAGTGATTCTAAAGCGCTTGTCCGGGGAATCTCAAGGGAAAACGGACTACTGAATTACTCAAAGGTTGTAGAACCTTCCGCCCGCAAGCTGGCAGGGTTTCGTCCAGCCGGGCTCCTACTCGGATGCCAAGGGGGGGTATCCTCGCGTGCACTTGCACAAGAATCGTGAGTCCCCTGCATGCTCCAGGGGCCGGATCCAGGATTTGCAAGCGGGGACCGAACCGACTTCCATTGCCCGTCCCCGGACAGACCATTCGGGCCCACAAAATAAGGATAATGCTCAGCCACCACCCGCATGGCCCGTACTGCAAAGTCTGTAAAGTTCCAGTTCTCGACTTGCTGCCTCTAAGGACAACCCCAGCCATCTTTAGCTGATGGTTGCTTCATGGTTTAGAGAGCCCTCGCGTCGATTATTCGAAGCACTTGAATCTGGACTGCGATGCTGGTGCGAAGAAGTCTCTATTCGCCCTACAGGAAAGCACCTACGCGAACGCGGGTTGAACCGAATACACAGTACCTCGTCAACCGACATACGCTATTCGTGGCCAAATAGCCGACTAGGAGAAAACAGACGTGAGTATGGGTGCCACAGCCACCGTAGCCGACCGTTCAGATCTTGGTCTTGTGCGAAGAGCCTTGGATGGTGATGGGGATGCATTCGCCTCGCTGTTTCACCTGCACAAACACCGGGTCTATGCAGTAATCCTTCGCATGACCAAAAACACGGCAGAGGCGGATGACCTGACCCAGGACGCCTTCATTCAAGTGTTCCGCAAGCTGTCCACGTTTCGCGGAGAATCTGCTCTGTCCACCTGGTTGCATCGTATCGCTGTGACCACAGCCCTTATGCATTTTCGAAGACAGGCGCCCCGGCAGGTCTCTTTGGATGAACCAGGTGATCAAGATGCCCTTTCGCTCCCCAAGCGGGAATATGGTCGGCATGATGATCAGCTCAGGTCTTCCCTCGATCGCATTGCGCTTGCACGGGCGCTGGAGTCTCTTCCCCACGGCTACCGGACCATTTTTGAGTTGCACGAGATCAAAGGATACGGACATCGAGAGATTGCCAGCCTTCTCCAATGTTCGATCGGCAATTCGAAGTCGCAGCTGCACAAAGCCAAGGAGCGAATGCGTGAATGTCTCTCGCTGAAGCGCCAGCCGACTCGGCCACTACGAAACTCGCGCAGAAGGCGCGGCGTCATGCACGGGAAAAACGCTTCTATGGCCAGTGACCTTTCCCGTCCGTGTCCCGGTCAGGCTGTCCGACGTGACATGACCGACCCGGATTCGCGGGCAACTCCAACGATTTTGGTTCTTGGGACTTCGACGCAAAGGTTGGCTTCGCGGGCCGTGTAACAGGGGGCAGTTCACGTGGAAATGGGCGTACTAGTTACAGCAGGCGGTAGTGCAGACAGCACTTTTCACGGATCCGGTTTATGGACTCCCTCATGGCCGGTTCTGGGCAAAACCGTTCTGCAGAGATGGATCGAGAGGGTGCAGGGCCTGGGCGTCGGGCTGGTGTCGGTGGTGGATCGAAATCCCCAGGATCCGCACCGGGTTCACACCATGGTCGAGTGGGCGAAAGAAGGGGTTGAACAGATTCTCCTCATCGCTCTGGGCTCGTACGCGGAGATTGATCTGCACGATTTGATTCGCTTTCACTCTGAGGGACGGCGGCAAGTGACCAAGGTATTCGACCAGCAAGGCCCACTCGGAATTAGCCTGCTGGATCGTGGTTGCATCCTCGCGAACCGGGAGCAGGCGAGCCAGGATGGAGACCTGCCCTCGTCCCGATACGATTTTCTGGGGTATGTCGTCCGTCTTTCGTCCGCCGCCAAATATCGACAACTGGTGGAAGATGCGCTGGAGGGACGCTGCGGGATCCAACTCACTGGATTGCAGACTCGGCGGCGCGTCTGGATCGACGAGACGGCCCACGTGGATGCTTCGGCGCAGATCGAAGCGCCCTGTTACATCGGCCCAGGAACCAAGATCAAAGCCGGCGTTGCTATCAGGGGGTGCTCGTCCGTCGAGCGCAACTGTGAGATTGATCTCGGAACCACGCTCGATCACACCAGCATCCAGCCAAACACTTACGTTGCTCCGGGCCTCTATTTTCGTGAATCGGTTGTCGACGGAACACGGCTGGAACACCTGGCTCGAGGTGTGACTGTGGACCTTGGCACCGCCGGGCTGTCGGCAAGGATTGGCACCCAAGCCAGACACGCCCATCGGTCGCCGAAACTCGCTCTCGTCCCCCAGTTGGCTCGTCCAGACGCCAAGGCAGGGTAAGTCCGATTTGCGTGCTTGTACAGAGATCAAAGAACACAGCGATTAAATGAAGAGGAAGACTCCTAAATGACCAAGACTCCGCCCATGACGGTAAAGCGATTGCCCGAGCCCTACGACAAAGCATCCCGCAGGTTGTTTCTTCGTGAGATCAAGGGATTTGTCGATAACTCGCACCGGCCTCGCCTCATCGTGGATCTGTCTGCGGTCGAGCAAATAAGTCCGGAGTCTATCGATCTCCTCCTGGAATGCGTCGGCCATGCGGAACGTGGTGACGGCGAGGTTTCCGTCGCTGGAGCCTCTCCCCAAACGGGTGTCATCCTCGAAATAACCCAGGCTGCGTCTGTCCTCAACATGTTCCCTTCTATCTTGGAAGCTGCGAACGGGCGCCAAGTCCGTGATTTCGAGTCTTGGAAGCCGGAATACCCGGGAGATCGTGCAGCTTAATGGCGGGGTAGGCGAGCGCGGTTAGCTCAATGAAGGAGGCTCCAGGTAATTATGAACAAGAGAATTCAACGATTCCTCAATGTGATGCTGGTTGGACTGTTGACGTCAGCGGTTTGCCTGTCTGCGGAGCCTGTTCCGCAAAACACACAGGATCCTGCCCAGACTCAGGCGTCGCAGGCACTGGATGATGCTCAGAAGTCGCAACAGATCGCCGCGAGTCTGAACATTGCTGAGCTACCGGACGCTCCAATGCCAGCACAGCCGGCTCCGCAAGAGCCTTCGCAAACCCAAAACCCTGAGTCGGTGCCCTTAGGGACCGCTGGCGCGAAGGTGACGCATGCGAAAGGCGCCCCAGCCGCGCAGCTAATGGGTGTTGCAATCGCGCCTGCGAAGCAACGGGGCAGGCGTTCCCTGCTAATCAAAGTCGGGCTCGTTGCCGGGGCCTGCGTTGCGGTGGGGTCTGTTTTTGCATTGTCAAAAGGAACCTCCGCGAAACCACCCGGTGCACCATAGAAATAATTGAGGACTACACCTCGGCATGGCTGGCATTCGGACGCGGTGTGGACTCTCGGACAACCATGACTCGTCATGCCCCACAGATCGTCACTTTTTCAGGGATCGACGGCGCGGGAAAGACGACGCAAATCGGCGACATCTCTGCGCACCTCGTCCATCAGGGATACCGCGTGGCTCGCGTGAGCTTTTGGGATGATGTCGCCTTCATGTCAAACATAAGAGCGGGCGTAAGCCTCACGGTGTTGCGCAAACAGCCCACGCCTCCCCGGCACGCCGCACTTCGAAACGACAAGAATGTCCGCACTTGGTATTTGACGCTCGTACGATCCATCTTTTACTTGTTCGACACTCTACGCCTCCGCACCGTCGTCTCGCAGCTAAGCGCAGGGGACCACGACTTCATTATCTTTGACCGCTACATATACGATCAGATAGCCCAGATTCAGTCCCGGAGTTGGTTGCCGCAAGCTTACATTCGATTGCTGCTGCGTTTGGCGCCCACGCCGGATTTCGCCTTTCTGTTGGACGCCTTACCGGACGAAGCATTCACGAGGAAACCCGAATATCCTCTCGAGTTCATGCACGGCTACCGTCGGGCGTTCCTCGGGCTGTCCACATTCGTTCCCCAGCTTATCGTGATCGGACCCTCGACCGTCGAACTCGTCCGTCGCCTGATCTTGCAGACCCTGTCGGAAGGTTCGGATGTGTTCGTAAAGGCCCCTGCCGTCGGCTAGGTCCCGGGTGCACCCGCCGACCCATGGAGTCACAACAGAAGCTCGAGGAGCCAGCGCGCAAAAGTACAAACTTTTTCACACCGACACAACTGATGTCTCGACTAAGACCATCTCAGACGTACCTTCGGAAGAGCAATATGAGACTTGATCCGGGCTTTCCCTATCCCGACTCTACGTCGCCAGATGCACTAGTGGGACGCTTCAAGGGCAAGCCACGGCTCGAACTCGGCGAACCGGAGAAGCGCTTGAACGGCAGCAGCCGAGTCCGTGCGATGGAAAATGTCGTGGGGCCGTTGGGCGGCCAAGCTGGACAGGAGATCGATAGCTGTCTCGCAGACGCTGGCGAGCGGCAGACGAAGCAACCGTCGCGTCCCACTTATAAACAACCGCGATTTCACATTAAGACCTTTCTCTCGAAAGCCGGCACCGGCAGGACGATTGTGTATGCCCCCGGGAAACAAATCCTGTTTGAGCAAGGCAAGCGTGGTGATGCCGTCTTCTATATCCTGGCGGGCACAGTGAAGCTCACTGTGGTCTCTCAGGGTAGAGAGACCACAATCGGCCTGCTTGGGCCCGGGAACTTCGCGGGCAAGGAGTGCATCGCGACCGTTCGTCCGCGACGCACGATGTCAGCCAGGGCGCTCACGAATTGCACCATCGTCAGGATCGCGCGAAAAGAGATGTTGCGGGTGATCCAGCATGAAAAGGCCTTTACAGCATTCTTCCTTGATTACTTACTTGCGTGCATCGGTCGAAACCAGGAAGTCATCGTGGACCAACTCGTAAACCCCAGTGAAAAACGGCTGGCCCGAGCTCTTCTTTCAATTGCTAACTTCCGCCCCGGCGGCAGACCGGAGGAGGTCGTTCCACAAATCCATCAGGAAGAACTGGCGGAAATGGTTGGCACCACCCGATCCCGAATCAGTTTTTTTATGAATCGCTTTCGGAAACTGGGCTTCATTGCCTACAAAGGACAAAGCTCCATCACCATCAGCACCGCGAAGTTGGCAAGGTTCGTGATGGCTTGACAATTCGTAGATCCCCACATCCCACCAACAATGCGGAGAAAAAAAGAATTCCCGGGCCCGGTATGCAAAATTTTCAGCGCGATACGTTTGTCTTAGTTGTACCCACATTGAATGAGGCCGGAAACATCGAAACGGTTCTCCGGCGAGTTCAAAGTGCCCTCGCGCCTCTTTCTCTTTCCTACGAGGTGGTCGTTGTCGACGACGGCAGTACAGATGGAACTCCTGACATTGTCCGGGCCTGTTCTGCCTCGGATAGTCGGGTCAGGCTGATTTCCAGGCAGAACCAGCGAGGGCTTGCTGGCGCGATTGTTCATGGGTGGCGCCATTCAGGCGCCAGCCTGCTCGGCGTCATCGACGCCGATCTTCAGCATCCACCGGATTTGCTCCCAACGCTTCTGGAAGCCATGAGTGAGGGGTGCGACATCGCAATCGCCAGCCGCTACGCTGGCCAGAACGGTGTGCAGGGCTGGAACCCGGTGCGCGCAGCCATCTCCCGCGTAAGTACATTGGCCGCCTTGCCATTACAACGAAGAGAGCTGCGGATTGAAGATCCGATGTCAGGCTTTTTCATCGTACGGCGGGCAGCCATCGAAGGCCTTAGCTTTGAAAGCAAGGGATTCAAGCTCCTGCTCGAAATCCTGGTGCGAGCGCGCCTTGGTTCGGCGCGAGAGATTCCCTTTCACTTCGGTGTCCGACACGCAGGTAAGAGCAAAGCGGGCGCGGCGGTCGCTTTACGCTATCTGCATTTGCTCGGAAAGCTCTCCAGGGACCTGATCCTCAGGCCAAGCCCACAATGAAGCTCGCGTTGGTGACTGCATTTCCGCCCAGCCGCAAAGGCCTCAATGAATATGGGTTTCACGTTGCCGACGAACTCCGCCGGCACCCAGGACTGGATCTGACGATCTTCGCCGACTATTTGCCTGAGCCTCAACAGGAGTTGCAGGGGTTTTCGGTGGTGCGTTGCTGGGGATTTAATCATCTCAGCAATCCCGTCTCTCTGTTGCGCGCAATCCGGCGACTGAAGCCGGATATCGTTTGGTACAACATCGGCTTTGCGAGTTTTGGGGGCAAGCCAATCCCAGCGTTTTTCGGTCTGACCTTGCCTGCCCTGACTCGATGGATTTCATGCTACACCCACGTCACCTTGCATCAGCTCTTTGAGACCGTCGATCTGGCCGACGCGGGCGTAAAGTCACCTGTGCTGTATCGCGCCGCAGGGCACGTGGCCACCCACTTGCTCTTGTCCGCAAATTCGCTGTCGGTCCTCCTACCCGCATACCACCGAACCTTACGGAACAAATACGGACGTGGCACCGTCAATGTTCGTCACCACGGGATTTTCGCAAGTTGTCCGGAAGAGCCCGATTTCTGCGTACGCGGAAACCCGGTGCAGCGTGTGCTGGCGTTCGGGAAATGGGGAACCTATAAGCGACTGGAGTTGTTGATCGAGGCGTTTGAGCAAGTTGCGAACCAGGTACTGCCCGTGGAGTTGATAGTTGCCGGAGGCGACCATCCGAAGACTCCTGGTTACGTGCGGTCTGTGGCGGAGCGTGTCAAAGACAATCCGCTCATACGATTTGTCGGCTACGTCCCGGAAGAGTCCATTCCAGAGCTCTTTCAGACCGCGAGTCTGGCAGTGATGCCCTACACCTCATCGGCGGGTGCGAGCGGGGTCGCCCATCTCGCGTGTCAGTATGGCTTACCCATCCTTGCCTCCGATATTGAGGACTTCCGAGAACTGGCCGAATACGAACTTGTCTCGATGGAGCTCTTCACACCGAACGATGTCGAAAGCCTCGCCAGCCACCTTATCGGCCTGCTGCACTCCCCGAAACGGCTCGCCGAGATGGCTCGTCAGAATTTCGCGGCGGCTTTGCAGATGAGCATGCCCCAAGTCATCCGGCAATATATCCGCTCGTTCGACGTGCAGCATCGTTTGAGGATGCTGAGAACTTTCTCGAAGCTGCGAAGTTCCCCTCGCTGGATGCCAACTCGACGCCTGATGGCTCGGCGGGTGGAAAGAAAGCTCCAGTCATGGCGTTCCTCCGGGCCTTGAGCACTCCAGCACACCACTGCTCATCTCGTAGAAACCCACCTCGACCGTTATGGGTAAACGGCGATATTCCGCCGGTTGCCTGTTGGTTCCAGGTCAAAGGAAAGGCCTCCAGCGGTCGCAACCTTTTCCGAGTTGGCCGGCCGTCGTTCAGAATCGTTCCGGTGGTGTTCAATGTTGAACACCTAGACGGGGTCTGACCTTGGTGAGTACGATGGCCCTCGCTGCAATTTCCTCATTTGATTGGGGGTTAGATCCGAATGGCTAGTAAACGCACCCTCGGTTTCAGTCCCACAGTTTTTCGCAAGAAGTTCCGCGGTGGGATAACGGCCAGGAGCTACCGAGATAAGGAGATTGTTTTTTCACAAGGCGATCCAGCTGATGCTCTTTTCTACATCCAGAGCGGCACGGTAAAGCTGACGGTGGTCTCCACGGGTCGCAAGAAGGCCATAATCGCCTTCCTGCAGCGAGGCAGTTTTTTTGGCGAAGGTTGCCTGGCAGGGCAATCTTTTCGGATTTGCACGGCGAGATCAATTGGACAGTCCAATATCATTCGGTTGCGAAAGGGAAGCACGATGCACACCCTCAAGCGGGACCCGCAGTTTGCAACACTGTTTGTCGCTTACCTGCTTTCCCGGATTATTCGAATCGAAGAAGACCTGGTAGATCAATTCTTCAATTTCAGCGAGAGGCGACTGGCTCGGGTTCTCTTGCTGCTTGGTCATATTAATGATGAGGCAAAGCCGGAAAGCCTGGTGAAGGTAAGCCAATCAACCTTGGCGGAGATGGTCGGGACCACCCGCGCAAGGATAAGTAAGTTTATGAATGGGTTCAAGAAAAGGGGCTTCGTCCGCTACAACGGCGGGTTGCAAATCAATAGCGCAATGATCGCCGCCTTCTTGCAAAGTCGACCCCTGTCCGTTGCCAGGAATGTGTAGCCACGGGCCGACACGCGTTTCCTGGCTGACGTCTTCAATGACTGCCGGGAATCTTGCCGATAGCAAAGCGCTCGCCAAATGCTCAACCCTTCGCATGGCCGCGAGCGAATGGCGTGCGCTGCCTCTAGGCCGCACGCCGGAATAGCGTTCCGCCCATCGCGGCAAGCAGCCGAGCAAGTGGCCAACACTCCTCTCGGATCGAGCATTCGAACATTCAGTTGACGGCGTTGAGGGGCATCGCCTGCGCCGCCAACCTCGGGCTGGGGGATCTCCCCGCGTTGGGAAGTTGAACATGCACAATCTCATTCCTCACCGCATACAGCACCAGTTCGGCGATGGAATGTAGCCTGAGTTTGACCAGGATATTGCTTCGATGAGTGTCGGCCGTCTTCACTGCCACATTGAGGATTACGGCGACTTCCTTGGAAGTCTTGCCCTCGGCGACGAGTTGTACGACCTCGCGTTCCCGGGACGACAATCTGGGCGCTTCAGCTGCAACTGGGCCCCCTCGCTGCCGTTTCAGGTAACAGTCCATGATCAGATCCGACACTCGCGAGCTGAAGCTGGACCGGTTTCGTTGCAGCGCTTCTACTGCTGCAATCAGGTCGTCGGTTCCGTCGACCTTGAAAACCCACCCCCGAACCCCTGCATCCAAACAGTCTCGAACCACCTGCTCGGAGCGAACGTCGGTAAGGACCAATATTCTCTGGGCCGGATTGTTTCTCAGGATCTGCCGTGCCGCGTCCACGCCGTTTAGCTTTGGCATGCAGATGTCTAGAATAAGAAGATCGGGCTTCATCTGCCGGCACTTCTCTACCGCATCCCGTCCGTCTGCCACCTGCCCGCAGATCTCCCATCCTTCGTGAGCCCCAAGCAGCGAGCACACGCCGAACCGGAATACCGGGTGATCGTCAGCCACCAGAATACGAAAAGCAGTCATAGGCCCTCCTCGCATTGAGAAGAAAACTTATCAGGGCAAATAAAAGCCGTCTGTGCAAAATTGCTCACCCGCATTTCAGTGTGTCGCGGGGATCTTGCCGAAGACGCCGGATAGGGGTGATTTCACCAAGGCTGCGGGTCGAGCGTGGTGCGTTGCCTCCGCCCCCGTTCCGGGCGATCACTGCAGATGCTGGTAGTCGCACACACCCGTGGTGGGCTGTGATGGTGGCGTTGGCGGTATCCTCCACGGTACGTTCACGAAGTCAAAGAACTCCGTCATATCGATCTGGGCCCCATCCCGATTCGTCAAGCTTTGAAGGTTGTATCGCGTTTCGATAAGCCTCAGAACCGCTGTGTAGTCCGCAGGGTTGTGAGATACGTAATGAGGCTTTGTAAATGGGGATATGACCAACAGGGGCAAGCGGAAGCCGGTGCGATCGAAATCGCCGGCAATATGCCCGGCAAGATCAACCGGGCTGATATTGTCAGGCCTCACCGCGGACGCCGGAGGGACGTGGTCGTAGAGCCCTCCGGACTCGTCCCAAGAAAGGATAAACACGGAATCTGACCATGATGGACTTGCCATGAGGGCGTTAACCAGAGTCGCGACGTAGGCGGCACCGATCTGCACACTCTTTCCAGGATGCTCGTCCAATCCGGGACTGGTTTCGATGAAGCTCACCGCTGGCAGAGTGCCATTGGCAACGTCGGTCAGGTATTCGGCGACGGGAACAATTTTGTCCATGTGCTGGCTGGCGAACGGCTGAAAGCTGAAGAGGTACGTGCTGCCGGTATCTTCCGGGTCGTCCGGCGGTCCCGACGTTGGCGTCAGGTATACCTTCCACGAGATGTGGTGATTCTCCAGCAATTCGAAAATATTCAGATTGGTGAGAGTCGTGGTGAACGGGTACGCATGCCCGGCAGAAGTGCCCGCAAGCGCGAATATGCGGTTGCCCATGCTGTTGGACATGACCGGAGCAAACCAGCGATCCGAGGTCGCAAATTCCGTCGCCATGAAGTAGTAGTAGGGGAGGTCGGTGTCGTCGTAGTAGCCCATGACACGTAGACCCTGGATGTCAGCCCCTCCGGTATCGCGGGAGAACTTGCCCGCGACGTACACAAAGCCATCCATGCTGGCGGTATAAGACGCAGGGTTGTATCGATTCGCGTCGACGTGTTCTTCATCCCATGAGGGGCTTTGGTTTTCCGCGCACATTGTCTGAATGTGGTAGGCCGGAATGGCAGTTATGCCTTCATAACTTGGATTTGCCGCGCTGCTCGCTAACCCGTCTACATCCTGTGGGAGGCCTTTTTTTGCGCGGTACTGATTTAACTGCCCGAAGTAGTTATCAAAAGTCCGGTTTTCCTGAAGCATAAAGACAATGTGATGAACTGATTCAATACTTCCTGTCGGAGCCTTCACAGTCACGGTGGCACTGGTCTGCTTGGTTTGAGCGTTGCCCCTTGCAACCGCGGTGTACACGGTGGTAACGGTCGGTGATACGACAGACCATCCAGAGAGTGCAACGCTACCGATGCCATGATCGATGACGATGGAAGTTACCCCTTGGCTCGCCCAGTTCAAGGTGGTCTGATCGCCGGCGCTGATCGTCGCAGGCGTTGCCGATAACTGAACACTGACTTGGGCAGGCAGAGCCTGTTGTCCCCCTCCGCAGCCAACGAACAGCCAGGACCCAATAACGTACACGAAGAGCGTGACAAAAGTGCGCATAGTATGCTTCTCGTTGTTACGTCGGGTGAGATGGCGAACTAAGGGCGGCTGTTGTCGCCAGCATCTCTTTAACTTCGAAAGAAGGTCCCGATACGGGAAAATAAGTGGCGCGCGCGGTTTATCTCATAGTGTTCAAAAGTGACCATAAATACAGGGCCGATGTCAGACATACTCACAACAATGCCGGACACGGGTGAAAGACGAGAGATAACGAGCCGCGTCAATGCGAAAGAAGCGAAGACCATCCAGCAGTCCGACGACCTAACAGCGAAAACAAAACGGCTTACCGAGATTGCCAGCACGAAGACCTTGGCACGGCGCCGCCAAAAACGGAATGGCACACCTCGGGCGCGGAAGAATATGCCGTGAGAAACGGCTGACGGGGGTTTTGCAACATGAACGCGAGACTTGCTACTGCAGACGAAAGCATTATGGCTGGTGCGGAAGAGGCTGATACCATCCGCGATCAGTGCATGACGCAACCCGGCGCCCGCGACCAGTCACACGTGGGTGCCATACGATTTGATTCTGGATACCTCTCCCCATATTTCGTCACCCACCCCGAACGCATGGAAGTAGCCTTCGAGAACGTCTACATTCTCCTTCACGAAGGCACAATCAGTTCCAGGCAGGATCTGCTCCCGCTGCTTGAGCAGATCACAAAGAGTGGCAAACCGCTGCTCATCATCGCAGAGGACGTTAAGGACGAAGCGCTGGCTACGCTGGTGGTGAGCAAGCTGTGTGGCCCGCTGCAAGTGGCGGCCGTCAGGACACCCGGGTTCGGGGATCAGCGCAAGAGTATGTTGCAGGACATAGCCCTACTCACCGGCGGAAAGGCTATCGGGACAGGCATTGGCCTTCGGTTGAACAACATACAGATCTCCGACCTCGGTCAGGCCAGCAAGATCACTATCGACAAGAACAACACCGTAGTGCAAGGCAGGTCGAGCGATACTCGCTTTGCTTTCAGCTTTGAGCCCTCATTGCAGAGTCCGGGACTCTAGTGTTGCCAGTCCCCCTTATCGAGCAAGATTCGGAGCAAGAAAGCCTTTCAAGGGCGTTCCGCCATCGAAGTCAACCACACCAGGCCGCCAACAAATAGTGCCTATCCACCAGTCCGCGCTGGTGAGCAGTATTGCTCAGACCTCGCGAATCCTGATTTGGTAACGTCGCTCTTGACCTCATGTGCCGCCATGTCTGCTCGGATCTGTGTGCGCTATACACACAGCACGAAGACAGAGGAGTCGGCGCAGAGGCAACAGAAATGAGGCTGCCCCATGAAAAGAATCATGTTCGTACTTGCCATGTTGAGTCTCGGCACGTTGTGCTGGGCAGACTCGGCGCGGCAGGATGCCACCGACCGACTGGACAACGCCACCAAGGTCTTGCACGAAATTATGGGAATGCCTGACAAGGGAATCCCGGAAGAAGTGCTGGAGCACGCCAAGTGCGTGGCCGTGGTGCCGCACATGGTCAAAGGCGGCTTTATCTTTGGAGGTAAGGGAGGCAAAGGCGTAGCCACCTGCCGCACGGCGAATGGCTGGAGCGCGCCCGCGTTCATCACCATTTCGGGGGGGAACTGGGGACTGCAGATCGGCGTGGAAGCTGTGGACCTGGTCATGATCATTCAGAATGAAAAAGGAATGCAAAAACTGCTCGAGAGTAATTTCCACGTGGGCGCCGACGCTTCGGCCGCAGCCGGTCCAGTAGGACGGCATGCCGAAGCCGGCACGAACTGGAAGATGGATACGGAGATCCTGACCTACTCCCGTGCCAAGGGTGTATTCGCGGGGCTCACGCTGGAAGGTGCATCGATCCGCCAGGACAACGATTCCCGGCGCGCGATTTATGGACGAAAAGTCACAACCCGAGCTTTGCTATTGGGCAAGGTGGCGGCCCCATCCGCGGCCCAGCCGTTCCTTGCTGAAATCCGTGGAGCAAAAGCTCAGGCCCTAGCCGAAGAAAAAGCTGAAGACAGGGCGGAAGCCAAAGAGAAGGATAAGAAATAGAACTTCGAGTTTACATTCTCGCGCTCACCAATGAGCACAGGAGGTTGACATGCTTTGGACAGTTTTTGTTGTTCTGGTGATTTTGTGGCTTCTGGGTTTCAGTATGCATATCGGTGGAGGCCTGATCCATCTGCTTCTGGTTGTGGGGCTGGTGGTTTTGATCTTTAACTTACTGAGCGGACGACGAAGTTCGGTTTGAAGGAAGACCTTGCGCCCCTGGCACGGCGGAGGTCCCAGCCCCTTCGCTTTGCCCAGCGCGCGTTTCCTGAATCGCGACCGGCAAGTTCCTAACCGAGAGGATTACTGTCCAGAGACGGATAGTGAAGGGGACAAACTTCTCCGCGAATTCCCCGGCCCACCTTTGATAAAGCATCACTCGTTGTGGCCACAGCCTCGGACTGCTACCTCCACGTATCCCAATAAAAAAATGCGAAGTGAGCAATTCTGAGCAGCCCCCCCCAGTTACTACGTGGATAATCCCCGATGATTACGCGAGAGGCTCATGCCTCAGATGAGTCCTCGACCTTCGATTCCACGCTTGCCGCGGCCCCCCATCGTGCTCTTGCAAGTGTGGCTCTAGATACCTGGTGGGTCCTCCGCTCGAACTCGCCGAGGTTTTGTGGAAGGAATCGTATGTCAATCCGGCACTTCAGGGGCTCAGTCGCCCTTCTGGCAGCAGTTGTTCTCATTGGCTGTAACGGTGCTTCCAACCCTCCGGCCCCGTTAGCTTCCGCAGCTCCCACGATCTTGATGGTGGTCCCCCAAACCAACGGGGTTGGTACTAACCGCGAGGTTGCGGTGGTCTTCAGCAAGCCCATGGAGCCAGCGAGTATCAACAACAGCAGCTTTGTGGTCGCAGGCGTGACGGGCACAGTCACTTACGACTCGACCAACAAAATTGCGGCCTTCAAACCTCTTCCGGACTTCACCGCCAATACTATGTACAACGCGAGTATTACCGTGGCGGCCAGGGACATAAGCGGAACTCCACTTGCCGCGCCTTACGACTTCTCGTTTACCACCCGCACAACCACAGACACTTCTCCCCCGGACATTGTCGTCATCAACGTTGCGGCGAACGCCACTTGCGTGCCCAGTGGCCCAGAAGATCATGGTCACTTTTGATGAGCAAATGGACTCGCTCACCATCAATCCCAGCACATTCTTCATTGAAGGCGTGGCTGGCACCGTGACCTATGACGTGGTCAGCCAGATGGCCACTCTCACGCCCTCGGCGAATCTGGCGGCGAATACCACGTTCACGCTTACGGTGACCACGGGGGCCAAGGACATGGGCGGAGTGCCCTTAGCAGGGCCCTTTCACCTGACTTTTACAACCGGTCCGTGCCAGGGTGGTGGAGTGCCGCCGGTAGCTCTTTGCCCTCTGATAGGAAATTTCTCGGTTCTGGCTGGATCCACCGTCACCAACACCGGATCTACCGTGGTCTCCGGGGATGTTGGAGTCAGTCCGGGTACCGCCGTGACTGGATTTCCGCCGGGACTGGCGGGCGGGGCGATCCATAGTGCGGACGGCGCCGCAGCTCAGTCCCAAATCGCGTTGACTGCTGGTTATCTCGATGCTGCCGCACGAGCGGGCGGCACTGCGGTGGCCGGAGATTTAGTCGGGCAGACCCTCACCGCTGGCGTCTACACATCGACGTCGTCGCTGGCGATATCCGGAGACGTCACTCTCGATGCTCAGGGCAATCCGGATGCCGTGTTCATTTTCCAGATCTCGTCTACGCTCACGACGGGGAGCGGCAGCCATGTTGTCCTGGCCAACGGTGCCAAGGCCTGCAACGTTTTCTGGCAGGTCGGCAGCTCAGCCACCCTGGGAACGAACTCGGTATTCAAGGGAAATATCCTGGCACTGACCTCAATCACAATAACCACCGGCGTGAATCTGGAAGGCAGGGCGCTGGCGCGGAATGGCGCGGTGACGTTGGACACCGATGTCATCACCGGCTGTACTTGTCCGTGAGCCGTTGGAAAATGCAAAGTACCAATGGGCCGGTGCGTTGATTGCATCGGCCCCAGCGGCTCGGGGCTTTTCCAAGGTGCTCAATATTGATCAGTTTTCGCCGCCCCTTGCGGTAGCTTGCAGGCCGCTCCGTAGAGCGCTCTCCCTAACCGCGGATCCGACTGTCGGTCTTGTCAGCGGTGCTGTCTTCCTATCCCGCAGAGAAACATGCCCGCGATTAGCTTGGTGGGCCTGCAACGAACGGCTTTAAACTCGGCAACCACCATCCTTCGCGGCGGCATGCACGTCCGCAACCAGCCCAGCAAGCAGCTGTATCGTCCATCGGAAGGACTCTGAGCAATTGTGACCGTTCTTCTCATTACACCAACATTGATAATGTGTGGGTGGGATGGGCCTATTGCGCCTTGGGTCAAATCGAACCCGACAAAGAAAAGAAGTTCCAAGACGATACAACTTATACTTCCTCGGTTTCGGAAAGATACACTCCCCGCGTCACTCGTCCTGAGCGCGACCGAGCAGGTCACAGCAACACTATTTCTGGCCGAAGGAGCACAAAATGAAAAAGTTGATCTTCGTTTCCCTAGCGGTTGTCCTTTTCGTGTCCGTGACCGCCTCCGCCCAAGAAACTCCGAAACCGGCCGACGCCAGGCCAGACAGCACGACAGCAGTCGCGCAAGAGCAGCAGCCCAGCAGCGCAGAGACGACGGTGACCGGATGCCTGCGGAAGGGTGATGAGCCGGGCGAAGTCTCGATTATCGGTGAAGACGGCAGGAACTGGGAGCTGCACAGCGCCGCTGTTAAGCTCGACGAGCACATCGGTCACAAGGTGATCGTCACGGGCACAATCACCCGCGAATCGAAGGCGGAAGAAAAGAAAGAGGGCCAGGTTGAGAAAGCAGCTGGCAAAGAGGAGTATGGGGATCTGCGCGTCAGCAACCTGAAGATGGTCAGCAAGACTTGCAGCAAGTAACGTTGTTTTGGGCCAGCAAGGGTGCTGGCCCCTTTTCTTCTTCCTAGGTAAATTGGACCCAGCGTTGGCTCCGTACCACAATTGGATTGCGCCGGTCGGCGCAATCCTCCGTAATCCCGCCGGGGGAGAGCACACGCCTCTTCTCTATTGACCCGGCGATACAACGCTTCAGAGTGGTCTCTACCTTCGTTTCATCATCCAGCCGATTAACGTTCCTGCAGTGAATCCAACCGCAAACGTCGTGGCCACGGTTAGCACAAGGTGGCGCTGCATGCGCTCGGTTGCGTCGTTTAAGAATTCTTCGGCAGCATCACCGCCCTGCTTGGCGGCGCGCCTCACTACTTCTACTCCATCCTGTATGGCATCGGCAACCGCACTGGTTACGCGAGAGGCCTGCCCAGCTGACTCGGCAATGTATTCCGCTGTTCTGCCTACGACCGTTTCTGACATGGTGCTCTCCTTAGGTGTTTTGCGATCTTAGCGTACCCTGCATCACTTCCTTCGCCGTTGAAGACTGGGGAGGAGGGGTGGCCGCTTGGCACGGTCTTTGTCAGGCGGTTCACCGGGCTCAGAAGGCGGTTCGTGCGCTCTATTGCCGCGCTCGGTTGAGGTCTTGACCTCCCTGCTCACTGCTGCTCCGTCATCATCATGAAGAACAACATTGAGGAGGGAACTGTGGACGTGCAAGTTGTCTCCTACGTCGTAGTTGATAAAGCCAAGCTTCCTGAATTGGTTCATAAAGAAGCTGACCCGCGAACGGGTCGTCCCCACCATCTCGGCCAAAGTCTCCTGGCTCAGTCTGGGGACCGACATTTCGGACACTCCTTCTTTGCCGAATTGCGCCATCAGCAGAAGAACCCGCGCCAGCCGCTTCTCGCTGGAGTTGAACAGTTGATCGACCAGATCATCCTGATATCGGATGTTTCGCTTCAGTAGATACTTAAGGAACATGGCCGACAGTTTTGGCTCCAGGCTCATTGTCTGCATCATCGCCTTCTTCTCGATGTGCAGAAGGACGCAGTCGGTCATGGCGATGGCAGACGACATGCGTAGCAACTGGCCCGCCAGACCACCCTCTCCAAAGAAATCGCCTTCGCTCAAAATGCCAAGAGTTGCTTCCTTCCCAGCTTCCGATACCACGCTGAGCCGCACCTTGCCTTTTTGGATAAAGAATAGTCCGTCCGTAGGATCGCCTTGAGCGAAGATCGAACTCTTCTTTTGAAAAGGCAGCATGTCTCTACCCTTCCCAATCGTGGAAAGATAGGCATGGGGACTAAACTCGGATTTTTTGTGTGCGGCTGAGATTTGCTTTGCCACTGGAGCCATCCTGACAGGTGGAGCTATCACCAGTGTCAAGTATGCGGGAATGAGATGCCTTTCCGCTGATCAGTAATGCTCACAATGAGGATTCTACGAACTCTCTTTGGGTGGCCCTCCGCTTGAGCATGGCCACTCTGATCTAATGCCGCGGACCAGGTCGATCGCGTGCGCCCGATGCGCGGACTGCCAGTTCAGGAATGACCGCACGACGATTGCGCACCCGTGCAACGGGCACTATCGCGAGGTGCTCAGGCCGGAGATTGCGTTCGTTTTACTGCACCCGTATGCGCCGGCGCCTTTGCATAACAAGAAGAAACGAAAAATCAATATTGATCGCGAAGGGGGGGAAGTCCGTCCGGACCATTGTGTGCTCCCAGAACGCTGCGTCGATTCAACGCCATGTCGGCGTATTCGAAAGGCTTACCAGAGTGTTAGGCTGAAAATCCAATTTGGAGGCGCGAGCGCGCAAAGAACCCAATCCCTTGCGAGAATCGCTCGCGTGCTATGATGAAGTTGAGGCGGTATCACCTTCTCCTCTTTCAGGTTCCCTGAACTAAGTCAGCCCATCTGAAGTTCTCTCTCCTTAGGCTCTCAAGAAAGCTGGCTCGCCATGCCTCCGAGCGCCATTTTGAACGAAGCTCAGCAACTCCACAAAGTAAGTGACCGGTTGGACTCTCTGGCGGAGCAACATCCCCTCGTCACAGATGCGCTGATCACCATCTCGGTTAGTGTTCGCAACACCGCAACTCTGCTGGAGGTGCTGGTGGCGACGAAGATGGGGGCATCCTTCGGGTTAAATCCGGCGGAAGCGTGATTTGCCCACTGCTGCCGTCGTGCTGGGGCGCTGGAGCTTGACTCTCGGGCTAGTCGTGGAGCACGATGTTCAAAAGCGAACTATGAACCTGCAGGCCGCTCTCCCCATAGTCAAGGAAGCCTAACTTGCGGAACCTGTTCATGAAAAAACTCACCCGCGACCGGGTGGTCCCGATCATCTCTGCCAGGGTCTCCTGACTGATTTTGGGAATTACTATCTCGGGCGCGCCCTCCTTGCCAAAATGAGCAAGCAAGAGCAGGAGCCGGGCTAGTCTCTTTTCGCTGGAATTGAAGAGTTGGTCAACCAGATCCTCTTCGTAGCGAATATTCCGTGAAAGCAGATAGCCTACGAACAGATCCGAGAACGTGTGCTCCCGGTGCAGCGCCAGCATCATTGCCTTCTTGTCAATCCGCAGAAGGTCGCAGTCTGTCATCGCGGTTGCAGACCCCATGCGCAAAGGCTGTCCAGCCAAGGCGCCTTCTCCGAAGAAATCTCCCGCGTTCAATATGCCCAGAGTGGCTTCTTTGCCAATCTTGGAGACGACCGTGAGCCTGACTTTGCCTTCCTGGATGTAGAAGACTGCGTCCGCCGCATCCCCCTGCGTGAAGATTGCTTCTTTTTTGGAACGGCCCAGAACCTTCCTGCCCTCGCCGATCGTTGCAAGGAAGGACCTCGGGTCGAAATCGCGCTTCTTCTTGGCCGACGGGGTCGGTGTTATCAATGGCGGGGCCTCGCGAACAACTACACTCTTAGGGATTTTGTCAGAGTCTGGCGACCCGCGGTGTTCACTTTTGCTCACAATCGAAAAAAATCGCGGTGCTCAATCACCGCCCTGCCGCTCGGCTAATGTGTTTGAAATGAGCAATATTGACCAGTCTTTCGGCCCCGGAACGTTGCATTATTTGGACGTGAGAACCGCAGAACTTACTCCAAAGCAGGCATTATCCGTACCTTGTCCTACTTGTCGTGCGGCGATCGGGGAAGTTTGTGAACTGCATACAGGTGAACCGCGCACCGAACCTCATCGAGACCGGAAGCTTATCGCGGCCGAGGCCGTCGAAACAAAGGTCCGCAAACGAAAGCGACTCCCGCAGCGCCACGCGAATCTCTTGCAGGCTATTGCTAAGGTGTGACACCCCTTGCGGCGTCGGTGAACATTATTCCTATCGCACGATCCCGCTCACCAATCGTGTTCTCGAACGATCCTCCTGCTGGCCTCTCCTCGAAATGTGAGCGGTTTGGGACAGACGCTCCCATTCCTACCGACTAAGGTTGTGATGTTTCACCTGGATGCCCCCAAGTTCTCAGGCTGGAGCCCGGAACGCGCAAGGGTTCGACGTGAGAAATCGGAAGCAGAATCAAATCCCAAGCGAAATTTCAGACCGCCACAGGGCGAGAATCTTCGGAGGATTTCATGAAGAGAGCATGCCTGTTGATCGTTGTACCGGCCCTGCTGGTCGCGCTGGGGTTTGCACAGACTCCCACGGCGAGCAGCAATACAGATCCGACCAGCATCAAGGGTTGCCTGGGCGGTTCTGATAGTAACTACACATTGGTCGAGGACAACACCGGCCACAATTTCAAGCTCACTACCAGCAGCGTTGATCTCAAGCCTCACCTGGGCCATGACGTCACTCTCATTGGCCACAAAGCGAGTGCCGTAAGTTCCGGGGCCCCAGACAACAGCTTTGCCGTCACAGAACTGAACATGATCTCCGAGCACTGCGCTGCGGCCGCGGTTGCACCTGCCGCCTCGATCAGCACACCTGCCGACCCCGCCATCCCACCACCCCCCACGGCCGCCGCTGTACCGGCTGAGACGATCCCGACACCTGCGGACACTACCGGCGCGCCTGCTGCAGCTTCGGCTGCACTTCCCGCGACGGTCACCCCCACATCTGCGCAGCCTGTCGGCACACCTACCGTGGCGGCCCCTGCCCCCGCGGTAGCTGTTCCAACACCTGCCGAAACCGCGAACGTACCCCCTGCTGCCGCCACGAAGTCCGATGCGACTGCGCCAGCTGAGCCTGCCGGCACACTCACCGTCGTCGCCCCTGCTCCCGCCGCAGCGGTCCCAACACCTGCCGAGACTGCGAGCGCACCCCCCGCGGCTGCCGTTAAGTCCGACGCGACTGCACGTCCGGAGACTGTCGTTTCACCGAAGGCAGCCACCGCTCACCGAACCCGAATGCCGGCAGATCATCCGAGACCGTCAGCGACACCCGCTGCCGCCGCTCCATCTGCAGAGACCGCCACACCCGTCGCCGACGCTGCCAAACTCCCTGCGACTGACAGCGCGCGTTCGGAAACTGCCAGCACACCCGATGCAACTGCCGTTACACCGGCCGCTGCACCCGCAGTAATTGCCAGGAAAGGATCCTCTTGGCTCTGGATTTCGATTGCCGTGGTAGTGCTAATCATGGGCACACTGGTGCCTCTGATCAACCGGTGGAGAAAACGCAGGCTTTTGGAGCAAACCGACGCCCAGAATCTTTCCTTTTCGCATCGGGCAAGTTCCGACCCAGGCAATAGCGACAAGCCACGCAAAGCTGCCTAGGCTGAGCGCGGAGGGGGTCTCAAACATTGGACGCCGGCGGCAACTGCCGCCGGCGCCAACTGCCGCCCGGCCGGGCGTGCTGAAGCGTAGTTTTGAGTACCCTGAGGACCTGGCGGTCCACGTAGTTCTTCGTCACACTGAACAAGAGGAGAGCGCAGATCAACCAACGAAAATGGCCCGACGAGAAAGGCGGGGGCTTCGCTGGCCATCCCTCGACCGTGGAAGTCTCGATCTCAGCCTTCGAGCCCATGCTGCTGGGTCTTGCGATGGGATCCATTCCTTGATGCCGGTATTTTTTCCGCAAGGCTGCACATTGTCCTTAGAGGGACGGCGCGGCGCCGGCCCCTGCCACAGATCCCAATCCAGCTGCGACGGCACAGGTGCTTCTTTGCCTGTACCAATCGACGTCCTCACGTTGCTGTACCAGGCCTTCGCAAAGTAGGGCCTGCCGATGAAGCCTTCGTGGATTTTCTTGATGATCTCTATCGTGTGGAGCGAAGAGCGCTGCTGTGTGCCCAATTTGCACGAGCTTGCGATACTTCTGCTGCGCCTGCAACAGCATCTCGCCTTCAGCGGGATTATGGCTGCATGGTTTTTCCACGTAGACGTGCTTGCCCGCCTGCAACCCGGCGATGGCCATTGGGCATGCCAATGATCGGGAGTCGCAATCGTAATGGCATCCACTTCCTTCTACTCGAGAATCCTGCGAAAGTCTTTTTCCGTCGCGGGAGACTCGCCCATTTCTTGCTGCACACTCTCGGCGAACTTCCGGAGAATATTGCTGTCCACGTCACACACGTGCGAGATGCGGGCAGCGCTCTTGTTTGCTTTAAGGGACGCGAGATGAGCGTAGCCACGGCCATTCAGGCCAATCACTGCAAAGTTGAGGCGATCGAGGGAGCCGAGGATCCGGCCATAGCACCAGTATAGGGGCGCCGTCGGTCCGTGGAGCACCTATCTGTGCGCGCTGCAGTGTGCCGGTCATAGCGCTCCGTAAGCAATCAACTCAGCGGATCCTTCCGCCACGCTAGTTGCTCGCGATGATCTTCCTACGATACCGCGGCCTCTTTGCGCAGTTCGTATTTGAGGAGCTTGTAGGAAAGGTCGCTGCGCGACAGACCCAGGCGGCGCGCCGCTTCCGCTTGGGCGCCTCGAGTGGATTGCAGCGTCCGCTCGATCAATGTCTTCTCCACGGTGGAGAGAAAATTCCGCAGGTCGAAACTTGCTGGCAAGGCTTCGACCCACCCCAGGCTCAGCTGGCCCTCGCGCCCGTTATCGGAGGGTTCGGCGGTTCCCCCATTTCCCGCTCGGAGCGGGAAATGCTCGGCTCCGATTTCTTCTCCCGGAGAAAGAATCACAGCGCGTTCAATCAAATTTCGCAGCTCGCGAATGTTCCCAGGAAATTCGTAAGCCTGCAGTCGGAAGAGGGCCTGCGTGCTCAGGCGCCGCTTCGGAAGCTTTAGCTCACGCGCGATCTGCCCCAGGAACAGGTCGCACAGTGCACCCACATCGGCCGTGCGTTCGCGCAGCGGGGGAATCGCAATCGGCACTACCGCCAGCCGGTAGTAGAGGTCTTCGCGGAACAGTCCTTCCTTGACCCTCTGCTCGAGTTCGCGATGCGTCGCCGCCAATACCCTGACGTCGACGGAGCGGGTCTTCACGGAGCCGATGCGCATGACCTGCCCATCGGTTAAGACTCGCAACAGTTTCGCTTGCGCCGCAGGTGACATCTCGGCCACTTCGTCGAGGAAGAGAGTCCCTTCGTGCGCGGCCTCGAATAATCCCAATCGGCTGCGATCCGCGCCGGTAAACGCCCCGCGCTCGTGCCCAAACAACTCGCTCTCCAGCAGAGTTTCGGTAAAGGCCGCACAGTTGGCGGCCAGGAAAGGTTTCGCCGCGCGCGGGCTTTGCCGGTGAATGGCGCGAGCCACCAGCTCTTTTCCGGTGCCGGTTTCGCCGGTGATGAGAACAGTCGCGGCGGTCGGCGCAACCCGAGCAATCTTCTCGCGCACTTCGCGCATAGCGGGCGTATCCCCGAAAATCTCCGACGAACCCTCGAGCCGGTCAACCTCGGCTTTCAGAAGGCTGTTTTCGCGCACCAGCGTCGTATGATCACAGGCGCGTTGGACTGCGGCCCGCAACACTTCCGGCGTGAAGGGCTTCGCCAGAAAGTCAAATGCCCCCTTGCGCATGCTTTCGACCGCAAGTTCGAGAGTCGCGACGGCGGTCAGAAAGATCACGGAAAGATTGGGGTCAGCCTCGCGCGCCGCGGCCAGTACATCCAGCCCGCCGCCGTCCGGCATCTTCTGATCCGTCAGCACGGCTTCATATTGATTGCTGCCCACGGCCAGGCGCGCTTCTTCGACACCGGCCGCATGAGAAACGGTGTGTTTGTCCTGCTCCAGATTGGAGGCCAGGATCTTATGCATGTGTCGTTCGTCGTCGACGATAAGAACTCTGCCCATAGTGATCTATGCCTTCTTCGTGCCCTGCCCCCCGGCCACCCTCGGCAAGGTGAGCGTAAAGCGGACGGTCTCGGGCGTGTTCATGGTCAGCTGCAGAAAACCCCCGTGGGAGTGCGCAATGTTATGTGCAATCGCAAGGCCTAATCCCGTGCCCGATAGCTTGGTCGTAAAGAACGGCTCGAAAATGCTGGGCACCACGGACTCGGAAATCGGGCCGTTGCCATTTTCCAGGTCGATGCGTACGTATTCACCGTCGTTCTGAGCCCGCAAGACCACCGCCGAATCCGACGCTGATGCCTCCACCGCATTCATCGCCAGGTTCAGCAACGCCTGCTGCACCTGGGGGGCATCCATCCACGCGACTGCTTCTTGCGGACCTTCCACGCGCACATCCACCCGCCGGCGCAGGGCGTGGGCGCGGCAAACATCCGCCACGTATGCCAGCGTATCCATCACGTTTGCCGCCTGGCACTCTGGCACCCGCGGCTTGGCATAGGCCAGGAAATCGTTGGTCAACCGCTCCAACCGATCGGCCTCCTTCGCGGCAATATCAAACATCTCTTCGCGTTCGCCGGGCGACAATGGACTGCGAATTGCGGTCGCCAGCGAACTGGAGATCATGGCCACCGGGTTCCGTATTTCATGTGCGATCGCAGCCGACAAGCGCCCCACGGCCGCAAGCTTTTCTTCTTCCAGAAGCCGCCCCCGTGCCTTACCCAGTTCTAGCAAGTTCTCTGCCAACCCGATTTCCTTGCGCCGCAGGTGGTTCACAAGAAACCACACCACCACGCCGGTCAGAAGAAAGATCAGCGAAGCGGTCCCCGCCTCAAAGTACTCATCCTCCTCAATCGGCGAATGCAGCTGGAAGTAATGCCACACAACATAGAACTGGAAGGCGCTGGCGGTCACAACCACGGTCAGGGTTTCCAGCAATGAACGGCGAAACGCGCACAGAAGAATCGGTACCAGCATCAGCACGTAGTAGGGGCTGTCGATGCGATCCGTAAGAACGCCGAGAACCACCGCCAGGGCCACGTCCCACACGATCGAAACGATCGTGAGCGTTCGCACGGCACCGCCGCTCAGGGGTTGAGTACGGGTCTGAATCCAGATCAACTCGCCCAATTGCAGCAGAAAACCGGTGCTAAGCAATCCAACCAATGGGGGTCTCGGAGTGCCGAAGTGCTCGGAAAAGAGAGCGTGGCCACACAGCAACGCCGCCAGCAGGGCAAGATTCAGCATGGCGAACGTGGATTCTTGCCAGCGAAACGACTCCAGGTCCAGTCCCAGGACTGCCGATTCCGGATATAAATTCAGGCCATGAGGGCCGCTCGCCTGGTTCTCCACATCGGTTTGTGAGGCGAACGGAATTGGCCCGCTTGGCTCCACGATCGTCGACGTCGCCTTACTCACTGTATCCGCCCTGAACAGAAATTCTCCCTCCGGAGAGTCGATTGGCTTGCACGAAGGGCGGGACCCTTCCTAAGCTCCAAGCCAAGTTGCGCATGCGAGCTTCCACTTGTACCCAAGATTAAGTATTTGAAAACAAATGCATCCCATCGACGAGACTGGGAATCTTCATA
This sequence comes from uncultured Acidobacteriota bacterium, assembly GCA_963725575.1. Taxonomy (GTDB): domain Bacteria; phylum Acidobacteriota; class Terriglobia; order Terriglobales; family Acidobacteriaceae; genus Gp1-AA133. The sequence goes on from CAVRZQ010000019.1 coordinate 42,139, forward strand.
TCTCGTACAAATTATCGAACATCAAAATGTAAAAAATATTGTACGCTCGAGTCTCTGGGACGCACCCAGCTTCGCCGGGCTACGCTCGTCAGTCAGGCGCAGAGCTTGTAACGGAAGCAACTCACAAGGTGATCGTTCACCATTCCCACGGCTTGCATGAAGGCGTAGCAAATAGTAGACCCCACAAACTTGAACCCCCGCTTTTGCAGATCCTTACTCATCGCGTCGGATTGGACAGTGCGAGCGGGTACCTGTCGCGACCCCTTCCAGGCGTTGCGGCGGGGCTCACCGCCTACGAATTGCCAGATGTAGCGGTCAAAGCTGCCAAACTCGTCCGTAACCTTGAGGAAGGCTTGGGCATTGTCGACGGCGGAGGTAATCTTCAGGCGGTTCCGCACGATGCCTGGATTAGCGAGCAGCCGAAGCATTCTCCGCCTATTAAAGCCCGCAACGATGGTGGGGTCGAAGCCGTCGAACGCCCTGCGATAGTTCTCTCGCTTCCGCAGAATCGTGTCCCAGCTCAGCCCCGCCTGTGCGCCTTCCAGCACGAGAAACTCAAACAAGCGACGATCGTCGTGCACGGGAACGCCCCATTCTAAATCGTGGTAGGCAATGGAGAGTTCATTCCGCGCCCAGGTGCAGCGTACCGGGTCGCTCGCGGAGGGGCTTGCAGATTCTCTTTCGGTCATGATCGATGTCCTAAGTTGTTGTCCGGGAGCCTCTCAGGCGCCCCCTTAGATCGCCCCGGACTGGGGCACATTGCGACTCAGCACCCATTTGAGGCCCTCGCCAAACTATGGATTTTATGGCCCTTCCGTGCCATAACCAAGCGCGTGCTCCTTTTGTAACTTGGAAGTTCCCCCGGTCTCTCCTACAGTCGAGCATGCAATCACGGCTGGTTTCAAGGCTTTCGGTCTGCAACGTGCATCTAATCGCTAGGGTGCATTATTAGTGGTGATTTGCAGTGAAAATTTTGGAAACGGTAGGAATGAAGTACACGATACGCATTCTTTTTCTCACGATTCTAGCCGGAGCGGCGGCCGTCCAACCCGCCACGGCGCAGAACCCTCCCGCCGCTTACGTGGCCAGTTCGGCCAACGCGCTCAGAAGTTCGACGTCCGCTGACGATCCGCAGGATTCCATCCTTACCATCCGCAAGCGGGTCGATGAAGTCAATGTTCTCTTTATTGCCACCGACAAGCACGGCAAGTTCGTCCGCAATCTGACGCAGAAGGATTTCAGTTTTCTGGACGACCATAAACCTGTTCAGTCCATCGTTAATTTTCGTCGCGAAACCGACCTGCCGTTAAAAATGGGCCTGCTCATCGATGTGAGTGGATCGGTACACACTCGTTTCGAGTTCGAGCAGGATGCAGCTACCAGCTTTATGCAGCATGTACTCCGCACTGGCTTCGACAAAGCGTTCGTGATGGGCTTCAACGGCAGCCAGGATCTGACGCAGGACTTTACGGACAACGTGGAGCAACTATCGCGCGGCGTCCGCGCCCTGCACGACGGCGGCGGCACGGCGCTCTATGATGCCATTTACCATGCCTGCCATGACAAGCTCCTGAAGGAGCAGTCCGATCGTCCGCAGCGCAAGGCTCTCATTATTCTGAGCGACGGCGACGACAATCAGAGCGAGGCTTCGCTGGCGCAAGCCGTCGAAATGGCTCAGCGCGCCGAAGTCATTATCTACGCCATCTCCACCGACGACAGCGGCTTGATCTTGCGGGGCGACAAGAACCTCGAGAAACTGGCTGCGGCCACCGGCGGCCGCGCCTTCTTTCCATTCAAGATGAAGGACATCAAGAACTCTTTCGCCGCGATCGAGGACGAGTTGCGCAGCCAGTACGTCGTGTCCTATCATCCCGCCGATTTCGATCCCGATGGCCGCTATCGCAGCATTGAAATCAGCGCGCTGAAAAAAGATCTCCAAGTCCGCGCGCGCAAGGGTTATTACGCACCCCGCCAGTAACTCGTAGAGCGCCGGACGGACGTGTGATACGCGCATCCTTTCATCTCCCAGATTTAATCCAGTTCGAACGCCACAAATTGTAGCTTTCCTTGCCGCTCCACTTGCAGTGCCACGGAATCGCCGGACTTGAGTTGCGAAAGCGCGCTGCGCAGGTTTTCCACTGTATCTACTGGGCGATTGTTGACGGCGTGGATCACGTCTCCGGTCGTGAGTCCGATATCGGGGCCAAACAGGTCGGCCGCCCGTCCGAGCACGAGGACACCGTACGCTATGCGCAAGTCTCCCAGCGTGGCGCGAATTTTGTCATCCACTCCAATCGCCAGAATTGCGAGCTGGGGCACCAGGTTGGTTTGCGGGTCGGCAAGATCGAGCAATTGATCCATGGCGTGCCTTTCCTGCAATACGGGAATCACCAGCGTCCGCTTCCGTGTATCCCGCAAGATTTCAAGTTTCAGGACCTGGTCTACGGGATGCAGGTACATGGCACCGCTGAAAGCCGGCAGAGTATCGACCGCCCGGCCATCTGCCTGCAGCACGATGTCTCCGATTTTCAGGCCGGCGGCGTCTGCTGGTCCTCCCGGCTTTACGTCGGAGATCAACACTCCCCAGCTGCGCTTGAGACCGAGTCCCGCGGCAAGGGACGGGGTAATGGTTTGCGCCCCCGCCTCGATCTCGGAGCGATGCACGTGCCCATATTTGCGCAGGCTCTCGTAGACAAAGCGCACGATCCGCGCCGGAATGGCAAATCCGATTCCTTCACTGCCTCCACTACCCGACAAAATGAAGGTATTGATTCCCACCACGCGCCCCTCCATATCAACCAGCGGACCGCCGCTATTTCCCGGATTGATGGGCGCGTCCGTCTGGATGTACACCATGCCTTTGTTCGGGTCTGGCTGGCGGGCAACCGAACTGATCACCCCCATTGTGATCGTGTTCTGCAATCCTTCCGGACTGCCCACCGCAAACACCAGTTGCCCCTGGCGAACCCGCACGCTCGTCTCTAAAGGCAGTGCGGGCAGTTCTGTCGCGCTGACTTTCAGCAAGGCCAAATCGGTCTCCAGATGAACTCCCACCAGCTTCGCTTCGAGGATGCGGCGTTTGCCCTCTGGCTCAAGCGTTGCTCCTTCCGCCACGGGCACCGGCAGCACCACGCGGATACGGCGTGCGCCTTCGATAACGTGCGCATTGGTCATGACGTATCCGTTGGAATCGACCACCACTCCAGAGCCGATGGCGCGCTGCCGCACGATGAACGCGGTCTCGGCTCGCCCGTTCTTCTCGAGCGGACCGTAACCAGTTACCAAGATCTGCACCACCCCCTGGGAGACCCTGTCCGCGAGCCCCTCCAGGGCCGCATTGAGCCGCGCGAGGCTGTCCGGTGCAGCCGCACCATGCTGTTCCGCCTGATCGCTGAGCCGCTCGGCACCAACCTCACGGAGAAGACCCGCCTTTCGGCCGGGGAGGCCTGGGGTCGTGGGCCAGTGCTGCGGTAACTAACAGAGTAGTAAGCAATAGCAGGAACGGAATGCGCCGCAACCTGAGGATACGGCGAAACTGGATCGGCATGGCAATTCTCCTTCCAAATCGGACTCCGGAGTCTGGGATTCCCTGGGTAATGGGATATTGTGACAGAAACGTGCTTTAGGTCAGGAAAACCGCTGTCCAGCGCACGCTTCCGGCGCTCCGTCACCTCGTAACCTCTCGGGGGAATCTAGTTCCTACCGTTAACTAACGAGTGATCAGGCTTTTATCAGGGGTATCATCCGTGATATAACCGCCCCTATAGCAGAGATTTCTGCTCCCTCAGGAATGTGGTGGCGCGTGCCTGTGCCTTCAAACGAGGCCGCAATGGAGGAGGGATTGTGTCCGAAGCGCGGACTGGAAAAAGATTTCCGTTAGAATTACCGATTAAGATCCACAAGGAAAACGCCGCGGGCGAGTCCAGCGGCATGACGGGTAACCTGAGCGCCGCCGGCGTTTACATTCGCGCCGATGCCTCGCTGGAAATGGGTTCCCCCGTAGAGTTTGAAATTACCCTCCCCCCTGAAGTGACCGGTGGCAAAGAAAACGTGGTCATCCAGTGTCGCGGACGGGTTGTCCGCACCGACGAGTCCAGTACCGATCCCGACGGCACCCGTGGGGTGGCCTGCGTGATCGATTCTTACGAGTTCGTACGCAACTCTTAACCTCGGAGCGGTGTCGAGATGCTCAAGCTAATACTGGCCGATAACCAGGCTATTTTCCGCGCGGGCATCGCCAAAGTCCTGGCGGTGGAAGACGAAATGCGCATCGTGGCACAGGCGCAGACTCCCGAGCAGATGTTCATGGCGCTGGACAAGTTCCGCGCCGCTGTCCTCATCGTCGCGGGCGGGTTTCAATCCGACTTCAACGCCATCGTTCAGGGAGCGACCAAGAGCAAGACGCGAGTCGTTGTCCTGGCCGACACGGGCGAGAGCGCCCAGCGCTACATGAGCAATGGGGCTCATGGAGTCGTCTACCGCAATGTCACCAGCCCTGCTCTGGTGGATTGCGTCCGCAAAGTCGCACGCGGCGAAACCTGGGTACAGGATGTCGCCGTGCCCAGCGAACTCACCGAGAACGACATGGTGGGACTGCGGGTGCGCGATCGCCTAACCGCCAAAGAGTTGCGCATCGTGGCGTTGATCGTGCAGGGTTATAAGAACAAGGAGATCGCCTCGCAACTCGGAACCACAGAGCAGGTGATCAAGAACTACCTGCGCAACGTCTACGACAAGATCGGGGTGTCGGACCGGCTGGAGCTCGCGCTCTTTACCATTCACCACCGTATCCTGAACGAAGCCGCAGCCGCCACCGCTGCCACGAATCAGCCGCAGGCCGGGGCTGGCGTGAGTTCATAGCTCAAGAATCATGCACCGAAAGGGCCGCCCGTTGCGCGGCCCTTTCTCTTGTCGTCTGACGGGAGGAATGTCAACAGCCTTTCACAAATGTCACGCGGCGCTTCCGGCACGGATTTCCATTGATCGCTGCGACCGGTCTGCAGCCTCGGCTTTCTCTTGCCTGGTTTTGCCGCTCCATGTTTCCGGATCGCCACCAGCAGTATGGTCCCAAACTGCCGGAAGGGCCTTCATGGCAAATCTCGACCAGCGGGCCCGATTGAGCACCTGCGCCCCGACACTATGTCTAAGAAAGTACATTTGAGAACCGCGAAAAAGGGCGGGTGTCAACTGTCAAACACACGGGATGAGGTGGCAAGGCACGTCTGGGACGGACGGCGAGGCCTCGCCTCCTGCTATTTCAGTTGGTCAGTCGAATGCCACTGAGTGAGAAATCTCTTTGCTGGCCTAGGGGGATTTAGGCGGGTCGCCCGCAGTTGCTTTCGTTTTCTTAGAGGACCGCTTTGGAGACGGCTTCTGCGGAAGAGGTCTGAATTCCAGGGATTGAATCGACGGCTCCAACTCCTTCAGGCCAGCCTCATCGGGACTCACGATAAAGAACTGCAGCAAGATGGCTTGCCGGGTGATCACGTACTGTTCCACGTGCTGCGCCGCCCCGCTGACAGTTTCGTTCGACGCGACCTTCCAAAGCTTTTGCCCGTTGATCGTAACTTCCTCAGGACTCCCCACGTACTCGACCGCCATGCCCTTTTCCTTGGCTGTTCTCTGGGAATAGGCAAGATAATCCTGAGCGGACGTAGGAGTGGTTCCTCCCAGCAGGCGAGTGGCCAGGATTTGAATTGACTTGCGCTGAAAGGACTTTCGCAGGGGCGCATTTTCAGTCATCACCAACAGCGTGTGGCTGATCTGAGCCGCTTTCAATAACCCCGAATCGCTCGACTCGGCCTTCAACGGAATCGGATCCTTGCTCGGAACCACAGCCCAGCCCGGCGGAGTCTTCAACGAAAACCCGTAAAGGGAGTTGGTGTAAACGCCGTTGGAGAGCGAACCGCCGTTCGCTTCCAATCCGGTGGGCCGCATCTTGCTGGATTGGGCCGCGTCCGGAGAGCGTCCCGGACCGACTGGGGGCCTCTGGGGCCGGAGGAACCGCCACCGACTGGGCTGGCAAGTGAATCTCGAGACCTGCGGTGAGCAAGCAGATTGCAGCGCAGCTACGGAACAACCTCTTCAGAATCTTCATATTCGTGGCGAGAGTAGCATTTCCGCTGTTTTCAGACAATCGCACAGAGGTGTACCCCTGGAAGCTTGCCTGGTTCGGCGAAATGCCTTCTTCACGACATTTCTGCCTCCGGTCTTAGGGTCGTGGTTGACGCGGCCGTCAAAATCGCATACGCTTCGTCCAATCCCCGACCATCCCCGGGGGTCTCAGCCTTTCCTGCACACATCATCCTCCTCTGTGTCTGACGGGACAGGCATGTTGCGTACTCACAAGGAGACCTGCCATGGCTGGAAAGTCCCTGCTTCTGACCCTCATTCTTTGCGTTTCGGCACTTGGGGCGCGCGCTGCCTCGAGGGATGAAATCGTCCCTGCCGGAACGCTTTTGCACTGCACGATGGACGAACCGAATTTCTCCGCCAAAACAGCGCAAGCCGGCGATCCGGTGTTGTGCCACCTGGGCCCGATTTCATCCTTCGGGCACTCGCTGTTTCCGCGTGGCGCGATGCTGAGCGGCCACCTCCAAGAGTCCAAGGATCCCGGGCACTTTGTTGGCAAGGGATGGTTGCAACTGGAGTTCGACCGCATCATCCTGCCCGGCGCCGACGTGCTGCCGCTCGCCGCCAAAATCATCGCTACCCCGCATCTCAAGACCGACAAGGAAGGAAAAATTCGCGGCGGTGGTCATCCCCGGCGCGATGTCGTCGAATGGATGATTCCTGTGCTGTGGCCGATCAAGGTCATGAACCTTCCTCGCCGCGGCCCGTATCCCGCGTTGAAAGGCGAGTCGCGCTTGACTCTGCGCCTGATGGAGGACGTCATCGTGCCTGTGACGATGCCCGCGCGCGCCGCCATCCCGTCGCCCCCTTGGGCTCAACCCACCAGGTACATTCCCTCGCCCTATGGCCTGTTGCGGCCGGCGTCGTTAGTCACTCATGCCTCGAACGGCGCGCAACCGCCTTCCTCACCAGACGTCATCCCTCCGAATTCGCCTGCTTTCGTGGAGCAGATGGAACAGGTGCCGGCGGAACGATCCCCAGATGAACTGGCGCCAAGTACACAAGCTTCTCTGCCCGCCGGCGAAGGCAGGTCTACCCTGGTTGTTTTGAAAGGTGGATCGGCGTTGCTGTCTCGCGAGTATTGGGTGGAAGGAGGCCAACTCCTGTGTGTCTCCGAGGATGGCGAGCGCAAAAGGGTCGCCCTGGAAAATGTGGACGTCTTCCAGACGGTGCGCTTGAATCATGAACGGAATGTGGAGTTCGTGCTGCATTCCAAGGGGGGCGCAGTCGAACAGTAGTCCGGAGCCGCCGGTGGTTCCATGGGGCAAACAGAAGTTCTCGCCTGCTTGCCCTGAAAACAGAAAGCCGGAGACAATCGTCTCCGGCACAAAAGAAAGCGGGCGGCTCGATGCCGCCCGCGAGATCGGCCGTTCCACGATGCAAGGCTAGTAGCGGCGACCACGATCAAAGCGGTCGCGATGCTCGAAATACTCGTGGCGCTCGAAGCGCTCATGACGCCAGTAGGGGCGATCGTACACGCGGCGATAGAAGACCCGATGCGGGTACACGTAGGGCCGCGGATAAACGTACACCGGGCGTGGGACGACGTAGCCGTAGCGATACGGGTACATCGGGCGCGCGTAGACGGGCCCGCCAATAGTCACGCCGATAGCTACTTGGGCATCTGCTTTCGGGGGATTCACGAAAGCCAGAGCGAGCAATAATCCGAATACCGCCAGGACACTTTTCTTCACCATTTTCCACCTCCGTCCTTGGTAGATGAAACCCGGAAGAACGAGAAAAGTCGCGGTGAACTCGATGATAGAAAGGGCCCAAAGTTACGTTGGAGTGATCAGGTAACCATGCGGGTCGGCGGTTGTGCGCAGAGCTTGCGGGCTCATGCCCGTACAGCTTGGTGTCGCACCTAACGGGGCCAAGTACCAGCGGAGAGCGCCGTGTGTCGACTCGCGAGTGGCTGCCCTCTTTTCCTTGTGACCCTATGGTGAAAACATCCCCTTGCAGAGCTGAACGTCTTTACTTCGCTTTCAGCGTGATGCCCGACTCCACCGGCGGCAGCGTGCACTTTCCATTGCTCGCACCCTCCAGGAACGCGGTGATGCTCGTCAACGTGAGTTTCTCTGTCTTGCCGGCGAAGCCGATGCCCGCGAAGTTGAGGTGCGTGGCGCCGTCGATCACGCCGAGCCATTTGCAGCCAGATGGCATGCCGTCGAAGGGAGCAGCGCGCCACTCCCAGGGACCTTCGAGGCCCTTGTCACGTGTGCCGGTGAGTACGTAGAGCGGCTTGTGAATGCCGCTCCAGGAATCGCTCGTGAAGATCGATCCCGGGCCTGAGGGGGAGATGGCGACGTACACATCGAAGCGATCCTCTCCATGGACGTCAAGTCTATTGCGCGCACCCGCTTCGAATACGACGGTGTCCGAGCCCATGGAATGCCCGAGCAATGCCTTGAAGGGATGGTGGCACTGTTTCTCGGCCCACGCGAGCGCGGCGGCGAGGTCGATCATACGGTCGCGCTGCAGGGTGGGATCGGTGACCATGTCTTTCAGGCCACCGTGGATGCCTTCTTTGCGGATGTCGCTCCGCAGGGTGCCGGGGCCACTTTCCTTGTGCCCCATCACGATCGCGAGGTAGCCGCGATCGTGCAGGCCTTCGGCCAGGTAGGTGTATCCCTTCTCGGTTCCTCCCGCGCCGGGTGAGATGACGGCTAGCGGGGGGCAAGATTGGCCCGCAGGCGCGAAAACGCGGAGCGGGGTCTGGGCGCCGTCGGAGCGGGGAGAGGTGATGGTTTGCTGGGCGTGGGCGGCGAGGGATACAAATGCCATCAGAAACGCGAGGACACGCATGTGGAGTTGCCGACGAATGACTCTGTTCATCGCTGTACTCAATCTGCTCAAGAGCTGCTTTGAAACACACGCGATGTACGAGAGCGGCTAAAGCCCCGTCTTGCCTGCGCCGGGACGGCGCCGCTGAAGCCGTGCCCTTTCAAAGCGGCCTATGAGCTAATTGAAACCCAAAACCATCATCCGAAGTTTCGCGCTTGTTTGCCAGTGCAAGATTCGACACGTGATTACCAATCGATTGTGGCCCGTACGCCAGATCACTAAAGGCCAACCTCAGCGGACTAGTCCTTCGGCCACTGTTCCGGGACCGATTTCCTCGCTAGACTCGCAAAATCCAGCCTTGATCGCGGAGACGCAGGAGGGCAGGCGTTTCATGAACGTTTTGCAGTGGTTCAACCAGCACAGCTTTCTGACGCTGTTGATCGCCTACATCCCGCTGATCGGCACGGTGGTGACGACCATCCTGAGCCTTGTACTGGCCCGCGCCACCTTGCGCTATGCGGCGGCCAGCGACAAGAGCCTGGCGCTGGCGCGCGAAGAGTTTGAACGCGAATGGTCGCCGGAACTGCACATCAAACTGGAGCGGATTTCCGGGCACGAAGGCAAACTGGTGGTCACAAACCTTGCGAAGATTTCCGTGCTGCTGCAGATGGTGCAGTTGCGCAAGATCGCCATGGGCGTACCCTCTTCGCGGTATTTTCTGAATGAACCCCTGGTGGGCGGCACCACCTGGACGGACGAACTGGGCAAACGCTTTTTTGACTGCACGGGAGAAAACTACGCGGGCGTAGTGGCGGTGTCGATCACGTTCTACGTTTCCGGACGCCTGTTCCGCACGGATTGGTTCCGCTTCCGCAGCCGAGGTCAATGACGGGCGGATCATGAAGATTCATCCGGTGAGCATCACGGCGCGACGGGTGCGGGTGCTGGAGACGCGCAGCAATGGAAAGAGGCGGCGGGAGTTGGTGATGGATGTGGTGGGGACGGCGGCGGGGAAAGGGGAGGCAGAGGCTTAGCAACCGGGGATTTTAAGCGGACTCGCTCGGAGTCGTACTCGATGCCGGAGATCAAGTTGTGCAACGGTGCGACCGTGACCACTTTCAACGACAGCATCTGAGGTTTATATCGACATTGAGTTGAACCCGAACAGGTTGACCGCCTTTCATCCCAGGCTGAAATTTCCAGCGTCCTACGGTAGCCACGGCCTGATCGTCCAAGCCCATTCCCAGCGGATCCAAAATGGCGACATTGTCGACGCTACCGGTGGTATCAACTACTACGACCAGCTTGGATTCGCCTTCGATGTGCTGAGCCTCAGCCTCCTCGGTATACTTCGGATCGGGTGAGCTCGTAACCCTCGGAGGCGCAATTTCCCCGGGAGTGGAATGGGATGGCGTGAAAGCTGGCATGGATTTCTTTTCCAGCGAAGCCCGCCAGGCTCGCGTCGTGACTTAGAGTCATTGCCCTGCAAATAGAATCGCCAGTACTCCGGCACCACTGGAAGAATGTCCTCTCCAGGTTCCATGAATATTTTGCTTAACACGGAGTGCAGTTCCGTCGCAAGATCAGCCTTTGAAATAGGCACGGCCACATGAATCTTCAGTTTGCCGATTTTCAAGAGACTCGGTTTTCCGTCCCGATACCACGTACCCACCCGCTCGCCTATCAAATCCACACCCTGCGCAGACGAGCCCGCCCATCTGCGTGATCCTGACGCCCGCTAACGTCCAAGGCCCCGCGACCCCGCCGCGAACAAGCATATAGTTCTGATCGTATTCAAGATCTGTCCCTGAGTAGAAATTTCGCAAAAGAAAAATCTTGCCCTTGTACGTGGAGCTTAACTCGTCAAGTTGCTGACCCGTTTGACAGGTCATGAAGGAGGGGACCAAACAGATCAGGGAAATCGCAAGGAAAGCCCGGTATCTGCTCGGCCATCTCGTCGTCATTAAACGCCTCGTAGGTAAGTTGTTCGAACAGGGAACCCAGAAGCTTATCGAAATTAGCAGATGACTGGTAGCAAGTTTATTTTTGTCAGGAATGACCGCGGGTATTGTACGACGCTTTCGATTTCGCGCTCCGCCGTAGTCCGCCAAAGGCCTGATCACCGCGATGAAAAGTTTCGATCCTGCATTTGACTCTCGATGCTGATGTGCCATCCGGGCAATGCCTTGGTAATCTATCTCCGCCATGAAAAGCTTCGAAGCCCTCACCGAAAAGGAAGTCCTCGCTTTAGCCATTTCCCTGGAGGAAGAAGACGAGCGGGTGTATGCCGATTTCGCCGAAGGTCTGCGGGAGACCTTCCCGCTTCGGCCGCCGTTTGTGATGGCATGCGGCAGGAGGAATCCGGACACCGGCGGCGGCTCATCGAGTTGTACAAGGAGAAATTCGGAGAACATATTCCCCTCATTCGGCGGCAGGACGTTCGCGGGTTCGTCGCAGCGAACGCCGGTGTGGCTGGTGCGGCCGCTAGGCCTCGAGACGGTGCGCAAGCAGGCAAGCGCGATTGAACTCGAGACGCGGGGGTTCTACGAGAAGGCGGCGGCCCGGACGCAGGATGCGAGCGTCCGGCAGCTGCTTGACGATCTGGCGAACGAAGAGCGCCATCACGAGGAGCGCGCCGACCAACTCGAGAAGGAAAAACTGCCTCGCGACGTGAAACGCGAGGAGGACGAAGCCAACCGGCGTCTGTTCGTGCTGCAGATCGTGCAGCCCGGCCTAGCGGGGCTGATGGACGGATCGGTCTCGACGCTGGCCCCGGTTTTTGCGGCGGCGTTGGCCACGCGCAACAGTTGGGACGCTTTCGTAGTGGGGCTGGCGGCGTCGATCGGAGCGGGCATCAGCATGGGGTTTGCCGAGGCTTTGTCGGACGACGGAAGCCTCACCGGGCGGGGGCATCCGTGGATCCGCGGAGTGGTCTGTGGGGCAATGACTGCTTTGGGCGGCGTCGGGCATACGCTGCCGTTTCTGATTCACGACTTCCGCTATGCCATGGCAGTGGCAATCGCGGTCGTGCTGGTCGAGTTGGGTGCGATCACCTGGATCCGGCACCGGTATATGGACACTCCGATTCCGTCGGCGGCGTTGCAGGTGGGGCTGGGCGGGGTGCTGGTGTTCGTTACTGGGATCTTGATTGGGAGTTCGTAAAAGCTTTAGGGCCGCAGATTGCGCAGAGGAACGCAGATTCAAAACGCATCACGCAGAATTACAACACGAGAAAGATCGCCGCTTGGTTCGAAGCGCAAGCGATCATGCAAAAGGGCACGCTCGAGGCGAGCCCGGTTACTGACGTTGAAGATAGATGTCAAGGGCGAACAGCTAATAACCAGCACTGGTTCTAGGTTCTAGGGTGCTTCGATCAGCTCCATCTTTCCGTCCCGCGTGCGGTGCAGCACCATCACCTTGCCCTTGGGATCGCGGAAGACGAAGACATCGCGGTCGCGGAAGTGGCTTCTTTGATGGCCTCTTCCAGGGTCATGGGACGCAGTGCGACGGCTTCGGACGAGTGCACCAGGTGTACTTCGGTGGTTTTGGCGACGGCGGGGAATTTGTGAACTACCACGGAGACCGCGGTGGTTTCCGTCAGGCCCACTGCCGTTTGGGCTTCGCCCGTCTTCCTTGGCTCGGCCTCGCCATTCAACTTCTTGTGCGACTTGCGCTTCTTGCTGAGCCGATTCGCGTCTTGTACTTGAGGGCCTGTTTTTCGCAGATGGTCAAGCGCTTCGTTCACAGCCAGTTCCATGTCGGTCGACTGGGCCAGGCCGACGATCGGACCGTTGCGCGGGCTGATGGTGATTTCGGCTTTGTGACGGTGTTTCTCGACTGCCAGGATGACCTTGGTTTCGAATTTGTCGCCTAGGATTTTGCGGATTTTGGTGAGGCCGGTTTCAACTTCTTTGCGGATGGTGGGAGTGATTTCGTACTGCCTGCCGGTGTATTCCACGTTCATTGAGCACCCTCCTGGGATTCGTACTTCCACGATCTGGGCTCAAACAACCGGTGCTGCAGGTGTTTCGCATGGCTGAAGCCATGCTCTTCGCTCGGGTCGTCCCTACGGGACTTCGTAACCAAATGCTTCTTACCCAGGACTGAAGTCCTGGGCTAAGTTCGGTCGTCCGCGGGACTATTTCTTTACTCTTCGCTGGTGCGTACTCGGGATGCTTCATGTCCTCCCGGTATTTCGCAACCGTGCGGCGGGTGACCTGGATGCCCTGCGACTGCAGGATGCGGGTGATCTGCTCGTCGGTCAACGGCCGGGCTGGATCTTCTTCCTCGATCAGCTTTTTCACGCGGCGCTTCAGGATCAGCAGCGAAGTGTTGCCGCCTTCTGGACCTTGCACGCTCTCGGAGAAGAAGTACCGCAATTCGAATACGCCCTGCGGAGTGTGGGCGTATTTGTTGGCCACCGCGCGGCTGACGGTGGACGGATGGACGCCGATTTCTTCGGCCACTTCCTTGATCATCATCGGCTTCAGTTGATCGATGCCTCGTTCGAGGAAATCCTGCTGGCGCGCCACGATGGAGTAGCAGACCTTCATGATCGTCTGCTTGCGCTGCTCGATGTTCTTGATCAGCTGGATGGCGGACTTGTAGCGCTCTTTCACGTAGTTGCGCGTGTCTTTGTCGTTGGTATCTTTGGTGAGCAGGCGCTTGTAGGCCGGGTTCAGGCGCAGCTGCGGCATGTCTTCGTCGTTCATGATGACAGAGCCACTCGTCACCGTGCTTGATGAAGGCCACGTCGGGCTCGATCAGGCGCGGTGGAGCTCTTGTTGTAGCGCAAGCCGGGGCGGGGATCGAGCGTCCGGATAAAGTCGAGCGCCGCCGGGATGGCCTCAACCGGACGGCCGATGGCGCTGGCAATTTCCTTGAACTGCTTCAGCTGCACGGCGCGCAGATGCTGGTCGACGACGGCGATCGCGTCGTTCAGGACCTGGGCAGTGCCATTGCCGTTTTTCTGCTGCGGCAGCTGCTGCTGGATGTAGCGCAGCTGGTAGAGCAGGCATTCGCGCAGGTCGCGGCAGGCAACTCCGGGCGGATCGAGCTGGCGCACCACTTCGAGCGCCTCGTGCAGATCGGCCAGTGTAAAGGTCGGCTGGTAGACGGGCCGTGGAGGGTGAGAGGCAGGCACCACCGGAGCTGAGGCAACCTCGACCGGGGGTTCCTGAGCCGGAGCAACCGCAGCAGCGGTCGAGACCCCGCTGAGTTCCGTCAGGGAGTTCGGAGAGCCGTCCCACGGGGCTGAAAAATCGGCCGGGATCTCTCCGTCCGCCCTCGATCGTTGCCGCCAGGCCCAGCGCCTCCGCCTCTTTCAGGAGGCTTTCCTGCACAGCGGCGTCAACTTCGGGTGCGGCAGGTGCCGTGACTCCCAGTAGTTCTTCATCGCTGGCGATCAGGTAGCCGTCTTCATTCAGGTTCCCGATGATCAGCTCAGCGGCCTCGTGGACCGCGCGGCTTACCGAAATGCGCCCAATTGCCACATCAGGTGATCGGTCAGGTTGCTGGGCTTGGAGAGGAAATTCTCGAAGGACAGGCTTCTCGATGTCTTCCATCTCTCCCTGGCTGCGATAGCCGGGATCGAGATACTCCTGGAAGAAAGAGCCAAAATCGATTTCTTCGAAGGGATCCTTCTTTTCTTCGGCCGGGATGGGATCTTCTTCCGTCGGGGTCACCGCAGCCACGCGGTCGCGTTCTTCTTCCTGCCGACCGACATCGTCGAGCAGGGGGACGGAGTCTTCCAGTTCTTCGAGAACCGGATTCTCGACCATCTCGGCGTTGATCATGTCCTTGAGCTCAAGCTTGTTGAGCGCGAGCACGGAGACCATCTGGACGAGGCCCGGCGTCAGAATCTGCCGCTGCGACAGCTTGACGTTCAGTTTGTGTTGAAGAAGAACCATACGATCGCTTGCTCTTTCCTAACCCTATGAATTATCAGCCGTCCCGTCGGAACCCGGCTGTGACAGGTGCCCCCCGCGCAACTGAAGGCCCCAAGTGTCAGTATCAAAGCAAAACCTCATTCCGGCTACATTACAGCCGTAACTTCTTCTTCGACGCTGCCGTCCCGAACGGGACTTGACTTCTTTGCTTTTGACCCCGGACTTTACGTGCAGGACTAACATCTTCCGGCGCTGCGCGACTGCTCGAAGCTCTATCCCGAGCGTCTCTCGCTTCTGCTTCGCTACCCTAGAACCGCTGTTCACACCAGGGAAAAACTCTCTCCCAGGTACACTCGCCGTACCTCCGGGTCACTGCCCAAGTGCTTCCGGCGTACCGGAGCGGAAAATGCGGCCTTCGTTAATGATGTAGGCCCGATCGGTCACCGACAACGTCTCGCGGACGTTGTGGTCGGTGATCAGAATTCCGATGCCGCTCGCCCGCAGATCGGAAATGATCTTTTGCAGATCGAGCACGGCGATCGGGTCGATCCCGGAAAACGGCTCGTCCAGCAAAATGAACGTCGGGTTGATGCAGAGCGAGCGCGCGATTTCGACGCGCCGGCGCTCGCCGCCCGACAAGGCATATCCGCGATTCTGGCGGATATGCTCCAACCCCAGCTGGTCGATCAGCTTCTCCGTCTTCTCCCGGCGCTCATGCCAGGAGATGGGCTGAGCCTCCAGCACGGCGAGGATGTTCTCCTCGACCGTCAGCTTGCGAAAGACCGAAGCCTCCTGAGGGAGATAGCTGATGCCGTACTGGCGTGCCCGTAAGTACATGGGAACGCTAGTGATATCTTCGTCGTCGTAGAGCACCCTGCCGGTGTCGGGAGGAACCAGACCGACGATGGCATAGAAGGAAGTGGTCTTTCCGGCGCCGTTCGGACCCAGTAGACCAACGACTTCACCCTGCTGCACCCGAAGGCTGACACCGTTCACAACGCGGCGACCGCGGTACGTTTTGCCGATTTCGTCGGTGGCCAGCGTGTGCATTTATCGTGCCACTCGCGTCTGCGTTACGGTCGGGGACGTATCCCTTCCTTCCACGAGCACCCTATCATCGCGTCTAAAGAAAGTCAACGAATCGCCCGTGATTTTGCCGTGTTCGGCATCAAAAATGCTAGGCGGTCCGCCGGTCAGGACGAACTTGTCGTCGGCTACGGTGTAGACCAGTTGGTCTCCAGTAGCCCGGCGCACCGGCTCCTGGATGACGACATTTCCCTCCGCCACCATTCGATCCAGCTGCCCTTGCCTCTTAACTGATTGACCCTGCGACCCTTGACCGTGAGGTGCCAGGAAAGCGTCAACGTGATCGGCGGTGATGGTCACGTCCGCCCCCCGGGCAGTGACGCCACCTTCAAAATGAGCGCGGTGTTGGTCGTCGGTGTATGTGAGGCGGGCGGAGGTGATGGAGATCGGGGTAGCGTTGCCATGCTTGTCGACCTGCACCAGGACGGTCGAGACCGGCCGTACCGTTCCCTTGGGCTGCGACGGAGCGGTGATCGCGATCAAACTGGATGGTGGGAGCTTCCACGACGTTCGCGTTCTGCCAGATGCGGGCATCGCCGGCATAGGTGGCCACGGCCGAGGTGCGGCGGACAGTCATCATGTGGGCGGTCACGTGAATGGGGGAGGCAGCCGCGAGCAAGGCGCCGGTGGGCTGCTCGCGCAGGTCGCCGTAGGTGCTTTTAACGTCCCCATCGGCGAGGGCGTCGCCCGTAAACCGGTTCATGCGGACGGTACGCGCGGTGGTCACGAGCCCCTTGTCGGTGACGCGGGGCGAGCCGGTCAACTCCAGCATTCCATCGGCGGGCGTGTAGCGGGCATGATCAGCGCGCGCCTCGCGCTCGCCATCGGTGTAGTTGACGTCTCCTTGCTGCAGGATGGCGTCGATGCCACCGGCCTGGCGGAAGGCCACATCGATTGCGCGGCTGGTGCTGACGCGGTCAGGCTGACCCGCTGCGCTGTTCACAATCCGGGCATCGGGAGCTCCGTGGACCGAGCTCAGCCGGCCGCGATTGTCGAACTTCGCCTGGAATCTTGCGGCGGTGATGGTTGTGAGCGAGCCTTGGGCTGCCGCTGGAAAAATCGCGATGCGGCCAGCAGAGGAAGTCTCCGCTCGATCAAGACGTTTGCCCTTGGCCATGAAAAAATCGATAGCGGGCGCGGTGACTTCAACCTGCTGCCCGCTCCCGGAGCCATTTGTGGTGGGACGGGCGTCTCGCCCGTCCAGGCGAACGGGGATGCCCGCCTCTCCAGCAAGCTCTATGATTTTGACGTTGTCTTCGGCGCGGATCTTGCTGACCTGACTGCGGCCAGAGAAATCCAGCAGAATGCGGCCGGCATTGGCACGAGTGGGGTGGTCGCCACCGGACTCAAACTGCACATCGCCGCTGAACACGGCGCGGGAAATTCCGTCCTGAGCCTGGTTGACGGTGAACTCCGCTTGGGCGGCGCGGGCGTGCATCGGCGAATCTCCGCGCAGTTCGGCCTGCACCCCGTCGCTGGCCACGACATGATCCACGGTGTTGTCCTCGCGCAGGTAAAGGATTGCTTTGTGAGCCGTCATCCGCTGGGCTCCGCGAGTGAGGTGGGTACCTTCGAGGACCACCTGTCGAGGAGTCTTGGTGATGACGCCTCGCTCGGCGCGGAGTTTGGTTTCGGCGGAGGCGACCATGGAGAGATCCACCTGGGAATCGAGCATGAGGATGTTGTCCCGGGCGCTGTAATGCACTCCGACAGCAGACCCGGTCGCTTGCGGCATGCGCAGCTCAACCTGCGCCGGCGTGAATGCGTTGCCGGTCTTCTGATTGAAAACCAGGTCGCGGGTCACGAGGTGAATCGGATTCTTCAGGATGCCGGGCTTCGATTGGTCAGGCTTGAGCAGACCTTCGGGATTCGCTTCGAGGTCGATGCGCACTTCGCCTTTCGCCGCGACGTTGCCGGTTTGCGGGTCATAGGCGAAGTCGTCGCCGGAAATCTGGTCGTAGCGGCTGGAGTCGCGTCCGTAGAGAGTGATCTTGACGTTGTGGAGTTCGGCGCGGCCACCCAGCTTGAACTGCACGGCTTTGCTGGCCTGGATAGTGAACAGCGTGCGTCCCTGTTCGGACTTGGAGACCTTGAAACCCTCGGCGGTCTGCTGGATGTCGAGATTCATCTTGCCGGGGATTTGTTTGAGCACATCGCGCGCCTGCCTGCGCCGATAGATATAGGCGCCGGCTACCGCGAGGCTCAGCAGGAGCGCGGCGACAACGAGCCAGCGGCGAAGACGGGGGATCTGTAGCGGCATTGGGTTCAGTGTACTTGATGCGGAGAAAGGGGTCGCGGCTGCACGGCGCTGGGAAAGACTCTAGGCTCTGGGTTCTGCCGCTTAATAGCGCTCGTCCAACACGATCGACTGGACCATCTGGGTGAGGTCTTCGCCGGCTTTGTCCTTCTTTGCATTCAGGGCGGAGACCTCGGTCTGGAGTGCCGTGAGCCGGTCTTCCTGCTGATCGAGTTGGCGGGTGTAGCGCTGGAGGAGAGCTTTCTCTTCCGCGCTGCCCTTGAGAGCCTTCATGTTTTCGCGCAGGCGAGCCTGGTCTTTGGTGATGGAGTCGACTTCGTGCTGGCGAACCGTGATCTGATTCTCAAGAGCGGCGACCTGATTTTTCTGCTCGAGCACTTTGCCGATAGCCTGCTGCACAGCTTGCTGGGCCACGGGCGTGAGGCTATCGCCGTGGATCCAGAGAGACACCTGCTTGTCGTCGAGATCATCCAACTCAAACTGCTGGACCTCCGGGTGGTGTTCTTCGATGGTCAGGTGCTCGGTGGCAGCGGGCGCCACGCTGACGCGGAAACGCAGAAGGGAGGCGGTGGTTTCTTCCGGCTGGGCGCTATCGTCCACAAGCTTCCAATCCTGCCTTGCCGGATGCTCGATGACGAGCTGCCTGACAGTTTTGTCCGCATTGTGAATCGTGTACTTGCGGGTCTCATGTTCTTCCCTGGTCAGCAGCATTACCCCCTTCGCAATGCGAAGATGGCTGACCGGCTTCTCCCTGCCTTCGGTTTCCATCGTGATGTGGAGAGCGGGGTCGGCCGCGTAGGAAATCAGCCGGCGTTCGTGCGCATGCAGGGTTTCAAGAACGCCTTCTCCTCCGAACGTGTCGCCATCGAGGATGTTGAAGGTTCCGGAATCGATCGTCAGGCCGCTGGAATTCTTCAGCCACAAGGCGCGGCGAATTTCCTTGTCGTCCTCGTTCCACAGAGAAACCTTCTCGGCCTCCACGTGCGCGCTCAGGATGGGCACCAGAGCCGACTGGTTCTTGCTGATCGTGACCTTCTGCTTGATGTCGTATTCGAAGAAGTCGCCGACGTCCTTGGTCTCAGCCTCGACGTGCTGCTTGGAGGCGACGGAACTCACGGACGCGCTCTCGGTGTTGAGAGTCGCTGCTTCAGCCCGCACTTCGACCGTTTCCGAGGCCGCGCCCACTTGCAGGGTGGCATTGATCTCGTTCATGCGTCCCACGCCCAAATAGGCGTTGGTGAGGTCAAAGCGCTGGAAGCCCTGGGCGCGCACAAAAAGCGCGGAATTGCCCGGAGGGAGGTTGTAGAAGCGATAGATTCCGCGCGCGTCAGTGGTGGTGGTCTGGGTTTGTCCGCTGTCTTCGTTGCGGACGGTCACGGTCGCGCCCGGTACGATTGCGCCGGCCGTATCCTTGATGACCCCCTGCAAGCCGCCGGTACCGGGCCGGTTGCTGCCGATTCCGAAGCCCGAACCGGAGCCGATTCCGCCGCCTGAGCTCGCGGCGCCAGGACTCAATTCGATTACGTCGTTGAGATTGCGGCCGCTGAGCGCCGTTTCATGAGTCTGCGGCGTCAGCATATAGGCTTCCGGCAAGGCGACCGTCGGCCGGCGCGTGTAGTACGGCTGAGAGATGTTCTGGATGAACGATTGCGGAGCACCGGCGACGAGTGAGAGTTGCACGTCCTTCCAGTCCTCGCCGACGGTATTGTCGACGATGGCCCAGCCTTGCAAAAGCGGCTTCTGGTCGGGCTTGTCGGAGAGGATGATGCGGTAGGTGCTCTTCCAGACGGGCACTTCGCTGATGTAGCTGACGAAGACGTCGCGGTCGCCAGAGCCCATGGCGGAGATGGTCATGCGGCGCAGGTCGCGGGCGCGCAAGCTGCCGACCAGGTTCAGGTAGCGGCCGACCTCATCGCTCAGTTCGCGTTCAGCAAGTCGGACGGAGGTGCCGGGACCGAGTTCGAAGTTGCGCATTTCGCCGCTGTCGGTGACGATCGCGAACGTGGTGACGTCGGCATAGTCACCCTTGCCGTTCTGCTTGCGTTCCTTCTCCACGCTCAGCAAGCGGCCCGAAGCCGAGGCTGCGCCGCTGCGGACATCGACTCGCGCTCCGCGCAGCGCAAGCAGGAACTCGGTGTTCGTCACCTGCTCGCCGAAGGGCAGGCGCAGGGAGCGCAACCGTTCATCCAAGGGCGCGATCGAGTTGTAGCGCACCGAGCCGATGTGGCCTTCGCCCAGATCCACCACGGTGAGCGACTTCAAGACATCATTCAACTGGCCGGTGGTGAAGTCGATGGCGAGGTCCTGGTTGCCGTGGACGCGCGCGGTGTGCTCGAAGTATCCAATGCCGTTCTTGTAGAGAACGACGCGCTTGACGGGAAGGCGGGAGGACTTGCTGGAGTCGGCCGCGGGGGCCGGGAGCTTCTGCGAAGCGCTTGGCGTGGCTGGTTTTTTCTGCGCGGTTGCGAATGAAACCAGCGTGAGAGCGAGCACAAAGGCGACGAAGCGGAGCATGACGACCTCCCGGCGGCGTGGGCACCACCGAAACGGGCGAGTTTAGCACCAGAGGCTCGACTGCACGTTAGAGGCCCAATTACAGTCGGCAGGCGGTTGCTAGTCTTCAGCGAGAACTGGCCTTCGCTGACCGTTAAAGACTAACAATTTGAGCAATCGAGTTCACCTAATTTCAACGCCAGTCTGCGGTGGGAGTTTGCAGGCGCGCCCAGCACGCCATAGGTTTGCAGCCTCCCATTCGCCATATCACGAGTCTGGAGAAGCGGATTTTTTCGAAAGAAGCTGCGAGCTTCGAGTCGCGACCTTCGAGCAGGCGCGTTCTGACATTTGCTCAAGTCGCAGCTCGCAGCCGCAACCTAGGATCTCAAGTGAAAATCGCGCAGTGAGAGTTCCAGCCCGCCGTACGCGGGATGATCGTTGTGGCCAATGGTGAAGGCGATGTCCAGGGTGTCACCGGCCAGGAACTTTGCGGCCTGCAGGCGCTCGGCCATGTGCCAGCCCAGGGCGTCGAATGCGATATTTCGGCGCCAGTTGGAGTTCTCCGTTCCCAGTTCTCGGTTCTCAGTTGCGGACCTGCGTTCGCTCCGGCGGATTCCTCCGCCATCCGGATGGCACCGAGGGGTGGTCAAGATCGCGACTTCAGTCATTTGCTCAGCGGATGGGTTCGACGGGGGCGTTAGCGCTGCCGCCAGCTTCAGCTTCACATGTTTGTCTTTGAGGATTTTGGGCGGCGCCATCAGACGGACAGCGCTGGCCGAGAAGATCGGCTCCGGATTTCCCTGGCCGAAGGGCTGGAGACGCTGGAGCGCTTGAAACAAATCGGGAGTGACCTGGTCCAGATCCAGTTCTGCGTCGAGGTCGAGAATGGGCTCGAAATCGGCGGGCGCCAGGCGGAGGCGCGCGTACTGGTCGAGATGGGCGCGGAGCGCGGGGACGCGCTCGGAGGGCAGCGAGAAGCCGACTGCGTGGGCGTGGCCTCCATAGCTCGTAAAGAGTTCGCGACAGGATTCGAGCGCATCGAGCAGGTGGAAGGCCCGGATGGAACGGCCGGAGCCGTGAGCTTCGCCGTGGTCGTGGGATAGCACGAGCGTCGGGCGCCCGTAACGCTCGACCACACGGGTAGCGGTAATGCCGATGACGCCTCGATGCCAGCCATCGCCGTCGATCACCACGCAGTACGCGTTGCGCAGGTCGGGCTCCTGTTCGAAGCGGCTGTCGATGGCCTGCAGGATGCGGCGTTCTTCTTCCTGGCGCTCGCCGTTGAGCTGATCGAGGCGGGCGGCGATCTCGCAGGCGCGCACCGGATCCTTGACGCTGAATAGTTCGATCACATCCCGGGCGACATCCATGCGTCCGGCAGCGTTGAGGCGAGGAGCGATGCGGAAAGCGATCTCGCCCGAGGTCGGCGGACGCGTGGTCGGGACCTGGGAAACTTCGAGCAGCGCCTTCAGTCCGGGATTGACGGCGCGGCGGAGGGCATCGAGCCCGAGTTTGGTAAAGACGCGATTTTCGCCGGACAGGGGGACGGCGTCTGCAATGGTCGCGATGGCCACCACCTTCATAAACGACGTCAGGAGGCGCGCCTGATCTTTGCCGGCCAGGCGCTTTTCCATGAGGGCTTGCGCCAATTTGAAAGCGACACCGGCGCCACACAGGGCTTTGCACGGATACGCGCAGCCCGGCTGGTTCGGATTCAATACGGATAGGGCTTTGGGGACACCTTCGCTTCCCGGGAGATGGTGGTCGGTGACGATGAGGTCCACGCCCAGGCGCCCGGCGGTTTCGGCGGCGGCGAAGGCGCGAATGCCGGTGTCAACGCTGATGATCAGGTGAATGCCTGCAACGGCAGCGCGCTCGATCACGTCGTCCTTCATGCCATAGCCTTCGCGGATGCGATGCGGCACGTGGAAGTCGGCGGCGCCGCCGGAGAGTTCGATGGCCGTTTTCAGGATGACGATGGCAGTGGTACCGTCAACGTCGTAGTCCCCATAGATCAGGATGCCTTCCTTGCGCTCGATGGCTGCATCGAGGCGGTCGACGGCGGTTTGCATTCCGGCCATGAGATAGGGTGAGTGCAGATCGCCGAGCGAGGGATCGAGATAGCGCTGGGCGGAGTCGGCGTCCTGGATGCCTCGCATGAGGAGGAGGCGAGCGAGGGTTGATGCGAGGCGAGGATCGTCTGTCAGGCCAAGTGTGTGTGAGGAGCATAATGCGTTGGCGAGCGAGTTGACTTCGTTTTGCTCAACGGATTTTGCGAGCCATTTCATCGCGTGGGGTTAGTACCAGACTTGGCAGCACGTTACGCAGGTCAGAGGGCGTTGTATTGTTTTCAGAAGACCAGCCAAGTCGTCTGAGTATCCGGAAAATTCCACACGGGCACGGCTAGTCTTCCTCGTCAGGGCCAGGTTCGTCGATGGGGATTCCCCCGAAGTCTTCGGCGAGCTCGATTAGCCGCTGGTAACGGTCGTACCACTCGGTGCTCGATTCGTAAAGGAAGATGCTGCCCTGGAATGCCCACCCGAGTTGCACGAAGCCTGTCTTGCCGGCATAGGTGCGCAGCCAGCGCGCGTCTTCGAGATCCTCGTCGTTGGTGTACTCGGCATTGCCGAGTCGCTGGATGAGTTCTTCGAGTTCGTCGCGCTTCAGGGTCCAGGAGTCCATGGTCAGGAAGGGCACGCCGGAAGACTTGGCGAGCTCGACGAAGTCTTTCCAGCCGTCGGCATTCTCCTCGGTCTTCCACATGATGGCCTGGACCTCTTCATAGTCGACATAACCGTGAAAGCGGCGGAGGCCATGGCCTTCGATGAAGGCAATCATGTCATCTTTCAGACCGGAAAGATCGTCAGGCGCGGAAGTCATGCTGGGCTCTCATTGCCGAGCATTGTATGCCTTTTTGGGGAGGAGGAAACAAGAGGACGGCACTCAGGAGTACTCACTCACCCGGTCGACGGCGCTGCCCTTGTTGAGTACGAGCGAGGAGGCAATTGGCTGAATGCCAAGGGCTAAGCACAAAGGACCGGGTTTCGTTGTGCTAGACTGTTTGGTTCACACCGAAGCCTCCGAACGAAACAATGCTTTTCTCCAAAGAATATGTGGGCTACCTGGCCCGCGAACTCACAAAAAAGCTGATCTCTGGCGAGTTTATCGAAACCGAGAACGCCGCCGCGGTCACCGAGCGCGTGCACGCAGCGCTGCTGGAAGAAATGTCGCTGGAGGACCGCATCAACGACGAGGTGCGGGTTATTCTTGAGGCCTACTCCGACGAGATGCAGCGCAGCGGGGCAAACTACCAGGAGATGTTTCGGAAGGTAAAGAGCGAACTGGTGAAGAAGTACAAAGCGGTGCTGTGAGCACATACGTGTTCTTTATCACCACAGAGTCACAGAGGCCCAGAGAAGACAAAAGCCTTATTTTGGATTTTCTCCGCGACTCCGTGGTGAACATACCTCCCAAGGAAACGCAGTGAGATTGAGCCGCGACAAGGTAAACAAGCTGGCCCACGTCGTCAGCGACGCGCTGGCCGACACGCCCCAGGTGGACTTCCTGGAGGACCGCAACACCATCCGGCTGGAAGCCCGCAAGGTTCTGGAAGAGTTGCTGAACCAGGAAGCGAAGATTGACCAGTCGGCGCGCCTGAAGATCGAAAGCCAGAAACGCACCATCCTCGAAGGCAGCCAGGAGTGGGAAATCCTGTACCGCAAGTACTACAACGAGGAAGTGAAAAAGCTGGGGATTTAAACGGCAGTCGTCAGTCTTCAGTCGCCAGTCTTCAGCAAAGTCAGTACTTCCCGGTGGCTGCGGCCACCGTCTTTCTTGTTGTAGGCTTTAACTGCGGATCGTTGGTACGATTGCTTAGGGACGATTGCCTATCCTCGCCATGCCTGCGATGATGAAATCACGATCGGTCGTGAAGCGCGCGGCCCAAGAGGCGGGCTTCGAGCTGGCCGGCGTCGCACCGGTTCGGGACTTCGCCGAGCTGAGCTATTTTCCGCAATGGATCGCGAATGGGCACGCGGGAGAGATGAAGTATCTCGAGACTCGCGATGATGCAGGGCGCTTGAAACGGGAGTCTCTTAGCGCGGCTGCGCCTTGGGCGCGCAGTGTGGTCGTCTGCGCGATCAACTACAACACTGCGCAGCCGTACTCCACCCAGGTGAACGATGCGTGGCGCGGATGGATTTCTCGTTATGCCTGGAGCCGGGAGGATTACCACCACTCGGTTTTGCGGAAATTGCGGGTGATTGAAGAGCGACTCTTAAAAGGAGCAGGTAGTGAGCAGGCGCAGGCTTCGTCTTCGGCGGGGGGGAGTCTTCAACTTTGCTCAGGGCGGGCGCCGAAACTACAAACTCGCTCCTACGTCGATACCGGGCCGATCGTGGAGCGGGTTTATGCGAAGTATGCGGGCGTAGGGTGGATCGGCAAGAACACCTGCGTCCTGAATCAGAAGATGGGGTCGTGGCTTTTTCTGGGAGTGATTCTTACTTCACTGGAACTTGTGCCTGACTTGCCAGCGCCGGATCGCTGCGGAACGTGCACTCGCTGCCTGGATGCCTGCCCGACCAACGCATTTCTCGCGCCCTATCGGCTGGACGCCAACAAGTGCATTTCTTATCTCACCATTGAGAAGCGCGGGTCGATTCCCGAGGAACTGCGCAGCGGGATGGGCAGCCATGTGTTCGGTTGCGACATCTGCCAGGACGTTTGCCCGTGGAATCGCAAGGCTCCAGCCACGCAGGCTCCCGAGTTCCAGCCGCGGGAAGGGCTGGTGAATCCTGCGTTGGAGTGGCTGGCCGAGATGAGAGGCCGAGGACTTTCGCGCCAGGCTTTCGCGGCTCGCCGGTGCGGCGGGCCAAGCTGAGTGGCCTGCGCCGCAATGCGGTGATCGCCATGGGGAATAGCGGGGATCAGGAGTTCGTTGCCGACGCTCGAGAAGTTGCGGGAGGATGAGGATGCCGTCGTGGCGGAGAGCGCCACGTGGGCACTGGGGAAGTTTGAGTAACCTTAGCTTCGGAGCCTACGGCTGACTTTAAAGAAGTACCGCTCTGTCACTGAAAAGTGTCACCATCCCCGCAGAGGTAGTTTAGCAGCGTCGAGATGCGCCCCCCCTCTCTTTGCTCCCTCCACAGGACACGCACTCCTGTAATTAACCGTGTACGCCACCAAGGATTTACAAAGATAGGTAGTCGAAGACCGCTAACCGGCAGGGGAGTGTCGACACTATGAAAGCAATGCTCCGTGTATTAATTCTCCTGTTTTTTATTTGCTTATGCCGTGAACGCCTCTGTGCTGTCTCGCAAAGAGAAGATTGTGACGATTCTTGTGGAAAACCAACTGCATGGGATGACTTCAACGTCATTGACATGAAGATAACCGTGCCCGGGCAAACCGGTTACCAGGCTTGGCAAGCGCGATTCGACAAAGAGTCCAACGACATTCAGATTGAGGTGGAAAGCACAGTCGGCGAGAAGGAAGTAAAGGGGAGAATCATTTTGGTTGGCGGTCGCGTGCTGGGCACTCAAGGACCAATAGCCGAAGCCGGTTACGAAATTAATGCCTTGGATACGCCGGTACTCTATATGAGACTCGTTGTTCGCTTACTCGGGGAAGTTTTCCCGAGCGGCCCTGCTGAAATCACCGGTAGACGTGAGATTGCATACGAAAACGAGAAGACAGGAATCAAGTTTGCGACACCAAGCGCGGAAGGTTTTATCAAAGCACCGTGGAGCCTTAAAGGCGAGATCAACGTAGTTGCATACGCTGACGTTCAATACGAACTGGCGCTCACCGCAGATGGACCAGCTTCGGATAAGAGCAAAGGGTACGCCGCACACTATGAAGGCCGACTCTCCAAAATCGCGACTGCGAAATTAAATGACAACATGCCGCTCGAAGGTTGGAATCTTAGTAGCGTCGGAGTCCAGGTTCGAAAGAGTCCAAACGGTACCAGCTTCGATTACGGTGCCGCACCGGTTACTTCGCCGTACAAATTGGTCGCCGACATTCGGAAAAAGCTTGCTGCTGACGACTACGCTGGAGAACCAGACCCGTCGAAGAACTTCACCGGGTTTTGGAAGGAGAATTGTGAACAGGCGTTCGGTCTCCAGATCATGGCATACGGAAAAGATGGCAAGTACTCGGTCACATTCTGTGGTCCGGGCGGGTGCGGAAAAGTCGGCGAAGAAGGGAAAAACACGTTTATCGCAAAAGATCCGGACTACGTCGTCATCAGCGAGAGTGAACTCAAAATAAAGAATGCATTGGATGAGTGGGACACTTACCATAGGTGCACAACCGACACTCACCCTAAGTTGGAATACAAGGAATGAATGGCCATATTCACGGCGCAATAGAGAAAAAACATCGCCGGCGTCATTTCAGAACAGTCCCGTGGCAACATTTCCTCATCCCACGCCCTCCCGCAACCCCTTGCTTCGCTTCCCCACCCTGGCGCGCAAGTGACCCTGACGATTAGCCTATATACTTAGATTCACTCCATGCTCCTGACCTTCGACCATGGCCCCATCCGCGAAGTGCGGCTCAACCGTCCTCCAGCCAACGCGCTGTCGTGCGAGCTGATTGTCGCGCTGCGAGAAGCGATTCAGGCTGCGCCACGAAACGGCAGCCGGGCCCTGGTTCTGTCTGGTACGCCGGGCAGATTTTCGGGCGGACTGGATGTGCCACTTCTGCTGGCCTGCGACCACGCCGCCATCGCCATACTATGGCGCGAATTTTATGTTTTGCTGAAAGCCCTCGCGGGTTCGCCGATTCCGATCGCCGCCGCCATTACCGGCCACGCTCCCGCTGGCGGAACCGTGCTTCCATTGTTCTGCGATTGGCGAGTCATGGCCGAAGGAGATTTCAAGATTGGCCTGAACGAAGTGCAGGTCGGGCTCGCTTTGCCGCCCGTGATCGTGACAGCCCTGCGCCGTCTGATCGGGCCGCGACAAGCCGAGCGCTTGGCGGTGGGTGGGCTGCTGATTTCTCCTTCGGAAGCTCTCGCCGCTGGCCTGGTCGACCAACTGGCTCCGCTCGACCAGGTGATCGACTGCGCAATCCAATGGTGCCAGACGCTGCTCCCTCTGCCTGCTGAAGCGATGAACGCGACGCGACGCGAAGCACGGGCGGATCTGGTCGCATACTTCGAGCAGGATATCGAGCCTGAGTTGCAAGTCGTAGCGGCAAGCTGGTGGGCTCCCGAAACGCAGACCGCATTGCACGCACTCACCACGAAGCTGGGAAAAACGGCAGCGATCCGTTAGCCCGCGAAATCCGTCCTGAGAGCCTGCCTAGCTCTCAAACGGGAGCCCTGCCCTGCAGAACCGAGCCGTGGTAGCATTTCCTCATCCCATGCCCCTTCGGCAACCCATGGCACGCTTCCTGATCCATGGACGAGTTTCCGCTCCTGCCTTCCTTATTCTCTTGGCCCTGTGCGTGCGCCCGTGCACCCTGCATGCCGCGGAACCGCAGTGGCAGGAATTTCGTTCCGGGCACTTCACGGTGGTGACCGATGCGGGCGACAAGAAAGGGCGCGAGATCGTGGTGCGCTTCGAGCAGATGCGTGCCGTTTTTGAGCAACTGCTCGCGCGCAAGAAAGTGATCACGCCGGTCCCCTTGACGATCTTCGCCCTGAAGGATGACAAGCGTTTCCACCAGATGGCTCCGCTTCGCAACGGGCAGGCGATCGGCGACCCCGGATTCTTCGTTCCGGGCGAGGATCACGATTTCATCGTGCTGAACGCATTCGAGGAGGCGCCCTGGCGCGCGGTCGAGCACGCCTTTGCTCACCTGTTGCTCAACTACAACTACCCGCCGACCCAGGGATGGTTCGACGAAGGATTCGCGGAGTATTTTTCTTCCATGCGGGTGGACAACAAGCAGGTCGAGATGGGCAGTGACCCGGAACTGGGCTCGACCTATACCGAAGACCTGCTGGGCAATCAGAACGAAGTCCGCAACCCGCCGAAGTCCCTGACCGAATTGTTGAGTGGATGGGTGTGGCTCTCGGTACCGGACTTGTTCACCATGCGGCACGACACGTCCAGTTACCAGGAGGGCACGCATCGCACGCTGTTTTACGCACAGTCGTGGATGACGATGCACTACCTGCTGAACAAGGACAAACTCAGCGAAACTGGCGCCTATTTCGGGCTGGTGCAGCTTCAGCACGTTCCCGTGGAAGAGGCCATTCAGCAGGCGTATGGAATGAGTGCGGCGCAACTCGACAAGGCGGTGAAGGACTACTTCCATTCTCTTACGCAGCTTAAGCAGGATCAGGACGCCGCACGGCAACCGGTCGCCGCGACAGCCAACCGTCCGCAGATTGTGCATTTCCCTGCGCCGCTCGTCCCCGACGAGGTGGCCATGGAAGTTAAACCCGTGCCCGAGAACGTCGCTGATGCGCAAATCGCGGAAGTGATGGTACGGCTTCCGGAGCGACGCGAGCAGGGTCTGAAAGAAATCGACCGCATCCTCAAACTGACCGACAAGAATGGGCAGCCTATTGACAATGAAGTCGCTCATCGGGCTCTGGCCTGGGTCCACATGGACAAGAAGGAATTTGCGCAGGCCGCCGAGGAGTTGGGCAACGCCGCAGCCCTCGATCCCAATGATGTCTGGAACCGCTATTACCTGGCCTTGCTGAAGTACAAGACCGCGCAGGCGAATCGCGAGGAAATGCAGGGTTTGGGGAACATGATGATCGACTTGAAGGTGACGCTCGATTGGTATCCGGATTTCGCCGAGGCCTACAACATGCTGGCCATGGCGCGAATCGAGGGCGGAGGGGCGGCCTCAGCGCTGGAGTCCATCAAGCAGGCGATCGCGCTCAGTCCGAGGAACGAACAGTACGTCTTCAACCTCGGCCAGATTCATGAGGGCGCCAAGAAATGGGACGCGGCTCAGGACATCTTCGAACGGTTGACGTCGAGCAACAATCCGCAAATCGCGGCTGCCGCGCGCCATCAACTGGACGAACTGCCCACGATCCGGAAGTATGGTATCTCGCCTAGCGCTCCCAAACGGATGGCGCAAGCTTCTCCGTTTGATGAACTGGAGCAGGAAGCGCAGAAGCGTGCGCAACAGCCGGAATCCAGCGCACCCGACAAGCGGCCCACGCACTTCGCCAAGGGAATCCTGGTGAGTGTGGACTGTTCGCGCGCACCTGCTGCGATTCTGTCGGTGAACACGGGCGCCCGCTCGATGAAGCTGCGCACGGCCGATTACAAATCGCTGCTGGTGATTGGTGAGGATGGGCTGTCATGCGAATGGAGGAATCGGAGGGTCGCCGTCAATTACCGCGCAGGCGGAGTGGCCGATGGGGACCTGGTTTCATTGGAAGTGCAGTGAAGCAGGGATCAAGGGTCAGGTCTTAGGCCAATCTCATTCCTCGTTCCCATCACAATCCGGAAACAAAAAAACCCTCCTGGGGGAACCAGGAGGGCGAGATTGCTTGGGAGCGGGTTAGAGACGAGTGACGTTCGCCGCCTGGAAGCCCTTGGGGCCCTTGAGCAAATCAAACTCGACCGTTTCGCCTTCGTTGAGAGTGCGGTATCCGTTCTCCTGGATCGCTGAGAAATGGACGAACACGTCCTCGCCGGTGGAGCGCTGGATAAATCCATAACCCTTTGCTCCGTTAAACCACTTCACAGTTCCCTTCTCTCTCACAGAGAAACTCCTTTCGCCTTTTCGCGAAGAATTCATCTCGCCGTCCCCTGTTGAAGCCCCGGGCTTACCGGTGGCCCCCCCTCAAAGGATCGGGAGACAGGTCGCGTTACCGCCGACGGAAGAAGTTTCCGCAGAAATCAGAAGAGCCCCTGAACTCGATGCCGTGCGAAGGAACGACGGCACTGAGCTCAGGAGCCCGAGATCTCTGGCGTGAATTTCGACCGCCTAACACAGAAACGTCAACCTATTTGGCCTAGTCTCGCTGCCGAGAATCCGGCAGTGAGCCCAAGATGATATTCAGGTCGCTCCATCTTGGCAAGGAAAGAAATTAGAACAACTCTCTTAAAGTCATAGGCTTGCGTTACGCACGGAAGACCTGCCGCATGACCCTGGGTCAATTCAGGGCATGGCCTTCCGTAGCAGCAGGGAACGCATCCCTTTGATAGGATTAAGAGAAGTCGGTGTCCAGCCCCACCACAACCACGATCCCCACAGCAGCGGAAGGCCTTAGGGTGCGTCCCAAGGCGTCAGGCTATTCGGGACTGGCGCTCTCCACAATTCGCTACCTCATGCGGACCGAGGTACACACGTTCGCCTTTTCGGTCGCGGCCAATGCGATCCTGTCGTTTTTCCCGTTCGTGATGCTCCTGATGGTGCTGATCCGGCGCGTGTTTCGGTCGCCGGCCATGTATGAAGTCGTGGTGCAATTGCTGCGCGACTATCTGCCTGCGGGGCAGGAGTTCGTCATTCGAAATCTGAACGCGATGGTGGGCGCGCGTCACCAGGCACAGATTGTCTCTCTTGTTATTCTTCTGATCACCTCCACCGGAATCTTTCTACCCCTGGAAGTGGCGCTGAACCGGATCTGGGGTTTTCCGGAAAACCGGTCCTATCTCGGGAACCAGGTCATTTCGCTGGGTCTGGCGTTCTGGTGTGGCGTTCTAGCTTTGTTGTCGGTGGGAATGAGCGCCGGGAACGTGGAGTTGATGGAGTTCGTGCTGCGGGGTCACGCCACGTCGCTGGTCCGTCTGGTCGGCTTTCTCATGATGAAGGTGTTCGCGATGGGCGCCAGCGTCGCGATTTTCTTTCTGATCTACTGGCTCCTCCCGAACGGAAGGGTGCCGGTTCGCGCCGTCGTTCCTACGGCGGTCATCATGGGCCTGCTGTTCGAGGCGTTGAAGTACGCCTACATCCTGGCGCTCCCAAAATTAAACTTCGCCGAGGTGTACGGCCCCTTTTCGCTTTCGGTGAGCCTGATGTTCTGGGCGTTCCTGTCCGGGCTTCTGCTGCTGACGGGGGCGCACCTGTCGGCGCAGGGGCACGTCCGAAGCCGCTAGCGGTGAACTGGATTGGGGCACTGCACGTGGCAGCCACACCCGATTTGTCACGTGTTCCTGTGACTGCGGACACGGTTTCGCATACGGCTTGCGCGTAGTATTTCATCGTTTCCCCGTTCTTCCCTCCGAGCAGATATCGAACCCCGAAGGCAGGTGCGTATGCATCGACGTCTCTTCAGGTATCTGCTTGCCGTGTCGCTGGCTGTGTTCGTTCTCCCGTTATGTGCAGAGGTGGGTACAACAGCACCTGAACGCGTCCCGGCTGATCTGCACCAGATGGTACGCCGGGCAGGAATGATCTTTGCGGGAAAAGTTGTTTCCATCGAACCCTTGCCCCTGGCCTCGTCAGACCAGGTCGCGAGCGTGCAGATTACTGTTCAAGTGGAGCAGGGCATCCGGGGACCTCGCGCGGGAGAGAAGGTGATCTTCCGCGAGTGGGCCGGGCTGTGGATGGCCAGCGAACGCTACCGGCTTGGTCAACGCCTGATGCTTTTTCTATATCCTCCCAGCTCTCTCGGGCTCACCAGCCCGGTAGGCGGCGCCGCCGGGCGCCTTTCCGTCGACGGGAGCGGTCAAATTCTTCTGACCCCCGCTCAGCAGCAAACACTACGAGCGTTGCCCGCGCCGGTTCGCGCCGGGAGCCGCCGCCGGGTTCCGCTGCGGGATTTCACACGCGCCCTGCGGCGCATGGGCGAGGAGTGAGCCATGGCGAAGTTATTCCATTTTCACGAGCGTCGTCCGAGCCTAGATGCGGAGGTCGAGTTTCCCGTTGCGCGCGCGACGCGATTGCAACCGCGTACCAAGAGGGAGTGGTGGATAGCAATCTACGTCGCCGCCGTGGCGTTGATCATCTTGATCGCCCTGGTGGAGTTCGCGCGGGCAGGGGGTCCACAGTATGTGGCGGGAATTGGGTACTTCAATGCTGGACTGGCGGGACAACCAGTCACCTGGGCAGGCGGAGCAATTCGCTACTACACGGACCAGGGAAATCTGAGCCCGATACTTGCGGGGCCCGGCGCCGACGCGTTCGTGGCAGACGCTTTATCCCGGTGGACAACCATTTCGACAGCCGCAGTCTCGGCAACCCGCGCTGGTCAATTGGCGGAAGATGTCAGCGGCGCGAACGTGATTCTCAACTCGGATCGCACCATTACGATGCCCGTCGATATCCAGCCTACCGCGATCACAAAGCCGGTCGGCCTGGTCTATGACGCCGACGGCCGGGTGACCGACGCGCTCATCGGCACCGGCGCGAGCAGCGATTGTTTCACCAACGGCGCATTCGGGGGAGTGGATGCGTTTACGACCGATGGGCATTTCGCTCACGCGCTGGTGGTTCTCAACGGCAAGTGCGCGCAGAGTTCCAACAGCCTGCCTGATCTGAAGTATCGGCTGGTCCGCGTGTGGGGGCAGGTCCTCGGACTGGGGTGGTCGCAGCTGAATCTCAACGCGATCGCCGGCTCGCCGTCTCCCACGCAGGACGACTTGGCTGGTCTCCCAATCATGCACGAGCAGGACCTGCCCAGTTGCGTCCCCGTCTCCAATTGCTACCCGAACGCCGACCAGCCGAAGATGGACGACCGGGCGGCGCTCTCGCGGCTGTATCCGGTGACTAGCGACAATGTCGACGAGTTTCCCGGCAAACAGATTTTTGCTGAGAGCTCGGGACGGATTCACGGCTCAATCGAGTTCACGGATGCGAGTGGGAATGCCACGCAGCCCATGCGAGGCGTGAACGTGGTGGCGCGCTGGATCGATCCCGGCACGGGACAGCCATCGGGACGCTATGCCGCGGGTTCGGTCTCCGGGTTTCTGTTTGCAGGAAATGCTGGAAACGCGATTACCGGGTACAGCGACGCGCTCGGCAATCCCTACAACCGGTTCGGTTCCAATGACGAGGCGCTCGAGGGCTTCTTCGACCTGGCGGGTCTCGAGATTCCGAGCGGAGACAGCGCGCAATACCAGCTATCGATGGAGGCAATCGACGGCAACTTGTCGCAGAACGTCGGGCCGTACGCGCCCTGGCAGGTATTACCTTCTGGGACCGCCCAGGCCATCGTGGTCACCGTTAGCCGGGGAAGCGACCTGCAGCAAGACGTTCTGATGGATGGCAGCGCGGTTGGCATGCTCGAAAACGGCGAGCCGGAGAGTTTCGCCTCTCCTCGCGCGCTGCCGGGGACCGGAGACTGGATGGGAAGGTTCAGTGGGTACGGAGATGACGATTACTTTTTGCTGAGCGGACAAACGAACCGCACGTTGACGGTGGAAGTGACAGCGCTCGACGAGAACGGCCGACCCTCGGTGCAAAAGGCACAACCGGTGGTAGGCATGTGGTCACTGGCAGCGCCGGAAGGAACACCGCCTCCGGCGTACACGTTCTCGTCGTTCAACTCGTCCATCTTTGGAGTAACGCAACTGAACGCGCAGCTGCTCAGTTCCACTCAGTTTCGGATCGGCGTTGCGGACTTGCGCGGCGATGGCCGGCCTGATTTCCGCTATCACGCGCGCGTCCTTTATGGAGACTCGGTTACTCCCGACCGCGTCAGCGTGCGCGGCGGTACGCCGATTCTGGTGGAGGGTTTCGGCTTCAAGCCGGGAATGACCTTGACGGTGGGCAATACGACGGCCCCGCAACTGGCGGTATCTGCCAATCAACTGGTCGCTACCGTTCCCGCACTCGCGGACGGGGTGCAGACCCTCACCATTACGGATCCGGCGACCGGCGCTTCCTCTTCCCTGACCAACGGCCTCACATTCGGGGCGGGGCCGAACGACATCATCCGGCTGGCGCAGGGAGCAAACTCGGCTACACCGGTCGGAGGTGAAGCAGCCTACGCCGTCCGGGTTACAGTGGCCACGCCGGACGGCTCGACTGCGATTAGCGGCGCAACCGTACAGTGGAATGTCACTAACCGGGCAGGGCTATCGGCATGCAACGGTGCCAGCACTTGTTCGGTGTCTACTGACGAGAGCGGCCAAGTGGAGACGCGAGTAATCATCAGCGCGGCCGGCACGACCACCGTCACCGCAACGCTCGCACCCGTTTCTTATACGCCGCCGAAATCGGTGCAGGTCTCGATCAATGGCACTTCTTCGGCGAAGGATCTTACCCTGTCGTCCCCCAAGGTATGGGTGGTGCAAGGAGCAACGCTTGACGTGCCCTTCACGGCGCGGCTGCTAGCAAATGGTGTCCCACAGAGCGGACAGACCTTAAATTGGCGAATTGGCATCGGGTCGGACACGATGAGCCCGGCGACCGTCACCACTGATGGCGACGGCTACGGGCGCTCGATCCTGCACCTGAACGCTCTGGCCGGCGATGTGCAAGGCACGGTGTGCGTGGGCCCGGGAAATAATCCATGCCAGACGTTTTACGTCATGCAGGTGGCGCTGGCGTCGCTCAAGCTGCAGCCTGTATCGGGCAGCCTGCAGACGATTCAGGTTGGACAATCGTTTCAACCCATCTGGGTGCGCGTGACCAATTCGGCCGCGCCGCCGAATCCGGTCATGGGCGCCCCGATCGCCTTTGAAAGCATGGTCTTCTTGCCGGACGAGGACGCGCCGGTGGAAATCGGGAACGGTGGGGACGCCGGCAGTTCGCAGCATGCCGTGAAAGTCCTGCTGGCTTCCTTCCGCAATACGGCGGCCACGGATGTCAACGGCCTGGCCAGCCTTTTGCCTTCGACTGGCGGACAGATGCGCCCGCTGGAGATCGAGATCACTGCGAGCGCAGGCAGCAGCGCGAAGCTGGAGTTTGAGTTGCCCATGCTTCCGGGGATCACGCCGAGTCCCGGGCAAAGCACGGGCAGGGCGCGGGTTCCAGGACGTTTGATGGCGACGGTTGCAGGCGGCGGAGGGCGCTCGAATGCGAATCACCAAAGCTTCGAAGGTGCCTCCAGGGAAACACAGCTTTGGAATTGGGCCTTCGCAGCTGAGATGGGGGACCACCACATCGAGTGCAGCCCCATGCCTCCGAGGACCGATGCCAGTCAAGTAGAACCATCCACGACGCAGCCTGCAGCAAAATCTGAGTTCCGTCCCGCCGGGCTGGATAAAGGATGCGAGGACACGCCGAGGGGCACAGCACCGCAGGAATAAGGCCCAGAATGGAGGACGGAGGTTGCTCCCAAACCGAATCGCAGCCCGCAGGGCCAGGATGAGGGGCGGAGGCCCTTCGACTACGCTCAGGGCGGGCTGCCCGTCGCTCCACGGACACGAACACTGTCCTCGCCCTGGCTAAGGCTCCGCTGCTACTTCTTCGTCCACTGGTCGACCCAGTCGTTGACCGTCTTGTACCAGAGCTGCGAGTTCTGCGGCTTCAGCACCCAGTGGCCTTCGTCGGGGAAGTAGAGCATCTTCGACGGCACGCCCTGGCGCTGCAGCGTGGTGAAGAGCTGGAAGCCTTCGCTGACGTCGAGGCGGTAGTCGAGCTGGCCGTGGACGACCAGCGTCGGCGTCTTGAAATTCGTGGCGTACATGTGCGGAGACCACTTGTCGTACATCTCGCGATTGGTGTACGGCGTGCCCTTGAACTCCCACTCGTTGAACCAGAGTTCTTCGGTCGTGCCCCAGGCGGAGGTCGTGTTGAACATGCCGTCGTGCGAGACGATGCACTTGAAGCGGTCGGTGTGGCCGAGAATCCAGTTGGCCATGTATCCGCCGTAGCTCGCGCCCAGCGCGCACTCGCGGTCTTTGTCGATGAACGGATACGTCTTCTCGGCGTAGTCGAGGCCCTTCATCAGGTCTTCAAACGGAGCGCCGCCCCAGTCGCCGTTGATCGCGTCGATGAACTTCTGCCCGTATCCGGTCGAGCCGTGGAAGTTGATCATGATGACCACGTATCCGTTGGCGGCAAAGAGTTCCGGATTCCAGCGATAGGTCCAGTCGTCTCCCCAGGCGCCCTGCGGGCCGCCGTGGATGAGGAACTTCACGGGATATTTCTTGTTGGCATCGAAGTTCGGCGGCTTGACGAGGAAGCCTTGGACTTTGTCGCCGTTGGCGCCGGGGAACCAGAAGGATTCGAGCGGGGACATGGCGACTTGGGAGAGGACGGCGTCGTTGAGGTGAGTAAGTTGCGCTCATGGGCTTGCGCACACTCGGCAGCTTCTCCTGGACTCGCCGCGAATCGCTGCCTTTGCAAGCCGATTACGCACGAGGCAGGCTCGAATGAAAATCTCGGTAGGCGCCTGCAATCGACATTCGAGTGAACCAGAATTCTTCCGCAGTCTGCGCTAGAATAGCAGACTTGACCATCGCTGGCATTGAGTCGTCGTTGAACCACGACGGTCTCGATGGATGGCACTTCGGCGCAGTCGACGGCATCGCAAATCGTAGATCGGGCGACTCGCCTTCATCCTCAGCGGCGAAGTAAGATCGTCGTGCGAGTCCGGCGCCCACGTGAAGCGTTCCCACCCAGCGATCAAAATCCTTCCGTCAGATTCTTCTTCTCTCCCGTCTTCCGGTCGTACAGCATCAGCCGAAAGCGGTCGCTCTCGTATCCCGGACGCTGCTGGGCGCGGTAGGCGATGTACTTGCCATCGGGCGAATAGAGCGGCGTCGAGTCGCTGGCGGGATTGTCGGCGGTGATGTTCTTCGCCTGGCAGCTGGGCGGACGCGGCGTTCGCCCTCCGTTCACCGGAACGATCCACAGATCGTTGTTGGTCGACGTGGCTTCGACCTTGTCGTGGTTCGAGGTGTAGCAAATCTCCTGCCCGTCGGGCGAGAAGGCGTAGTCGTCCTGTCCGCCGAGCGAGAACACGGGCGCGTCGTAGTCGCCGGGGGTGAGGTCGCGGGCTGCGCCGCCGGACAGGCGGCGGCGCCTGCCTACGCACGCATCGGCGGATACAACAAAGATGTGGGTGCGCTTGCCCTTCCTTGTACGCATTCCAGTGGCGATAGAGCAGGCGATCGAAGATCAGCGCCTTGACTTTCGACTTCTCGTGCTCTTCGAGCTTCTTCGCATTGCAGGTGGCTTCGGCGTCGGGCGCGCCGTCGCATTCGGGATAGACGTCCGAGGTGAAGAGAATGTTCTTGCCATCCGGCGACCAGAGTTCGCCGCCGGCTTCGGTCGCGATCGACGTCAGCTTCGAGACGCCGAGTCACGGTTCCCGCCGCGCCATCGAAATCGGCAATCCAGACCTGCGATCCGCCTTCCTTGGTCGAGATAAACGCGAAGCGCTTGCCATCCGGCGCCCAGCGCGGACGGTCGCCATCCTGATCGGGAATGAGGACGCGTCGGACCTCGACGCGAGACGCCTGCGCTCCACCTGCGGCACTCGTCGTGCCAGCGGCACGATCCAGATGTGCGGCGTCTTCTTGTTGGCCGCGAGGTCGACATCGACCGCGCTGAACAGCACCCACTTGCCGTCGGGCGAAGGCACGGGCTCGCCGACGCGCTTCAGCTTCATCATGTCTTCGAAGGTGAAGGGATGTTTGGTCTGCGGCGAAGGTGGGAAGAACGTAAAGAAGTGTAAAGAGTCAGGATGCAGAACACGACGCATACGTTCCTCCGCGTACAAACGGGATAGTGTAGAACAGCCATAGGTTTTGGGACAGTGATGGATGAACCAGCTCTCAGTTCTCAGGTCAAAACGCTGGTTTGGCGTTCCGGGTGAAGTTCCGGGGTTGTTATAGACGAGGAAGAACGAGGGCTTTCGTGGGCACGCGCCGGTCTACGCGAAAGGCTTGGAGACAAAAGCCGAGAGCTGAAAGCTGAAAGCTGATAGCTTTTTCGGCAACCCTTGGCCGCCTCCCGCCGTCTAATGAGGCAGGCAGAACTGCAGTCTTCCTTACCCTCCGGACTCCCTGAGCGGAGAGGGTCCGAGGGTAGGAAGGCAGCAGTTCTCCCACTTCTTGAGTGCCGAATTCCTCTACACTATTCCTATGAAATTCTCACTGCGCCCGGTGCTCTCCATTGTGGTCTTCGCTTTCCTGCTGGCCGTTGTTGCGGCCGCCGATGAAGGCCCGCTCGACAAGTCCCAGCCCAAGGGCACGACACCGGAAGAGATCATCAAGCGCTTCGCGGCCAAGGAAAAAGAGTTCAAGGAAGCCCGCGACCAGTACACCTACCGGCAGGATGTCAAAGTTCAAGTGCTCGATGGGGACACGGTCAAGGGTGAATACCACGAAGTATTCGACGTCGTGTTCGACGACGGCGGCAAGCGGCTGGAGAACGTGGTGTTCGCGCCGCAATCCAGCCTCGACCAGGCCGGGCTCTCCATGGACCAGGAGGATTTTGACGACATCCGCAACCGGCTGCCGTTCGTGCTGACCAGCGACGAGATTGCCGAGTACGACATTCTCTACGTCGGACAGCAGCAGGAAGATGAACTGCACTGCTACGTTTTTGATATCGCGCCGAAAGAGATCGTCGGCAAGAAACGCTATTTCCAGGGGCGCATCTGGGTGGATGACCACGATTTTCAGATCGTGAAGACCTACGGCAAGACCGTTCCCAGATCTATGGGCGTAAGAAGAAAGGACAACGAGAACATCTGTTCCCGAACTTCACCACCTGGCGCGAGCAGATCGACGGCAAGTACTGGTTTCCCACCTATACGAAAGCCGACGACACGCTGCATTTTTCCACCGGCGACATCCACATTCGCGAGATCGTGAAGTACGAGAATTACAAGAAGTTCGGATCAAGGACGAGAATCACCTACGACGGGAAGGAACTGCCGCCGGGGAGAGAAGACAGGAAACACCTCAGCCCCAGCAGCCACAGAAGATAGCTTCGCTACGAGACTCCGAGCTACGAGCCAACAGGGAGACTCTCAGAATTCTGCACTCTAATTTTCGTTGGATTACCCGAAGCTCAGCCGCTCGTCGCTTAGTAAAACAGATACTTCCTCCACTTATCGTCCGACCGGCCCATCAGGCGCATGATGTGGCGGCTGGTGTGGAGATTGAAGGCGCGCGGCTCGCGCATCAGCTTCATGCTCGGCTTCGCGCAGGAGTCTGGTTGCCCTTGCGGCGGTTGCAGGGATGGCAGCAGGCGACCAGGTTCTCCCAGGTGGAGAGACCTCCGCGCGAACGCGGGATCACGTGGTCGAGCGTCAGTTCGCCCGAGGCCAGCACCATCGCCGCAGTACTGGCAGGTGTTGCGGTCGCGCAGCAGGATGTTCTTGCGCGACAGCGCGCGCGTCTGGTGCGGGATGCGGCGGTACTCGAGCAGCCGGATCACCGAGGGAACGCGCATGGCCAGGCGCGCCGCGTGCAGGAAGTGGCCATTCTCTTCCTCGGTCATGGCGACGCCCTTCAGCACCAGCACGATGGCGCGGCGCGCCGCGCACACGTTGATCGGCTCGTAGGACGCGTTCAGCACCAGCACGGGCGCATGCAACGCCTGGGAATTGCCATACGTTCCCGTAGCCACGGCAAGTACGCCCGCGGCTGAGCGGCCGATCATGGCGCGCATCGAATTGTCGACTTGGCTCCCATAAAACTGTACTCAGCCGTGTGCCGCCATGGTCATCGAAGTGTCTTCTTCCGGCTTGAATCGAACGCCCTGGACGTCTGCCTTCAGGGTGCGAGCCACGGTCGCCACCCAGACCCGGGCCGCGCCGGCTCGGCGTAACACACGCGCGCATTCGGACACTGTGGTACCGGTCGTAAACACGTCATCCACCAGCAGAATCTCGCGTCCCGATACTCTTTCGCGATTCTTTATCCGGAACGCGCCCCGCATGTTCTCGCGCCGCTGGTGACGGGTCAGTCCGATCTGCGACTGCGTGTCGCGGGAGCGCTCCAGCACCTCGCAGCACAGCGAATACCGCTCGCGCGATGGAGACAGCTTCAGGGCCATGCAGGCAATCAGTTCCGCCTGGTTGAACCCGCGACGCCTGAGCTTTGCGGGAAAAAGCGGAACGGGAACCACGAGTACGTTTGACTCGGCCCAAGAAGGCTCCAGCCCGGCGATGACCTCCGCCAACATGCGCCCAAGCACGTTCGCGGCCGGCCGGACCTGTTGGTATTTGAGCATGTGGATCAAGTCGCGCAAGCCGCTCTCATAGCTGCCGTAGGCTGCTGCCTTGGCAAAGGGCTGCTCCAGGCGCTGGCAAAGTCCGCAACGGACTTCATCTTGGTCGCCGCGAAAAGCGTAGGGCGATACCAGGCGCTCCCCGCAAATGGAGCATAAGCCTCCGTCAATGGGGTGGATCGAAGCCAGACAGTTCTCGCAAATGGGAAGGCGCGAAATCCGTACCAAGGGTTCGCCGCAGATGCGGCAATCGGCAGGAAAGAGAGTGGCGAAAAGACTTTCGGCTAGTACTGTGGCCCGCGAAACAAAACCAGTCCCACTGGCTGCAGCAACGGCCTGCGTGGCCCGAGTTCGGTCCCAGCTACTGCTGAAGACGACCTCCCGTCATCCGGAGGGTACATGCGGCCTCCCGCCAGACGAATCTTATTCAGTATAGCGGCCCCCGGCACCCTCATGCAATGCGCTGGCGTTCTTCCCGAGGGTCCTGCGTTTCCTTTTGAGTTTCCTTGCGCTCCTCCGCCTTGGCCGAAGCCACCATCGCCTCGGCATCAAATTGCATGGCATCCATGCGCGGCAGGAGGCGAACTCCCAGGGGGCGCCACGACCGGCGGTAGCAGTCGCCGCAACGTACTGGACGGAGGTGGAGCGAGCCCAAAGCGTATTTCTCGAAGAAATTTCGAGAGCGAGAAACATACCCGTCGCGGCTGCCGCAATGGGAGCAACAGAACTCGGTAAAGAAGAGAGCCCAAAATCGGGGCTGGGCAAAGGCGAACATCGGAGTAACTCCTCAGGGCTCGCACCTTACAGCCCAAGCTGTTGATTTCATTGTAACCCGGTTGGGCGGCAAAAGTTTCTGAGAAACAGAAGCCGCCCCTGCCTCGGACAGCTGGGATTTTCAAGGACAAAACGTTGTGCGCGCCCCGGCCGTCATGCACTTGTAATCCTCGGGTACTGCATGCTAACGTGCGCGGGCGCGGCAACTTTGGAATATATCTAGCTGTACGAATCACTTGCGAGGGTCATCATGAGTACTCCAACCACCGTCGTACCGGAAAAGAAGTTCCGCCCGTACGTGCCAGAGAACATGGAGATGAAGGAATTCACGTTCCGGGCCGTGCTGATCGGCTTGTTCCTGACCGTGATTCTGGGGGCCGCGAACGCTTATTTGGGTTTGCGCGCCGGCATGACCATCGCTGCAACTTATCCGGCGGCGGTGATTGGTATGGCCGTTTTGCGGCTGATGAAGGGCTCGCTGCTGGAAGAGAACATCGCTCGAACGGTGGGCTCGATTGGCGAATCGGTCGCGGCCGGCGCGGTCTTCACGATTCCTGCATTCCTGATTTCGGGGGCCTGGAGTTCGTTTGGATTCCATGATGCGTATTGGAAATCAGTGGCCCTGATGGCGGTGGGAGGGTCGCTCGGTATTTTGTTCGTGACGCTGCTTCGACGCGTGATGGTGGAAGACCCTGAGCTTCCCTTCCCGGAGTCGGTAGCAGCGTCGGAGATCCACAAAGCGGGACAACAGGGCGCGGGGGCGGCCAAGTTGCTGTTTGCCAACATGGGATTGGGCGGCCTGATCTACCTGCTGGGCGCATTCCAGCTGTTCAATGCCAGCAAGGCGTTCGTCATCCACGTCGGGCAGATCGGCACCAGCATGTTAAAGCTGGGCAGGACCAGCGCGGCGCCGATCGTGAGCGTCGGCGGCGTCACGACGTTTCAAGCTCCCGCGATCAGCCCCGCTTACCTGGGCGTGGGATACATCATTGGACCGCGACTGGCAGCGCTCAACTTCGCGGGAGGTGTGGTGGCGTGGGGATTGCTGGTCCCTCTGATCATCTACTTCCTGGGGCCTACACTGCAGGCCTCGATGCCACCTGGGACGGAGGGCAATTTGGCGGGAGCGGTCTGGTACAACATCGTGCGACCAATTGCCGTCGGCGGCATGATGGTGGGCGCCGGATGGACTCTGTTCCGCATGCGCAAGAGCCTTGCGATCGGCATGAAGCGAGCGGTTTCCGACCTGAAGAAGTCTGCGGCGGTCCATGCGGCCACCAACCGCACCGAGCGTGATCTGAATGGCAAGGTAGTCTTTGGCGGACTGGGCGCGGCGTTCCTATGCATGATCGTGCTGTATTACCACTTCTCAGGCACCCTGAGCGGCGCCATCACGGCGGCGCTGGTGATGATCGTGGTTGGCTTTTTCTTCGCGGCAGTTTCCGGAAACCTGGTAGGCATGATCGGCTCTTCCAATAATCCCGTGTCAGGACTGACGTTGTGCACGTTGATTATCGCCGCCTTGTTGATGGTGGCGATCGGCGTGTCCGGAATGAGCGGCGTTGCTGCCGTGTTGGGAGTCGCTGCGGTCGTTTGTGTATCCTCGGCGGTTGCGGGAGAAATGCTCCAAGATTTGAAAGTTGGCCACATCCTGGGAGGCACGCCCGCCAAGATGCAGTTGGGCGATTTCCTGGGGATTGCGGTGGCCAGCCTCGCTTTGTATTTTCCATTGCTGGTGCTTCACCAGGGGAACATCAACCGCGGCGGGATTGGGTTTGGCGATCCGCAATTGTCCGCGCCGCAAGCGGGATTGATGGCATCACTGGCCCAGGGCATCGTTGGCCACAACATGCCGTGGCCCCTGGTGGGAGCCGGCGTGCTGATGGGCTTTGCCATGATCATGCTGGAAGTGAAGAGCGTGATGCTGTTTGCAGTAGGCATGTACCTGCCTCTGGAGACGACCTTCGCAATCTTTTTGGGTGGCGTGATTCGCTGGCTCACCGACCGGATGCGGGACAAGCGCGGCTTCAACGATGCTCAGAAGGCTCGCGTGGAAAATGCCGGTGTGCTTACCGCTTCCGGCATGATCGCCGGAGAAGCAATTCTCGGGCTGGTAGTAGCGGCCTTCTATTTTTTCAATAAGCCGTTGCCCGTGATATTCGCTACCCCTGCGACTTACTCAGGATTCATCGTTTTGGCGATCATCGCGTCCGTGATGGTCCGCGTGCCGCTGGCGAACGCGGGCAGCCCGGACGAACCGGCGCCGCCGACGGCCATCATGTAAGCGGACGCAATCGAAGCGGGGCAATCGCTTCTTATGGGGCGCGGACATTCTTGTCCGCGCCTTCCTTCGTGGTACTTTGTGTTCTTCGTGGTAGTCGATTTTGCATGGCCATAGCCGAAAACATTGCCGAAGTCCGCGAGCGCATCCGGATGGCTGCGGCGCGCGCCGGACGCACACCCGAGGACATCACGCTCATGGCAGTCAGCAAGACCTTCCCGGCGGAGGCGATACGCGAGGCGTACGAGGCGGGTATCCGGTTCTTTGGCGAGAACCGGGTGCAGGAATTTGCCACGAAAGCAGCCGCCGTTCGCGATCTGAGTCAGGCCCGCTGGCACATGATCGGTCACCTGCAGAGCAACAAGGCGGCCAAGGCTGCGGAATTCTTTCATGCGATCGACTCGGTTGACTCGGTGAGGGTCGCTGAAAAGCTCAATGATGCTGCGCGCGCGGCAGGAAAGAAACTGGCTGTTCTGGTTGAGATCAACGTGGGCGGCGAGGCGGCAAAGACGGGTGTCGATCCAGACTCGCCGGAACTCGAGAATCTTCTCTCAGCTGCCGTGCGTCTCGAGCATCTGGAAATCGGCGGACTGATGACCATCCCGCCGTTTACCGAAAACCCCCAAGCAGCGCGCCCTTATTTTAGAAAGTT
The DNA here is from genome assembly GCA_963725575.1 of uncultured Acidobacteriota bacterium. Lineage (GTDB taxonomy): Bacteria > Acidobacteriota > Terriglobia > Terriglobales > Acidobacteriaceae > Gp1-AA133. The sequence goes on from CAVRZQ010000019.1 coordinate 86,487, forward strand.
GCGCGAGCTTCGCGATCAGATTGGCGCTCGCAATCTTCCGGCGGTACGTATGGATATCCTCTCGATGGGCATGTCGCATGATTTCGAGATCGCGATGGAAGAGGGCTCGACGTGCGTTCGCGTGGGCACGGCGATTTTTGGAACGCGGAGCGCAAAACCTTGAAGCTCATTGACCGAGCATGCGCGGGAGCGATCTTCCTGCTTGCCATCGTCGAGTGCTGGCTGGTGCCGCGCACGTATCCGGGGCGGCTCTGGATATTCGGCACAGGTCTGGGTTTGCTGTTTACAGCCATGCTGAATCTGCTGCGGATCCGGAACGGCTATACGGTCCGAGGGCTGAGATTGTCGTGCGTGGGAGCGAACGTCATGATGCTCGCACTGGTTCTGGTACTCATAGCCAGCATCGGCTCCGCAAAGACAGAAGGGAACCCCCAGATTCCCTTGATAGGCGCACTGCTGGCCGCGGAGACCGTGTTTTCGCTGGCGAAGAACTCATGATTCCGATCCGTGAATCCGCCGGCGGGGTGACGTTTGCCGTTAAGGTGCATCCGCGCGCCAAGAAGAACGCCATCGCGGGAGAGTTGGGGGACGCGCTCAAACTCGCGCTTACCGCGCCTCCGGTTGAGGGCAAGGCCAACGAGGCCTGCATCGAGTTTTTCTCGAATCTTTTGGAGGTGCCGCGATCCTCCGTTACTATTGCTGCCGGTCAGACCAGCCGCAACAAGGTCATCCGTGTGGCAGGCCTGTCCGCAGCGAAACTCGAAAAGCGGTTGAACCTCAGGAGCCCTGCTTGACCTTTGCCGAGCGTTTTCATGAGATCCGCACCGGCTTCGAGCGCCCATTCTGGGTCGCAAACATCAGCGAAATTTTCGAGCGTCTATCGTATTATGCGGTTTTTGCGGTACTTGCGCGTTACCTGCACGAAGCACTTCAGTTTCCGAGCGATCAGGCGGCCAGTCTCAGCGGCTTCTTCGGCGCGGGCGTTTGGGTGATGGCGATCTTCGGGGGCGCGATTGCAGATCGCATCGGTTTCCGGCGGGCGCTGTCCCTGGCTTATTTCATCTTGAGTTGCTCGTACTTCATGGTGGGCTCGATCGCAGCGCCTTGGCTGGCGCCGGTCCGCGCGGTGGTCCCACTCGGACTGATGGTCGGCGTCATTTTGTTCCTGCCCGCCCTGGGAGTGGCGTTGGTCAAACCCAGCGTAGTGGGCACCACCGCGCGGGCTTCCAAGGACAATGTCCGGTCGATCGGATACTCGATCTATTACACGCTGGTGAATATTGGCAGTTTTCTGGGGCCGTTTCTGGCCGGCTGGATCCACTCGCGCATGCGGGTAGAGAACGTCTTTCGCCTGGCCGCGTTTAGCGTATTCCTGATGTTCATCGGCGTTCTGATTTTCTTCCGAGAACCAAGCCGTAGTCGGGGAGGAGCAAACCACTTCTCTCGGGCAAGTGGGTCGCAATCTTTTGACGGTGCTCGGCAATGGGCGATTCGTCCTGTTTCTTGCTGATCTTCTCGGGATACTGGATTGTCTTCTGGCAGCAATATCTCATTCTGCCTATTTACATCCACGACTACGTGGACGCAAAGGCCAACACAGAACTGATCCTGATCGCCGACCCCATCATCGTGATTACGCTCACGGTGGCGGTGAACGCGCTCACCCGGCGGATTTCATCTTTCCGTGCGATCACGCTCGGGACAATCATTACCGCAATGGGATGGCTGGTTTTCGGCTCGCACCCGAAGGTCTGGGCCGCCGTCGTGGCACTTATGATCGTGGCCCTGGGGGAGATCATTCAGTCGCCACGCTACTACGAATATATCTCCCGCCTCGCGCCGTCTGGACAGCAAGGCACCTACATGGGCTTCGCGTTTCTGCCGATCGGCATCGGATCGCTGATCGGCGGAAAATTCGGAGGGATGCTGGTTCACCATTTTGGTGAAGTCCAGCACCGTCCAGAACGCATCTGGTGGGCGGTGACTGCAGTGGGCTTGGCTACCGCAGCGGCCTTGTGGGCTTATGACAAAATTCTGAAGATCTCGTCGCCGGTGGCGGGGGAATAAAGTCAAAAACTTTTTACCGCAGAGATCGCGGAGAGCGGCGCAGAGTCGCGGAGACCCCTTTGCGGATTCTGGGAAGGGCTTCTCATCGTGAATGCATCACTGCACGCAGGCGCCCTCTTGAGGTATTCTTTTGCGCTCTGATACGAGCGCGCTTCGATGGCAAAACGCAGAATCACCCCGACTTATATTGCTGCCCACATCCGGCGCGTGCTCAAGGATGGCGGCTCCGCGCCTCATGCCGAGGATGTGCAGTGGTTCTTCAAGGAAAAGATCCAATCGCGCGGCTGGTATACCGCGGAATTGCGCCGAGTCGCCGTTCGTTTTCGGCGGACGATCATCCGTGAACGGGGCACGGAGTTCCTGATCAAGGTGGCGGACAAGCTCTTCCAGGGGCGCGTCCTCGAGGAGAAAGCCTTTGCCGTCTCCCTGCTCGAAAAGCTGGTCGACCAGTTCGGGGAAGACGAATTCCGTCTGTTCGAATCGTGGCTGCCGCGGATCAGCAGTTGGGCGGATCACGATGCGCTGGTGCACTACCTTATCGCACCGATGATCGCGGCCAAGCCATCCCGCGTGAAGTGTATCTTTGTATGGGCAAAGTCTCCGCATCGCTGGCATCGCAGGGCGGCGTGCGTGGCGCTGATCCAGGGGACTCGCCGGAAAATGTTTCTACCGCAGATCAAGCGGCTTTCAAACCTCCTTCTGCGTGACGAAGATGACATGGTCCAGAAGGGTTTGGGCTGGCTGCTGCGGGAAACCGCCAAGCACGCAGCTCCGATGGCGGTTCCTTATCTACTCGAGATTCGGACGCGTGCTCCGCGCTTCGTACTCCGAACTGCGTGCGAAACGCTGCCAGCTTCAGCGCGCAAGAAGATTCTGGCGGCATGAGCGCTCTAAGTCTCTTTGGACTTTTCGCCGTCACTACCATGCTGGTTTGTTATGCGCTTGAGGAACGCAGTCCGTGGTTCATCCTGGCGTTCGCTTTTTCCTGTGCGCTGGGCTCGGTGTACGGCTTCCTGCAGGGCGCATGGCCCTTCGGAATTGTCGAGGCCATCTGGGCGCTGGTGGCTCTGCGTCGGTGGCGGAGCGCCGGGCGAGTCGCATAGAAGAGCGTTCCCGTCCAGGTTCGCGCAAAAACGCGGGCTTGTTTACAATAGAGGTTTGCCATGAACCTGTCCGCCATTCAAGCCGCGTTGCGCGATCGCAACATCGATGCCTGGCTGTTCTACGACCATCACCATCGGGATCCCATTGCTTACCGGGTTCTGGGACTTCCGACCTCGCTGATGGTCACGCGCCGCTGGTTCTACCTGATTCCGGCGAAAGGCGAGCCGGTCAAACTGGTGCACAAGATTGAAGCGGGCCATCTCGACAGCCTGCCGGGCTCAAAGCACCAGTACGCGGGCTGGCAGGAACTGTTCGACGAAGATCAAGGTGCTGCTCGCCGACTACCGCGACATCGCGATGCAGTACTCGCCGAACAACCTGGTGTTCACGGTATCGCTGGTGGATGCGGGCACGGTTGACATTATTCGCGGGCTGGGCAAGAACGTCGTGAGCGCCGCCGACCTGATCGCGCAGTTCGAGGCCACCTGGACGGACGAGCAGATCCAGACGCATTTCGCGGCTCGGGATGCGGTCGACAGCATCACAGCGGCGGCGTTCACGGAGATCGGCCGGCGCGTCCGCAATGGCGGGGCCACCGAATATGCCATTCAGCAATGGTTCATGGAAGCATTCCGCCGCGAAAATCTGGTGACCGATGATCCACCCGTTGTAGCTGTCAATGCCAACAGCGGGAATCCGCACTATGAACCGCATGCCGACGGTTCCGCTCCCATCCGCGAGGGAGATTTTGTTCTCCTGGACGTGTGGGCGAAGAAGAATACGCCGGGCGCGGTTTACTATGACATTACATGGACGGGTTACATTGGGAAAGCGCCATCGGATAAGCAGCGCGACATTTTTCAGGTGGTGCGGGATGCGCGCGATGCGGGCGTGAAGACGGTGCTGGATGCGACCGCGGCCGGCCAACGGATTGCGGGCTGGCAGGTTGATCGCGCTACGCGCGACCACATCAACAAAGCCGGATACGGCGACTATTTCATCCATCGCACCGGGCACTCCATCGGCACCGAGGTGCATTCGAACGGCGCGAACATGGACGATCTCGAGATTCATGACGAGCGGCAGATCCTGCCCAATTCCTGCTTCTCGATTGAGCCCGGAATTTACCTGCCGGAATTCGGCGTGCGCAGCGAAGTGAACGTGCTGGTCCGTCCCAACCGTGCGGAAGTGACTGGAAAAATCCAACGCGAGATCGTGATTATCTGAATGGCAAATTCCTCCACTGCGTAAACCGAGAGCCCACGGAACCCCTGGTTGACGCTCCTCCGATTACCGCCATGTCGGTGGTGGCTCCGGCAGTAGCCTGGCTGATTCCGGGCGCCGGGCACCTGATTCAGAAACGCTGGGGTCGCGGCGTGCTGCTCATGGTTTCGATTGTGGCCATGTTCGTGCTTGGCTTGGCCGATGCAGGGGCATATCTACAAGCCTAACGGCGGGGACATCCTGGACATTCTGGGCTTCGTCGGCAATGTGGGCGGAGGGGGACTGTATATCCTGACCCGCGCCCTGGACTGGGGACACGGCGCCATCGCGCATGCCACTGCCGATTACGGAACCAAGTTCCTGATCGTGGCGGGACTGCTGAATTTCATCGCGGTCGCCGACGCTTATCATATCGCCATCGGGAAGAAACCATGACGATTCAACTCTCCCATTTCAGCAGCGCGATTCTGTTCGCTTTGTTCGCGTCGGTGGTGTTCGGCATCACGCAGCGCAACGACGCCCGCGAGATGGTCCGCTATGGCTTGTACTGCTTCGCCATGTTCGTCGGTGGGGTCATTTTGGCCGGCTGGGTCATGTGGGTTATTCGGCGCTAGCTGAAAGCGTTAGGCTTTTAGCTCCTGGCTAGAAGCCAAGAGCCAAGTCACTCTTCCCACACAAAAGCATCGAACACACGCTGTGCATCAAAGCCCAATCGTTTGTATAGATCCACAGCGCGAGAGTTCGCTTCTGTCACAGTGAGAGACAGGAGTGAGAACTTGCGCTTGCGCAGCACGTTCGCGGTGCACGCGAGCAAAGCTTCGCCGAGGCCCCGGGAGCGGTACTCCGGGAGGATGCAGACCTGCGTGACATGTCCAACATCGGCTCGCACGCGTGAACACAGAATGAATCCGATGCCACATGCCGGCTGGCTCTGTGGGTGACGACGAAGGACGATTCGGAGTCGAACAGGCCGCACCCGGGAAAGCGAACAATGTTGTTCAGGAAGCGCAGCGAGCCACTCAAGGTGCGGTACTGGTCGTTAATCTCGGCATCCACATGACCACGATAGGCGGCGGTAATCACGGCCGCGGCCGACTGATAGTCGCTATCCATCCAGCCGCGAATCTCGAATCTGGGAAATACCGAAGGGGCGGGACGCGACGCCTTGCTCAAAGGAATCACCATGAAGAGCCGCGGATGGCGGCGAAATCCCTGGTCCAAGAAAGGCCTGGCCAGCACACCGGCTTCGTGGACCAGCAACTGCGCTTCGACGCGATGGATGCCTGGAGACTGTTGCAGGGTCTCGATCACATGCGTCAGCAGGCGCGACTTCGACCTCGCGCGCTTCGGGCAAACGCGCTCCATTCGTCACGAACAGGTCTCCGATCACGCCCTTGCTGCCTTCGTACACGAAGAAGGCGTAGCCGAAGATTCGGCCCCGATCGATGGCCGCGTATCCCGGCAGAATCTTGGCATCCACGTAACGCAGGATCATGTCGGACGAACTGCTGTAGTCCCAGGAGAGCAGGCGCGACCATACCTGGGTCTCGTCGTCCAGGAGGGGTCGTAAATCAACGGAAGAGAAGTGCCTGAGGTCGAGAATCTCCACGGGGCTCCAGCGGCGCGCCTCGGCCAGACCGCGCGACATGAGGGGCGTGAACCAAGCAGTCTAGTGCTTCGCACAGGGCGAGGGCAAACGGCGAAAATCTGGATCGTTGACGAGACAGGTTCGCGGAGGCCGAATGCCGGACGCGATGGGATTGGGGGATTGGGAAATTTGGTAATTGAGTAATTTGGCAATCTGGTAATTTGAAAGGCTCCCGCAGCCGACAGGCTTTCACTACCCATTACAAAATTGGGAACGCTAGTGTCCCGCTTTCGCACCCGCCACCCAGTAGAAATCCAACTGCTGCGCGGCAAAATTCCCGAGATACGAAACCCTTCTCTCCCCGACGAACTGTGCAATCGCGTCTCTTGTTCCTTCGGGAGCGACCAGCAAGTGCTCATCGAGCGGGACCTGGCGCAATTCGTAGCGGCTCACCGCCTGGTTACGATAAAAGGCCAGACCGTACTCGATCTCGCGCTTCACTCCCAGGACCGCGAGCGGGAGCGGTTTCATTTCCATTCCCGATAGTTGCCTGGCAACTGGACGCGCGGAGAGGGCTTGGTCCACGACCGGAGCACCAATCCTGAGAAGCGCCGCAACGATCAACACGACCGGAACCAGTGTCACAAAGTAGAGCAGCCGCAAACCAAGCTTGCCGGCGAGCGTGACTGCGATCCCCACCGCGAGAACCAGGGCAATCGCACATGCAACCATCGTTCCCGTCCCCCACGGCAAGCGATGCTGCAGCACCAGGTACGCGATGTTGAGCGCAGGAACCAGGGGCGCCGCTGCCACCAAAGCGTGCAGCGCATTCAGCGGGGTCGAGGTGCGGGTTTCGGCGCCAACGCGGCGACGCACGAATTCGGCCACCAGCAAAGGGCCCGCGGGAATAGCGGGCAGAATGTAGCCGGGCAGTTTTGAGTGGGACAACGAGAAGAATACGACCGGAACAATGAGCCAAAGGACAAGAAAGAGGTTTAGCGAGTCCCCGGAATCGAACCATGCTTTGCGTTCGGCCCACCATGCTCGTGCGACCTCAAATATCGCTGCGCCCACAAACACGCTCCAGGGTAGCAATGCCAGCGTGGCCACGGGCAGGTAGAACCAGAAAGGCTGTTCGTGGTGATAGAGGTTGCTGTCGAAACGAGCCAGGTTATGTTCCAGGATAAATACCCGGAAAAATTCCGGATGACGCGCTTCGATCGCCACGTACCACGGCAGCGCAACCAGAAGAAATGCCAGCAAGCCTGGAAGCCACAACGTCTTTAGAACAATGCGGGAGTCCTTCGCGGCAATCGCGAAGAGCAGAATCACGACGCCCGCGAGGGCTGGCGCTACCGGGCCTTTGGCCAGCACGGCCAAAGCGAGGAAGATGTTGAATCCCACCAGATAAATTTTTCGCGACGTTTCCCACCACGCGAACCACGCCAGCATCGCCAGGGAGAACATTGCCGCTAGTGGCATGTCGGTCGATGCTGAATGAGCGAATCCCACCAGGCCCACGACTGAAGCCGTCATCAGGGCTCCGTCGAGGTGAAACCCCGGTCGCAACTTGTGCAGGAAGAAATAGACGCCTAGCACGACCAGTGACGCGTCTACCGCCGAAGGCAGGCGCGCGGCCCAGTCACGAACGCCGAAAATGCCGTAGGCGAGCATCGCCTGCCAGTAGTACAACACCGGTTTTTCGAGCCAGGGCTTGCCGCCCAGGGTTGGTGTGATCCAGTCATGGCGCGCCAGCATTTCGCGAGCAACCTGCGCGTAGCGCGGCTCATCGGCCCCGACCAGTCCGAATTGCCCAAGGCCGTAGAAGAACAGGAAGATGCAGAAGCCGGCGAGCAGCAGCCCTTCGCGAGTGCGCTGATTCACAGGCAAGCCCGGGTTAACCGAAACGCGCAAGCCGGCATCACTGTCACTCCTGCACTTGCTGGCGCAGCAACGCGTAGAGACTGATCAGGGTCCACGTCACTTCAAGGATGACGAATCCAATCTGAAAGGGATGGAAGGCAATATAGCCGAGGATCGCGGAACCGATGGCGTTGAGAATGTTATACGCGGCTTTGCGCGAATTCATCCAGCCCATCTGATGGCCGGCATACGCGACGAGGATCAGCATCGCTCCGAGAAAGGACGCAGACTGTCGCCACATAGAGATGTTCATAGGGAGTTATTCTACCGGGAACCGGGACGAACCTTTTCCAGCATGCGGGCCACGGCTATGGAGAGCGGACCATCCATCGAGCAACCGCTGGCACACTCGTGGCCGCCGCCGCCGAAAACTTCGGCAATCTCGGCGACGTTGAGCCTGCCTTTGCTACGCAGACTTACCCGGAAACGTCCGTCCGGCATCTCGCGGAAGAATGCCGCGACCTCCACATCCCCGATGGAGAGTGCATAGTTCACGATGCCTTCGCAATCTTCTTCCTTTGCCTGGCTGCTTTCCATCTGTTCGCGCGTGATCCAGATCCACGCCAGCGGTCCTTCCCGGTGAAGATTCGAAAGGGCCGCCCCTAGCAGCCGCATCTTGGCAGTGGAATGGGCGAAGTAAATATTCTGTGCGCAATGGGCGGGGTCGGCGCCCGCCAGGACCAACTCACGGGCCAGGGCGAAGGTGTGTTCGTTGGTCCCTCGAAACATGAAGGATCCGGTGTCGGTCATCAGCGCGGTGTAGAGACAAGTTGCGATTTCTGGTGAAATCTCGACGCCGGCTTCGCGTGCCAGCCGGTAGACGAGTTCCGCGGTCGCAGTGGCGCTGGGATCAATCCAGTTCACATCCGCGAACGGGCGGCCACTCATGTGATGATCGATGCTGATCAGGAAACGGTTTTCCAGTCCCTCGAGGCGCGTGCGCTGAATGCTGTCGCATTCCAGGATGATGGCCGCTTCGTAGTTGCCGTTGACGCGGTTCGCCTGAACGACGCGGTCGGCAAACGGCAGGGGCTGGTAGATGCGGGGGACGGGGTCATGGAGCACAACTTCAGCATGCTTGCCGAGGCGATGGAGAAGCTCGCAGCAAGCCAGGGCGGAGCCGATCGCGTCGCCGTCTGGGCGGGCGTGGGAGGTCAATACGAAGCGATCCCGCCGCCGGATGTGTTCGAGTACTTCCCTCAACATGGTCTATGCTCGACGAGCGGGCCGGCTTCTTTTCTTCGAGCGGCCCAGCAGTTCATCGATCCTCGCTTTATACTGGTGTGATCGATCCTGGATAAAGATCAACTCCGGCGGACGCCGCAGGTGCAGGCGCGCGACCAGTTCCCGGCGAACGTAACCGCTGGCAGCCTGCAGCCCTTCCATGGTCGCGAGTGCTGCGTCGTCGTCTCCCTCGACTACGACCATCACGCGGGCGGAGCGGGAATCGGGAGCCAGAAGCACCTCGCTCACGTTTGCCAGCCCAATGCGTGGATCTCCCAGTTCTCCCTCGAGAATGGTTTCGATCTCTTCGCGCAGGGCTTCTCCCAGCCGTTCCCGATGGTACTTCTGAGCACGCCGTTCCAACTGAATCACCTCGAAGTAAAACGGATGAGAATATCAGAAATTGCACCGCCCGGGGGATGTAACGGGGGCAGGCTTTAACAATAAATTCTAAAGGAACTCCACGAAAGAGTCTGTGATGTCTGCACCACCGTTGTTCGCGATGCGAGCGGCCATCCGCTCCACATTCTTCATCAGCCCATCCAGATAATCGCGCGAATCGGAAACGCTGACTACCCCGATTGTGGCGCGATTCCAGAGTCCGCTCGCGTCCAACTCTGCCACGGCCACGTTGAAACGCGTGCGCAGACGATCCTTGATGCTGCGTACTACCTGCCGTTTGTCTTTGAGCGACTGGGCAGCTTCGATGCTGAGCTCGAGAGTGAGAAAAGCAATCATCCGTCGCTGGTCATTGGCCGTTGGTCGTCAGCAAAAGCCAGATTCGCCAACGACCAACGACTAACAGCCAACAGCTGCTCTATGCAATCACTTCGGCGGCGATGCGCTCGGTCACGAATGCCTCGATCACGTCACCCACTTTGATGTCGGCATAGTTGGCGATCGCGATACCGCACTCCATGCCATTGCGGACTTCGCTGGCATCGTCCTTGAAGCGCTTGAGCGAAGCGATCTTGCCTTTGAAGATGACCACGTTGTCTCGCAACAGGCGGACTTCGGAGTCGCGCTTGATAAGGCCGTCGCTCACCTGGCAGCCCGCAATTGTGCCGACCTTGGGAATCCGGAACGTGTCTTTCACATCGGCACGGCCCTGGTACGTTTCCTTGATGGTGGGCTCAAGCAAGCCGGTCATGGCACGCTTGATCTCGTCCTGCAACTCATAAATGATCGAGTGCAGGCGGATGTCCACCTTGTCCTGATCGGCGAGTTCCTGCGCCTTGCGTTCCGGCCGAACGTTGAAGCCGATGATGATCGCGTTGGAGGCCGAGGCCAGCAGCACGTCGGACTCGGTGATGGCGCCCACTCCGGCGCGCAGCACCTTGAGCCGCACCTTGTCATTGGAGAGTTTCGCCAGCAGGTCGGTCAGCACTTCGACCGAGCCACCGACGTCGCCCTTGAGGATAATGTTGAGTTCCTTGGTGCCCGCGGTCTTGAGTTGCTCCGCCAGACCCTCGAGCGACACCCGCGAACTCTTCGCCAGCTGGGCTTCGCGAGCCTTTTGTTCGCGGTATTCGGAAATTCCGCGTGCCTTGTCGCGATCCGCGACGACCACAAACTGGTCGCCCGCCTGCGGCAGGCCTTCCATGCCCAGGATCTCGACTGGGGTCGAAGGCGGCGCCTGCTCCAACTGCGCCCCACGATCATCGAACATAGCGCGGACTTTGCCGTACACGTTGCCCACGACGAAGTTGTCGCTGGTGCTCAGCGTGCCATCCTGGACCAGAACCGTGGCGACCGGACCGCGTCCGCGATCCAGCTTGGCTTCGAGGACGACGCCGCTGGCTGACCGCGCCGGGTTGGCGCGCAACTCTTGCAGGTCCGCCACCAGGCAGATCATCTCCATCAGCAGGTTGAGGTTGGTCTTCTTTTTCGCCGAGACGTCGACAAACACAGTCGTCCCGCCCCAGTCCTCCGGCATCAGGCCGCGATCGGCGAGTTGCTTCTTGACGCGGTCGGGCATGGCTTCCGGCTTGTCGATCTTGTTGACGGCGACAATGATCGGGACTTCGGCCGCGTGCGCGTGATCGATGGCCTCAAGGGTCTGCGGCATGACGCCGTCATCGGCGGCCACGACCAGCACCACAATGTCGGTTGACTTGGCGCCGCGCGCGCGCATGCGCGTGAAGGCTTCGTGGCCGGGCGTATCGAGAAAAACGATTTCGCGGCCATAGGCGGGCGACTCGGTGTCCATGACCCGCACCTTGTAGGCGCCGATGTGCTGCGTGATCCCGCCGGCTTCGCCTTCCGCCACGGTGGTCGAGCGGATCGAATCGAGCAGCGTGGTCTTGCCGTGATCGACGTGACCCATGATGGTGACCACAGGGGGACGAGGCACCTCCTCGGCGGCACCTTCTTCGCCGGTGCCCGCCGCGTCGGCGATTTCCTTCTGAGCCTGCTCCTCGAAGCTGATCACGTTGGTGTCGGCTCCAAAGAAGCGCGCCATCTCGCTGGCCAGTTCCGCGTCGAGGGTCTGATTGATGGTCGCAAAGACGCCACGCGAGAGCAAGCGAGCGATCAGATCTTTCGCGCGAATGTCCAGCTTTTCCGCCAGATCCTTCACGCTGATGCCTTCGGTGATCGTAATGTTCCGCGTGATGGGCTGCGGCTCATTGGAGAGCGAGAGCCGCGGCGGTGGAACATAGCCCTTCATCGGGCCTTCCTTCACTCCCCGCGGCACATAACGCTGGCCCGGGCGACGCGCAGGGCCGCCCGGACGGCTTCCGGGACGCGACGGTCCGGGAGGCGCCATGGGCGCGCCTGGACCCACTCCAAGCGGGCGAGCCCCCGTGGGCGACTGGCGGGTTGGATGCATCGGGCGACGCTCGCCCGGACGCAGCGGCGGACGCGGCGCTCCCGGCACCTGCGGACGCGGACGCTGAAAAATGGGCTGACCGGGCACGGGACGTCCGGGCACGGGACGCGATGCAATCGGCACGCCCGGCTGCACGGGCTTCGGCGGCGGCGCTTTGTAGACCGGGCGCGGCCCAGTTTGTGGAACGATCATGCGCGGCGGCGGCGCCACAGGAGCAGCCGGTTTCGGAGGTGCAGCTGATACAGGCGGGGACGGCGGAACTGATGGGGCGATCGGGGGCGCAACTGCCTGCACTGTGGATTCTGGCGGAGGGCCGCCCAGCGGAACCGCTGGACGTGCCGGCGGCGGCACAGACGGCGCTGATGCAGTGGGCGCCGTGGCCGGAACGGTCGGCTTCACCGCGGGCGGAGCCGGTGGAGTCGCAGCCGCGGGTGGTTTTACCACGGGACGGGCCACGCTTTGCGGCGTAATGAACCGGGGCGCTGGCGGCGGAGCCGGAGCCGGCTTCGCTGCCGGAGGTGCTGGCGCAGTGGAGGCTATCGGCGGAGCCGCGGCAACAGGCTTGGTCTCGACGGGCGGAACCGCCGGACGCGCGGGCGGAACTGGCGGAGTCGCAACGGTCTGTTGTTGCTTTGTGATCAGCTTCAGAACATCGCCAGGCTTGGAAATGTGAGACAGATCAATCTTGGTCTTGATTTCGTCAGTCTCGCGCCCGGAACGCGCAGACCGGGCCGGCGCGGCTTGTGCCTCAGCAGCAGCGCGGAAGTGGGCCCGCACTTTTTCTGCTTCGTGTTCTTCGACCGAACTGGAATGCGTCTTCTTCTCGGTGACGCCGACTAAGACCAGGACATCGAGAATCGCTTTGCTTTTGACTTCCAGCTCCCTGGCCAGATCGTTGATTCGAATCTTACTCATCCGCCCTTTCTTTGCCCCGCACCGCTCCTTAAGTCTTCATAGCATCCTCACGGAGTCAGCGTTGCACACCGCCTCGCCGCCTGGGCGACGAGCGCGGAAAATCCTGATCATTCTTTTGGTTTGGCGGAGGTGTCTTCCTCCCCGCCCTCGGTCGGCGCAGCCACTTCTTCAACGGAGATCGCCTCCGCCTCTTCGGCCGCCGCCGCTACTTCCTCAATCTCGCCACCGACGGGCGCTTCCTCAGCCGCTGCTGCTGCTTCAGCGGTTACTGCTTCGTCCGCCACTTCTTCCGCGGGCAATTCCGCGGTCTCGCCCTCGGCAACCGGGATTGCGCCTTCTCCACCTTCCAGACTCGAGAAGTAATTATTCACTGCCAAGCTGATTTTTTCCACCGTTTTGGGGCCAATCCCCTCGATTGCTTCCAGCTGTTCGGGGGTCATGTCGGCCAAGGCTTCCACGGTGGTGATGCCGGCCGCAGCCAGTTTCTCGATCAGGCCCTCACCCAAGCCGGGCACGTTCTCCAGCGGCGTGGCCGTCTGCGAGACCAGCGCCGACATCTGCTGCTCGACTTCTTGCCGCTTCTCTTCCTCACTCTTGATGTCGATTTTCCAGCCGAGCAACTTGGCCGCCAGGCGGACGTTCTGTCCTTTCTTGCCGATGGCGAGGGAAAGCTGGGTATCGTCGACGACGACTTCCAGATGCTTCTCGCCCGCATCCACCACGGTCACGCGGCTCACCTTGGCGGGCTGCAATGCTTTTTCCGCAAAGGTTACTGAGTCTTCGTGGTACTCGATGATGTCGATCTTCTCGCCGCGCAGCTCGCGAATGATGGACTGCACGCGCATGCCCTTCATGCCCACGCACGCACCCACCGCGTCCACGTCCTTATCTTTCGACATCACGGCAATCTTGGTGCGCTCTCCGGCTTCGCGGGCAATCGCGCGGATCACCACGGTGCCGTCATAAATTTCCGGAACTTCCGTCTGGAAGAGGTTCTGCACCAGTTCTGGGGCTGCGCGCGACACCACCACCTGCGGCCCCTTCGAGGCCTTCTCCACGCGGGCGATCACGACGCGCACGCGCTCACCAATGGCAAACGACTCCAACCGCGATTGCTCCTTGCGGGGCATGCGCGATTCCGCTTTGCCGATGTCGAAAATCACGTCCGGGCCCTCGACCCGCTTCACCGTGGCGTTGACGATCTCGCCGACGCGCGTAATGTATTCGTTGTAGACGGTGTCGCGCTCGGCCTCGCGGACCTTCTGGAAAATGACCTGCTTTGCAAGTTGGGCCGCAATCCGGCCCAGAATGCCTTCCGTAACCTTTGGAATCTGCAGCTCTCCGCCGATCTCAACGTTGGGATCGAGCTTGCGCGCTTCTTCGAGCGTCACCTGCAGGACGGGATCTTCCACCTGCTCGGGTGTCTCGACAACGGTCTTGACCGCGAAGGCGCGAATCTTGCCGGATTCCTTGTCCAGCTGCGCGCGCAGATTCTCCTGCGTCTTGTAATATTTGCGGGTCGCGACCACAATCGCGTCTTCCACCGCGCTGACTACAATCTGCGGATCAATGCCTTTTTCCCGGCTTAGTGCGTCGATCGTGTTATAGAGCTCACTTGCCATAAGAAAATTCCGTTATCAAGCCGTACTAGATCTCGGGTACTAAGTTCGCCTTCTCGACATTCGACAGTTCAATCTGGAGCTTCTGCGATGCTACCGCCGCCGGGCGACGCTTGCCCCTGGCTTCGCTCAAGTCCAGCGTTACCCGCCCGTCGTGAAAACTTTCCAACCGTCCTTCGAAATGGCGGTTGCCGTTCACCGGCTCCCGCGTCATCAACTTCACCTTGCTGCCGGCGAAGCGCTCGTAGTCGGCAGGCCGATTCAGCTTGCGATCCAGGCCCGGCGACGAAACCTCCAAAACATACGTACCGCCCGGGACTGCGTCCTCGACGTCAAGGATGGTTCCAAACTCGCGGCTGAAGAGAGCACAGTCCTCGTGCGTCACGCCGACAGGCTTGTCCAGGAAGACCCGGAGCATCCGGCTCTTGCCACCCCCGCGGAACTCGATTTCGACGACCTCCAGCCCACTCGAGGCCGCCACACGTTCGGCGATTCCGCGCACCCGTTCTTCGTCAAATACCATGAAACCAATAACTTACAGGAAATCCGCCAGTTGCATTTGGCCCCAAACTAAAAAGTGGGCTTGCGCCCACTGGTGTGCCTCGCCAAATGCTGGTACTACACAACAGTTTCCAACACTTGAATATACGCTGGTCGGGGCCAAAAGACAAACCGCTGAACGTGGTTGCGCGGGCGGTTTTTGCCAGCCTCAGGAGAGGGGTCTCAGCCGATGATTCCACCTTCTTGGCCGTTCCGTTCCAATTATCACCGGAGTCTACTGAAAGTTCGATATCAGCACGACGTTGCTGTTGGGGTTACCGCGAGACAATACCAGTTGCTTGCCGTCAAATGACCAGGCGAAATCCAGAATCTGCTCCGTCTTGAACTGCGTGAGTTGTTTGGGAGGTCCACCGCTCAGCGGTTGTTCCCAAAGATTGCTGACGCCTTCGCGCGTCAGAACGTAGTGGAACGCCTTGCTATCGGGCGACCACGCGAGCCCAAACATACCCGCCGGAGCGTCGAAATGGTAAAGCGGCTCTCCACCTTGCGCCGGGACTGCAGCCAGGACGGATGGACTGGTCGGGGTCTTTCCCCACAGGTGCACCGCAACCAACCGCCCATCGGGCGAGATCGCAATCCGCGGCCGATCAATATTATCGATCAGTCTGGTGCCGGGTCCGCCGTCGATGGGAACTCTCCATGCACTGACTCCGGCGGTAGGATTCGTTGCCAGAAACGCTAGCCATTTGCCGTCCGGTGAGCACGAAATCTTGGACCCACCCCTCATCGCCACGGAACCAATCTTGGTAATCTGGGTTGGGTTTCCGCCGTCGGCGGCATCCACACGCCACACATCCGAGGTGGCTCCCGTGCGCACCACATAAACCAGGTAGCGTCCGTCACCACAGGCGGCAGGAAGAGTTTGCGCAGCTTCGCGCAGCGACAGATGCGCGGGACTTCCCCGCTCCGCCGCCATGGTCTCGACATGTCCATCTGAACCTGCGGTCAGCACCTTTCCGTCCGCCGTCCAACCCGCCAGCGGGTGCGGCTCGCCGGAGCTTATCTGCTGAGCCTCCTCGAGGGTCCCGGCGTGCGCGAGCCACAGGTTCGCGGTGGGACTGTCCTGCATCACGGCCAGCGTTTTCCCGTCCTGCGTCAGGCTGAGACAACAGGTTGAATAGTCGGTCGGGTCATTGGTGAAGCGCCGGACTTCGCCACTGGGATAACGGACATACCAGATTTGCCCACGTGCTCCGGGCGTCCCCGCGCGGATGGCCAGCAACATGCCGCTGCCGTCTGGGAGCCAAACCGGAGGGCCCAGAGCCGATCCCGGTTCCGGCGTGTACAGGTTCCGAGAGCTGCCATCGGCGGTCGACACAATTTTCAGGACGGGATGCTGACCTTCGCCCACTTCCCACAAGGACAAAGCAATCGTCTTCCCATCCGGAGACCAGGCCGGGGCAGCAATGTAACCGAAGCTCACCACCGATTGAATGCTCGCCAACTGGCGCTCTCCGGCGCCATCGACCGAGGCGATCATCAACCTCCACACACCTGCGTCGGGAACACCGCGCATGTACGCAATCTGCTTTCCATCGGGCGAGAAGGTTACTCCTGTATCAACGTCCCGGACGAGCTGAGTGGCGGTGCCTCCTAAAGAGGCCATCTTGTACAGGTAGGAATAGTTGAAAGTCACCTTGTCGGCACGGACAAAGTACAGGTAATTTCCGTCCGGAGAGAAGCCCAGGCCATTGAAAGGAAGGTTGTCCGACGGCAATACCTGCACGTCGCTCCCGGTGGCGACCTGCCGTACCCATAAAGTTTGCTTTTCTCCATCCCGAACAATCCAGCCCACGTATCTTCCGTCGGGCGAGATGGTGAGATCCGCAGCCTTGCCGTTTTGAGTCAGGGGCGTGATCTGCATGTTCTGCAGATTGAAGTTGGCTCCTGCACTATGCGGCACCCACCGGTAGATACCGAATCCCGCACCTGCCACCAGCAACACGGCAAGAACCGCGAGCACCAACCTCCCCATCCCGCTCGGCTTGTCCGCCGATACCTGCACCGCGACCCCACTCGCCGAGGAACCTGCGCCTGCGGACACGCTTGCCGCCGACCCGCTCGACGCCTGGCGGACCTTGCCGGAACTGGTGTCCCGCTTCAGGCGCTTGAGTTCGGCGCGCATTTCATTGGCGCCCTGATAGCGCAGGTCCCGGTCCTTTTCGAGCGCGGTGCGGATGATCTCGCTCAGCTTGGGAGGAAGCGCGGGATTGATCTCTGAAACTGGCGCCGGATCGCGGTTCAGGATTCCGTCGAAGATGATGGCGGACGTGTCCCCGGAGAAGGGCAGCCGCCCGGTGGCCATTTCATACAGCACGGCGCCAAAGGAAAACAGATCGCTGCGCGCGTCCAAATCTTTCCCCTTAGCCTGCTCCGGTGACATGTATGCCACGGTTCCGACAGCGGTTCCGGGACTGGTTAGATGCGGCTCTACGTCTCCGGTCTGGGTCGCATCGTGCGCGGCACCCGCCGCCCAACCAAGTTTCGCCAGACCGAAGTCGAGGACCTTCGCGTGTCCACGCTTGGTGACAAAGATGTTGGCCGGCTTGATGTCGCGGTGGATGATGCCGGAGGAGTGCGCCGCGTCCAGCGCATCCGCAATGTCGATGGCCAAAGAGAGCAGTGTCTCGAGATCGAGAGGCCGTCCTGCGATCCGGTGCTTGAGCGTCACCCCATCCAGGAATTCCATTGCGATGAACGCTTGCCCGTTTTCCTCGCCGACGTCGTAGATGGTGCAGATGTTGGGATGGTTCAGGGCCGACGCCGACTGCGCCTCACGCTGAAAGCGCGCCAGCGCCTGCGGGTCTTTGGCAACGTCGTCCGGCAGAAATTTCAGGGCGACGAAGCGATGCAGGCGCGTGTCTTCCGCCTTGTAGACCACGCCCATGCCGCCACCACCGAGCTTCTCGACGATCTGGTAGTGCGAGATGGAACGGCCAATCATGTGGGTGGCCCCAAACGGGCAATAGGATGGTAGTCGGAACTGGGCAGGGCGTCAAAGTCCTGCGTTTACGGATCTATTGCAGCGCAGACTGGGTTGCCTTGACGATGGTATTGCCCGTCAAGGGGGTGTAATACACGCTCGACGCCTCCGCATTGCCGCTGTTGTTGTCCACGGTGACAGTGCCCGTCCCCCCGGCCGCGTTGAGGATCACGTTGTTGATCACGGCCGCCGCCGGGAATCCGCTGGTAATGTTGAGCGACCGGATGCATCCGCTGCCGCCCTGGCTCTGGCAAGCCGCACTCACCCCTACGAACAGGAAATCCCTGGCTAGCCTCGAGTTGTAAAACTCCGTCAGCGGGGACGCCGTCACGCCGGTCGTATTTCCCACGGAGAGCGCCAGCGGTCCGTTCGCCGTCGTCGCATTTAGCCTGAAACTGCTATTAAATCCGATGTTAAACAGCGCGGGGCGCTCTCTGTTTGACGAATCGTTCCCTACTACATACATAAAGCTCGAAGTGAAAGCGCCTCCTGAATAGTAGGCGTCATTAAAATCTCCCTCCAGCACCGCGTTATTGCTGTTAACACCAATGGGGACCACCACTCTGCTGCCCGCAGTGAGACTCGTATCTACCCTGCGCGACGACTGCGTTTCCCCCGCCAGGATTTCCGGCAAATGCGTACACTTTCTGCCGGCTTGAGTCGATGACAACGGGCGCAGCCGTAATTCCTGCCGCAGCGAACGAGAACGAACCGGAGTGCACGACGGCTGGACTCACAGAATCGTCAACATAGTCGATGAAGCCATTGCCATCAGTCGCGACAACGTGCCTCGACACGTTGTCGTAGACCGGGGTAGATACTCCCGGGTTGCCGGGAATCGTCGCCGGCCAACCTCCGGTAGTGACTTCGGCGGGCGTTCCATTGAACACGCCTCTAAACTTGTGTACCACGCTGGCGCCGCCATTGGTTGTCACATAGGCGACATCGTGTGCGTAATCCACATAGGGTCCCGTAGTGGACCCAGAGGCCAATGCGATTTTGGTATCAACGGCCGTGTTGCCCACGCCCGGAACGGCGGGCGCCGTCGCAGACGTGCCGTTCCCCGCCCCGGTCTTGAACTGCAGCACGTGGAAATTGGCGGTCCCGAGAGTTGTGTTGTTCTCGCTGAAAGCTATCTTCTGGCCGTTGAGCGACAAGGCCACGACGCTCGGCACTTGTCCGCCGCCCACGTTGTAGGCAAAGATCACGGTCGGGGTCGTGCCGGAGCAAAAGCCCGTCCCGGCGGGATTGGTATACAGGCGGCTCAGGCCGACGATGTTGGCCTGGTTGGCGCTGCCCCCGATTCCTATCCCCGTCACCACGAAGTCCGTCGTGCAACTGGGCGCTGCCGTGACGTCAAACACGAACTTCGCCGGCCCGGAGATGCGGCCGCCGCTCCCCGCACCCAGCGACACACTCCAGTCCCGCTGGCTCAATGCTTTGCTGTGCCTTTTCCGGCGGTCGTCCCGACGATCGTCCGAATCTCGCTCCCCTGCGTGCTCTCGCCCTTCCTGCAGCGACGGCCGGCTTACATGGCGACGAAGATACTGTTGCCAGAACCTCGGTTCCGCGAGAATCGCTCCGCGAAGGTCACGCGGCACCTCCTCTGCGAAAATCACGTGGCGGGTACTCCAATCCTCGACCATGCTGACCGGGACTTGCCCGTTTTCTTGCGCGGCTCCTGGCGTGAGACCACCCCACAATACTAAGCACGTGGTGATGGTGCATGTAATCCAAACCCGCTTTCTCAAGCTGGCATCCTCCTCAGTCAAGTCTCGCTTGTCGCCCCGGTTGAAATGTACCGCACGGTGCTCGTCCAGCGTGTCGCAACCCGCACGCGGGAGAGCCCCCAATGAGAAAGCCTGGCACGATCCTACCGTCCCTGCTCGGCACTAGAAAGTTACTAGAGTGCTCGGCCGCGGCCGGCGCAGAAGTGATGCTTTTCGCCTTTGCCTCGTGACCCATCAGGATGATTTGCGATTGAAGCGACATTGCACCTGGCTCGGGCTTATCTTCCCGCAGGCCAGCGCCATGGTTTCAAAAACGCGTTCGAACCGGAAATCCGGCTTCTGGTAAGGCTTTCGCCGTGGTTCAGATCCCGTCTTCGCGATCTTCTCATCAACTTCTGCGTCGTTCCTCATGCGAACATGGGTCTCCCCCTCATCTTTCATTCTAGGGAGGACCCAAGGAATCCCGAGGAGCATTTTGTCAAAACCGTTAACCGTTAAGGTACTCCCGGAAACGCCTGAGACTCAAAGACAACCGGAGACGGCTCCGCCGCTTCGTGCGATAGCCCTGCGCGGCTTCCTGAGCACACACGATACAAGAATCCTCACGGTGTGCTCGTTACTTCCGGTTGTAACGCCTGGAACGACGCGATTTGCCACTGTGCGCTCATTCTCCCTACAATAGAGAGATACTCTGAGCCTCGGACAGGGATCTGGGGCTCGGAATTTATATATGATCCATTTTCCCGTTCCTGAGGCGCTCACCTTCGATGACGTGTTGCTCTTGCCCTGTCGCTCGGATGTGGTTCCGGCGATGGCCAGCACACAAACCCAACTCACCCGTGCGATTCAGCTCAACATTCCTATCGTCAGTGCGGCCATGGACACAGTTACCCAGTCGCACATGGCGATCGCCCTTGCCCAGCAGGGCGGAATTGGCATTATTCATCGCAATCTCACCATCGAGCAGCAGGCCAATGAGGTGGACAAGGTGAAGCGATCGGAGAGTGGCATGATAGTCGATCCGGTGACCATGTCGCCCGACGCCAAAGTTTCCGATGCGCTCGAAGTGATGCGCAAGTACAAGATTTCCGGCGTCCCCATCACCCAGAAAGATGGCCGCCTGGTTGGCATCCTCACCAACCGCGACCTTCGCTTCGAGACCCGCTTCGACGTGCCCATCCGCAATGTCATGACCAAGGATCATCTGATCACGGTTCCGGTGGGCACTACGTTGGAAGAGGCCGAGAAGATTTTGCACGAGCATCGTGTCGAGAAGCTCTTGGTGGTGGACGACAAGTACAACCTTAAGGGCCTGATCACTGTAAAAGACATTCAGAAAAAGTTGAAATACCCGAATGCCGCCAAAGATTCGCAAGGTCGCCTGCGTGTGGGCGCCGCTCTCGGAGCGACCGGCGATTTTCTGGAGCGCGCGCAGGAATTGGCCAAGGCCAAGGTCGACGTGGTTGCAATCGACAGCGCGCACGGTCACTCCACGCGGGTGCTGGAAGCCATCCAGGCCGTGAAAGCCAAACTCCCCGAAATCGAACTGCTGGCCGGAAATGTAGCTACCTTCGATGGGGCCTGTGAACTGGCAAAAGCCGGGGCCGACGGCATTAAAGTGGGGATCGGGCCTGGTTCCATCTGCACAACGCGCGTCGTAACGGGCGCGGGTGTGCCGCAGATCACGGCGATCGCGGAAGCTTTCCGCGCCACCAAGGACTCGCAGGTTCCCATCATCGCGGACGGCGGCATCAAGTACTCCGGCGACATCACTAAAGCGCTCGCCGCCGGCGCCAGCGCGGTGATGATCGGATCTCTCTTCGCGGGTACGGATGAGAGCCCCGGTGAACTGATTCTGTATCAAGGCCGCACGTTCAAGTCCTATCGCGGCATGGGATCGCTGGGCGCAATGGCGCAAGGTTCCAGTGAACGCTATTTCCAGAACACCGACGAGGCTTCTTCTGCGATGCCCAGTCTCGGCGATGGAGATGGCAACCGGCTGGCCAAACTCGTTCCCGAAGGCATCGAGGGCCGAGTACCGTACCGCGGTTCGGTTGCCATGATCGTGCATCAGATGGTCGGAGGCCTGAAATCCGGCATGGGCTACTGCGGCTGCGCCACGATCTCCGAACTGCAGCAGAAAACGCGCTTCGTGCGCATCAGCGGAGCTGGCTTACGTGAGAGCCACGTGCACGACGTGATCATCACCCGCGAGGCCCCTAATTATGCGCTCGAGTAGTGCGCTGGCGCGTTGGGAACCTAGATTCATGGGTCAGGCACTTTGAACGACCTCGGCAGGAGGGGCCGGAGCGTTTGGAAGGCATGGATTCCAGCCCTTGTTTGGCTGGGACTTATTGTCATTGAATCTACCAGCGCCTTGTCGTCCGAAAACACCAGCAAGGTGCTGTACCCTCTCCTTCATTTCCTTCTCGGATTGGACCCTGTTCGATTCCTCCCGTGGCACTTCGTACTGCGCAAAACTGGACACGTGATTGGTTATGGAGTCCTGAGCATCTTGCTGTTTCGCGCGTGGCGAGCCACGA
Organism: uncultured Acidobacteriota bacterium; assembly: GCA_963725575.1. GTDB lineage: Bacteria > Acidobacteriota > Terriglobia > Terriglobales > Acidobacteriaceae > Gp1-AA133. The sequence goes on from CAVRZQ010000019.1 coordinate 108,798, forward strand.
TGCCGCAAAGGCGCGACCCGTACTGGTCGATCGTGTGGGCAAGAACCGCGCTGATTGGGACCGCGCTGGTTGCCAGCCTGGATGAATGGCATCAGAGTTTTCTGCCTTCTCGCACGGGAAATATTCGCGACGTGGTGCTCGATAGCGCAGCTGCGCTCGGCGCGCAGGTTCTGCTGTTTGTGTTCATACGAGGGCGAAGCTCCACACCGGGTGCTTCTGCGAACGGCACCCCTCTCCACAAGTATTCAAAGCAGTCCGCGGACCGAGCGTCCACGCCGGTGGGCGATTAGAACTACCTCATGCCAGCATTGCTGGTGTTATGTTTTTCGCAAGCACTGATGCTGATGAAGGCCCATGCAGGTATGCCTACTTGCAACAGTGGTCCTGCATCGCAGTGACCGGGTAACTGAATAGGCCACCTGCCTCCCCGAATGGGGGGAGTTCGAATAAGTCATCATGATCCATGGGTGACCGGAGAGATGTCTGGTGGGCAAACTCCACCGCACTGACGAAATGAGCCCTAGCTGTTTGGTTGGATATAGACAAAATTATCGAAATGAGGACACCGGTGGGAGAACCCACTCTGCTGTCACGCGGGAGTGCGTTCGAAAGTTCGCAAAACGCTTGAGGACGCCGACGTCGTTAGAGATGTTGTTAACAGGCCTTAACCCCTTCCCCGAACCACGATTGATGAGGTGGCTTCGACTCCTAGCTCCGCGAGTTGACTGCACTCCGCCACGAAAGCAGGAGCGCGGCGGAAACCACGGCCGCGCCAGCGGAGAGGCAGAACGGCAAAAGCGGACCGTACAGCTTCCACAGTTCGCCCGTGATTACACTGGCTAGCAGGGTCGCGACGCTTGTGACCGAGAAATAAACGCCCAGCGCTCTACCACGCACCTCGGGAGCAACCGTCTCTACCACGAGGGCCTTGAGTACCGGTGCGGTGAGCGCATAGAAGAGTCCGTAGAAAGCCATCGCAGCCCAGATCAGAGTCCTAGAGGTTCCCATCGCGAATGCAAAATAGACCAGTCCGAATACGAGGTATCCGAGGGCAGCGACCGTGCGGCGAGACATCCGATCGCTGAGACGCCCGGCCGGCCAGGCTGCCAGCGTGTAGGTCAGGTTAAACACCAGACCTAAGAGCGGAGCGAGCGACACCGGAATGCCCACACTTTCGGCGCGCAAGACCAGGAACATGTCGCTCGAGTTCCCCAGAGAGAACAGCGTCACGACCAACAGGACGTAGTAGAAGCCGCGGGACAGGTACGTGCGCGTTGAAACAGACGGCAATGCGGCGGTGACCGGCGAACTGGAACTGAGGTCTCTATGTTCATCGCGCAACTCGGCCCGGGAAGAGGAGTTTCTGTGGGAGGACGCGCGGGCCGTCTCTCGAATTCCCAGAAGCGCCACGAGGACACACAGACTGCCCGGGATGGCGGCGGTCCAGAATACGGAGCGCATGCCTCCGCCGCGGGCGAGAATCCAAAGCGCGAGCAAGGGACCTGCGATCGCACCCGCGGAGTCCATCGCCTGGATCAAGCCGTACGCCGAGCCCATGCGGTCGCCGGTTACCGACTCGGCGACCATCACATCGCGCGCGGTCCCGCGCACTCCTTTCGCGAAGCGATCGACAAAGCGGATCCCGAGCACCTGCCACCACGAAGTCACCAACGCCAGGAGCGGCTTGACGGCATTAGCGACGACATAGCCGGACACGACCAGCGGCTTGCGGCGTGACCAGCGATCCGCGAGATAGCCCGAGAACAGCTTTGCCAGGGACGCCACGCTCTCGGCGATCCCCTCGATCACCCCCAATTGTGCGGGACCGGCGCCGATAGAGGCTAAAAATGCGGGTAGTACCCAGTATGCCATCTCGCTGGCGGTGTCATTGAAAAACGAGGTGAGTCCGAAGGCGTAGAGGTTGCGCGGGTTGTTCTGTTCGTTGTCCGCGCGGCGGTCGGCCATGACAAGGTTGTACCACGCCGTCTTGCGGATACTGTGCTTTAAGACTGAAGACTGACTACTGACAGCTGCTCTCAATACATCGCATCGTACTTGGTCACGTCCCACTGACCCAGCTTTCGTTCCAGCGTGACCGAGAGCAAACTGGTATAAGGGGTGCTGTCTCCCGGCGCATTCAGACGTCTTCCGCGATAGAGCAGGATTCGCAGCGGCGGTCGATCTTCCCAGTCCACCAGTTGCCATCCAATCAGGGGATGCTTGTCTTCCGAATCGCAAATGAAGGCCGCGTACTTTTTACGGTAGTCGTGCTCCCACTCGGAAAGTTCTTCCCGGCACCTGCCATCTTTCATGGCGCGGATGAACGCGGCAGCCGCTTTCTCAGAAGAGTGGTCGCGCAGGGGATTAAGGCTGATCGAGGTTGGAATGCCGGTCAGGGTATCGCGCTCTTCGGACTTCGACAGCACGGGCCCCTGGTTGTTGAGCCAGGCCAGGTAGCCAAAGAAGATCAGCACCAGCAAAACGGCGGCGCCGACCGCGATATAGATCTGGTTCCTGGTGAAGCCCATGAGTGTTAAGTTTAGGCACGGATTTTAAGGGCAACAAGGTTACCCTCGTTAGATGCAGGAGTACATGTACCGCCGGGCGAGACGGAGCAACCGACGGCAAAAGAAAACGCACCCGAAAATCTTGGGTGCGTTCTAGGCTTGCTAGTCGCGGCCGACTTCCCAAGAGTGAGGCCTCCGGGAAATCTCGCATATTCGACCTGTTTTCCCTACTTCTCTTCTTCTTTTTCCGGCTTCTCGGCGCCTTCAGGACCGCCCTGCGGTTGCGCCTGAGCCTCGGCCTCTTCCATGGCTTTCTTGGCTTCGGCAACCCGCTTGGCACGGACTTCGGCTCGTTTTTCGCGCTTCTCGTCGAGCACCTTCTCGCTGCCCAGAAGTTCGACGAACGCCTTCTCGGCGCCGTCGCCCTTCTGCCACGCCGTGCGCACAATGCGCAGGTAGCCGCCGTTGCGGTCGCCGAACCGCGGCGCGATCGTGTCAAACAACTTGACGACCGATTCGTTCGTCATCAGGTACGAGGCCGCCTGGCGGCGGGCCGCCAGATCGCCCCGCTTGCCGAGCGTGATCATCTTCTCGACATGCGGACGCATGGCCTTCGCCTTTGGGATCGTGGTTTCGATCCGCTCTTCGACGATCAGCGAAGTGACGAGGTTTCGCAGCAACGAACGGCGGTGCGCGGTGTTCCGTCCGAGTTTCCATCCAGCTACTTTGTGACGCATGAGAAGTCCTTCAAAGTTCAAGGTTTCAAAGTTTCAAAGCCGAGGATCTCAAAGCAATGTAAGCCAGCCATCTGGCTTTTACTCTAAGAACTTCAAACTTTGAAACTTGTGGCGCGGACATTGCCCGCGCCACAAAACTACAGTTCGTCGTCCGCGCCGTAGGCCGAGGCCGGCAGCACCTGGTTCGAAGTCGGTCCGGGCACGGCGTTGCCATGCTCGTCAATCTTCATGCCCAGGCTCAGCCCCATCGAGGAGAGAATCTCTTTGATCTCGTTCAGCGACTTGCGGCCGAAATTCTTCGTCTTCAGCATTTCGGCTTCGGTCTTCTGCACGAGTTCTCCGATGGTCTGGATATTCGCGTTCTTCAGGCAGTTGTAGCTGCGCACGCTCAGCTCGAGCTCTTCCACGGACCGGTTGAGGTTTTCGTTCTTGATCTCGGGCTTGCGATCATCGGACGAAGCGGCAGTCTCGATCTCTTCCTCGAAGTTGATGAAGATGTTCATGTGATCCTTCACCAGCTTCGCCGCGAGGCCAAGCGAGTCCGCCGGAGTAATGGACCCGTTGGTCCACACTTCGAGGGTGAGCTTGTCATAGTCGGTAATCTGTCCGAGACGTGCGGCTTCCACCGTGTAGTTGCACTTGCGAACGGGCGAGTGCACCGAGTCAATCGGAATGAAGCCGATGCCCAGATCCTCGTCGAAATTCTTGTCGGCAGCCACATAGCCACGGCCACGCTTGAGGCGCATTTCCATGTCGAGCTTGCCCCCCTCACTCACCGTCGCAATGTAGACGTCCTTGTCCAGGACTTCGACATCACCATCCGCCTCGACCATTCCGGAGGTCACCACACCGGGCTGGTCCGCGCGCAGGTAAATCGCTTTGGGCGCATCGCCCGCGAGCTTAAACGGAATCTGCTTGAGGTTCAGAATGATGTCGGTCGCATCCTCGACCACCCCGGGGATGGATTGGAACTCGTGCAGGACGCCTTCGATCTTAACGGCGGTCACGGCTGCGCCTTCGATCGAGCTCAAGAGCACGCGGCGCAGAGCGTTGCCGATGGTGGTGCCGAAGCCGCGTTCAAAGGGCTGCGCCCAGAACATGCCGTACTTGTCAGTGAGGCTGGCGGTATCGGTTGCGAGGCGTTTCGGTTTCTGAAAACCCTTCCAAAGCATTTGTTTCTCCTTCGGCCATTTAGCTCAATGCCGGCTCCCTGAACGGGTCCAGGCTCAGGTCAGACGCCGGCAAAGGCGGATCTGGCACGAAATGGTGGACCGAAAAACCGGACGTTGGCTTTTGGTCGTTGGTCGCCAGCTAAAAATCCAGGCTTCCCTAACAACTAACAGCCAACGACTACTTGCTATATAGCTCGACAATCAGCTGCTCATTGACCGGCAGCTGGATTTCCTCGCGCTTGGGCAGAGACAGAACGCGACCCTTGTAATTGTCGCGATCGATCTCCAGCCAGGTCGGTGCGTTCTGGTGGCTGGCGAAATCCTTCGCCTGCTCCAGCATTGGCAGCTTGCGGCTGCCTTCGCGGACGGCGATTTCCTGCCCAGCGACGACTTCGAACGAAGGGATATTCACCTTCCGCCCGTTGACCGCCACGTGCCCGTGACGCACCAACTGGCGCGCCTGGCGCCGCGACATCGCGAAGCCCAGCCGGTAGACGACGTTATCCAGCCGCCGCTCGAGTTGCTGCAGCAGGATTTCGCCGGTCACGCCCCTGGTGCGCGCCGCTTTTTCGAAGTAATTGCGGAACTGCCCTTCCTGCGTGAAATACATGCGCTTGGCTTTCTGTTTTTCACGCAGTTGGAGACCGTAGCCGACGATCTTGGCCTTGCGGTCTTTCCCGTGTTGTCCGGGAGCGAAGTTACGTTTTTCGATGGGGCACTTGTCGCTGAAGCACTTGGTGCCCTTCAGGAACAACTTGATGCCTTCACGACGGCATAGACGGCAAACTGCATCGGTATAACGTGCCAAGTTTTTTCTCCTTTATTAGATGACCGGTTTACAGGTTTGGCTTCACCCTTCGTCCCGGACGAAAATCAGTTGCCAGTTCTCGGTTTTCAGAAAAACCCCGATTCTCAGCTCCAAACTGAGCATCGAGAACTGAGAACTCGCCGCGTTACACACGGCGCCTCTTCGGCGGACGGCAACCGTTGTGCGGAATCGGCGTGAAATCCTTGATCGAGCGCACTTCGATGCCCGAGGCCGCCAACGCGCGGATGGCCGATTCACGCCCTGATCCCGGGCCGCTGACCCGAACGTCGACCGAGCGCACTCCGTGGTCGCGGGCCATGTTGGCGGCATTTGAGGCGGCTTGCTGCGCGGCGAACGGCGTGCCCTTCCGCGATCCACGGAAGCCGAGCGAACCGGAACTCTTCCATGAAATCACGTTCCCGGCCATGTCGGTGATGGTCACGATGGTGTTGTTGAAGGAGGCCTGGACATGCACGAGACCGTGGGGAATGTGCTTCCGCTCCTTCTTTTTGAACGTCTTCTTCTTGCCTTTTTTCTCGGGAGCGGCTGCGCCGCCCGCTGCTGCTGGTTTCGCCATAAAACCTCAGGTCTCAGGTGTTAGGTCTCAGGTCTTAGGTTCGTAGGCCGCAGGTTTTCCTGAGACCTGACACCTAGGATCTGATACTTGGTTCTTATGTCTTCGCGGCGGCCTTCTTCTTGTTGGCGACCGTTCCCTTGCGCGGGCCTTTGCGGGTACGCGCGTTGGTGTGCGTGCGCTGTCCGCGGACAGGCAGGTTGCGGCGGTGACGGTATCCGCGGTAGGAGCCGATCTCGATGAGCCGCTTGATGTTCATCGAAACTTCCTTGCGCAGATCGCCTTCCACCATGCCTTCGGCTTCGATGACCTGGCGGATCCGGTTGACCTCGTCTTCGCTAAGATCCTGGACCTTCTTGTTCGGGTCAACCTTGGCCTGCTCCAGAATGCGGGCGGCCCGCGGATTGCCGATGCCGTAGATGTAAGTGAGCGCGATATTCGCGTGCTTGTTCCGCGGAAGATCGACGCCTGCAATACGTGCCATGGTGCTCCTTAAAATCAGCCTTGACGCTGTTTGTGTTTCGAATTCTCGCAAATCACGCGCACCACACCCTTGCGGTGGATGACCTTGCACTTGTCGCAGATTTTCTTTACCGATGCTCGTACTTTCATAAACCCAGCTTTCAGCTGTCAGCCATCAGCCTTCAGCAAATCTCATTTATAGCGATACACGATCCGGCCGCGATTCAGGTCGTAAGGCGAAAGCTCCACCGCGACCTTGTCGCCGGGCAGGATGCGGATAAAGTTCTTGCGCATCTTGCCGGACACATGCGCCAGTACCTGGTGCTTGTTCTCGAGTTCCACCTTGAACATTGCATTGGGCAGGGGCTCAACCACCACTGCCATGACTTCAATCGCGTCTTCTTTGCTCATGTACTCCTTAAGTGCAGTTCGCAGTTCTCAGCTTCCAGTCGGAAGGCCTTTGGTCGTACTGACAGCTGAGAGCTGAGAAACTTTTTCATCTACTGCGTCAAAATCACCGGCCCGTCTTTCGTGACCGCGACGCAATGTTCAAAGTGCGCGCTGTAGCTACCGTCGGCGGTGACCGCGGTCCACTTATCACTCAGCACGCGCGTTTCGGGCTTGCCGTAATTCACCATGGGCTCGATCGCGAGCACCATGCCTTCCCGCAATCTGGGATTCGGTCCGCCCGACCGGTAGTTCGGGACCTGCGGCTCTTCGTGCAGTTTGGTGCCGATGCCGTGTCCCACAAACTCCCGAACCACGCTAAAGCCGGCCGCTTCCACGTACTCCTGCACGGCCCCGCCGATGTCGCTCACCGAGTTTCCGATGCGCGCTTTCTCAATTGCGCGGTACAACGATTGCTCGGTCACCTCGAGCAACTTGCGAAGCTCCGCGGTGATCTCGTCGCCCACCGGCACCGTGATAGCCGCGTCACCGTAGTATCCGTCGAGCACCACGCCGCAATCGACGGAAACGATGTCCCCGGCATTCAGCGTGCGTTTGTCCGACGGGATGCCGTGAACGATCTCTTCATTCACTGATGTACAGAGCACGCAGGGATAGTCGTAATAGCCCTTGAAGGCCGGCTTCGCACCCAGATCCTTCATTTTCTTTTCCGCTGCGCGCTCCAGATCCATCGTGGTCACGCCCGGCGCAACCAGGCTCCGAAGATGATCGAGAACCTGCCGCACGACACGGCCACTCTGCCGCATCTTCTCGATTTCCGCCGGGGATTTGCAAACGATCGCCATCCTAAACGTGGTTATCAATAATGCAAAAAATCTGCGCGCTCACCTGATCCATGGGCAAGTCGCCATTCACCGTCATCAACCGTCCCCTAGCCAGGTAATAATCGGCTACCGGCCGAGTCTGGAGATCGAACTCATGCAACCGCTCCCGAATCACTTCCTCGCGATCATCCTCGCGAACGATCAGCTTCGTTCCGTCAACGTCACAAAGCTCATCTACCTTGGGAGGCTGCAGGTGAACGTTGTAGGTGCGGCCACAGGTGGGACACGAACGACGCCCGGTAAGCCGGCGCAACAATTCATTATAATCCACGTCCAGCCGGATCACAATCGGCAACCTATTGCAGCCATTTGACTTGTCAAAGAACTCATTTTCCAGGAAGGCATCCAGCCAGCCCGCCTGCGCCGCGGTTCGCGGGAACCCGTCGAGGATGAAGCCGCGTTCACAATCCACGTCCCGAAGGCGGTCGGCCACCATGGGGCAAACCAAGTCGTCGGGTACCAACTGTCCCCGCTCCATGACCGCCTTGGCCGCGCGACCCAGCGGGGTCCCGGTTTTCACGTTCTGCCGCAGGATGTCTCCGGTGGAGATCTGCGGGATATTGTAATGCTGCTCGATCCGCTTGGCCTGGGTGCCTTTACCAGCTCCCGGCGGGCCCAGCAGGATCACGGGTCCAATGCTAAGCGAGGTTTCCTGGGCCATCGAGGTGGCCACCTCCCTCGATTTCGTTTTACCCGGGCGACTTGGCCCAGGCCCTGAGTTCGCCAAGTCTTCTGGGCCTGCAGCCCGGAAGCGCAGCGACTGCTACCAGCGGCGGCCCTTGATCCGTCCGCTGCGCGGCGTGAACCCATCATAGTGGCGCATGATCAGTTGCGCCTCGATCTGGGTGACGGTATCCATGGCCACGCCCACCACGATCAGCAGCGATGTACCTCCAAAGTAGAAACTCACGCCCAGACCGTTGGTAACCCAGGTAGGAAGCTTTTCAAAGATGTTTCCTCCCAGCCACCAGGGCAAGTGATTCAGGTGAATGCCGGTGATCATCCATTCCGGAATAAAGGAGATGATGATCAGGTACAAGGCGCCCACCAGCGTGATATGGGTCAGGACTTCGTTGATGTAATCGGCGGTGCGCTTGCCTGGACGGATGCCGGGAATAAACCCCCCATACTTCCGCATGTTGTCGGCAACCTCGCTCGGGTTGAAGACAATGGATACGTAGAAGTAGGCAAAGAAAATGATTCCCACCGCGTACAGAAATGTGTACATCGGCTCGCCCCAACCGAGTGCGTGAATCATCGGAGCAAAGAACTTGTTGTCTTTCAATCCGTACCCGACCGTTTGCGGCAAGGTAAGAATCGAAGAAGCAAAGATGACCGGCATCACACCGCCTGCGTTGACGCGCAACGGAAGATGGGTTGATTGTCCGCCCATGACTTTGCGGCCGACTACACGTTTGGCGTACTGCACCGGAATTCGCCGCTCACTGCGTTCAACGTAGACGATGAAGGCCACAATCACGATCATTACTGCCAACAACATCGCTATGGCTACCGGGGTAAAGGCACCCCACGCGTTGGTACGAACTTTGTCGTACAGATCCGCCACGCCGCGCGGCAGACCCACCACAATGCCGGCAAAAATTAGCAACGACATGCCATTGCCGACACCGCGCTCGGTAATCTGCTCGCCCAGCCACATGATGAACGCGCTGCCCGTGGTCAGCGTGAGCATGGTCATCAGGATGAAACCGGGGCCCGGGGTCAGCACAAAATCCTGGTTCCCCTTGGTCAAGCTGAAGGCAATGCCGAAGGATTGCAGGGCGCTGAGGATCACAGTCAGGTAGCGCGTCCACTGGGTAATCTTCTTGCGGCCGAGTTCGCCTTCCTTTTGCAGCTTGGCCAGCGGCTCGTACACCACGGTCAACAACTGCAGAATGATGGACGCGGTGATGTAGGGCATGATGCCCAGGGCGAAAATCGTCAGGCGCCGCAGCTGCCCGCCGGAAAACAGATCCACAAAGCCCAGAAACGATCCGCGGTTCTGTTCGAAGAATTGCGACAGCTTGTCAGCATTGATGCCCGGAGTCGGGATATGACCGCCGAGGCGATACACGGCCAGCATGGCCAGAGTGAACAGAATGCGCTTGCGCAGATCCGGGATGCGAAAGACGTTGGCCAGTTTCTCGAACATTACTGCAAGACCTCGAACTTGCCGCCGGCCTTGGTGATCTTCTCCTGCGCCGACTTGGAGAACTTGTGAGCGTGCACGGTGAGGGCAGTCTTCAACTCACCATCTCCGAGAATCTTCACGGGATGCTTGGTCTTTATAACGCCTGCCTTGCGCAAGACGTCAGGGGTGATGGTCGTTTCCCCGAGCGCCGCCAGCGACTCCAGGTTCACAATCGAGTACTCCTTGCGGAAGATGTTGGTGAAGCCGCGTTTCGGCATGCGCCGGTGCAACGGCATCTGGCCGCCTTCAAAGCCGCGCATCATGCGCGAGCCGCTGCGGGAACGCTGGCCCTTGTGGCCACGCGCGGAGGTCTTGCCCATGCCGGAGCCCATTCCGCGGCCCACCCGCTTGCGCTTTTCCGACGACTTCTTGGGTGCTCGAACGTTTGATAGATTCATGACTTTTTCCAATCAGACTTGCCCTGAAGCCGGATACCTGGGCCCTGCTATTGCACGATCTCGACTAGGTGCGGCACCTTTTTGACCATCCCGCGAATGCCCGGGGTGTCGGGACGCTCGATCACCTGATTCAGCCGGGTGAAACCCAGGCCCCTGATGACAAGCTTATGTTTGACCGGGGAACAAATTGCGGACCGCACCCACTTCAGGTGCAACTTCCCCGAACCCGCCTTCGATGTTGTTTTGCCAGCCATCATAATTCCTTCCTCGTAACGCTGGGATCTCACCGGCTGTCGTGTGGCGTCTTGCCACAGCGCAGGGTTAACCCCTGATGAAAGTCTTCCCTACAGCTCTTGTGCGCTCTTTCCACGCAGCGCCGCCACGGCCTCTTTATTCTTCAGCTTCTTCAGCGCATCAAACGTGGCCTTGATCACGTTGTGCGGGTTAGTGGTGCCGATCGACTTGGTCAGCACGTTCTGAATGCCCACCGAAGTCATCACCGCACGCACCGCGCCGCCCGCGATCACGCCCGTACCCTCCGGAGCGGGCTTCAGCAGGACGTGTCCGGAACCAAACCGGCCCAGCACCAGGTGCGGGATGGACGTCTGGGTGAGGTTCACCTTGACCAGGTTCTTCTTCGCGGACTCAATGCCCTTGCGGATGGCCTGCGGAACTTCCTTGGCCTTCCCCGAGCCGTAACCCACCACGGCCGCGCTGGGATCGCCCACCACGACGAGCGCCGCGAACGACAGGTTCTTGCCGCCCTTGACGACCTTGGTCACGCGGTTGATCGCAACAACCTGATCCTTCAGCTGATAACGTCCCGCATCAAGCTTCTTGATTACTGTTGGCATCCTTACCTCAAATCAATTTTGTAATTGTGTAAGCCTGCAATTGTGTAACTTGAAAAATCAACCGCGATTCTCAAAATCTCGAATCTTCGAATTACAAAATTACCCAATTCCCCGAACTACTCAATCTCTTTAAAACTGCAGGCCGCCTTCGCGAGCTGCATCGGCCAGCGCCTTCACCCGGCCGTGATAGATGTAGCCGCCGCGGTCGAATACGATCTTGGTAATGCCTTTCGCCTTGGCGCGCTCGGCGATCATTTTGCCCACTTCTTTCGCAGCCGCCACGTTTCCGCCGGTGCGGCGATCGGCCTTCTTGCCTTCCGCGCTGCTGGCCGAGACCAGCGTCTTGCCGTGCAGATCGTCGACCACCTGCACATAAATATGGTTCAGCGAACGGTACACGTTCAGTCGAGGCCGCTCCGCCGTTCCCTGAAGCTTCTTGCGGATGCGGTCATGCACGCGCTGCCGGGTTGCATTTTTACCTGGTCTATTCAGCATGTCTTTTCGTCCCTCGTCCCGGGTTTCTGTGCCGGGCACCAGTCGTCCGCGAGCTATTGGCTGATGGTCGTTAGCGGTTGGCCAAAACCAATAAGTACGATCGCACTGGCTGAAGCTTTTTCAGTTCGCCGCCGGGTCGCCGGTCGTTTTTGCCGACGACCAAACGACTGCCCGACAAGCGAAGGCTATTTCGCTCCCGTCTTGCCAACCTTCTTCTTCAGGCGCTCGCCCGCGTAGCGCACGCCTTTGTTCTTGTACGGATCGGGCGGACGCAGCGAGCGCATTTCCGCGGAAACCTGGCCGACTTTCTGACGGTCGATGCCGGTCACGCTCAGCTTGGTCTGCTTGGGATCCACGGCCACTTCGATCCCCGAAGGCAGCGGATACTCGATCGGATGCGAGTAGCCGAGAGTGAAGACGACCGTGTGCTTGCCCTTCATTTCCGCACGGTAGCCGATGCCGACAATCTCCAGGTCCTTCGTCCAGCCCTTGGTGACACCTTCGACCGCGTTGTTCACCAGCGCGCGCGCGAGGCCGTGCACGGCGGCCTGCGAATCGTTCTCGCGGACCGCGAGCAGGTGTCCGTCTTTCTGTTCCACCTTGATGCCTGCCGGAAGCGGTGTTTCCAGCTTGCCCTTGGGACCCTGAACGGCAACCGTGTTGCCTTCGACTTTGACCGTCACACCCTTCGGAATAACGATCGGCTTTTTTCCAATTCGTGACATAAGTTCAGCTCTCAGCCTTTAGCTTTTAGCGCTCAGCGATTCGCGGAATCGCTAAGATCGCGTGGCGTCGTGGCGCCTCTACCATACCTGGCAGAGAAGTTCGCCGCCCAGGCCCTGCTTGCGCGCCTGGCGTCCCGTCATCACGCCCTTGGGGGTGGTGAGGATGTTGATCCCGAGCCCGCCCAGCACGCGCGGAATTTCGGTGCGACGAACGTACACGCGGCAGCCTGGCCGCGACACGCGCTCGACGTTCGAGATCGCCGCCTCGTTGTTCGACCCGTACTTCAGGTACACGCGAATGACCTTGTGGCCTTCCTCTTCAGTGGCCTTGTAGTTGGAGATGTAGCCTTCTTCTTTCAGAATGCGGGCAATCTCCACCTTCAGCTTGGAAGCCGGAATATCCACCTTTTGGTGGCGCGCGTTGATCGCGTTGCGAATGCGCGCCAGCATGTCTGCGACCGGATCGGTCAACCTCATCGTCTGCTTCTCCTCAAATCGCCCGTTTGCCTGGCCCGTGTTGCATGGGCCGAGGAACCTGCGGCGACGTCGTCTTACCTCGCGCTAGTCTGCGGCGCGGTCTTGTTCGCTCTTACCAAGACGATTTCGAAACCCCGGGTATCTCTCCCCGCAATGCCAGTCCGCGGAAGCACAACCGGCAGATGCCGAACTTGCGCAGGAAAGCGCGCGGGCGACCGCAAATCTTGCAGCGGTTATGCTTGCGCGAAGAGAACTTGGGCTTCTTTGCGTCCTTTACTCGCTTTGCTGTAGTTGACACTTAGCTTTTTGCTCCTAACTTCCGACTGCCAGCTTTCGGCCTTCAGCTCTCAGTAACCCACGTCTTTGAAACGTTGAACCTCTGAGACTTTGAACCCTTCTTAAGCCCGGAACGGCATCCCGAGGTGCTTCAGCAGGGAGCGCGCCTGGTCGTCCGAACCAGCAGTGGTCACGATGGTGACGTTCATACCTTTCATCTTGTCCACTTTCGCATAGTCGATCTCCGGGAAGATCAGCTGATCGTGCAAGCCGAGCGTGTAGTTGCCGCGTCCGTCAAACGACTTGGTCGAAACGCCGCGGAAGTCGCGCACTCGCGGAAGCACCACACTGACCAGCCGGTCCATGAACTCATACATGCGGTCGCCGCGCAGCGTAACCATCGCGCCGATCGGCATGCCTTCGCGAACTTTGAAAGCGGCAATCGACTTCTTGGCGCGCGTCACTACCGGCTTTTGCCCCGTGATCTGGCCCAGTTCATTGACCGCCGGATCGAGGATCTTCGCGTTCTGGGTCGCTTCTCCGACACCCATGTTCACCACGATCTTGTGCAGCCGGGGAACTGCCATGGTGTTGTTCAGGTCCAGTTCCTTCATCAAAGCCGGCGCGATTTCCTTCTCGAACCTCGAGCGCAGCCGTGGGCGTTCCTTGGCGCTGTGCCGAGCGACTTGCGCGACGCGCGATTCCTGCTTCTCGGACTGCTTGCCCTTCTTTTCCTTCTCTTTTGCCATCTTGGTTACCTTCTCTCACGGTTTCGGGTGAACTCTGAGCTTCCAGCCACGAGCTTCGAGCAATCTTTCCCGGTTCGTGAGCACCCTCTCAATCAAATAAATTGCTGCTATCTCAAGCTCGTAGCTCATACCTCGAAGCTACTTATCCAGCGTCGTTCCGCACTTCCTGCAGATGCGCACCTTGCGGTCGCCGCGAACCTCGTGCCCGATGCGAACCGGACCACAGGTCGGGCAGACCAGTTGCACGTTGGAAATCGCGATCCGGCTTTCCTGTTCCGCAATGCCGCCCTGGATGTTGCGCTGCGGGTTCGGACGCACGTGCTTTTTCACCATCATCACATGCTCGACCAGAACCTTCGCATCCGCCGGAAACACGCGGAGCACCCGGCCTTCCTTGCCCTTGTCGCGGCCCGTGATTACCTTCACCGTGTCATTGCGCCGGATGTCGACTCGAATATGTGCTGTACTCACGACTCTTGGCATATATCTTAAGAACCTTTATTTCTGCTCGCTATGCTGCGGCGTTCTTGGAAACCTTGAAACGTTGAAACTTCCTTACAAAACTTCCGGCGCCAGCGAGACAATCTTCAAGAACTTCTTCTCGCGCAGTTCGCGGGCCACGGGCCCGAAGACGCGCGTCCCTACCGGCTCGCCGGTTTCGTTGATCAGCACGGCGGCATTTTGGTCAAAGCGGATGTAGGTACCGTCGCGGCGGCGATGTTCCTTGCGGGTGCGCACGATGACCGCCTTCACCACTTTGCCCTTTTGCACCTGCCCGTCGGGCGCAGCTTCCTTCACGCTGGCAGTGATCACATCGCCGAGACCAGCCCGCAGACCGGTGGAACCGCCGAGCGGCAGGATCATCTGCAGCTTGCGGGCGCCGGAGTTATCGGCCACCTCGAGCATCGTTCTCATCATCACGGCCATAGTTCAATCTCCCTGTGTGGTCACGATGCCGCTACCGGGCGCCGTTGATTTCGGCAATGGCGGCCACTTCCGGCACCAGAGCCGTCTTGCGGACGATCTCCTTCAAGCGCCACCGCTTCAGCTTGGAGAGCGGCCGGGTTTCCTCGAGCCGAACCACGTCGCCCACGTGGGCCTCATTTTTCTCGTCGTGCGCGTAGAACTTCTTGTCGGTAGAGATTACGCGGCCGTAGAGCGGATGCGACTTCTTGCGCGTGACCGCCACCACGATCGTCTTGTTCATCTTGTTGGAGACGACTTCTCCGACGACTTCCTTCCGCCGTCCCTGGGGTTTTGTTTCAGCCATTACTTCTTCTCCGTTGCTGCCGGCGAGGTACGCGATCGCTCACCGATGATGGTCTTCACCCGGGCAATGTCTTTGCGCAGGCCGCGTATCTTTTTCAGGCTCTCGGTCTGGCCCATGTTGAGCTGGAACTTCAGCTTGAACAGCTGGTCCGCGAGCTGACGCTCCTGGTCCTGCAATTCCGCGTCGGTCTGGTTACGAATCTTGTCCGCTTTCATAATTTCTCGCTTCTCAATGCTCAGTGTGCGGTTTCGCGCTTCACGAAAGAAGTACGCAAGGGCAGCTTATGCGACGCGAGGCGCATGGCCTCGGCCGCTTCCGTCACGGTCACGCCTTCCATCTCGAACAGGATCTTCCCGGGACGCACTACGGCGACCCAGTGATCAGGCGCTCCCTTGCCTTTTCCCATACGGGTTTCGGCGGGCTTCTTGGTGACCGGCTTGTCCGGGAATAGCCGGATCCAGATCTTGCCGCCGCGCTTCACGAAACGGGTCATGGCCACGCGGCTCGCCTCGATCTGACGGTCAGTGATCCAGCCGGGCTCAAGCACTTTCAATCCGAAATCCCCGAAAGCCAGCTGGCTGCCGCGCCAGGCTTTGCCGGTCATACGGCCGCGCTGCTGCTTGCGGTACTTCACTTTCTTTGGCATCAACATAAGATCAGCCCTTAGTCGTTAGTCGTTGGCCGGCAGCTAAAACGCTCCGCTGGGCACCGCGTTTTGCGACTCGCGCTTCTTCGCGGCGAGAATTTCGCCCTTGTAGATCCAGCACTTCACGCCAATCACGCCGTAGGTGGTGCGCGCTTCCGAGAATCCGTACTCGATGTCGGCGCGCAGCGTGTGCAGCGGCAACCGGCCCTGCAGATACCACTCGGAGCGGGCGATTTCATTTCCGTTCAGGCGGCCGCTGACCCGGACCTTGATCCCCTTGCAGCCAAAACGCAGCGCCGAATCCACTGACTTGCGCATCGCGCGCCGGAACCCCACGCGCTTTTCGAGCTGCAGCGCGATCGATTCCGAGACCAGTTGCGCATCCAGCTCCGGTTTGTGCACTTCCTGGATGTCGATAAAGACTTCCCGGGAGGTGCGCTTCTGGAGTTCCTGCTTCAGCTTGTCGATCTCGGCGCCTTTGCGTCCGATGATGATGCCGGGGCGAGCCGTCTTGATGATGATCCGGATCTTGTTACCCGGACGCTCAATCTCGACCGCGCTGATGCCGGCCGACTTCAGCTTGTCCTTGAGTTCGGCCTTCAGCTTGACGTCTTCGAGCAGCAGCTTGTCGTAGTCCCGCTCGACAAACCAGCGCGACTTCCACGGCTTGGTGTAGCCGAGGCGGAAACCATAAGGATGGACTTTTTGACCCATCATTCCTCTCATCTGCTCCGGCGTTTCCGGAGCGAAAACCTATTTCGCCGCCGCTTTCTTCTTCCTGGCCGGCGACTTCTTTGCCGATGCCTTGGCCTTGGCTTTACCTTTCGCTGGGGCTTTCGGCGCTGCTACCTTCTCTTCTCCGACCACCGTAGCGACCGATTGGCCGTTCCGGTTGCGCTCAGCGAGTACGATTTCGAGATGCGAGATTCGCCGCACATAGCGGAACGCACGTCCCATCGGGGCAGGGCGGATCCGCTTCATGCGCGGACCGTCGTTCGCCACCGCACTCTTCACGTACAGCTGGTCGAGATCGACGTCGATGCCCTTCTCGGTGCTCAGGAAGTTGGCATTGTCGATGGCTGACTGCAGCAGCTTCGCCGACCGTCGCAGCCACGCGCTTCTTCGTGAACAGCAGCGTGTTGCGGGCGTCTTCCACCCTCTGGCCCTTGATCAGTTCCAGCACCAGGCGAGCCTTTTGTGGAGAGACTCGCATGTAACGGGCTTCGGCTCGGAATTCCATAGTTGCGTGTCTCCTTTACGCCTTCGGCGCCGGTGGCGCTGCACCCGCTGCCGGGGCCGGTGCCCCTGGACCGCCCGGAACGCCCGCCGGACGCGCGGCCACTTCCGTCGCCGCCTTCATGGAGTGACCCTTGAAGCTGCGCGTGAAGCTGAACTCGCCCAGCTTGTGGCCCACCATGTTCTCGGTGATGTACACCGGGATGAACTTCTTGCCGTTGTGCACGGCGATGGTGTGTCCCACCATCTCGGGGATGATGGTCGAACGCCGCGACCAGGTGCGCAGCACCTTCTTCTCGTTGCGCGCGTTCATTCCATCCACCTTGGTTTGCAGGTGGGCGTCGATAAACGGGCCCTTCTTGGTTGAACGTGCCATAAATCAGCTCTCAGCTTTCAGCTCTCAGCCTTCCACAAACCCGGCTTGAGGCGTTCCGCCCGCTCGTTAGCGAGCTACGTTTTCTTTCGGCGCCCGACGATGAACGCGTCGGTGCGCTTGTTATTGCGGGTCTTGAAACCGCGCGTCGGCTGGCCCCAGGGGGTCACGGGGTGACGGCCGCCCGAAGTTTTGCCTTCGCCGCCGCCGTGCGGGTGATCGACCGGGTTCATGGAGACGCCGCGGTTGTGCGGACGCCGTCCCAGCCAGCGCATGCGCCCGGCCTTGCCGATGGTGACGTTCTCGTGATCGGTGTTGCCGACCTGACCGATGGTCGCCATGCAATCCTGCAGCACCTTGCGGGTCTCGCCGGAAGGCAGCTTGATCAGCGCGTAGTCGCCTTCTTTCGCAACCAGCTGCGCCGAGCCGCCTGCGGAACGCACCATCTGCGCGCCCTTGCCGGGACGCAGTTCGATGTTGTGCACCGTCGTGCCCGGCGGAATGTTGCGCAGCGGCAGCGCATTGCCGACCAGGATGTCGGCATCCGGCCCGCTTATGATCTTCTGTCCCATCTTCAGCCCGTCGGGCTGCACGATGTAGCGCTTCTCGCCGTCCGCATAGCTCAAGAGCGCAATGCGCGCGGAACGGTTGGGATCGTATTCGATCGAAATCACGGTTGCCGGAATTCCGGTCTTGTCGCGCTTGAAGTCGATCAGGCGCAGCTTGCGCTTGTTGCCACCGCCACGAAACCGGCTCGTGGTGTCGCCTGAATTCCGCCGTCCGCCGGTCTTCTGCTTGGGCTCGACCAGCGGCTTGTGCGGCTTGTTGGTCGTGATGTCGTCATTGACCAGCGTCGTCCGGTAGCGCAAGCGTCTGCGTCGTCGGTCTGTATGTCTTGATTGGCATAAGTCTCAGCTCTTCAGCTTGTAACTCTTACGCTGTTCAGCTTGCTCGGCTAACGACTACAAGATTCTGCGCGTACTCCGGCATCTTTTCGCCGGCTTTCAACCGCACGTACGCTTTCTTCCAGTCCGGACGGTAGCCCGCGAAACGTCCGCGGCGCCGCTCTTTTCCGGGGTAATTGGCGGTGCGAACTGAGTCCACTTTCACTTTGAAGATCGTCTGCACCGCTTCCTTGATCTCGGTCTTGGTCGCTTGCTTGGCTACCTGGAATACGAGCGTGTTCTCGTTTTCCTTGATGGCCAGGCCTTTTTCCGTGATGACCGGACGGCGAAGAATTTCATAGGCCGATTTCATTACGCCACCTCCGCCGCTTTTTCATGGCGCGTGCGCCGGCGAGGAACACGCGTGGCTTTCCTCTCGCTTTCGCCCGGCTCCGCCTTATGTTCGCGCCGGGACGCCGACTTGGTCAGCGTGAGCTGCAGCTTCTCGATCGCCGGCTGCGTAAAAATCACGCGCTCATAGCGCAGCAGGTGATAGGGATGAACGGCGTTGCTCTCGACCAGTTCTGTGCCTTCGATATTGCGTGAACTCAGTTCGAGATTGCGGTTGCCGTGCCGGGGCACTTCCACCAGCAACGCGGTCTTTTCAACCTTCAACTTGTCGAGCGCCTCGCGGAACGCCTTCGTCTTGGGCTCTTTCACGTCGAACGCGTTCACGACGATCAGCTTGCCGTCAGCAAACTTCGCCGCCAGCGCCGAGCGCAACGCCCCCAGCAGTTTCTTCCGGGGGAAAGTGTAATCGTAGGAGCGGGGTTGCGGCCCGTGCACCGTGCCGCCATGCCGCCACAGCGGCGAACGGATTGAGCCCACGCGCGCCCGGCCGGTGCCCTTCTGCTTCCAAAGCTTCTTGCCGGACCCCGACACCAACTTCTTGTTCTTGGTGGCGTGCGTGCCAGCGCGCTGGGACGCGCGGTAGTGTTTTACCGCTTCCCACAGCAGGTCTTCGTTCACCGCACCAAAAACCTCATCGGCGAGATCCATCGTGCCGACCTTGGCGCCGTTCAGGTTGTAGATATCAATGGTTGCCATAGATCTCTCATCTTCACGTTGGCCAACTGGCCAACGACTAGCGATTGCCTAGCCCTTCTTGGCCGCGCGCTTGGCTGCCTTCAATGGATCCACCGTAGCGGCGCCCGCGAATCCGCGACGCTCTCTCGGCGGTTTCTTGGCCCGGGTGATCACGACATAGCCGCCGTTCGCACCCGGCACGCTGCCTTCAACCACCAGCAGGTTCTCGTCCTTGTCCACACCCAGGATGCGCAGGTTGCGCGTCGTAACCCGATCCGTCCCCATGTGTCCCGACATGCGCATGCCTTTGAACACGCGCGACGGAAATGCCGAGGAACCGATCGAACCCGTGATCTGAAACATCGAACCGTGCGACTTCGGACCGCCGGCGAAGTGATGCCGCCTGACGACGCCCGCGAAGCCGCGACCCTTGCTGATGCCCACGACGTCCACAAAGCGGTCGCCTTCGAAGATATCGACCAGGACGCGCTCGCCGACCTTCAGGCCATTCGCCGGGTCGCCCTCGGCGGGCGTTTCATCGATTTCAATGGGAACTTCACGGAGGAACTTCATCGGCGGGAGATTGTTCTTGGCGAAGTGGCCGCGCATCGGCTTGGTCAGTCGCTTTTCCTTCACGAACTCGACCAATCCGATCTGGGCCGACTCGTAGCCGTCGCGAATTGCGGTCTTGTGCTGGGTGACCACGCATGGACCAGCCTGCAGTACGGTCGCGGGGCGAACCTCGCCCTTCGAGTCGAACAATTGCGTCATGCCGACTTTTTTCCCGAGAATCCCTGCTACTCTTGCCATTTCGTTCTCCGTTCCCAGCATGGCTCAGTGGCTATTGGCTGGGGAGCTTCGGGCTCACGCCCTCGCTCGTTGTGTCGTCTCAGCGGACTCGCTCCCGTCTTGCTTCACCCAGGGCTTACGCCCTGGGCTGATACCTGCCACCTCTACGGGCTGGGCTCGCGTCGCTCACTGCCAGACTCGAACCCGACGCCTGGAATCTTGAGGCTCGATGCCAAGACCTCAAAGGCCAGAGCCTAGAACCTAGAGCTCAGAGTCTACTTGTGTTCCTTCCCGAACGCCTTGATCTCGACGTCCACGCCCGCGGGCAGATCGAGCTTCATCAGCGCGTCCACCGTCTGCTGCGTCGGCTCGAGGATGTCGAGCAGGCGCTTGTGCGTGCGGATCTCGAAAGCCTCGCGCGACTTCTTGTCCACGTGCGGGGAACGCAGCACGCAGTACTTGTTCTTCATCGTGGGCAATGGAATCGGGCCCGCGATCTGCGCGCCGGTGCGCCGCGCTGTCTCGACGATCTCACCCGTGGACTGGTCCAGGATGCGATAGTCGTAGGCTTTCAGCCGGATGCGAATTCTTTCTTTTCCAATCACGTTTCACTCTCTCGCCCCTCCCGGCTCTCCGGGAGGAAAGAACTGGCGGCAAGTTGCAGGCCGCTGATTAGCTCCTAGCTGCTAGCTCTTAGCGCCCTAGCAGACCGACAGATTCTGTGCCGAAGGCTAGCCGCGTCCTGCCGAGGTTTCGTAAGCCTTTGCGGACGCCCAACGACTACCGTCTGCCACGACGCTTCTACTGCACAATCTCCGCGATCGTGCCGGCGCCTACCGTGTGGCCGCCTTCGCGAATCGCGAACCGCAGGCCCTTCTCCATCGCCACCGGCGTGATCAGCTCAATCACCAGGCTCACGTTGTCCCCCGGCATCACCATCTCCGTGCCCGCCGGCAACTCCGCCACCCCCGTCACGTCCGTCGTGCGCAGGTAAAACTGCGGACGGTATCCCTTGAAGAACGGCGTGTGCCGTCCGCCCTCTTCCTTGGTCAGGATGTACACCTCCGCCTTGAACTTCGTGTGCGGCGTGATCGATCCCGGCTTCGCCAGCACCATCCCGCGCTCCACATCGTCTTTCGCAATGCCGCGCAGCAACAGCCCGGCGTTGTCGCCCGCCATGCCTTCGTCCAGCTGCTTCTTGAACATCTCCACGCCCGTCACCACCGTCTTGCGGGTGTCGCGGAAGCCCACTATTTCCACTTCCTCGCCCACCTTCACCTTGCCGCGCTCGATCCGGCCCGTCACCACCGTGCCGCGCCCCGAGATCGAGAAGATGTCTTCGATCGGCATCAGGAACGGCTTGTCCAGCTCGCGCGCCGGCTGCGGCACGCTCTTGTCCACCGCCTCCATCAGCGCGTCGATCTGCTTTTCCCACTTCGCTTCGCCGTTCAGCGCGCCCAGCGCCGAGAGCCGGATCACCGGCACGTCGTCGCCCGGGAACTGGTAGCTCTTCAGCAGCTCGCGCACTTCGAGTTCGACCAGGTCGAGCAGCTCGGGATCGTCCACCGCATCGCACTTGTTCAGCGCCACCACGATGTAGGGCACACCCACCTGGCGCGCCAGGAGCACGTGCTCGCGGGTCTGCGGCATCGGACCGTCGGTCGCCGCCACCACCAGGATCGCGCCATCCATCTGGGCCGCGCCCGTGATCATGTTCTTGATGTAGTCCGCGTGCCCCGGGCAGTCGACGTGCGCGTAGTGCCGGTTCGGCGTCTCGTACTCGACGTGCGCCGTCGCAATCGTGATCCCGCGCGCCTTCTCTTCCGGCGCGTTGTCGATCGAGTCGAACGACCGGAACACGATCTTCGGGTTGTGCTTCTGCAACACCTTCGTGATCGCCGCCGTCAACGTCGTCTTGCCATGGTCAATGTGACCAATCGTGCCTACGTTGCAGTGCGGCTTATTACGGTCAAATTTTTCTTTCGCCATTTCCGTTTTGCTCCGTCGTCAGCTCCCTGCGGCGACCAGTTCGTTCGCAAATCTTCCGTTGCCTACTTCGCCGTTTGCCCTGCACCTTGGCGATGATCTCTTCCGCCACCGAGCGCGGCGCCTCTTCATAGCGCGCGAAGTGCATCGAGTACGTCGGCGCGGCCCTGCGTGCTCGAACGCATGTGGGTCGCGTAGCCGAACATCTCCGACAGCGGCACGATGGCCTTGATCACCTGCGAACCCGCGCGGTGCTCCATGCCTTCGATGCGTCCGCGGCGCGAGCTCAGGTCGCCCATGATCGCGCCCGCGAAGTCTTCCGGCGTCACGACTTCGACCGCCATCACCGGCTCGAGAATCACTGGGCTAGCCTTGCGAGCGGCTTCCTTGAACGCCATCGAACCGGCGATCTTGAACGCCATTTCGTTCGAATCGACGTCGTGGTAGCTGCCGTCGTACAGCGTCGCCTTCACGTCGACCATGGGATAGCCGGCGAGCACGCCGCCCTCCATCGCTTCCTGCATGCCCTGGTCGATCGGCTTGATGTATTCCTTCGGAACCACGCCGCCCACGATTTCGTTGATGAACTCGTAGCCCTTGCCCGGCTCGTTGGGATCGAGGCGAATCTTGGCGTGACCGTACTGGCCGCGGCCGCCGGTCTGGCGGATGTACTTGCCTTCGGCTTCGGCGTGCCTGCGGATGGTCTCGCGATACGCCACCTGCGGCTTGCCAACGTTGGCTTCGACCTTGTACTCGCGCATCATGCGGTCGACGATGATTTCCAGGTGCAACTCGCCCATGCCGCTGATGATGGTCTGGCCGCTGTCGGGATCGGTGTGAACCTTGAAGGTCGGGTCTTCCTGCGCCAGCTGGCCGAGCGCCATGCCCATCTTTTCCTGATCGGCCTTGGTCTTGGGCTCGACCGCGACCGAAATGACTGGCACCGCGAACGTGATCGACTCGAGCGTGATGGGATGCTTCTCGTCGCAAATGGTGTCGCCGGTGCTGACGTTCTTCAGTCCCACCACCGCGCAGATGTCGCCCGCGAGAATTTCCTGGATGTCTTCGCGCTTGTTGGCGTGCATCTTCAGCAGGCGGCCGATGCGCTCGGTCTTCTGCGTGCGCGAGTTCAAAACCGACTCGCCCGATTTCAGCTGCCCCGAGTACACGCGGATGAAGGTCAGCTGGCCGACGAACGGGTCGGCCATGATCTTGAACGCCAGCGCCGAGAACGGCTCCTTGTCGTCCGCCTTGCGCGTAACGGGCTTCCCATTGTCCGGATTGATGCCCTTCGTCTCGGGCGTATCCAGGGGCGAGGGCAGGTAATCCACGACCGCGTCGAGCAGCGGCTGAACACCCTTGTTCTTGAATGCCGTTCCGAGCACGACCGGGAACAGCTTCAGCGCGATGGTCGACTTGCGCAGCGACTTCCGCAGTTCCTCGGCCGAAATCGCTTCGCCTTCGAGGAACTTGTGCAGGATGTCGTCGTCGTTTTCGGCAACGGTCTCAACCAGTTGCGTGTGGAACGCTTCGGCCTTCTTCTTCAACTCGGCCGGAATCTCCTCGGTGTCGTACTCGGCGCCCATGGTCTCGTCGTTCCAGACGATCGCCTTCATCTCGATCAGATCGATGACGCCCCGGAACTTGTCTTCCTGGCCGATCGGAATCTGGATCGCTACGGGCTTGGCGTTGAGGCGCTTGCGGATGGTATCGATGGCATGCTCGAAATCGGCACCCATCTTGTCGATCTTGTTGATGAAACAAATTCGCGGGACACCGTACTTATCGGCCTGCCGCCAGACTTTTTCCGACTGCGGCTGCACGCCATGCACGGCGTCAAACACCGCGACAGCGCCGTCGAGCACGCGCAGCGATCGCTCGACCTCGGCCGTGAAATCGACGTGGCCGGGCGTATCAATGATGTTGATGCGGATATCGCGCCAGGTGCAGGTCGTGGCCGCGGACGTGATGGTGATGCCGCGCTCCTGCTCCTGCTCCATCCAGTCCATCGTGGCCGTGCCTTCATGCACCTCTCCGATGCGGTGCGTCCTTCCCGTATAGAAAAGGATGCGCTCCGTCGTAGTGGTCTTGCCGGCATCGATGTGGGCCATGATGCCGATGTTCCTGCAACGCTCTAATGGGACTGTACTTGGCACGTCTTTTCAACTCTTCTTTCTGGGGCTCGAAAATCAGCTATTAGCTCTTACGCCTTTAGCCAAAACTCCCGCAACTCGGCAGCCGAGCTAAGAGCCAGCAGCTAAACGCTAAAAGCTCGTTACCACCGGTAATGCGCAAACGCCTTGTTGGCTTCCGCCATGCGGTGCACATCTTCCTTCTTCTTGATCGCGGCGCCGCGGTTGTTGGCGGCGTCGAGCAATTCGTTGGTCAATTTCTCGATCATGCCCTTTTCGCCGCGGCCGCGCGAATACGTGATCAGCCAGCGGATGGCGAGCGAGGTGCGCCGGTCGGCATTGACTTCGACCGGCACCTGATAGTTCGCACCACCCACGCGGCGGGTCTTGACTTCGAGCAGCGGCTTGGCATTCTCGACGGCCTTCTTGAACAGCTTCAAAGCCTCGTCGCCGCCCTTTTCCTGCAACTTGGTCAGCGCTTCGTAGAAGATGCCCTCGGCGGTCGACTTCTTGCCCTGCCACATCATCGAGTTGACGAACTTGGTCACCAGATCCGATCCGTACACCGGATCCGACGGCGACGCCACGCTTTGCGATATGTCCTTTTCGAGGCATTGAAAATCAGCTCTGGCTCTTTGGCTCATAGCTCTCAGCTTGAACCGTGCCGGCGAAAGCT
Source organism: uncultured Acidobacteriota bacterium (assembly GCA_963725575.1). Taxonomy (GTDB): domain Bacteria; phylum Acidobacteriota; class Terriglobia; order Terriglobales; family Acidobacteriaceae; genus Gp1-AA133. The sequence continues at coordinate 133,593 of CAVRZQ010000019.1, forward strand.
ATCTGCTCGCCCTAGATTCTTGCGAAACGCTCAGCAGCCAACGACCATCGGCCGAGAGCCGCTCTACGCTTTCTTCGGCCGCTTCGCTCCGTATTTCGAACGGCCCTGCTTGCGGTTGGCAACACCCACCGCGTCCAGCGTTCCGCGCACCACGTGATAGCGGACACCCGGCAGATCCTTCACGCGGCCCCCGCGGATCAGCACGATCGAGTGCTCCTGCAGGTTGTGGCCGACGCCGGGGATGTAGGTCGTAACTTCAATGCCGTTGGTGAGCCGCACACGCGCCACCTTGCGCAGCGCCGAGTTCGGCTTCTTCGGCGTTTGGGTGTACACACGGGTGCAGACGCCGCGTTTCTGCGGGCAGGACTGCAGGGCCGGACTCGCCGTCTTGTAACGAGGCCGCTTGCGACCGGAACGCACCAGTTGATTGAACGTAGGCACTCTTGCCGCTCCTTCAGCACGCCGCACCTCGGACACGCCCACAAGCGCATCCAGGCACACCGCGATGCTTCTGCTTTTCCCGTCTCCGGGGCTGACTGGCACACCCTCGACCAGCCATACTTCTCGCCGGGCACAATATCGCCGGAAAGAAGATGCTTGATTTCCCGATCAGACTAACGCCGACGACGGTGGCACCAAGCCCAACTTCGGAGGTGCTCCGTTTCGCCAGCCTTGCCTCGCATAGCCCCTTGACGGGGTGAGCGCGAAGCATTTCAGCGAGGAAGTTCCTGAACCTTCTAACCCATTCAGGAACGCATGTCTCTAAAGCTCAGCCGCTATCTTCGGAGGCGCCGCGCACACAAAAAAACGCGCGGCGTATAGAACCCACCGCTTCCAGGCAAGCCAGAATTAACTCGCGGAACCTTTTAAATATAACAAGTGGCGTCGCACATCGTCAACCACTGGTTGCGGCATCTCAGAGCAGGCGAGGGCACCTGGGCCTCCCCCTTGCTGAAATGGAGGTTGGCCTCTACACTGAAGGTTTTCCAGCAGATACAGAGACTCGCCAGGCAAGCGTGGAGTTTGCCGGGGCGGGGAGGATGCATGCGTCGGTTCGTTTCCTGGCTGTTTGCGGTCTTATCCATATCTTTGTCCGTTGGCGGGATGGTTGGCTGTGGCGGAAGCAGCACGGGGATCGGCCGCCCTGCCCACTCCCACCAGCATTACCCTTTCCGCCTCCAGCACCAGTGTGGACATTGGTTCCATAGTCCTGTTCACTCCCCTCCTCAGACCTGCCGTCACGCTACCCATCACCTACACCTCCAGCAATCCCAGCGTGCTGAGCTTTGTCCCGGCAGCAGGGGGTCTGGCTTGCGCCGGCAAGTGGGACAGCGCCAGCCGTGTTTGCACCCCGCAGGGAACGGGCGTAACTCAGGTGACGGCGACGGGAAATGGGGTATCGAGTCCTCCGGTCACGATCTACGTCCACCAGCATATTGATACCATCACGCTCACACTGATCAATCCCCCCATCCCGCAACCGGACTGCATTACCCTCGCGCAGGCGCCCGGCATTCAGAACTATCTCGACTTCCAAGCTCATGCCTTCAGCAATAATGTCGACATCACGAATACCGTAGGATCTTTTGCCTTTTCGCAGACCAATCCAACGGTCGCCAAGGTGACCACGTCGGATCCGGCGCTCAATAACAACAACGGGAAACAGATCACCCAAGCGCGCTTCACGGCTGCGACCCCCGGGCGGACACAGATTTTCGCCAACCTGTCGAGCGTCAGCAGCCTGCCAGCCGATATTCCCGACAAGAATGGGACTCTTCATCCCTATTTCGAGACTTGCCTGGTCCAGTCGATCAACCTGCAAGTCGGCAATGCGGCGACGAACACGTCGTTTGCGATCGCGAATAACACCTCGGGCATCAACATTACGCCCACCGTCATCGACCGACTGGGAAACAAACTTACAAACCCGATCCCCACCCTCACATGGATCTCGCTGTCCCCGGCAAATGCCACCCTCAGTCCAGTGGCGTCCACTCCAGCCAGCTCTACCGCAGGAACCGCAGGGGTCAGCACCAAGGCCCCGGGTGGCGTGAGCATCGTGGCCACCTGCACCGCGCCAACCTGTAACGTCGGCCTCCAGCCCATCCAGCCGGTTTATTCGTCGACAACGCCTTCTGACCAGACCTATGTCGGAGATCCGATCGTGGGCCTGATTACGGGCTCGCCCGTGACCTCTAAAAATGTCTTCGTTACGACCATGCAATGCGGCACCATCAATGGATGCCAGCCGTTGCTGTTTCCCATTCCAATCAAGACCAACACGCCGGGCGGCAGCATCACGCTTCCGAGCTCTCCAAACTCGTTCGTCTTCTCTCCCACTGGGAGCAAGGCGTACCTGGGTAGTTCGGCTGGCCTGATGACCTTCGATCCGGCCGCGGCGGCGGGCGCGAACTCGGTGACGCAAATGAGCAACGTGCCCGGGAGGGTGCTGGCGGTCTCGCTTGACGGCACCAAGGTTATCGTTTCCGACACGCTGTCGAACCCGAACCAGGTCTACATCGTAGACCAGGCCGGGAGCACCGCGGCTCCGCCGACCGCACTGCTGATTTCGGGCGCGACCGCGGCAGCATTTTCACCGGATGGCCTGAAGGCGTTCATTACCGCAGGGAACACGTTGTACGTCTACTCGACGGTGCAAGCGCTCAAGACAATATCTCTCCCGGCACCCGCGAATGCTGTGTCGTTCTATGCAAACGGAGCTTTGGCCTATCTCTCCGGGCCAAACTCGGTCACCATGCGGAACGCGTGTGACACCAGCTACGCACAAGCAGCGACGTTCCCCGGAAGAAGCCCTGCCCTATTTCAAGCGCTGCCGGATGGGGTGCATGCCCTGGGCGTTGAGTCTCCAGGAATCGATGTCTTTGACGTTGCGGTCAGCGCCCCGCCTGTAGCCACCAGCAATTCACCTACCCAGGCGACTTGTCCTTTTCCAGTGACGGCGGCCGATTCCAGCTTCGTGAACCTCGGCCAGGGCGACTTCACTCCGCTCAAATTAATCATCGCGCCCGACAATTCCCGGGCTTACATCCTGGCCAGCAACCTCGGCAGCGTATTTGTGTTTGACCTCGGCGTGAACACGGTTTCTGCAATTCCTCTGACGGGAAACCCGGTGCCGCTTGACGCCGGCTTGACTGTCGATGGAACTACCCTCTACGTAGGCGCCAACGATGGCTCCGTCCACGTTGTCAGCGCCGTATCGGGAGGCGACCTTCAGCAGATCACCTTTACCAACAACAACAGCAGCAACAAGAGCAGCCTCTGCAGCAACATTCCGCAAACCTGCAATGCAGACCTGATAGCCGTGCAGCCCTAGATAGGGGGTGTTCAGAGGTGGGAAACCGCGAGCGGTCGCAGAGTGTGGATGGCGTTCGTCAGGCACGGCGGAGCCGTGTGCGGCGTGCAAATTGTGACGGAAGATTTTCTGGCGTGAAGGTTGTGAACAGTATCGCTCGCGCCCTGACTCTTTCGACCCAGAATCTTTGCCGGGCAAGGTCAGGGCCTGGCCTTCTCCAGATCCCGGCCAACGCTGTCGAGCACTCCATTGATGAACTGCACTGACTCGGGGCTGGAAAACTTGCGCGCGATCTCGATAGCCTCATTGATGATCACCGCCCGCGGGGTCTGGGGGTAGCCCAAGAACTCCGCCACCGCAGCACGCAGGATGTTGCGATCCACGGCCGCCATGCGCTGCATGCGCCAGTGTTCCGCGTGCCCCTCGATCAACTTGTCGATGTCCATGGTGCGATCGGTAGCAGTGCGGAACAGGTCGTCGGCAAAACCGCGAACGTCCTCGCCCACCTCCTTGCGCTCAGCCCAGAAGGTACGGCGCACGTCATCGGGCCCCTGCCGGCCCATATCGGCCTGGAAGAGCATCTGCAAGCACAACTCGCGAGACTTTCGTCGGGTGCCCATAAAGATAGTCGCTAGTCGTCAGTCATCCGCTATTGGTTGTTAGCAGATGGCTGTTGGCCGCTATTTTTCCGACCGGAGGCGATGCGACGGCCGGATTTATTTTACAGGAAGGGATTCGGCGAATTGAAGATTGGAGCAAGCGTGGTGACTCGACACTCAACGATTGCGGCGATTTTTAGGCCTTGATTTGCTCGAAGCATCGGGCCGCGATCGGAGCGGGCCTTGGCCAGCGACTGACGCCCGGCGGCTGACGACTTTTTTCGCAACCGATGACTGACGACTGACGACTGTTTTAAGACTCGCCATCTCGACCGCGGCCAGCGCCGCTTCCAGGCCCTTGTTCCCCATCTTCAGCCCGGCGCGATCGATGGCCTGCTCCAGGGTGTCGCAGGTGAGCACCCCGAAGGCATGCGGCACGCCGGTTTCCTGCGCCGACTGTCCGATGCCGCGGGCGCATTCGTTTACGATCACGTCGTAATGCGCGGTGTCGCCGCGCAAAAGACACCCGAGGCAAATAATCGCATCGAATTTCCCGCCCTCGGCGAGCACGCGGGCGGCGGCGGGAATTTCGAAGCTTCCGGGCACACGCATGATCTCGATGTCTTCATTGCGCGCCCCTGTCCGCCGCAAGCCGTCGAGCGCACCCTGCAACAGGCGTTCGGTGATGAATGCATTGAACCGGCTCACCACGATGGCGAAACGTTTCCCTCCCGCCTTGAGTTCTCCTTCTGCACCCGGCGGCAGCGCCTCCGGCTTGCCGTGCACGGTAACGATGATTTCGCCGGGCAGCGCGAGTGAAAAACTGCGCTCGCCCGTCTTCGGTGACGCCGAATCCATCAATACCTTGAGCCCTTTCTTCTGCGCGATCGCAAATACGTCGTCCGGGTTGCTGACTTCCAGCACAATCAGCCGGTTGATGTCCTTCAGATGATCGAGCATCTCCTTCGGGTACTCGGAGGGGAGCGCATTCACACTCAGCAGGCCCACCGGCGCGGAAAACACCGCCGAGCGCCCATCCCCGGCCGCGACCTGCACGAACCCAATCGCCTCCAGAAACTCCGCCAGCGCCCGCAAGTCTTCCGGCTTTGTAACATAGCGCCCGATATGGAGAGACTTCAGCATCAGATTTCAGAAGGTATATTTCAGATTGCAGATTTTAGATTTCAGATTAAAAACCGCTTCGAGATTCCTGAACTGCCGTGCTTTCTCCACCTCGCTGATCAATCTGAAATCGAAAATCTGAAATCGCCTTACTTTCCCTTGAACGCCGCCGCTCGTTTCTCGAGGAACGCGGTTGTACCTTCCTTCTTGTCTTCCGTCGCGCAACACACGCCGAACAGCGTCGCCTCGAGATACAGCCCCTCGGCCAGCGGCAAGTCGAGCCCGTGATTCACCGCCTCCATCGCGTACTGAATCGCGAGCGGCGCATTGGCGATAATTTTCTGCGCAATCGCCTCGGCGCGCGGAATCAGTTCACCTAGAGCCGTCACTTCATTCACCAGCCCGATGCGATGCGCTTCTTCGGCGGAAATCATCTCGCCGGTCAGCACCAGTTGCATTGCGACGCCTTTGCCCACCAGTCGCGGCAGTCGCTGCGTGCCGCCGTATCCGGGAATAATGCCGAGCTTGACCTCGGGCTGGCCCAACTTCGCGTTCGAGTTCGCCAGGCGGATGGTGCAGGCCATGGCGATCTCGCATCCGCCACCCAGCGCGAAGCCGTTGATGCAGGCAATCACCGGCTTGCCGAGGCTCTCGATCAAGTCAAGCACGGATTGCCCGCGATGCGTGTACTCCTTGCCCGAGACGGCGTCATGCTTCGACAGTTCGCCGATGTCCGCCCCCGCAATGAACGCCTTCTCGCCCGACCCGGTCAGAATCGCTACACGAATCGCAGCATCGTTTTGAATATCGGTGAAGGCCGCCCGCAGTTCTTCCATCGTCGCCATGTTTAGCGCGTTAAGCACCTTGGGCCGGTTGACGGTGACGTAGGCGATTGAATTTTTCTTTTCGAGGAGAATGTTTTCGAAGGTCATAAGATTCGATATTTATTGTCGTAGATTCGTACCGATTAAGGTAAGCTAAAATTCATCACAGAGACACCGAGACAAGGAGACTCATCCAGCAATTTTGTAAGCGACCAAGCCCACTTGGCAATCCGAGAAAACATGCTCGTGACAACGTACGAACGCGTTCGGAGGAAAGGCCCAACGCTCGTCATCAGGCTTGCTTGCGGCGATCACATAGGTACCATACTGCAACACGCAAAGCGCAAACAGGCCGCCAACAATCAGTCCCTTCATCCTGCAATGGCATATAAATGACTTCGTTAATATCGTTCTCCGTGCCCCTATGCCTACAGGGTAGGTGTCGATCTGCGTTCCTCCGCGAAAATGGCGGCTAATACAGATCAGAACTTCCCCGCCACTGGATTCGCCGGGTCCGCATAGTTATAAAATCCGCGTCCCGACTTCCGCCCGTACCAGCCTGCCATCACCAGTCGCTTCAGCAGAGGAGGCGACGCGAAGCGACGCTCCTTGAACTCGTCGTACATGACCTGCGTGATGTAATAGGTCGTATCGAGCCCCACAAAGTCGAGCAAAGTAAACGGACCCATCGGATATCCACAACCGCGTTTCATCGCGTTATCGATATCTTCGATCGAGCCCACGCCTTCTTCATAGGCTCGGATCGCGTCCAGCAAATACGGCACCAGCAGCCGGTTCACGATGAAGCCCGTCTTGTCGGAAGTCCGCACCGGAACTTTGCCGAGCTTCTTCGCGAATTCATAAGCCGCGTCGTACACCTCGGGCGCCGTGGCGATCGTCTTCACCACCTCGACCAGCTTCATCAGCGGCACTGGGTTAAAAAAGTGCAGCCCGATAAACCGCTCCGGCCGCTTGACCGAAGTGAGCAACTCTGTCACCGAGATCGACGAAGTATTCGAAGCGAAGATCGCGTCCTTCTTCACGATCGGATCGAGAGAGGCGTACATCTTCTTCTTTTCCTCGACATTCTCGATGATGGCCTCAATGATGATGTCGCAGTCCGCCAAGTCCGACTTCGAGGTCGTGCCCTTCAGCCGCGCCCGCACCGCCTGTGCAGATTCCTTTAGCGTACCCTTCTCGGCAAACTTCGCGAGCGACTTCTCGATCCCGGCAAAGCCCTTATCGAGAAATCTCTGTTCCACTTCGAGTACCGTGACATCGAGTCCGGCTGTCGCCGCCACCTGCGCGATGCCGGAGCCCATCAGGCCACAGCCTAGAACGCCAACGTTTTTTATCTGCATATAAGTCCCTTTATGAACCGCCAGGGACACGAAGGATTAGTAAGGAAATCGAAATCAAGAACCTTCGTGCCTTTTGTGTCCGTCGTGGTTACAGCTTTTTCTCTAGTGAAAGCTTTCTACCACCATCGCGATTCCCTGCCCGCCACCAATGCAGGCTGTCGCCAGCCCGTACTTCTTCTTCCGCCGCCGCAACTCGTAGAGCAGCGTAATCACAAGTCGTGTGCCCGTCGCACCCAGTGGATGCCCGAGCGCGATTGCCCCACCGTTCACGTTTACCTTGTTGCGATCGAGGCCGAGTTCTTGCTCAACTGCAAGGTACTGCGCGGCGAAGGCCTCGTTCACTTCGATCAAGTCGATGTAGTCGAGCGTCAGCCCGGCGCGCTGCAGCGCCAGCTTGGTTGCCGGCACCGGCCCGCGACCCATCAAGCTGGGATCCACACCGGCGATGCCCCAGTTCACGATTCGTCCGAGCGGATTCAAATCCCGCTTCTGGGCCTGTTCAACGGACATGATGACAACTGCGGCGCCGCCATCGACGATCCCGCTGGCGTTGCCAGCGGTGACCGTCCCGGGCTTCCCTGAAATAGGGCCAAACGCGGGACGCAGCTTCGCCAGTCCCTCCATCGTAGTCTGCGGGCGCCGGTGATCGTCCTCAGTGAACATCTCGCCAGTCAATTCGCCCCTTGAACTTCTAAGAGACACTGGGACTAGTTCTTCCTGCATCCGTCCTTCCTTGTAGGCCAAATCGGCCATCTGCTGGGAGCGCAAGGCGAATTCGTCCTGCATCTGGCGCGTGATTCCCTGCTGGTCGCCATACGACTCAGCCGTGTTCGCCATGGACGATCTGCAATAGGAATCGAACAGCGCCACCATCAGCGAGTCTTCGAGCTTGCCGCCGGGAGCCAGCGTGAAACCGTCGCGGCCGCGTATGACGAAGGGCGCCTGCGACATCGCCTCCATGCCGCCTGCCAGCACGGTCTTCGCTTCCTCGGTTTGCACCATCTGCGCCGCATTAACGATGGCCTGCATGCCCGAACCGCACAGCCGGTTCACGGTCAGCGCCGGGGTCTCGATCGGCAGCCCCGCCCTCAGCCCGACATGACGCGCGCCATAGAGTGCATCGCCCGAAGTCTGCTGCGCGTTGCCAAATACGACATGATCGAACTCTTTCGGATCAATCCCTGAACGCTCAATCGCTCCTTTGGCCGCGACCGCACCCAGTTCCTGTGCTGTGAAGTCTTTGAGTTTGCCGCAATAGCGCCCCATGGGCGTACGCGCTCCGCTTACGATGGCAATATCCCCGGGTTTCAACATGAAGTCCTTCTAGAACAAGATCGGATGTAAGAAGCCAAACTTGTTAGTGTAGCAGCGGGTCAGAGAAGAACTCAAATGTAGGGAGATGTTCTCAGCCATCGGCTTTCGCCTCTGCGCATTTGGCATTATTGTTGGAAATTGTGCGTTCGGAGCGGCTGTGCTGGGGGACTTGAAATTATTCGATGGCTGCCAGCACTAGTGGCTTGTAACTAAAAGCTGACGGCTGAATGCTGATGGCTGTTCTAAGCCACTGCCGCCGATGCCAGGTTCGGGGCCAGCGATACCACGGTGCCGGGGCCCTGGGCGAGCGCGTCGTGCAAGGCCTGCTCGGCGCGATTGATCACTTCAGTGACAATATCGACCGGGTCGAACGCGGTACGCATGACCGCCTCGGCCAGTCCTGCAGTGAAGGGAACCGGGTGGTCCTTCCCCGGCAACCGGACATCAGCCACCAGTTTGCGCAGCTTCTCGACCGCCAGCAAGGCTTCCTTCTCCGCCGTGTCCCCGAGAATGATGGCAACGGTGGTCGTGTCATAGCGGAAGGCAAGATCGTTAGAGCGGATGTTCGCGGTAAATAGTTGTCCGACTTGCTCCATGGTCGCTTCCACCACGGGCTCGCCGAATTCCTTGATCATGGCAGCGCTCCGGCCAAAGTGCATGAGCAGGATCGTGAGCGGCGTGGCCTGTTGGGTAGCGCGCTGCGCTTCAGCGAATACGAGGTCGAGGTAGGAGGCCCGTTTCAGTAAACCTGACTTCTCATCCGTGACGGAGAGGTTCCGCACCAGGCGGCGCAAGCCCGCATTGTTCAGCGCAATCACCACCTGTTCGGCCAGCGTCTTGAGCACCACGATTTCCGAGGGATGCCAGTTACGCTCCGAGCCCTGCATGAACACCAGGATTCCAATGTGATCTTCGCCATCCACCAGCGGCAAGGCCAGCAGCGAAGTCACGCCCAGTTCCGCGAGCACGCGTCGCACCGGCTGCGCCTCAGGCGCGCTGAGGGTGTCGGGAAGGTTCACGGTACCGCGACTCACCGCCAGATCCTGGCAAGCGGCGACCACTGCTGCGAGCGCGGCCGACTCCCCGCCGGTCGTTCCATCGGCATGAAATTCCTGCACCGCCGTGGGCGGTAGCCCGGGTTTGCGCATGGCGGCCACGCAACGCGTCACTTTCCACTGGCTGCCGATTTCGTTCGCCGCCGTCGCCAGCACGGCGTTCGCATTGTTCTGGTGATAGAGCTTGCGGGTGATCTCCGCCACTCGGGTAAAGCTGCTGACATCAGCCTGCTCGCCATTCATGGCCGCGGGCGCAGTCAGCGACTGCATCACCGGAGCTGCAACTGGAGCCACAGGCGCCGGCGGCACGGGCGCCGACCCCGCGTACCGGGGAGTAATCCCGGCGGCCAGGTACAAGCGCTGCAGGTCTTCATTTCGTTCCTCTTCGCGGGGGAACAAT